>DGSK01000066.1:0-336 GCA_002393955.1 Lachnospiraceae bacterium UBA4364 | reverse complement strand
TCAGATGATGATTGGGATCTTCAAGAATCTGTTCCCATGTTTCCTCTAAGTGCTTACCATGCTCCGGAATACTGTCTTCATGTAAAAACAGATACAGATCAAGCAATGCATCCAAATCTTCTTTTATGACTTCTCGTACCATACAAAAACCTCACATTAAAGTTGCTTTCTGATTCATTCGGCTTTCTGTCATACAGCTAAAACCCGACCGACTCATAATTCTTAGGAGCGACCAGATTACTGTTTGTGCCCGTATCCCTCCAATTAACATCCCATACTTCTCTATTTCTCGGATCAAACGAATATGCATCCACAGAGTAAAAGTTTTCTCGGATA
>DGSK01000054.1 GCA_002393955.1 Lachnospiraceae bacterium UBA4364 | reverse complement strand
GCCCTGCACCGGATAACAACGGGCTGTAAGCACTGGATTTCCCCTCGGCTAACAACGCATCGTGATTGTTCCGGCGCAATTGCGAGTGTCGTTCTAAGTAGTTCAGTTAGTGGGAAGTTTTAGTAATTGAAACTTCTCACATCGTGCATCCTATGTCTGACGGTGTTTATGCGAGCAGTGCGAACGGCACCGCCGTCAGGCAGGCTGCCGGTGTGAGGAAGTTAGTGTTATACAACAAGTGAGAAGTCATAGTAGGCAGTTAAGAGTTGCGGACGGCTTTACCCGGCATGGCAGTATAGCATATTTGCAGCTTGGGGGATCACAGATGAAAAATATGGAAGATATCACGATAAGGGAAGAACTTGAGAAGGTTGAGGAAAGTTCCTTAAGTCCTTTTGCAACCAGGAGTGTTGATACAAAAGGGCGGAGAAAGGATGAACCCCAATGTGATATCAGAACGGTTTTTCAGCGTGACAGAGACCGGATCATACATTCAAAAGCTTTCCGCCGGCTTAAGGATAAAACCCAGGTTTTCCTCAATCCTGAGGGGGATCATTACAGGACCAGACTTACCCACACCCTGGAGGTAAGCCAGATAGCAAGAACTATAGCAAAGGCACTAAGGCTTAACGAGGATCTGGTAGAAGCCATAGCATTAGGTCATGATCTGGGGCACACGCCTTTCGGTCATGCAGGTGAGCGTGCTCTTAACACCGCAATAAAGAAATGTGTCGGTGAGGGTGGTGATATGCTGGCCGCAGTGCAGCCGGATGCGGGTGATATCTGGGACGTTTTCAGTGCTAATGACAGCCTGATGAGATTCAGGCATAATGAGCAGAGTGTCCGGGTGGCAGAAGTGCTTGAAAGGGATGGAGAGGGGCTTAACCTTACCTGGGAAGTACTGGATGGCATGAGAAACCATCAGACCAGTATGATGCCGTCTACCCTTGAGGGTAAGATAGTAAGGCTTTCCGATAAGTTTGCATATATCCATCATGATATGGATGATGCTCTCAGGGCAAAGATACTTACGGATGACGATGTTCCTGCTGAGATTGGAAAAGTATTAGGTAAGACCACCAAAGAACGTCTGGACAAGCTGATCCATAATACCATAAGGACAAGTATCGGCAAGGACGACATTCTTATGGATGATGAGGTCTTGCAGGCTCTTTTGGATATGCGTAAGTTTATGTTTGAGAGGGTATATTCCAATCAGACTGTAAAGGGCGAAGAGCACAAAGCTGTAGCCCTGGTAGAGACTTTATATGAATACTACTTTGATCACCATGACGAGATGCCGAAGGAATACCAGGCGCTTATGGAAAAGGGAGATCCTGTATGGCGTGTTACCTGTGACTACATAGCCACTATGACAGACAGGTATGCCATATCAAAGTATGAGGAGCGCTTCATACCGAAGTCATGGAAATATTGAAAGTTTAGCTTTTAGGGGGAACATATGCCTTATTACTCGCAGGAGATCATAGATGAGGTTCTCTCAAAAACAGATATAGTGAGTGTGGTCGGTGAAAGAGTGCACTTAAAAAGACAGGGTGGAGGTTATGTGGGGCTCTGTCCTTTTCATAATGACAGAAATCCCTCTTTTTCTGTTTCTCCCAGTAAGCAGATATGCCGTTGCTTCAGCTGCCTTGAAGGCGGTGATGTTATTTCATTTGTGATGAAGTATGAAAATTATACCTTTCCAGAGGCTGTAAAGATGCTTGCTGACAGGGCAGGAGTATCGGTTCCCGAAGTAAAATACACTCCGGAAATGAAGCGTGAGATGGGTAAGCGGGAAAAGCTTTATGAGATAATGAATGAAGCGGAAAAATACTTTTTCTACCAGCTTAAAACTGAGGCCGGAGCACTGGGGCTTAAGTATTTTGAAGAAAGACAGCTGACACCGGAAACCATACAGCATTTTGGACTCGGATATGCCCTTCAGTACAGTAATGACATGGTGAAGTATCTCAGAAAAAAAGGATATGATGATGAGCTGATAAGAGAAGCCGGGCTGGGTGTTTTCTATGAAAAAGAAGGCATGGTGGATAAATTCATAAACCGTGTGATGTTCCCTATACAGAACAGTAATGGAAAGGTTATAGGATTCGGCGGCAGGGTATTGGGTGATGCAAAGCCAAAGTACCTGAATTCACCGGAAAACCTGATATTTGAAAAAAGAAAAAATCTTTTTGGTCTGAATAATGCCCGAAGATCCAAGAAGCGCTATATGATACTCTGTGAGGGGTATATGGATGTTATTGCCATGCATCAGGCGGGATTTACTGAAGCTGTGGCTTCACTTGGTACCGCATTTACCCCTGAACAGGCAATGCTCTTAAGACGCTTTACCAAGGATGTGCTTTTAGCCTATGACAGTGACGGACCGGGCGTGTCGGCTGCCCTGAAAGCACTGGCGATATTGAACGAAATGGATGATATGCATGGGCGTGTTATAAACATGCGGCCATACAAGGATCCTGATGAGTTCATAAAGAACCTGGGGGTTGAGGAATTCCAGAAAAGGATTGACCATGCCGAAGACGGATTCCTGTTTGAAGTAAGGCAGGCACATGTGCCGTTTGAAACAGAGAATGCAGGCGCAAGGGAGAGAACAGAATTTACAAGAACTCTTGTGGATATGCTCTGCAGGTTTGAAGATGAGATAGAAAGGGAAAACTATCTGACGGATGTTGCCTCTATCTATAATATTGACAGGGATACGCTGCACAAGGCTGTCATTGCTGCCGCCAGCCGTGGGGCAAGCGAAAGGACAAAAGCAGCTCTTAAAGTAAGAAGCCTGGGCAATGAGGAAAGCGCAAAAAGGAAGGATAGCATTAAGGGCAGCGTGAAACACTGTGAGATGACATTGCTGGCCTGGATAGCGCAGCGGCCGGAATTGTACGAGCAGATAAAGGAGGATATTTCTGCAACGGATTTTACTGATGAAGTATACCGTAAAGCTGCCGGAATTATTTTCGGACAGATCGCCAATGGAAAAGTGGTTCCTGCATTAGTTATAGAGCAGTTTGAGGAAGACGAAGAAAAACGTATGGTGACGGAGATTTTCTTTTCATCACCGGAGGAATTGGAACAGAATCATGATGTGGAGTCCGGCGCGGAGAGATTTAAGAATCTTGTAATTAAAGTAAAACAGAATGGTCTGGGGGCGTCGTCAAACATGGCGACGGATCCCGCAGCAGAACTGGAACGGTTAATAGCAGGGAAACGTCTTGTGGAAGACCTTTCCAGAAAAAAATACAGCGTATAATGAACAGTAATACAGAGATAAAGCTGTCCGCAAGAATGTATGCGGTCATAGGACTGGCGGGGAATGGGCTGTGCATAGCGGATATAGGCTGCGACCATGCTCTTGTAAGCATGGCCGTTGTGGAGCGGGGATTGTATGATCGGGCTCTGGCTATGGATCTCAGGGAGGGACCTCTGAGTGCAGCAAAGAAGAACATACTGGAAAGAGGATTTGCTGACAGAATTGAGTGCCGTCTTTCCGACGGAGCCGACGGCCTAAAGGAAAAGGAATGTGATGCCGCAATAGTTGCCGGAATGGGCGGACATCTCATGATCAGTATAATAGAAAAGAATATCGGAAAATTTAAGGATTTGGACCGCTTTGTGCTTCAGCCTCAGTCAGATGCGGAGGCTGTCAGAAGATTTCTGATAGCTGAGGGATTCTGCATTGTTGACGAAGATATGGTGTTTGAGGATGGTAAATATTATCCTATGATGGCAGTGGAATACAGACCGGAGGCATGTGGAGCCCATGAAACGTATCCGGAAGTATATGGGGACGTGGCATATATATTCGGTAAACGGCTGATAGAAAAGAAACACCCTGTTCTGCAGGCTTATCTTGAATACAGGGAAGGGATTCTTTCCGGCGTTATAGCTGAAATAGAACAGGCCGACATGGAAGCGGAAAGGAAGAACGCACGGCTGTACGAACTGAATCAGGAACTGGAACTTGTAAGGAGGGGGTTATGTATCTTGAGGAACTGATAAAAAAGCTTGAAGAACACTCGCCGTTATCTTTTGCAGAAGAATGGGATAATCCGGGGCTTATGTGCGGCCGGGGGAAGAAGGAAGTTAATTCTGTTCTGATCTCTGTTGATGCTACGGATGAAGTTGTGGAGGAAGCGGTGCTTTTAGGGGTTGATCTCCTGCTTACCCACCACCCTCTTATATTTGGATCGATATCCCATGTGACAGATGATGATATGACGGGAAGACGGCTGTTAAAGCTTATTTCTTCCGATATAGCCTGCTATGCTATGCATACTAATTTTGATGTTATAGGAATGGCAGATGATGCCGCTGACAGGATGGAGCTTTCAGACAGGGAAGTCCTTATGGTTACCAGCGAGGATTCCATCTCAAAGGAAGGTATAGGACGGGTGGGCAGACTGCCTCAGGAAATGAGCCTTGAGGACTGCGCTGAAATGGTAAAGGATGTATTCATGATTGACAGTGTCCGAATATTCGGTGATGTGTCCAGGAAGGTTTCAAGGGCTGCCATTTCGCCGGGGTCAGGAAAGGGGATGAGCAGGTACGCAATAAAAGCCGGTGCTGATGTGCTGATAACCGGCGACATAGGTCATCATGACGGAATAGATGCTGTAGCACAGGGACTGACCATAATCGATGCCGGACACTGGGGTATTGAAAAGATCTTCTGTACCTATATGAAGGATTTTATAAGAAAGGAGATACCCGGCTTAAATGTAAATATTGCGTCACAGACGCCTCCGTTTACCGTGGTATGAGTGTCTGTGAGACAGTGTTGGAGATAATGTTATAGCAAAAATAAGGCATGGGTTGCACAAATATCAAGGAGGTTGCTTATGGGTGAGATCATTATTGAAATCAACGGCGAAAAGAAGAAATATGAATCCGGAACAACGTATGAGCAGATCATACAGGATTATCAGGACAAGAGCGGCGATCATATAGCTCTTGTGTCAGAGAACGGGAAATTAAGGGAACTTTACAGGAAAGCAAAGGATGGTGCGGAAATCAGGTTTGTGACTTTATCCCAGCCGGATGGACACAAGACATACGAGAGAAGTGCCATACTGCTTACAATGAAGGCTATTGATGATGTGCTGGGCCACGATAAATCCAAGCAGTTCAAAGTGGAATTTGCCATAGGAAACGGATTGTTCATAAGACCTTTGTTTGATATGGATATTGATGATGCTTTTATAGAAAAGCTTAAGATCCGCATGAAAGAACTGGTGGGTGAGGCGCTGCCTGTTACAAAGACATCATATCCTACATCAGAAGCCAGAACCCTGTTTGAACAGAATGGCATGACGGATAAGAGCAGCCTCTTTAAGTTCAGGCGAGGCTCCAGCGTAAATGTTTATGACCTTGATGGATACAAGGATTATTTTTACGGATATATGCTTCCTAACACGAGCTGCGTAAAGTATTTTGATCTTGAGAAATATGAAAATGGATTTATGCTGATACTTCCTGCAGCGGGGACCCCTGACAAAGTTGATGCTTTTGAGCCACGGAAGAATCTTTTCAGCGCTCTGAATACGGCTACAGAATGGGGCCAGAAACTGCATATAAGTACAGTGGGAGACCTTAACGAAAAAATCTGTGCCGGTGCAATGGATAGTGTTATACTTGTGCAGGAAGCACTTCAGGAAAGGCGCATCGCTGAAATAGCGGCGGATATAGTGAAGAGGGGCGGTGTGAAATTTGTAATGATAGCCGGACCTTCATCATCAGGCAAGACGACATTTTCCCACAGGCTGTCTGTGCAGCTCTCAAGCTTCGGACTGACCCCACATCCTATAGGTGTGGATGATTATTTCAAGAATCGTAAGGATACGCCTAAGGATGCTGACGGTAATTACAATTTCGAATGCCTTGAGGCAATTGATGTGGAGCTTTTCAACAGTGATATGCTTAAGCTCCTTGAAGGTGAGGCAGTAGAGCTTCCTACGTTTAATTTTGTAACAGGCGAGCGTGAATATAAAGGAAATATAAAACAGCTTGGACCGGATGATATACTTGTAATTGAAGGCATACATGGTCTTAACGATAAGATGAGCTACGCGCTGCCGGTATCGAGCAAATATAAGATTTATATCAGTGCGCTTACGAGTCTTAATATTGACGAGCATAACAGGATACCTACGACAGATAACAGGCTTCTGCGGAGGCTGGTGCGTGATGCAAGGACAAGAGGTGCTTCTGCGCAGAGGACTATCGGAATGTGGCCTTCAGTAAGGAGAGGTGAGGAAGAGAACATCTTCCCTTTCCAGGAAAATGTTGATGCGACCTTTAATTCCGCATCCATATATGAGATGGCAGCTTTAAAGCCTTTTGCAGAGCCGCTGCTTTATTCTGTGACACCGGATATGGCGGAGTATCAGGAGGCTAAGCGTCTGCTTAAATTCCTGGATTATTTCCTGAGCATAAGCAGTGAAAAGCTTCCATTTAATTCGATAGTAAGGGAATTTGTAGGGGGAAGCTGCTTCAAAGTATGATTACTGACTAAAACTTCCCACCATTTTTTAACTAATTATAAATTACTAAAGTGACTAAGGAGGAACATCATGAGTAATGCTGAAAAAGCTTTAATGCTCCACGCGGAGTGGAAAGGAAAGGTAGAGACCGTGTCAAAGACACCGGTGGATTCAAGGGAAGCACTTGCGCTTGCTTATACACCGGGGGTAGCGGAGCCCTGCAAGGTGATCGCACAGGATCCGGATGCGGCTTATAAATATACCATAAAGGGTAACACTATTCTTGTTGTATCCGATGGAAGTGCTGTACTGGGACTGGGCAATATCGGTCCGAAGGCTGCTATGCCTGTTATGGAGGGAAAGGCCATTCTTTTCAAGGAATTCGGAGGTGTAAATGCAGTACCGATCTGTCTGGATACCCAGGATACGGAGGAAATCGTAAAGGCAGTGACCTGGCTTGCACCGGGCTACGGTGGAATAAACCTGGAGGATATAAGTGCACCCAGGTGTTTCGAGATAGAAGAAAAGCTTAAGGAGACACTTGATATTCCTGTATTTCATGATGACCAGCACGGAACTGCCATTGTGGTACTGGCAGCCCTTATCAATGCGACCAAGATAGTAGGCAAGGAGCCTGCTGCCTGTAAGGTAGTGATAAGCGGCGCAGGTTCAGCAGGAATTGCCATCTGCAAGCTTCTTATGAACTATGGTTTTAAGAATATCATTCTCTGCAACAGCAAGGGCGTGATCTCAAAGGATGCACCGAAGCTCAACTGGATGCAGAAGAAGATGGTTGACATAACAAATCCTGAAAATATAAGCGGTACCACCGCTGACGCAATGAAGGGGGCAGATATCTTTATCGGTGTTTCTGCACCGGGTGTTGTGACACAGGATATGGTTAGGAGCATGAACAAAGATGCCATAATCCTTGCAATGGCTAATCCTGTTCCGGAGATAATGCCCGATCTTGCTAAAGAGGCTGGAGCCCGTATCGTCGGAACCGGAAGGTCGGATTTCCCTAATCAGGTAAATAACGTGATAGCCTTCCCCGGAATTTTCAGGGGAGCATTGGAAGGCAGGGCAAAGCAGATTACCGAGGATATGAAGATGGCAGCAGCGAAGGCAATCGCATCACTCATACCAGATGATGAGCTTTCCGAAACAAACATCATTCCTGAAGCATTCCATCCTTCCGTAGCGGATGTGGTTGCGGAAGCGGTAAAGAGCCATATAACAGAAACAAACCGCAAATAACGGAGCAATGATGCAGGAAGAAAATGCTAAACAGTGGGGGGATAAACCATATTACTCCCTGGATTATTACTTCAAGAAAATTTTTGGAACTAAGATTTATAAGATAGCACTCAATGCCGGGATGACCTGTCCTGTAAGAGATGGGACTCTCGGCAGCAGAGGCTGTATTTTTTGCTCAAAAGGTGGTTCCGGTGAGTTTGCCTCTGCAGCATCAAGTGACGGGAAGCCTGACATAAGGGCGCAGCTGGAAGAGGGCAAAAAGCTGGTCAGCTCCAAGAATCCGGTAAAGTACCTGGCATATTTCCAGGCATATACCAATACCTATGCTCCTGCAGAGGAATTGAAGGTATTGTATAAGGCTGCTCTTGATGACCGGGATGTCATTGGAATATCGATAGCAACCAGACCGGACTGCCTGCCGGATGAAGTCTTAAAACTTCTGGATGAACTCAAACGTGAGTACCCTGAAAAAGTGATCTGGATAGAACTGGGTCTTCAGACTATCCACAGGGAAACCGTGAAGTATATCAGAAGGGGATATGAGACATCTGTTTTTGAACTGGCAGTACACAGGCTGAATGATATGGGAATACCTGTTATAGTTCATGTGATACTGGGGCTGCCGGGGGAGAGCGTGGAAATGATGCATTCCACCATTGAATATCTGAACACCTTTCCCATATTCGGGATAAAGCTTCAGCTTCTTCATGTTTTGAGTGGAACTGACATGGCTGATGATTTTGAAGCAAGGAAGTTTGATGTGCTTACCAGATCGGAGTACACGGATTTAGTAATATCATGTCTGGAACTGCTGTCACCGGAGATAGTGATACACAGACTTACGGGGGATGGCCCCAAAAGCATACTTATAGCCCCGGGGTGGAGCGGCGATAAGAAAACTGTGATGAACGGCATACATTCGGAAATGAGAAAGAGGAATACTTTTCAGGGAAGGTTATATGGCAGAAACTGACGGATAGTAAATGAAAACAGCCGGTGCAGATGCACCGGCTGTTTTTTGTTCTGTCTACGGCGGGATAAGCAGTAAGACTCCGCCGTATATATGATCAGCATGCCGCTGCCCTTCCCCCATATCGTCAGCTATGGCCATCGCGCCAGCGAAAGATATGTGCCCCGGATCAAGATGTGTCTGTGGGGAGATCCGATCAACATGCCACGACTGCATTATAGACCATTGATTTACAAAATTAATTATTATGTAAACTTCTGCAGGATGTTGTTCATGTCCTGCATTTGATGTCTGAAGCAACAGAACCTGCAGGTCCTGTTACTTCGGGACCCGGTTTGTCATAAAAGAAAATTATAATCCTTCAGTATGTTGCGAACACGTATCAGATATGACCTGGAAATGTAGCATGACTCTCCGGTGTCAAGACGCACCTCGTTTTTGTGGATCTCACGAATCCGGGAAAAGCTCACATATTCGGTGTTGTTTATGCGGATGAGCTTATCAGAGTAGGCCTTAAGGGCTTCTGCAAGATCTTTTAGCCTGCATCTGATCTTGAACTCGTCGGAATTTCTGAAATAAAAAAAGGCATTTCTGCCAAGATGCTGAATTCGGGTTATCTGCTCAATTTCTACCATGTACTGCCTGCATTTAAAACGTATGCATTTCAGGTTTCCGTTTTTTTCCGGGTGGTTCTCAAAAATGATTTCTTTAACAGCCGGACATGAACCGGCTTTTGTTTTAGAAGAAACTATAGTGTTCAGAAGTTCATCACGCTCTGCGGCTGTCAGTTGTGTAAGATAATTAATGACCTGTGCTTTAAAAAGATTGCTTTCGATGAATTCATCACCATAAAAATCAATATTCATAAGTACCCCCATATCAGTTTGAATTACTGCAGAAATGTCTGTTCCTGCGACCGTTCACCCTGGCCGTTCCCCCTCCGTTCGAGCCTGACGATGGACAGGTTTAGTTGTTTTCACCTCCTTCCGAGATCGAAGCTTCTTTCTTTATCCGTGCAAGGTGTTCACGGATCTTGCTTTCATAACCTTGCCCGGAGGGTTCATAGAATACTGTGCCGGAAAGCTCGTATGGAAGATACTGCTGGTCTACATAGTGGTTTGGAAAATCATGAGCATAGAGATATCCTTTTCCACGCCCCAGCTTTGCCGCACCCTTATAGTGCGCATCCCGCAAATGATCGGGAACAGGAAGATTGCCCGTTTCCTGTACCACAGCCATAGCTTTTTCAATGGAATTATTCGAACTGTTGCTCTTGGGGGCAGAAGCAACATAGTTAACGGCTTCTGCCAGTATTATCTGGCTCTCAGGCATACCGACACGCTCGACCGCAAGGGCAGCGGAGGTTGCGACATTGAGCGCATTGGGATCTGCCAGTCCCACATCCTCAGCGGCGCATATCATGATCCTTCTAGCGATAAATTTGATATCCTCGCCGGAGTAGAGCATCTTGGCGAGATAATAAACTGCGGCGTCCGGATCGGAACCGCGCATACTTTTTATGAAAGCAGAAATGGTATCGTAATGATTATCGCCGTCTTTGTCAAAACGGATGCGTCTTTTCTGTATGCATTCACTTACTACCTCTGCTGTAAGATGGATCATTCCATCCGCTGAGCGTTCGGTTGTCAGTACGCCAAGCTCCAGAGCATTGATCGCATGCCTTGCGTCACCGCCGGCCTGATCTGCAAGGAAATCCAGGGCATCATCTGTTATGTCGGCTTTGTAGGAACCCAGTCCTTTTTTATCATCCTTCAGAGCCCTCTTAATAAGGGTTTTAATCTCGTCATCCGTCAGGGGATAGAGCTCGAAGATCATTGACCTGGAGATAAGTGCTCCATTTACTTCAAAATAAGGATTTTCCGTGGTTGCACCTATGAGGATAATGGTGCCGTCCTCTACATAGGGCAGAAGGTAATCCTGCTGTGCCTTATTGAACCGGTGGATTTCGTCGATAAAGAGTATGGTCCTTGTGTCATTCAGCACCTTGTTGTTCTTGGCGATGTCAACCACTTCCTCCATGTCTTTCTTGCCGGCTGAAGTTGCATTGATCTGCCTGAAATCAGCCGAAGTGGTGGCGGCAATGACTTTTGCAAGTGTCGTCTTTCCTGTTCCGGGTGGACCGTAGAATATGATTGAGCTTATTTTATCGGCTTTTATGGCCCGGTAAAGCAATTTATCCGGACCGATGATGTGTGACTGACCCACAACCTCATCAAGGGTCTCAGGCCGCATCCTGGCAGCCAGGGGCGATTCGTTCTCATCCGAAAGGGAACTCATATATGAAAAAAGATCAATGGTTTCGCTGGAACTCTTAGACATATCTCGACTGTATTTTTTATGTACAGTGTTTTCTGCTGTACTTTACTGATGCGGCAAATCCGCATGTATTTATCGGCTTCAACTACACAAAATTATAGCATATTCATACAGAATTAGCCATCCGTAGTTTGGCAGGGAAGCAATGACAGGTTAATCGTTAATGTCTGTTTCAGTACAAAATGATTCAGGATGAGACTTAGGTGTTATAATGAAAAAACTAATAAAATTGACTTTGAGGATATGGGATGAGTGACAAAAAGAAGATAGCTGCAGTGACAGTCTTACTGGTATTTATTTTGTTTTGCATAATTGCGGCACTGTTTTATTTTCAGGTACCCAACATGGTTATTGCGCGGGAATACAGCCATCGCGGAATAGATGTCTCACATTATCAGGGTGATATTGACTGGGAGAGCATTGAAAAGCAGGGCGTAGAGTTTGTTTATATCAAGGCTACTGAAGGAAGTTCGCATGTAGATGAATGCTATGAGTCGAATAGAAGTAATGCTGAAAAAACAGGAATACATATAGGTTTTTATCATTTCTTCAGTTTTGAAAGTCCCGGAATATCACAGGCTGAGAACTATATTGAAACTGTAGGAAATCTTGAGGGGAACTTGATACCGGCTGTAGATGTTGAGTATTATGGCAGTCAGCAGCATCCGGACAAAGCCTCCGTCAATAAAGAACTGACGGATATGCTGGAGTATTTGGAAGAGTATTATGGCAGGAAACCGGTGATCTATTCCACGCAGTCTTTTTACAATGAATACCTGAAGAACGGATATGAGGATTATCCTCTTTGGATAAGGAATGTATATCTGGCTCCGGTACAGGATTGGACGATCTGGCAGTATAGTGACCGGCTGGTATTGGACGGAATGTGGGGACAGGAGAAATATACAGACGTCAATGTCCTGAGAGGGGAGATTTCTGATCTGGAACTGTCAAAATGACAGGTCTGTTAGAAATAAAAAAAGAGTGGAGCTGTAAGCCGGGTTCTGTCATAGCACCTAAGTGCCGGGATGATCATCTATCTCGACTGTATGTTGCCATACAGCTCAAGCGACCCACCTGGAGACGGACCGGGCAGGTCCATGGTCTCCTGTTTGGTCTTGCTTCGGATGGGGTTTACAATGCGTCCTGTGTTACCACAAGACCGGTAGTCTCTTACACTGCCTTTTCACCTTTACCCTCCGGCAATGCCGGAAGGCTGTTTGTTTTCTGTTGCACTTTCCCGGGAGTCGCCTCCGCCGGACGTTATCCGGCATCCTGCCCTGTGAAGCCCGGACTTTCCTCACGCATCTGCGTGCGATCATCCGCTCCGCTCGATAAAGGATTATAACATAAGCTCCGGATATTAGCCATATGTCTTGTGACTCAGGCTTTAATTTTCTACTTGCATATATTCCGTTTTATATCGCCGGATATGAACGCGAGCTTCCTACAGAGAAAGACTAACAAAAGGTTTCCGTGTTTCGGGAAAATTTCTGAAAAATCCGTTTAAATCAGCCTCTGGTTCTGCTATAATCTACTTGTATCTTTATGCTCACGTGCAGGGGTAAAGAATCCGCACTGGCAGGCCGATACATGAAATGGGAATTTCTCATATTTTTGACGGAAAGGGGCTTGACAGCTATGCGTAACAGACCTACGCTCCTTAGAGCAGAGCAGAGCAGAGCAGAGCAGAGCAGAGCAGAGCAGAGCAGAGCAGAGCAGAGCAGAGCAGAGCAGAGCAGAGCAGAGCAGAGCTAACGGTTCTCTTTTAATATGCTCTAAAACTGAATATAGCATTCGTAGCGGATAGCCGTCGGATCTGGCAGGGTAAGTATACCCTGTCAGGCTCGGCGGTATTTTTGTGCGTTAGCAATGAGAAGCGCCAGGACAAGATGGAAGGCGGACGGCGGGAGCTTGCTCACAGCCGTCCGGATTACAGCTTGTCCGCAGATGCGGCGAATGCCGCATCATCGAGTGAGCGAAGCTCACGAGATGGCGCTTCGGAAAAGTGAATCATGGTAATGCGGCGGCCATAACAGCCGTGGAATAACAAGAAGTAAAGGAGAAAAATATGAAAAAAAAGAAGAACAGGTTGTTGGGACTTTTGCTCAGCCTCGTGATGGTGCTGGGAATGATGCCGGGGATAAGCATGAAGGCGAAGGCTGATGTACCACAGTCGGGAGGAAACGCATATGTTGGTTACAGAAAATCTGCAAACGGATTTGATGTGTATGGTAAAAATGGAAACGGCACGATATCAACAACATTCAGCGACGGGGGCTATACGACCGTCATGCAGGTTGGGAATAGTGCGAGTATAAATTTTGACGATTTTGCTTACGGAAAAGAATATACATCGGAAGGTGTGAAGTCGAGCATTGAGGCTAGAGTGCGTGGTAAGGCAGTCCTGGTTACTTATACCCTGGTCAATACTTCAGGTGAGGCCAAGACTGTAAAAATCGGATCATGGGCGGATACTCAGATTGGTGACGATGATGAGGCACCATGTTCATTTACGGATAGTGGGATCAGGATGACTTCGAAAGACGGCTCTCTGGAATTTCAACTTATTCCCGGTAATGGCAATTTCACAACGAGGTGGTATGGAAATTATGGAGAAGCTGATGATAATGTTTTTGTAAATCGGACAGATACGGCTACTTATACTCAGGACAGCGGAATCGCCTGGTCGTGGACAGTAGAGATTCCGGCAGGCGCAACGGTCACGAGAAGTGCTGAGTTGTCCGCTGGTCAGGCCGGAACGAGTCAGATTATCTATGACGCCAATGGCGGAACAGGCGAGATGGATCCGACGGTAGATATACCGGGCGAATCGGTAACCCTGAACAGGAACGAATATACCAAAGACAATTTTACATTCCGGGGCTGGGACACTGATAGTGCGGGTGTGACTGCTGTTTATGCAGATGGAGCTACACTTAATATGCCGGATACCGACACCACTTTGTATGCTGTGTGGGAAGAAAATGACAATAGCGGCACGCTCATCGTTGAACCTGCCGACGGCGCACCTGCATGTGAGGCAGGAGGTCTCAGCTCTGATGACATTGTTGAAATTGCTGCAGAAGAAGGTTTTGCAGGTGCAGGTGCAGATGACCTTGCCCTTAAGCTTGAGGTTTCAAATATAGACGAAACAGTACCCGCAGAAGAGAAGGCAGTAGCTGAAGATTATGTTGCGTCACTGGGTGAAAATATCCATATAGGATTGTACACTGATCTGAGCCTCTTCCTTGTAGGCGGAGGAAACAGACTGCAGGTGACAGATCTTGGTGGACGGTCTTTAACAGTATATATGATAGCACCTGACTACCTGCTTGCGCCCGCAGGCTTTACCAGGCACTTTATAGTATTTCAGATTCATAACGGAGTTCCTATTGAAGTAGGGCGATCCTCGACCAGACGTATTCCTGTTACAGCAGGGCGCTTTTCGACATATGTAATAGCTTACTATGATGTAGCAGATGGTGGCAGCGGTTCACATGAGCATGACCATCATATCTGCGAGAAAGGCCACAAGTTTGCATACTGCGTTATGCAGGCTCCTACTACTGAGGTGGATGGGTTTGCAGAGTGGAGATGCACGCAGTGCGGCATCTATGACTGGAATGACCATGACAATGCAGACGCAAGGGAGACAGTTACCCTGTCCGCATACCCTGTTTTCAATGACACGCTGGAGAAAAATATAAAGGCAGCAGAGGCAGGCACAACAGTGAGCATTGAGACAAAGCGCTGGGTAAGTGTACGCCGTGGCGTGCTTGAGGCACTTGCAGAAAAGCCCGGTGTGACTCTTTCCATAAAATTTGCAAAAGATGGCACAGACTATGTGCTTACTATTCCCGGCGGTGATCCTGCCCTTACAGGCATCCTTGCTTCTGGGGACAGGTTCTTCAGTTTCACGACACTGGGAAATACTTACGGTTTGACAGCAGTGGAGAAGTGATCTTTAGAAGGATACCTGCTCATTTCTGAGAAAGAATTTATAAAGCGGTGCCCTCAGGTTAGGTCCTGGGGGCGTTTTGCACATAAAGCATAAAGCATTGCTGCACTGCAGTTGAAATTGTTTTTCAGCCGTGGTAGAATTCAGACCATATTTAGGAGCTGTTACAAAGTAATCTTACATTTTGCTTCGTCTTTTAGCCATTCTGCTTCATCAAAAAATCTTGACGTAGCCCGTTGCACCTGTGATTTTTCTCTTTTGCAGCAGAAATACTTCGGCAAATCTGTAAATTTCTTTTTGAACAGTTCATCACAGGATCTCAGGCCGGAATCCCGGCACAGGATGAAAATGGTGTACCCGTTCTTGGAGTACAGTATCCATCCATTCAGAGTTTTTCCTGATTTAAACGTTAACCGTGCATGGGATACGGAAATGTCTTGACCTTATTCTTCAATGCTTTATGCTTCTTGTGTTTACGCATTTTCCGCATTTCCTGCACACAGACAACAAAGTGCAGGAGTGTCGGCTCCTGCAGAAGGAGGCGTAAATGTCAAAGAAAAGAACCGGTAGGAAGCGGGGCAGAAGACCCGGAAGAAAATTTGGGAGAAAAGGAAACCGTGAGTACAAAAGCGACGTATTCTCAATGCTGCTTGAGGACAGGAGAAATGCATTGGATGTCTACAATGCCCTCAATCATTCCAGCTACACGGATCCTGATGCCGTGGAGATAATAACCACAGACCATGGCATATCATTGTCCATTCGGAACGATGCTTCTTTCCTCATCGACAGGCATATCAATTACTACGAGCACCAGGCATCTTTCAACCCGAATATGCCCCTCAGATGCCTGATTTACTATGTAAATGACATAGAAAATGATGTAAAATATGTAAAAGAGGATTTGTACGGACACAGGCGCATAGCACTGCCTACTCCTCATTTTGTGGTTTTCTACAATGGCACCGGGAGCCGTCCGGAGAAGGAAGTGATGAGGCTTTCGGATTCATTCTGCCACAAGACCGATGAGCCGAATATGGAAGTGGTCTGCACCGCATACAATATAAATCCGGGTTTCAATTCTGAACTGAAGGAAAACTCCGGAGTACTGTACGGATATTCGTATTTTGTAGACAGGGTCAGAAATAATCTTGCGAATAATGAGTTAGCGGATGCAATAAAAAACGCCGTAGACGAATGTATAAACGAAGATATCCTGAAGGATTTCTTTATCACCAGAAGGGATGAGGTGGAAAAAGTGACAAGACTTGATTTCACATTTGAGACAAGGGAGAAAATGATCCGTCGGGATGCAAAGGCTGAGGGAATAGCCGAGGGACGCAATGACACTATAAAAGAGCTGCAACCCCAGATTGATGCGCTGAAGGAAGATAATAAAGTTCTGATGGAAGGTAATAAAACTCTTACAGAAGAAAACCAGTCTCTCAGTGATGAAAATGCCAGACTTCGTAAGGCTTTAGCTGAAGCCGGCCTGTCAGCAGTGGAGAAGTAATCTTTAGCAAGCTAACGAATTATTACTGAAAAGAGTTTTATAAAGCAGTGCCTCCGGGTTCCGGAGGCGCTTTGTCGTCAGGAATTTTTTCTCCTTTATCCATTGCTTGTTTGCATTAATGCTGAAAAATAGAGACAATAAAACTGACTTTCTTTTTACTTCCCTTGCATGATCAGAAAAAAAATGTTATCATTCATCTTGAATTAAGTGAGTGTAGTTTGTAAAACATTTGTGGTGTTTCAAAAGCATATCATTATTTTTCCAAAGAATACTTTTGCATACATAAAAATATATCGAGATATTATTTAAGAACCGGACAAGCTTTATATACATGTAATTGCGGAGAACGCTGCTGTGACCGTGGCGTAGGATGCGGAAGATAATATCATGTCGGAGGTAAAACATGGTAAATATGAGAGAAAGATATGAGTCTATAGGACTGACCGATCTTCGGGAAATGGCAAAGAACCGTAAGATCAAGGGAGCTGCTTCCATGAAAAAAGCTGATCTTGTGGAGGCAATGCTCATAAAGGATCGTGAGGATGAGAGGGAAAAAGCCGAGGAAGCAAAAGCTGCAAGAGCTGAAAGTGCCAAGCAGGATGCTTCACCCAAGGCAAAAAATGAAGGCGGAAAGCCAGAGGCTAAGCCTATTCCCCGTCAGGTTAATGAAAAAGAAGAACTATCCGAGGAGGCGCTTAAGGAGCTGGACAGCGGAGTAATGGTACGTGGTATTCTGGAGGTAATGCCGGACGGATTCGGATTTATCAGAAGTGACAATTACCTGCCGGGTGACGCAGATATCTATGTAGCTCCCAGTCAGATCAGGCGTTTCTCGCTGAAGACCGGTGATATCGTATCCGGTAATACAAGAGTAAAGACACAGAATGAGAAATTTCAGGCGCTTCTCTATGTAAGCCGTGTAAATGACCTTATGCCCGATACAACGGCTGCCCGATATAATTTCGAGAACATGACGCCTATATTCCCGAATGAAAAGATCAAGCTGGAATATCCGGGGGCACCTGTGTCCATGAGGATAATGGATCTGATCAGCCCGATAGGAAAAGGCCAGAGAGGTCTCATCGTATCCCAGCCCAAAGCCGGTAAGACCACACTTCTTAAGGATGTGGCAAAATCAATAAAGATAAATAACCCTGAGATACATATGATAATCCTGCTCATAGATGAGCGTCCTGAGGAAGTTACGGATATGAAGGAAACCGTAGGCGGACCGGATGTTGAGGTTATCTATTCAACTTTTGATGAGACAGCCGAGCATCATAAAAGGGTGGCCGAAATGGTCATCGAGAGGGCAAGACGTCTTGTAGAGTATAAGAAGGATGTTGTCATTCTCCTGGATTCCATAACCAGGCTTACAAGAGCATACAACCAGGTGGTTCCGCCAAGCGGACGTACCCTGTCAGGCGGTCTTGATCCCGCAGCTCTTCACCCTCCCAAGCGCTTCTTCGGTGCGGCAAGAAATATGCGTGAAGGCGGAAGCCTTACCATACTTGCAACGGCATTGGTGGAGACCGGAAGCAAGATGGATGATGTGGTTTATGAGGAATTCAAGGGAACCGGTAATATGGAAATAGTCCTTAACAGAAAGCTTTCCGAGAGAAGGATATTCCCTGCTATCGATATTCCGAAGTCCAGCACGAGACGCGAGGATCTGCTCCTTACCGAAGAGGAACTGACAGCTATCACTACCGTACGGCGTGCTGTTAACGGATCACATCCGGACGAGATAGTTGATAAGGTGATCGATATGTTCTCCAAGACTACCAGTAACCGTGAGCTGGTTGGACAGATACAGAAAACGAGGTTTTATTGATAATGAGCGGAACAATGACATATGAAAATGATGAAAATGTTGACCTGGCGGCCATAGAAAAAGATGCTGCAGAGGTAATGAACCAGGTCTGCGAGATGTCCGGGATAGGGGCCGGCAGCGTGGTTGTGATAGGCTGTTCTTCCAGCGAGGTTGTGGGTGAGCGTGTAGGGACACACTCCAGTATGGATGTGGCAGGAGCTCTGTACAAAGGTATAAAACCTGTAGCTGATAAATACGGAGTGGAAATAGCCGCACAGTGCTGTGAGCATCTTAACCGTGCGATCGTAATGGAAAAGGATGTGGCGGACAGATTGGGACTCGAAGAGGTTAATGTCGTACCGCAGCCTAAGGCGGGCGGATCCTTCGGCACCACTGTTTATAAAAACTGCAAATCACCGGTGGTGGTAGAAAGCCTTATGCAGAAGGCTGACGCAGGCATGGATATCGGCGGAGTGATGGTAGGCATGCACATAAAACCTGTGGTAGTACCTCTTAAGATCACAAAGCGTAATATCGGTTCAGCTATTGTCATAGCGGCAAGAAGGCGCCCAAAATATGTTGGTGGAGCGAGAGCAGTTTATAATGAGGCTCTTGAGTGAATTTCGGGATTGCCATTAAGAAGCAGATATTTCAGTGAAAAAGAGAGTTGGATAAAGCAGATATTCCTAAAATAAAATACATTGAAGGACGGGAACGGACTACTGAGCTGGTTTGTATTCCGGGCAAAGCACCGTTCATAAGGTTTATTCCCTTTTCAAATAAAACGAAGTCAGAAGCAGAAAACACAGGCCTCACTATTGAGAGCGGGGCCTGTGATTTTGTGATACATGGCTTCTCCACAAGACTCGGTGGTGTATCTGAGGGAATCTTCTCCAGTATGAATTTTGCATCAAACAGAGGTGATGCACCGGAAAACATACTTGAGAATTTCAGGATAATGGGTGAAAGTCTGGGGATACCCGCAGAGTCAATGGTATATGCCAAGCAGACTCATACGATCAATGTTTTGCATGTGAACGAATATAATAAAGGTATGGGCGTTACAAGGGAACGTGACTTTAACGACATTGATGCCCTTGTTACGGATACTCCCGGAGTCTGTCTGGTGGCAGGGTTTGCTGACTGCATTCCTGTTTTTTTTATTGATACAAAAAGAAAGGCTATCGGTCTGGCTCATTCCGGGTGGCGCGGTACCGTTAATGACATCATATATGAAACGGTAAAAAAGATGTCGGAACTTTTCGGAACGGATCCTGGAGATATCAGGGCTTTTGTGGGGCCGGGAATCTGTGCGGAGCATTATGAAGTCGGAAATGATGTGGCAGATGAGTTTAAAAATAAATATCCTGATGCAGAGAAGATGGGAATATTGCGAAAGAAGGATAATACCGGCATAGACAGCGGAAATATGAGCGGGGGATCGTCCGGCGAGAAGTATTATCTGGATCTTACGCTAGCCTGCAGGGATAATCTTATAAATACAGGTGTTCCTGAAGATAAGGTGTTTTTAAGTGATATATGTACCTGCTGTAATCCTGAGCTTTTGCATTCCCACAGATTTACAAAAGGACAGCGGGGCGGCCTGTGCGGATTTCTAATGATCAGGTAAAAGCAGATGTCTGAAATTATGTCTGAAATTATGTCTGAAATTAAAGAAAAAAAACGTTTAGTGTTTCCGGATCAGGCGAGGATCATCGCCTGTATTTTAGTTTTGCTGGTTCATGTTTCTGCGTTGTGGCTTGAAAGAGAGGCGGTAGGATCATCGGCTTCATTCTTTGCCCTGACGGGAAACATACTTGCTTTTACAGGCGTGTCTCTGTATGTGATGATATCCGGTGCCCTTATGCTTGATCCGGAAAGGAAAACGGATACAGCCTATTGTGTAAGAAAGAGCCTTAAACTCTTTGGACTGTGGTTTTTGTGGAAAGTGCTGTACCGGCTGTCAGATATGCTTGAGTTTATCCTAAGCGGAGCAGCAGTAAGCTGGAAAGAAGACTTTTTTTTGAATGTATTCAGGAAGCCTGGGCATTATCATCTTTGGTTCCTGCCGATGATAGCTCTTATCTATCTTATGGTTCCTCTTATAAAGAAGGGCTGCGAGAAAAAGGAAAACTGTCTGCTTTATATCATTCTGTTCAGCCTGGTGTCCGTGCTTATGCCGACGATATTTCTTTTTGATTTTCCTTTCAGATATCTGCTGGAAGATTTTTACAGGATATTTGATTTTGCTTATTTTGCCGGATATCTAGGCTATTTTATTCTTGGATACTATATCCTTCATCATATAGATAAAAAGATACCTACCGGCATTGGCGGGCTTGTCTGCTCGGCGGCACTGATAACTTTTATTATAGCCTGTGTATCAGCGGGAAAGAGAAGCTTGACGGACGGTACGGTATGTGAGCTCTTTTCAAGCCCGTTTACTGTTCATAATCTGTTAATATCAGTAACGATATTTATCATCCCAAAACTGGTAAAGACCCCAGAAAAGGCAGCGGTAAGCGGTAAGGGGAATAAGTATCTGCAGCTGCTATCGGCGTCTACTTTGGGCGTATATCTGATACACCCTTTTATACTGGATATCATTGCAGGGGCGGGACTTTTTGATATCATTGGAAATGTCTGGCTCGGAATGCCCCTAATTTTATTGTTACTATCATTATTATCTTTTGCTATAATATTGCCCGTTAAAGCAGTGTATGGGATATTTCGCAAAAGCAAGAGTAAAGAGGTTTGACAGAGAGTGTATAAAAAAATACTTTCAAATGTAAAAGAATTTAAAGCTGCTTCGATCGCTACTCCTGTCTGGATGATCTTCGAAGTGATCTTTGAGGTGTTAATACCTATGTGTATGGCCTCCATCGTTGATCAGGGTGTGAAGGAAAATAATATGCAGCATATTTATGTCATGGGCGGCATAATGGTAGTGCTGGCGGTAATGGCGTGGTTTTCGGGATTTATGGGAGGCATATACGGAGCCAAGGCTTCTACCGGATTTGCCAGGAATTTAAGGAAAGCCATGTTCGAAAGGATTCAGACATATTCCTTTTCCAATATAGATAAGTTTTCCACGGCAGGTCTTGTTACAAGACTTACAACAGATGTTACCAATGTGCAGAATGCGTATCAGATGCTGCTTCGCATGTGCTTCAGGGCGCCGTTTTCGATGCTGTTTGCAATGATAGCGGCATTTATCATCGAGCCGAAGATCGCGAGTGTTTATCTTATTGCCGTATTTGCATTAAGCATTGTGATCGTTTCCCTGGCACGGGCAGCCATGAAGTGCTTCAGGGAGGTTTTTAAAAAGTATGATGACTTAAATGCGGCTGTTCAGGAAAATGTAAGTGCTATAAGGGTCGTCAAAGCATATGTAAGAGAAGAATATGAAACAGACAGGCTTAGAAAGGCAGCACAGAATATTTACGGACTGTTCGTAAAGGCCGAGGGCAGAGTGGTTATGGTTGCACCGGTAATGCAGCTTACGGTATATACCTGTATTCTTACAATAAGCTGGATCGGTGCGCATATGATAGTGGCTAAGCAGCTGGAGACGGGAGAACTAATGAGCCTGCTCACATATTGTATGTATATACTTATGAGCCTTATGATGATGTCATTTGTATTTGTAATGGTATCAATGTCTGCTGCAAGTGTGGAGCGTATAGCGGAGGTCTTAAGTGAGGAATCCGATATAAAGGAGCCTGAAGCACCCGTGACGGAAGTAAAGGATGGGCGCATTGAATTCTGCAATGTGGATTTTTCATACGACAGGAGCGGCAGCGGAGTACCTGTATTAAAGGATGTGAACTTGTCGATCAATAGCGGTGAAGTGATAGGCATCATAGGTGCAACCGGTTCAGCCAAATCATCTCTGGTATCACTGATCAGCAGGCTTTATGATGTGTCAGAGGGCAGCGTGAAGGTAGGTGGAAGGGATGTGCGGGAGTATTCCCTGGAGTCACTTCGGAATCAGGTGGCGGTAGTGCTTCAGAAGAATGTTATATTCTCAGGGACAATACTTGAAAACCTGCGCTGGGGAAATCCGGAAGCTACGGATGAAGAGTGTAAGGCAGCCTGCAGGCTCGCCTGTGCGGATGAATTCATAGAGAATTTCCCGGATAAGTATGAGACCAGAATAGAGCAGGGCGGTACAAATGTATCCGGGGGACAGAAGCAGAGACTGTGTATAGCAAGGGCGCTCCTTAAGAAGCCAAAGATACTTATACTTGATGATTCCACATCTGCTGTTGATACAGCGACGGATGCGAAGATAAGGAAAGCTTTCAGGGCGGAAATTCCTGGAACAACAAAGATCATAATCGCACAGCGCGTTTCGAGCGTGATGGATGCGGACAGGATAATAGTCATGGATGAGGGCAGGGTGAGTGCTTTCGGAACACATGAAGAACTGCTTGCGGACAGCAGGATATACAGGGAAGTATATGAATCACAGACCGGCGGAAACGGCGACTTTGACGAGCAGGGTGACAGGTAATGGCAGAACAGAAGGTTAAAGAAATAAAAATGGGACGCGGGCGCAATATGGGGCCCAGACCGAAGCTCAAGGATCCGGGAAAAATCTTTGGCAGGGTGATGGTAAGAGTGCTGTCAAAATATCCGGTTCAGTTTATAGTGGCGGTATCGTGCATAATAATCACGATCATGTGCTCTATAAAAGGAACATTTTTCCTGCAATCCCTGATAGATGATCATATTGAGCCTCTTATGAAGGCCGAGAACCCGGATTTTTCGGGACTTTTTCATGCCATACTTGTAATGGCCGGAATATATGCTATAGGAATAATAGCGGTTTTTGTTCAGAATAAGCTTATGATCTATATTTCCCAGGGAACGCTTCGCGACCTGAGAATAGAGCTTTTTTCAAAAATGGAGAAGCTTCCAATATCCTATTTTGATACACATTCCCATGGTGATATCATGTCTGTCTACACGAATGATATAGACACGTTAAGGCAGATGATAAGCCAGAGCCTGCCGCAGCTTCTGAATTCGGGTATTACTATCGTGAGCACATTTATCAGTATGATCGTGTTAAGCCCCGTATTGACCTGTGTGAGCCTTATCATGGTTGCGGTGCAGATAATCGTGACAGGCAAAGTTGCAGGAGGCAGCAGCAGATACTTTATAGAACAGCAAAAGCAGCTCGGAAGCCTTAACGGATTTATTGAGGAAATGATGGAAGGCCAGAAAGTCGTTAAGGTCTTTAACCGCGAAAAGATAAATGTGGAAAGATTTAACGAGCTTAATGACTCTCTGTATGAAAGTGCAAAAAAAGCCAACCAGTACGTTAATGTGCTGGGGCCTATAAATGCCCAGCTTGGGAATCTGAGTTATGTGCTGTGTGCTGTGGCCGGAGGCATACTTGTATTCAATCATGGCACGGGATTTCTTGCACTTACCATAGGAGACCTGGCAAGTTTTCTTACTTTTAACAAGAGCATCAACATGCCGATAAACCAGATAAGCCAGCAGTTCAATGCAATAGTCATGGGACTTGCAGGTGCCGAAAGGATATTCAGGGTTTTGGACGAGATCCCGGAGACGGATGAGGGATATGTGACTCTTGTGAATGTAAAAAGAAATCCTGACTTTAAGGGTGTGGAAACCAATACGGAAAGAGCAGATGAAAATGCGGCTCCCCTGATCGCATCGGAGGGAGAGTGGCTTGAAACTGAGGAAAAAACAGGTATATGGGCATGGAAGCATTTTCATAAGGCAGACGGAACCACATCATATGTAAGGCTTACCGGAGATGTGGTTTTTGACGGAGTGGATTTTGGTTATGTGCCGGAAAAGACCGTGCTCCATGACATAAAGCTTTACGCGAAGCCCGGACAGAAGATAGCACTGGTAGGTACCACCGGAGCCGGAAAGACAACCATCACGAACCTGCTAAACAGGTTTTATGATATACAAGACGGAAAGATAAGATATGATGGAATAAACATAAATAAGATAAAGAAAGATGACCTGAGGCATTCCCTAGGGATAGTGCTTCAGGATGTACACCTTTTCAGCGGCACCATAAGGGAGAATATCCGTTACGGAAAGCTGGATGCAACTGATGCGGAAGTGGAGGCGGCAGCAAAGCTTGCCAATGCCGACGGTTTTATAAGAAGGCTGCCTGATGGATATGATACGGTGATAAAGAGCGATGGTGGCAGTTTAAGCCAGGGGCAGAGGCAGCTCATAGCCATAGCCCGTACCGCAATTGCGGATCCACCGGTGCTGATACTTGATGAAGCTACAAGCTCCATTGACACCCGGACCGAAAAGCTGGTACAGGCCGGGATGGATGGACTGATGAAAGGCCGGACGACATTCGTTATTGCCCACAGGCTCTCCACGGTTCGTAATTCGGATTGTATTATGGTGCTTGACGGCGGGCGTATCATAGAAAGAGGAACACATGATGAGCTGATTAAGGAAAGGGGCAGATATTATACGCTATATACGGGCATAAAGAATGAAGCTGCAGGAGCATAAGAAAACAGAAATTGAACAGTAAACGACAGGAGAGTATCAGCATGAAAAAAGTATTCATAGACGGCAGTGCAGGCACAACGGGACTACGTATCAATGAAAGATTTAAGGATCGTGACGATATCGAGATCATGCATATTGACGAGGCAAAGCGTAAGGATCCCGAAGAGATAAAGAAGTTTATAAATGAATCAGACTTTACCTTTCTCTGTCTTCCAGATGATGCGGCAAGGGAAGCTGTAAGCTATGTCGAAAATGATGATACGGTCATCATAGACACTTCAACTGCTCACAGGACACTTGATGACTGGGCATACGGTTTTCCGGAGCTCTCCGGGGAATTTGAGGAAAAGATAAGATCGAGTAAGAGGATCGCTGTTCCGGGGTGCTATGCGTCCGGTTTCATCGCTCTCGCATACCCTCTTGTAAGCGGAGGACTTATACCTGCAGATTATCCGGCAGCTGTTTTTGCCGTATCCGGGTATAGTGGAGGCGGGAAAAAGCTTATCGAAGCTTATGAAGAAGATGGCAGGGATGCGAAGTTTGATTCCGCAAGGATGTATGCCTGGGGGCAGGCTCACAAGCATCTTAAGGAAATGAAAAAGATAAGCGGGCTTGAAAGAGAGCCTATCTTTGCGCCTCTAACAACAAACTATCATAGCGGAATGATCGTACAGTTCCCCATATACGGACACCTGATGAACAAACAGATGACGCCTTCTGCGCTGCGGGATTATTATGCGGACTTTTATGCGGGAAAGAAATTCATGAAGGTGATGCCTTTCGGTGCGGATGTGGATGCAGGAGGAGCGATTTTCTCCGATGCCTGTGCCGGCTGGGACGGAATGGAGATATTTGTGAGCGGCAATTCGGACAGGCTTATGATAGCATCGCGTTTTGATAATCTCGGTAAAGGTGCTTCGGGCGCGGCAATAGAATGCATGAACATTTCCATGGGTGCAGATCCGGCAAAAGGACTTAATCTGTAAGCAGAAACCCATGCCTAAAACTGAAGGTGTAATTCAGAGGCATAATTCAGACTGTAAATTTGTCTATAAAAAAAAACAAAACTGTGGTAAAATAACAAAATCTGAGGTGAGTGGTCACCCGGAAGTGACAGGTCGTGCGGGAGTAACAGCGATGTTTGGAAAAAAGCTTGGATTAAAGAAAAAGATTAAGAATATCATAATGATGATCATGGCGGCTGTCATGTCCGGACTTATGAATGCAATGCCGGTGATGGCAGCGGCAGAGGATGCGGCACCCCAGGGCGAGGAACAGACCATAATGCTTCTGCTTATAATGGGTGGTGTGCTCATCGTGATCCTGGCAGTTGTACTGTCGGTGGTTTCAACAGTTGTAAGCTCCATAGCCTCTGTGGTGGATGATGATGATTCCGCAGAGTAAGCAGTGAAAGATTGTATTATGAAGGGGGGCTGCAATGCAGTCCCCTTTTTTGCTCAGGACATTATTTATGGATCATTGATCACGGTTCAGAACAGACTTTTTAAGATGACATTAAAGGAAAAGGACAGATGGCAGAAGCTAAAAGGCAGAAAAGCAGGCAGGCTGAGGTAAAAGTTAAATTAAAGGAACCCTCCATGTATAACGTGGTCATGCTTAATGACGATGTTACAACAATGGATTTTGTTGTGGAGGTGTTAAAGGAAATTTTTAACAAGGATTCCGAAACCGCAGTTGCGCTGATGTTGAAGGTACATCACGAAGGCGAGGCGGTTGTGGCAAAATACACATACGATATAGCTTCTACCAAGAGGCGGCTGGCTATAGAAAAGGCCAGGGCAGCAGGCTTTCCGTTTCAGATGAGACTGGATGAGGCCTGACGGAGGACATAAATATATGATATTTGATAAACATACGGATATAACAGTAAAAAAGGCAATAAAACTTGCAATAACCTGCGGAAGTGAATATGTGACGCCGGAGCATGTTCTGGCAGCGGCGACAGAGGATCCCATATTTGCAAGGGCAATGAAAATGTGCGGCGGGAATATAAAAAATTTCCGGGATAATCTGATGGAATTTATCACGGATATTCTGCCCAAGCGGACAGACCTTGAAGATACCGATATGGAGAATCGCATATCGGATGCAATGGCCTCCACTATTGAGATAGCGGCAGAAACCGCACTTAAAAATGGCAGCGATAATATCTATCTGTACCACATTATATGGGGAGTCATGAACCAGCGTGACAGTTTTGCCCTGTTCTATCTGGAAAATGAGGTTGGAGACGCCGGAGATTTTAATTCTGCAGTTCATCTGCTGTATGAAGGCGAAGATGGCGAGGCTAAGGACAAAACGGTGGAGGAACCGGAAGATTTTGTAAAAGAATATGCGGATGTGCTTAATGAAACTGTTTCTGCATCGCGTCCGCTCATAGGCAGGGACAAGGAAATTGACCGTATGATCCGTATACTTCTGCGCAGGGAAAAAAATAATCCGCTGCTGGTAGGTGAGTCGGGCGTGGGCAAAACTGCCATAGTAAACGGTCTTGCTGCAAGGATCAATGCGGGAAATGTTCCTGAAACTCTTAAAGAGGTGAAGATATACAGGCTTGATCTGTCAGAACTGCTTGCCGGTACCCAGTACAGGGGGGAATTTGAACTGCGTTTTAAGGAAGTTATGGATGCTTTCAGCGAAATAGAGGATGCCATCGTTTTTATTGATGAAATACACAATATCGTAGGCGCAGGTGCCATGGGGAGCGGCTCCATGGATGCATCAAATATGCTGAAACCCTATCTTGAGGAGGGCGCAATACGGTTTATAGGAGTTACTACATATGACGAGTACAAAAAGTATTTCATGAAAAACACTACTCTTGTAAGAAGATTCCAGAATATTGATGTAAAGGAACCTGATGAGGATGAGGCCGTAAAGATACTTGAGGGCTTAAAACCCGGATTTGAAAAATACCATGGGGTGAAATATGCAAAGGATGTGATCCCTCACGCAGTACACTTGAGTAAAGAGTTCATCGGCAGCAGATACCTTCCGGATAAAGCTATCGACCTGATAGATGAGGCTGGTGCGTACAGACAGATGCATCCCATAGCAGATAAGAAAAAACAGATAGTCGGCAAGGATGTGATAGAAACAGTTCTTTCTGAAATTGGAAATATACCTAAGGCTACTGCAGAACAGTCTGAGGTAGTAAGATTAAAAGATCTGTATGAAAGGCTATCGAGCCAGATATTTGGTCAGGATGAAGCAATACATAAGATAGTGGATGCTATTCTTATGAGCCGTGCAGGGCTTTTGGCCGACAATAAGCCAATAGCATCTTTCCTTTTTGTGGGACCTACAGGTGTGGGAAAGACAGAAGTAGCCAAGGTACTGGCTTCAGAGCTGGGGATTGGATTTGTCCGCTTCGATATGAGTGAATATATGGAAAAGCACACGGTATCCAAGCTTATTGGCAGTCCTGCCGGATACGTGGGCTATGAAGAAGGCGGTCTTCTTACGGATGCCATCAGGAAGACACCTCACTGTGTGCTGCTTTTAGACGAGATAGAAAAGGCGCATACAGACATTTACAATGTGCTGCTGCAGGTTATGGATTATGCATCACTTACCGATAATAAAGGCCTGAAAGCGGATTTTAAGAATGTGATAATAATAATGACCTCTAATGCCGGGGCAAGGCTTATAGGCAAGCAGTCCATCGGTTTCGGTGCGGCAGCATTTAATGACAGCATTATGATGGAGGAAGTGAAGCGGGTGTTCTCACCGGAGTTCCGCAACCGCCTGAGTGCCATTGTATCTTTCAATCATATGAGCGACAGGATGGCTGAGCAGATTACGGACAAGAAGCTTAATGAGCTGACTAAAAAGCTTAATGCGAAGAATATCGATGTATCAGTGGATAAGAATGCCCTTAGCTATATCCGGAAAAAGGGCATTACCAGGGAGTATGGTGCGAGGGAGATAGAGCGTGTGATAGATTCACAGATAAAACCTCTCTTTGTATCCGAGATACTTTTTGGGAAACTGAAAAAAGGCGGCAATGCAACGATAACCGTAAAAAGGGGACAGCCCGTAAAGGGATCCGGCAGGTCTGCGGGACGGAGCGATATTAAGGATGAGACTCCTGCGCTTATAGTTAAACCGGGGCGCAGAACGGCAAAAAAAACGGAGGAGTGACGTGAGATTTATTTCCTGGAATGTAAATGGATTAAGGGCCTGTGTAGGCAAGAACTTCATGGAGTACTTTAACGAAGCGGACGCAGATATATTCTGTGTCCAGGAGACTAAGATGCAGGAGGGACAGCTTACCCTGGATACTAAAGGGTACAGCCAGTACTGGAACTATGCTGAAAAGAAGGGGTACTCCGGGACTGCAGTATTCACTAAGAAAGAGCCGTTGAGCGTAAACTACGGCATAGGCGTGGAGGAACACGATCACGAGGGCCGTGTGATCACCCTTGAGTTCGATAATTATTATTTTATAACGGTGTATGTTCCAAATTCACAGGATGGACTGAAAAGGCTGGATTACCGAATGTGCTGGGAGGATGATTTCTTAAACTATATAAAAAAGCTGGATAGGAAAAAGCCGGTTATCTACTGTGGCGACCTGAATGTGGCGCACGAGGAAATAGATCTTAAGAATCCTTCAACCAACCATATGAACGCCGGGTTTTCCGATGAGGAGAGAGGAAAATTTTCGGATGTGCTGGCGGCGGGCTTTGTGGATTCTTTCAGGTATCTGTACCCGGATGCTGTGGGAGCCTATTCCTGGTGGTCATACAGGATGAAAGCAAGAGAGCGGAATGCGGGATGGCGTATTGACTATTTTGTGGTATCGGAAAAGCTTAAATCAGCAATAAATGAAGCAAAGATACACAGTGAGATAATGGGGTCGGATCACTGTCCGGTAGAGCTTGAGATCGATCTGTAAATTGCACCGGGACGTGATGTGCTGAGGGACTTTACGGTCAGACGAGCCGGGGATGGCAGATGCCGGTGAATTATGATAAAATAGATAGGTTAGAAGTGACTATCCTGATCAAAGCCGGAATATGGTTACATGGGATGGTTTCAAATTTCAAATAGATTTTAAATAAAGAAAAAGATTTTTGGGAGGAACTGCAATGCAGGATAAGGGGAAATATTACATTACAACAGCTATAGCTTATGCATCAGGAAAGCCTCATATTGGGAACACATATGAGATAGTGCTTGCCGATGCAATCGCACGGTATAAGAGAAAAGACGGATATGATGTGTGGTTCCAGACAGGTACAGATGAGCATGGACAGAAGATTGAGGAAAAGGCCAAGGCTGCCGGCAAGTCCCCAAAGGAGTTTGTTGACGGGACAGCTGCCGAGATCAGGCGTATATGGGACCTGATGAACACTTCGTATGATTATTTTATCCGGACAACGGATGATTATCATGAGAAGCAGGTCCAGAAGATGTTTAAACGTTTCTATGATCAGGGCGATATATATAAGGGCTCATATGAAGGTATGTACTGTACGCCATGCGAGTCTTTCTGGACTCAGGGACAGCTTGTGGACGGAAAGTGTCCGGACTGCGGACGCGAAGTTAAGCCGGCAAAGGAGGAAGCATACTTCTTCAAGATGAGCAAGTATGCGGACCGGCTTATAGAGCATATTAATACGCATCCGGAATTCATACAGCCCGTGGCAAGGAAGAATGAGATGATGAACAATTTCCTGCTTCCGGGCCTTCAGGATCTGTGTGTTTCCAGAACATCATTTAAATGGGGAATTCCTGTTGATTTTGATCCGGACCATGTGGTTTATGTATGGCTTGATGCGCTTTCAAACTATATAACCGGTATAGGATATGATACAGACGGCAATTCTACGGAGCAGTACAAAAAAAACTGGCCGGCAGATCTGCACCTTATCGGAAAGGATATCATCCGTTTCCATACGATATACTGGCCTATATTCCTGATGGCCCTGGGCGAGCCGCTTCCTAAGCAGGTATTCGGTCATCCCTGGCTTCTGCAGGGGGATGGAAAGATGAGCAAATCCAAGGGAAATGTTCTCTATGCGGATGACCTTGTGGATTTCTTCGGCGTGGATGCAGTACGTTATTTCGTGCTTCATGAGATGCCCTTTGACAATGACGGACAGATTTCGTGGGATCTCATGGTAGAACGTATCAATTCAGATCTTGCCAATACATTGGGCAATCTTGTAAAGCGTACCGTTTCCATGAGTAACAAGTATTTTGACGGTGTGCTCGAGGATAAGGGGACAAGTGAGGCAATAGATGATGACTTAAAGGCTGTTGCCACAGGCGCTTATGCAAAGGTCGAGGAGAAAATGGAGACGCTCAGGGTGGCAGATTCACTTACAGAAATCTTCAATGTGTTCAAGCGCTGCAATAAATATATTGATGAGACTGAGCCCTGGGTACTTGCAAAGGATGAGGATAAGAAGGACAGGCTTGCTACTGTTATGTACAATCTTGCTACCGGCATACTTATGGGGGCATCTCTATTACAGCCTTTTATGCCTGAAACTGCGGAAAAGATAGCTGCTGAGCTCAATTGTAAACTCCTTGATTTTGATGAGCTGGGAAGTTTCGGAGGTGTTGCTGACGGAACCAGGGTTACTGCAGAGCCGGAGATACTCTTTGCAAGGCTTGACATAAAGGAAATAACAGAAAAGGCAGATGCTCTCTATGAGAGCAGAAAGCAGGCTGAAAATAATACTGAGACTCCCAATGCGGCAGCAGGCGGAGCCGCAATGGGAGATGATGTGAAAGACATACATGTGGAGCTTAAGGAGCAGATCACATATGATGATTTCGCAAAGTGCCAGTTTGTTGTAGGCGAGATCGTTAAGTGTGAGGAGGTGCCTAAGTCCAAGAAGCTTCTCTGCTCACAGGTTAAGATCGGTGATACCACAAAGCAGATCCTTTCCGGGATAAAGGCGTGGTATTCGCCAGATCAGATGGTGGGAAAAAAAGTAATGGTGCTGCTTAATTTAAAGCCTGCAAAAATGGCAGGACTTGATTCTGAAGGAATGCTTCTCTGTGCAGAGGATTCCGAAGGAAATGTAGTACTTATGACCCCTGAAACCGATGTTGAGAGCGGAAGCGAGATAGGCTGAGCATTTGCTTGTTTTCTTTTGCACGACGGTTGCTTACGGCGCCGGATGGAAGTGAAAATGGGAATTTATTATGAATAAAAAAGGTACCGGTATTTTTCTTGTGATATTGATAGTTTCTGTTTTGGTTACCGTCATGATAATGGTGTGGTCATCAAAGCAGACGGTTGATGAGTACAATACAGCTAAGCAGCAGATATCTGCAGGTGAGGCTCAGGCAGAGGAAATAGGAGAAACTTTGCAGCAGCTGCAGGATGAGAAAAAAGCCGAATATGGTATCGTGGATCAGAATATTGGTGAGTAGCCGTGGAATCTGAAAATAAAAAAGTGGACATCGCCATAAGAGCCGCAAAGCCTGAAGAATGGGATGAGGTAATGCATCTTGTATGGTCGGTCTTTAAGGAATTCCATGCAGAGGATTATGGCAGGGAAGGAACAGACAGTTTTCTGGAATTCATAACAGATGAGCCTTTGAGACAGCATTTTCTGTGTGGTAAGTATCCTGTATTTGTGGCCTTATGCCGGGACAGCGAAAGTGAAGAGGAAGAGATAGTCGGGATGATATCCATGCGGGAGAATAATTTTATCTCCCTGCTGTTTGTTAAGACCGGAATGCAGTGCTCGGGAATCGGCACCATGCTGGTAGAGCGTGCGATTGAATTCCTAAATCCTGATGGTGAGGATGCAAGACTTGATAAGGATAAGAGTGAGGATTTCCGCTACAATAGGTTAGGCGATGGTTCTGTTACTGTTAATGCTGCTCCGAATGCAGTTGGTTTTTATAAAAAACTGGGGTTTGTTGCAACCGATGGAATGCAGGTAAACTGTGGCGTGACCTACCTGCCAATGAAGAAGAACGGGACTGTGGATAGTATGGACAACCTGTTAGCGGGGCTAAGGGCTTTGCTGGGCTAAAAACATAAAAAGGAGAGAGAGATGGCAAGATACACAAAGGAGGATGTCCTCCGTATTGCAGAAGAAGAAAATGTTGAGTTCATTAGACTTCAGTTTACCGATGTTTTCGGCAATCTTAAAAATATTGCCATAACTTCCGCGCATCTGAAAAATGCACTTGAAAATAAATGCATGTTTGACGGATCTTCCATAGACGGATTTGCACGTATAGAGGAATCGGATATGTACCTTCACCCGGATCCCGATACATTGGAGATATTCCCCTGGCGCCCGCAGCATGGAAAAGTTGCAAGGCTCATCTGTGATGTGTATGGCACAGACGGTCAGCCTTTTATAGGCGATCCCCGTTATATCCTTAGACGTGCAATAAAGGAAGCGGCTGATATGGGGTATACTCTCAATGTGGGCCCCGAGTGTGAGTTCTTCCTTTTCCAGACGGATGAGAATGCGCAGCCTACAACGGTAGCATATGAGAGGGCAGGTTATTTTGATCTCGGCCCTGTGGATTTCGGTGAAAATGCAAGGCGTGATATGGTTCTTACCCTCGAGGAAATGGGATTTGATATCGAAGCGTCACACCATGAGTGTGCACCTGCACAGCATGAGATAGATTTCAGATATGATGAAGCCCTGAAGACTGCGGACAACATTATGACATTTAAGCTGGCTGTAAAGACTATAGCAAGACGCCACGGCCAGCACGCTACTTTCATGCCAAAGCCTAAGTATGGAACAGCAGGATCGGGTATGCATCTTAACCTTTCCCTCTCAAAGGGGGGGAAGAATATCTTCCAGGATCCGAAGGATGAATATGGTCTCAGCAAAGAGGCATATTATTTCATAGGCGGACTTATGAAGCATATGAAGGCTATGACGGCTATACTGAATCCTCTTGTTAATTCTTACAAGCGTCTCGTGCCAGGCTATGAGGCTCCCGTACACATTGCATGGAGCAGCAGGAACCGCAGTCCTCTTATACGCATACCTTCAGCAAGAGGTGAAGGCACAAGAGTGGAATTAAGGAGTCCTGATTCTGCAGCAAATCCTTATCTTGCCATAGCTATATGCTTACAGGCAGGACTGGATGGTATAAAGAATAAGATCGAGCCTCCTGAAGCCGTGAATAAGAATATTTTCGAGCTTAGCGAGAAAGAACGCAAAAAGTACAAGATAGAAACGCTTCCTTCAAATCTGCTGGATGCAGTGGAGGAACTGGAAAAGGATGAACTGATAAAGGCTGCTCTCGGTCCGCATGTTGCACCTTTGTATATAAGCGGTAAGAAGAGAGAGTGGGCTGAATACAGCGAACAGGTGACGCAGTGGGAGACTGACAGATATCTTTATAAGTATTGAGCTTTAAGGAGGAGGGGACTATGCATTTTACGAAAATGGAAGGCTGCGGAAATGATTATATCTATATTGACGGCAGCAAAGAAAACGTAGAAGATAAGCAGGGACTTGCAAGAAAGCTCAGTGACCGGAATTTCGGCGTCGGAGGCGATGGGATAATCTTTATAAACCCCGGAAAAGAAGCTGAGTTCGAGATGGAGATGTACAACGCTGATGGCTCCAGGTCTGAGATGTGTGGAAACGGGATCAGATGTGTTGCAAAGTATATCCATGACAAGGGACTGTCAGATAGCAATCCGCTGACAATTGAAAGTTTTGGCGTTACCCGTACTGTAGATCTGCATCTTAAGGATGACAAAGTGGATACTGTTACGGTAAATATGGGAGCGCCTATCCTGGAACCGGAAAGGATCCCGGCAGTACCGGAAACACCCGGGGCGAATGTGCTGATCGACTGTCCTTTAAAAGCCGGTGATGAAACATACAGGATAACCTGCGTTTCCATGGGAAATCCCCATGCAGTCATTTTTACAGAAGATACGGAAACTGTTCCTTTGGAAAAGGCCGGACCTGTGATAGAGCACCATGAGCGCTTCCCCAATAACATAAATGTTGAATTTGTCAAAGTGGTGGATGAAAGCCATATCGTTATGCGTGTGTGGGAGAGAGGAACCGGAGAAACATTGGCCTGCGGTACAGGTGCCTGTGCATCCGTGACAGCCTGCATCCTGAATGGAAAAACAGGCAGAAATGTGGAAGTTAAGCTAAAGGGCGGAGTGATAAATGTTGAATGGCGCGAGTCGGACAATAATATCTATATGACCGGTCCCGCTAAGTTCGTATTCGAAGGTGATGTTGAAATATGATTTCACCTGTAAGGGATCAACTTAAATATAAAATGCGGTAAATACTATATAGTAAGTTACCAAAACTTCCCACATATAGTCTGTGGAA
>DGSK01000048.1 GCA_002393955.1 Lachnospiraceae bacterium UBA4364 | reverse complement strand
AGTTCAGTTAGTGGGAAGTTTTAATTACTTACCTTTATCACATCGTCCGAATACTATACAGAACATATCCCAGAAACATAAAAGGTATAAAGGGTATATGGCTCTTACGACCTGCTTTTCCAAACGAGATCAGGATTATCGACACTATAGCCGCAAAAAATATGGCATATAATGTCACTTCTATGCTCCCCATATAACCGAATAACAGTCCAGTAATAAAAACCAGTATGGCATCAGCCATTCCTATACAGCCGTTGCTGAAGAATGATGCCACCATCACCACACCGCCAATCATTGCTCCAATACCTGCTTCCATGTAACTAATGCTGCTCACACTTAGAAAAAATCCGATCACCAGCATTACCGTACTCACCATACAAATCACTGCAACAAAAGTTTTCGGAAGGCTTTTTTTTCTTATATCAATAAAGCTTCCCGTCCCCAGCACAAGCGCCCACCATAATTCTTTCGTAATTTCCATTGTCTCAATGTCCATATCAACAGTACCCTTTTCTAATTGCCATACCTCTGTGCACATCTTGAACACACTCTCTTATCCCCCACTTCCGACAGTGGAATCTCGTAAATTGTTCTCTTAAGACCGCTGCAGCTTATATCAGTATGATATCTGTCTCCCTCATTGGTTATAAAATATATCCCGCTCGATTCACCATGGCCGCATCGTTCACAGGCCGAATAATGTCCTCCCCCATTATTCACATGATCACCTATATCATCAGCATTTACCGGTGTTATTGACAGATCAAGATGCGTACAGCTCCTGCTCAGATGATAGACCTCGCTTCCATCCGTGACATAAACTATACGGTCCGCATCATCAGCATCACTCTCTGCACCGGTCACATGGTATCCCGTCCATGCACGTGTCCTTGCACGTGTCATTATTATTACATCAGGTATGCCGAAAACATTTGCCAGAGGCTTCATGACATATCCGGCTTTAAGGTCCACCACTTCGCTATCGTCAACCATAGAAGCCACAAGAAGACTTATATCACCGTCCAGTCCGCACTGTTTTCTGTAATCATCCGGGAGTGAATCAGCAAGTGCGGATGAGGCATATCCCCAGGACAGAACGGTCTCTGCAATACCATAATCCACCGACTGATGTTTTGAATCTCCGCGGCCTTTAGTGCCGTCATCAGATACATACTCCGCATTTTCCGCATTTACCAATTCGGCACTGTCATACTTAAGCATCCCTTCAGCAGGAATATACAAAGCCACTTCTTTGGATGTACGACTTAATACATGATCAATACTCTGTTCCATATGAAGCATCTGCATAATAAATAACAGTGACATGCAGAAGAACAGATACAGTGGAACAAGGAACACCGCTTCTATTGTCAGGCTGGCCTGAATCCTGTCTTTTTTCACTCCTACTCCTTTCCTGTTTATCGCATCCCCAGCTCTCTTTTGCGGAAATGCTGCACTGCCAACATATTCGCAATCCACAAACAGCATTTCAGTTTACCGGGACTACATATACCTCATATTCCTTTCCACAAAGAATTCATATCCATAGTCACTCTTAAACGTAAACTGTATCGTTGCGGCAGCTATACATTCATCCAGCCTGAATGCTTCATACCCCGGGACCATACGGACATCCATCTCCACAACGTCCATCATCCTTCCTACACGATTCTCCCGTGATACCGTATATAGAAGCAGCCGCAGGTACCCTTCATATCCAACTTCCATATTGGCGGGATCGTCCGGCATATCCTTACCCGATCCGTCATCAACTGAAGACTCGATCATATCTTCCGTAGCATCCAATGCACCTTCCAGACTGAGTCTCCAGTCACCGGGACTCATGATGACAGGAAGCTTGCCGCCTGTCATGAGAACTCTTATGTCAGAAGCACTTTCTGCATATATCCACGCAGCATCAATAAGCGCCAGATAAATCGGCTCCAGCTCCGGAGACATAGACGCCGCCGCAAGTGCTGCCGCCAGTTCATTTGATTCAGCCTGAAGCTCACCGTCTCCAAAAAAATATATTGTATTAACAGCGCCTCGTATCAGCAGGATACGATTCACTACCGTTCCCAGATTTGCATCATCACTATCTTTTCCTGCATATATATATTCAACCTCGTACTTAAGCCTGCTCCCCGGCTTTTCGTTAAGATAGTTGCCCGCCTTTTCCATGATATATTCATTGAAAAGCACCTCATACATTATCCCTTCCCTGTCATCCCATTCTTCATACATTCCATCCCCTGCCACAAGGTCTCTATGTGAAGCATAAATATCTGCGTCTACAGACTCTGAAGAAATCTCCTGTTCGCACACAAGTGACAGTATCCCGCCGCCACGCAGGTTATTTACCTTGCCTGCCGGATCAGCCTTTTCAGGTTCCGACCAGTCAGGATCATCCATTTTCCCACCGTTTCCATCATCTACCTGAGGTGCTTCGAATTCATAATCATCAAGTTCCTGCTGCGCATCTGATTCTTCACTTTCGATATCACCATCATAAAGGCCCGAGGATTCAGACTTTTCAGCCATATCCTTTACATCCTCAGCATACGCAAGACCGTATTTCTCAAGCATGTATGACAAGGCCATATACCTGAACACAGCACCATCATCGTCAGTTGCCCTAGAAACACCTGTAAACTCAAGCCCATCACACTCAAGGCGTAGAAAATCAGCTCCTCCCATCAGAAAATTATCTTTACCGGGGTCAATATTATAAGAAAGATAATCCAGCATATGTTCACGGGTATTGTCCAGTGATCCCATTCCGCTGTCATATGCCGTATCTATAAAAAGCAGGTCATATTGTTTCAGCAGTTCCCTGTTATATTCTGCAAGTGCGGAGTCCATAGCAAGATCTGCGGCACACCCTATTTTTGTACGCAAGGCGCTTATTCTTGCCCCCTCTATCATTGTAAGGATTATGGGTATCATGACAGCTATCATAAGCGCCAGGTACACACTAAGCACACCTGAAATATTTATTGTTTTTTTTCGCTTCAATCTATTCATATATCATCACGCCTCCGGAAACCGCACTTCAGAATTAATAATCAGGAATTCAACATCAGAAACTGTTAGTCTTTTTGGTGATCTTATCGAAAAGTGTATTGATTATTTCGGTTATATTATCTTTAAAAATGATCACGAGTCCGACAAGAACAACGATTATGAGGATAACCTCAACAGTTCCCATGCCGCCCTCATCTTTGAAATAGGCTTTTAAAAGATCCATTTGCATGCCTCCTTTCCAAAATAAATTCCCATATCCATTTCCGGTCTCACATTGTCATGAAGGCCGGTACAATGATAACTACCATTACTATCATTAACATCAGTATCATCGGGAGAAGAAGCTTTGTTCCCGCTTCCTCACCTTTCTTTCTTGCGCCCGACTTCTTGTCTTCAAGTGCATCCCGGGATTCAGCTCTTAAGCTTTCCGTAAACCCCTTTGCGCCAAGTTTTATATTCTGCTCAAGAAGTGAAACAAGTTTTACATATTTCTGTACCCGGCACCTCTTGGAAAAATTCCTGTATGCGGCCAGCTCACCGGTTCCACTCTGCATCTCATATGAAGCAAGAAGCATTTCCTCGTATGCAAACCGCGTTATCCCTATACTTTCTTTTCTTGATAAATATTCATCAGTTATCTTTTTCCATGCCATCCTAACTGCCATTCCGGCTCCGACATACAGAGAAAGCTTGCTGACTATTTCCGGATAATCCTCCATAAGCTGTTCATCCCTTTCCTTTACTTTATTGTCCAGCGACTTGTCGCTTGCGAAGAAAATCACTATCGAAGCTGCAATTACCAGCAGAAAAAACAATAGGGTATTATCTTTTTTCCTTTCAGTCCATCTGATTTCATAGCCATCAGTTTCATCAGGAAGTACAAACTCACCCGCCTGGCTGCTTTCATCATCAGCCCCGGTCAGTGCCTCCAAAAGTTTTGCGTGAAGAATCTCCCGATGCGTCATTTTATGAGGATAAAGCATCAGCGGAAACTCATACAGCTCTTTGTATCCTCCATAGGATATTTCCGCCCCCGCCGTCATAAGCACACCATTATCCGGAATATTTTCCCGCAGTGTTCCGTCATTCTTTACCAGTTCCCGGTCAAAGCTCCACTCCACAATGAAAGGATAACCCTCAATCCCATCCACAGGCGAAAGGTCTTCTGTTATCTCATTGGGACTTGTATTTTTCCCAAGTACGGCTCTTTCTAAAAGGCTTCTGAATTCCGGCAGCATTTCTTCAATTTCCTTTTTTGAATACAACCTTGCCGGCACATTGATCTTTTCCCCATCAAAGGTTTCACCATCTATAGTCACGTCAAGCTCAACCATATAATCACCTTTTGGGAATTCATTTCTTTTCAACATGTTTCCATTGACAAGGAGGCTTTTATTTTCAGTATTAAGTGATATCAGCAATACGACAGCACATCCTATCGTAAGAAAGAGAAGACAGTTGCTTACCTTACTCACCAGATGCAGATAATTTTCCTGTGCTATATCCTTTCCCGGCTTTAATAGATAGAATTTCTCAGAATTCTTCTGTAGAATTGCTTTTTTTATTCTTTCATTGCTGACAAGCTTAGCCGTCATCCATATGCCGCACTTATAGAAAGGTTTTGTTATAGCAGATGTATCACAGTCTTCCGGAACCTCCACCTTTCTTGTATGAAATAATAAAAATGACATGAATAATATTATCGTTAAAAGTATTCCGATCATTGAATGCTCCTGTTCTTACTGACTAAAACTTCCCGCTTGTTGTATATCACTTACTCCTATCTATGTTTTATTCCGGAACCGACATTTTTAAGAACTGCTAAAGATCATTAAAACATCGTTTTCAGTCTAATATGAAATCTTCAATATCTTCTCGCCCATAAGAAAAGCTATAACGTATACCGCCAGCAGCGCCGTCATTAAAGCCACCCCGGCAACATTATGATACAAAGGATCGAAGAACCCCGGAGTTGTTGAATCGATGTAAAGGATTATACCGAAAGGTACCAGATCCATTATCCTCTGCTCCATTTTCTTGGCGCTGACCTGTGTTTCTATCTCCCTGCTTACATCTATCCTGTCACTTATTGCCGACGCCGTATTATTAAGTATCTCCGGAAGATTTCCACCACTGCGTTTTGCAATAGAGAACACTTCAGCAAAATCAGTTATATCCCTTATATGTGAGCGACCTGACAGATCAAAAAGCAGCTCTTCTATATTTATGTTATTTCGCAGTCCTCTGTTTATTATTTCAACTTCTTCAGGCATCATTTCTTCTTTTCCGTACAAAAGTACCAGATCGGAATAACTGTTTTTAAAAGCATTTTCTACCGAATATCCGGCCTGAAGCCCTGCGATCAGGGAATACATCATTTCACGGAACTGCAATGTAAGTTCTTTTTTACGCTTTTCAATTTTCTGTTTTCTCTTGTAATCAATAAATGGAACCAGTGCCGGGATTAAAACTAAAAATGCAATGGGCGAACGGTAGAAAACATATGATATTAGTGTAAGAATCATCATTCCCTCCACCATACATACGATAACATCCCTGCTTTTCATGCGATATTCATCATAATCCTGTAACGTATTAGCACTCCCTGATGCCTGCCGCCCTAAGCTTTTCAGTATGTATGAGCGGATTTTCACGCTCAAGCCTCCCGATGATCTTTCCTTCACGGTCTTCCTCCTTCTCTATAAAACGATATAGCGACTGAAGTTTTATTTCCCCATCTTCATAATCAATCACTTCAGCAATCTCAAGAACCTTTCTGCTCTTATCCCTCAGTCTCCCAAGATGCACGATTATGTCTATTCCGCTTGCAAGCTGTCCCCTAATCGCCGGGATAGGCAGGTCCATTCCCATAAGTATCATTGTCTCCAGCCTCGCCAACATATCCACAGCACTGTTAGCATGACCGGTGGACAGGGAGCCATCGTGTCCCGTATTAAGTGCCTGCACCATATCTATGGCTTCTGCACCCCTTACCTCGCCTACTATGATCCGGTCAGGCCTCATTCTGAGGCTTGACTTGATCAGGTCTCTTATTGTGATCTCACTGCACCCTTCCACATTCGCATTCCTTGTTTCAAGCCGGACAAGATTATCTACGCCCACGATCTGCAGTTCGGCACTATCCTCTATCGTAATGATCCTCTCATCCTTTGGAATAAAATCCGACAGTGCGTTCAGAAAGGTAGTCTTGCCCGAACCTGTTCCACCTGAAATGAAAATATTGTATCCGGCAACAACAAGCTTCTTAAGAAAACAGACCACTTCTTCGTTTATGGCACCAAACCTTATCAGATCATCCATAAGAAAAGGCTTTTCCGGAAATCTACGTATGGTTACAATCGGACCGTTCAATGCGACAGGAGGCAAAACTATATTTACACGGGATCCGTTTTCCAGTCTCGCATCTACAATTGGCGATGCCTCATTTACTGTACGGTTACACTTTGCCACAATCTGCTGTATGACATCCTCAAGCTTTTCTTTTGATTCAAATCTTTTATCCCAGAGGTATAAATGCCCTGCTCTCTCTATAAAAATATGGTCGTATCCATTGATCATTATTTCCGTAACTTTCGGATCATCGGTAAGTTCCTGTAATATGTCGAGTCTGCGGATCGAATAGAATAGTTCTTTTGCATATTGCTTCTTTGCCTTAAGGGATAGTCCATATTTCTTACCGTTTCCGACAATGGTATTGTCAATAAGTTCCCATACATCGTCATCCGTCATTTCACGGTCAAAGCTCATCTGCGACTGTATCTCTTCTTTTAATCTGAGCTTTATATCTTCTGCATTCACTGCTCAACCCTCTCCAGCTCTTCCTCCGCAACGCTTCTTACATAACCGGCCAATTCTGTATAAGGAAGCTCTTCTATGCCATTTGGCAGATTCGTAAATACCGGCATCTCGCATTTGCTTGTCCTTTCCAGCACATCATCGAGATCATTCATTCCCAGCAGCTCCTCATACTGCTTCATCCTCACCGATCCCATTCCTTCACGCTGTGATATCGTATATATAACATCACATTCCCTGAGCACATTAAGCAAACCCTGTATGATTTCCGAAAGATCAAGTATCAGATAGTCATACTTGCCATATTTCATGATCATTTTAAGAAGCAGTATCCAGTTCTCTGATTCTATCTGTGCAAGATCTATAAATGAAAACGCAGGTGCAACATAATCAAGTTCTCCTATTCTGTTTATCATGCTTTCCAGCTTATATTGCAGCTTATCTTTCCCGCTGTTCATATAATAGATAAGATCAGTAAGATCTCTTCCCTCACCTGCATTGTCGAGATATGAAAGGCCCGAGAACGGTTCAAGATTTAAATAAAGAACTTTCTTCTTTTTCGCCAGGAACTGTCCAAGCAGAAGTGAGAATGATGTCTGTACATCTTTTCCCACCGGTGAAAACACACCGATCAGCCTGGTATGCCTGCCACATTCATCTATCACTGCATCAAGATTTCCTTTTTCGGCACAGTGTTCAAGTATTTCTTTACGTATATTTTCTGCCGACTGATACTTCCATATAAAATCATCAGCATCACACTTAGTTCCCTTTTCCTTAAGCAGTACCAGGGAATCCCCCACATCCTTCCGAAGCTCCTTAAATGCCTCTTCAGCTGCCAAAACTACCTCATATTCATATTCCTTCATACTTTCCTTTAGACTGAGCGCATTTGTATATGTGTTAACAACAAATGGAAAGTTCTCCCTCTGCTCAAGATTTTCCTGCAGGTGAGTCAGATAATTACTGTCAGGATCGCATAATGCTATCATCTTCCGTCTCATACATGTCCTCCTTTCTGAAAAGCCACAAAAACCACAGTTCTGCAATGTCAGATGCAGTTCCGCAAAATATACATTATTTGATTTTTATACAGGGCAGCTGTTCAGAAGAATGTGCATGATTCCGAACAGTTCATAATAAGATAGATACATACGCCAATCGCAATCGGAATGCTGTAATGTATCAAAGTTTTGGAAAAGACTTTTTTCTTAGTAAAGATCATCATACCTATGCCTATAAAAGCAGCCGGAATAAGTGATAAGAGAAAAACACAGCCACAGGCTTTCATTCCCAACATCGCACTTATTGCACAGAACATCTTGCAATCACCGCCACGCAATGCTTTTATTGCAAATAATATAAAAGTTACAAGAAATGCTATTATGATATCTGCGACAACAAGCGGCAGGCAGGACGGTCCGGCTCTCGCCAGTCTTATGATCACGCCGGCCGCCATAGCCGCTGCAGTCAAAGCATTCGGGATTTTATCACTCTTCACATCCGCCAGGACTGATAGTGTGACGTAAACCAATAATACTCCTGCCATTAGTCGTTCCACCTGAACCTTCTTTTTCGTCTTCGTTGCTTTCATATACTCCGCCGGTGCACCTGCCGAAATCAATCCCTGTTCTGGACACAGTCGCACATAACTTTAGCATATAAAAACAAAACAACACACAACACTTAGTTTTTCAACAAACTAACAATATTTTTGATAGTTTTGAAATCCTGCCGACGAAACCTCCCGATAGGGAATCGACAAGTTAGCAGAATACTCTGCTCTGACATGAACATATGCTACCACAAAACAGCAAAAAAATCAAGATGCAAAAATTCGACAGCAAGGATAGTTTTTCAAAAGAATTGCTTCGATTTATAAGAACCGCCATCTGCAGAGCAGATACCCAGGCAGCACTACTATGACAAAGAAAGCCCAGGATACCAGCGTAAATACTTTTACGAACTTTTTTCCGTTTTCAGGATACTCCCTAACATAAATACGATAATTTATGACAGATGCAAGCGAGCCGATAAGAGAACATAGGCCGGCAGTATCTGCGCCATAGATAAGCCCCGCAAAGTTTTCCGTGAACGGATACAGCACTATCGTAGCCGGAACATTTGAGATCAGCTGGCTCAGTGCAATTGCCCACCAGTACTCATTCCCTGCTACGCTTTTTTTCAGGAATTCCGATATCATGGGATTGCCGGCTATTGATGATGAAAAAACAAAGAAGCAGAAAAATGTCACTATCAGAACATAGTCCACCTGCCCAAAAAGCTTACGGTTAAGGATCAGGATCGTCAGGATCACTACCAGTATCGCATACGGCCATAGTTCCGTCCGTGAGACGATGGTCAGGATGATCATTACAAACAGCAGAAAATAGCCAATCCTTCTGCTCTTATACTTTGGATCCCATTCACCGGCAACCTGCTCCGTGTTTATCTCTATCTTTTCCTTCAGATTTTTCCGGTATAAAAACAATACGAACAAAATAAGCAGTATACCTGAACCTGCGCATAAGGGCGACATATGCAGAATAAAACGTCCCGCACTCACTCCGGACTGCTGAAACAGGAAAAGATTCTGAGGACTTCCAAAAGGCATAAGCAAAGAACCGCGGATCGCAGCAATGTTTTCCATGCTTATCACAGGCAGGATATAGTGTTCCTTACCGCCTGCCCTGAACAAAAGAATAGTCAATGGAACAAAGATGATGAGCGAAACATCATTGGTCACGAACATAGACGAAAAAAAGACACCAAATATCAGAAACAGAGAAAGCGTCACCATCCCACCGAAATGAGTAGTAAAACGAATGACCGGGCGAAAGATATTCTCCTGCTTAAAGCCCTCAAGAACACTAAGCATCATAAAAAGAGTGCCCAGTGTATGCCAGTCCAGCTCCCGGAAAAGCGAGAGCTTGGGGGGAGTGATAAAAAGAGATATCACCGCAGCCAGTACGGAAACCGTAAGCATAGGTTCTTTTTTCAAAAAGGCAAGTACCTTCTTCATGAAACGATACCGCCTACAATAACTACAGGAGGCTTTGCAGCGCCGCACTCTTCGCAAAATTTCCCTTCATTACCCGTATGACTGCAGGCAGAACATGTCCAGACAGATGTCTGGCTTATGGCATTCTTAAGACCTGTAGCCTCACCCACTGCTTCAAAAAAACCGCAGGGCCTTAGTCCTGACTCAGGATAGTTTAACCTGCCATCCTCACGGATAGCAGGATCAAAACCACTCTGCTGCCTGTTTTCATCCTTGTTCTCCATAATTTCTCCCACTGCCATTCTGACAATGCCCGCATATACGGCACCGCTTCGAAAGCTTCAGATACTTAATTCATACTCCCGGATTCCCTGCTCAAGCCTGCGGACTCCGTCTTCACATACACTCCCGGGGCAGGCAATATTGACTCTGAAAAAACTGTCTCCCTCTTTGCCGAAATACGAGCCCGCCGATACAAACAGCCCCGTCTTTTCTCTTATGAATCCGGCCAGTGCCTTACTGTTTCCGGATACTTTACTAATGTCCAGCCAGAGGAGATAAGTCGCCCTGCCATCCACAACAGAAATTTCCGGTATATTCTCTTTAATGTATTCTGTTACATACTTACGGTTTTCCGAAATATATATCCTTAATTCATCAAGCCATTCCCCACCTTTTTCAAATGCCGCTACCGCTGCCGGCACCGCCAGGAAATTCGGCTCCGCAACCTCATCCGTATTGAGCGCCCGCCATATCTTATGGCGCAGTGCAGCATTGGGAATACATACAGCTGCCGTCTGAAGACCGGCCAGATTAAAGGTCTTGGTAGGCGCAATACAGGTAATACTCACTTCCCTGCATATATCGGAAACAGAAGCAAAAGGAACATATCCCTCACCGGGTTCCGTCAGATCACAGTGTATCTCGTCGGATATTACTGTCACGTTATACTTTTGTGCCAGCATACCTATATGTGCAAGCGTATCCCTATCCCAGATGATTCCTATGGGATTGTGGGGATTGCAAAGTATCATTAGTGATGTCTGCGGATCCGACAGCTTCTTTTCCAGGTCCTCAAGGTCCATTGAATACCTGCCGTTTTCGTATCTGAGAGGGCTCTCCAGTATACGGCACCCGTTATTTTTTATGCTGGTGAAGAATCCTGTATATACCGGTGTCTGCACCACCACATTTTCATCCGCTGTCGCAAGCTTCCTTACAGTTGAAGATATGGCAGGTATTACGCCGGTACAGAATATAAGCCAGTCCCTATGTATTTCAAAACCATGCCTTTCCTTCCACCATTTTATATATGCATCATACCATTCATCAGGGATGACCGAGTATCCGAATACTCCGTTGGACAGCCGCTTGTTCATTGCATCAATGATCTCAGGTGCAGCCTTAAAATCCATATCTGCAACCCACATGGGAAGCTCATTTTCCTTTACATCCCACTTTAGGGAATCTGTCCCCCTTCGGTCTGTTATTGTATCAAAATCGTATTTCATCATTTCTCCGCTGACTAATATTTCTACCTATGCTTATCTGAATGACAACCTGTTGCGTTGTCTTCAGTCATCAATTATTTCTCACTCTATCCAGTCAGGTTTATCCGACTTTTTTTCTATATCATCACACACCAGATTTAATCTTGCCGCATCCGTTTTACTCTTTTCAAGTATCAGCTCCTTTATCTGTGGAGCCCTTATAGTCCCTTCCTTAGGATTGAATACACTGTCAATTGCAGTAGTCACATCAGCATCCAGAACAGAATATTCAAAAGCAAGTGTCGTATTTACCAGCTTACAGTTCTTCATTACAAGGTTATCTATATAACACAATCCCTGAAGGCTTTCGATAGTACAGTTTACAAACGTCAGATTTTTTGAATTCCAGCCAAGGTATTCGCCGGATATGAATGAGTCATAAACAGTTACGTTTTCGCTGTTCCAGAACGCGTCCTTAGATAACAGACGCGAGTTACGGACAATAGCATTTTTTACACCATCGAATGAATAGTTGCCATCAAGCTTAAGACCATCCACTTCCATATCTGAGCTGTTCATGGCAAAATAATCCCCCCTGGCAGTAACGGCCATAAGCTTCACGCCCTTGCAGCTCCAAAGGGTTTCCTGAGCATTAGTCAGTGCCACATCATTAAGAATAACGTTACTGCATCTCCTGAAGTTTTTCGGTGCCTGTATAACGGCATTTTCCACTGTTATATTATCTGTATACCAGACTCCGGCCCTTGCCATATCATACCAGGTACAACCCCTTGTTCTAACATCACGGCAGTACCATAAGGGATATTTCCACCTGAACATTGAGCCTTCCAGCTCGATTGAACTGCTTTCCTTTAATGGCGACTCGCCATCTTCAAACACGCAGTCAGTAAATTTTAAATTGCTGCTACCGTAAGCTGCTCTCTCTCCGGTAAATCTCTTCTGTCTGATTTCTTCCATAATTAGCCCTTTACCTCAGTCTTTCTATGCCGGTCAATAAATCCCGAAGTGTACTTAATTACTAAAACTTCCCACTAACTGAACTACTTAGAACGACACTCGCAATTGCGCCGGAACAATC
>DGSK01000020.1:1714-72450 GCA_002393955.1 Lachnospiraceae bacterium UBA4364 | reverse complement strand
GTTAGTGGGAAGTTTTAGTAATTAAAAGGAGGACCGCATGGCTTCTGATAACATACTGGTCAGCAATAAAGGTTTACATCCTACGATAAATTTCAGATTCATGTTAAGAGTCTGGGGTATTTTTGACGTTCCATGTAAGAGTATACGTGCTTTTACAAAGCCGAATGAATACGAGTATATTCAGGAAGGCGGACTCAATGACTATGTGCATATCCGCAGAAAGCCTATCAGTCAGCCCTTTAAGCTTGTGGTTGAAAGGTATGCAGGTACCGACTATATAGATCCGCTTCCTAACGGTGCGGAGCTGGTACTGCCGGTGCTGCTTTTCATATGGAATGACAGAGGGTCATTAGCATCCATGTTTTCCTTTTCAGGCTGTGTGGTTATGGAAAAAGAGTACGGTGAGCTTTCTGCTGAAAGAGCCGGACTTTTTACTGAGAATATTACTATCGGTTATACCAGCCTGACGCCCATCAATATTCCTGACGGCTTGAATGATATGGGAGGCAAAGCACCCTGGGATTATGCTTCTGATGGAAACAAAACCAAGTGGGCCAATACCAGGAATGTTTACCATGGAGACGGCTGGGGGGCTACCGAGCTTAAGGCTAAGTGGGAATATGATAAGGCTCTGCCTACCAAGGGACTCAGGGGAAAAACGTACCATGCCGAAGGGTTTGGTGTCAATCCCAATAAGACCAAGTGGGAATATGACGAGAATGATCCTACCAAGATAACAAGGGCTATGTCTGTTGACGTTTACCATGGCAATGGCTGGCAGGAGACTAACCATGCGGCCAAGTGGGAGTATCAGCCGGGTGTCAGTCCCCAGAAGAATGTGCGAGCCCTTTCCCGTGAGATATACCATGGAGCGGGCTGGAATAAGTCAGATAATGCAGCAAAGTGGGATCCAAAGAGCGGTACGAAGAATGAGCGCGCCATGTCTACGGGTATATTTGACTATACTGCTGTTGAGGTTGATCCCAAGCTCAAGGCTAAGTGGAAATACCAGTCCGGTGTAAATCCCCAGAAGAATGTGCGGGCTCTTTCCCGTGAGATACATCATGAAGCGGGCTGGAATAAGTCAGATAATGCAGCAAAGTGGGATCCAAAGAACGGGGCCAAGAATGAGCGCGCCATGTCTACGGGTATATTTGATTATACTGCCGTTAAGATCGATCCTAAGCTCAAGGCTAAGTGGGAATACCAGTCCGGTGTAAACCCTCAGAAAAATGTGCGAGCCCTTTCCCGTGAGATATATCATGGAGCAGGCTGGCAGAAGTCAGAGAATGCAGCAAAGTGGGATCCAAAGAACGGGGCCAAGAATGAGCGTGCCATGTCCACGGGTATATTTGACTATACTGCGGTTGAGATTGATCCCAAGCTTAAGGAAAAGTGGGAATACCAGTCCGGTGTAAACCCTCAGAAGAATGTGCGAGCCCTTACCCGTGAAGTATATCATGGAGGAGGCTGGTCGGCAGCAGACAGTGCGGCCAAGTGGGATTCAAAGAACGGTACAAAGAATGAGCGCGCCATGTCTACCGGTATGTTTGATTATACGGCCAAGACCAACGATGCAAAGCTGAAGGCCAAGTGGGAATATAAATCCGGCAAGATCCCTCCGGAGAATGAGAGAGCCCTTACGAGAAAAGTGGATTATGGCAAGAAAGGCGGCAAGGCCAAGTCTTCCATACAGGCACCTCTCGATCACGACAACAACAATCAGGTAAAGACTCCCAGAGCACAGTCCAGACAGGTTTTCCATGGCAGCGGCTGGCAGGCAGCTTCTTTCCAGGGCGTATGGAAATATGACAAGAGCAATCCATCCAAGGGCTACAGAGGTATGTCAGCGGCTTTCCTTAGCGGCGGCAACTGAATAAAACTCTGTCTGTAAGCCCTAAGCGGAAAGTATTTTGGGCTGTCCTGAGTGGATACGAGGGAAATAATAAATGCTAACGATAAAGGCACCAATTGAAATTAACTGCAGCCGGAGGATGATCAGCGATAACGAGAGTTTCGCAGAGCGTCTTCAGGTACCCTATAAGCTGATGAGCAGCAAGGTTTCGGGCGAGGATCTGCTCCACGTGCTGAATACGCCCCCTGAGATAATCTTTGCGGAGGGCGACAATACCAGCATTTTCAATAATATTAGCAATACAGGAACATTTGCCCAGAAGACCGAGATAATAAATCATTTCCTCAATACGGTGCTCTACAATGGTAATGTGGAGCTTACATATAAGGACCGTGTATATATAACGGATGTGCTCATGCGTATGGGCGTAACGGATGTGAAGACTTTTATGTCCGAGGTACGCAACACCAAGAATGATATATACGAAACACAGGAAAAGATAGGCTACTATCTTTCTCAGACGGACAATTTCCGTATGGTACTTGAGCAGTACGAGGAAAATATCCATAATGAGGAAGCCGGAGTTCCGGAGTCCGTATCCTACTCTGATGAGTATCATGAAGAGCTTTATCAGAATATTTTTAACAGACTGAAGACGGGTGCGATATACCGGATAATAAATAATTTCAGGAAGAGCATATATCCGTCACAGGTTGAGAATAATGAAATAACCCTTGCGGCACAGGATTACACTGCATCGCAGATCATGCTGAATATGCTTCGTGAGAATGCGTCAGGCAGTCCCTCACAGCTCATATATAAGAACGAGAACCTTTATGAGGATGAGATTTTTGAAGCCGGTGAAGAGGGAAAAGCTCCGGATGTGAAGAATCAGATCACATCATCAGTATTACTTGATACAATAAGGAATCTTTACATCAGCCAGTTTGAGAAGGTTGAAAGCCGTAATACACAGTACCTTGATATTTCCAATGCCCTGTACCAGACTGCAGGTGATACCGTGAACCGCATACTTATAAAGGCGGATGCGGCAAGGACGTCCAATAATTACATAACCAACAGGGTAAATATAGTAAATGAGGGCGCACGCAATATAGATATCGTTCAGCGTGAAAATGTATTTCCCGAAGAAACTGAAGAAACTGCCGTTACGGAAATAGAACGTGTAGAACGTGAGCTTAAGAGCCTTACGGAACGGGAAACGGAAGAAAAGATATCCCAGCTTAACAGGAGTGAGATCAGAGAGAGGAAGCTGCAGCCACAGAATACGACCGTAAATATAAGCAGCGAAACAGAGCCTGCTCCCAGGGTAATAAAGGAGCGGATCTCACCGGAAGAAGATATTAATCTTTTACAGCAGCAGCTTACAAAGATAAACGAGCAGAACGTTCTCAGACAAGATAAATATGTTGAGATAATGAATAATCTCATGAAGCAGGAGAGCGTGAAAGAACGTGAACGTGTTGACGGACCTTCAGCAACGCGAAAGGAATCGGTAAAGGCTCTTCTTGACAGAAATTATAAACCGGCCCCTGCGGAAGTCAGACCTGAGGTTAAAAAGGACATAAGAAAACAGGCGATAATGGAAGCTCTGCAGTTAGGCAGGGACGATAATCCCGAGATCATGCAGGTTATAGAACAGTATGTTCAGGGACGGGACATTACGAGGCGTGCAGAGGATGAAACAAGAAATGCAATAGCCAGGCTTATGCAGGAGACTCATATACCGGAGCAGCCTAAAGCAGCTGCCCCGATGGAGTACAAGGAGCCGTCTGTAAGCGAAGTGAACATTGACCGGACAGAGAAAGAGCTTGGACGCATAACCGGAAGAAATACGGAAGTAACCGGAAGAAGGACCGATGAAAATATTTTCAGGACTAATCTGGCAATGGTTCACCGCATAAATGAGACCATAGATGAAGAAGAGATAATCGAGACCATCGGTCAGCTGAAGAAGTCTGTTGAGAATAATACGGTAGTTAAGGAGCAGACCTTTGAGAACCGTATGGATACCACATCGGTAAGGCAGATTGAGAATGCCAATATGGTCAGCGAGACGGTAAGAAGCGATGTGGAACTTAAGCGGATGATAGAGCAGAGCGTAAAGCAGCAGATGAATACCATCTCGGAGACGGTGGTCTCGAAGCTGGAAAACAGGATGCAGTTAGAAAAGAGCAGGCGCGGACTATAAAGGATAAAAAACATGGAAAGAGCGTTATTATGTGTTCCTAAATTCTCATATTTTGCAGAGCAGTATAGTTCAATTTCCGGGCAAGATCAAAAGGCAGAGGCCACAAAAACGGCAGCCGATGAGCTTGAGAAATTGGAAGAGGAATTCAGGGATGGTGCTGAACAATATCTTGATGATGGAGATTATGGCAGCGTCTTGAGCGGTATAGATCCTTCAAGGGATGCCATGGCAAAAGCAAATTCATTCTCAAGGAAAGCGGCCATGATGGCAACAAGGGATCATTTTACCATACTGGAGGTTCAGTATAATCCCAAGACATTGTCTTTCAGTTCTGCCAGCGGTAAACAGGTGGACACTGAAGCGTCCGGAATGGGTGCCGGAGCTACCACCAACTTAAGGCAGAATAAAGTTGTCACAAATGTTGTGATGAGCTGTGATCTTATATTTGATGATGTATCCATCAATGATGCATTTACGGAGCAGACTTATACGGATAATCCTGTAAACGGCGTGGCACAGAAGGCAGCCAATGAAATGAGCAAAAGCCTTTTGCCGGGACATGAGGAGAACACTCTGGAATCATACCATTCTGTACAGAAATATCTGGACGGACTGCTGGCACTTTTAGTCAGTCCCTTTTCCAGTCAGGTGATGTTTTACTGGTCGGGCATGTGTTTCAGGGGGCAGCTGGTTAATGTTAGCGGTTCCTATACTATGTTCAATCCTGCAGGGGAGCCGGTAAGGGCTACCGTAAATATCAGGATCAGGCAGCGTGACAATATTCCTGGTTCTGATGAACAATGGAACGAGGCGTTTAAGAAAGTATTTAAAGAGGATAAAGATACCGGGCTTGCAAGCAAGCTCTCCGAATTAACCAATAACAAGCTGATAAACCTGAATTTATAAAGAGGTCATTATGGATTTTGCAGATAACGTAAGAGCCAATATGGGGCTTATACAGAAAGCCAAGATAATCGTATTATATGGTGCTCCCGACCGTCAGGCGAATATAGAGGAGAACTCTGCAACCGGTGGACTTCCGGGCAGTGTGGGCAGCATGCTCGGGAAGAAGAATGATATCAAGAAGATGGCTTTTACTGTTCAGTTCAACCCTGCAACACTGAGGTTCAGCGGCATGGGCGGCGATCTGGTAAATAAGATGTCCTTTGGCGGCGAATCCCAAAAAAGCGGAGAAATGGCAGCGTCGGTTTCCTATGAAGAGGTTAAACCCCGTATAACCATGAGGGTACGCCTCATATTTGATGAGGTCACATGGGCAGATATGGATTATGGCATGGCTACCAAGGCACAGGCGCTGGTGGCAGCAACTGCCGGTTCGGCGGGTTCAAGCGGGAGCTTTGGCGTAAGTACAGCCCAGATAGCTGCAGTTACCGCAATGGATGCATTTGAGTTAGGTGCTAAGAAGGCGATACGTGCAACGACCGGTGCACATAAAGTCCGGGAAAGGACAGAAGCATTCCTTGCGCTCTGCAGAAAGGATGCCACAAATACTGTTGAGTTTGCCTGGGGACACATGTTATACAGAGGTGTTATAAGCAATACGTCGGCAGAGTATACAATGTTCACTTCAGGGGGCGAGCCGCTCAGATCCAGTGTGGATTTCGAGATGGTATTGCTGGATGAAGATGTTGATGCAACCAGCATGGGACGATGGGAAAAAGCATATCAGCTGTTATTTGAGGATTCGGGCAGTGCAACGGGCATGATGCAGAGCATAGGTGAATCAATATTTAGTATGTAGGGACTGGAATTATGTTGGATTTCGATTCATTAAAAAAGACATATGGGAATTTCAGCAAGCCGGTGTCAGTCATAAAGGTTGACGGTAAGGATATATCAAAGGATAAGCTGGGATTAGCCATATCCGATATACAGGTGGAACTGACCAGCGGGTTTGAAGCCTCTGTTGCATCCTTTTCGCTTTACAATACATTCGACAGGGATCTTACCGGCTTCATTACCGAGGATGTACAGAAGTATATCACTCTGGGATCTGCGGTGCAGATATTCATGGGGTATGGCACATCTGCCAGGGAAGTATTTTACGGAATAATAACCCGTGTGAACTTTAATTACCATCAGATGGATGTTCCATGTATTACGGTTACTGCTATGGATGTTAAGGGTGCTATGATGGCCAACTGTTCATTTAAGCAGTTCACCGGGGATATGAAATATTCCCTGGCCGTTAAGAAGATCCTTGAGCAGCCTTTTTATGAGAGTTATTTAAATGGCGGACTGAAGATCACCGAGACTCCTGAGAATACGGATGAGAATCCGTCAGCCTACACAGTGGAGATGAACTGCGAGAGTGATTACGAGTTTGTGGTAAAGGCGGCAAAGAAGTTTAATTATGAGTTTTATACCATAGGCGGTACAGTTTATTTCAGAAAGGCCAAGGAAAATAAGAATACATTGATCACCATTACCCCGGAGACGCTGCTGCAGAGCTTTGATGTGACATATGATATAAGCGGTCTTGTCGGGGCGGTGGAAGTAAGAAATGAAAATCCGGGTGAGGCTAAGCAGTTTGCTTCGACTTCGAAGATGAACAACAAGATATCCCAGAAGTCCAAGGCAAAGAAGATAGTAAACGGCCAGAAGAAGGTATATATAGATCCTACCGCTGATGATAAGACTATTGCCCAGTACAGGTCAGAGTATCTTGCAGAGAGGATGGCATACAGATTCGGGTCATTAAAGGCAGAAATGGTAGGACTTCCGGAAATCATACCGGGGTGCTTCATTGAGCTTGGATCGCTGGGAACCACTGTTTCAAACCAGTTTTACCTGACCAGAGTAAGACATACACAGATGGGAGATACAGGAAAGTTCAGAACAGTATTAGAGGGCAGAAGTGCCACCATAAAGTGATTCAGGCAATAAAGTAATAGGTACCGCGCAGGCTGTACTGCAGCGGAGGTAGGTATAGGATAGTTTGCGACAGGAATTGGCAGAGGAAAGAACATGGAGTTATTTGACATCATAAGTGATATATCTGCGGCGGAAACCCAGAAGACAGAGACCGGTGATAACCGTATATACGGTGTACTTTTGGGCACCGTGCAGAATAAGTATGATGCAAAGATGCCGGGCAGGGTTTGCGTCAATGTAACCACAAAGGATCAGGAGCAGGATCAGATGCTTATGTGGGTAAGGGTTGCCCAGCCGTCATCAGGCAGCAAATGGGGACATTACTTCCTTCCCGAGGTGGGAGATCAGGTCCTTCTTGCCTTCGAACAGGGAAATATCGAGCGCCCCTACATAATAGGATGTGTACCGAAGTATGATAAGGATCAGTTCATAAAAGGGGTTGTTGACGAGAATAATAAGACGAAGGCAATAACTACAAAGCATGGATCAACCATCACCTTTACGGATGACAATGAGACCGAGGATGGCACAAAGGATAAGATCCGTATAGAAACAGCCGCAAATGCCCACATTGTGGAGCTCGACAATGATAAGGGGCTGATAACCATCGCAGATAAGGATAAGAAGAATTCAATTGTAATAAAAACTGCGGATGATAACGGAAATATCGCCATTCAGACAGAGAAGAAGCTTACCATAAAGGTGGGTAACAGCATAGAGCTTACGATGAACGACAGCAGCGGTACAGTGAATCTGAAATGTACAAAGTTTGTGGTTGACTCTTCGGGAACAGGTGCAAAGGTTGAGCTTAAGACCAGCGGTGAGTTCTCAGCATCGGGAAGAACTTTCAAGGGAGCAGGTTCTGCAAGTACTACAGTAGGTGACGGTGCGTCTTCCACGACAGTTATGGGCTCTATGATAAAGAACAAGTAAGTATTGTAAAGATGATCGACAGCCGCAAAAACAGTGGCGGAAAGAGGAAAAATGGCAGAAAAAAAAGACAAGAGTTTTCTTGGAACCGGAACAGCATATCCTGTCAGCATAGACCCTACTACCGGGCGCTTTAAAATGTCTTCATATGAGGACAGTGTCCGTGAGTCCGTATATATAATACTTATGACGCAGCAGATGGAGAGGATCGCCAGACCTGATTTTGGCAGCAACATAATGAATTATGTCTTTATGGATGTGAATGTGACAAACATAAACATTATGGAGGATGATCTGAAAAGGCAGATAACAAGCCAGGAACCCCGCATATCCGATGTCGATATTTCAACAGAGTATCAGGAACTTGAGGGGCGTCTGATAATAAGTATCAGCTATGTTGTTACCGAAACAAATACCAGGGATAATCTCGTATTTCCTTTCTACCTGAATACGGATAAGAATGATGTACCTGAAGAGTCGGATGACTTTGGTGTTGAATATGAGCCGGAGGATGATAATGAATAATCCCAGAATAGACGGAAGAACCAAAAATGATATCCTGGATCGGATTGATGCTCTGCGGGTAAGCTATACCCCTGAGTGGGTACTTGATAAGTCCACGACAAATCCGGATGTGGGTTCTGTTATTGCGCATGTATATGCTGATAATGTATGTGAGAATATAAAGCTTTTAAATGGCACTATGGACCGCTTTCACGGGGAGTTTATAAATCTCCTGGATCTCACACTAAAGAGTGTGAAACCGGCAGTAAGTATTGTTACCATGACGTCCGCAGCTGCTGACGGAGAAGGCGTGCCAGTAGCAAAAGGAACCGTTTTGTCAGCTGATGTGATAGGAAGCGAGGATTCGGAGCCGGTTCTTTTTGAAACTGACAGGAGTCTGTGCGTTACATCTGCTGCCGTAAAGGATATATTCCTGACAGACAAAAAGGATGGGAATGTATATCCGGTTCTGGGCGACTTTAAAAAGCAGGAACTTTTAAAGCCCGAGACACCGGATTTCGGTGAAGGTGATGAGAATGTTCTGATATCATCTGCATCTGATGACCAGTCAGCAGAGAATCGCGAGAAGGAATTTAAGCCCTTCAGGATGTTTGACGGAAAAGACAGCGTAAGCAGAAATGCATTTGTGGTTATGCATAAAAACGCATTTGACCAGACCGATGGTGTGGTGAGCCTTAAGTTTGAGGGCGGCAGTAAGATCGTAAATGGTATAACCGATGGCAGTTTTTCCGTATCCAGATATGAGGGCGGCAGTTTTGTTCCGGCAGACAGTGTAGAGACTACTTACGATCCGGAAATAGTCAATATCGGTTTTAAGGGCGAGTGTGATAAGTATACTGTCGGAGGTGAGGAATACTCGGTTATAGCGGTTGAGGCAAATGATCCCATAAATGAGATAATGTTTGCAAAGTCTGTAGGGTTTTCTTCTGAAGGTGGGCCGGTGGTTCCAGATGCCATATGCGACAGCGATTTTGAGCTTGATAAGGATGATTTTCTGCCTTTCGATAAAGAGATAGTTCCCTCAAAAGAGTGCTATATAGCATCGGATACTTATTTTTCAAAGGCGGGTTCAAGGGTTACGCTTTCGGCGGATATAAGCTATGAAGAAAACCGTATTGATGTATCACAGATGCAGATCGATAGTGAGCTGAAGATAATAAAGAGAAAACCAAGGCTGGTTAACAGACTGGAATTTGCAGATGTGTATGTAAACGAGATAGTCCTGGAATATTTTAACGGGATGGGTTGGAAAAAGCTTGAATGCGACAGGTTCTACGCTTACGATCTTGCAGGCGGAGAAGCCGGACACATCAGTCTTTCTTTTGTATGTCCTGATGAGTGGCAGGCAATACAGGCCGGCAGTACGGAGGCCCGTATGATCCGTATGAGATGTGTGAGAGCGGATAACTGCTATATGCGTCCGGCTACTCATCATTATCCCAGGATAAAGAACCTGATGATTTCCTACAGCTATGAAGGCAGATTTATGCCATGTAATAATATTTCGGTTATATCGGGGACAAAGAAAAAAACGGTTGATGAGATGGAAAAAACTGAAGAAGGTGTAGCTCTTTTTTCGCCATCTCAGTATATGGAGGATGCCCTTTACCTTGGATTTGATAAGCCTATCGGTGCAGGTCCTGCCAGCATACTCTTTATGCTTAAGGACAGTGTGTACCATGAGACTCTGGGACTTCGTTTTGAGTACAGGTCTACAAGAGGGTTCAGCCGGATAAGGGTGCTTGATCTGACTGAAGGATTTTCAAAATCCGGCATCATAATGTTTGATCCTCCTTCGGATTTTATAAAGAGCAGCATTGAGGACAGGGAGCGGTACTGGATAAGGATTGTTGCGACCCAGAAGCATAAGATTCTTGAGAGCAGGAAAAGTTTTCTTCCTGTAGTGAACGGTATCTTTATGAACGGAATGACCGTTACAAATATAAGTACCGGCATAGAAGAAGATTTCTACATGGACGAGTCGCTTCCCGGAATGAGATTTGCGCTGGGAACGGACAAGCTGTTAAAGATCGATCTGTGGGTGAATGAGATCGGTGCTATCACGGCGGAAGAAAGGGAATATATCTTAGAGCATACCCCCGAGATAACAAGAGCCGAGTATGATGTGCTCGGGAATCTGTCTGCTTTCTATATCAAGTGGGAAGAGGCTGAAAATTTCCTCTTTGATAAGAGACGCAGGATATACTGTCTTGACCGTCTGAATAATGAAGTGGTATTCGGAGATGGAATGAATCAGGATATTCCTACCGTTACAAGCGATGTTGCCTTTAAAGTAAAGGCATACAGAAGTGACGGAGACAGGGGTAACCTTCCGGAGCATTCCATTACGGGAAAGAGCGGAAATGCCATGTTTTTGGATGCGGTTGATAATCCGGTAAAGTCCTATGGCGGCTCTGCTATGGAAACCGTACCCCAGGCTCTTGCACGGGGAGCGGACATTATAAGTTCAAGAAGAAGGCTTATCAGTAAAATAGACTATTTAAGGCTTGTTAAGGGCTATTCGGAGGGAATAGACAAGGCAGAGGTTCTTTCCGATGGCGATAATGTGGTGATACTCCTGCTTATGAAGGATTATAACGACGGAGCATTTTCTTTCCATATGCTGTCTGCCAAGCTTAAGAGTTATCTTCTGGAAAAATGTGAGCTGACGGTGGCGGCATCGAATATCCGTATTTCCGAACCGATATTTGTCAGCCTGTGTGTAAGTGCGTGGCTTGACGTGGATGATCTGGAAGATTGTTTTGAGCTGCAGGAGCATATAGCCGAAGAACTTGAGGAGTATATAGACCCTGTAAGCGGTGGGAAGGGTGAAGGCTGGCGGATAGGTATCATCCCGAAGCGTTCACAGATAATGATGAAAGTAAATTCGGTCAGGGGGATGGCTTCGCTGAAAAAAATGACGGTTTCTGCTATCTATACAGATGAAACCGGGGAACACGAAACAGATCTTGACAGTCTGCTTATAAGACCGGATATGTGTGTAAGGAATGCTAAGCATCATATATATGTAAACTTTGAAGGCGGGGAGGGCGATAACCTTGCTTGAGATCAGGAATGAAAAAAACAGAGAATTAACTGAACGGTACGTGGATGCCCTTATAAGGCTTCCCATGTATTCAAAGGAATGGACGAATTATAATCCCTCCGATCCGGGCATAACCATACTGGAGGAACTCTTAAATGAAGTTGCGATACAGGGGGCTACGATACCGGCTGTTACGGATAAGCAGAGACTGGCGCTTATGAAGCTTTTCGGGTTTATGCCGCGGAAAGGAAAATGTGCACGGATACTGCTTACAACAGATGGCGTGGAACGTTCAGTTCACCTTGATGATTCCCAGAAATTCATGATAGGCGATATGTGCTTCGAGACACGCAAGGAGCTTGATATAGGATTAAGCCATCTGAATGCAGTCTATTTTTCGGATAATGAGGATGATTTTAAACTCCTGCCGACGCTTACTCAGGCTGATGCGGTTGTACCCATACATGCCCTCGGAACAGATGTGGAGGAAGGGGCTGCATTGTATTTTATATGCGACGGTCTGCCGGCAGCAGGGAATGAGTGTATTTTCTACTTCACTATGCGTGATGTGGAAGGACGTACACCGTTTACCGACAGAGCTAATGATGTTTTTGCGTCTCTGGAATGGGAAATATATACCGAAGAAGGTTTTAAACCGCTGAAGGTACATGACTATACGGCGGGATTTATGGGAAGCGGAGAGGTAAAGATACGTATTCCCGAGGGGAGTCCTGCGCTTTTTGACAAGGTGGAGGAAAGCGGTTTCTGTCTCAGGGTAACCGTGAAAAGAGCTGATTATGATGTGGCTCCCGAGTTTTACCAGATAGATGGTTTTCTTTTTGAAGCATGGCAGAAAGATACACGTGCATCACTTATAATACAGTCAAAAAAGGAATTCAAATTTAAATCACTCCTTTCAAAGGAGCCGTATTTCCTTATCTTCGGCAAAGAAGAAAAGGGCTCTTCATACAGAAGATATCAGATTGCAAACGGAAGCGAGCTTGAAGGAAGATTCTGTGATGTAGACAGTGATGACGGCGTGAGTTATAAAGTGTCTTTCAACAAAGAGAAGTTTGGTTATGCTCCCGGAGATTATAAGGAACCAGTCAGGATAATCAGCTACTCAGAGGATGTGATGAAGCATTATCGTGTCGGGACAGTTTATGGTTATGATGAGGAGACCATAAGACTTCCGATGAAAAATGTAGTTAAGGACAGCTTCACGCTGATTGCCAGAAGGGAAGATGAAAATGGTGAATTCCTGTATGATTTCGTAAGACCTGATAAGGCAGTTGAAAACGGACTGTATTACCATCTGCTTGAAAAAACCGGCAGGATCGTGATCGAGGATGCGGGAGATTTCATTGGAGCAGAGCTGTTTATGGGATGCGTTTCCGTGACAAGAGGCGCTTCCGGGAATATACGTTCAGGATGTGAATTTATCTCTCCGGCATTACCTGGACTCAGATTCAGGAATTGTTCAGCAGGTACAGGCGGCGCATTCAGGGAGTCATTTGAGGACGTCAGGAAGCGCCTTATCACTGACATGGATAATCCAAACACTGCAGTCACGGGAGCTGATTATGAGCGTATAGTCAGGGAAACACCGGGACTTTGCATCGGAAAGGTAAAGGCATGGCCGGAACCTGCAGCTAATACCGTTTTTCTGGCTGTCATGCCCGGAACAGGCGTTCAGTATCCGAAGCTTTCTTCGCTGTATAAGAAACTGATATCTGAATATCTTGAAAAAAGACGTATTCTTACCACCAGATTTGAGATACTCGATCCTGAGTATGTAGGCGTGGATATACGGATAAACGTTTATGTTAAGCCTTATTTTGATAATTACAAGGAAAGTATAGAAGAAGTGCTGCGTGACAGTATTCGTTATGTGGATGGTGACAGTAACTTCGGTGACCCGCTGGAATACGAAACTGTTATAAGGAATGTGGAGTCTCTGGAATGTGTTGAGTATGTTTCGGATATTTCCATGACAGTTCAGCGGGCCGGGGCAGCAAAAGTTTCGGAATCTGAGCTGGTTCCCAAGAAAAATGTATTGCTTTATCCCGGCAGACTGTACGTAAATGCCGTTACTTTTGACTGACAGGGAGGCGGAAAATGGCAGGAAAGACTTATTCCATTAAGAGAAACCGTATAAAAGATGCTGTTTTGGAGGGATTTACCGTTCAGGAAGATTGTCTGGTTGCAGATGAGTCGGTATATAGAAATATCGTTATCTTTAAACCGATAGACAGTGGCAAGAAGGATTCCGAGTGGGGGCGTTTTGCTCTTAAAGCACAGATGGAGTCTAATATGCTGATCACGATTTACGCTATTGCTGTTAACGTAAAGCTTCCGGAAGAAGAAACGTCGCAGATAGATTTTTTTAAGCGTGAAGGTGTACAGTGTACTAAAGGAATGAGGGATGTATTGCTTTATTCTCTCGAAGGGAGATATCTGTATCTTGCCATAACAGTTGAGGAAACAGGAACCTGTATACTGGAAAATATGAAGGTTTATCAGCATGGTGATACATTTATGGAGGAGCTTCCTGAAATATACAGGGACAGGAATTCTTTCATTCACAGATACATGTCAATCTTCTCGACTGTACATGGCGAATTCCAGGACGAGATAGACGGGCTTGATAAGATACTTGACCTTGATACCTGCCCCGTAGAGCTGCTTCCGGTATATGCTTCGTGGATGGGGATAGAGATCAGCAGCAAATTCCTGCCGGAAAAGACTCTCAGGACTTTTGTAAAGGAGCTGTATACGCTTACCGGATACAAAGGAACGCGGTATGCGCTGGAAAGGGTATTTCAGATAATACTGGGGGAAGATGTCAGGATAATAGAAAACCAGAATATAAACTTTACAGGTGATATTATAGAGGGACTGCCTTATGGAAAAGCAGAAAGGGGCCCATTTGATGTGGATGTCCTGGTGAGGAAACGTCTGTCTGAAACTATGTACCAGCAGCTTCTTTTCCTGGCCAATCAGTTTGTTCCGGCCAGAACAGTACTGCATATTGATGTCCTGGGAGAAAGCTCTGTTATGGATTCCGGCAGTTATCTTGATATGAATGCACATCTGCCTGAGGATAAGGCAGTTGTCCTCGACGAGAACGTGGGTATCAGTGACAGAATAAAGCTGCAGTGAAAAACTTTGCGCTATCTATGCTGTATACCTTTTTGACATAGGAATGATAATATATTATAATGAACCGTTAGGATCTTGAATAACACAGATGCCGGTATAAAGGCTTATTTAGGTCCTGTATGTTAGCTGATTATAGCGGCCGATGATAATGCTTGATGGATACAGATTGCTGATTAAGATCACTGACTAAGATTACTGACAAGATCATTTAGGAAAGATTTGATGACAGTTACTGAAGAATTTGCAGAGGACAAGCTTGTCCTGTCAATAGAGGGACGTATAGAAACCAATACTGCACCTGAGTTTCAGAGTGCGGTTCTTGGTGCATTCCAGAAATGCAGCAGCGTTGTTCTCGATTTTGAGGAGGTTTCGTATATTTCCAGTGCAGGTCTGCGCGGTCTTCTGCTTGGACAGAAAACAGCCCAGTCAAAGGGTGGTTCCATGGTATTGACAAATGTTAATGATACAGTAATGGAAGTACTTAAGATGACCGGTTTTAAGAATATTCTGACGATACAGTGATTGAATTCAAAAATGTAAATTTTGCATATAATGATGAACCCGTTTTTTCCGGTCTCGACATGACTGTTGATGCGGGTTCTTTTGTATTGCTCACAGGAGAGAGTGGTGTAGGCAAGACCACTTTTATCAAGCTGGTAACTGCTGAGCTCAGGCCTGATGCAGGAACGATACTGGTTGACGGAAAGGATATCTCAAAACTTAAGGACAGGGATCTTCCGGCTTATCGGAGAAACATGGGAGTGGTCTTTCAGGATTTCAGACTGCTTGAGGGGGCTACTGTGTACGAAAATCTCGATATTGTCCGTCAGGTCGTGGGATTGAGCCGCAAGGAATCTGAACGGAAGATAACCAGTATCCTGACGCTTCTGGGAATGCAGGATAAATTCAATAACATTCCTCCGGAACTTTCGGGCGGTGAAAGACAAAGACTCTGTATAGGCAGGGCATTGATGAATAATCCCAGGCTATTGATAGCCGATGAACCTACGGGAAATCTTGATCCTGTAAATTCCAGAGAGATTATGAAGATATTCAGTATTATCAGAAGCCAGGGAATAACTGTCGTGGTGGCTACCCATAACGTAGATGCAGCGGAAGGTCTGATATATAAAGAGTTTGTCCTGTCAGATCACAGCGGACACTATGTCAGTGAGTGAATACCGTTCAGCCTCTTGGTATTTCGGCATCATTATTCTCATCATTCTCATCAATTTCTTCAGTTGATGCGCTCAACGCTTCCTTTACAGACTCAGGAAGATCAGCCACGTTTATTTCTGTAAGCTTGATATATTTGTAGCTGTATCCGATATATTTTCCATCAGGCGTTACTACCTGATACCAGGATTCGTCTTCCGTAGGGAAAGCGTACACTTTGGAGCCGTTTGGTATCTGTGTCAGCACTGAAGCATTAAGGGACGGATTGTCACGGAGACAAAGCGCCAGGCCGCCCGTATTTACTGTTCCCTCATATACCGGTCCGGTGATGCTGTCCTGTACAGGCTCCTCTACTGGCACTTCTGTTGCTTCAGGCTCGGGAGTCGGCTCATGGGTAGGTTCCGCTGTGGGCTCAGGCGTTGGCTCCGGCGTAGGTGTGGCGGTCTCTTCAGTGGGAGCCGGTGTCTCCTCCGTTGCGGCCGGTGTATCGGTTACGGTATTTTCAGCCTGCATACTGCTGTCCACTACTATAGTGGTAGCATTATCAAAATTGTCATTTGCATTGCCTGAAAGTGCCGGGAAAAAGCAGTAAAGCAAAGCGGCGAAACAGCCGATACCCAGATATATCCATATTCCAGCAAATAGTATTTTTTTATTTTTATCCATAAATCTGCCTTCGTCTCATTATGATCCTTAAGTTGTGGGAAGCTGGATGTATATTGCCATTCCTGCACCCACATTGCTTCTTGCGTAAATCGTACCGCCGTAGTAGTTAACTATGGCTCTTGCCTGGGTCAGTCCCAGACCGTTGCCGCTTATTCTGTTTGCACCCTGGTAATTCAGCTCAAATATCCGGTCGGTTTCTTTTTCAGACAGTCCCTCGCCGGTATCCTTCATGACAATGAAAATATCACTTCCTATGTTGGATATGGTAATGGTAAGCGAACCGGCACGTTTCATATACTTTATGGAATTATCGATGATATTTTTGAAAAGGATCCTCATTCTCGTGGGTGAGGCTTTTACCATCATGCTTTCGGCAGCTGTCGAAATATGAATGGCGAGTCCGGCCTCTCTTGCACTGGCGTTAAGTTCATTTACCGCTTCGCCGGCTATTGCGATTATATCCACGGTGGCTGTTTCGGCGTCACTTACGGGAGGCAGCAGGGAGGAAAGATCGGCTTCAGCCTTTACTGCTATATTAACAGCTGTTTTTTCTTCCAGTTTTATTTCAAGATTGGATTTTTCTTTCTTAAGTTCAGCTATTTCGGTTTCGAGAGCTTCTTTTTCCTGTCCGAGTTTTTCACTGAATTCTTTTATTCCTGTCAGTGCTTCATCTTTGTCCAGAGCGTTTTTTTCGCTTGCCTGCAGCATATTTTTCAGCTCGATATTCTTTCTCTGTAATTCTTCGAATTCATCATCGTTGGAAGCTGCGGCTATCGTATCGCTGCATTCCGAAACGTTGAGCCAGCACATTATTACCAGCAGTATGCTGTGAAGTGTGATCAGTATGATATTTACAAAGGCATCGAATCTGAACAATCCGAACAATGTAAGCGAAAACAGCAGTATGGCGGGTAATAAAAGGTGGGCATGATTCTTTTTCATGAGGCATACTCCTTGAATGATCTTTATATTAAGAGCTTTGATATCCTGAACAGTCAGCTTTAATTTTCAACGGTTTTATGATACCATATTCAGATAGTTGTGTGTTATTTTTTTATCTGTTTTGGTGCGGATACGTACCTTTAATATTGGAGCAGAACTGCGGCAAAAGGAAGGCCAAAAGGAAGACAGGGCTTTATGTCGAAAAAGTATGATCCGCTAAAACGTATAAAGAAGCTGGCAGAAAACCGCATGCTTGTGCTGGCATGTTTTTTTGTTCTGCTTATCCTGCTTATTTTCCTGAGTTTTTTCGGAGATTTCCTTGATGATGGACTGACATATGAAGTGACTTCTGCGCGTGAGGCCACCATAGGGGCAACGGGGCATCTCCTTGTCGTAGACGGAAGTATGAAAACTGTGCTGGCAGTAGATGAAAATGACAGGATAGATTACGAACTGACCGGTGGTGATGCTGAACACAGTTTTTTCTATGCCCAGCATCTTGCAGAGGATGAGGCGGAAAATACCTATATTGTCGATGTTGAATATGGCAGCAGGGGCAATCTCATAGACAGGGAACGGATAAGAATTTTAGACCAAAAGGGTTACAGAACCCTGTGGGAGATGGATTATACGGGAGTCACGGATGGCCCGCTTCAGTACAGTACCATAAAGAGCATATATGACGATGCGGGAACTATTTATTTTATCAGGGATACCGGCGAGAATATCGAGGTTTATTTTTTCGATTCTTCCTTTAATGCCGTACTGTGCCGAAGTGTTCCGGCGAGGCTGAAGGTAAACGATGTCGTATACGATTCAGTGAATGATGTAATTGTGGCGGCATATCGTAACGGCAGTGTAGTGAGGTACGACAAGGGTGACTCGGATGGAAAGGACATAAATCTTCCGGAAGGGATCAATCCGTGGACAATTGATATGGCAAATGACGTCCTGTATATTTCGGATCCGAATGCCTGCTGTATCTATACGTATGATTTTCATGGAGACGGAGTGACACATAAGCTGATGAGTACGGATTATCCTGTCCAGCAGCTGTGTGTGGATGTGGATTCGGATATGTTAGTCGGGGTTGATAACACTGCATGCGTCAGGACTTCGCTGTCTTCCCTACAGTCCCTTGAATATGTCGATGTTCTGGTTAACAATGATTTTTATCTGACGGTTATTGTCTGGATAGTGCTGATAATCACCTGCGTTCTGGGATCATTATTCCTGCTGTTTATGGTGGTAAAGCTTTTCTATATGGCACTGGAGAGCGAGTCGGTGCTGAGGATTCTGATGGTGGTGATAGCCAGTATCATTATATCCACTTTTATTACATATATACTTATGGGGGAAGCAAATGATGAGCGTCTGCAGCTCAGGAATGACAGCGTGAGGGTGTTTGCGGAGCTGATGCTTTCAGAGATCGATACGGACAGGCTGGCGCGTATTGATTCCATAGATTCCTACGGAAGCGAGGACTTTATTGCGGTCAAAAAGCCGCTAGATGAAATGATAGAAGTAGGATATGACAGCGGTATCTACTATTATTATGTCATTTATACCACGGACCAGGTGAATATCAATTCGGTCATGGATTACGAGGAGACAGTTGCTACGGGGGGAGCAGTCTATGAATTCGGTGACAATGATTATTCCAAAGTACTGAGAACCGGAACGCCTGTAAATACAACCGAAATGAGCAGTTACGGTTCATGGTCATTTGTACTGGAGCCCATAAGAGACCCTTCTGGAAGGATAGTGGCTCTTCTTGAAGTCGGACAGAATCTTGACAGGATGCAGAAAGAACAGGCTGACCTCATAAAGGAAATGGTGCTGAATGTCATATGCTGTGCCGTGGTCATGACCATGTGCATGCTTGAGTTCCTCTTCCTGTTTAATTTTGTTGAAGACCGGATTTCGAAAAAGAGTACAGTGGTTAATGATATGCCTTCCCGTGTGCCCTTAAGGACACTTATGTTCCTTTCGTATGCAGCTGATTCCATGCAGGATGTTTTTATGGTCCTGCTATGTACGGATCTGTATGACGGTTCCCTTCCGATAGGAAGCGGTGTGGCTGTAGCTTTGCCCATGTCGATGCAGCTGCTTCTAATGGCGTTTTTTTCCATGGCTGGTGGAAGATTTGCTGAGAGATTCGGTGTCAAGCTTGCTATTGTATCCGGGTATGTCCTTCAGGCGGCAGGTTTCATAATTTGTTTTGCCAGCGGCAATTATTACGGAATACTTATCGGTAAGGCTTTCATAGGAATGGGTATGGGTGTTATATATGTGTCATGCAATACTGCCGCATCGGAAGCGGATGGGGAAGAAAGCTCAGAACAGGCTTTTGCAGGAGTTTCTGCGGGAACACTTTCCGGTCTTACAATAGGTGCAGGTATTTCCTCCGTGCTGCTTTCCATGGGGGGATACAGGCTGATATACCTTGTAGGTGCGATCCTTTTAGGCATAGGATTTGTTATTTCCGTTCTGATGGTTCCTTTTCATAAGACTGAAAAATCCATGCTTGAAGCAATACGTGCCAAAGAGTCATCAGGTGAAAAGGATGCTGCAGTGGAAGGTGAGAATGCTGCCGGCAAGTCGTTTGTGTGGTTCATTACCAGAAGAAAAGTGGCAGCATTCTTTATAATGATACTGATTCCTTTCATGATGTCGCTTTCGTACAGGGAATACTTTTTCCCTATCATTGCAGACAGTGCAGGGATTTCGGAAACCAGGATAGGACAGATATATCTGCTCTGCGGAATGGTTGTCCTGTATATAGGCCCATATATAGCAAACGTAATGATAAGGAGATACGGTGCAGGAAAAGCAGTTGTTTTTTCAAGTATACTTATGGCCGGAAATATGGCTGTATATGTTGTATTTCCCACTGTATATTCCGCTGTTATCGGAGTGGTTATCCTGTCACTTATCATTTCCTTTGCATATACCTGCCAGTACACGTATTTCAGTGAGCTGAATGAAGTAAAGGCCTATGGCGGAGGCAAGGCCATGGGGATTTATTCCATGATGGAAAGTGCGGGGCAGACACTTGGACCTATGGTTTACGGTTTCCTGCTTTCCTTTGGAATGGTCGAAGGAATAAGGAATTTCATGGTCATTATGGGGGGATTGGTATTCTTATTCCTTCTGTTTACGTTTGACAGGAACAACATAGGAAAGCTTCTGAGGGGGAAAAATAAACCGGAGGCTGCGGCTAATGATTGAATACTCGTATATAAATAAGAATGACTATGAACGCATGACTGAGCTCTATAAGAAGTATCTTAATGATGGCGATTATGTTGAGCGGGAACTCAGCCGGAAATATGCCGAGTGCGATTATACGGGGGTAAAGGCTATGGATGGAGATGAGATAGCAGGTTTTGCTTCCATGGCGAAGGGACTTGACTTTACTTATCCGCATCCTGATCTGAAAGAAAGGCTGGAAGCCATAGTCGGGAATGACATAATATATACGGGGGATGCGGTAGTTGTGCGTGAGGAATACAGAGGACATGGTATTTCACACAGGATGTTTGAGGAATGCTACAAGCTTATGTGCGAGAGGAAAGCAAAGTATATCCTCACAGAGCTCTGGATCTATCCAGGAGGAGATATCCCGGCAGAGGATTCGGTACTTAGTCTGGGATCTGTGGTTTACCGTGAGTATATAGAGGATTTTTATAAAGACCTGGATAAATATGGGATGTCCTGCCCTATATGCGGCGGGCATTGTACCTGCAGTGCGTGCATAGAACTGCACAGGACTGCCGTGGAATAAAGTTTAATCGATCTGTGGAGGTCAGGTATGGAGGAAAAAGGGTTAACTGCGGATGTGCCGGCTGGAAAAAAGGGTTCCGTCATAGATAAAAAAAAGTATGGCAGCCTGGGGTTCAGACTGAATGTCGCACTTGTAATAATGATGCTTATTATGACAGGTATCACACTTGTGGTGGCATATTTTGCACTTCGGGATACTTATATCGGGTTTTACAGTGACTCCGCACAGGAGGCTGTAAATACGATCGCGGATACCATAATATGGGAGGGTGGCATAGAGCATTTTGCGGAAACCGGTGAAAGGGATATTTATGCTGATGCGACCTGTGAGTATCTTGATATGTTTAAGACAAATTTTCCGAGTATCTCGTTCCTGTATATGTTTGTGCCCTATGATGACCACTTTATCTATGTTTATGATTCGGTCCGGGAAGGGGATGATCTGTCAGACGTGGCATCATACGGTGACCGTTTTGATTACGGTGAAACAGAGTATGAAGGACTGGTAGTGGCACTTAAGGAAAAGAGAGGTTCTGTAGGGGTAAATTATAACGAGAATTCCACATACGGAGAATCTATAAGTGTGTGGGCACCTGTATTTGATGAAAATGGTGACATAAGGCTTGTGGTAGAGGCGGACTATTATCTTGAGGACATATATGATGATATAAACGGATTTATGTTTCAGATCGGTGTTGTACTGGTTTTGTGTGCTGCCGTGATAATTCTGGTGATGCTCATATTTGTGAGAAGAAGTGTGCTTGAGCCGGTCGATTCATTATATAACGCAGTGGAACTTTACGATCACGGTGTCATAAAGATAGACGAAAAGGATTATCCCCATAACGATGAATTAAGACAGCTGGCAGATTCTTTTGTCATGATGGCACAGCGTATAGAAAATTACACCGAGGAAGTCAAACGTGTGGTTGCGGAAAAGGAAAGGATCGGAGCCGAGCTGTCTGTCGCTACGGGAATACAGGCTTCTATGCTTCCGAATAAATTTCCGGCATTTCCGGATCGCGATGAAATAGATATTTATGCCATAATGAGACCGGCCAAGGAAGTGGGTGGCGATTTTTATGATATGTTCTTCATTGACGAGTCCCATCTGGCTATAGTGGTTGCCGATGTGTCCGGTAAAGGCGTCCCGGCGGCCTTGTTTATGGTTATAGGCAAGACTCTGATAAAGGATCATACTAATGTAGGCGACAATCTGGGAGAGGTCTTTTATGAGGTTAATAATTTGCTTTGCGATAATAATTCGGAACAGATGTTTATTACCGCATATGAGGCTGTTATAAATCTGAAAACCGGAAGAGTTGACTATGTAAATGCAGGCCATGAGCATCCTTTCCTGCTGCAGAGAGGAGAGGACGGGGAATATGCCTATGTGGAGCAGAAAACCAATCCCCAGTTTGTTCTTGCGGGGATGGAAGATATACCTTATTCAGCAGCAAGCTTTGAGATGAAACCGGGCGACAGGCTTGTCCAGTATTCCGATGGAGTGCCGGAGGCTACAGACAGCAAGGATGAGCTTTACGGCATAGAGAGGCTGAACAGGTATCTTAATGATAAAAAGGATCTTGAGCCTAAACCCTTATTGGAAGGACTTCTTAATGATATAGACAGATTCGTGGGGGAAGCTCCGCAGTTTGACGATATTACAATGTTATGCCTGGATTTTAGAAAGTATATGGAGTAGAAATGTCTTTGTTTAAAGTTGGTCATATAAGTATAAATTACCGGTGATATGGGGCTATCGTATGAAACAGTTTGAATTAAATGTGGAAGTTAAAACTGATAGTTTAGAGACAATCAACGAAGCTGTGGAAAGCAGTATGCGTGATGCAGGGGCATCAGAGGCAAAGATAATATCTGTTGATGTGGCTATAGATGAGATTTTTTCCAATATCATTTTTTACTCCGGACTTAAGGAAACGGATAAAGCGGTTATAAGGGTTACGATTGAGGAAGATGATGAGAAAAGCATCACCCTGGAGTTTATAGACACGGGACGTCCTTTTAACCCTCTGGAGCTGCCGGAACCGGATATTACCAAACCCGCGGAGGAACGCGAGATAGGCGGATTGGGGATATTTATGGTAAAGAAAAGCATGGATCATGTAAGCTACAGAAATGAGGAAGGTAAAAACATACTTACTATCAGGAAGAACATATAGAGTTCATAAACGCCGCTGATCATCACTCAGGTATGACCGGAAGACGGGATACAGAGGACAGATTCGTAAGTTAATTTACAGATGATTGAATTTTTTTCAAAAGAAATACATGCATCCGCTGCGATGGAAAACCGCGTAAGGCAGCTTTTTGCGTATGCAGAAACGGCGGGAAGGAATATTTCGGATTATATTGAGATACTTCGCAATGAAGGGAAAATCCCCTGCAGGGACAAAAGGGAAGGCAAAGCCGCACTTGACAGACTGTGCGAGCTGCTGCAGTATGACCCGGAAGAAATCAGGAAGGAATACCCGGAGGAAGGCTTTACAAATTTGCACGGAAGTTGTACTGAAGCCGGTACTCTTAAAAAAAGGAGTCCCGGATTTCGTCTGTATATAGAGGAGGATATCAGGGATAGTGCGGAAGTTTACAGGATAGCAAAACGGCTCAATTCTCCGGAAGTAACATATATCAGGCACTACAAGGATATTTTAACAAAGTCCTTATCGGAGGAAATTAAAAAAAAAGCCGGAAAGTGCATTGTGCTTGCGGATAAAAGCGGGAGGCTTCTGTACGAAGGCGCACCTGTATGCCAGGATTTCGGCAACAGCCATTTTTACTACACATCATGTGTAATGAATTGTCTGTATGATTGTGAATACTGTTATCTGAAGGGAATGTACCCGGCAGATATACCTGTGATATTCATAAATCTTGATGACATATTCGCAGAGGTTGAAAAGCTTCTGGATTCGTTTCCTGTGTATCTGTGTGTTTCATATGACACGGATCTGATGGCTATGGAAGACCTTACCGGGTATGTCAGAAGATGGTGCGAGTTTACGAAAAAGCATGAAGATCTTACTATCGAGATAAGGACAAAATGCTCGAGAACTGATCTGTGGAAGGATATAGAATGGTGTGACCGGGTGATATTTGCATATACACTTTCACCGGACATTATCATAAAAAGATACGAAAAAGGCACACCGAATCTTGACAGCCGGATAAGGGCTATAGTTTCGGGAATGAAATCGTATGCTTTATCTGAAGATGGTGATGCCGGATACTATCCTTTCAGGCTGTGTTTCGACCCTATGATATATGTGAAAGACTGGTGTGAGATTTATCACGGTATGTGGGAAAGGGTCAGGGAAAAAATAGAGCTGGAACGTGTAAGGGATTTCAGCGTAGGCAGTTTCAGGATCTCAGACAGCTATCTTAAAAACCTGCGTGTAAGATATACGGAATCCGCACTTGTCCAATACCCGTATGAAGTTATTAACGGGTATTACCAGTATCCGGAAAAGATAGCCGGTGAAATGGAAGGCTATATGGAAGATCTTATTTTTGAGAGCGTGCCCGGGGCAAAGGTGTTCAGATGGAAATGAATGAAAATAAAACGGTGCTCATAACAGGAGCATCATCGGGAATAGGGCTTGCTATTGCAAAGACTCTCGCAGATAACGGTTATGAAGTATATGGGATCGGAAGAAACTTTGATAGTGAAGAGGCATCACATCATGATTGCTTCCATTGTGTCATATGTGATATAACAGACACTGATGCGTTGAAAAAATGTGTGGATGAAATCCGCATGGAACGCAGGATCGATGTGCTCATAAATAATGCGGGATGCGCATACTATGGGCTGCATGAGGAACTGAACGCATCAAAGATAAAAGAAATCGTGCGGACTGATCTGGAGGCTCCTCTTATCCTGACACAGATGCTGTTAAGGGATATGAAAGCTTACAGGGGAAGCATAATAAATATTTCCTCTGTGACGGCAGTTTCCCGTTCTAATCCCCATGGAGCAGCTTACGGTGCGGCAAAGGCGGGATTGTTAAGCTTTTCCGGAAGCATATTCGAAGAAGCAAGGAAACATGGAGTAAAAGTGACGTCTATTCTCCCGGATATGACAGATACGTATCTGTACAGAAATGCGGATTTTGAAGCTGATGATGAAGCCGGAGCGTCTCTTTCACCGCAGGATGTTGCCGATGCTGTACTCTTTGTGCTTTCAAGACCGGAGGGTGTGGTCATAGAGGAGTTGGTCATAAGGCCTCAGCTTCACAGGATAAAAAGGAAGAAGAAAAATGAATTTAATTGAGTGCAGGGATCTTACGCTGGGTTACGATGACGGAATAGTTGCGGAGCATATTGATTTCACCGTGGAAAAAGGTGACTATCTTTGTATCGTCGGTGAAAACGGTGCAGGTAAGAGCACCCTTATGAAAACTATGCTTAGCCTGATAAAGCCGGCCGGCGGAGAATTAAAATTCAGTGACGAACTTAAGCGGAATGAAGTAGGATATCTTCCGCAGCAGACAATTGTCCAGAGGGATTTCCCTGCAAATGTACGCGAGATAGTAATGTCCGGCAATCTTTCCCGGATGGGATTTAAACCTTTCTATGGAAAGAAAGAAAAAAAGCGTGCCGATGAAGCTATGGAAAAGCTTGATATTACCGGACTTGCAAAAAAAAGCTACCGAAATCTTTCCGGGGGACAGCAGCAGAGAGTTCTGTTGGCAAGGGCTTTCTGTGCCGCAGACAAACTGCTGATACTGGATGAGCCTGTAAGCGGACTGGACCCGAAGGCAGCTAAGGAGTTTTATGAATCTGTAAGAAAGCTTCATGATGAAGGGGTGACCATTATCATGGTATCTCATGATATGCACGCCGCTTTAAGTGATTCTGATCACATACTTCAGATCGGCGGGCACAAACAGCTTTATTTCGGCAAGACAGAGGATTATGTGAAAAGCAAGGCATATTACAAACTGGGACTTAACTCTCATCCCAGGGACAGCAGGAAGCATTATATGGCTGAATACCACAAGGCGGAGAACTGAGGTCAAAATGGACGGAAATATCATACAGCAGTTTTTATTTTACTTATCATTTCCATTTGTGTGGTTTGCACTGATAGTTGTTGCGCTTATTTCACTATGTGCAGCGCTGCTTGGAGTCACTCTTGTCCTAAAGAGGTATTCATTTATAGGGGACGGTCTGTCACATGTGGCCTTCGGGGCACTGGCTGTAGCTACGGCTTTAGGTGTCACTCAGAATACTCTGGTTGTTTTACCTGTGACGGTGCTTGTTGCTATGCTTTTGATCGGAATGGGGAGGAATGCGCGGATAAAAGGAGATGCTGCCATTGCAATGCTTTCAACCGGTGCGCTGGCTATGGGCTATCTTATAATGAATGTATTTTCGGTATCGTCTAATGTGTCCGGCGATGTCTGCACGACGCTGTTTGGATCTACTTCCATACTTACGTTAAAGCCTGCGGATGTATTTATATGTCTTGGTTTTTCTGTTGTTGTTATTTTAGTGTTCATCTTTTTCTATAACAGGATATTCGCTGTTACCTTTGATGAGAATTTCAGCGAAGCAACGGGAATGAAGACTTTTTTCTACAGGGGACTTCTTGCAGTCCTGACGGCAGTGGTCATAGTTCTTGGGATGAAACTGGTGGGTTCCCTGCTTATTTCCGCCCTGGTTGTTTTTCCGGCCCTGTCGGCCATGAGACTGTTCAAGAGTTTCAAAAGTGTTGTATTGTTTTCGGCTGTGATGGCAGTTATCTGTGCAGTGAGTGGTATTGCGATATCCGTTGTATGTTCATTTCCACCCGGTGCGACCATAGTGATGATGGACATAATCCTGTATATTGTATGTGAGCTGGCCGGCAGACTGGTAAAACGGTAATATTTTTTCCGGCCGGTTGAAAAAGAAAGCTTTATGGTGGTGATCAATGATAAGAATTGACGACTTTCCCACTCATGAATTAAACGGAATAAAGTATCGCTGCGGACGTGTTCAGCCCTTTGGGGCAAGTATCGTAGGAAATAACGGGATAAATTTTTCTGTTTTTTCGAAAGATGCGGTCTCCTGCGAACTTCTGCTTTTTCATCAGGGTGAAAAAGAACCTTTTGCAAGGATCCCGTTCCCGGAGGATTTCAGAATAGGAAATGTTTTTTCGATGATAGTATACGGACTCGACATAGAAGATGTGGAGTATGGTTATTGCATGGACGGTCCGTATGCCCCGGAGGAAGGGTATCGCTTTGATAAAGAAAAAGTATTGCTTGATCCCTATGCCAAGCTGGTTAGCGGAAGGGAAGTATGGGGGAAGGAGCCGGATCCGGAAAATGCTTTTCAGCACAGGGGGCGTGTGATACTGGAAGACTACGACTGGGAAGGGGATAAGCTCCTTGAGATCCCAATGAAGGATCTTGTCATATATGAAGCGCATGTAAGAGGCTTTACCAGGGATGAATCCAGTGGCGTTCGTTATAAGGGAACTTTTGCAGGGATTATCGAGAAGATCCCCTACCTTAAAGAACTGGGGGTAAACTGTATAGAACTGCTCCCGATATTTGAGTTTGATGAATTTGAAAACAGCAGAGTAGTAAAGGGCGAGCGCCTTTATAACTACTGGGGCTACTCAACGGTATGTTTCTTTGCACCTAAGGCGGGGTATGCTGCATCGGCACCTATGGGACTGGCTGCGGATGAGCTGAAGAATCTTATTAAGCGTTTGCACAGGGCAGGAATCGAGGTCATACTCGATGTTGTATTCAACCATACGGCGGAGGGCAATGAGCAGGGTCCGTACATTTCCTACAGGGGCATAGATAACAAAACATATTACCTGCTTACGCCCGACGGTTATTATTATAACTTCAGCGGATGCGGCAATACCATGAACTGCAACAATGCGATAGTGAGGAACTGTATTCTGGATGCACTGAGGTACTGGGTTTCTGACTATCACATTGACGGATTCCGTTTCGACCTTGCGGCTATCCTTTCCAGGGACGAAAGCGGTGCGCCCATGACCAGCCCTCCGCTTCTGGAGAGCCTTGCACATGATGCGGTCCTGGGAAAAAGCAAGCTTATTGCAGAAGCCTGGGATGCGGGCGGTCTGTATCAGGTAGGAAGCTTCCCGGCATGGGGAAGATGGGCAGAGTGGAACGGTAAATACCGTGACTGCCTTAGAAAGTTTGTAAAAAGCACAGCAGACTGCGGACCGGAGCTTATCCGGAGGCTTAAAGGGTCGCCTGATCTTTACGGCAACAGGAGTGCGGAGGCTTCCGTTAATTTTATCACCTGTCACGATGGATTTACCCTGCGAGATCTTGTTTCCTATAACGAAAAGCATAATATGGCTAACGGAGAGGAAAACCGTGACGGAAGCAATGATAATGACAGCTGGAATTGCGGCTATGAGGGCGAAACCGATGATGCTGAAATAAACAGTTTAAGAAACAGGCAGATAAAGAATGCCGCAGCGCTGCTCCTTTTGAGCAGGGGGATTCCGATGCTTCTGGCCGGGGATGAGTTTGGCAATACCCAGTTCGGTAATAATAATGCGTATTGCCAGGACAACAGGATATCATGGCTTGACTGGAGTAATCTGGCAGAGAAAAGTGATATATTTGAATTCTTTAAGACGATGATAGCTTTCAGGGCAAAGCACCCTGTCTTAAGGCGGAGTGATTTCTATACGGGACAGAATTCCTCCGGTTATCCGGAATTGTCATTTCATGGTACAAGGCCCTGGGAGTTTGATGAGAATGCGCCCTTCCTTTCGTTTGGATTTATGTATGCGGAGCCCTCAGCTGATTATGGAACCGACGAAGATGCTTTTATTTATTGCGCCGTGAATGCATACTGGGAATACATGACTTTTGAGCTTCCATTGATACCCGAGGGGATGCAGTGGGAAATAGCTGCTTATTCCGGTGATGGGAAGAATGCGGATTTGGCAGGCACAACTGCACTGGGAACGGTAGAACTAATGCCAAGGAGCCTGATGCTGCTTATCGGTCACAGAATTAAGAAAAGAAAACGCAGAAGAGGCCGGGATGTTTAAACTAAATTTAACAAATGAAAGTTGACATAAGATGAAAAATGACGCCTTTAAATTCAGATTTAACTGTTTTTTTGAATTTTCAGGACTGATATGAAATAATAAATTCAGATTTTAGGAGGTTATGTAAACGTTATGAATCCGATGGAAATGATGAAAATTGCACAGGCATGGCAGACTTTTTCTGCAAATCATCCTAAATTTCTTCCCTTCGTCAATGCAGTATCCCAGGGAGCTCTCGTTGAAGGAAGTGTGATAGAGATTGCAGTGACCACACCGGAAGGGAAAAAACTTGAGTCAAATCTAAAATTAACACAGTCAGATCTGGAATTTATTGCGCTGCTGAAATCGATGATGCCGAAAGGCTGATGTGCACCCTGCTGAGTCACGGTGATGCCGAGGGCGTGATATGCGGATTCTCTGAGCTGTGGCGTTGCAGAGGGGGGGGATGTGCGGCATTCGCAGGTCCGGACGTGTCATATGGTAAATAAATCCGGTTTCTGATATAATGCCCCGAAGGAGGCAATGAGATTATGGATGATATTTTTGAACAGAAGGTTCTTACTGAACATGAGAATGATGCAAAGAAGCCTGTAAAGAGCAATTTCGTGGAGAATATAAAGCTTGATACCATAGAAGAGTATGAACGTGCTCTTGCCCTTAATGACAAGGCAACCCTTAAGAGGATAGAGTGGGAGCTGGCGACACTTACAATACATAAAAAAGATATTATGGAATATGTGGAGAGTCGCAAGGCTGCAGGGCTGACCGCTGAGCCTACCGGAGAGGACATTGCCCGTGTAAATGGTGAGCTGCCCATGAAGGAATCCTGGAAGATAGTTGAGACCATGAATCTTCCTTCCGATGAGGAAATGATGCAAAGCGGTAAGAATCAGAATAACAGAAAATCCCAGCGGGATGAACGCAGGCGCCGTAACTGATGCAGGATGCAACGTTATGCTTGATTTTTTTGAACAGTTGTCATAGAATAACAACTGTCCTGCAGGTGTGGTTCAATGGTAGAACATCAGCTTCCCAAGCTGAGGACGCGGGTTCGATTCCCGTCACTTGCTTGTTTATAGAACTGAATACATCAAATCGTTGAAGAGAAGAGTAGATGGCATCATCCGCCAGCAGAGAGGGCTGTATATGCTGGGAGCAGCCTTGACGGACGTCATTGAAGACCACCTCTGAGAGACTCCAATCAAGTCCGGCCGACACCGTTACCGTCATGAAAGAGTGGCTGTATGAACCTTTAAAGGTTGTATGGCAATTTGGGTGGAACCGCGCATCGTATGCGTCCCTTGCTTGCCGGCAGGGGATTTTTTATTTTGTAACTGTCAGGATCAGACGGTCCGGATATGACAGTATGGATGCCTGTTATCAGAGATTTGTTTTATTTTTATCATATTTATAGGAGGAATGATCATGGAAAAAGAAGAATTAATGGAAGTGTACCGCCATTCTCTTGCACACATCCTGGCTAAGGCAGTGATCGAGATATTCGGTAAGGAGAATGTGCAGTATGCGATCGGCCCGCAGATTGCTGATGGTTTTTATTATGACTTTACTCTGCCCAGAACGGTCGTAAACGATGATTTCAAGACTATCGAGGATAAGATGCGTGAGATCATAAAGCGCTGCGAGGACTGGAGAAGGGAGGAAATATCCCGTGCAGATGCCCTCAAGCTTTTTGAGAACCAGAAGTTCAAGCTGGAGCTTATAAATGACCTGCCTGAGGACGAACTTCTTACGGTTTACTATACAGGTGATGATTTCGTGGATCTTTGCCGCGGACCTCACGTTGACAACTCACAGTTATTAATGAATGCGGCTTTCCAGATCAAGTCCGTATCCGGCTCTTACTGGAGAGGTGATGAGAAGAGAGATCAGCTGCAGCGTATATATGTATATGCGTTCCCCGATAAGAAGGAATTAAAGGAACACCTGGCTATGATAAAAGAGGCCATGGAGCGCGACCATAAGAAGCTGGGACCTCAGATGGAGCTCTTTATGTTTGATGAGACAGCACCCGGAATGCCCTACTGGCTTCCCCGTGGCTGGAAAATGTATAATGCTCTTATCGACTATTGGCGCGAAATACATGAAAGACACGGTTATACGGAAATATCTGCACCGGTACTTAACAGCAAGAGTCTGTGGGAAACATCGGGACATTGGGGACATTATAAAAAGAATATGTTCCTCGTACCTCCTGCCAAGGATAACCCGGTTGACGATAAGGCTTCGTCCCTTGTGGATATAGAGGATGAGGATCGCATGTTTGCCGCAAAGCCTATGAACTGTCCCAATGCGATAAAGGTTTATCAGAATAAGCAGCGCAGCTATAAGGATCTGCCTTTGCGCTTTAATGAGCTTGATGTGATCCACAGAAGGGAAAAATCCGGTGAGTTGAACGGTCTCTTAAGAGTGCAGGAATTCCGTCAGGATGATTCCCATAATCTCATCATGCAGGATCAGATAGAGGAAGAAATCGGGGATATCATGGATATCGCCGGTGAGATATATTCCACATTCGGGCTTTCCTATATAGCAGAGCTTTCCACAAGGCCCGATGACTATATGGGTGACATCAATGACTGGAATGCTGCAGAAGCTGCATTAAAGAGGATCCTTGACAATAAGTATGGCGAAGGCGGATATGAGATAAACGAGGGAGACGGTGCTTTCTACGGTCCCAAGATCGACCTGAAGATGAAGGACTGCATAGGCCGTGAATGGCAGATGGGAACCATACAGCTTGACTATCAGCTTCCGCTTAATTTTGATATGAAGTATGTTGCCTCAGACAGCTCCATGCAGCGCCCGGTAATGGTGCACAGGGCTATCTTTGGTTCCTTTGAACGTTTCATCGGCATAATCATCGAGAACTTCAAGGGCTCTTTCCCCTTCTGGTTAAGCCCTTATCAGGTAGGTGTGGTTCCTATCCGTGTGGAGAACAATGACTATGCAAAAGAGGTCGTTGAAATCTGCAGGAATAACCGCATAAGAGTAGAGGCGGATTACAGTGATAAAAATATGAAGGACAAGATCAAGACCTTCAGGAACTACCGTGATCCTTATGTCCTTGTGCTTGGCAACAGCGAAGCAGAGAACCGCACTGTATCTGTTAATATCCGTGGAAACAAGCAGATGCGTGACGTGCCTCTTGATGAATTCATCGAGATCTGCAAAAAGATGAACGAGAGCCACTGCATAGACCTGATCGAGAGCAGGGAATAAGAATCGGGCTCGAAGGGCAATAGAATCTGAACCAAATTATACAAGGCGGCTTCCGGTACGGACAGCCGCCTTGTTCTTCACAGTCCCTTATATTTCTTTGAAAGATACAGTGCCAGAACCAGGAGGCCGATGGTCTCTGTAGCATGATAGATTATGGAAGTCCATACAATGCCGACCTCGCGGCCCATGAAGAAAACAGTCTGCATCTGCAGTGCGGCAAAGGAAGCAAGGAATATTGCCAGTATCCCAAAGGAAGAAAGCTTTAGGAGACGGTCACTCAGGAAGATGCCGGTCATTATGACACCGAGCAGAATTGCAGATAGTATTTCAAGATACTTGAAGCCATGGGTCATGTTGTACAGCATGACGAAAGTTCCATCAGTCATTCCCTCGAGATTCATGGAGTTCATAAGTATTTCTATAAATCTTCTGTACATTATAGAAGTAAACACATATATAAGCTCTGCCCCGATGAAGATTACGGCCCATAACTGCAGCAGTCTGTTTACGGAGGATACGGACAGTGAGGCGAGATTGCTTCCGAGATATTCACGTTGTAAGTCTCCCAGTTCTTTTCTGTCATCCTTATCAATAAGACCGACATAATGGTTCAGTCTTTTGTATGTCAGAAAGAAGATCAGCGCGACAAGTGTTATCTGGAGGAAGGAAACTGCCAGCTGGGAGTACCATAACATTCCGTCCAGCATATCGGGACTGAGTGACGGGTTCCTTTTCAGCAACAGACGTAAGCCCCCTTCCAGTAGTGCCGCCAGGATTTTGACTATTGCTGTGCTCATTATTGTGTTGGAAAGAATATGTTTTTTGGCGCTGATGTACATATTTCGAAATTTACCTCTTGACTTATAGCGGGAATTTGTGGTATTCTTCCCGAGTACGCAAGTACGACAACAAGCAGAGCATTTGCTCTCACCCTGCGACGACCTTGTTTCAGGTGTTAAGTTTTGAACATTATACAACATTATAGGTGTTGAATGATATAGAAACTTCGTGAGTGGATGCGCTGTGTAACGTATCCGCTTTTTATTATGCAAGAGCATGTGTGGAGGGCAAGACAATTAGCGATTTATTGATCAACGGACAGATCCGTGAAAGTGAAGTGCGTGTCATAGGTGAGCACGGTGAGCAGATCGGTGTGGTTTCCATCCAGGAAGCCATGAGTATGGCCCAGGAGGCGGATGTGGACCTTATAATGGTTGCACCTACTGCAAAGCCGCCTGTGTGCAGACTGGCCGATTATGGCAAGTACCGTTATGAACAGATGCGCAAGGAAAAAGAAGCAAAGCGTAAGCAGCATGTTGTTGAGATCAAGGAGATAAGGCTTTCACCGAATATCGATACCAATGATCTTAATACCAAGGTAAATGCAGCAAGGAAGTTCATTGCCAAGGGAGACAGGGTAAAATTCACTTTGAGGTTCCGAGGTCGTGAAATGGCTCATATGTCAGCATCCAAACATATTCTGGACGATGTCGCAGAAATGCTTAAGGATATCGCTACAGTTGAGAAGGCGCCTAAGCAGGAAGGGCGTACTATGACAATGTTTTTGGCTAAGCGCTGAGAACAGGAGAATTCAGGAGGAAAAAGAAATGCCTAAAATGAAAACCAGCAAAGCAGCAGCAAAGAGATTCAAAGTGTCCGGTACGGGTAAGCTTATCCGCAGCAAGGCATACAAGAGTCATATTCTGACCAAGAAGTCTACAAAGAGGAAGCGTACGCTTCGTCAGTCAACAGTTACTGATATCACAAACGAGAAGAATATGAAGAAGATCCTGCCGTATATCTAACCGACGGGAAATGTTTTCGAAGATAAAGTAAGGAAAAGGTGACCGGATGGAACGGAAGGTTCTGAACGGTTACAGAAAAAGAAAGATATGGAGGCATAGAAATGGCAAGGATTAAAGGTGGCGTTAATGCCAAGAAGAGACATAACAGAGTACTGAAATTAGCAAAGGGCTATTATGGAGCAAGATCAAAGCAGTATCGTATCGCAAAGCAGTCTGTAATGAGAGCTCTTGCATCTTCTTACGAAGGAAGAAAGCAGAGAAAGCGTCAGTTCAGACAGCTGTGGATCACACGTATCAATGCTGCAGCAAGACTGAATGGACTTTCCTACAGCAAATTTATGTACGGTCTTAAGCTTGCAGGCGTAGATATCAATCGCAAGATGCTGGCTGAGATGGCTGTTAATGATGCAGAAGGTTTTGCATCACTTGCAGAACTTGCTAAGGGTAAGATCGCATAATAAGATCATTAGGTCAGGAATTATTCAGGGACCGTTCCGGATAACCGGGACGGTCTTTTTTGCTTTGTACAAATCTAATAATTATTTGTTCAAATTACGACCAAATTGTGGTAAAATTGTCCTATCCGCAGACAGGGGGGAGCGGAAAACATATAGCCAAAGGAGTGGGAGTTTATGAACGAAAAGAGTAATTCAAGAAAAAAAGGCAAGATCGACATGCGGGTTACGCTGGTTTTGTATGCATTGATTCCTCTTTTGTGCGCTTCAGTCATCTTAAGCGTTGTGCTTATCAGCAAGAGCACAAAGGAAATGAGCGATCTTACAAATAAGTCGCTTCTGCAGGTTATCGAGCAGACCGGCGCTGCATTTGACACGGCGGTTATCACCGATGAAAAAATACTGCAGTCATATGCTGCGGCACCCATAGTTAAGGAATATCTGAAGAATCCCAATGATAAGAAACTGGCCGAAGAAGCTCAGCAGTACACTGTTGATTTCGCTTCATCGCTTGAAGGCTGGGAAGGTCTTTATATAGCGGACTGGGATACGCAGGTTATGACGCATTCCGCAGTGCCTGCGATCATAGGCAAGGTACTCAGGGAAGGCGATTCCCTTACAACACTGCGTGAGCAGATCCTTTCTGCTGACGGCACATATAATACGGGTATAATGACATCTCCCTCGTCGGGGGAGCTGGTAATGTCGCTTTATTATCCGGTTATGGATAACGGTCAGCCCATAGGTTATGTCGGTGGCGGAATCTTCGTTAAGGACATTGCTTCTAAGATTTCGGATGTATCATCCCTGGGACACAGCACGGCGTATATTTACTATGTGGATACCGTAGGAACAATGCTTTATCACCCTGATGAGTCCAAAATAGGTAATCCGGTTGAGAATGAAGCTGTTAAGGGGCTGGTTGCAAAGCTTGAAGCCGGTGAACATCCCGAGCCGGAATGTATCACTTATAAGTACAAGGGTGCCAAGAAATATGCCGCATATTACGTGGGCAAGGACGAAGCATATATCGGTGTACTTACTGCGGATAGGAAGGACATAATGTCCGGAATCTCGGCCACAAAGAGATGGGCGGTTATCATATGCATACTGTGTATCGTAATATTTATGGCAATCGCAATGATCATAGAGAATGTCATTGCAACACCCCTCATAAAGATTGCAAATGCAGTGGAAACACTCAGTACCGGTGATGTGACGGTTGAATGTGATGCAAAATCCAATATCAAGGAGACGGTAAGCATAATCAATGCTTTTAAGGATCTGAAGCAGGCTCTGGCTTCTTCAATGAGTTCGGTTAAGGATTCTGCGTTCAGGCTTAATGATTCCATTATCAGCGTTGATAACATGACGGGGCAGAATGTTGATTCCATAACCCAGATCAATACGGCTATAAATGAAGTGGCTACCACTTCCCAAAGTGTGGCTGAAAATGCCCAGACTATGGCTGAAAAGGCTATCGATCTTGGAAATGATGTAGAGATACTTAATGAAAATGTACAGAATCTCTATCATGCGTCCCAGACGATAAAGAGTGCAAACAGTGAAGCTTCCGAATGTATGGAATATGTCCATAAGGTAGCGGACGATTCTGTGGATGCCATGAAGAGCATAGCTGGCAAGATCGCAGAGACCAATTCGGCAATAGGCGATATCGGCTCCGCGATACAGGCTATAGAGTCTATAGCAGAACAGACGAACCTCCTTTCACTGAATGCTTCCATAGAAGCAGCGCGTGCCGGTGAGGCAGGCAGAGGTTTCGCTGTTGTAGCTGATGAGATCAGATCCCTTGCGGATTCTTCCGGACAATCAGCAGGAGAGATCAAGCAGATCATAGAAAATGTTATTGCATTATCGGCTGAGACTGTTGAAATAAGCAACAGGGTATTTGATGTTATCACCAAGGAACAGGCTGATATAGAGCAGGCTCAGGAGAAGTTCAATGTGCTGTCGGATTCGGTTGAGGCATCAATTACTGAGATCGACAGGATCCGCTCACTTGCGATTCAGCTCGATCAGATAAAGGCAGAGCTTACCAGCGCTACTACAGAGCTGGGGGCTATCTCAGAGGAGCTTGGTGCATCTGCAGAGCAGGTTGCAGCTTCCTGCCAGCAGGTTACGGAAGCGTGTGTGGATACACAGACATCCACCGGTGAGATGCGTACCGTTAATGATGATATGTGCGCAGCAATAGAATTCTTCAAGGTTTAAGAAAGCGGGCAGATAATGATAAGCCTGTAAAATGAGGAAGCGCAGCCGCTTTGCGGCTGCGCTTTTGCTGTTATGGATCATGCTTTCTGTTGCCTGAATAAGCACAGAATGAATGGTGCAAGGGCGTCATTCTTCCTGTGGTGAGAAAAGTCAAAATGGGGTATAATATTTACATAAGTATGAAAAGTGGCAACCGGATTTGCCACAGAAGGAAAGCAGAGGATCGAACATGTCTGGCAGATTAGAAGGTCTTGAACCGTCAAAAGTTTTTCATTTCTTTGAGGAAATATGCAGCATTCCCCACGGCTCATATCATGTGGATGAGATAAGCCGTTATCTTGAGGATTTTGCATTGAAGAGGAATCTCAGGGTGATAAGGGATAAAGCAAATAACGTGATAATATACCGTGATGCATCCAAGGGGTTTGAGGACAGGCCTGTTACCATATTGCAGGGGCATATGGATATGGTGGCAGTAAATGACGATCCGGAGATTGATATGGATGTGACTCCTTTGGATGTTTGCCACGATGGTGAATATATCTATGCCAAAGGTTCGAGTCTTGGCGGCGATGATGGAATAGCGGTAGCGTACATGCTGGCCATACTTGATGATGAACGCATTGAGGCACCTGCATTGGAGGCGGTTTTTACGACAAATGAAGAAGTGGGGATGGACGGAGCCATAGCCCTTGATGCAAGCCTTCTTAAAGGCAGGAGGCTTATTAATCTCGATTCGGAAGAGGAGGGCGTATTTACAGTTGGCTGTGCCGGTGGCATCAAAATGAAGGCCGGTATTGAGCTGGAACCTTACGGAAGTGAAAATTTATCAGACAAGGCCTGCGTCAGGATTTCCGTAAACGGACTTTTGGGCGGACATTCGGGAGAGATGATAATAAAGAACCGGGCAAATGCAATTAAGATATGTGGCCGGCTTCTTTATGATATATGTGACAGATTTGATGTAGAGCTTGCAGATATAAAGGGCGGTACCAAAAGTAACGCCATAGCTGATAAGGCTGAGTTTGAGATACTTGTAAATAAAACTGACATTGCCGAATTGGAGGCTGTTATAGCAGATATAGAACAAGAGATCAGGAGTGAATACATCAAAAAGGATGACGGAATAAGGATAACGGCAGCAGAAAGTACATTGGGTGAAAGATGTGTGTTTTCCGGCAGTTCATTAAAGAAGCTTGCCTCATTCATAATGGCTGTGCCGGATGGTGTACAGGCTATGTGCGGCTGGACTGACGGACTTCCTCTTACATCATTAAATGCAGGTATAATCGAAAGAAAGGGCAATACCGTATATACATATCATGAACTCAGAAGCCAGATGGGAAGCAGTCTGCAGAATCTAAAGAAGCGCGTGACAGCGATAGCCGGTGCCTTTGGCGCCGTCTGTGAGAATTCATCAGAGTACCCTGAATGGGAATATCGTGAGGACTCACCGCTTCGGGATGAAATGTGCAGGGTATACAGGGAAATGTATTCTGCTGAACCTAAGATAGAAGTGATACACGCGGGTCTTGAATGCGGCATCCTTGCTCAGAAGATAGACGGTTTTGATGCTGTGTCCATCGGCCCTGATATTCTTGATATACATACAACAAAGGAAAAATTATCGATAAAGAGCACGGAGCGGGTGTGGAAATACCTGCTTAAAGTTCTGTCAGCGTAATAGATGTACTTTTTTATGGGGACTCTTTAGTCCGGTTTGGAGGGTTACAATGAAGGAACTCTGGAGCATTATGAATATTCTGGATAATGCTGATGATGTGGCAATGTTTGTTGTGGGTGCCAGGGATCATAAAATTCTATACTGCAACCATCTGGTGACGGTGTGTACGAATGCGCATGCCGGAGTGGATGCATCAAGAGTATGGGATCAGGAGGATATGCGTAAAGCTATCAGCCATGTGGATCAGGGCGGTGTATATCGCTACCTTGTGGAAAAATCAAACTTTGGCGGCCGGAAAAATGTGACGGTATGTAAGGTGGTATGGAGCCAGGGGATGCTTGCTTATGCATTTCTCCTGACGTCTCATGTTGATGACAGGGAGGAAGAAGAAAGGGAGAAGATATTCGGTATACTGGGCAGGTCTTACAGGAGCATTTTCCTGCTGGATATGATGAAAGGCGAGGTTACCACTTTATTAAAACCCCTGGATAATGGTGAAAGTCCATACCATGCGGTATATTATCATCCTGTACGCTTTGATGAGTGGTGCAGCGAGATAATGTCAAATTATGTTCATCCCGATGACCGGGGGCAGGTGGAAGAGTATTTTGATGCGGCCAGGATAAACCGTGAAATATCCTCGGGAAGCGATTATGCGTTCAGATACAGAAAAAAAACCGGGGAGGATTATATCTGGGTGGAAATGCGTTTCCTCCGCCTTGATGAAATGGAGGGCAAGGTAGTCTGCGCAGAACGAAGTATTGACGGTGAAGGGACGGCCAACGAAAAGGAACGTGAAAATGAGATCATAATGAAATCCTTAAGCAATGCGTACAGGTCGGTATATCTGCTGGATATGAAGACCGGACGTTATACTACCGTAAAACAGGATGAATTCCTTTTTGGCATTCCACTTGATGGCGATTATGAAGTGCTGCGTCAGCTCGTAAGCGAACTGATTCCCGATGAGGGGCAGAAGAACGACTATATGGGATATTTTTCCCTTGAGGGATTGCGCTCTGCTTTCAGGGATGGCGCAGAAAATGTGGGAAGAGAATATAACAGTACCATAAATACGGATGACGGGTGGATGGGTGCCAATGCGTTCAAACCGCCATACATGCCGGGGATGGAGAATAAGTGCGTCCTTACTTTTATGGATATCACTGAGCACAAGAGGGTTGAAGCTGAACGGAATGAAAAGAATATAGTAATTGATATTCTTTCGTCAAGATATATATGTGTATATTTTGTGAGCGTCACAGACGGATCATTCCATTCCATAAGAGTGCCGCAGGAATACCGGTATATTGAAAAGCAGTTTGATAAATTTGTGGATGCTTTGGAGCATTATGCAAAGGCATATGTTATTGAACAGTACAGGGATTTCTTCAAGTTTTCGAGTGAGGATGATTTCAGGGGCCGCATAGAGGAGTATGCCAAGCGTGAATACGTCTACCGTACCGTTCAGGACAAATGGATAAGGCTTAATATCTTTCCTATCAGGTCCGCAGCCGGTGCGCTGACAGAGGCTGTCGTTGCTTTTGAAAACTACGATGATATGATGGAGCAGCATGAACTGTCGCTTATATACAATGCAACGCTTTTGGCAGACTATGACGTCATGTATGAGTACGATGCAGATACCGGTGTCTTCTATATGCTGGCTTTCGATGGACAGCGGATAATAAGAGAAGCAAAATGGGAAAATGTTGAGGGTGATGTGCCCACCGACCTTACGATACATCCGGACGATATGAATGTGTTCCGTATGGCACTCTCGACTGAGACCATAAGGGATAATTTTAATAAAGGAAAGACTGTGTCCCATGTATTCCTTCGGGACAGCAGGGGAACCGGTGAGTACAGGCTTTTCATGTATGCATTCCACTACTATGAAGAGATGGGAAAAGGCAGGGTGCTGATCATGGGTAGGGATGCAGACAGGGAGAATGTTTAACCTGTGAGACTCTTCGAAAAGACAGGATAGGATCGGTATGAACGATAAAAGATTTAATAGATTTCTCACGCTTGCTATCGTGGTGCTCAGTGTCATGATAGTCGTGCTGGCGGCACTTATTATACAGAAAGGCTCAGCGACACTTGCAAACAGCAAGGAACCCATGCCTCTTCCTATGTCTTCCAATGGCGTTGTTTTTGCCTCGGAACAGGAAGTCATAGATGAACAGGTGGCCATGGAAGAGGCACAGACTGAGGTGATGCTGGGAGCGGTAATCTCAGCCAATACGGGAGTGAATATACGTACCCTTCCGTCAAAGGAAGGGGATATAGTGCTCAGTGCCTCCCCGGGACAGTATGTCCAGGTTACAAAGCTTCGAGATGACGGGTGGAGCTTCATTATGTACGGATCAAGAGGCGGATATATAAGTGACGATTTTCTTGTTTACGGGGTGATAGTAAGGAGTGCCTCCGGACGGACGGAATTTACAGAGATGCCTTTGGAGGATGCCGTAGCTGAGTATTTTATGGCAAATCCCGATGCGCCGTCCGATACTTTTTCCGATATAGCCGAAAGCAAAGAAGATTAATTTAATAAAGAAATAAAGCTTCGCACACCGGTGTGAGGAAGTTAGTGGTATACAACAAGTGGGAAGTTTTAGTAAAGAATATTAAAATGCCGGTGAGGCTTTTTAGCCTTCACCGGCGTTTTTTTGATATTTAGCGGGGCATATATCAGTATCCCTCGATAGAGAAATTGTATCCCTGTGCTGCCAGTGCAGCCTGCTGCTGCTGTAGTATCGCTACATGTGCGGGATCCGCAAAGAATGCCGCATCATGAGGGCATCTTGCTGTTCCACCATTAGAGGATCCTATGGATGCGGGCTCGGCATGTGTAAGCTCCTGTATGCCCGGTACTTTGAAAGGACAGGTATCGCAGGCGGGAAGCCCTGTTGCCAGACATATGTTTCCGTTGTAGTGGACATCGCAGGTCTGCGTGGGGATAGTACCTTCTGCAAAGTACTCTGTGCGCAGGCACCCGTCGCAAAGTCCTGAAACCGGCAGATATCCGGATCTGGAGCATACGGTAACCTGAGTTATGCCTGCAGGGATATCGAAGGATTTATATTCCAGGTTTTCATGCAGCCTGCTCATAACGATCTTCCACATTTTCTTGGAAAGAGAAGTTTCCTGACCGGTGAGCTTTTCGTTATTATCAAAGCCTGTCCAGGTGGTAGCAGTATAGTAGGGAGTATATCCTGCAAACCATACGTCCTTATTGCTGGTTGTAGTTCCGGTTTTTCCGGCTATTGCCATACCGCCGAAATTTACAGCACCGCCGGTACCGGAGGTTACAACGCCTTCCATGGCATCTGTGAGCAGGAATGCCGTAGTTTCCTTGAGCACACGGTGCTGATCCTGGATAGCGGTTTTGTCTATAAGAATGTTTCCGTCGTGATCATAGATCTTGGTATAGAGTATGGGTTCCATGTACATACCGCCGTTTGCGATCGTAGCATAAGCGGCGTTAAGCTCCATATTGGTGACACCGTCAGTGATACCGCCGAGAGCAAGAGGCTGCTGGATATCGCTGGTGACACGGCCGTCTGCTTCTACACGCCGCTCAATCAGCGTAGTGAAGCCGAAATCCTTCAGGTAATCAAATCCGACCTGAGGAGTGATCTGCGTCAGAACCTTTACGGCAATGATATTCATGGACTGCTCTATGGCATAGCGTGAGGTAACTGCTCCTCTGTAATTAGCTCCGTACCAGTTGTTTACCGGGCGTCCGTTTGTATAGTTAAAAGGTGCGTCAATATAAACTGACGCAAGGGTTGCTGCTCCGGTATCGAAGGCAGGCGCATAGGCGGCTACCACCTTGAAAGTAGATCCGGGCTGTCTCGTAGTATTGGATGCACGGTTAAGTGAACGGCTGGATTCCTTTGTGCCTCGTCCGCCTATCATCGCCAGTACATGTCCGGTATACTGATCCTCTATGGTAAGGGATACCTGGGGCTGCGGGGTCAGGCTTATGCTTTCTGCGATTATCTCATCTCCGGTCTGCATCACTGATTCGGAGTATTCCTTGATCGCTGCATAGGCATCATCCTGCGAGGCGTAGAGCTGATTGTAATTGGAATTCTGCTCCTTATAGTATGCCTTGAACATTTCGTTGGAGAAGCTTTGGGTCTCACCGTCTGAATGCTGTATTGTAAGTTTGTAGTTCAGATACCATTTGGTCTCTTCGGGATAGTTGGTCTCATCTGCATATATTTCATCACACATTGACTGTATAGTGGGGTCAAGCGTGGTATATATGCTCAGACCGCCGCTGTAGAGCAGTGTGTAAGCTTTGGAAGAGGCCTGAGATTCCGTATAGCCGCTGTTTATGAACATTTCCGTGAGGTCTTCAACTACCTGTTCGATCACTTCATCCTCAAAATAAGTATATATGGTTTCCTCATTTGACTGTGTGTTGATCTCTGTTATGCGAGAATATACATCATCTGCAACCGCATCATCATAGGTTGCTCTGTCTATATACCCCAGTTCGAGCATTTTCTTAAGTACCGTAATACGGCGCTCATTGTTTTTTTCGGGATGGCTTATGGGATTGTATGCGGAAGGATTCTTTGTGATACCTGCAATGCAGGCACATTCCGACAGGTTGAGCTCATAAACAGGTTTGCCGAAATAGCGCAGCGATGCTGCCTGCACGCCCAGCGTATTCTGGCCAAGATTTATCGTATTCATGTAGGTTACAAGGATATCGTCCTTGCTCATGTTTTTTTCAAGTTCCGTGGCGAGATACTGCTCCTGTATCTTACGCTTTATGCGTTCCATTTTTGTCTCGCCGGTTGCCCACTTGTCGAATACACTGTTCTTTATGAGCTGCTGGGTGATGGTACTTGCACCCTGTGAGAAATTGAACTTATTCTTGGCGCCAATGGCGGCGGCACGCATGATACCTTTGATATCGATGCCGTTGTGGTCATAGTAACGCTCGTCCTCGATGGCTACGAATGCGTCCTTAAGCTGCTGGGGGATCTTATCCGATCCCACATATGTTCTGTTGGAATTTTCTGCCACCAGCTTGGTCATGAGATGCCCCTCGCTGTCGTAAAGCATGGTTGCATAGCCGGTAGGTGTTACATCGATGGTAGCGATGCTGGGAGCTCCTGCGATTATGCCCTTGAACATACCGATCCCCATACAGCTTCCGATAACGATAAAAGATATGGTACAGATGAGCAGCGCTTTTAGTATGGTGATCCAGATCATTTTTTTGAACTTCACACCTTTGGAACTGAGCGCGTGCTGTTTATTTATGATGCCTCTTCTTGTATAATTCATAATCAGGTAAAAACCTCCAAAATTATATCTGATTATTATATCAAATCAGGACGCTGATAATCAACCGACGGGCTATGGAGGTATGACGGCATGGCGGGATACAAAAGCTTGCGGGAATCCTTCACCGGGCAGTGCGGATGACAAAGAGAAGAAGCGTTAGAGAGTGAAAAAGCAGGCAGTTTTAGTGTATAATCTATAGCAGACAAAGTGACGGATACAGACACATTCGGAGGCCGGATGGCAGAGTATAAGATCGTAAGGACCGGGGGGACCGGCGAATATGAAGAAAAGAAATCGCGTTTCATAGCCAGGCTTTGCCCCGTAAAGGATGAGAACGAGGCATCAGAGCTGATAGCTTCGGTAAAGAAGCAGTATTGGGATGCAAAGCACAACTGCTATGCCTTTGTGATAGGGAAGAACAACGAGATATCCAGATGCTCTGATGACGGAGAGCCTTCGGGGACAGCCGGACGTCCGCTGTTGGAGACACTGGTTTCCGAAGGAATACACGATGCGGTGGTGGTGGTCACAAGATATTTCGGCGGGACACTGTTGGGAACCGGAGGGCTGGTGCGTGCATACACACAGGCTCTCAAGGCAGCAATAGAAGCAGCCGAGGTAGTTCCGGTCCGGGGCGGGATGGAAGCTGATATTGTTTTTTCCTATGCCGATGTGGGTGCTGTGAAAAACTATATTGAAGCTGCTGATGCAAAGATATGCACCCAGGAATATGGCGCAGACGTCACTTATACCTGTGCGTTTGAGCAGTCCGTATATGAGGATGCGGTTAAAAAACTTAAGGATCTGACAGGCGGAAAAATAGTGATATCCGAACCTCGTCCGGTGGAGATTGACTGGTAGATGCAGATGGAGAAATATCTCGACACAGTCATATATGATGATTTTTCGGCAATGCTGAAAGGAAGGTACGAGGAATCTTCCCGGGTAACCGCTCTGCGCTATTTTGAAAAGGAAAACATAGTTGATGTTACCTATTCCGAAATGGTTGAAAGAGTGGCAGCGGTTTATGAGTTCCTTAAAAAGGAGGGACTTGGCGGAAAGCATATAGCCATACTGTCGGAGAACCGTTATGAGTATATAATCATATACCTGGCCGCTGTACTTGATTCTGTAATAGTTCCTCTGGACAGGGAGGCAGAGCCTTCTGTTATAAATGAGCTGTTTGAGCGTTTTGATGTATCGGCTGTATTCGTTACGGATAAGACTGCAAAGAAGGCCGGACAGGCTTCGGAAATAAAGAAATATAACATAGACAGGGAATTCCGGGATATCCTGAAGACGGAAATTTCTGTTGAAAGATTTTTTGAAGAAACTAAAGATACAGATAAAGACAGGTTTGCGGTACTTGCTTCTACTTCAGGTACTGACGGGCGGATGAAGGGCGTGATGCTGACACAGTATAATGTGATAACGAACATCCGGGGGACGCTTGAGAATAATGTGTTAAAATCCCCAACGCTTTCATTTCTTCCCATGCACCATACATACGGTTTTAATCCATGTATATTGGCGACATTGTATAACGGCACCACACTGTGCATCAACCGTGACGTAAAGAAGCTGTTCAGGGACATTAAGGCTTTTGATCCTTTCTTTTTCGGAGCAGTCCCCATGGTCATCGAAGGAATATATGACAATATACTCAGGGAGGCCGGAAAGCAGAATAAGGAAAGATCGCTTAAGCGTCTTATCAGGCTAAGTAATGCACTGAGAAAAGTCGGAATAGATTTAAGGCACAGATTTTTCGGAAGTATCATTACTCCCGGTCTTAGGCTTGTGGTAAGCGGCGGTGCACCTCTTAGAAGGGAGTATGTTGATAAGTTCGATGAGATAGGCATTACGATACTCAATGGTTACGGACTGACTGAATGTTCACCGACTGTGGCAGTGAGCAGGACCATAAATAATGTGCCCGGGAGTGCCGGAACCATTATGAAGAATATAGATGTCAAAGTGGCTGAGGATGGTGAGCTGCTTGTCAGGGGACCTAATGTAATGCTGGGCTATTATAAGGATGAAGAAGCAACCCGTGATGCAATGGAAGACGGATACTTTAAGACCGGAGATATAGGCTATACTCTTGGCAGGATTATATTTATTACCGGGCGCAAGAAGAATCTCATCATCACGGAAAACGGTGAAAATATAGCACCGGAATACCTTGAGGCCAAGATAAATTCTTTTGACGAAGTGGAAGAAAGTCTGGTCGTGTCAAAGCGTGTAAATAACGTGAGCATCGTCTGTGCAAAAGTCTATATGGGTGAAAACGGAAAACAGAATGTGCAGAGATTTAAGGAAGATCTGAAGGCACTGAATGAGAGCCTGCCATCATATATGCGTATAGATGATTATGAGGTAATGCCTGAGGCTTTTCAGAAGAACAGTTCAAAGAAGATAATTAGAAAATTATATTTATGAATCGGGAACGGGTTGATCAGATGTTTGATGAGATAAAAAAAATACTTGATGAGGAGTACCACATAACGGGTGTCAGTAAAGAGACTAATTTCAGAAAAGAGCTGGGTTTAAGCTCTTTTGATTTCCTGAATCTTATCTGTATATTTGAAGAAAGATACGGTGTGGAGCTGGACGAGGAAAAATATATACATATCGTAACCGTAGGAGAGCTCTGCGATTATCTGGAAACACTGGTAGTAAAAGATGCAACTTAAGATTGTTGAAGGCAAAAAGGAAAAAAAGCAGTTTCTCGCCTTTCGCCAAAAGAAGTATAAAAGCGAAGCAAGGTACATTGATAATAATTATTTCATGATAGAGGAGATCTTTGGGGAGAAGCTGCATTTTACCAAGGGGCTTAAGATCACACCTGTCATGGTACTTGATGATAATGGAAATGTAATGTGTGAAGCTGTCATTGCATTTGCTCCGCTCCTTCCGGAATATGTACAGGTATGCTTTTTTGAAGCTCTTGAAGGCTGCAGGGACGCAGTGGAGCTGCTGCTTGGACATGCTGACAGACTCGGAAGGGAATATGGCTGCAAAAGGATAGTGATAGGACTGGCAGGCCATGTTAATTACGGTCTTGGTTTTCTGGCTTCACGGTATGAAAAAGTGAATTCTTTTTCTTCACCGGGAAATGCACCGTATTATAATGATTATTTTGTGGCGCTGGGGTGTCAGACCATAAATCTGAATTCCTATTATGCTGATACACTTGACCATAAGCTGGACCGGTACAGTGCGATCATATCGAAGCTCAGACGAAAATATGAATTCAGGACTTTTGATAAAAGACAGTTTGAGTTTTATTCCAAAGCCTATACCGATCTTAACAATGCCTGCTTTTCAGAGCACAGATATTATTATCACAGGGATTACGAAGATGATATGGAAATGCTTAAGGAACTGTTCCTTTTCATAAATGAAGATTCTGTTTATTTTGCCTTTGACGGTGACAGGCCCGTAGGGTTTATACTCTGGTATCCGGATTATAATGAGCTGGCAAAGCCCGGTGAGTCCTTTGGAACAAAACACTTTTTTCTTAATAAGCTTAAGGGCAAAAATATAAAGACTGTCAAGGTCATGGAGTGGGGCGTGCTTGATGAATACAGGGGCTGCGGACTTCCGGTGGCACTTGTTGACTGCGTGTACCGGACTTTATCAAATTACAACTGTTCCTTTATGGAGTCATCTTGGATACTTGAGGAGAATGAGGATTCAACCAGCATCTGCGAGATGATTACTGACGGACTCTATAAGCAATATGCTGTGTATGAAAAAGAAATCGGTTAAAAACGAAAAAGACAGGATAAGAGTATTCAGTTGTGAACAGCCGGAGGAGATGTTTGCTTTTTTAAAAAAACGGCCGGTATTTAAGGAATTAAAATATCCATATACGGAAGGGATGCTAAAACTCCTTAAAGAGACTAATCCCTTCAGGCAGACATACCATTATATAGAGTCCGGGGAGAGCTTTGCCTTTTTTATCATATACGAAAGCCGGATGAACATAATGACATTGGGAAATTCCGAATGGATGATGAATGTAAAGACTATCGGATTTCCCTGCTCTTTAAGCAACAGCGGTTATGTGACCAATGATCTGGAATTCCTGCTTTCATACTGCAAAAGGATAAAAGGCGGAAAGCTTATATTAAATGTGGAAGAACCGGTAAAGGTAAAAGGCATGGGCTTTGGAGAAACCCTGCCAAGCTGCGTGCTTCCCGTAAAAACCGAGTACAGAACAATAGATGAATACGTGGATGAACTCCGCAGCAGGTACAGAAGACGCATAAGACTGGCTAAGAAAAGCTGCAGTGATGTCAGGGTGATCAGGGAAGTTGTATCAGGCAGGCCTGAGAATGCAGTAACTGTGTTTTCGGGAAAAAATACTGACATTTCCAATACAGCCGAAAAGAATGATGAAAAAACAGAACGGTGGGATATTTATCCCCTGTATTTAAATACATACAGAAAATCGGAATTTAAGCTGGAATGTCTGGATAGGAAATTTTTTGAAGAAAGTGAAGGCACAAGACTTATATTCGTAAAGGATGGCAAGCCTGCCGGCTTTGTGCTGCTGCACGAAGAAGGTGAAAAGCTGGTTTTCCAGTTCTGCGGAATGGATTATGAATGTATGGAAAATACTGCAGATCTGTATTATTTCATGCTGCTGCATATAGTCGGTTTTGCAATCGAGAAGAAAATGAAGACCATAGATTTCGGACAGACATCAGAACTTACAAAAATGAAGTTCGGGGCAGAGCTTTCAAAGAGGTATTTTTATGCGCACCATACCAATCCATTCCTGAATATGTTTGCTATACTTGGGAAGAGACTACTTGAGTACAGATACGATTTTCCGGAATTTAAAGTATTCCGTCCTAAACAGCAGGCTTAGAGTATCAGAGGGACTAATGAACGTATTATTATTCAGACCAAGACCGGATAAAGAGACCATAGGGCTGCAGAATGTAATGATCTGCGAACCCCTGGAACTCGAGTATATTTCCGCAAATATAGAGCCGCTGGGCCACACCTGCACAATAATAGACATGATCATCGAAAAAAAAGATGTGAAATATTTTGTGAAAAAGTATGCCCCGGATGTGGTGGGGATCACCGGATATATCTCGCATGTGAATATAATGAAGGATTATGCGAGAAAAGCAAAAGAAGTGGATCCGGATATAAAGACCATTATCGGAGGCGTGCATGCAGAGGTGAATCCCGGTGATTTTGAGAGCGAGTATGTGGATTTTATCATCCGTGCCAATGGCATAAGGACTTTTATAGATATCCTTAATTCCCTGGAGGGGAAGAAATCTGCGGAAGATATAGAGTGCATTTATTCCGGTGCAAAGCCTGCGCCCAAAAAGGATACCGTATTTGATTACCGTTTCCCGGACAGGAGCAAGGTGGATGCATACAGGTCTAAATATTATTACATGTTTCACAGAAACTGCAGTCTTATCAAGACATCATTCGGCTGCCCTTATAACTGTAAATTCTGTTTCTGCAGGCAGATAATGGACGACCAGTATTTTGCCAGAAGTCTTGAAAGCATAGTGGATGAACTGGAATCCATTAAGGAGACTGAAATATATATTGTGGATGATGATTTCCTTGTAGACAGAAAGCGGATACTGGAATTCTGTGATATGCTGGAAAAACGGGGCATTGTGAAGAAATACCTGATATACGGCAGGGCGGACTTTATCGCAGCAAATGAGGATGTCATCAAGCGCTTTAAGGAAGTGGGCCTGCGTGCGGTAATTGTAGGACTTGAGTCCTGCGACAGCAGGCAGCTGGATGATTACAATAAGCGGACTAACGTGGAGATTAATGAAAAGGCAGTCGGGACCCTTAAGAAATATGATGTTGAATGCTACGGAACATTTATTCTGGGACTTGACTGGACCTGGGCGGATTTCTCGGCACTTCATAAATGGATAAAGAAGCTGGGACTGGTATTTGTAAACCTGCAGCCTCTGACTCCTTTAAGGGGAACTGATATTTATGAAAAATACAGGCCCAGGTTTATTGTAGGCGAGGATGAATACGAGAAGTGGGACCTGGCTCACCTGGTGGTGAGACCGGACCATATCTCTGTACGCAGGTATTACTGGTACACAATGGTTTTGTATTATCTGATCACAGCCAATCCCGTGAGCTGGTGGTATATGGTAAAGAAATATGGCCTGCATGATACGCTTAAGCTGACCTGGGGGGCGGCGATGGTGAATAATCAGTACTGGAAGAAGCTAATCATGGGGGAGAGGAAACACGGATAGAAAGAGAGCAGCTATGTCACAGTCAGATATCGGAAAAAAAGAATTGAAGGTTCTTCTCATACGTCCTAAGTATTCATCCCTTGTGGCTCACCTTGAGCCGTTAGGTCTTGAGTATCTTGCAGGACTGGCAAGAGATCTTGAAATCCCATGTGAGATACATGATGAGTTTGACAGGCCCTGGACTTTCCGCTTCAGCAGGATGTGCCGCATCATAAAGAAAGGCGGATATAATTTTGTAGGCCTGAATGCGAATGCAAATACCGTTGACTATATAATAAAAAGGGCAAAGCAGCTCAAGCAGAAGTTTCCCGGGATAACAATAATGGTGGGAGGCCCGGAAGCGGAGATGAACTACCGCGAGTTCCTGACTGATGATATAGATATAGTCTATTACGATAATGGACTCAGGTCGTTAAAGGCAATATGGTCCGCAGGACTTGATATTGATGTAATGGATGAACAGACTGGGATTGCCTTTAAAAAGAACGGCGAGTGGATCGTAAAGGAAAAAGGGGATCCGGTATGCGGATTCATAAATAAGCCGGACAGAACGGCTTTTTACAGAGGTCTAAAGAAAAATTATATTTTTATGAAGGGAAAATACGCACTCAGCAAGGCGTCTTTTTCCTGCCCCTTTAACTGCAGTTTCTGCTACTGCACAAAGATGAACAGCGGGGTATATACTGAGCGTGACATGAATGAAGTCCTGGATGAGCTGGAAGAGATCAAACACGATAAGGTGTGGTTTGTGGATGATACATTCTTCTTCCATAAGGAGAGAGTCATCGAGTTCTGCAATGAGGTGATAAAAAGGGGAATAAAAAAAGAATTCATGGCATATGCCAGGGCAGATTTCATTGCGGAAAATCCTGACGTGCTTCCTCTTGCATATGAGGCGGGATTCAGGGATATACTGGTGGGACTTGAGGCTATCACGGATGAGCTGTTAGATGAGTATAATAAGCAGACATCAAAAGAGATAAATGAAAGGGCAATAAAGAATCTTCTGGATAACAATATAGTATGTGACGGACTGTTTGTTATAAGCTATACGGCTACCAGAAAAGATTTTAAGAATCTTATGAAATTCATAAAGGACAATAATCTTTTATGGGTGGTATTCGGAATATTTACACCCTATAAGGGAACGGATGCTTATGACGAGTACAAGGATATGGTGGTTAATTTTAAATCCTGGAGGCTTGACGGCACTCATATAACCATCAAGCCGACCAATATGTCTTCTTTCGAGTATATGTTCCGTTACTACTGGATACATGTGCTGACATATCCGAAGATAATGGTAAGGACACTTTTCGGAACAGGTTACGATACAAAGAGAACAGGCTGGTTTTGATCTATGAAGCAGAAATATATGTTTGTCCGTGTTCATTATGATAAGAGAGTCGCAAGCCTTGAACCGTTAGGACTTGAGTATCTTATGGCCTGTGTAAAGGCAGAGGGACGGGAAGGTTTTATCTATGACGAGAGCATTGAAAGCCCTATAGGCAGGTATTCCAGGCTCTTGAAAAAGATTGACGATAACGGCGTTACCATTGCAGGCTTTTCCGTTATGTCTAACACAGCCTGGTATGTTATAAAGCTTATTAAATTCTTAAGGAAGAAACGCCCGGATGTAAAGATAATGGTTGGAGGCCCGGAAGTAGTCATAAATCATGAGGACTTCCTGCTGGATGAAGTGGATTATGTTTCTTATGATAACGGACTGGATTCATTCAGGCTTGCTGTCAGGAAGGATATGGAGATAGAAACACTGAAAGAGTGCAGTGGAATTTCTTTTCGTGACGAGAATGGAAACTGGGTGCAGAATCTTAAGGGAGAGCCGGTAAGTGATTATGGGATACTGCCGGACAGAAGCCATTTCTATGATAACAGGGATAAGTTCAAGGTGCTTGCCAAGGGATGCTTTTCCATGATGAAGACAGCGTTTTCCTGTCCCCAGAACTGCAAGTTCTGCATATCAAGGCAGTTTAACAGCTGTGCCTACAGGGTAAGAAACCTGGATGATGTTATAGATGAGATAGTTAACCTCGACAATGATAAGATCTTCATCATAGATGATGATTTCCTGGTAAATAAGGAGCGCGTGAAGGAATTCTGCGAAAGGCTGCTGGCCCTTGGATGCCATAAGACATTTATGATCTTTTCCAGAGCAGACAGTATAGTAAACTGTGAGGACATAATGCCGCTTATTTATAAGGCTGGTATACGTGACATGCTGGTGGGGCTGGAGGCTGTGGAGGATTCTACTCTTGAGAAATACAATAAGCATTCAAGTGTAGTGATAAATAAAAATGCTGTCCGTATACTGAGAGAACATAACATGCTCTGTGTGGGGCTATTTGTCATAAATTATGATTTCAAGCATAAGGATTTTATGAATATAAACAAGTTCATAAGGGACGAAGGACTGATCTGGGTTCTTTTCAGTATTCTTATACCGTTTAAGGGTACAAGTGTGTATGAGGAAAATAAGGACAGGCTGTACAACTACACCTACAGGAGGACCGGGGGAACCAGCGTGCTGATGAAACCGAGCAATATGCCCATGCTTCTGTTCAAGCTGGAGTTTCATTTTCTGTATTATGTGAATTATCCGAGGATATACTGGGCGGGGATAACACATTTGTTTAACAAGAAGTATAAAAACAAATGATAGTCTGAACTGCTTAAGGATAGCTAAAACTTCCCACTCCGATATCTCACCTGCCGGTGGGGTCGTTCGCAGAGTCTCACTTTACACCGTCAGGCGAGTCTATACGGTGTGGGAAGTTTTATATGATAGTAGTGCGTGAATTTACATTAGAGGATTGCATGGAGTGAATATACTTCTCATAAAACCTGAGACAGTAGGAATATTCAGTTATACATATCTGGTGGAGCATGAACCGCTGGAGATGGAGTATCTCTATACGGTGTTTACTGCCATGGGACATCATGCGGTAATTTACGATAGAAGGTATGAGCTGACTTCCATGAAGAAGAAACTTAAGGAAGTTAAGCCGGATGTTGTCTGTGTTACAGGTTATATAACACAGCAGAAGCTGGTGATAAAGTACTGCGATGTGATAAAGTCCTATGATCCGAAGATACAGATCATTCTTGGCGGATCGAATGTTGAGATTAATTATGCAAATTATTTTGGGTCAAAGGCAGATTATCTTTATCACCTGAGTGGACTGGAAAACCAGAAGAAACTGATCAGATATATAGAGCAGGAGAAGCAAGCCTGTAAACAAGCTAAAGATGATAGTGCTTCCGGTTCTGCTGAAGAAGAATTATCTGCCGGTGATAATCATCGTGATACCGATAGCTGTTTCAACGATGCAGCGGAGAATTTGGCAGGAAAAGATTTATGTCGTGATGAGGTAGATGGCGAATATCATAAAGACTGTGGTAATTGTGATGCAAGGATATCATTAAAAGATATCCCTGGCATATGTTATCGAAATGCTGAAGGTGAGTGGGTAGTCAATCCAAAGGTGGTGGAGACACCGGCTGACCTTCCGGTTCCGGACAGGACATATTTTTATAGGAACAAGCACCGCTTCAGGTATCTGTGCTTCAGACCGCTTGCCCTGGTAAAGAATTCCTACAGCTGCAGGAAAGCCTGCAATTTCTGCTTCTGTACAAACAGGAACAGCGGACGCTATGCCTGCAGGAGCGTGGAGAGTTTAGTGGATGAAATTGCGTCACTTGATGTGCCGGCGATACATATTACTGATGATGATTTCCTGATTGACCGGGATTATCTGAAAGAATTTATCCGTCTGATAAAGGAGAGGGATATTCATAAGAAATATCTTATCTATGGGCGTGCGGATTTTATCGCACACAATGAGGATATAATAAAGGAATTTGCGGAAATAGGTCTTTCACTGATAATGGTGGGGCTGGAAGCAACCAGCGAAGAGGAGCTGGATTCCTATAATAAGAGAGTCACGGTTTCCGAGAATGAGGAATGCATTCGTATTCTTGCTGAAAACAATGTGATATGTGCAGGGCTTTTTATAGTACACCCGGGAATGACCAAAGAGGATTTTAAGAAACTTTATAACTGGATCGCGGCCAGAAAAATTATTCCGACGGTCTCTGTATTCACACCCATGCAGGGTTCTGCCATGTACAAGAAATACGAGGATCAGATGATAAATAAGGATGTGACCAAGCAGGATCTTTTTCACTGTCTTCTGAAGCCGGAGCATATGAGCGTGGGAGCATTTACGCGGGAGTATTACAAGCTTTCTCTGGGACTGGCATTTAAGAACCGCAAGTCACCGTTATACAAGGATAATAATTACCCCGGTGCTGTTTTGTATATCATAAAGGTTTTTTTTGTGAAGATTAAGCGGATGATTCTATTATAGATAAATTCGATTAGAAGAATTGATATACTGGAATTTCTCACATATAGTTTGTTGGAAACAGAACTGTGATTTGCATCGTGCAGAAAAAGGTATACTTCAGACTGTATCGCAACTGTTCCGATGTCGAAGTGAGTGGAAGATTTTGGGATATAAACCTATGGCAGATATACACACGGATTTAATGAGAAGTACTTATGAAAAACAAGATATTATTAATACAACCAACACCATATGACCAGTACGGTAACCTGGTAAAGAAGAGCAGGCTCTATTTTGTGGGTCTTGCACTTCCGCTTCTGGCAGCACTTACGCCTGATGACTTTGAGGTGGAGCTCTGCTACGAGACCATTGAGGATGTGCCTTTTGACACTGATGCGGAGCTGATAGGCATAAGCAGCATGGGGCATGCCGTGATGCGTACCATAGATATCGCAAATAAATTCCGGGAGCTTGGTAAGACGGTTATACTTGGCGGATATATGGTTTCATTGATGCCGGAGGAAGCAAAAAAATACTGCGACAGCGTGATGATAGGTGATGCCGAAGAAACCTGGGGCCAGATGATAGAGGACTACCGTAACGGCACCCTTAAGAAAGTATACCAGAAGAAGCTGACTAAGCTGGAGACACCGCTTCCAAGGTATGAGCTGGTTCTTAAAAAAAGAATAGGAAACTTTCTGCCTGTGCAGGCGGGAAGAGGGTGCCCAAAGACCTGCAGCTTCTGCTCCATATACTGTCTGTATCACGGCCAGTATTTAAGGCGTGAGATACCGGACGTGATCCGGGATATAAAGCGGGTAAAGGAACTCGGATTCAAGCAGTTCCTTCTGCTGGATGACAATCTGTTTTCAGACAGGGAGTATGCCTTTGCTCTCTGCAGTGAGATAAAAAAGCTTAAGATGCACTGGATGACACAGTGCTCCATTGATATTTCAAAAGATGAGGAACTGCTTAAAGTGGTTGCAGAAAGCGGCTGCTATGTATTAAGCTTCGGACTGGAAAGCATCAGCAGGGAAAGTCTTTTAGGCATGCAGAAAGGATGGGCACACCCGGACCAGTATTCTGAACAGCTTAAGATAATCAGAAAATACGGCATAGATGTATCCACCGAAATGGTGGTAGGGGCAGAGGGTGATACTTTGGAGTCCATACGGGAGACCGCAAAATTCATCGAGGAGAATAAGATCACAGTACCGAGATTCTATATACTTACCCCTATCCCCGGTACTCAGTTCTACGATGAGATGAAAGAGCAGAACCGCATCTACAATACGGATATGTATTCATATAATGCCTGTGAGGCAGTCCATATCCCGAAGAACATGACACCGGAGGAACTGACTAAGGCTTACTGGGAGCTTTACAATGAAGTGTATTCCTACCGGAGCATTCTTAAACGCACCATTTTCGTGAAGAATTTCTTCAGGAGGCCTCTTACTTCATTTTTCTATCTGGGGGTAAATCTTTTCTACCGCAAGCATATAAAGCACGGTATCGTACCGAATATAGTGTAAGGGTGATTTTTAATAGTAGGTCGCTGATGGTAACATAGTCTATCATGAGGACTACGACGGCCAATACGACAATCAAAAACTGTATGCCGATGCGATGAGCACATTTCTTAATCTCTGTTTAATCCGGAAGACATTTTCAATAACCTGAACAGTCAGCCAAAGTTTAAGGAAAAGATATTCCAGATAACTGTAAAAAGCTGTATGATTATGAGAGACCGGTAAAGTCACGGATGACCTTACAGAAAAGATACATGAGGCAGTCATCAGGAGAAGGAATAAACAAAAGTGTAGTGTCCAGTACATGGATGAAAGAATATTAAGAATAGATATGTATGAAAGGGCAGAGAAGAGCGGATGTGTGCAAAAATACGCATCCGGCCTTTTGAGAGATGTATGGCATATCAATTCATTTTAAGCGGATTGATTTGTAAATAAAGGGAGGCGAAGGAATAATGTTTTGCAGTAAATGCGGCAAAGAGTTTCAGGATGGAGCGCAGTTCTGCCCGGGGTGCGGAAATCCAGTAGCGGAAACCGGATCAAACAGCAGCGTAAATGACGGCAGTACCGGAAATGTGCCTGCCGGGCAGGTCGGGGTGAAAAAAGAAGACCAGACTTCTGCAGCCATCCCCACGGCTGCACCGGAACAGGAAATCGTCAGGAAAAAATCAGTTCCCATACCTTTGGTCATTGGCGGTATCGCGGTTGTAACAGTACTGATAGTATTAATAGTTGCCGTGACGGGAATACTGGTTCTCAGCAACCCTCAGCGGAAATATGACAAGCAGCTATCCTTAGGCCAGAGGTATCTTGATGAGCTTGATTATGAGAAGGCCATTGTAGCATACAGGGCAGCCATTGAGATAGCCCCGAAGAATCCTGATGCCTATGAGGCACTGGCAGAAATCTATATGGAAATCGGTGAGCCTGAGGAGGCACTCGCTGTGCTGCAGGAGGGCATAGATGAAACTGGGGATGAAGCGCTGACGGAGCTTTATGCACAGGCGGAAGAGCAGGCATCCACAGCAGTGCTTGCGGCAGCCGATGACGATGCTGATGACAGCGGGAATACTGATGAAAACACCGGGTCATCAGACAGCGATGAAAATGATGCAGACGATGCAGGAAATGACGGATCATCTGCCGGCGACGGCTCATATACAAGGAACGGGAATTATGTCATATTCGGGAGCTATGAGCAGGACGGGGATACATCAAACGGCCCGGAACCGATTGAATGGGAAGTCCTTGATGAAAACGACGGAGAAATGCTGCTTATAAGCAGATATATACTTGACTGCCAGCCGTACAATACGGAATTCGCTGATGTTACATGGGAAACGTGCACTTTAAGAAACTGGCTTAATAATGATTTCTATAATACCGCTTTTTCAGATGCAGAGAATGACAGGGTAATTACGGCGAATCTTTCAAATCCGGACAATGGGGAAGGTGGAACGGAAGGTGGAAATGATACGAGCGACAAGGTGTTCTGCTTGAGCGTGGATGAGGTAAGAAAATATTATTCCTTTGAAAGCTGGCATGATGGTTTACGGTATGGCTTCAGCAGTGCGCTTATCACTGATGTGACACCCTATGCAGTAAATAACGGCGCCTATCACTATACGATCACACAGGATGATTATACAGGTGAAAGCCATATAAACTATTATGGACTGTCTTCAGAAGGTTACAGTACGGATGTTATTGGCTTGGGCTGTGGCTGGTGGTGGCTGCGGTCGCCGGGCTCCTTTAGTGACCTCGCTTGTCTTGTGGTATACGACGGCTGCGCGGGCTGGGGCTGGTGCAACAATGTGAATATCGGTGACGTCGGTGTGCGTCCCGCTTTGTATATAGAGAAATAAACAAATGCGGCGGCCTGTCCGCCGCAAATCCAAGGCGGCATCAGCCACCTGATCTTCTAATATGGCAATCAAAAACTAAGCAGTTTAGGCTGTACGCAGGGGTAAAGGAGCCTGTTTCCGTCTCGGGAGGAAGTCCCGGGAAAACACATGCCGGGGAGCATTATAAGAGATACGGCTGCGAAGGCTATTTTTTAAGATATGACATAAGGCATTTTTTCGACAGCATAGATCATGAAATATTAAAGAAGAAGCTGGCCGGAAACATAGAATAAAAAGCATTATATGATCTGCTGTGTATTTTTATAGACAGTTACGGATGCAGCACTGCTGACAAGGAATCAGCAGACGGATTCTATTCATGCGGTATACCTTTGGGAAATCAGACCAGCCAGTGGTTTGCACTGTATTATATGGACAGCCTGGAAAGAGATACTGAGCTGGCAGAGAAAGATCGTGAAATAGCGGAATTAAAGGCAAGACTTACTGCAGTAAATTGATTTTTTGATATTTGTGCGTATTTTACCCTGGTATGTATCTGTTTTATAGTAACTAAACCTCCTGTGTGATGTTTCCGCGGGAGGTTTTTTGTATGTAAATGACCGTTATGTGTATGGCTGGCCGGAAATGCGGTTAATTTAATAGTACGCATTGGGTACGCTATGGGTAGTATCATTTGACACAGTGGGGTATTATATTAGGTGAATGATACTGCCTGCATTTGGGGGCCGGAGTGACAAAAGGCTGTCAAGGTAGCCCGGAACCGAATTAAAGTCCGTATGGGGTATACCTGTAAATGTTTGTATAGCTTTACATAAGAAAAAGGAGAAAAAGCCATGATAAAAGATATTGAAAAGGAATGGGACAGCATATTATCGGAAATTTCAGACTGGGCGGATGAAAAAGAAACGCTGGACGCAGAAACAGCAGCACAGGCTGAGGAAATAGGAGAATATTTTAAGGAACTGCTGGCAGCTTATGATGAGGAAGAAAATGATATTATGACCATGCTTGTAGATGATGACTATCTGTTAGAGGAACTCTCAGACAAGCTGGCCCTGGTGAATATGATCGAAATGTCGGGTGAGGGAATGACTCCGGAGCAGAAAGAGACAGCTTATCTGTCCTTAATGGATACCTGTTTTGAAACGGCTAAGGTGTTCAATCCCCTGGCCGGCTTCGGAAGGGACCGGCTGGAAGCCGGGCTCGGTATTCTCAGAAGCTTTGAAAAAAAATACTGGCCTCTTGTCAGCAGAGTGACAAAAAATAATGCGCAGGCATTCCGAAGCCTCATACCTGCAGAACACTATGATGATATTCTGGAAGGAAGAAAGAAAGCTCTTGGTGCCGTCAGGCATAAGGGCAATTCTATGGTTGTGGCCGGAGTGGCAGTTTTCAGTATCAATACCATAAGAGGAACTGCAGCTAATGATATAAGGCTTGAATGGATATATGTTGCGGATGTATATAAAAAGACCGGTGTGGGTAATATGCTGATGGCAGAGCTTGCGGGATATGCAATCCAGGCTGAAGGCAGCATCATAACCCTAAATATGAATGTAACGGAGCTTAAGGAAGAAAAGGATCGTGAACGGTTCGCTGTGCTCGAAAATTTCCTTGATTCATGGAAATTTGTTTTCAGCCTCCGCACAGGAAATAACTTCTATCTGAATGTGACAGATATAAAAGACAGCGAATATATGAACGGCCCGACAGACGGGGTAAAGTCCCTTAGAGAACTTGGCGTAGGCGGAGAAATGATGCTAAAGCGGTTTTTTAAGACACTCAACAATAGCTACGATGTGGAGCTTGTGAATACAAGCTATAGTTTTTTTGATAAAGATGTGAGCTGTGTCGTAATGGATAATATGACAGTCAAGGCGGTGCTTTTATTCCATCGTCAGGAACGGGGAAATTACAGATTTGAGACAGTACGAAGCCTGCCGAATTGTGATCCGGGCGCTATCCTGAAACTGATAAGGTTTGCCGGCGGGGCAGCATTAAAATGTGACGGAGAAAAGTCTATGCTGCATGGAAAGTTTGAGAGTGATGAGGGGTTTGCGATTATGAGAAAGCTTTTCCCCGGGACACGGACTATGATGCAGTACCGCGGCGAGCTGTCCGCACCTTTACGGAAAGATATAATAAGCAGTAAGCAGTGGGATATATTAAGAAAAGAAGCAGGTCTTTCGGATGAGAAGATTCCTACCGGTGAACCTGAGGCAGAGGACTACTCGCCGGAAAGAATGGAGAAGCTGGCAAAATTCATGGGGCTATAAAAAAGCATACGGTTTTATAAAAATGCGGTTTTGAGGTGACAAAATGGATAATAATTTGGAAATAAATTTAAATAAAGACCTTGAAAAGGAGCGGGAGAAGAATCAGGAAAAGAATCAGGAAAAGAATCTGGATAAGAAAGAATCAATAGTCAACACTGGCACGGAAGTTGACCTGAAGAAATCTGATCAGGAGAATGAAATTATTCAAAACCAGCAGGAGATTCCACTTGAAAAGCTCTCAAATGCAGAGATCAGTAAAGAAGAGAAGCGCTTCATATCGGGTAAGGATAAAAATGATGTTTCAAAAATGGGAATGGGCATGGATATCCTGATGCTTAATGCTGATTATGCTGAGGCGGCTTCGCGCAGTGCAGTGAGGACGGCTCTTCGTACCTATCTTGATATCAGAAAAAATGTGCTTGAAGGAAAAAAAGATGCAGACATACTCGCTGATGAGAGAGAAAGGTTCGGGCAGGCATATGAAGACCTTGTAAGCAGTGTAGACAGCTATGTTGCGGAATTTGGAAAAGCTGTGAAGCACGGCAAGGGACAGAAAAGGCTTAAAAAGATGGCCCGCATTAAGGAACTCATCAATATGGACAACAGATATTTTATGCTTTCGGGAAGCAGAAGAGAAATGATGAAATCCCTGGATTCTAAAAATGAAAGTGATACCGCTTTCCCGACATTCCTTAAGGCTCTCCACGCTGCAGACTCCATAAGCAACAGGAATCAGATATATAAAGACAATAGGAAAAAACAGGCAGAAAATAATGAACTCCCCGGGCTTTCGCAGCGTCATAAAGAGTGGTGGAAAACCGCAATGAAGAATAACTGGGACCGCACGAAAGCTATATACAACGTGACGGGTGGTCTGATAGACCGAACCATTGGTATCGGTACCATGATAGCTTCCAATACACTTATCTTAGCGGGAAAGGTGGCAAAGATGCCGCTTAAGCTCCTTTCCATGGCTTTTAATGCGGCCTCCAAAAAGTTTGGATCCAAGAAAAAATGGACAGTTGACTACAGTCTTACGAAAGGCTGGGCAGGTCTTACGGAAAGCCGCCAGATATTCAGGGATTGTGCAAAGGGAGTTTTTGCATTGCCGGTGGGAATGTATGACTCATTGGTACATGGCTTCCCTTATCTTTTCAGAAAGATGAGAGGAAAAGCTAAGCCATCGGAAACGGTATACAGGACGTCCGCTAAGCTTTTTGGCGGAATCGGTGCAAGGATCGCAAATATCATGCAGGGTCTTGGCTTTTTTAAGAGCTATGATGATCTGAAGGAGATTGAAGAGTCCGGAACTATTAAAGCATCCAAGGATAAAGAAAGCACCTTGCTTATACAGTTTCAGGTGAGCCAGGATGAAATGGAAGATATTTTTGCTGACTTGGAGAAGGAAGAAAAACAGGTAAAAGCTTCTGAGACAAAGAAAGAAATCGAAGGAAGGCAGAAAGAACTTGAAGATATTGAAGCTTACTTCAAGGACGAGGAAGAGGAGAAGGTAAACGAAAAGAAACCGGATGAAGAGAAGATAGAAGAAGAAAAGAAGGAAGAAGGAGAGGCAGAAGAGAAGGAAGAGAAAGATAAGAAAGATAAGAAAGAAGACAAAAAGGACGCCGAAAAGAAGAACGACAACGAGGAGAAAGCAAACGAAGAAAAAGCCGGTGGAGAGAAGAAAGGCGAGGAAAAGGAAGAAGGCGAGGAGAAGATAGACGAGGGAAAAAAGGGGGAAGAAGAACATAAAGCTGGCGAAGAACAGAAGGGGGAAGAAGAACATAAAGCCGGCGAAGAAAAGAAGGGCGAAGCAGAAAAGGCGACCGGGGAAGATAAGAAGGAAGACGAAAAGAATAACGAGAAAAAGGACAGCAAGGAAAAATCCGGCGAAGCAGAGAAAGACAGCGGAAAGAAAGAAACTGAGAAGAAAATCGATAACGGCTGGGTGGATATTGAGCATAAGGAAGGCGGCTTAGAAGAGAAGGATTATAGCCCGGAAGAGTTTAATAAAGTACTTGAAAAAAAAGCCGGGGAAAAATATGAGCCTTTAAATAAGTTTGACCTGTCTCCGGAAAATGCGGGTAAACTGAAAAATTCTGCGGATATTTTTAAGATGTATACTACCGGAAAAGCCAGGATAAAAGTCCGGAATATGTCAAAAGAGTTTATGGCTTTCAATAATGAATTTGATATTGAAAATGTAGCTCAAGATAAAGACGGAAATATAATAAAAGGCGATCTTAGAATAAACGGACTTGTCCTCAATCGGATAGCGGCATCTGTAATGGGAAAATTCGGTATGGGAAAAACAGATGATGAGTGGCTTTCAATCCTGCAGCGGCTGGATGCAAAGGGAAATATGCAGCAGAAAAAACTGAGTGTGGATGAAGCGAACAGGCAGCAGGATGATGCACTGAAAGAACTTAAGAAGCATTATTATCAGCATTTGAAGAAGCTGGAAGCAACATATGGAAAGAAGCTGACACAGTTGCATCCCTATGATGTTTATCGCATGCTGGGAGATAATTACCCTGAGTTTGTGGATGAATTTTCCATACTGCAGGATCTTACACAGTTTATAAAGGATGGAGGGAAGTATTTTAATCCTGAGAGTGAAGAGGATAAGGATTTTGTCAATCTGTCGAATTACTATAATAATGTTTATAACCATGTTCTGGTCTTGTATGCAACATTCAATACAACGGACGCTGAAACAGGAAAAGTAAGAAAATTCAGCAAGATTGACTTAGAAAAGCTTTCCGCAGGTAATGAAGGTTATTTAAAAGCGTTTAACTATGTAAAGGAAGATGTCGTACATGGACCTTCACTTACGCCCCAAGAGCAGAAAAAATACATTGAAAAACTTCGCAAGCGTGCATCGAAGGAAGGCTGGGATGATAAGCTCTTTGGCAGGTTTTCTGAAAAGTATTCAGGGATAAAATTCGATGAGAATGAAATTGCGGTAAAGGAAAGGAGAGAAAATCAAAAACAGGATGATGAGAAGTATATGGCCAGGTCGTTTAAGCATTTTTCTTTTTCAACGGATAAGATAAAGAACCTGAAAAATAATCCGGATTACGAAAAAATAATGCATTCTGATAAGAAAATATACAGAAATGGTACGGAGGAATTAGATACTAAAACTGAGGACAACAGATTGGTGGCCAGTGTCGGAAACGAGGTTCAGGTGAAAGGGATGCTCACAAAACGTGTTGCATCAAGTTTCAGGACCAGTGTGGGTGAGGTAAGGCACAATGAACAGCTGTTAAGTATTCTTAAGCGGCTTGATGCAACTAAAAATATGGAAGACAATAAGCTGAGCAAAGAAGAGGCAAACAGGCAGTTTACAGAAGCTTTTTTGGAAACGAAGCAGATATATTATGTCCATTTAAAACGCATGGAGCTTACTTACGGAAAGCTGTTTTCGCAGATCCATCCATATGATATGCTTCGTATGATCGGGGGAAATTTTTATAAAGTACAGGCTGATTTCATGATACTTCAGGATGTTATTGAGATGATGAATTGCAAGCCACCGTATTTCGATATGAATAACGAGAAGGATAAGGAGTTTAGCAAGCTTGCAAATTACTACAACTGTGTGTATACAGGAGTGCTGCAACAGTTTGGCTTGAATGAAATGTCCGGAAAAAAATTTACGAATGAGTTAAAGGAAAGCCTTGCAACTGCAAACGAAAAAGGGCTGAAAGTGATGGGGAATGTTACGGATAAGGATATTAAAGGCCCTTCGTTGTCAAAAGAGGAAAAGAAACGCTACATAAAGGATGTACGCAATCGTGCCAGGGCAGAGGGCTGGGACAATAAGCTTTTCGGAAGATTTGAAGATCCTAAGGTTAAGCCTGTCAACAGGGATGTACTCAGCACGCCTAATCTTAATGTGCCTGAGTCTCTGGATAAAGCATATGATGCTCTGGAGAAAAAGCATAAGAATGCTACTGTTAACAAGACTGAAATGAAAAAAATGCGCAGTATTACAAAGTCAGTATACGAATTTAACAAAGGCATAAAATATGCAATTCCCAAGGAATACTATGAATCCCTGAAGAAAAACAAATATGTCGGACAGGATCCCCAGAGCAGGCTTTGTCTCATGAGACCGGTAAAAGTAAATGCTGACGGAAATCCGATCAACAAGGATGAGGAACGCAAATTGAATGAAAATATGCGCGAATGTTATAGTTTAATGAGTGAGGATCTGGCTGAAAGAAAGCCATTCCTTGACAGAGTCCTGAAAGATGCAAAAGAGATGATATTCAGCATAGATGAGCTGAAGGATCCTAAGTTTATCCTTAAGAATAAGGAACGGGCTATCAGGCATCTTGCATTTATGCACAACCTGACTTCGCTCTATGATGCTCATGCGGAGTATTACCTGAAGGATGCATCCGTGAAAGAAGAGGACAGGGAGTTTTTGTTTATGCTTGTTAAGGGAACGAAGTACATCAGCTTTTCAACAGAAAAGATCCATCAGGCGCTGTTTGCTAATGGCGTTGAGTGTTCGTATGTAGGAGAAAATGCTTTGCCCGGGGAGATACTGGGAAAGAAGAGTAAGAAAGTATGCAAGGTGGAAGATTTGGGAGCCGGTGAGAAGGCAATATATAAGGGTTGTTTCCCGGGAGCAAATGGAGATGTCGACGAAGAATATTCGGAAGGAATCATAAGGAATCTTTTGATACCATACACGGATAAAAAGACCTCGTCGTCTGTCGACCGCAACAAGGTCAGGAGCGGTATGGGAACTTATATGGAAACCGAAGAAGTAAAAAATGTTGTGCAGTATAAAGCAAAGCCTGAAGACAAGAAATAAGTGATGTCAGTAATCCCGTATGGTATAATATGGTCTCAGGAGGGCTGCAAAAATGCAAACAAAGAAGAGAAAATCACTGAAAAAAACACTGTTAACCAAGATCATCATCTATGTTGCGATCATTATAGTGATAATCACCCAGATCAGCATCAAACTTGCTGCTGATAATATCCAGTCATTGACCAACAGTATTCTGGCGAGGGAGTCTGCCACTTATGCCGGTGAGGTACAGAACTGGTGGAGCAGTATAGAGGAAAGAGTGGGACAGACCGCAAGTGTTATAAAAAACAGTCCGGAGATGTCATATGATGACACTCTGGCAATGCTTCTTGAACTGACAAAGGAAGATCCGGATTCCCAGGATATTTATATGGCTTTTGGAGATACGAATAAATTCCTTGACGGATCGGGCTGGGTTCCTGACGACACTTTTGTTTTCACAGACAGACCGTGGTATCAGGGAGCGCTTGAAAAGAAAGGTGAGATTTTCTCTTCGGAACCTTATGTAGATGCATCTACCGGCAAGACCTGTCTTGCATGTGCGGTAATGGTGCGGGACAATGTGGTGCTCAGCAGCGATATTAATTTTGACAAGGTTGCCGAAAAGGTAAACGGATTTGAATCAATTTCTTCCGATGCAAAATATTACATAATCAATAAGGAAACAAAGGATATTCTGGTAAGCAGCGTGCCTGATTGTGTCGGACAGACTCTTGCGGATACGACAGATCCTGTAGCGGCAGGGCTTGGAAAAGTGTTTGATTCCCTGGATACAAGCGCTGACGCCGGCGGAGATAAAGTCATGACTGCAAAGACGAAAGCCGGATCTATGATGTTTACCGCTACCGATATAGAGGGGACTTCATGGGTGGTCGTAAGTGCAGTTCCGTCAAGCCTTCTCAGCAATAGTATCCTTAAGGTCATGCTGGTAACATTTGTCAGTGCGATAATACTGATAGCGTTATTCTCATTCATTATCTACATGGCTATCAGCAGGGCGATAAATCCTGTTACTACTGTTACGGAGCGTATTACGGATATAAGTAAGGGCGACTTCACTGTTACGATCGTACCTGAAGGAAATAACGAGATAACGACACTCAGCGAGAGCCTGAATGAATACATCGGAAAGATGCGGATGACATTAAACAGCCTGGCGGATATTTCCGGAGAAATGAACGGCAGGGCAGGTGAATGCTTCGATATTTCACATATACTTTCGGATGCGTGCCAGAATCAGGGCGAGTCAATAGAAAAGCTTAATTCCACTCTTTCTGATATGAATGCTTCCATAGAAGAAGTGGCGCATGCGGCTAACGATCTGGCTTCCACTTCCGGCCAGCTGGCAAAGAATGCACAGGATGTCAAGAATCTGTGTGATGAGACTCTTGAGGCATCTGCAAAGGGCAAGGATGAAATGACGAGCATGACGGAGAATGTAAGTACCCTTAATGATACTATCGGAGAACTTACATCACTTATCCGTGCAACGGCTAAATCCGTTGAGGAGATCACCGGCATAACGGATACCATAAATGCCATATCCGAACAGACTAACCTCCTGTCATTAAATGCTTCCATTGAGGCTGCAAGGGCAGGTGAGATGGGTAAAGGTTTTGCGGTTGTTGCTGCTGAAGTGGGAACACTTGCAAACCAGTCTTCGGAAGCTACGGAGACCATACGCAAGCTGATCGATGATATCACAAAGAATATTGTTGACATCAACAGCAAGGCGGATATCTGCGCTAAGGATATGGAAGCCTGCATGGAAGGTGTTGCAGGTGCCAATGATTCCTTTGATAAGATATACGGTGATGTTGCAAAGGCAACGGATGGTATCATAGAAATAGCCGGCGGCATAGAGAAGATCAGCAGTGTTGCGTCAGGTAATGCTGCGACTACCCAGGAGCAGGCTTCGAATATAAATGAAGTCCTTGGCTTAAGCGACGAGATCGTGACGGAGAGCAACAAGCTCCGCACGGAGACGGAGAATATAACCAGTATATCCGAAAGCCTGAACCACTATGCGGATGAGATAAATTCCGATCTTTCGCAGTATACGGTTTGACAGAGTACAAGCAGAGTACAATGATTATTTGGGTAGACAAGAACTTTCAGCGTGATATAATGATGGAGGTGTTTGGATAGCTGATATATTGATAAATATTCAGTATATTGATACGGTATCAGCACTTTAGACTCTTTAGAAAGAAGGTGGTTTCGTGGATTCAGGTTTACCGGACACGGATTGTCGACGATGGGATATGAATAAATATACCGGAACCGCCGCAGAGTATCATCTGACCGTATGCTGATATAAGCATTGGGGTCTGCTGATAAGTTTGGGATGTCTTTGAACCTCCTGCGTGACGGTTGCCGCAGGAGGTTTTTTCATGGAGAGACAGGAAGATTTCACAAGTCTAAATGAACTCATAAAAACAAAACAATATACAACGCTGCGTCAGGATCTGTCTGAGATGAATGACGCGGATGTGGCTGCATTCCTTGAAGAGATAGACATTGAGGATGCGGTAAAGGTTCTGCGCATACTGCCCAAGTCCATGGCGGCAGATGTTTTTTCGTACCTTGAGATAGAAAATCAGACTACATTTATCCAGAGGCTTTCCGATAAAGATGCTGCGGGCATTATCAATAACCTCATGGCGGATGATGCTGCAGACCTTATGGAAGAGATGCCGGCCAATATAGTTAAGCGCCTGTTGGCAGGAGCGAGTGCCGAAGCCCGCAGGGATATAAATCACCTGCTGAATTACCCGGAGGATTCCGCAGGATCTGTCATGACTGTGGAGTATGTGGACTTAAAGGAAGACAATACCGTTAAGCAGGCAATTGAAAGGATCAGGAAGATAGGAATAGATTCCGAGACCATAAATATCTGCTACGTGCTGGATTCGAAGAGAACGCTTGTGGGAACGGTTGCTCTGCGTTATCTCCTGCTTATGGACGAGGATGAAGTGATCGGCGACATAATGCATGAAAATGTCGTATCCATTCATACCCTGACCGACCAGGAAGAAGTGGCACATACCTTCCAGAAATACGATTTCACGGCGATGCCGGTAGTGGATAATGAAAACCGTATGGTGGGTATCATAACCGTCGATGACGTTGTGGACATCATGGAAGAAGAGGCTACCGAGGATATCGAAAAGATGGCAGCTATCGTGCCGTCCGATAAGCCTTATATGAAGACCAATGCTTTCGAAATATGGAAGAAGCGTATGCCCTGGCTCCTTCTGCTTATGGTATCGGCAACTTTTACCGGTAAGATCATTTCGAATTTCGAGGACTCCCTGAGTGCCTGTGCCATACTTGTGGCATACATTCCCATGCTCATGGATACTGGAGGCAATGCGGGATCACAGGCATCTGTTACAGTAATCCGCGGACTATCCCTTGATGAGGTGGAATTTAAGGATCTGTTCAGGGTAATATGGAAGGAAATAAGAGTGGCGCTTATGTGCGGCGTGTCACTGGCAGCGGCTAACTTCATAAAGCTCCTGCTTCTTGACAGGGTGGAAGTGACTGTTGCACTTGTTGTGTGCTTGACGCTTGTGATAGTAGTGCTTATAGCAAAGCTTGTGGGATGCACACTGCCCATGCTTGCCAAGAAGATAGGCTTTGACCCGGCGGTAATGGCGAGTCCGTTCATTACCACTATAGTGGATGCACTGTCACTGATGGTATATTTCAACCTTGCAACGAGTTTGCTGCATATCGGATGATGGATATGACATGAAATTTGATTCCCCCATCGTCAGGTGTGAAGATGATGGGGAGAAATTATGTGAATTCAATGAATTCAGGCTTTCTCTCATGGAATATGTGATATCCTTTGAAGCCGCAGTTTTTAAGCAGTTCTTCAGCCTCTTTAAAGTATTGGGCCATGTTTTCCGGCTTGTGGGCATCCGATCCGATGGTAAGGATCTCCCCGCCAAGTTCTTTATATCTTTTAAGTATCTCCCTGCAGGGGTGGGGGCCTCCCATTTTGTAATAGTAGCCGCTGGTATTGGTCTCGATCCCTTTGCCCATGGAGATGATCTGCATTAGTATGCGGTCTATATCTTCCCTGTAGTCATCAAATACGAAGCCATCCTTACCGCCGGGACCGTATCTTAAGACATAATCAAGATGGCCATATGTGTCGAACTCATCATAACTGCTCACAACATCATATATGTAGTTAAAATATCCGTGCCAGGCATCCGTTTTGCTTCTGCCTTCCCAGTAATTTTTAAGATAGGGATCCATGCCCTCCGCAAGGTGGGAGGATGCTATTATGAAGTCGAAAGGATATTTTTTTGCATACGCCTTATTCTTTTCATTTATATGTGTCTGCATTCCCAGCTCTATGCCGAAATTGATCTTTATCCTGTCTGAATACATATCACGGTATTCCAGGAGCGTTTTCATATAGGAGTCTGTGTCTACCTCAAAAAATCCCTCCGGTTCACCGTCTTCATATATAAAATCGAAATCCATATGTTCGGTGAAAGTGATCTCTTTTAATCCAAGGGAGATGGCTTTTTGGATCATGTTATCCATAGGGGCTTCCGAGTCGCCGGAAAATGAAGTATGCAAATGACAGTCTGAGATTATTGACATAAGCGGTCACCTGTTTATGATTATTTGTTCGCTGGTATTATAATATCCGCTACGGGTATTTTCAATATTTTCAGCATTTTCAAATAGGAGCGAGCTGTCGTTCCGCTTTCCAAAAACTAAATGCGGGAAGTTTTTTGTTATTTAATTTTCATATTTCCACGGGGATTTATCAATCTTGTTTACATAATATGAAACATAGAAAAAATAAGCATTTCGCCTTGAATTTTACATTGTAATTGGATAGAATAACATTTGTCGTGAGAGAAAATCGGTTCTCTTGCAAAAATACATTTTTATGGAGGAACAAAACATGGCAGTAAAAGTTGCAATTAATGGTTTTGGCCGTATCGGTCGTCTCGCTTTCAGACAGATGTTTGGCGCAGAGGGATTCGAGATCGTAGCTATCAACGATCTTACTTCTCCTGAGATGCTTGCACATCTTCTTAAGTATGACTCAACACAGGGTAAGTATGCATTAGCAGATAAGGTTTCTTTCGATGAGAACAGCATCACTGTTGATGGAAAGAAGATCACAATCTATGCTGAAGCTAAGGCAGCAGATCTTCCTTGGGGAGAGCTTGGAGTAGATGTTGTACTTGAGTGTACAGGTTTCTACACCAGCAAGGACAAGGCACAGGCTCATATCGATGCCGGCGCTAAGCACGTTATCATTTCTGCTCCTGCAGGTAATGATCTGCCTACTATTGTATACAATGTTAACCATCAGACACTTACATCTGATGACAAGATCATCTCTGCTGCATCCTGCACAACAAACTGCCTTGCACCTATGGCTAAGGCTCTTAATGATCTGGCTCCTATCAAGTCTGGTATCATGTGCACGATCCACGCTTACACAGGTGATCAGATGACTCTTGACGGACCTCAGAGAAAGGGCGACAAGAGACGTTCACGTGCTGCAGCTTGCAACATCGTTCCCAACTCAACAGGTGCTGCTAAGGCAATCGGCCTTGTTATCCC
>DGSK01000020.1:0-1668 GCA_002393955.1 Lachnospiraceae bacterium UBA4364 | reverse complement strand
ATCGGCCTTGTTATCCCTGAGCTGAACGGCAAGCTTATCGGTGCTGCACAGCGTGTTCCTACTCCTACAGGTTCTACAACAATCCTTACAGCTGTTGTAGAAGGCGCTGTTACAAAGGAGCAGATCAATGACGCTATGAAGGCTGCTTCAAACGAGAGCTTTGGTTACAACACAGATGAGATCGTTTCCAGCGATATCGTTGGTATGACATACGGTTCTCTCTTCGATGCAACTCAGACAATGGTTCTGCCTCTTGACAATGGCACAACTCAGGTACAGGTTGTTTCATGGTATGATAACGAGAACAGCTACACATCTCAGATGGTTCGTACTATCAAGCACTTCGGTAGCCTCCTTAAGTAATTAGCGATTAACTGTTTAGTGTAGCCCGAAGCATTTACTGCTGAGGGTGTACAAAAGAGTTAATTTTACGCTGGCAGCCCGCTATTTGCGAAGCAAATCTTCCATTGCGGGATGCCGTAACTGGAAGAACCGATAGGTTCTGAACAGTTACATTAGCGGAAGCTGTTGGAAATGAAGTAGGGGCCCGGTCCGGCAAGGGCCGGGCCTTTTAATTATCGTACGGACTGCACGAGGAATTTTTCGGCTTATGCCGAATGCAGTACTATATACAAAACACAAAGGAGAAAAGATTATGGCTTTAAACAAGAAATCCGTTGACGACCTTAACGCAAAGGGAAGAAGAGTTCTTGTACGTTGCGACTTTAACGTACCTCTTAAGGACGGCGCTATCACAGACGAGACCCGTATCGTTGCAGCTCTTCCTACAATCAAGAAGCTTGTTGATGACGGTGCTAAGGTTATCCTCTGCTCCCACCTCGGCAAGGTTAAGAATGGCCCCAACGAGGGTGAGTCACTTGCGCCTGTTGCGAAGAGACTTTCCGAGAAGCTTGGCAAGGAAGTTAAATTCATCGCTGATTACAATGTTACCGGTGCTGATGCTACAAATGCTGTAGCTGCTATGAATGACGGTGATGTTGTTCTGCTTCAGAATACCCGTTTCCGCGGCAAGGAAGAGACAAAGCCTCAGGAGGCAGGTGAGGCTTTCGCTAAGGAACTCGCAGATCTTGCAGATGATTATGTATGTGATGCTTTCGGTTCAGCTCACAGAGCGCATGCTTCCGTTGCTGTAGTAACAAAGTACATCACAGAGAAGGGCGGCACAAACGCAGTAGGATACCTTATGCAGAAGGAAATCGACTTCCTTGGCAATGCAGTAGAGAATCCTGTTCGTCCTTTCGTTGCAATCCTTGGCGGTGCTAAGGTTGCTGACAAGCTCAATGTTATCAATAACCTTCTTGAGAAGTGCGATACACTCATCATCGGCGGAGGTATGGCATTCACATTCCTTAAGGCTCAGGGATATGAGATCGGTAAGTCTCTTGTTGATGATGAGAAGCTTGATTATTGCAAGGAAATGATGGAGAAGGCTGACAAGCTCGGCAAGAAGCTGCTCCTTCCTATCGATACTGCAGTAGCTGACGGTTTCCCTAATCCTATCGATGCTGAGATCAGTGTTGAATATGTTGATTCCACAAAGATCCCCGCTGATAAGGAAGGTCTTGATATCGGACCTAAGACACAGGAGCTTTTCGCTAACGCTGTTAAGGAAGCTAAGACTGTAGTTTGGAACGGACCTATGGGCGT
>DGSK01000039.1 GCA_002393955.1 Lachnospiraceae bacterium UBA4364 | reverse complement strand
GAAGGCACAACATGTGCGCGGTCATTACAGACGGCTCCGCCGTTCTGGGCCTGGGCGATATCGGCCCCGAGGCCGGCATGCCTGTTATGGAGGGCAAATGTGTCCTCTTCAAGTCTTTCGGCGATGTGGATGCCTTCCCACTCTGCGTGAAGACCAAGGATGTCGATGAGTTTGTGCGCACAGTCGCCCTGATCTCAGGCTCCTTCGGCGGCATCAACCTGGAGGATATTGCAGCTCCCCGCTGCTTCGAGATCGAGAGAAAGCTCAAGGAGTGCACCGATATTCCGATTTTCCACGATGATCAGCACGGCACGGCGGTCATCACCCTGGCCGGCCTGACCAACGCTCTCAAGGTCGTCGGCAAGAAAAAAGAGGATGTCAAAGTCGTCACTTCCGGCGCTGGCGCGGCGGCGATCGCGATCGTCAAGCTCCTTCTTTCCGCGGGCTTCAAACATGTCACCATGTGCGACCGCAAGGGCGCAATCTATGAGGGGCGCGACGGCCTCAACTGGATCAAGGAAGAGATGGCGCTGGTCACAAATCTTGAGAAAAAAGCGGGCTCCCTGGCGGACATGCTGGTCGGCGCAGATGTCTTCATCGGTGTCTCCGCTCCCGGTACCGTCACCACCGAAATGGTGAAGACCATGAACAGGGACGCCATTGTCTTTGCCTGTGCCAATCCCACTCCTGAGATCTTCCCCGAGGATGCAAAGGCGGGCGGCGCAGCGGTCATTTCCACCGGCAGGAGCGATTTCCCCAACCAGATCAACAACGTTCTCGCATTCCCCGGTATTTTCCGCGGAACCTTCGATGTGCGCGCCAGCGATATCAATGAGGAGATGAAGATGGCAGCTGCCATGGCTCTGGCCAACCTGATCTCCGACGAAGAGCTCAACGCCGATTACATCATCCCCTACGCTTTTGACCCCAAGGTCGGCCCTGCTGTAGCAAAGGCAGTCGCACAGGCGGCCATCGACAGCGGCGTGGCGCGGATCTGACAATGATCGCGGACGGGTCCTGCATTCACCGGACCTGTCAGTGATGCTTTTTATAGCAGATCCGGATTTGATCAATATTTGATTAATTTTTGGTCTGCGTTTGAGAAAATATAAGATGCTGTTTTAAGAAAAGGAGGTTGCTGCCGCGTTATGAAGATCGGGTGTGTCAAAGAGATTAAAAATAATGAATTCAGAGTCGGCCTTACACCTGACAATGTGCGTGCCTATGTCTCCGCAGGCCATGAGGTCCTGATCGAGAAGGGCGCCGGCCTCGGTTCCGGTTTTACAGATGAAGAATATGTGGCAGCGGGTGCCTCCATGATCGATCTGGCCGCAGATGTGTGGAAAGACGTCGAGATGATGGTCAAGGTCAAGGAACCTCTGGAGGAGGAATACGGCCTCTTCCACGATGGTCTGATCCTCTACACATATCTGCACCTGGCGGCGGACAAGCCTCAGACGGACGCTCTGCTGGCCGGCAAGGTGAAAGCAGTCGCCTACGAGACCATGCAGGAAAAAGACGGCTCTCTCCCCTGCCTGGCGCCGATGAGCCAGATCGCCGGCCGTCTCTCCATCCAGGAGGGCGCCAAGTATCTCGAGAAGCGCTTTGGCGGTGAGGGTATTCTGCTCGCAGGTGTTCCCGGGACGCCCAAGGCAAACGTGGTCGTTCTGGGCGGCGGAACAGTCGGCATGAACGCCTGCAGGATCGCGGTCGGCATGGGCGCCAATGTGACTATCGTGGACGTCAATCTCAAGCGCCTGGAGGAACTGGACAACCTGTTCGGCTCCCACATCCAGACCCTGGTCTCCACAGACAGCAATATCGAGCGCGCCGTGAAGGACGCGGACCTCGTTATCGGCTCTGTCCTGATCCCCGGCGGCACGACACCCAAGCTTTTCAAGAAAAAATATCTGTCTGAGATGAAGGACGGCGCGGTCTTCGTAGACGTCGCCATCGACCAGGGCGGCTGCGGCGAGTCCAGCCATGTGACTACCCACGACGATCCCGTCTTCATCGAGGAAGGCGTAGTCCATTACTGCGTAGGTAACATGCCCGGCGCTGTTCCGCGCACCAGCACCATCGCCCTGACAAACGCCACCCTCCGCTACGGCCTGCAGATCGCGCAGGACGGCCTGGAAGAGGCCTGCAAAAAGAATGAATGCATCCGCCTGGGCGTGAACTGCTACGACGGAAAGATCACCAACCACAATGTCGCCGCTGCATTTGATTATGACTGCGCAGATCTGATGGCTATGATCTGAAAAAAAGAAAATACTCAGTGAATTGAAAAAGCGCCTGCGGGGAGACGGTCTGTTTTCCCTGCAGGCGCTCTTTCTGGATGATCGGGCAGGGATTCCCGGTGATTCAAGCTCTGAGGTCAATTGTCCTTTTTCTTTCTGTTATTCTTTATTTTTATTATTCTTCCCGTCCGGTATGTATGCGGTATTCGTGCGGTATGTATGCGTCCGGGATGCATGATCCTGCCTGTATTTTACAGAAATGGAAAATAATGGTAGAGTAGAGGGTACTTGATGAGATATTACATGACTAGAGGAGGTACACAGTGAAAAAGATTGGTGTTCTTGGTGCAGGTACATGGGGAATGGCGCTGGCAAGGATGCTCTGCAATGCCGGAAATGAAGTGCTCGTGTGGTCGGCGCTCGGAACAGAGATAGACGAACTGGACAAAACCCGCAGGCATCCCAAGCTGCCGGAGATGGAGATCCCGCAGGAGCTCATGTTTACCAAATCCATACAAGAGGTCTGTGAGGGAAAGGACATCCTGCTCTTTGCCGTGCCCTCGGTCTTTGTGCGCTCCACAGCGGCGGCTGCCCGTCCCTATATTCCGGACGGCCAGGTCATTGTCGATGTGGCCAAGGGAATCGAGCCGGACACGCTGATGACCATGTCGGAGGTCATCCGCAGCGAACTGGAAAAGGGGGCAGATGTTGGGCTGGTGCCCTCCAATGTGAAGATCGTCGCCCTTTCCGGCCCGACCCATGCAGAGGAAGTCGCCATGGATCTGCCCACGACGATCGTGTCCGCCTGCCAGGATGTGAAGACAGCGGAAATGGTGCAGGACATCTTCATGGGCACACCGGAGAATCCGACCTGCCTGCGTGTCTACACCAATACAGATGTAAAGGGCGTGGAACTTTGCGGCGCCCTCAAGAATATCATCGCCCTTGCGGCAGGTGTTTCGACCGGCCTGGGCTACGGCGATAATGCGCGCGCTGCCCTGATCACCCGGGGACTTGCGGAGATCGTCCGTCTCGGCTTGAAAATGGGCTGCATAGAGCAGACTTTTTACGGCCTGGCAGGTGTCGGCGATCTGATCGTCACAGCCACCAGCCGCCACAGCCGCAACAACAAGGCGGGATTTTTGATCGGCCAGGGTACTTCGCCGGAGGAGGCTGTCAAAAAGGTCGGCATGGTCGTCGAGGGAATCAATGCCATTCCTGCGGCCGTCCGCCTCAGGGACCAGTACGAAGTGGAAATGCCCATTGTCTCCTTCATGGACGGCATCATCCGCGGAGGCCAGGATCCCGCGGACGGGGCTATGAAGCTGATGGGACGTAAAAAGAAATCCGAACTGCCGACCGTGAGCAGAACGACCTATTTCGCCAGGATCCTGGCTGAATCCATTCACGGGGTCTTTTCCAGGTGACGGCTTTCCTGTGAAGAAGATAAAGAAGTTAAAGAAGTGAAAAAAGTGCAGAAAAGTGCCGGAGGAAGCAGCTTCCTCCGGCACTTGCCGCGTTTTACAGATTGTCGATATATTTTCCGTCCAGGACATCCTTGAGATACTGGCCGTACTGGTTTTTCTTGAGGACCTCATAGGTCTCGAGGATCTCTTCGCGGGTGATCCAGCCGTTGAGGTAGGCGATCTCCTCCAGGCAGCCGATCTTGCGGTGCTGGTGTGTCTCGATGGTCTTGACGAAGTTGGTGGCGTCGACCAGGCTCTCGTGGGTTCCTGTGTCCAGCCAGGTGAAGCCCTGTCCCAGAAGTTCTACGTGGAGCTGTTTGTCCTCGAGATAGATGCGGTTGAGGTCGGTGATCTCATACTCGCCGCGGGCGGAGGGCTTGAGGTTCTTGGCGTACTCGACGACGCGGTTGTCGTAGAAATACAGTCCGGTCACGCAGTAGTTGCTCTTGGGATGCTCGGGTTTTTCCTCGATGGAAATGGCGTTTCCGTCTTTGTCAAACTCAACAATGCCGAAGCGCTCGGGGTCATCGACATAGTAGCCGAAGACAGTAGCGCCCTCGCCGTTTTCCGCCTTCTCTACAGCGGCGCGGAGTCTCTTCTTGAGTCCGTGGCCGGCAAAGATATTGTCGCCCAGGATCATGGCGGCGGGTTCTCCGTTAATGAACTCTTCACCGAGGGTAAAGGCCTGCGCCAGGCCGTCCGGAGAGGGCTGGGCCTTGTAGGAGAGATGGATTCCGAACTGGTGGCCGTCTCCCAGGAGGATCTCAAAGCGGGGCAGATCCTGCGGCGTGGAGATGATCAGGATATCGCGGATCCCGGCGTTCATCAGGACGGAAATCGGATAGTAGATCATCGGTTTGTCGTATATGGGGAGCAGCTGCTTGGATGTGACCATGGTCAGCGGATAGAGTCTGGTGCCGGAGCCGCCGGCGAGAACGATGCCTTTCATTGATTCAATGTCCTCCTCTTAAAGGTGAAGATATAAGAGATTTTATGTGTCTTGCGCCGATCCTGTGAAGAGGTGCGATATCAGTTACACGGGCGGATCTATGCGCAGAAATGTGCTGTTACTATCATAGCATAACGGCTGTGTTTTGTGGATTTTTTTGAACTCGAAAAAGAAAAAGAAAAATCCCGGAACCGCATTTACATACAGTTCCGGGATTGCCCCTGCCAAGAGTCGAAGCGACGGGATTCGAACCCACGACCTCTGCGTCCCGAACGCAGCGCTCTACCAAGCTGAGCCATGCGCCGTTAAATATTTGTTTAACGACAGTATTCAATTCGACCTCTGCGTCCCGAACGCAGCGCTCTACGTGGTCAGCTTCGCTGACCCTGCTGAGCCATGCGCCGTTAAACGAATGCTTAACGATAATATCTTAATATGTCTGCCACACACGAGTGAAGCGTTATGCAGTCTGCGAAGCTACGTGGTCAGCGAAGCTGACCCTGCTGCGCTACACGCCGTCTCGGACTCTTATCCGCAAACAAAATTATCCGCAAACAAAAGATATTTTATAGTAATTGACTGTAAGTGTCAAGGATTTAAGCGCAGCAGTCTAATCTGTCAAAACTGAAGTCTGAAACGATCTAAAGCATCTGCCCGGTATGTAAACACAAGCGCAATCTGTAAACGCAAGCTCAATCCGTAAAGACCTGTACCCAATAGTAACTGTAGGGGGCGCTTGCATCATAGTAGCAGGCGATGCCTATGTTGGTGAAGTTGGGGTTCATGATGTTCTTCTTATGACCGGGGGAGTTGATCCAGCTGTTCATTACCTCAGACGGTGATTTCTGGCCTGCTGCTATGTTTTCTCCGGCATAGCCGTAAGGTATGCCGAGACCGTCGAGTGCTGAAAAACATTCCTGGCCGTTTGGCCTTGTATGAGAGAATGACGAGAGGAGCTCTGTGGCACGTACCTCTGCGGCTTCACAAAGAGAAGGCGAGAGATTAAGGGGCGCAAGACCGGCTTCGGTCCTGTACTGATTGACTATATTTGTAACTTCTGTTGCATACTCGGATACTGAAGCCTGCTTTTCGGCCTGGGCAGCGGCTTTTTCAGCTTCCTCCTGAGCTTTGGCAGCTTCAGCGGCAGCCTTTTCAGCTTCCTCCTGTGCTTTGGCGGCTTCAGCGGCAGCCTTTTCAGCTTCTTCCTGTGCTCTGGCTTCTTCCTCGGCAGCAGCTTTTGCAGCTTCTTCATTGGCTGCATCTTCATCGGTTGCTACCGCAGTTTCATCCTCTGTGGGTTTATCTTCGCCTGCGGGATCTTCAGCATCTTCCGTATCTGTTTCTTCAGCATCCTCAAAATCTTCGGAATCTTCGGAGTCTTCTGCATCACGGTCACCCTCTTGCATTGCGTCTTCTTCCGCGGCGGCCTGGGCAGCAGCCTCAGCCTCTTCCTTTTCTTCCGCAAGGGCATCAGCGGCAGCACGGGTATTGACAGCCCTTGTTGCTATTTCTGACTTGCTGGCATCTATACGAGCCTGGGCAGCAGCTTCCATCTCCGCCCGTTCTTCTTCTGTCATTGTGCCGGCTGCCGTGCTTTCCGTATAGGCTCCGCCCAGATTGTTTTCCAGGTTTTCACTGTATTGGGCACGGGTTGATTTGGCGGGATCCTTATCCTCCCACTTAAGCTGCGTATATTCTAATCCTGCAAAAAGGATCAGGGTAAGGAGTGCAAGTATTACCGGGGCTTTTATGTTGTGTTTTTTCATTTGGATATGTTTCCTTTCCTGTGTCTTTGTTGGGAATATGTCCTTGTAATCCGCTATAGCAATTACCTTAACTTGCTGCCATGCTGTCTTTTTTATTGTAGTTTCTGGTAAAGTCTATAAAATCTTCCTTGGGCAGCGGCTTGGAAAAGTAGTACCCCTGCACCAGATTGGCACCGGCGTTGAGTACCAGGTCAAGCTGTTCGCTTGTTTCCACACCTTCCTGGATAACGTTCATACCGAGTCTCCGCATCATCCTGATGGAATCGACCAGCAGGTGTTTTGAGCTTTCATCTGCAGCCCAGAGCAGGCCTTTGTCTGATTTTATATTAAGAAAATCCATATTTACTATATTAGTAAGATTGGAATATCCCGTGCCGTAGTCGTCAAGCGAGAAGCTGAATCCGGCGGATTTCAGTGCACTGATGGAGGTGCTTATCCCGCTGTAGGATGTGAGTGAAGCGGATTCTGTAATCTCGAGATTGATCTGGTCGCTGGTCACGCCGTAGCTTTTCATTATTTCATCAAAGCGGACCAGGGTATCCGAAAATACCAGCTGATAAAGGCTTAAGTTAATTTCCACGTACTTAAGTCCCAGCTTTTTGAAGCGTTCGTCTGCTATGAAGGCACAGACTTTTTCGAATACGGTAATGCCTATCTTGTCTATCTGCCCGTTTCGCTCTGCAATGGGGATCATCTCATCAGGGGGGATGAAACCGAGATCGGGATCGTTTAATCTGAGCAGCGCTTCTGCTGAATATATTTTTTGGTTGCCGGCAAACCATATAGGCTGGTAATAGACTTCGAATCTGTCCTCTTCAAAGGCGCGTCTGAGTGCATTTTCCACAGCCACTCTTCTGGATAGATAGCGCAGATCCTTGCCGCGCTGGAGCTGTACGCCGTTTGACTTGACGGAATCCATGTCGTCGGCAAGCTCTAAGAGCATATCCGGTTCCGTTACTCCGTCATCGGGGATTACGGCAACACGTATCTGTATATTGAACTGCAGCACGGAGTCATTGTTTTTCCATTCGTGCTCAAAACGTTTTGCTATCTCTGCGGTGATGTCATCTATGTCCTCGTCGGATGTTTTGCGTGTAAGGAGCGTAAAATTGCTGTCGGAGAGCCTGTAGACCAGTGCATCCGGGGCAAGGTGCATCATCCAGGAAGCAATCTGGCGCAGGGCATGGCTTCTTTCATCATAGCCGAACATTCGGGCAAAAAACTTGTAGTTCGTGAAATTTACGCTGATAACGGAATATCTGTCTTCGGAGTTGATCCTGCGCCTGTTTTCTTCCATGAATGTGGAACGGTTGTAGGCACCGGATATGGGATCTATGCTGGTGTCCTCGTTTTCCAGAGTGAGCATGATGCCCAGCATGGAAAGAGCTTCCGCAAAGGACTCGATCGGGAGATTTACATTGACGGCCTGCACAACGATCCCTATCAGAGAGAAGGAGAAGAAAAACCAGAGCGTGGAATACATGCCGGAACTCATGGATTTACGGTGGCACAGGATGTAGTAGATTGCTACAAACAGGTAGGTGCATGAAATCACATAGAGCGCAGGCATACCGACACCCCTGTGATATATGCCGTTTGCGTCCACATGGAATATCACGCCGGTGAAAAGGTTTGCCACCGTCAGCAGCTCTGTTATTATTGCCGGTATGACATAGCCTATGCGGAATCCTTTTTTTCGCACTGCAGTACTGCCGTTTATCAGCATTATATACAGGGTGTATGCCGGCGAAAGGGTGTTGTGCATAAAGAAATATATATAATCCATGGAGGTCCGCAGCAATAAAATAGAAGAGTTACCTGCGCAGAGCGGCGTCAGAAGATTGCTTGTCAGGTCTGCGGCGGATACAACCGTTATATTTATCAATATGAAAAGAAAGACTTTACTGTGAGCCTTTTGAATAAGCTTCCTGTTCAGAACATAGAACATACAGGAGCATGACAGTATAATTGCGCATGTGTAAAAGAATACCTCGTACATCCGGACGTTAAAAATCCCCCATAAAGCATTACATTCAGCTGCCAGCCCCCTCGCCGGATCAGGGTACATACCCTCCACTCATTATATCATCACGTTGTCTTAAGGAAAAGGTTTTCTTGAAAAAAGGGGGGTATAATGGTAAAATTTAACTTGGATTTTTGTCGTTTGGCGAGGATTATGTAAACGAATGTTATCAATATGTTTTTCAATGTCGGCGCTTTTGATATCGCTGTTCATATTGTACAACCTCTTCCGGCTCAGCAGGGTAAAAAACAGACAGAATATGTTTTTTATTGCCTTTATCCTGAGCAATTGCTCAACGGCTTTTTCCGTGCTGTGCGGTGATATGGCGGAGATGTACCACATCCCTAATGCCGTGGCTGTCATGGATGTCATGAGTTTCCTTTATTATGTCCTGCACATTATAGCCGGCATATGTTTCTATCTTTATATACTCAGCCACATAAGGGCCTGGAGGTCCCTGAATAAACCGCAGAGAGCCGCGATACTGTTCCCGACTATTGTTGCCGAGGCTGTTATAATGCTGAACCCCTGGTTTCATTGGATATATTACTACGATGAAATGGGAGAGTACCACAGGGGAAAATATATTGCGATAGTATATGCGGTTACGGCGGTATATCTTGTGGGCGTGATATACCAGATAATACGTAACCGGACTGATATTTCCATCAGAAAGATCATCGTTGTGCTGTCGGGAATGTCTTTTTCGGTGGCGGCGGTTATCCTGCAGTTGTTTATACCGGATTCTGCCATTGAAACGGTCTCAATAGCGGTAGTCACACTGGTGTTTTTTCTTACGATACAGAATCCCAGAGAGAATCTGGATCCGGAGATGTCGGTTTTCAGCAGGCACGCCTTTGAGGATATGATACACTCATATTACCTGTCGGGAAGGGATTTTCGCTTTATCTGCATATACGTAGATGATTATTCGGAACATACCGGAATGGAAAATGATCCCGGACTTGTCACGGAATTTGTGGAGTTTTTAAATGATGTGGGCAATGGCACGAACATATACCATATCGACAGGGCGGAGTTTGCAATAGAGATCACGGATCCTGCTCCCGGACAGATCGATAAGATAATTGCCGATATCCGCATACGTTTTGAGAAGCCGTGGAAATTATTTGGAAGGGATGAGCTGTTCTCCGTAAGCATACTGAGTCTCAGACTTCCCGAGGATGTTAAAGCGGAGCCTGTATTCTATTCCGTGCTGAGACAGTTCCATGACGGTGAAAAGATAAAATCCGTTTATACAGCAAAGGACCTGGATATAGAGGATATAGAGAGAAAACACCAGATCACGGTGGCTCTTTCCAGAGCAATAGAAAAAAAGACTCTGGAAATGCGCTATACTCCCGTCTATTCGCTGTCCGGGAAAAAGATTACAGGCCTGATCGCAACCGTGCGTTTCTTTGATGACGCCACAGGTTATGTTTATGACGATGAGATCTTCCGCTTTGCGGAAAGCGGAGGATATATCATGCACGTGGCAAATATACTCTTTGAAAAGACTGCGGTCTTTATTAAGGAAAATAAACTGCAGGAGGCAGGCATGGATTTTGTCGGGATCAGGGTTTATCCTACCATGACCATGCATTACAATCTTTTGACCGGAATGTTTGAATATATGGACAGGAACGGAATAGACAAAAGCCGGGTCTATATAATGATGTCTGAATCCACTCTTGCCAATGCAACTGAAAGCTTTCGCAGGACAATAAAACATCTGGATGAAATGGGTGGGAGATTCTGTCTGGAGGAGTATGGCGGCGGATACACGGATATTTCAACCATATATGATATGCCTATAGATGTAATAAGCATAAACCGCAGGGTCGTGGCAGATGCGGTCAGCAATAAGAGTGCCAAACTGGCCATGGAATCTGCTATGGACCTGGCCCATTGTCTCGATATGCGGACTATGGTCAGCGGGATAAATGATGCGGAGTACTATTCCATGATAGAAAGCGTGGACTGTGATTACGCAACCGGCAGTTATTTCTTTGAACAGCTGGATGAGCAGGGATTTATAAGGGCGTTGGCAGCCAATGATGAAAGTATTGTGGAAACAATGGATGATAAGTCTGAAACGGACAGGGAAGGCGAAGCGACATGAATGTTAATATCTATTTTGATATAGTGGCGCTTGCCATGGAGATCGTGCTTCTTGTCTGTTTCAAAAATAAGAGGCGTATCGGGATAACGGCCTTTCGGGTATTCTATTATCTGATGATCACCCAGCTCGGGGTAACACTGCTCGGAATGACCACTGCGGTCATAGATGTGGAACTGAATGCGGAGCCGGGTGTGGTCGGATATACCCTTAATACCGTATATATGTTTTTGTGCATATTTATTCTGACGATGAGTGCGCTGTATTTTGTCAGTCTGATCAAGCTGGACAGGCAGGTTTCGCAAAGATGGCTTATCCTGATATATATGCCTTCATCTTTTACACTTATTGCAGCTACTGCAGTTAATGTGATAGCGGCTTATCAGGGCTTAAGTCTGTTTGAACTCCGTTCAACGCCTTTTGCGCATGGTTTCATCCTGGTGATGGTGGCCTATTATATGCTGACCATAATAGGCGTATCTATAAGATACCGGGAGCAGATCAACAGACAGGTGGCCGGGCATGTGGCGGTGGCAGCTCTTATCACAATGCTGGTAACGGCAGGGCAGTATTTCATAAATACGATCCGGTTCCAGGGCTTTGTGGTATCGCTGGTGCTGGTGGATCTGTTTTTTGAAGTGCTGAGACCCGAGGAACTCTTCGACATGTCGGATGCCATGCGCAAGAATTACCTTTATGATTTTACCAAAGAGGATTACCTGCTCAAGAAGAAATTTCACATTATCGTTATAAAGGTGCTGGATTATAAGGTGTTAGCAGAGGCGCTGGGCTTTGACAATGCGGAAGGTTTTATGAAGCTCATAACCAATTACCTGATGGGACTTGGGTATAAGGGGACTGTTTACCGTGCGGACAACAGTGTTCTTGTGTTTAAGACATCGGAGCTTACGAAGCAGGAAGCGGAAACACTCAGGCAGACTGTGGCGTCACGTTTTGAGAAGGTATGGTCACCGGCGATTTCCGAAGTGATCCTTACAGCTGAGGTCATAAGTTTGTCTGCCCCGGAACAGCTTAAGGATTTTGATGCCTTTTCCGATTTCCTTAAGGCATATATTTATGCTAAGGGAAGGCTTGATTCGGAAAACGGTGTGGAAAAGCTGCTTGTAGACAATGAAGGAAAACACATGCTGGAGGCCATAAAGAGGGCTCTGTCGGATAATACTTTTCAGGTATACTACCAGCCCATATATTCTACTGCTGAAAAAAAGATCGTGGCAGCAGAAGCGCTTATCAGGCTTTTTGATCCGGAATACGGCTTCATGCCTCCGGAAGATATGATAAGGATGGCAGAAAACGAGGGCTACATACTGCAGATCGGTGAGATAGTGTTCCGCAAAGTGTGCGAATTTTACAAGAACAATGAGCTGGACAGGAAAGGCATAGAATACATAGAAGTAAACCTTTCTCCCATACAGTGTGCACAGAGGAAGATGGCTGAGGAGTTTGAAGCCATTATGAAAGAGTATGGCATAAAGCCCAAGCAGATCAATTTCGAAATAACGGAGACTGCTACCACGAACGAGGTGGACAATTTCATAAGGAACATGAAGAATTTTTATCTGCGCGGTATAGACTTATCCCTGGATGACTACGGTACGGGATATTCCAATATTTCATATCTGTACCATGTGCCTTTTACGGTGATGAAGATAGACAAGTCCATATTGTGGTCGGCAGAGAAAAATGAAAAGGCCAGGGTTACCCTCGAAAATACCTATAAACTTGCGAAAAAGCTCAAGCTCAAAGTGGTGCAGGAAGGGGTAGAGAACGAGGAGCAGATAAAGAGGCTTTTGGAACTGGAGTGCGATTATTTCCAGGGGTATTATTTCTCGAAGCCTGTCAATGGTGATGAGTTTGTAAGATATCTTAAAGATTTTAAACTGCCGGAGGTGTGCAAGTAAACGGCTATGGTTAGCAGTATCAGAGCCCTGCTGAACGGAATGGGTTATAAAAATTTTATGCTTTCGCAGGATCTGCGGTATGCATCTTTTGTTATGGAAGAGAACTACTATCTTAATGTGCTCTGTTTCTTTGATGAAAGAACGGCTGTAAGCAGCGATGCACAGATGGACGGATTTGTCACATATCTAAAGGAAAAGCTGAGCTACGGCAGAGACAAGGATGTTCATTTCCTGCGTGTAATCTGCGCTGACTCTGCGTACATAGTACAGCGTTGCGATAGCAGGAAAGCAAATGAATGGTATATCGAAGCGGGAACATCAAAGCTTATAGTACCGGAGTGGGGTGTCGAAGACTTTTACGGTCTTCGAGGAAAGCTTGAGATACTTCTTGCGGAGTCCGGGTTCGATATGGGGATTGCTGAAGCTGTGCGGGCAGATGCTGAAGGGCGTCAGGGGGAGGCTGATCGCAGGTCCTCCGCTTTGCCGGTGGGAAAGAGCGTTGCCGCTAAAACGGTCTACGACAGTTCTGCGGTGACGTGGCTTACCTTCGGACTCATCATAGCCAACGTGGTAATGTACATAATGCAGACCGCAGGTATTGTGAATGAAGACGCCTATGTGCTTACAAATGATATAATTGGAAAACCTCTGGAATGGTACCGTTTCCTGACATACGGTTTTTTACATGGCTCGATCGCGCACATTGTCAATAATATGATCGTCCTTTATGCGGCAGGTTCGGCGCTGGAGAGGATGTCGGGGCGCATAGCCTATACGGTGGTTTATTTTGTGTCACTGGTAGCAGGCGGGGTTTTTTCTGTCTGGTATCATACAAATGCGGGAATATTGTATACCTCATTAGGTGCATCGGGAGCGATATACGGACTTACCGGCGGAGTCATAGCCGGCATACTGATGCTTGGATATATGAGGCGAAGGGAATCTGTGATAAGGGTGGTCATAGCAGTGGCACTGCTGTTTATCCCGGTAAATGCGTCAGACGGAGCAACTGTTGATTTTGCCGCACATCTGGGCGGCTTTGTTGCCGGGTTTGTGCTGGAAGGCACCATACTTATAATAATGAGTCTGCTGGATGGGAAAAAAGCGAAAAGATAAGACTATAATAACAGAATGATCAACAAATAAGAAGACGATACGGGGAGGAGAATCTGTGAAGATAAATATATATTATGGAGGAAGAGGACTGATCGGTGATCCGTCGCTTACTGTTATCAAGCAGATGGTGTCGGTTTTTCGCGAGCTTAATGTCAAGGTCGAGCGCTTTGACCTCTTTGATCATAAGAATGAGATGACAAAGCTTCCGCAGACGTTAAAGGAGGCTGACGGCATAATACTTGCATCCACTGTTGAATGGCATGGCTGCGGCGGATATATGGCAAGCTTTCTGGATGCCTGCTGGCTTTACGGTGACAAAGAAAAAATCGCATCCCTTTATATGGCACCGGTGGTGATGTCAACTACTTATGGTGAAAAGGAAGGTGAGCTGGATCTGATCAATGCGTGGATATCCTTGGGGGGGCTTACCTGCCAGGGACTTTCGGGCTATGCCCCTGAGGCGGCAGAGCTTGAGAACAACGAGGTTTATAAAAAGCTTATAGAGGATGCGGCGGGTGATATTTACCGTGCCGTGAGCCGCAGGGTAAAGAGCCTGCCGACCAGCAATGGCGTAGTGAGACAGGTGGTGTACAGAACGCTCAATACTACATATACTCAGGATGAGACGGATCGTCTTTCCGAGTATGCCTCTGATGAAAAGTATGTGGAAAAGCAGAAGGAGGATATCCGTCTCCTGGCCGATCTTTTCAAGAATAAGCTTGATGATGGCGGAAAGGACAGTGAGAGGATACCGGATCTGTTCCAGAAGCACTTCAGGGCAAAGAGCGGAACGGATCTGAAATACAAGATTTCGCTTAAGGATGCGTCCAAGGCTCTCACTATAAGAATAGAAGGTGCCGATCTGGTGATCGGCTACGGAGAGGCGGTAAATCCTGATATGGAACTTACAATGGAGACTGCCGTATTGAACGAAATAACAGATGGCCGCAAGACATTCCAGGGGGCGTTCATGGAAGGTAAGCTGATCTCCAGAGGAGATCTTGCAAACTTAAGGCTTCTGGATGAATTGTTTCCTTTTATGGATGATCTGCTGACCGGTGGCAGACAGTAGATAAATTTGTGGGTTTAATATATAATAAAAAGAGTGCGTAAAATCGGGCTTGTTTTGGACTGCATTAAATTGTTTTTATTAAATTTGTTTATATAAAAAGAAAAGGGGGCTTTTTATGAGCGAGAAATTTCCCATGGCGTTACCGGAAGGAACGGTGCTTGCGGGACAGTACATTGTAGAAAAAGTGCTGGGACAGGGCGGCTTTGGTATTACCTATGCCGCATCTGATCATAAATCAGGGAATAAAGTGGCCGTTAAGGAATTTTTCCCGGATACTATGGCTACCAGACAGGGAACCACGGTTCTGCCTTTTACCGGAGAGCGGGGCACCAGCTTTGACTATGGTAAGGATCGTTTCCTTGACGAGGCTCAGACCCTTGCACAGTTCATAGGAAATGAAAATATAGTCCGCATACATACATATTTTGAAGAAAACGGTACGGCATATTTTGTAATGGATTTTGTCGAAGGAACCAGCTTCGATGTTTATATCCGTGAGCATGGCGGAAAGCTTGACTGGGAAGAAACGGCTAAAATCCTTATCCCTATCATGGATGCCCTGGGTGCAGTACATTCTAAGGGTATAGTGCACCGTGACGTAACCCCCGACAATATTTATATAACTAAGGACGGCGGAGTAAAGCTGCTGGACTTCGGTGCGGCCAGATATTCACTGGGTGACAAGAGCCGCTCTCTTGACGTGGTGCTTAAGCACGGCTTCGCCCCTAAGGAACAGTATACAAGACACGGAAAGCAGGGACCTTTTACCGATATATATGCTCTGGGTGCTACATTCTACTATGCACTTACCGGTAAGCGTCCCCCTGACAGTATAGACCGTATGGAAGAAGATGAGCTGGTTCCGCCCAGCAGATTAGGGGCTGTTATAACCAAGGATGCGGAAGATGCTATCATGATGGCTATGAATGTGCAGCCTCAGGAACGTTTCCAGAGCATGCTTGCATTTAAGAACGCCATGCTGATCTCAAAGGAAGCTGCGGAGAAGGAAAGAACGGAAGAGCTTCAGGTGCGTCAGGTGACTGAGGCTCAGCCTATACCTGTGTCACAGAATATACCCGCATCCCAGGCGATACCTGTGTCACAAAATATACCCGCATCTCAGACGATACCTGCGTCACAGACAATACCGTCATCGCAGACGATACCATCGTCACAGACGATCCCGTCATCGCAGACAATACCATCGTCACAGACGATCCCGTCATCTCAGACGATACCTGCATCGCAGACAATACCGGCATCACAGATGGGTGCCGGAAATGTGGGTATTACTGTACAGAATCCTGCAGATGGTGTGGGCGTTACTATGCAGAATCCTGCGGATAGCATAGGTGCTACCGTTGCTGCCGGGAACGGCGGGGGTGGAAACGACGCATCCGCGCAGACTCCACCGGCTCAGCCCAAAAAGAAAAAGGGCGCATTTGCTCTGATTCTTATACCGGTTGCTATTATTGCGGTAGTACTTGTAATAGTTCTGGGGATTGTGGGGATCATTGTTGTAAAACCTCGCATACAGTACAGCAGTGCTGATAAAAAGCTTGCGGCAAAGGATTATGATGGCGCCATAGATGGTTTCACAGCTCTTGGAGATTTCAGCGATTCCGCGGAAAAGGTTAAAGAAGCAAAGTATCTGAAAGCCGGAGATCTGGCAAAGAATGGCTCTTATGACGAGGCCATCGAGATTTATGAGGAGCTTAAGAATTACAAGAAGTCCTCGGATAAGCTGGATGAGGCTACCTATGATAAGGCTAAAGAGCTGATGGCTGATAAGGATTATGATGCGGCTGAAAAGCTGTTCAAGTCATTAGGCAACTATGACGACTCAAAGAAGCAGCTTCAGGAAATATCTTTCTTAAAGGCGGAAAAACTTTATGAAGACGGAGATTTCGAAGCGGCTTACAATGCTTTTTACGACCTGTATTATGCCGGATATCGTGCAGACGAGGCGGCGAATTATATGAGCCAGATGACCTATGACCTGGGCTGCCAGTATCTTGATGAGGGTAATTATGCAGATGCCATAGAATGCTTTGAACAGTGTGGCGACTCTGATATGGTCAACAAAGCCAAGTGGGGATATGTCCAGGCAAACTATAATAATACCGATACTACTACCTACGAGTATCTGACGGATCTGTATTATGCCGGTTACAGTGGAGCGTCTACAGCTTATGATGAGCTGTATGCATGGGGTATCCAGGTTCTCGGCTGGAATGATTCGGAGTATGATACCTCAAATTATTACAGCTCGCTGAGCGTTACTGACGAGTGGTACTGCCATATTATGCTGACAGGAGGAGCTCCCGGGGAGACTACATCCGTTTCCTATTCCCTTACCATAAACGGTACGAATTACAACTATATGGGAGAAATAGATGGGCTTTGCAACAGTGGTGATTATGGCTGCGCAGACGCATGGTATACAGCCGGGACCGGACCATCGGGCACCCTTGAGTACGTGTTCTATGATGCAAACGGCTACGAGATAGCATCTTCATCAGTTGAGCTGTATTAGTGATTCACTTAGGATTCAGCCGTCTGAACTATGCGGGGAGTCTGCAAGCGTTGATAAAAGACAGGAAATGTTGTACTATTAGTTACTATAATAAATGAAAATATGAAGGGGGAGGAGAGTCTTATGAGCGATAAGTATCCTATGGCGTTAGCCTCGGGAACGGTTCTCGCAGGGCAGTATATCATAGACAGAGTGCTGGGCCAGGGCGGCTTCGGCATTACTTATGCTGCAACAGATCATAAGACAGGCAATAAAGTAGCTGTTAAGGAATTCTTCCCGGATACCATGGCTGCCAGACAGGGAACCACGGTCGTTTCTTTTACCGGCGAGAGGGGCGAGAGCTTTGCTTATGGTAAAGACCGCTTTCTCGATGAAGCCCAGACACTTGCGCAGTTTATCGGAAATGAGAATATAGTCCGTATACATACCTATTTTGAAGAGAATGGTACTGCATATTTTGTAATGGACTACGTGGAGGGCACCAGTTTTGATGTCTATATCCGCGAGCATGGCGGAAAGCTCGACTGGGAAGAAACGGCGAAGATACTTATACCTGTCATGGATGCGCTTGGCGCCGTTCACGCTAAGGGCATCGTTCATCGTGATGTTACCCCTGATAATATTTATATTACAAAGGATGGCGGCGTAAAGCTGCTGGATTTCGGCGCAGCCAGGTATTCACTTGGCGACAAGAGCCGTTCCCTTGATGTCGTGTTAAAGCATGGCTTTGCCCCCAAGGAGCAGTATACAAGGCGGGGAAAGCAGGGGCCTTTTACTGATATCTATGCTCTGGGTGCGACTTTTTATTTCGCTCTTACAGGCAAAAGACCGCCTGACAGCATAGACCGGATAGAGGAGGATGAGCTTATTCCTCCCAGCAGGCTGGGGGCCAGGATATCTCCGGCTGCTGAAGAAGCTATCCTGATGGCGATGAATGTTCAGCCACAGGATCGTTTTCAGAGCATGAAGGCATTTAAAAATGCCATGCTCATATCAAAGGAAGAGGCTGAAAAGGCACGGACCGAGATACCACAGGTACGTCAGAGTGTTCCGGCTGCCGGAGCTGCTGTTTCAATGACTGATTCTTCCGTTGTGACAAATTCACAGACGGCAGCAAATACGGCGTTTGTATCACCGTCGCAGACGATATCAAATTCACAGGTTATATCGCCGTCACAGGCAATGCCGAACTCACAGACAATGACACCGGCTCAGCCTGTACAGGATTCAAGGACTGTAATGCCGTCAGGGACAATGGCTGGTCAGCAGGCTTTTCCTGATGGCAGTTTAGGGCAGAATCAGGGTATGCCATCACAGCATCAGGGCAATACGCAGGCACAACAGTCTGGTAACATGCCCGGGCATGGACAGACCGGTTTGCCGGATCCCACGCAGGGAGGCGGATATCCTCCAAATGGAGGGGCACACTCCGGTCAAGGGGGCGTCGTTCCTCCTAAGAAGAAAAAGTCTGCACTCCCCATCGTGCTTGCGCTGGCGGCAGTGTTCTTTTTGCTGGCCATCGGTGGTATTATTGCGGTAGCGCTTGTAGCTATAGGACTTAGCGGAAGGTCAGGAGATGGTGACAATAACAATACCTATGCTGAGGGCAATATAGACGATGACGATGATGACAAGGACAATGACAATGACAACGATGATGACAATGAGCCGGATCACAGTTCGCTGACAGGGGATGATGACCGGGATTCTACAGGAGATAGTCCGGGTGGAAATGTTCCCGGGGGGAATATACAGTTTGATCCCGATATTGATATTCATCTCGGTGATAATGGTAACGGGAATGATGAACCGGAAGTTGCAAAACTGAAGTATACTGTTTACAGTGGGAATTACGGTACCGGTCTGGCAGGAGCTACAGTACTTCTGGAGGACGAGGACGGTTTCCTTATTGACAAGGAAGTTACGGACAGTGACGGCAGGGTGGAGTTTGAAGCTGAGCCGGGAGAGTATCTTCTGACCGTAACTGCTGACGGATATTTTGACAGGACTGAATCTTGGGAGCTTACATCATCCGGCCTGAATCTTATCGCAGCCATGGTTCCGGAGGTTTCCGGTGATGATTTTATAGTGATAGTTGAGTGGGAGGGCAACCGAGACCTTGACCTGTGCGGTTACAATGAAGAAACCGGTGTACCCACGAATTATTGGAATCCGACGGACAGCGGTGATAAGGGATCAGGTGTGCATCTTGGTGACCACGGCGGTGATATGCGTTATGAGATGATTTATTTTCATGACTACAGCTATGAAGTCCAGAGGGATATAATAGTCTTTGACCGCACGGCAATGGATAACGGCAGCATGACATCACCCATGGAATCTGAAGGCGTATGGGTGGCTATATACACTGCAGACGGAATGGTGGACAGTTTCTGGGCAGATAGTAATCATAATGAGCTTGGCTGGGTACCTATGCTTATAGACGGTGGTGTGATCTATGATGCGGATCCGCCTTATATTTCAGATCCGGGAGAATTTGACTGGCTGTATTGATTTAGAGCCGGATATCATTAAACTACATTTCAAGGAGGAGAGTTATGGCAGTTATCGAATGTGCAAACGGACATCTTTATGACACGGATCAGTATGGATCCTGCCCTTATTGCGGCGGAAATATAAACCGCGTCGAGTTTGGCGGAGGCGGTGCTGACAGCTATGGTGCGACAGTGGCACCCGGCTTTGGTTCAACGGTGGCGCCCGGCTATGGTGGAGGCGGATATGCTGCTCCGACAGGCGGCTTTAACGGAAGTGTTGATATAGGAAAAACGGTTGGTGCAGGTATGACTCCGGTCAGTTCCGCTCCTTCCGGTGGATATGGAATGGATGATGTGGGTGCAACGGTAGCACCTTCCAGCTACGCTAAGAAAAAGGAAGCTGAAGAAGATGAAAGCCAGAAAGATACCGGAAAGACAGTAGCGGTTATGAGCAGGAGCATGTCTTCAGCGCCTGTTGTAGGCTGGCTTGTCTGCATAGAGGGTGTGAATAAGGGGAAGGATTTCAGGCTTTTCGCAAAGAACAATACCATAGGTCGTTCTGATAAAATGGATGTCTGCATTAAGGGTGACAATACCATATCCCGCGACAATCATGCAAGGCTTGCCTATGATGAAAAGCACAATAAATATCATCTGATCCCGGCAGAGAGCACAAACAGCATATACGTAAATGAAGAACCGACATATGTACCGACTATAATTAAGACCGGTGACATTATAGAGCTTGGCGAGAGTAAATTCATATTTGTTGCATTATGCGGCGATATGTTTTCATGGCGTAACGGACTAGCTTCGAAGGGAGAAATTAATGGAGCGTCATTTGGGATATAGACTTGCTAATATGCAGGGCGTAGGCGCAAGGTCGAGACAGGAAGATTCCTTTACCACAGCCAATGCTTTCGATGTGATGAAGCTCAGGGAAGAAGGCCTGCTGTTTGCGGTTTTTGATGGTATGGGCGGAATGAAGGATGGAAAGCTTGCCAGCGAGACAGCTGTACAGAGTATGAGGGCGTCTTTTGCAGCCATGGACAGGCACGAGGATCTTGCGATACAGCTTAAGAATGCTGTTTTCGAAGCATCGGAGGCTGTGGAGAGAGTCATAGGCGGTGACGGTGGTTCCACGGCAATTGTGTGCATCATCTATGAGGAAAAGCTGTATTTTGCCAGTGTGGGAGACAGTTTCCTGTTCTTAAAGCGGGGGGACGGGCTTTACCGGCTCAACCAGGAGCACAACGTGTTTCATGATGAGTATCTGTCTGCGATACGCTGCGGTGACCTTGACGGCAAGGCCTGCCGTGAGGTGGATGAGGCTACTGCACTGACACAGTTCCTCGGCAAAGTGGGCATGGATGATGTGGATGCATGCGTTCGTCCGCTGCCTCTTAAGGAAGGCGATATACTGCTTGCCTGCTCGGATGGCGTGGGAGGTGTACTGGATGAGGATGAGCTCAAGATTGCCCTTTCGTTTAAATCAGAGCGTGCTATGTGCCAGCAGTTAGAGCAGAGGCTTGTGATACATGCAAGACAGTTTCAGGATAACTACACCGCGCTTGTAGTAAAGTGCGTGTATTAATAAAAAGCAAAAAGGAGCAGGAGGGAAGATTTTATGAAGAGAAGACAGCTATCCCGGTTTTTTGGTATGTTCGCAGCGCTTGTTGTAGTGCTGATGAGCATTTCAATCCCGAAGATCGAGGCAAGGGCAGATGTAAACGAAGTCAGGAACGGTGTAGTTCCGGTGGTATTCTATCTTAAGAATGCCGCTTTCTACATAACTGACGGATGGGATTACCAGTGGATAGAGGATCTGGGTGATATCCCTTATTCCAACGGAAGTGGTTTCTTTATAGGTGAGAACGGAGAGGATCCCTCCTATATCGTAACGAACTATCACGTTGTCCAGGAGTATGTAGAATATGCAGGCGAGGGCGGCGGATATTATCTCTGGACAGGTATGGAGTATCAGGGATACGATGTGGTTCTTTATTCAGAAAGCACTGAGCTGAGAGTTTATTACAGTGATAAGGATTATGATGTAGCGTATGTAGACTGCTACGGTTCAGTTGAAAAGGTTGACCTTGCAGTACTTCGTCTTCGTGATGCTACTGATAAGAGAGTGCCTCTTCCCATCATGGAGCCCGATGACTCAATGGTAGGTACTGATGTATGGAGTGCGGGTTTCCCCGGCAATTCCGATAATGATTTCACAAGCGCCAGCCACTTTGATATCCGTGACTGTACAGTACATAAGGGATCATTAAACAAGATAGTTGTTAATGAAGGCGTGGGTGTAGAGCGTCTCAATATCGATGCTACCATCCAGCATGGTAATTCCGGCGGACCCCTTGTTACAGAAGACGGTTATGTTATTGGTGTAAATACAAACGTTGAGTCCAATATGCCTTACGCTGATCAGATAGAAGTAGATTACTATGCTATCAGCGGTACTGAGCTGACACGTTTCCTTGACAAGAATAATATTCCTTATTCAACAACATACGGCGGCGGCAGCAATGATGACGGCCCGAGCTTAAGTGATGGTAACGGTGATGGTGATGAGGGCGGACTTATAACACCTCCTGACGATGGTGATGATGACAGAGATAAGGAAAAAGGCGGCGTACCTGTATGGGTTTGGATCGTTATAGGTGTAGTTGCAGTTCTGGCAGTTGTTCTTGTAATTATCATAATAATCGTGGCATTTGTAGCTAAGGGTAAGAAGGACAAGAAGGAAATGCAGCAGATGCAGCAGCAGAATCAGCAGCAGATGCAGCAGATGCAGGCACAGAACCAGGCACAGATGGCACAGATGCAGCAGCAGGTTGCACAGTCTCAGAAGAAGCAGGCAATGATCCGTCCTCTGGATACACAGCATGGCGGAAAGAGCTATCCTGTAGGTGCAGCTCCCATCATGATCGGTCGCGATCCTTCAAGCTGTGCTATCGTTTACAAGGAAGGAACCGTTGGTGTCAGCGGACGCCACTGCACAGTTTCATTTGATGCAGCAACAAATGATTTCATTATTACCGACCTTCGTTCCACATATGGAACAATCCTTATGAATGGAACAAAGCTTGCACCTAATGCACCTTACCGTCTGCATTCCGGTGACAGCTTCTGTGTTGGTGACAAGGCAAATGTAGTAAAGGTTGAGCTTGTATAATGCAGTACGACGTATATGAATTTACAAATCAGGGCGGACGCAGTTACAATGAGGATGCAGTCGGTCATGCTGTTAAGGATGATCATGGTATCTTCGTTGTTGCGGACGGACTGGGCGGGCATGCGCTTGGCGAAGTAGCCTCGGCATGTGTCGTTGATACCATGCTTGAGGGCTGGAGCGAGACGTGTGATGACCGTCCCGCCTGGCTTGAGGGTATAATAGAAGAGTCAAATAAAAAAATACTTGATATACAAAAAGAGCGGGACACAGTGCTGAAAAGCACTGTGGTCTCTCTTGCTGTTGACGGAGAAAATGCCTGCTGGGCACATGTGGGTGATTCCAGGCTGTATTTTTTCCATAAAGATGAGATTGCTTTTGTTACGGAAGACCATTCCGTGGCTTTTAAAAAGTACAAAGCAGGTGAGATCACAAGGGCGCAGATTGCGACAGATGATGACCAGTCATCACTGTTAAGGACTCTCGGTAATGAGGAGCGCCATTCACCTCAGTGTGAGAAGTCTGAAGATCCGATTGTACCCGGTGATGCCTTTTTGCTCTGTTCAGACGGAGCCTGGGAGCACTTCCAGGATGAGGAAGCTGCGATAGATCTTATAAAATCTGAAACAGCGAAGGAATGGGGTGAACGCCTTCTTATGCGTATGATGGATCGCTTCAGCGGTGATAATGACAATCTGACATTGCTGACAGTGATAATTAAATGATTTGAACGGATAATAATTGTCACCGTGCAGGCATGCCTGCAGATGGGGGCAATTATTTATTTATAAAGTGATACTGATGCCGCTGAGCGGCAGAAAGGAGAACTATGACAAAACGCAGATTATGCGGCTGGATAGCTGTTCTGGCCTTGTTTCTGAATTCATCAGTGAATTCGGTCCTGCCTGTAATGGCAGCGGATACGGTTCATGATGAAACCGACGCAACGTTCATAGATAATGAAGTAAAGCTTGCGGAGGTGGTTTCGGCATACGGACTGAGTGAGGATAATACGCTTTATGCACTTCTTTCACCCAGTGAAGATTATAAGGACTATGATTTCAGTAAGTCTACTGTGTCGCTTCAGTCCAACGCTGCCACGGCTGAAAAACTTGGCACCATGAAGCCTATATCGGAGTGTTTTTCGACAAACATTCATTATATGTTCCTGATAGACAATTCCGGTTCCATCAGCGAACAGCGTGACATCATAAAGTCATATGTTGATGCTATCGAAAGTGCTGAGTCTCATGAGGCTTATTACACTGTTTCAACCTTTGATCAGAAATTCAAAGTAGTAAAGGAAAGAATGACTGATGTAAAGGAAGTAAAAAAGACTGTAGATAATCTTAAGTATGATGGTGCCTGGACCGATCCTTACACAGGCGTAAATGAAGCAATAAAGTATCTTGGTGACTATGCCCGTACAAGCGGTGATGTCATAGTGCTGATACTTATAACCGATGGCAAGGTAGAGCTTAAAGGCGGCAAGGAAGCTGATCTGGCTGCGGAAACAGGTGAGAATATCAAGAATTCACCTGAGGTAATATTAAGTACTATCTGTACCGGGTCCTGGACAGGCAAGTCAAAGGATACCTTTACTGTAGGCCGCGGACCGCACAATAATGTCAGCAGCTCAAATGCAGCAAAGAATGCAGGCTCAGACATGGTTTCCTTCCTTGAGGGGCTTTACTGCACAGGTTTCAAACTGAAGCAGGCACCTGCAAACAAGTTCAGCGTAACATTAAACATAAGCAATGTATTTGATTCAGAAGGAAATGAGCAGACTTTCCTGCCCAAGGACTATCCGTCTATCGGAAATGTATCCATGCTGGATGCAAGAGTTGGTGACAGCGAGAAGTTTGCGGAAGAGGCTGAAGGGAAGGATCCCGAAGACAGGCCGGCTGATGATCCTGATGGAACAAGGCCTACCGAAGGAACACTTATACCGACTGATGGCGATACGCCTTCTGAGGGAGGAGAAACTCCTGCTGATGGTGGTGATGCTCCTGCTGAAACAGAACCTGCAGGAGATGAAGAGCCGGCGGATGAGCCGGATGGCGATGATCCTGATGCAAAAGAGCCCGACGGTCAGGGTTCCGGAGATGAGGGTGATACCACAGGTGATGAAGACGGCGATGAAGCAGCAGTCAGTGATAACGAAGCAGTAAGCGATAATGCTGCGGTCAGTGATAATAATGCTGATGATACTGAAGATGATGCAGATGGGGAAAAAGAACTGCCGGGCTGGGTACTTCCGGTTTCCATAGCCGGCGGGGTGCTTTTGCTCATTATACTTCTGCTCGCAATAGTGTTGCTTATAGTAGTCATTAATAAAAACAAAAAGAAAAAGAGACCGCGTCCAAATAGTGCTCCTGCACAGAATAGTGCTTCTGATCGCAGTGCAGAGCCGGTGGGCAGGACAGTTGCAGCATCACAGGATGCAATAGCGCGTACTGTAGCTGTAACATCCGATGAGATACCTCCTACAGTGGCTGCAACGCCGGATCCGATATCCAGAACAGTAGCAGCGACTCCGGATCCGATACCAAAGACCGCCGGAGCGCGTATTCCTGTATCTATAGATGTTTACTCCGGATCGTATGAAGGACCTGTGAGTTTTGAGCTTACGGATCTTACGACCATAGGAAGCGGATCGGGATGTGATATACGCTTTGCAGCTGAAGATATGACGGCGGTGGCAGCACAGCTGATCGTCCGTGAGGGACATGTTTACCTTGTTGATGAAGGAACTGATTCACTTGTTGCTGTGGGCGGTATTCGCATACAGGGACAGAATGTTCTCAGAAGCGGCGATGTCATTTCTGTAGGTGAAGCAGAATTTACCCTTCGTTTCTGATCCGTGTAATAAATAACATATCGGCAGCTGTCTGTAATTCTTAGGGGAATGAGGACAGCTGTATAAATTATTTCTATCCGCATAAGATGACCGGTTATCTTATTTGCGGCGCTGCATAAAATGCAACAGAAAGCGGAAAGCATGAAAAAAATAGTATTAACAGGTGGCGGCACTGCGGGGCATGTCACTCCAAATCTTGCACTTATCCCTCATCTTAAGGAACAGGGGTATGACATAACTTATATAGGATCACTGGACGGAATAGAGAAAAGACTGGTTTCCGATTTTGGCATACCATATTACGGCGTATCAACCGGAAAGCTTCGCCGTTACTTTGATCCCAAGAATTTTACGGACCCTTTCAGGGTAATAAAGGGGTATGGCGACGCGAGAAAGATCCTGAAGAAGATACGTCCTGACGTGGTTTTTTCAAAAGGAGGGTTTGTATCCGTTCCCGTAGTCAGGGCAGCGGCAGCCTTAAAGATTCCCTGTATCATACATGAGTCGGACCTTACTCCCGGGCTTGCAAATAAGCTCTGTATTCCGGTTGCGGAGAAGGTGTGCTGCAACTTCCCGGAGACATTAAAATACCTTCCGGATAAGAAGGCCGTGCTCACCGGCTCTCCCATAAGGGAAGAATTAAAGAAGGGTGACAAAGAAATCGCATACAAGTTCTGCGGTTTTGAGCCGGGGCTCCCCGTAATCCTGGTAATGGGCGGAAGCCAGGGAGCGGCGTCTATTAATGAAGCAATAAGGAGTGCGCTCCCGAAGCTTAAGGGAGATTTTAACATTGTGCATCTTACCGGAAAGGACAAGATGGACAATATGCTGCTTACGGAAAGCGGCTACAAGCAATTCGAGTATGTCAAGGCTGAGCTCAAGGATATATTCGCTATTACAGATATAGTGGTATCCCGGGCCGGGGCCAATGCTATAAGCGAGCTCCTGTCACTTCGCATTCCCAGCATACTGATCCCCCTTTCGGCTAAAAACTCCCGCGGGGACCAGATACTGAATGCAGCATCTTTCGAGAAGCAGGGATACAGTATTGTGATCGATGAGGAAAACCTGGATCAGGATTCATTGCTGGACGCAATACACAATCTGTATTTCAATAAGCAGACATATATCGACAATATGGAAAAGTCCACTCAGTACAGATCCATACCTGCTATCATGGAGCTTATTGAAGAAGCGGTAGAGAATAAGAGCCCCAATAAAATAAAAAATAAATAAATAAAGTGCTCGACATGGAGGATTATCATGAATAACGATTGTATTTTTTGTAAGATTGCCAACGGTGAGATACCATCCAAGACGGTATATGAGGATGAAAATTTCCGCGTGATCCTGGATTTGGGACCTGCCACAAAAGGGCATGCCCTGATACTTCCCAAGGAACATTATGCGAATCTCTTTGAACTGCCGGAGGACACTGCAGCAGCTGCAATGAAGGTAGCCAAGAAGCTGTCCGCTCAGATGGTGGAAAATCTCGGAGCTGACGGACTTAACCTCGTTCAGAATAATGGTGAAGTGGCAGGACAGACTGTAAAGCATTTCCATCTGCATCTGATTCCCAGATATAAGGATGACGGACAGAACATACTCTGGAAGCCGGGGAAAGTAAGCCAGGAAGAGCTGGAGGAAATCAGGAAGCAGATTGTAGGCTGATTATAAAATTTTTTCAGGAGGACTAAAGAAATGGATATCAAGAAGGAAGCGGAGAAACTCATCAAGAATGTAGACAAGGAAGATGTGAAGAAGGCTGTGAACCAGGCGCTGGATACAAAGGCTGCCGACACGGTTATCGACAAGGTAAATGATAAAGTAAAGGCTGTCAATGTCACCAAGGAAGATGTAAAGAAGGCTGTAGACAGCGTATTATAACCACATACAGTTTTGGGGAAGCAGAACGTCGTCTCGCACATGTTTCGGAATTGATGCAACGACTCGTGATTGTTCCGAAACATACTCGAGAGCCGTTCTGTTAAGCTCAATAAGTGGGAAGTAAAGACGGCACAGCTGTCAGACAAGCTGCCGGTGTGGGCGCTATTATTCAGGTGTAATGTCAGAAACTCCATCCAGTACAGCATTTATAAGTCTGTCATCCGTATCATAGACAAGCTTCAGTGAAAAGAACTCTTTTTTCTCGTCCAGCAGTTTAAGAAAGATCCTGTCGCCGGGCCACAGGTTAAGCGAGAGAACATCAGCCTTATCTACCCATACCAGGTCTCCCTCATCGCATGTTTTTTCGGTACCGCTTATGGCATCGGAAGTAAAAAGCATCATGTACTCAGTTATGTCTCTGCCGTATATAAAAGTAACGATCCCCCTGAAATCCAAACTTTCCAGTGTATAGCCGGTCTCTTCCATAGCTTCCCTGATAATGCAGTCTTCAGGGCTTTCTCCGTCTTCACAGTGGCCGCCTATGCCTATCCACTTATCGTGATTTATGTCGTTTTCTTTTTTTACACGGTGGAGCATCAGGTATTTTCCGTCAATCTCTATGTAGCAAAGTGTTGTACATTTTATCATTGTTTAAGTCTCCGTTCTGATCCTATTTTTCTTCTACCTTTAGTCCGCGGATACCAAGTTCATTAGCCATTAGTTCCATTTCCGACTCGTTCTTCATAGTCATTGTGATCATTTCATTGTAGGACATATATAAACGCAGTTTGTACCTGGTGATAGTGTTATGATCAAATTTCTGTACATCATAGAAGGTCTCTGCGTATGTAATCTCTTTTACATCCACTATGCTGCAGAACCTCATTGCGTAGATCACCAGATAATCCATTCCCAGCAGGGCTATTCCGTCAAAAAGTTTGTGAGTGGTGGACGCCATAAAATCAGTATTCAGCCGAAGGAGGTCAATGTTCTTTTCTGCTATGATTTTTCTCAGGTCAAGCTCAGTCTTAAATGTTACGTCTTTTTTCCAGGCAATGATACATGATATTGCGACGATCACGATAGCGATGACAATGGCTACCCACAGGCTTATGTTTTCCTCACTGAATCTGAGTATGATCAGCAGTAATGCAAGCAGGATTCCGATACTTATGCCCAGGATCCGGTTTCGCAGAAATTTCCGTCTGTATTTTCCCAATGCATCAAAGATATCCCTGCCGGGTAGTCTCTTATGTACCTCAGATCTGCGTTTTTGTTCAGCTGTGGAATATCTGATCTCCGGATGCTTTTCCGGCCGGATGTATTGGAGGTAGTAGGAAATGCAGGAGAGGAGTACTCCGGAAATGCAGATAAGAACAAGTCCGGCTGCTATGGATCCGTAGATTATTTTTTCAATGGCAGCAGATTCCGAAAAAACATCAAAAACCAGCAAGGAGCCGAGCGTGGCAAACATGAAAGTACCAAAGGCACAGAGTAAAACGCTCTTTATGGTATCCTTTTTATCTTTTTCTCTCTTTTTTTCCTTAGCTAACTGTTCGTTATCCATATCCGCTGAAAACTATCTAACTAAAACTTCCCACTTGTTGTATACCACTAACTTTCTCACACCGGTAGCTTGCCTGACGGTGGTGCCGTTCGCACTGCTCACCTAAAACACCGTCAGCACCGTCAGACAAGACTACACGGTGTGGGAAGTTTTACTATCCATGAAAAAAATGTATGCTCATAAATTGTATCATAATTTCCGTTTTCCATACATATGGACAAACCGTATACTTCTCAGCTGCCTATTTACTTTTTTAGCGATTTATCTTATTATTTTATAGGTAAAAATCCATTACAAATCAATAATCAAAGGAGAACGGATATGAGCATATCACCACTTCAGAAAGCAAGATATGAGTACAGTCCTAAGCTTCCCGGAATGCTTAGAAACGGTATCTCAGACATCTGCGTAAAGGTTGGCGATGCAACAAGCAGCGTTGCCGATCAGGACAAGATCAAAGAGCTTTTCCCTAACACCTATGGTAAGGAAGAAATCACATTCCAGAAGGGCTCCAACACATCTGCTGCAAAGAAGCAGGTTGTAGGTGTTATCCTTTCCGGCGGACAGGCACCCGGTGGACACAATGTTATCTCAGGTCTTTATGATGCACTTAAGGCTACAGATAAGAACAATGTTCTCTTGGGATTCAAGGGCGGTCCAGACGGACTTCTTAAGAATGATTATGTAGAGTTTGATGATGCTTTCATCGATGCATACAGGAATACCGGCGGTTTCGATATCATCGGTTCAGGCCGTACAAAGCTTGAAACAAAAGAGCAGTTCGCTATCGTTGCTGAAAATGCAAAGAAGAACGGACTTACTGCTATCGTTATCATCGGTGGTGACGATTCCAATACAAATGCTGCTACACTTGCAGAGTATATGGCAGCTAACAACACAGGCATTCAGGTTATCGGATGCCCCAAGACTATCGACGGTGACTTAAAGAATGAGGATATCGAGGCATCCTTCGGTTTCGATACAGCTACAAAGACATATTCAGAGCTTATCGGCAACATTGAAAGAGATGCTAACTCCGCTAAGAAGTACTGGCATTTCATCAAGGTTATGGGTCGTTCCGCTTCCCATGTTGCCCTTGAGTGTGCCCTTGAGACACAGCCTAACATCTGCCTTATCGGTGAGGAAGTAAAGGCTAAGAAGATGTCACTTTCACAGATCGCTGACCAGATCGCTGACTCAGTAGCTAAGAGAGCTGCTAATGGTAACAACTTCGGTGTGGCTATCATCCCTGAGGGTATCGTAGAATTCGTTCCCGAGTTCTCCGTACTTATCGCAGAGATCAACGAGCTTCTTGCAGGCAAGAAGACAGAAGAGTTCAATGCGCTTCCCGACTGGACTGCTAAGTATAACTTCATCAAGGAAGGCCTTACAGCTGAATCCTTTGCAGTATTTGATATCCTTCCTACACTTATCCAGCAGCAGCTTTTCCTCGAGAGAGATCCTCACGGAAATGTACAGGTTTCCCTCATCGAGTCTGAGAAGCTTATGTCCGGCCTTGTAGCAGCTAAGCTTGCAGAGAGAAAGAAAGCCGGCACATACAACGGAAAGTTCAGCCCTCTTCATCATTTCTTCGGATATGAAGGAAGATGTGCATTCCCTTCAAATTTCGATGCAGACTACTGCTATTCACTTGGTTACAATGCATTCATGCTCATCCAGTATGGTTACACAGGATACCTTTCAAAGGTTTCCAACCTGTCAAAGCCGGCTGAGGAGTGGGTTGCAGGCGGTATGCCTATCACCAAGATGATGAATATCGAGAGAAGAAACGGTGAGGACAAGCCCGTTATCAGAAAGGCTCTCGTAGAGCTTGATGGCAAGCCCTTCAAATACTTCGCAGAGCACAGAGATGAGTGGGCTGTTGAAACAGCATTCACATATCCCGGTGCGATCCAGTACTATGGACCTGCTGAGGTATGCGACCTTACTACCAGGACACTTGCACTGGAGAAGGGCTGAATCACACGGCAGGACTGATTGTCGTCAGCAGCTATCAGCATGTGACGCATTGTCTGAACCGGTATAACTGATGATCAAGGGGACTTCACACGGATGTATATCCTATGTGGGGTCCTTTTTTATTCCCTTTTCGGATTTGTGTGCCACTTAGATTTTTAGCCGGGATCCATAACACCTGCTTCGTGTTTAATTGAGAAATAACGTGATGTTTGATAAAATCTTATGTTGTAAAGGAAATCTGAGCATTGGTTGGACAATATGGATAATAATAATGATTTCTACGAATACTGTCCCCGCTGTGATGCTAATCTGACACTGCAGAAGGGCTTTGATCCGGCACTTCCGCATTGGGTCTGTAAAGGGTGCGGGGAAATGCTGATAAATCCAGCTTCTGAGGATGATTCAAATATAATCTGGATCTGCGACGGCTGCGGTGCAACGCTTAATGAGCAGGAGGACTTCACTGCTGATAATGGCAAGTGGAAGTGCAGTGAGTGCGGATATGTAAATAACTAAAACTTCCCACACCGAAAAGGTGTATAGAACCTTGAAAATTCAATAATGTAGGCAATTAAAAAGGCATAGAAGCTGTGCCTTTGGTATAATTGAGTTGACTAAAAACAAAAAACGAAAGGAGCTAACTATGCCAACATCAATTTTACCACAGGATCAGGTCGGACAGGAACTTTTTAATTCAATTTCTTCTTTTTTTTGCAGGTTTGGTATCGGAAATCTTCTTCGGAAATGCAACGCCCAGAAAGAAAAGGGTGTTCCGGTGATCAGTATCTTCAAGTACAAACTCTGCAATGCTTTTTCTGACCGCAGCATGTACATGCAGCAGAAAACTGGTTCCTTCAGAGAGTCATTTTCAAAAAACACGTTCTATCGTTTTCTGAACAGTCCGGGAACAAACTGGTTACGTTTTACGACACTCTTATCTAAAAAAGTTTCTGATACCATCGAATCGCTTACGGGAGCGGACCGCGTTAATGCTTTTGTTGTTGATGACAGCCTGTTCGAGCGTACCAGCTGCAAACGGACAGAACTCGGCTCGAAAGTGTTTGACCACGTATCCATGAAATACCGCAAGGGCTACCGTCTCATGACACTCGGCTGGACTGACGGGAATACGTTCCTCCCGGTCAACAGCAGCCTCCTGGCTTCCTCAAAGGAAGAGTGCCTGATCGGTCCGGCTGAAAAGTTTGACGGCCGTTCTCTTGCTGCCAAACGCAGAAAGCTTGCCCAGATGAAGGGAACAACGGTCATGATCGAACTCTTGAAGAATGCAATGTCTGCCGGGCACAGTGCCCATTACGTTCTCTTCGATACCTGGTTTGCAAATCCAGCTCAGTTTGTTGCTGTAAAAGATCTGGGGTTGGATTCAATAGCAATGCTCAGAAAAAGCTCCCGTATTTTCTATGAGTACGAAGGTCAGCAGCTTTCCATCCGGAAGATTTTTGGCATTTGCAAGAAACGCCGAGGTCGTAGCAAGTATCTTCTTTCGGTGAATGTCATGGTCGGAAAGGAACAGAAGATTCCAGCCAAGATAGTATGTGTCCGTAACCGTAACAACAAGAAAGACTGGATTGCTTTCATCTGTACCAACCCGGAACTTTCTGAAGAAGAAATCATACGGATCTATGGTAAACGCTGGCAGATTGAGATCTTTTTCAAGACATGCAAGTCCTACCTGAATCTGATCGGTGAGTGCCACAGCCTTTCCTATGATGCCCTGACTGCACATGTGGCTATCGTTTTCACCAGATATCTGATGATGGCCATAGAACAGCGAAAGTGTGAAGACAGCCGGACACTTGGCGAAATCTTTTTCTTCCTTTCAGATGAACTGGCAGACATCACATTTGGAGAATCATTCCAGATCCTGATAAACGCCATGATAGACTGCGTATGCGGCATTTTCCACCCTACGGAAGAACAGATTGAAGCATTCATCACGCTGTTTGTAGGAAGGTTACCGGATTATATCCGGAATTCTCTGGTCAGAGCGTCATCCCTGGCGGCGTGAGATACATATTTAATCGCCTGTATTATTGAATTTTCAAGGTACAAGTCCCATTTTGGGTGTGGGAAGTTTTAGT
>DGSK01000059.1 GCA_002393955.1 Lachnospiraceae bacterium UBA4364 | reverse complement strand
TTTTATATTTTTCAAAAGGCAGTAGATTACTACTCTGAAATAGAGTATTGTTTTAGTTACCACACTTAAACAAATGTAATACTACTGCCATGAAAATATTATCATCTATTTCATCGTCATACAAGTACTTCTATTTTGCTCGTTTGGTAAATCTCTTAAAAGATGATGATTACTCATATAATAAAATATGGGATGCTTTACAAAGCATTTCGGTTGACGATATGGAGAGTGAGGGAAAAACAAAGGATTCTATTGTAAATCAGCTGATAAAATAATGTATGTCTTCTTTCTTCGAACCTTCAGCAGTAAGGATATAGTAAACAGATATGATTATTTAACAAGAATCGGACAGACTCTCTATTATACTTATGATCAGGTGGCAATCATTCGACCGGAAGATCCGATGCCGTACATTTACGGAAAAACGCTTATTAAAAAATGGGTCGGAACCCTTGTGGGCTTCCCGGCGCTGGCAGCAATCATAGCCGGCGTGATGGGACTGTTCAGATAGAAGAATGACCTTTATGCCTGTCAACATGAACATTTTAAAATAACGAACAAATGTTCTAAAAATGGTTGACAGGCAATGATTTTGGGGGTATAATCCGTATAGTAGGATAAATTATAATGAATTATAGTGTGATGAATAAAATGTCAATATGACTGAAATTTGAAATCAAAAGACACGGAAGGTTTGGTAGGAGAAAGAGCGATGACAATCAGGGATAGAATATTTGAAAAACTGGATGAACTAAATATGACTCAGAAGGAGTTTTCAGAGAGGACCGGTATTCCGCAGACAACGGTCAGTGACTGGAGAAAGAAGCGTACGAATCCTACGGCAGAAAAGATTCTGGTGATCTGTAAGGTATTGAATGTGACTCCTGAATGGCTTCTGTCCGGCGTAGAGACGCGCGGAACCCGGAGCAACCCTGCAGATTGGCTTGTGGTCGATTCTAAAACGGATGCCGGAATTCTGCTTTCGGCATTTAACTCTTTTGACGCAAGCACACAGGCAAGACTCCTGGGATATGCTCAGGCATTACAGGCGCTGAATATAGAAGAAAACAAGAACACAAAAGATTGACATCCGTAGGGAGGCTTTATGGGAAAGACAGATATTGACGAAAAAACCATAGGTGATGAGCTTGATTTTATATCGCGGTGCAAAAATTTCACCTCGATACAAACCAAAGGTGTAAAAGGCGGACGATCTAATCTGCCATTTGCTTTTACTGAACAGGGCGTATATATGCTGATGACTGTTTTAAAGGGTGAGATTGCAGTAAAACAAAGTAGAGCTCTGATACGGGCTTTTAAATCTATGAAAGAATATATCATTGATAACAGACCTTTAATCGCCCAGTACGATTATCTGCGGCTTTCTATGCAGGTTTCCGATACGCAGCAGGCTGTCAGAGACATCCAAATAAAGATGATAGATTATGATGAAAAATTAAGTAATGTGTTCAAACAGCTTCATAATACCGTTAATCGTTCCGAGATATCTCCGTTTATGCTTGACTTTGCGCGGCCTTCAGATAAGCATGAGTATCTGATCCTTAATGGCGAACCGGCAAAGGCCGACGAAACTTATATGCAGATATATTCGCAGGCGAAGAAAACAATTTACATTGTGGATAACTATATCAATATAAAAACGCTTCGTTTGCTTAAGGGAGCAAAAGACGGAACTGACGTGATTATTTTTAGCGATAATATCTCGAATATGCTTCATGTAAGCGATGATGAGGATTTTAAGGAGGAGTTCCCGAATATCCAAATTTCTTATAAACGAACAGAAGGCATAATGCATGATCGCTTTATAGTGCTTGATTATGATACGAATGATGAAAAAATGTATCACTGCGGCTCTTCCTCAAAGGATGCAGGTAATAGAATGACGGCAATCACCGAGTTCAGGGATATGGAAACAAAGAAAGCTTTCCATTCTGTTATACAAAATATGTTCATGAATCAAGAACTTCAGCTCAGACGTTGATTTATGTTTCAGCTTTTAGAAGCCGTAAAAAGGACTTGGTTCCTTTATGTATAAGGGATGACTGCGCAAATGTATATGTGGCAGAAAACGGAAGTGCCTGGGTAGAGGTGATTCCGAAGTAGGAGACAGGGGACGAGTCGGTGTCTTCTATTTGAGATCAACATAAACATTGGAGGAGATGATATATGAAGAGGGTTGTTACTAGAGAATAGGGAAACAGTCAGGAAATAAATAAAAAAAGAGGAGGAACATTATGTTAGAAATAGGAACAAAAGCACCGGAATTCACCCTCCCGGATCAGAATGGCGAGATGCATTCACTCTCGGATTATAAGGGACAGAAGGTAATTTTATATTTTTATCCAAAGGACAGCACTCCGGGCTGCACGAAGCAGGCCTGCAATTTCGGCGAATTAATGCCGCAGTTCAGGGAGAAGGGAGCAGTGATCATCGGAGTCAGCAAGGATTCTGTTGCATCGCACAAGAAATTTGAGGAAAAGTACGGCCTTCCGTTCACATTATTATCTGATGTGGAGAGGACGGTTATTGAAGCTTATGATGTATGGAAAGAGAAGAAGAATTACGGCAAGATTTCGATGGGTGTCGTAAGGACAACTTATCTGATCGATGAGGAAGGCGTGATCGTCAAAGCCTTCGGAAATGTAAAAGCCGCTGAAAATCCGGGCCAGATGCTTGGAGTACTCTGATGCGAGTTAGCGGAGGTGAAAGGAATACTATGTCAATCGCTGCGGCTTCCATATCGTGGAGTTCTATAACAGTCATCATCCCGAGGTGCTCTATTTCTTTCTCTTTAGCACTTCGTTTTTTAAAAACAGCTTTGTTTTAGCTTCGGTTCTGACAGGTGTAAGTTTGCCTCTTTTTACAAGGTCATCTATATTCTGTCTGGAGCAGTTGAGGATCTCACATGCTTAACGTTTCCATTTCTGAAAAACACCAGAAGTCGGGGCGCATCTAAAGGAACAACATCCTCAACTTTTTCTGTCCACCGGTCAAGCAGCAGCTTCGGATAATATAATACTTGACGTATGTCAAGTATTTGCAACGCGAGCATGTACGTGTTAAAGCCAAAAATGGAATATTTTTTTTAAGCTTTATTTAAGGAAGAGGTGTTTTAATGTACATAGTTCATCAAAAAGGGAGTTGAGTTTAGATGAGAAAAAGTATGTATAGGGGGATTTCAGTTGGGCTGATACTGTGCATGACACTTCTTTCTGCGTGCGGAAAAAATACTTCATCAGATACAGAAGCGGTAATAAATGCAGGCGCTGCGGAAGGAAATACGCAGGAAATGACCGGCGCATCGGACGTATCGGAAAGTGCATCGGAGGCGTCGACAGAGGATGCTGCAAAAGATGTAGCAAATGAGTCACTTTACAACGGTCTCTTCAACACAAGCTATGTGCATACGGTGGATATCGAGATTTCTGATGATGACTGGTCGGATCTTCTGGCGAATCCGCTCAATAAGACGAAATATCATGTGAATGTTACCATAGATGGCGAGACGATAGAGGATGTTTCATTTGCTACCAAGGGAAATACTTCGCTTTCATCTGTTGCGTCTGACAAGGATTCTGACAGATACAGCTTCAAGATCAATTTTGGTAAATATGTCGATGACCAGACCTACTACGGACTGGACAAGCTTAACTTAAATAATATATATGCTGATGCAACCTATCTTAAGGATTATCTGAGCTATCAGCTTTTCAACTATATGGGCGTAGATGCGTCGCTTACGAGCTACGTAAGCCTCACAGTAAATGGAAAAGCCCAGGGACTTTATCTTGCGATAGAAGATGTTTCGGATTCATTTCTTGCGAGGACAGACAATTCTGACGGCGCTTTATATAAACCGGAGACAGCTTCCCTCGACAATGCAGGAATGAAGGACGGGCAGGCACCTGATGGCTTCAATCCACAAGATGGACAAGGCGGCCAGCAGGGAGGCGGCTTCACCCCACCGGACGGACAGGCACCTGAAGGCTTCAATCCACAAGATGGCCAAGGCGGTCAGCAGGGAGGAGGCTTCACCCCACCGGACGGACAGATGCCGGACGGCTTCAATCCTCAAGATGGACAGAATGGTGATAGTGCTCAGGGGAATGGAAACAGGCCTCAGGGCTTCGGCGGAAAGGACGGCTTTGGCGGCGATGATGCCGGCTCATCTCTTAAATATAAGGATGACGAGATAAGCAGCTACTCCGACATTTTCGACAATGCAGAGACAGATGTTACGGAAGAGGATGAGAAAAGGCTCATCGCATCCCTGAAGAAGCTTTCTGAAGGAAATGCCGAGGAGTCTGTAGATATAGATGATGTGATCAATTATTTCACGGTACACAATTTTGTGATGAATTATGACAGCTACACCGGAAATATGCTTCACAACTACTTCCTTTACGAGGAAGACGGCAAGCTTAAAATGATCCCTTGGGATTACAACCTTTCATTTGGAGCATTTTCAAATGGCGGCGGACGCGGTGGCGATGGCAACAACTGGGGCGGACGCGGCGGCCAGAATAACACAAACGACACAAACAACACAACTGATGACAAAGCATTTGATCGCGGCGGTGAGCAGAACGGTGGCATGGGCGGCACAAAGGATGCAACAGAGATCGTAAACTACGGCATTGATTCGCCGCTTTCAGGAGCAGCAGAAGCTGACCGTCCGATGTGGTCATGGATAACCTCGAATGACGAATATTTAAACAAATATCATGAAAGCTTTACAAAGCTTGTGAGCTATGTGAATTCCGAAGAATTCCAAAATGAGCTTGCTAGACTTTATGAGATGCTTCTGCCTTACGTAGAAAAGGATGCGACTGCATTTTATACAGCAGATGAATTCACAAAGGCGTTTAATACTCTGAAGGATTTCATCAGCCTCAGGGCGGAAAGTATAGAGAAACAGCTGAGCGGCAAGCTCTCAACAGTTACTGATAAGCAGGAGGCATCCGACAGAGTTGATGCATCAAACATCAATATAAGCGACATGGGCTCGCAGGGCCGCGGACGGTAAATGAAATATAGCGAAGTCCCCTCACACCCTATATTTTACGAAAGGGGCTGCAGCATGAAATACGGCTGCAGCTCCTTTTAGGTCTAAGTAATAGTCCACGTAGTTTACATAAGATGACTGCTGTAGGATTGAAAAAAGAGTGTATTTGTGGTATCATATATTGGATTGTTGTGTAAGACCGTATTCTTTGTAATGGATGAGAAATAGGCTAAGAGGAAATGCATATGTTAAAAATTATATTTGGAGAGTGCGCAGGGGTAGTTACAAATCCTGCGGTATACTTTAAAAATACATATGAAGATGAATGGATCACGGATGAAATGTCACGCAATATGATACTGGATATTGACAAGTCCACTGTAATCAGTGAGCGTATTATAGAAAGTCCTGTGCTTGGAGGGATTACACCGAAAGAACTCTCCGGAGGCGTTAAAACGCTTATCCTCATCAATAACTGCCCCGACAAAATATTTAATGCATCCGCGTGCGGCGATAATTGTGCAAAATGGTTGCTAGAGATGGGAAAGAATAAGGATATTACCATCAATCTCAGACACCTCATGGATTTTGGCAATGGTGATTTTGAGGTTTATATTCAGAACACAGATCAGGTTGTTCATAATATGAGAGAACTGGTACCGATTGCCGGGACGATTGTGAGGTAAGCGTATGAAGGGAAGCTATACAATCAGAGTGGGTAACAACCGACTCAGATATGAATTTACCATATGCAGGAACATTACTATCCTTAAAGGAAACAGTGCTACAGGAAAGACTACGCTGGTTGAAATGATAAGAGAGTATTATGAGGATCATGAACTCAGCGGTATTCAGTTGGAATCAAGTGTGCCTTGCAGAACTCTTTCTGGTCGTGACTGGAGTATTATCTTACCTGCTATAGAAAACAGCATTGTTTTTATTGATGAAGATAATGATTTCTTAAGAACAGTTGAGTTTGCGGATGCTATACGAAATAGCAGCAATTATTATGTGATTGTCACCAGGGAAGGGCTTCCTAATCTTCCATATAGCGTATCAGAAATATACGGAATAAGAGAATCTGGAAAGTATGCAGGTCTTAAGCAGGTCTATAACGAATTCTATCGTATTTATAATCCGGAAAATGAAAATAAACTTAGTGAAGTGAACACTATTATAGTGGAGGATTCAAATTCTGGTTACGAATTCTTTTCTGCAATAGTAGATGATAATAAGAAGGTAATAAGTTCGGAAGGCAAGTCGGGAGTGTTTGGTAAACTTCTTGAAAATGGCTTTGAAAAGAACTGTCTTGTTATAGCTGACGGCGCAGCCTTCGGATCGGAAATAGACCGCATTATGAAACTGATACATAATATGGAAAGTGTTGTTTTGTATCTTCCGGAATCATTTGAGTGGTTGATATTAATGTCCGGGCTGATTGATGGAAAGCGTGTTCAAGATATACTTGCTGATCCCGGAGATAATATTTTTAGTGAAAAGTATTTTAGTTGGGAACGGTATTTTACTGATCTTCTTGTAGAGGAAACTAATAATTCATATCTTAAGTATGCAAAAAGGAAACTGAATCCTAATTATTTGCATGATACAGAGAAAAAACGAATTGTTAGTGCGATGGATAAGGCAGGGAAACTGATTTCCGAATAATTACATATAAATTTATAAAATTTTTGCCCACCGTGTGGCTTCCTCATTTATTCGTAACAGATATATGAGAAGATTACATGGTGGGCTTCTGCTTTTCTTGTACATTTAATCTACGTTAGAATATAAGATGACAATATTTCTAATGCAGCATAAAAGGCGAATTATTAAGGATTAATTTGAGAAATGTCTAAGTAGTATTAAAATGCGCCATCTGATATAGTGAAAACAGAGATGCTTTTTACTAAAAGCAGAAATGATTTATAGGTTTTTTGGACGAAAAAGGGGACACCCTGAAGGAGAAAAATGAAGAGAGACAGAGCTTATCATATTAGAAATGCAGAGGATTTTCTGGCGAAGCTTAGTAAGGAGCAGAAGCTTCTTGTGATCAGTGGAACCGGTGACGAGAGAGAGGCGGCTGGACTGCCGCGCTTCGAGGTTTTTGGTGAGGCTGCGCACGGAGTTCAGGCACGCCATGATCAGATTTTTGACCTCGGCGAGCCGGCCTGTACCACGGTTTTCCAGAACCCTATCGGCTTTGCGGCAACCTGGGACAAGGAGCTTATGCATGAGGTCGGAAGCCTTGTTGGAACCGAGGCGAGAAGCCTTTATCAGAAAGGAAAGAACAGGGCAATCTGTATGTTCGCACCTACGATCGACATGGAGAGAGATCCGCGCTGGGGCAGAAATGAAGAGGCCTACGGCGAGGACCCGCATCTTACCTCACGTATCGCGGGAGAATATATTAAAGGAATGGCCGGGGATGATCCGCGATTTGTGCGCTGCGGAGCAACTCTGAAACATTTTTACGGAAATAATGTTGAGGAAGATCGCTGCTGCGCGGACAGCAACATTTCCGAAAAGCTTAAAGACAGCTATTACATTCACGTTTTCGAGGAAATAATAGACTACGCGGACCCGCAGGGCGCAATGTCTTCTTATAATCTTGTAAATGGAGTGCCTAACACCTTCAATCCGGAAATGACTACGCGCCTTAAGAAGCGCGGGCTGCCATTTGTTACCGGCGACGGCGGAGTTATCGACCTTGCGGTGACAAGGCAGAAGGCAGCTGCAGACATGACGGAGGCGGTTGCGAAAGCTGCCAAAGCCGGTATGGATTCATTTTTGGATGACAGTGTTATAGTAAGAAACGGACTTGAGGATGCTCTAGGTAAAGGCATGCTCACCGAAGAGGATATCGACCGCATCGCATTTAACCGCCTTCTTTCGTATTCGATGCTTGGACTCCTTGAGGAGGATATCGAAAAGATCTTCCCGAAGGAGCTTTACAATTCGTCAAAGTTTGATACAGCGGAGAACAGAGCGCTTGCTAGAAAAGCTTCTGCCGAAGCGGCGGTCCTCCTTAAAAATGAAGATAGTGCACTTCCTCTAAAGGAAGGAGAAAATATCAAACTGCTTGGTCCTTTTGCAGATCGCTGCCCGATGGACTGGTACAGCGGACTTACAAGCCATCAGGTTACTATCCGTGAAGGACTGCAGGAAATATCAGATTCCCTCTGCCCGTACGTATATATAAAACTGGGCGAGGGACTTTACGCAGGACTTGATGGTGAACGTCTTGTGGCAGTTCCGAAGGATAAAGCGGAGCTTTTCCGCATCATGCTCTGGGACGAAACAAGGATCACGCTGCGTTCGGTAAGCCTTGACCTTTTGCTTACATCGCAGAAGCCGGACCAGCTGATATCATCCCAGCAGCCTGAGGAGGCAGAACATAATAAAACAGAAAACAGTGCTGAGCAACCAGATGCAGAACATAAACAGTTGGAAAACAGCGCTGAGCAGGTGGATGAAGGCAACAAACAAGCGGAGAATCGTAATAATTCTGCTCAGCTTGCAGGTGATATGGAGCTCTTTGCATATAAGAAGGACGCCTTCGGATGGTTTGTGCTTGAGGCATTTCAGCTGCTTGATGAAAAAGGCGAGGTGATTCGTTTTAAAGCGGATGATGCCCTTCATTTCTGGGAGGATAAGCGTATCAGAGGCATGAAGAATCATGATATTAAGATGCCGGCAGCTTTTGAAACAGTAAAAAATGTAGAAGAGATCCTTGCCGGTATTCTGGGTGATGGAGACAGGATCATCGCTGCCTTCGGACTTCATCCAATCGTAAATGCGAAGGAAGATGTAGACCGTGAGAGCATCGAATTTCCTCCATTTCAGAGGGCGGTAATAAGAAAGCTCAGGGAGGCTTCTTCTGATATCATTTTGATACTGAATGCAAATGCACCTGTTGCGGCAGTGGAAGAGAATGAGGCGGAGGAGATCCGCAGCATACTTTGGATGGCAGGCGGAAATGAGGAATACGGAAATAGTATCGCCGATATTATTTACGGCAGAGTGAGCCCGGCCGGAAGGCTTCCGCAGACCTGGTACCGCGGCGATGAACAGCTTGCTGACAAGAATGATTATGATATCGAGAAGACTAAGATGACATATCTTTATATGGAAGATGATCCGCTCTATAGATTTGGATACGGCCTTTCATATACAGATTTCTCAGCGGAAATTATTTATTGCAGCACACCGGCAGACAAAACGGCCGCAGCTCCAACCCTCACTGTTCGTGTAAAAAACACCGGTGATACATCTTCGGATTACGTGGTAGAAATTTACAAACGCCCTGACGGAAGCTACCGTCTGTTTGAAGATATCTCTGAGCCGGGCGCAAGACTTTCTGCATTTACCCGCCTTAAAGATATAGCTCCGGGCGAAGAGAGAATTGTAACCCTTAATTGCAGATACTAGTTGCAAAAGTCAAATGCTGAAAACAACTGTGGAAACTCATAAAATTCCGTAAAAAATTTATGGTATATTTTCCTGTAATATGATAACATATACTTTAGCAGGTCCCACATGTTACCTTGCGTAATATGTGGGAAAAAATAAAAGCATAGTGAAAACGATAACAATAAAAATTCAATATTTATGGAGGAGATATGGATAAGAAAAAATGGGACAAAACCTTCACTGACCGTATTGAAAAGTATTATGACGAAATGAAATGGTTATATTCAGAACTTTACAACAATGACGAGCAGGCTTTTTCATATTTCTGTGATATGCTTTATCAGTATTATACGGAGAGAAGCGACGTACTTAAGCTGTGGGACCTCGGCAGAGAGGTCGTGGATGACTGGTTTTCCGGAAATGAGATGCT
>DGSK01000010.1 GCA_002393955.1 Lachnospiraceae bacterium UBA4364 | reverse complement strand
GTTAACGAAGACGAGACTATTATATCTATCAGATTCTACAATAGGATTACGGGGATAGGATTGATCGACAAAATAATTGCGTTTGCAGGTAATTGGGCTGATCTGATAGTTGAGCGGCAGGATAAGCGTGTCGTGGAGAAGCAGATTCCGTCAAAGACCGCACTTCGTATAGATGAACGACTCCTAATGGCAGATAAGCCGATAATCGAGTATAGAAGGCGACGGGAAGAACTGCAGAGATCGTAATACAGAGTTATGCTATCGGATAAAACAGCACAACCAGATCGAGAATCAGCTTAGCAATACGGCTCCAGGGGATGACACGGCAGAGAAGCGAAGGAAAGAGTCGAGGAAAGTTGCTGTAGAGCAAGGAGCATCCGATAAAAAGATATCCATGAAGCAGTGGCTGCTTGAGAGACAAAGACAGGTCGCACAGCAGTCTCTGCCGAAGGAATCAAAGCCAAAACACGAAGTCCGGGAATTATAAAAGTACCCTGACCATCATTTTGAGGTGGTCAGGGCTTTTTTGTTATCTGTCAAAAGACTGCATTTCTTTTATGAGTTTCCAAATATTACATCCTATATCTGATAGTATCTTTTGCTACAAGGTCTGAGAAAAGTAACCGGAGAATTTGCCCTTATGTGTCTGGGATACAACATAAAACGAGCAGAAAACCTGTTATCCCGAGATGTATTTTTATGCCAGATTTATGTATAATATCTAATGATGTATTGTACATAGCTATGTTTTTTGATTGCGATTTTACGGCATAGAAAAGGACAGACTGAATGGTATTAAGCCAAAAACAAGGGAGTCTATATCCATGAAAGAATTTAATACGACGGCTGTTTGTATACCGTCTAAACATTATATGGTAGATCTCACGGATCGCGTTAAGGAAATAAAAAAGTTAGTTGATTCCGGAAAGTATTTTACTATCAACAGGTCAAGACAATATGGAAAGACTACGACGCTTATTGCGATAAAGGAGGCTCTTTCTTCAGAATATGATGTTGTGAATCTGGATTTTCAGGGGATAGGAGACGCAGGGTTTAAGAATGAGCAATCCTTTGTAAAGGCTTTCTGCAGATTGTTAAAAACAAAGGACAGTAATTATAATCTTTTGCCTGAGGCAACAAAAAAACAGTTAGTAGATTTTCAGAATAGAAAAAAAGATACTGCAAAACTGGATGAACTGTTTGAGGCGCTGGCTGACTGGTGCAGGCAGGCTTCAAAACCCATATTACTGATGATAGATGAGGTAGACAGCGCTACAAATAATCGCGTTTTTTTAGATTTCTTAGCGCAGCTTCGGAATGGATACATAAGCAGGGAAACGGATGGAACACCGGCTTTTCATAGTGTTATTCTGGCCGGAGTTACGGATATAAAACATCTCAGGGCGAAGATCCGTCCGGAAGACCAGCATAAAGTAAATAGTCCATGGAACATAGCTGCTGATTTTGATATTGATATGAGTCTGTCGTCTCGTGGAATAAAGGGAATGCTGGATGAATATGAATTGGATCATCATACAGGAATGGATACGGATGAAATTGCTGACTATATCAGACAGTACACGAACGGGTATCCGTTTCTTGTCAGCCGTATCTGTCAGATCATCGATACAAAACTGGTTCCGACGGTTTTTAGTTCCCTTGGAGATGCGTGGACGTTATATGGTGTAGATGAGGCGGTAAAGAGGATATTACAGGAGAATAATACATTATTTGATTCGGTTATGGGGAAGCTCATAAATATGCCGGAATTAAAAATGCAGCTTCGAAATATTCTTATGAAGGGAGAGACGGTAGCTTATCTTCCGGATGATGAGGAGCAAAAACTCCTGTGCATGTATGGTTTTATTTACAATAACCACAATACAGTTTCTGTAAGCAACCGAATTTTTGAGATGCGTCTTTACAATTACTATATCGGCGAAAGTAGAAAAAATGATGATCTTAAGCAGTTGGCAGTGTCCAGCAAATCGATTTTCGTTTCAGATGATGGATTGTTGGACGTGGAAAAGATTATGGATCACTTTATTAAGGAACACAACCGGATTCATGGTGATGACAGTGAACAGTTTCTAGAGAAAGAAGGCAGGGAAAGATTTTTAACCTATCTGGCTCCCATCATAAATGGCACCGGAACATACAGCATAGAAGAACAAACGCGGGATCAAAAGAGGATGGATATAGTGATTCACTATCTCGGCAGACGCTATGTGATAGAACTGAAAATCTGGCATGGCGCTAAGTATAATGAATATGGAGAGCAGCAGGTAAGCGACTATTTAGATTATTTCGGACTTTCGAAGGGGTACATGCTTAGTTTCAGTTTTAACAAGAATAAAGAATGCGGCGTAAAGAAGGTTCAGTTTGGGGATAAGGTTTTGATAGAGGGAATTGTTTAATGGGTGGCTGCCTATTGAGCAGACACACGTCTCTGTTGTGAAGGTAAGGAAAGTGCTCATCACGGAGGGCTTGTAGTCGTCATGTACCAGCGAAGAGGTAAATCGTTATGTGGATATGGGGAGAAGCACAGAGGAGATATCCAATACCAAAGGATAAATCCCCTTTATATGTCAATGAGCCATGGCTTATCGATAAAACACTTCCGGATTATCATATAGCTCCGGAACCGGATAATAACGATGATAATGTTCGGATTTATGTGCCGATTGATCTGAATAATGATGCGATTCTGCGGAGGCTGGACCAACTGATTGTTCATTATGAAGAAGCTAATGGATTTGAATTTACTAACGATGTAAATATCACGAGGCTGTGTTTTTATGCTGAATTGATTTATAATTATTTATTATATAGATGAACCTGAAGGCCACCCTGGAGGCTGTGTGGGGTGTAAGAATGGCAAATTTGAAGAATGTAATTGAGTTATGGAATCGAGTAGCATGGATATAATCAGATATGAAAGCCGAAAATCCACGGATCTTACAGAGGCGGATATAAAAGCCTGTTCAGATCTGTTCAGTACATCCTACGGTATGTATGACATGAATTCACCGATTAGGCCCGGTGAGCAGATACGGATGGGCGTAAAGCATTACCGTGAAAAATACTGCAAAGACGGTTTTTTTCTCGTGCGCGCTATGGATGGTGATAAACAGGTGGGGCATGCCTGGTATATCCGACGCAGGTATGAACCCTATGGTACGATGACATGGGTTCTGCAGCTTGTTGTAGACCGTCAGTACCGTCGTAGAGGAATAGCAAGTACCCTTCTTCATTCTATATGGGGTTTTTCTGATGATTTTGCCTGGGGGTTAGCGTCAGCCAATCCATGTACGGTAAAAACACTGGAAAGTGCCACTTTCCGCAAATGTAATACCAGATTTATCAGTAAAAATATTGATGCAATCAGAATGATTGGAAAGGATACCACATTTGTAAGGGACGATGCCTATCTGGTCGGCAACAAAGTGTCTCAGGTAGATACTGCTTTTTTTGCAGACAATTCTGATTATTCTAAGGACATGGAATGCGAAGAGTATCTTGGAGAGTTGCAACCGGGATATGAATGGCTGGCATTTACATTCAAGGAACAGAAGATTAACACGGAAAAATACCGTAAACACTTTACTAGAATGATGTCGGGGTATGAAAACATTCTTCGTGATGCATATGGCAGAATGAATGTCGCTGAACATAAGTGGGCGAAGGGAACTGTGAATGAAGTCGAGTTTATAAGAAAGCATGTTCCGAAGAATGGCGTTATCCTTGATATGGGATGTGGAACCGGCCGACATGCGGTTGCTCTTGCGAAGAAGGGGTACAAAGTGACCGCTGTTGATAACGCATCTGTTCTGTTTGAAAAAGCGAAGAATGATAATAAGGATATCAGTAATCTGAATTTTGTAAGCGGAGATGTCAGATACTTAGAAGAAAAGAATAAGTATGATGCCGTCATCTGCTTATTTGATGTGGTTGGTTCATATCCAAAAGTGAATGATAATGTAAAAATAATTAAGTCTGCTTATGAATCATTAAAAAGAAACGGTATTCTTATTGTATCTGTCATGAACATGGAGCTTACGGAAAGCCTTATTAAGGACAAAAACAAGGGAGTAATACGTCGTAAGCCTAACATATTGGTAGATTTGTCACCGAGCAGTACAATGCAGAAAAGCGGAGCTATCTTTGATGCAGACTATCTGGCATTGGATACGGAACGGAGCCTTATATACAGAAAAGAGCAGTTTGATAATGACAACGGCTTGCCGGCAGAGTACATAATTAGGGATAAAAGGTATACGGTTAGGGAAATATCTAATCTGGTGGAGAAAGTTGGGTTTTCTATATTGGACGCAAGATATGTTCAAGCGGGACACTTTGATATCAGGTTGGAAGCAAAGGATATAAAAGCAAAAGAGATATGTGTTGTGTGTAGAAAGGTATAAAAAAATTGATAAAACCTCCCCTTAGGTATATAGAGAATAATAGGTGAAAATGGGACACTTTATCAAGGTGACTAAAAGGACGAATGATTAGGTTTTGTATATATGCCATTCTGACCCTGTTCATCTGCCTGGCAGCCAAAAGCTATTCCAGTGTTGGGATGAGCGGGGAGGTGTCCAATGAATGGCTGAATGTTATATATTGTGTGGGTGAGTTGGCAATGGCTGCCGGATATCTTTTCTATGGCTTTTTTTCGGAAAAGATAAACCGGCGTTTTTTATATGTCCTGATGACACTGCTTTATTCGGCCGGGATACTGGCACTTACTTTCAGACCGTCCCAGGTTGTGTTTATGGCCGGATCTGCTGCGGAACTGTTCGCTGCCGGGATAATGGGTGGCGAGGTGCTCTACCGTTTGGCCATGCATACTAAAACGGAAAAATACCGCAGCCTCATAATCACTATGTGCTGCGTGGGTGCCTATCTCCTGCAGTTTGTGGTACGCGGGATTACTGCGTGGCCCGGATTCCCTGTTATGCTAATCATACTGTTTGTCGGGATGATATTTCTCGGGGATTATGTTACGGGAAGAAACATGGAGACTTCCACTGCGGAGAAAAATCCGGACGCTGGACCTGGGGGAACGGACGGGGCATCTCGGAATCCGGCTGGTGCAGCTTCTGCGGATACAGATGGTCGGAAAAGAGAAATCGCAAGGATTTGCGCGCTTTCTTTCTGCATGCTGATGTTTGTAGGACTGGTGGATGGCAGGGTTACTGACATAGCGTGGAATAACGGTGGGGGTTCTTCTATAGTTTATTCCTGGCCAAGACTGCTGATTGTTGCGGGATACCTTCTGACGGGTCTTGCCTCACAGTTCATATCCCGTCGGAATGCGCTGGAACTGGTATTCATCATACTGCCAGTTATAGCTGTGAGTCAGCTTCTGTGGATATTTGAAAAGCCCTCGGGGTCTGCCATCGTGGCTTACATATCATTGTTTTATTTGGGGCTGGGCATAATAAGTGCGTACTACCATCTGGCCTTTATCGGTTTAGCGCAGAAGAGCGGAAAATATGCAAGGCTGTGGGCCGGATTTGGCCGGGTGCTGGAAAGCTTGGTCACTGTGATAGTCAGCGTGTTGTCTGTGCCGCTTTCGGATATTATTCCCCTTGCCGCTTCTACGGCGCTTTTGTGGATGCTTATAATCGTTATAGTTATCCTCGCGTTCCGGCAGAAACGGGAGCCGGTGTCAGATTATGAGGAGACGGGCGGGAAAAAAGCACCGGAACTTACGGAAGAGGAGTGGATAGAGCGCTTCGCCGGGGAATACGGGCTGACAGACCGGGAAAAAGACGTATTCATTCAGTGCGTGACTACTGAGGCTATCGGAGAGGCCATGGCAGCAGAGCTGTCCATATCCCGGCGGCTCCTGCAGAAATATATCGCCTCGATATATGAAAAAACTGGAACTGAATCGCGAGTTGGCCTTCTGCGGAAGTTCTATGAGATGCAGAAGGGGGAGACAATATAGCTGTATGTGAGCAAATTGAATTATATAGGATTATATAGCTTTATATAGCAAAGTTAGAATTATATAGGATTATATAGCTTTATATAGCAAAGTTAGAATTATATAGAATTATATCGTGGCGTTATGTTAACTGAAACGCAGTTCTGTAAACCAATATAGGCATCGTGCGCAGTTGTGAACTGTTGAATTTTCTTATATTTCTATAAAATATTCCTTGTAGTGTTGTAAAAGAAACCCTTAAGAGCGGGTTAGCGTGTTTTTGTGCAAAACTTCCCACATTCAGTCAGTGGGAAGCAGAACGACGACTCGCATATGCCCCGGAACCGATGCAATTGCGAGTGTCGTTCTAGCCGGAACAGTGAGTAGAAAGTTTTGATTAAAATTCTGCGAAGGCCCCGAAGGGTACAAAAGGTGTGTGAAAGGAGAAAGTAGAGAATTATGAAGAACAAATGGTTAAAAAGAATTGCTACGGCAATGACCGCGCTGGCTTTAGCTGTAAGTGTGTTTGCAGGCCACGAAACAAGTGTAAATGCTGCAGACCTTCATTATGTTTATAGTGATGGATCTGTTACAGATACGAACACTGGAGGTGCCATTATTTGTATTGCAGGTTCATATGATGATATTGATGTAGATGGATCAACAGTTACGTTTACCAATATTGTTGCTACGGGATTTAGTGTATATCCGGGGGTTTCCAAGCTTGTATTTAAAGGAACAAACGAGCTGGATGAAATGTGCCCTGATTTTTGTGATCCTGGTATGGGTGGTGATGCGAACGCAACCGCTACAGTTGAAATGAAGGAAGGCGCAACATTGTCTGTAGGTAACCTGTATTTTGATACGGCATGGGTAACGGGGACAAATACTACTGCAGAAATAAGTGGAAGTGCAATGCACTATCAGGCAGAATATTCATATTCCGGACCATCTAGTAGCAATAAAAAGGATGACGCTTCTTCCAACAGCTCATCTTCCGATTCCTCTACCTCTTCTACCCACAAGCACCACACACACAACTGGGAGTGGACAGCCCTTGTGAACGCTACAGAGAACCAGGACGGTACCTATGCCATGAAGTGCACAAGATGCAATAAGGTTGATGAGTCAACAATTACCGTTATTGCTAAGGAATCCGTAACTTCCGACAAGAACCTGCAGATTCTGGGTAGCGTAAAGCCCGGCGAGACAATAAAGCTTGATACCAAGGGCACGGCGGCATTTAACCAGTATTTTATAGCTGAGCTTATGAAGCATCCTGACAGTCCTTTGGAGGTTGATTTTGAGTATAAGAATGAAAAGTGGACGCTGACTGCACCGGCAGGCTTCAATTGGCCGGCCACCCTTGATGATAAGGGATGGGCGGGTTTCCTGCGTGTTGCCGGCGAAAACGAAGAAGTGACAGCCGTAAAGAGATAAAGCCGGGACCGGATTGCCGGTTAAAACGGAATACATATTAGAAGATCTGCTCCCGAAATCGGTCACCGGTTTCGGGAGTATCTATGATATTCAATTTTATGCCAAATTGATGTATAATAATCCATTGTAGAAATACTGTATACAAGAATTCAATAAGCCTTGCGGATGAGTAATTCTCCCCGAGCGATATGAAGGTCATAGTGGCAGCGTATTCGCAGTACCATATGGTATTGTATGGCTGAGCTATGGCTTTTTGGTTGTGATTTTGCAACATAGAAGAAATAGAAAAGGACAGACTATAAGTGACCAGATTTTTTGACATATTATTTTCATTATTGGCAGTGATTGTGTTAACACCCTTCATGATTCCCATCATGATCGGCCTGAAGCTCACCGGTGAGCATGACATATTCTACAGGCAGGAAAGGATTGGAAAAGGCGGCAAGCCCTTCAATCTGCTTAAATTTGCCACCATGCTGAGGAACAGTCCTAATATGGCCGGCGGTTTCTACACGGCAGAAAATGATCCCT
>DGSK01000038.1 GCA_002393955.1 Lachnospiraceae bacterium UBA4364 | reverse complement strand
CTGATCAGGCATTTCGGTGAGATGGGATTTGAGGAAATGGCTTACTTTAATTTTGCTGGAAATATTGCAATAATAATTGATTTTTTGTATAATAATGAGTAGGTTATTGATTTATGTAAAGGAGAAATGTAAATGGGTACTTATTTGAATCCTGGAAGTGCGGCCTTTAAAGAGGCGCTGAACTCCGAGATATTTGTAGACAAGACCGGGATGATTCAATATTTGAACAGGATTTTATGTACTAAACAAAAGTATGTCAGTGTATCTCGTCCGCGCAGATTTGGAAAAACTATGGCTGCAGATATGCTCTGCGCATATTATGGCCGCAGGGCAGAGAGCAGGCATCTTTTCGAGCAGTGCAAAATCAGTAAAATCGAAACAGGAAATGATGATCTAAAGTGGGATGAATATCTGGGAAAATTTAATGTTATAAGACTAGTTATGACAGATTTTTTTAACAGAGAACGCTCGGTAAACGAGGCGATAAAAAAAATTGAAAATCGAATACTTGATGAACTAAGCGAGGAGTATCCGGATACAAAATATGATGAAACAGATTTCTACTATAGCATAGATAGATTTTATGAAAAATCAAAGATTCAGTTCATTATCATCATAGATGAATGGGATGCCATCTTCAGGGAATATAAAGAAGATAAAGATGGACAGAAAAAATACCTGGATTTTCTTCGTGCTTGGATGAAGGATAAGTCTTATATAGCCCTGGCATATATGACGGGAATCCTCCCTATTAAAAAGTACGGAAAACATTCCGCATTAAATATGTTTGATGAATATTCGATGACTCAGCCGATGCAGCTGGCGGAGTATGCCGGCTTCACGTCAGAAGAGGTGAAAGAACTTTGCAGACAATTGAAACTGAATTATGCAGGTTTGCAAAGCTGGTATGATGGATATAGATTATCGAATAGGGTTTCTGAGGAATTGCTGTCTGAAGATGCTGTGATTGATACGAAAATCTACAGGGATTATGAAGTATATAGTCCGTATTCTGTAGTAAAGGCGGCAAGAAGTAAGCAGCTTGAGAATTACTGGAATCAGACGGAAACCTACGAAGCCCTTATGACGTACATTGACTGGAACTTTGACGGACTGAAGGAAGAAGTTGCCATATTGATGGAGGGCGGAAGGGTAAAGATTGATATCACAGGTTATCAGAATGATATGACCACCTTCAATACTAAGGACGATATCCTGACCATGCTGATCCATTTAGGATATCTGGGATATGACAGCACTGCAAAGGAAGTCTTCATTCCGAACAAAGAAGTGCTGGATGTGTTCAGAACATCCACTAAGGGGAGAGACTGGACGGTAACCTTCAGAGCACTTAACAATTCTAGAAAGCTTCTTGATGCCACATGGAATCTTGATAAGGAAACTGTGGCTGAGCTACTTGAGGCAGCTCATGATAAAGCCGGAAACAAAGTCTACCACAGTGAAGCAGGGCTTTCCTTTGCGGTGCAGCTGGCATACTACGCCGCACAGGATATGTATACGATTATCCCGGAACTGGATACGGGAAAAGGCTATGCGGATCTGGCATTCATTCCGGTAAAACCGGATATTCCCGCAATGCTTGTTGAGCTAAAGTACGATAAGGACGCGGATACTGCCATAGCCCAGATCCACAGGCAGAAGTATCCTGACAGATTGGAGCATTATAAAGGAAATCTGATTCTGGTAGGCATAAACTATGACAGGACGGTATCGAATGAAAGCGTAACCTTTAAGCACCACAGCTGTGAAATTGAGAAGGTATGACTCGGCGCGTCTTGACAATAACTACATCGGCCGCCGGCCTGCATCAAGGTGCAGCGGCGGCTGTATTCGAACAGTAAAAAAGAGTTTAAAATTAAAAAGGAATCAACTGGTTTCAAATTGAAAAAAATGAAAGGGACTGACCTGTATTCGAACAGTAAAAGAGACATAAAATTTGAAAGGAACTGACCATGTACACATACGCAGTAATACTTGCAGCAGGAACCGGCAAGAGGATGGGCGGAGACATCCCGAAGCAGTTCATCAGCATTAAGGGAAAGCCTATCATAGCATATACGGTAGAGACCTTCCTGAATGCGAGGGAAATAAATAGGATAGTAATAGTAGCCTCAGGCTCATTCATCCATGACACAGGAAATATCATAGATTACTATTTTGGAAAATCCCATGCACAGGAGCAGGATAAAAAGATAGAAGTCATATCCGGCGGAGTAGAGCGCATAGACTCTCTAATAAATGCGATAGAGTTTATCAAAAAAGAAGCAGCGGCAGAAGGAAGAAATCCGTCAGATATAATGGTGGTAAGCCATGATGCAGCAAGAATGTTTGTTACAGAAAAAATGATAATAGAAAGCATAAATGCAGCAAAAGAGAGCGGGGCAAGTACTGTAGCAGTAGCATCTACAGACACCATGCTAGAAAGTAGTGACGGCTCGGTAATATCTAGCATCCCGGATAGAAGGATGATGTACCGCGTGCAGACACCTCAGACCTTTAAATTAAATGTCTTTTCGCCTTTAGTAGAAAATCTCACCCAGGAAAAGAAAAAGACCATGACAGATGCGGCAGGCATCTGCAATGAAAATGGAATAAAGGTGAAAATAGTGGAAGGCTCAGAAGAAAATATCAAGATCACCTT
>DGSK01000019.1:9289-38294 GCA_002393955.1 Lachnospiraceae bacterium UBA4364 | reverse complement strand
CTGATGGGGCATAGCGAATATAAGCTGCCGGATTTTATATTGTATGCTGTATGTGTGCTGGCGGTATCCTTCGGGATGTATTTCCTGGTGGAGAAGAAGATGTTAAGCAGAAGTAAAGACAGTAAATAACTAAAACTTCCCACTAACTGAACTACTTAGAACGACACTCGCAATTGCGCCGGAACAATCACGATGCGTTGCATTGGTTCCGGTGCATATGCGAGTCGTCGTTCCCTTTCCACAGACTATATGTGGGAAGTTTTAGTAAGTATGCCTTAAAGAATTCGTGCCGGGGAAATAACGGTGACGGATAAGTCTGCTGTATGTTATAATAAGACTGTGTTTTTTACCCATTGATCAACCTGTATGCAAGAATGGTGAGGGCTGCAGTTTATGAGTGAAGACAGAAACAAAGACCTGCTTATGGAGGAAACTGAAAAAATCATAGAGCCGAAGAAAAACACAGTCGGAACATCGGAGAAAAAGGCGAAAAAGACAGGGCATATTTCGACGAAGCTTATAGTTTTTTTCGTCGTGCTTGTTATGGTTGTACTCGTCATAAACAGTGTCGGCATATATTTAAGCAGGAGCAATGCGTATAAGGAACAGAATATCCTGAGCATGAAGAAAGTGGGCTTTCATCTAAGGGATGAGCTTGCAAAGGAGGGCGACACTTTTATCCAGTTTCAGGACTATATGCTTGAGAACAGCCTGAATGTATACATCCCATGTGATTTTGATGAAGCGTTTGTAGTATCAGCTAAAGAGAGTTTTGAGCGTGCTTTTTCCGAACGTTACCCCGGCAAAGCTTTTGGGAAAGATGTCAGTTTTAGTGATATGGACGAGGAGCTTAAACTTGCCTTCTGTACATATTATCAGGCAAAGTGGTTCCTTGAATTTGAGGAAATAGCGGAAGATTTTGATCTTTCCTATGTTTATTTCATGTATCCAAACGGTAACGGTTCCCATGTTATCTACATGTTTGACGTAGAGCGTGTATATGAAGGAGATGAGAGTGAGAACCGTCTCCACCTGTTTGATGATTATGAGGAGTCTTACGAGGATTGCTCCAGGCTTTTTGACACATGGCGCAGCGGCAAGCTTCTGGAAGACTATGATATTTTTGATAACGAATACGGCAGGACGTATTCATATTACATACCTGTTTATATAAATGCTGAAAAACGCGGGCTTATAGGTGTGGATCTTGATATCGACTATGTAAACGGCAACCTGATAGGAGAGGCTGTCGCACTTTCTCTTGTTAGCGGATTGATACTTGCGTTTGGCCTGTTCATCTGCGTGTTTTTTATTCATCGTACCATAGTTTCCAGAATAGTTCGCTTAAGCCAGAATGTGGGTGTTTACAAGAGGGTGAAAGATGGTGCTGTGGCTGATGACATTTCCGCTCTGAATTCGGGAAATGATGAGATCGCCGTGCTTTACGAACAGACCGCATCAATGATCCAGGAGATAAATGAATATATGAGCAGCCTTAAGAATACCACCATTGCGCTTACTGCAGCAAGGGAGGAGGCTACCCATGATTCCCTTACGGGCATAAGAAATAAAAATGCATATGATGCAGAGGTGCTGTCCATAAGATCTGATATCGAAAAAGGCACCCACGATTATGGTATCGTTATGATTGACATGAATTATCTGAAACGGATAAATGATAATTACGGACATGATGTGGGCAATCTGGCTATACGTAAGCTGTGCCGAATGATCTGTCTTACATTTGAACATTCACCTGTATTCAGAGTGGGCGGCGATGAGTTTGTTGTGCTGCTTAAGGGCTATGATTATGTGCATATAGAACAGCTTGCCGGTAAGTTTAATGAGGAGATTGACAGGGTGGCCGGTGATAATGACTTAAAGTCCTGGGAAAGGATCTCGGCGGCATTGGGGTATGCCCTGTATGATCCGGACAGGGACCGGTCAATCGAGGATACCTTTGCCCGTGCTGATAAGGCAATGTATAACAAAAAGAAGAGCATGAAAGCATCAAGAAAATAAGGGTTTATGGTTATTGTTATTATGGCAGGCTGAGGAATGCAGCAGTAACTGCAGTTGAGCAGACAAAAATGAAGAGGAGGAAGTAAAAATGAAACTGAAAGCATTTATGACAGGGGCAGCGCTTGCGCTTGCTGCAGCAGTATGTTTGGCACCGGCAAAGGCTGAGGCGGCACCGGAGATCATGCCGGATGGAACTGTTTTTGACGGGGAGTATTATGCGGCAAATAATCCCGATGTGGTAGCGGCAATGGGAACTGATACTGCCGCTCTTTATGCTCACTATCAGGTATGCGGCAAGACTGAGGGGAGGCTTGCCACGGCGGCATCCGCTGACGGATTTGATGCGGCATATTATGCGGCAAAGTATCCGCAGGTGGCAGCAGTGATGGGAACAGATGCAAATATGCTGTTCTTCCATTATGCAGTATGCGGCAAGACTGAGGGACGTTTCCCTAATCAGGCTGCTGAGAACGGAAAGCCGGCAGCTGCAGATTCAAGTGTAAATGTAAATACGTATGACTATAAGCTTTCAATGGCAAAGAAAGCGGCTGACTATGTTAATGCAAAGCGTGCTGAAGAGAAAAAGGGTGAGCTGCTGTGGTCTGATTCCCTGGCGGAGGTAGCAATGATACGCGCTGCCGAGCTTGCAGAGTTAAATTCCGAGAAAAGGCCTAACGGTCAGTCATTCAAGTCTCTTCTGCAGGAGAAGGGCATCAGCTATGATGAGGCAGGCCAGTGCATTATAGTGGGACTTGAGAATCCGGACGAAGCTGTCCGCAACTGGTCAAGAGGTGACAGCAAGAAGGATGTTTTATTGGGCAAGTACAAAAAGATGGCTGTAGGCTATGATCCACATGCGGGCGGAAGCTGGGTGCTTATAGTGACAAAGTGATGATCGGTGTAGGCATAGACATATCGTCTCCGGTATTTTTCCGCCACAGGCAAGCTTGCGGGTGAGAAAGTACTTTCGGCTGATGAATCATATAATGACTGTGTATGAAGGGATTTATTCCCGGTAGTACGGATTTTACTGCCTGTGCAAAAATGCACGGGCAGTTTTATGATTATTTACTTGATTAAAAATAGAAGTGTAAAACGAATCAGGAAAATGCGGTGGAAAACAGGCTGTGACAAAAGGGATAAATTAGTCCTGATAGAGCAGCACTTTGCGGAGTATTATATTTAAGTAACAGTAACCGAAAACTTAAAGTAACAGAGGGAAAAGAGTGTTAAAGTTTTATATCGGTGCTTCCGGAAGCGGAAAGACCACAAAGATCATAGATGACATCATAGAGAAATCTGTTAATGAGCCGGACAGGCAGTTCACCATTATAGTGCCCGATCAGTATACCATGCAGACACAGAAAGAGGTGGTGCTGCGCCATCCGAGGAAGGGCATAATGAATATAGATGTCCAGAGCTTCGGTAGACTGGGCCATCGCCTGGCTGATGAGGTGGGGGAAAAGGATCGGCTTATCCTTGATGATACCGGAAAGAATCTTATTCTCAGAAAGCTGTCTGCTGATCTGGAAGATAAGCTTCCCGTTATCGGGAGCAGCATAAAAAAGACCGGATATATCCATGAGGTGAAGTCGGCCATATCCGAATTTGAACAGTACGGCATTGCGCCGGCTGATATCGATAAACTGATGGAATTCACATCAGGCAAACCTTTTCTCAAAGGCAAGCTCTCTGACCTTAAATATCTCTATGAGGAAATGAACAGGTTCTGTGGTGAAAAGTTTATTACCAGGGAAGAAAAGCTGGATGTGCTGGCTGAAGCAGTCGGACGTTCCGACAGGCTTAAGGGCAGCATAGTGGCTTTTGACGGCTTTACCGGATTTACGCCCGTGCAGAACAATGTGATCACTGCGCTTATGCGGACCTGTTCAGAGGTGTGGATGAGCATAATAATGCCGGCTGGGGAATATGAAGATTACAGGAAGCATAATGAAGACCACAGGCTTTTTTCACTGAGCATGAGGACAGTTTTTTCAATGGAACAGTTAGCGCATGATGCTGACTGCGGAAGTGTTACGGAGATATTTCTGTCAGATGATAAGAAGTCACGCTTTGCTGATAAGAAAGCTCTTTCCTGCCTTGAGAAAAGTCTCTTCAGATCCGGATGCAAACCATTTTTGGATGATCTGTCTGAGGAGGTCAGTCTGTTTTTTGCGGAAGATCCAAGGGCAGAACTCAGGGAAATATTTATACGCATAGCCGAAATGACGCTTGAGCAGGGCTATGCCTATAGGGATATTGCGGTGGCTGTGGGGGATACCGAGAGATATCGGCCGTATATTGATGAGCTGTCGGAAGAATTTGGAATACCGGTTTTTGCTGACAGCAGCCACAGTCTGGAGATGAATCCCTTTGCTGAATTCATCAGGAGCGGTCTGGAAACCGTAGCGGAAGGCTTTTCGTACGAGACAGTCATCCATTTTCTTCGAAGCGGTCTCACCGGCATATCAGATGAGGATGTGGATCTGTTAGATAACTATCTTTTCGCTACAGGCATGCGTGGGGAGAAAAAGTGGAGCCAGGCTTTTGCCAGGATGCCTAAATATATGAAGCGTATGGACAGGAGCGGAGGGAATGCCGGTGACGATGTAAATGGTGATAACGATGATAACGGCGCACAGTTATCCGTAAAAGCGCTGGAGCATATAAATACGATCAGGGGGCAGGTATATGATATGCTTACGCCTCTTCTGAAAGTAAAAAAAGGAAAGACTGCATCGGAAATCACTAAGGCTCTTTATGAATTTATAGTTTCAGCAGACATATCAGCTAAACTGAATGACTGCGCAAAGCGTTTCGGAGAAATGGGGGATCAGGCTTCAAAGAAAGAATATGAACAGGTATACCGTTATATATGCGAGCTCCTGGAGCAGATCTATGCCCTGCTGGGTGATGAGCCTATGGATATCGCTGAGTATACGGAGATCATAAAAGCAGGAATATCGGAACTGAGAGTTGGCGTGATCCCGCTGGATGTTGATAGGGTAGTGATCGGGGATACGGAGAGAACAAGGTTTAAGCCGGTGAAGGTTATGTTTTTAGCCGGACTGAATGACGGGATAGTGCCTGCCTCAAACTCATCAGGAGGCATTATTTCCGACCTGGACAGAGAGTTCCTTGCGGACTCCGGTTTTGAGCTGGCGCCGACACCGAGACAGAAGATGTACATACAGCGTCTGTATATGTACCATGTTATGACCAGACCGTCTGAAAGATTAGTGCTTTCATATTCCAGGATGAACAGCATGGGGGAGAGTTTACGCCCGTCATATCTTGTGGCACAGATAAAAAAGATTTTCCCCGGACTATTGGAAATATCAGCATCGGACAGACATGGCGCGGATCTTATGCCCGGTGGCAGAGGTGAGATGCGTCTCATTCCCGGGCTTTTGAACAGGTACGCATCCGGCAGCATAAGCGATGAAGAGGCAGTTTTCCTGCGGACTCTTCTTGCAAGAAGCAGGTATAAAGATCCGGCGTTATGCAATGAACTTATAGAAAAGGCATTTATAAAATACGCGTCAAATCCGCTCTCACCCAAAGCAGTGGCTATGCTGTACGGAAATATGCTTAAGGAAAGCACCAGCAGCCTGCAGGGATTTGCCGGCTGTCCTTATTCCCATTTCCTAAGGTTCGGAATGAGACTGAATGAACGCGAGGCATCAGCCATCGATTCAAGGGATACGGGCATTATTTATCATGGCATTCTCCAGCGTCTGGGTGAAATCCTTAAAGAAGAAGGCCTGGACTGGGGTGCCGTGGATGCAGAATTCCTTGATCAGGTACTGGACCATATACTTAAGCAGATAGCGGCCGAGATGGGGCAGGAGACTCTGTATCAGGACGCCAGAACCGCATATCAGCTTAAACGGGTAAGGCGTATAGCGGGACGGGGAGCATCAGTGCTTTGCTATCAGGCGTCAAAAAGTGATTTTAAGCCGGTTGAGTATGAGAGGAAATTTACAAGGGAGATTTCTGACGTGGAAGTTCCCGGAAAGCTCAGCATTACCGGAACAATTGACCGCATAGATACATGTGACAGCGATGACAGAAAATATGTAAAAATAGTTGACTATAAATCCGGAGAAAATACTTTTAAATTTGCAGAGCTGTATTATGGACTGCGGATGCAGCTTCCGCTCTACCTGGAGGAAGCAGTCAGGTTTTTATCAAAGGAAGAAAGAAAGGAAACGGTTCCGGCAGCGTTCTTTTATTTTACGCTAAAGGATCCGCTGGTGCCATTTGATGGCATGGATGAGGCTTCATACGAAACCTACTGTGACACTTATCTGAAGGAGGAGCTTCGGCCGGACGGCTGGTTTACCAAAGAGGCCATACCCGTGCTTGATAAAAGCATGGAGGGGCAGAGCAGGTCGGATGTGATAAAGCTCCGGCTTAAGAAGGATGGCACGCCGTACAGCGGATCGACTATCCTTTCGGAAACAGAGATGAAGGCCATGATGGAGTTTACAGAGAAAAAACTGGAGGAGACGGGTAAGGAGATACTTTCCGGCAAAAAAGACATATCCCCTATGGAGGACAGCTGCAAGTACTGTCCATATAAGGAACTTTGCAGCTTTGATGCAAGGATAAGAGGGTATGAACGCAGGAAGATGGATCTTGGAGAGGCTGAGGCAAGGGAGCAGATCTGCAGGAACGGAGCGGTAAATGGGTAAAGTAAAATATACAGAAGAACAGCAGGCTGTCATAGATGCAAGGAAGTCGAATCTTCTGGTTTCCGCTGCGGCGGGGAGCGGAAAGACTGCCGTGCTGACACAGAGGATAGTGTCTCTTATAAACGATCCGGATGATCCGGCAGATATTGACAGCATGCTGATAGTTACATTCACGAAAGCAGCAGCTGCAGAGATGCGAGAAAGGATAGGCAATGCTATTGCCGCCGAGATGGAAAAGGATCCGGATAATATGCATCTGGCAAAGCAGGAGACACTGCTTCACAACGCACAGATCACTACTATCGACAGCTTCTGCCTTTTCGTGGTAAAGAATCATTTCAGTGCCATAGACCTGGATCCGGGTTTCAGGGCAATGGATGAGGCTGAGAGAACACTGTTAAAAGAGGATGTGCTGGAGGAAATACTTGAGGAAGAGTATGCGCGCCTGGACGATGCCTTTATAAACCTTATAGAAAGCTATGAAGTAAAAGGCAATGAAGGCAATGTTTCCAAAATGGTTTTTTCTCTTTTTGAGGCGGCGAACTCAGAGCCTTTTCCTGAAAAATGGCTGAAAGCTGTCCTGGAAGAAAATGAGTGCTCCTCTGCAGAGGATATAAAGAAAAGCCGCTGGTTTGAAGTGCTTTTAAGGGATGCGGACAGGGACATAACGACCGGGCTTGAACAGGTGAAAAAGGCGATGGAGTTAGCCTGTCTTGATGGTGGACCTAAGCGATACCTTCCGGTCCTGCAGGACATTAAGCTGCTGCTGGAGTCAATGCTTGCTGCAAAGGATTATGATGAAAAGAGGCGGATTTACGGTACCTATGAAAAGCAGAAGCTCTCTACGGCGGGATCAAAAGGCGAGGATAAGGATATCACGAAAAGAGCAAAGGAGTATCTTGATTCTGCAAGAAAACTCGTTGACGGGCTGGGTGACAGGTTTTCGATAAGCGATGAGGAACTGATGAGTTCATACAAGGATTCTGCGGCTAATACTGCTGAGCTGATCCGTCTGGTGCTCTGTTTCACTGATAGATTTGCTAAGAAAAAACGGGAAAAGAATGTGATCGACTTTGCGGATATGGATCACTTTGCGCTGCAGATACTGCTGGAGGAAAGGGATGGCAGTATGGTACCCTCGCCGGCTGCGCTTGAGTACAGAGATCACTTTAAATATATTTTTGTGGATGAGTATCAGGACAGCAACCTGGTGCAGGAGTATATCATAAAGAGCATTGCAAGGGAAGATAATTATTTTATGGTGGGAGATGTAAAGCAGAGCATTTACCGTTTCAGGCATGCAAAGCCGGAAATCTTTATCGGAAAATATGAAAGCTTTTCCGACACCGGGAGGGACAGGCGGATAGACCTTAATAAAAATTTCCGCAGCAGGGATACTGTGCTGGATTTTGTTAATGATGTGTTTGAACGCATCATGTATAAAGACTTTGCTGAAATTGACTATGATGACAGGGCAAAGCTCTATAAAGGCGCGGATTATCCGGAAGACGCCGGGGGGATATACAAAAGCGAGCTAATGCATCTTTCTCTGGAAAAGGGACGGCTTTCCTCAAGGCGCCGCAGCACTGCCGGACCGGAAGGTGCCGGGGGAGAAGTCTCGGTTGAAAATTTTTCAGATGAAAAGGCTTCAGGAGAGAAGAATCCGGATAGTAAGGATGAGGATGCAGTGTTAGCGGAAGGCAGGGCTGAGTATGAAGCGTTGCTTGTTGCAGTCAGGATACTGGAACTCAGGGAGCAGGGCTTTAAAGTAAAGGATAAAGAAAGCGGAGAAATGCGTCCTCTTGAGTTCAGGGATATAGTAATTCTCGAAAGGTCCAGAACAAATGAAGATGTAATGAAAAAAATCTTTGACGATCTGGGGATCCCTCTTTATTACGGCAGCAGGACAGGATATTTTTCCGCAACAGAGATAAAGATGGTGATGAATGCCCTTCAGACATTGGACAATCCCAGGCAGGACATACCTTTGTACAGTACGGTGACGGCTTTTAAGCAGCTTCTTTCCGATGAGGAAATGGCGCTGCTTAAGGGGTGGAGCCGTGAAACAGGGGGACATTTTTGTCTTTACGATATCCTGTCTGCAGCGTCCGCAGCTGATATGTCGCTGTCTGAAAATAAGGTCATCGCCGGGATTAACGGAAAGTGTAAGACCTTTCTGGACTGGCTTGACAGGTACAGGGATATGGCGAGATTTGTGTCTATAAGGGTGCTTTTGGACAGGATGCTTGCCGAGAGCAATTATATAGCCGGAATAACTGCGATGCCTGACGGTGATCAGCGCAGGGCAAATATAAATATGCTTTTGGAACGCGCTTCTGAATTTGAGCAGACCAGCTATTATGGACTGTTTCATTTTGTGCGTTATATATCCAGACTAAAGGAAAAAGAGGTTGATTATGGTGAAGCCGGAATTCTTGATGAAAATGCCAATGTAGTGCGCCTTATGACCATACATAAGAGCAAGGGACTGGAATTTCCCGTGGTATTTGTAATAAATCTCAGGAAGAAGATCAATCAGAAGGATTCTACCGGTCCATGTCTTGTGGATTCCGAGCTGGGTGTGGCACTTAAGGCGATTGATCCTGTAAAGCGTATAAGCCGAAAAGGACTTAAATACATGTCTTTTGCTTCCAAAATGGAAAAGGATGCCGTTGCAGAGGAACTGAGGGTATTGTATGTTGCTCTTACAAGGGCAAAGGAAAAGCTGATAATAACAGACGTAGAGGAATTGAACGAGGATGGCTCGCCGAAGGATATATGCAGGCCGGAAGATGCAAAGAACTGCATGGATATGATCCGGTATGTGGTCAATATGACGGAGGTTTCTGATAAAAAGTACGAAATATCCCTTTCGGAAAAAGACCTGGCTGTAAGTATAGTGGAGCGTGGGGATGAGGCCATAGAATCTGCAAAAGAGCTGCTTATGTCTGATACCGGGCCCGATCTTAAGCTGGAAAAGCTCCTTGAGAGGAAGTCCGAGTACCGTTACGGCTATCCTTCGCTGCAGGGACTGTTTACCAAGACTACAGTGTCTGAACTGAAAAAAGCCGCCTATGATGATGAACTCGAAGCTCACATGTTTGAGGAAAAGGAGCCGGATACTTATATACCGTCATTTGCAGGCGCAGAAGGAACTGATGCTGCAGGTAGAGGAACTGCTTATCATAAGCTAATGGAGCTGCTGCCATTTGAGAAGCTTACGGACGGAGAGCAGTTGCCGGAGGATATTGTAAAGGAAACGCTGGATAATGCCGTCATGGATAATAAGATGGCTGAAAGTGCAGCAAAGACAATAAGGATTTCTGATATAGTATTGTTCGCACAACAGGAGATGGCTGGAGAGATGTCAGTGGCTGCGCGAACCGGAAAACTGTACAAAGAGCAGCCCTTTTTCTATGCTGTACCGGCCGGGAAATTTGATGAAAGATTTCCGGAGGATGAGTCGGTACTGGTTCAGGGCGTAATAGATGCCTATTTTGAGAAGGATGGAGTGCTTACACTTCTTGACTATAAAACAGACAGGGTCAGCTCGGCAGGACAGCTGGCAGACAGATATAGAATACAGCTGGATATATATGCAGAAGCTCTTGAACAGATAAGCGGAAAAAAGGTGGGGCGCAAAGCAATCTACTCTTTTGCACTGAACAAGATAATTTTGCTATAAAATGCTATGGATAGCCTGAAATCAGTCTGATATAATTACACGATGGGGGAGCGTGTTTAGTGCAATCAGTACGGCACACGGAAGACAGGAAATAACTAATCGGAACAGCGGGAAGCAATTGTGTCGCTGCCGTTGTCTGACGGGAACGACAGGTTCTGAACAGTTATTACAGGAAAAGGTTATGCAGATAACAGAAGATGTTGAGGAATTACTCAGTTTAGGCTACCGCATTGCTACGGAAAATAATTTCGTGGCTTTGTTTGATATGATACTGGATAAGTGTATCGATTTTACGGATGCGGATGGCGGTTCTCTTTACATTGAGGCGGAAGGTTCGCTTAAGCATCTGCTCGACATAAACCGCACACTGGATGCCGACAGCAAAAAGAGCAGCATAGAGGCTGACAAGATAGCTGCAGGTCCTGATGATACGGATATCTATACATATTGTTATCACAATCCCGAAAATCTTTTGAATATTCCGGATATATATCTCGATGATCGTTTTGATATCACTGAAATAAAGAAATTCGATGAAGAGAATGATTACCGCACACAGTCAGTGCTGGTGGTCCCCATACTTGAGCCGGATCAGTCAGTGCTCGGGGTTATGATGCTTTATAACTGCCTTGACGACGAGCGGAATATCATACCATTCAGCTCTGATTATGAGAAATTAGTCAAGTCCCTTACGGCGCAGATGGCCAATACCCTTACCAGTATGATATTGATACAGGATCAGGAAGAGTTATTGGAATCATTTGTGGAATGCATGACTACCGCAATCGATGCCAGAACCCCTTATAATGGCAAACACACAAAGCATGTTGCCAGGTACTGTCAGGTTATCACGGACTATATGAATGTACTTTATACCAGGGATGCGATTGACAGATATATCACTCCTAATGAGCAGGAACAGCTCCTGCTTGCTGCAAAGCTCCATGACATAGGAAAGATGATAACTCCCCGTGAAATCCTGAATAAGGCTACGCGTCTGGGGGAGAAATATTCGGATCTCCGCAATAAGCTGGAAAAGATACGGCTTCGTATCAAGATAGATATGCTGGAGCATAAGATGCAGATTGAGCTTTGGCAGGAGGAGGATGAACTCCTGGGAAGGTTCTTAGACCAGCTGGATACATTGAATACGTCCGGCTTCCTTACTGATGAGCAGATAGCTTTCATCGACCAGATGGGTGAAAAGTACTATGAGGATTTTGATGGTACCATCACCCCGTATCTTGATGAGAATGAAAAGTATTCACTCCATATCCGTAAGGGCACACTGACGGAAGAGGAGAGAGAAATCGTAAAGCGTCATGTTACTTATACAGCGCAGATGCTTTCCAAGATAAATTTCTATGACAAGTATGACAGAGTGGTTGCAATTGCGTCAAACCACCATGAGTATATTGACGGAAGCGGATATCCCAGAGGACTTAAGGATGGTCAGCTGGATCTGCTTACCAGGATAATGACAGTATGTGATATTTTTGATTCCCTTACTGCAGATGACAGACCTTATAAAAAGAAGCTGACTCTTGAAAAGGCGCTCGGTATACTGAACGAGATGGCTCAGGAGGGAAAGCTTGATTCGGGTATAGTACTTATTGTTTCGGACTATATGTCAAAACATTTCAAAGAGCTGTCCGCCCAGATGAAGGAAGAGGAACTCAGGGAAAAAGAGGAGGAAGAGAAATCCTATTCTGATTTCCAGGCTGACGGAGAGCGTATGGAAGAGCAGGAAAGGGCTATACGTGATGAAGCAATACCGGATGACGAGGTGGGAATAACCGTTACTGAGGAGCTGCTTGATATAGACGTTCCTTTTGCGGAACTTCCCCAGGGGGACAGGCTGCCGGAAAAAGGATTGGAAAAGGACGATGCGGTCGGTCGGACACTTGCACCCGGTGAAATCTCCGGATCTATACCGAAAGCAGACGTACAGGAAAAAAAGCAGGAAAGATCAGAGACAAATGTTCAGCAGAATGGTGGCATGGCTGAAGCTGAGATGCGTGGTGAGCCGGGCGGCATAGTCGTGGAGACCGATAATTCCCCGGAAGAAGTACATAACCGCAGGACCGCTGAATCTGTGAACGAAGAGATACGTGCCAGAAATGAAGAACTGGAGAGGACCAAGGCCGAGGAGAATGAAAAGGCAGTTGTAATGGATGAGATTCCACGCTCCGGCAAGCCGAGATCTCGCAGAGGCAGGAAGTCCAAAGGAACAGGTACCACTCTGGATCTGGAAACGACAAAGGACAGCGAGAGTGCTGACAGTGCAGCGGAGGTTAAAAATGAAGAGCCTGTGAATAAAGCCTTGGAAAGTCTGCCTTTCCTGGATGACGACCTGCTTGATATCGATGATGACAGGGAAGAGGATCCGAATCCCTTTGCAAGGCACAGAGCAGCAGAAGTCCTGCCATCAGCAGGAAATCCGATGCTTGCAGGCAGAGCGGGGGGAAACTAAAACGGTTTAGTTTAAAAGCACTGCGGCAGCGGTGCTTTTTTTGAGATTCACAAGCCCCAAGTACTTTACTTACACGCAAGCTTGCTTGCAGTGGGAGGAAAGTGCTTGGGGCGCCACCCACATGAGGACGAAGTGGGGCTTAAGCCCTACGGGAGTCCGAATGTGGGTAGGATTGTGGGAGCGCGTAGCGCGTAACAATCCGTGTGAATTAAATGATATTTTGAGCAATCGTTTTGGGAAATCATGGAAAAGAATAAATTTAAATTAAATGAATCATCCTTCGGACGGTCAGTATACATGATACTGCCATTTGCGGCGTATTATGTGACACTTAACCTGCTGATGCGGGGGGCAAGGCTTATTGTTTTATATGTGGCTCGCAGCAATGGGGAGCTGGCCGGTATGTTCAGGAGAAATGCTTCCTCCGTGGAAATGTGGTGCAGTGTCATTGCGTACGCTGTGACTATAGTTCTTTTGTGGCTTCTGTTCAGAAAAAGCGATCCTGTTGAGCAGAAGATCAACCCGGTAAACCCCAAGAATATCGTGACATATTTATGTACATTCGTTGCGGGAGGAGGCGCTGCCATAGCGCTTAATTCACTGGCGGCAGGTATCCTCGAGATGTTCAAGGCGGATGACAGTCTGACACAGGGGCTGTCTTTTGATGCAGGAAAACCCTTTTTGCCGGGGCTCATACTGTATGTGCTTCTATCACCGCTGCTGGAAGAGATGACCTTCCGCTGGCTGACCTTTGGCAGAATAAAAAGGGTTATAGGGGAAACACAGGCTGTCCTTATCACTTCAGTATTCTTTGCCCTGGTGCATGGAAATGTTGTGGTAGCAGTATATGCATTCATTATGGGACTCATAATGGCTTTGATCTACAGACAGTCAAAGACGTTTTCACTCTGTGTCCTTTTCCATATGTCGGCCAATGCGTTTGTTTTTGTTTCAGCGTATGTGTTATAATAGTTTGTTATGTTTATCAAGGAGTAATCAATAAAAATGATATCTGATTATGTAAAAGCAATGAAGATGGGGGAAAAGGAGTACAGGTTCTGCGTAGTACGTGGCGAGTATCCCTATCTGCCTGTTCTGGATGAGATCGTTTCCCATGTGGATATTGAAGCACAGGTGCCTTTAGGACTGGTACAGATTCCTCTGGATCAGGTGGTGGGAACCTATGCGGCAGGGCGCACTGCGTCCTTTGCCAGGAATTTTATGCCCATACTTGATGAAAATTCCGAGTTCGCATTCAAGTGGAGCCTGCTTTACGATGATATGGAAGCAGAGGGGATGCGGGATCCCGTAATTGCTTACGAGTTTAATAATAAATTCTATGTAATGGAAGGCAACAAGCGGGTATCCGTGTCAAAGTACATGGGGGCAGTAACCATTGAAGGAAATGTGACACGTATGCTGCCTAAGCGCACGGACGATCCTGAGTGCAGGCTGTACTATGAGTTTGTTGATTTCTATGAGATAACCGGGGTGAACTATCTCTATATGAGCAGAGAGGGTAATTTTAAGAAGCTGATCTCAGAGACGTACCCGGTGACGGATGAGGAAGGAAATAACAGGAAGTGGACCAAGGATGAGGAGCTTGAGTTCAGGGCATTCTATACATTCTTCGCAAAGGAATTCAAGGCAAGGGCAGAAGGAAAATTCCACATAACAGTGGGAGATGCGCTTTGTCTGTTCCTGGGGATTTTTAATTATGATGAAGTAAAGGATGCGTCACAGGCTGAGATCAGGACTGACGTAATGAGATTCTGGCGGGAATTTGCCCTCTATGACAAAGGTGATGAGCTGACGCTGGTACTGAATCCTACCCGCGAGCCGAAGAAACTCAATCTTATGAAGCTCTTCCCGGGAAATACGCAGCAGCTTAAGATTGCATTTATCCATGATAAAAGTGCAAATGAGTCATCCTGGACTTATTCTCATGAGCTGGGCAGGAAGTATGTTATGGATGCTTTCGGGGACAAGATCGCCACTTCCAGCATAGAAAGAGTGGATGGTGACGACGCGGATGACGTGTTTGATGCTGCGGTTGAGGCGGGCAACAAAGTCATATTTGCTACTTCTCCCAAGCTTGCTTCACCTGCGCTGAGAGCAGCCATAAGGCATCCGGAGGTTAAGATACTTAACTGTTCCATGAGTCTGTCACATCAGACCATCAGGTCATATTATCTGAGAATGTATGAGGCCAAGTTCATAATCGGTACTATTGCCGGAGTTATGCTTGAACACGGCTCCATAGGATATATTTCCGATTATCCTATTCACGGTACTACAGCCGAGATAAATGCCTTTGCACTTGGGGTACAGACAGTAAATCCCAGGGCTAAGGTTTTCCTTGAATGGACCATGGTGAAGGACCGGGATATAAATGAAGAATTCAGGAAAAACGACGTCACCCTTATATCGGGAAGGGATTTGAATGCAAAGGTCAGCCAGGGGCAGGAGTTCGGCCTCTTTATTCCGAACGAGGACGGTACCCATACGAATCTTGCTGTTCCGGTAAGGCACTGGGGGAAGCTGTACGAGGAGATCATTCATTCCATACTTTCCGGCGGATATAAAAACGATGAGAGTGTATATGAAAATCAGGCACTGAATTATTTCTGGGGAATGTCCTCGGGAGCGATAGATGTTATATATTCACGTAATCTTCCTGCGGGAGTGGTCAGGATGCTCAGGACTTTCAGGGCTGATATCAGGGACATGGATCTTAATCCGTTTACCGGGCCGATTCTGGATCAGAATGGGGAGATGCGCTGCGAGGACGGCCAGTCCTTAAGCGCTAAAGAATCGGTTTCCGTCGACTGGCTCAATGACAATATAGTAGGTTACATACCGGATATTTCGGAGCTTAAGGAAGAGGCTGTGGATCTTGTCAAGGTGCAGGGGATAAAGAAATATACTGAGGGACAGGCGTGAAGATACTGGCACTGGCGGACAAGGAATCAAAGAATTACTGGGATTTTTACAGGCCGGGAAAGCTTGATGGCATCGACCTTATAATATCCTGCGGCGACCTGAAACCGGCATATCTCACATTCCTTGCGACGTTTGCGCATGTGCCCATACTGTATGTGATGGGAAATCACGATGCAGTATACGAAACGACGCCTCCTGAAGGCTGCATCTGCATAGAGAACAGCATATATGTATATCAGGGAATCCGCATACTTGGGATCGGCGGATCCATGAGGTACAAGCCGGGTCCGTATCAGTACAGCCAGAACGAGATGAACCTGAGGGTTACGAGGCTGTGGCCCAAAATAAGGAAGAATGAGGGGTTTGACATACTTGTCACCCACTCGCCGGCTTTTCAGATAGGCGACGGAAGCGATCTTCCCCATACGGGATTTAAAGCCTTTAATAAACTGCTGGACAAGAATTCGCCAAGGTATTTTCTGCACGGACATGTGCATGCAAACTACGGCAGGGAGTACAAAAGACTGAAGACATACAAGGATACTCTGATAATCAATCCCTACGAAACCTATCTCTTTGAATACGAGAGTGAGTATGAAAATGAGTTTGAGAAAATAAGAGCGAGGGAAATGCGTGACAGCACATAAAAATACAAAAGAGGAAAATAAAAATGAGCTGGGAAAAAAATGTAAGGAAGGTTGTCCCCTATACGCCGGGTGAGCAGCCGAAATCAACAGAGCGGATAATAAAACTTAATACGAATGAATGCCCATATCCTCCGGCACCCGGAGTGAAGAAACTTTTGGAATCTGAGAGTTACGAGGATCTGAGGCTCTATCCGGCACCGGATGCCGCATCTCTTGTGGAAGTGCTGGCAGAGTACTACGGTGTAGGTTCGGATCAGGTATTTGTGGGTGTGGGATCGGATGATGTCATCTCGATGGCATTCCTTACTTTCTTTAATTCCGACAAGCCCATACTTTTTCCGGACATAACATATTCCTTCTATCCGGTATGGTCTGATGTGTACAAGATACCATATAAGAAGGCAGCGCTTGATCCGGATTTCAGGATAAATATAAACGATTACAAGCAGGAAAACGGCGGGATAATAATTCCTAATCCTAATGCCCCTACGGGTGTGCTTGAGGATCTTTCGCTGATAGAGGATATAGTAAAGTCCAATCCTGAAAGTATAGTGATGATAGACGAAGCCTACATCGATTTTGCAGAGGAAGGGTCAAGTGCATTATCACTTGTATCAAAATATGACAACCTGCTGGTCATCCGGACTTTTTCCAAATCCCGTGCAATGGCAGGTCTCCGTATAGGCTTTGCCATAGGTAATGCGAAGCTTATAAAGTTCCTGAATGATGTGAAATACTCTGTAAATTCATATACAATGAACCGTCCTTCACTGGAGCTTGGGACGGAGGCTGTGAAGGATGACGGGTATTTTAAGCAGACGCTTTCAAAGATAATAAATACCAGGGAGTACATGAAAAAGGAACTTGCTTCACTTGGCTTTTCATTTCCGGATTCAAAGAGCAATTTTATCTTTGCGTCACATGAGACAAAGCCTGCAGAAGAGATTTTTAAATATCTCCGTGAAAAAAATATATATGTCCGGTATTTTAAGCAGGACAGGATAGACAATTATCTGCGCATTACCGTGGGTACGGACGAAGAAGCAAATCTGTTGCTGGCTGCATTAAAGGAGTATCTTGGAAGATAGCATGTATCGTACTGGCACATTTATGTTATGGTAAATGAATTCGGTTATTGTGCTCTCGCGGCCGATAATGCTTAAATACAAGGCGCTGTCTGTCACAAAAGCTGCAGATACTTAATTCGTTTAATATTGATGTGGTATAGGTAATATATATAATGGGAGGAAATTATGAAATTTATTCTTGATATCTTAAAGGGCATGGTGATAGGTATAGCCAATGTCATACCCGGAGTAAGCGGTGGAACCATGGCGGTATCCATGGGAATATATGACAAGATGATCTTTGCGCTTACGAATATTTTTAAGGAGTTTAAGAAAAGCATCATTACGCTCCTGCCGATAGGCATAGGAATGGGACTGGGCATAGTAGGTCTGGCAAAGATCATAGAATGGCTGTTTGAGATCCTTCCGGTGCAGACCAATCTTTTCTTTATCGGGCTTATACTCGGTGGTCTTCCGATGTTGATAAAAGAGATCAAAGGAAAAAAATTCAATGCAGGTCATATAGCAGGCTTTATCATCTTCTTTGCTCTGGTAGTGGGACTTGCACTGCTTGACGGGGTGACCGGTGCGGATGTGGATCTGAGTTTTGGCCTGCTGACAGTACTCAAGCTTGTAGGTGCAGGTATCATAGCTGCAGCTACCATGGTTGTTCCCGGTGTCAGCGGTTCCATGATGATGATGCTCCTTGGTTTCTATCAACCCATAATATCAACGATAAATGATACGGTAAGCGCACTTAAGAATATGGATATCCCGGGGCTTATGGCAGGTGTCGGTGTGCTTTTTCCCTTTGGGATAGGCGTACTCATCGGTATAGTTGCCATTGCAAAGCTTATTGAATTCCTTTTTAAGAAATATGCGCTGATCGTATACTGGTGCATAATAGGACTTATCAGTGCGTCACCATTTGCAATCATCATTATGAACAAAGACATCTTTGCAGAGCTGAATGCTCTGAAGATTATTACAGCAGTTGTTGCATTTGCAATAGGTTGCGTGATCGCATATTTCCTTGGCGGGGATGTGAAGAAGGAAGAGAAGGCTGAGTAAATTAGCACTGTTTTCCGGTCTGTGCAGAATACAGTTGTTTATTAGGCACGAGGAGTTCGATGGACGAGTATACAGGCTTCGCAGAAGTATATGATGAATTGATGGAGGACGTTCCGTATAAAGAGTGGAGTGAACGCATTATTTCCATTATGCGTGACTATGACATAAAGGACGGGTTGGTGCTCGATCTTGGATGCGGGAGCGGTACCATGACAGAGCTGCTTGCGTCTGCCGGATACGATATGACCGGTGTGGATCTTTCTCCTGAAATGCTGGAGCAGGCAAAGCTTAAAAAGGAAAGCTCCGGAAATGACATACTCTATCTGTGTCAGGATATGAGGGATTTCGAACTGTATGGAACGATGCGTGCGGTTGTTTGTGTCTGCGACAGCCTTAATTATATTTTGGAAGAAAATGAGCTGAAAAGGGTCTTTGAACTTGTGAACAATTATCTGGATCCCGGCGGCTTATTTTTATTTGATATAAATACGGTTCATAAATACCGTGATGTCATAGGTGATATGACCATTGCGGAGAATCGCGATGACTGCAGCTTCATCTGGGAAAACTTTTATGATGAAGATAAGGCTGTAAATGAGTATGACCTTACGCTTTTTATCCGCAATGAAAACGGGCTGTATGAAAAGCAGGAAGAAACCCATTTCCAGAGAGGTTATGAATATGAAAAGGTAAAACAGCTGATTGAGGAATCGGGACTTGAATTTATCGAAGCATTTGACGGGGATGAGACTGGAGCACTTTCAGAGAAAGTACCGGTTTCCAAAGACAGTGAGCGGATCTTTTTCATCGCAAGGGAGTGCACAAAGAAAGTGTGATAGAGCCATGCCTGATAGTGTTTAAGTAAGCAGTGCGAACGGCACCGGCGTCAGGCAGGCAGTCTGTACGTGGAAGTTAGTGGTATATAACAAGTGGGGGATTATAGTATATAATATACACATGCATTTTCTGAAGATGGAGAAAGCAGCAACAGATCAAGTTTGGAGGAAAAATCATGCAGCATGGATTTATAAAAGTATCGGCAGTTACACCGAAGATAAAGGTTGCGGATCCGGAATACAATGCCGGTGTATGTATTGAAGCCATAAAGGCAGAGGCGGCTAAGGGGGCAAAGATAATCGTACTGCCGGAGCTGGTGCTGACCGGCTATACCTGCCAGGATCTGTTTCTTCAGGATACCCTTATAGCAGAGGCAAAAGAGCAGCTGTGCCGTGTCATAGTGGAAACCGCTGACGTGGACGCACTTGTTTTCATAGGGCTTCCAATGGAGCTTTGCGGAAAGCTCTATAATGTGGCGGCAGTTTTTTCACACGCAGGTATAAAAGGATTTGTCCCTAAGAGGTATCTTCCGAATTACGCTGAGTTTTATGAGCAGAGGCATTTTGCTGCAGGTCAGGAGGAAGCGGTTTTTGTTGATTTCGCCGGACAGACCGTTCCCTTTGGAGGAAATCTGATATTCCAGTCTGATGTGATAGACGGGCTGGCTGTGGGCTGCGAGATATGCGAGGATCTGTGGGTTCCCGATCCGCCTTCGACCTCACTGGCTATGGCGGGTGCAAATATAATCGTAAATCTGTCTGCGTCAAATGAGACGGTAGGCAAGGCTGAATACAGAAGGGGACTTGTGGGAATGACAAGCTCAAGGCTGCTGTGTGCATATGTATACTGCAGTGCGGCAGAGGGAGAGTCCACACAGGATCTGGTTTTCTCGGGGCATAACATCATAGCCGAGAACGGAAGAATACTTTCAGAGACGAAACGTTTTGAGGCCGGTACCGCAAGAGCTGATATTGATATAAAGAGGCTTATGAGTGAGCGCAGGAGGATGACTACTTTTGATGTTCCTCTTAAGGCTGTAGATGGTTTCACAAGAGTCGGATTTGAACTGGAAAAATGCGATACTGCTCTTGAGCGCATATTTGATCCGGCCCCCTTTGTTCCCTCTGATGCGGCGGCGCGCGCAGACAGATGCGAAGAGATACTTTCGATTCAGAGCTATGGCCTGAAGAAGAGATATGAGCATACCGGCTTAAAGACCGCTGTGATAGGTGTGTCAGGCGGATTGGATTCCACACTGGCACTGCTGGTAACAGTAAGGGCTTTTGATATGGCGGGGCTTGACCGCAAGGGTATTAAGGCTGTTACCATGCCCTGCTTTGGAACGACAAGCAGGACAAAGGGAAACGCGGTAAGACTTTCGGAAGCATTGGGATGTGAGCTTATAACGGTCGATATAGCAGCGTCAGTAAGACAGCATTTCAGTGACATAGGACATGATGAAAATGACCATAGTGTGACCTACGAAAACTGTCAGGCCAGGGAGCGGACGCAGGTGCTTATGGATATGGCCAATAAGGAAAACGGTCTTGTCATCGGAACCGGAGATATGAGTGAGCTGGCTCTTGGCTGGGCTACGTATAACGGCGACCATATGTCCATGTACGGCGTAAACGCAGGTGTGCCTAAGACACTGGTCCGTCATCTGGTGGCTTATTACGCGGATAGCTGTGGCAATGATGAAGTGTCGGCTGTACTTCGGGATGTTCTGGATACACCGGTGAGCCCTGAGCTTCTTCCGCCTGAAAACGGTGAGATCTCCCAGCGTACAGAGGATCTTGTAGGTCCGTATGAGCTTCATGACTATTTCCTGTACTATATGCTGAGAGCCGGTTTTGCACCTGACAAGATCTATCGCATAGCATGCAGGAGCTTTGAAGGAACATATGATAAAGAAACCATCCTTAAGTGGCTTAAGGTATTCTATAGACGTTTCTTTGCACAGCAGTTCAAGCGGTCCTGCCTCCCTGACGGTCCCAAGGTGGGATCGGTTGCGGTATCTCCCAGGGGGGATCTCAGGATGCCTTCGGATGCAAGCCGTGCCGCATGGCAGAAGATCCTGGACAGGCTGGGCTAGATTGACATAGCAGATAAGGAGCATTAAGTTTGCTATGCGCAGCCATTAAAGCTGCAGAAAGAGGAAATATGAGTGACAGCTACATGCAGGAAGCCATAAAAGAAGCCTATGACGGGATAAATGCCGGTGACGGCGGACCTTTTGGCTGTGTGATCGTTAAGGACGGAAAGATAATCGGCCGGGGACATAACAGAGTACTTTTGAAAAAAGACCCTACCTGCCATGGTGAAGTGGAGGCCATAAGGGATGCCTGCAGAAAGGCGGGCACTCATGACTTAAGCGGAAGCATACTGTATACTACAGCCGAGCCATGTCCCATGTGCTTAGGTGCTTCACTCTGGGCGAATATAAGTGAGGTGCGATACGGCTGCAACCGCAAGGACACGGACGGGATAGGCTTCAGGGATGACAGGTTTTATGACTATATAGCAGGTGAGACAGAGATCATGCCGGTAGTGGAAGAAGACCGGGAAGAATGTTTAAAGCTGTTTGATGACTATAATAAGAGCACCGGAAAACAGCTGTATTGAGTACAGGATGCTTGCGAGACTAAATTGAGTTAGTTTTACTGAGTGCTCATAATTTAGAAGTACAATTAAAAAGTTTTACTTAAAAGAATAATTGAAAAGTTTTTTATAACATATCATAAGGTATGCAGCGGGAGGATAAAATGAAATTTGCAGACAGACTTGACCGTTTCGGGGAGGAAATATTTGCCTCCCTCAACAATAAGAAGCTGGAGCTGGAGGCTCATGGCCGTAAGATATACAACCTTAGCGTGGGCACTCCGGATTTTAGGACTCCGGAGCATATACGGAAAGCACTGACGGAGGCGGCGGCAGATCCTGAAAACTGGAAGTATGCACTTCGCGATCTGCCCGAACTGCTGGAAGCCGTATGTGCTTATTATAAAAAAAGATACGGTGTCACCATAGGACCGGAGCAGGTCATGAGCTGCTACGGTACCCAGGAGGGCGTGGGACATTTAGCACTTGCCCTTTGCAATAAAGGGGATGTGGTTCTTCTGCCGGATCCCTGCTATCCTGTATTTCAGGCAGGGAGTTTCTTAGCAGAGGCTGAGCCCTGGTACTATCCTCTTTCAAAGGAGCATGATTTCCTGCCGTATCTTGAGGATATACCAGAGGATGTGGCACGCAGGGCCAAGTACATGATAGTGAGTCTCCCGGCTAATCCGGTGGGCTCCATTGCGAGAGCAGGAATATATGATGAGATTGTCGCATGGGCTAAAAAATATGATGTGCTCATAGTCCATGACAATGCATACAGCGACATCATATTTGACGGGATAAAGGGCGGAAGCTTTCTTGCTGCCGAAGGTGCAATGGATGTGGGAGTTGAGTTTTTCAGTCTGTCCAAATCCTTTAATGTGACCGGTGCCCGCATAAGCTTCCTGATCGGGAGGAAGGATGTGGTTGATGCGGTTAAGCTTTTGAGGAGCCAGATTGATTTCGGAATGTTCCTGCCTATACAGAAGGCAGCCATAGCTGCGCTTGAAGGCCCCACCGAAATGGTGGTGGAACAGTGTGCTGACTATCAGGCGCGCCGTGATGCTCTTTGCGGAGGTGCAAGGGCAATAGAATGGAATATACCGGATACGAAGGGCAGCATGTTTGTATGGGCTCCAATCCCCGAGACATATACTTCAAGTATGGAGTTCTGCATGGACCTGCTGAATAAGGCTGGTGTACTCTGCACCCCCGGGGCAAGCTTCGGACCTCATGGTGAGGGATATGTCAGGTTTGCGCTTGTGCTCCCGCCGGAAGAGATTGCAGAGGCTCTAAAGGCCGTGAAGGAAAGTGGTATAATATAAATACAGGGGTGCGGTAAAAACAGAGGGGCGATACGGTAATGGAAATTATCTGGATAAAAGATGACGAAAAGAAAAAAGAGATAAGCCGTACAATACTTGAGTCACTTACAGAGTGGTTTGAGGTTACGGAATCAAGGGAGGGTTATATTTCGGACAGCCCCGGAAAAATATTTTTTGCGGCATATGATGGCGAAAGACCTGTCGGATTTTTATATCTTAAGGAAACCGGAGATGCTACCATGGAACTTGCGGTAATGGGCGTGCTTAAGGAATTCCACAGTCAGGGTGTGGGGCGTAAGCTTTTTGAAAGTGCCAGGAAAGCTGCAGCGGATGCCGGATACAGCTTTATCCAGGTAAAGACCGTGAAGATGGGGATGTATGAGGATTATGACCGTACGAACCGTGCATATATAGCATGGGGCTTTAAGGAGTTTGAAGTATTCCCGGAATACTGGGATGAGGCAAATCCTTGCCAGATATATGTGATGGCATTATGATGAATACTGTCTGTTGAGACTGTTTTGAATGGGGGTAGAGAAAGGAAGGTGCCATGGCAATCTCAAATGAAGACTTAAAAAAACTTCTGGCAAAAGAGGTAAACAAATACGAGGGGGTATATGTTCCGCTCAAGGCAAGTCTGTTAGAACGTGCCATTATCAGGTCTGCTAAAACTGCTGACTTGCATCCTAATCCTGATGATGAATTCAGCTTTCCCAATATAGGCCCGAATTATTCGATCATTGCAAATTATGAGAGTAAATTCAGAACAACAGGCAAGGTAAAAGATACCCCTTGGGATGAGTCTATCATGGTGCAGAAGATCCACCCCAGTGGATATATGATACTGAATGGCCACCACAGGTGGGTAGGTGCCATGCGGGCAAACATTAAAAGGGTGCCCATAACCATCATTAATCTCACACAGGAAACCGATGTCAAAAAAATGCTCATGGTTTCAAATCATAATAAGAGGGTTACCATAGACTTGGATGAGATTGTATTCTGTGACCCTAATGATGTGCCGGCAGAAAAGCCTTTGGGATTTCCGGTAAACAGGATATACAAAGAAAGGATCAGACTGGGGATTCCCTCGCTCTTACATATTCTGAGCAAAAACGGTTATGACATATGGGTCTACACGGCAAAGCTTTATTCGTATGATTATATCAGCAGTTATTTTAAAAAATATTCCGTCAAACTGGATGGCATAATTACCGGGACGGACAGGAAAGCGAAGGAACATGAGGCTACAAGGCAGAGGCTCAAGGAACTCATGGAAAACAAGTATGAAGAGACCCTTCATATTGAGAAGGACTTTGTGGTCCGCTCCTTCAGGGATAAAAAGGATTTTCAGGATATAGAGATAAAAGAGGATGAGAACGGCTGGTCCTATGCTGTTATAAACATCATAAAGGGGTTATATCCGGATGCAGAAAAGTAACAATAAGATGCGTGTTTCTTTCGATCTTGATGAGGTGCTTTTTGTATCGCCTCGTACACACAAGACCGAACCGGAACTGCATTTTCCTCTTAATAAGATATATAAGGAACGGCTGCGTCTGGGCACACCGGAACTGATAAATACGCTGCAAAAGATGGGATATGAAGTGTGGGTCTATACTTCATCTTTCAGGTCAGAACAATACATAACCGGGCTCTTTGCATGCTATCATGTTAAGTTTGACGGCATAGTAAACGGTAATCGACACTTGAAAGAAGTTCAGCGTGACAATAAAGAGACGCTTCCGCAAAAACTTCCCAGCAGATACCGCATTTCGCTTCACATTGATGATGAGGCGATCGTATGTACCCTTGGCCGCCAGTTTGGATATAATGTGTATCAGTTAGAGGCACAGGATGACGAATGGAAAGAAAAGATCATTCATCAGGCGGAGATCATCAGGAAGAGAGAGTTCGGGGAATGAAAATGTAAGCTTATGGCAGTAAGAAAAAGGATCGCACTGCTGCTTGGGCAGGCAGAAGAATTCTATCAGTGCCGTTTTATTGACGGATTTCTGAAGCAGGCATTTGAAGCTGATCTTGATGTCTGCATTTTTTCCATGTATTTAAAGTATCAGGATACGGAGGCTAGGGAAAAAGGGGATAAAAGAATTTATTCCCTGGTTAATTTTGACCTTTTTGACGCTGTGGTTGTACTGCCTGACACTATACAGACACCGGGGATGGCCGGGGAGATCGAGGACAGGATTAAGGCTGAATTTAACGGACCGGTACTCTATGTGGATCTGGAGAGCAAGACGTTTCCATATATATGTACAGATAGTTATACCCCGGTGAAACAGCTGATAGAGCATCTTGTGAAGGTGCATGGTTACCGGGATATTGCATTCCTGACCGGCAAGAAATGGCATGAGCACTCAAAGATAAGGCTTCAGGCATATAAGGATGTAATGAGTGAAGCTGGTCTTCCGGTAAGAGATGACAGGATTTTTTACGGTGATTACTGGTATACCGGCGGGAAAAAGTGTGCCGGACGGCTTCTAAAGAAAAGAGAAGACCTGCCGGAAGCGGTTGCCTGTGCCAATGACTTTATGGCTATCGGGCTGTGTGAAGAGCTGGTGGCGGCCGGTTTAAAGATTCCCGGGGATATAGCTGTTATAGGCTTTGATACATCTGATGAGGGTCAGAGAAGTCCAAAACCCCTGACCAGTGCATATATTCCCGCAAGAGCAACAGGCTCAAGAGCTGCCAGAAGCATAGTGAGGCTGATGAATGGTGGGTCTGTAGATGAATCCAGGGACGAGACGGAGCTTTTCATAGGTACAAGCTGTGGATGCCAGGATGATGGCCATATTTATAACAGCCTGAGAAGGGAGTCCTGGACCACGGTTCTTTCTGAAGAAGGTTTCTATTCGCTCCATAATCATTTTGTTGAAGACATGATCGCACAAAAGGATTTAAGGGGCTTCGTGGATACAGTGTATTCACATGTATATCAGTTAAAAGATATTGACAGTTTTCACTTGTGTATTCCGAAGGATTGGGCTGATCCGTCGCTGTCAGATGATGATACGATGACGGTTTCTTCATATCCTGCTCAGATGATCCGGGTACTTGCGTCATACAGGGGAGGCGGACGCATAGACCGTGTAGGGCAGACAGAAAGTTTTTCTTCTCTTTCACTTTTACCTGAGCTTTATGAGGAGCATGAGGCTCCGTGTTCATATACATTCACGCCTCTTTATTTCGGAGCAAGGAATTTTGGATATGCTGTGATCAGCTATGGGAATTTTACACGAAGCTATGATGAGATCTACCGCCTGTGGATACTTTCATTCTGCAGTGGTCTGGAGAGCATGCGCCGGACACTTCTTATGAAGGCAATCCGCAGATCCGGAGTGCTGGCAAAATTCCCGGCAGGATTTGCAGGTGAAAAGGAGCTCTCCGGGGAAGACGAAGAAGCAATAGAGTGCGTAAACAGGATACTTGATGATAACCTTTTTACTTACCATTTCCAGCCTATCGTAAGCACTGCTGATGGAAGCATATATGCATTCGAAGCTTTGATGCGTGCCAGGACGGAAAGAAAGATCTCACCTCTTGATATCATAAAATATGCCGATATGCTCCGCAGACTACATGATGTGGAGAAGGCTACTTTTATAAATGTACTTGAACATCTGCGGGAAAAGAAAGAGGATTTCGGAAATCGTCATGTTTTTATTAACAGCATTCCGGGAACAAAACTCTCCGCTGAGGATGAAAAACGCATAGAGAAACTGCTGGTCGAATGTGGCGGACAGGCAGTGGTGGAGCTTACGGAACAGGCTGAGCTTGATGACGAGGCGCTTTCTGCTATGAAATCCCGTTACTCGGATATGGGTATAGGAACTGCTGTTGATGATTACGGAACCGGATATTCTAATGCTTCCAATCTGCTCCGGTATATGCCGGATTATGTTAAGGTAGACCGATCCCTTTTATCGGGAATACAGGACAGCCCTTCCAAACAGCATTTTGTAAGGGAGATAGTGAGCTTTTCACATGATAATGGTATAAAGGTGCTGGCTGAAGGCGTGGAAACCGCAGATGAACTCCGTACGGTCATAGGTTTAGGCTGTGACCTTATACAGGGGTTTTATACCGGAAGACCGTCGCCGGAGATACTGCAGCACATTGAGCAGAAGATTGCAGAGGAAATATGCAGATATCAGAAAGAACACCAGGAAGGAGCAAACCGCAGAGGATATATGACAGGGAGAGTAAGCAGGCTCTCTGCCGGATCTCTGGTGCGCGAGGGATATCAGAAGATCGTATCTGGTGGTGAGGAAGTTTCTTTCAGGGATTATGTGCTCAGCGGAACTCCGGGACAGAAGACAGAGCTGACGATAGAAATACAGGAGGGCTATGACGGGCAGATCACCCTTGAGAATGTAAGTCTCGTCAGTCCGAAATTAGGGCCGTGCATAGATATTGCTCCCGGTGCAAAGCTTACGCTGTTGCTCCACGGGGAAAATACATTTATCGGCGGAGGCATCATGGTGCCGGAAGGTGCACAGCTTACGGTATTGGGTGACGGTGATCTGACCATACAGGCAAACCGCAGGGAGTACGCCGCTATAGGATTTACAGGCGGAAGTGCCGGCTGCATGGAGTTTTACCAGGATGGCACCATACTGCTGGAGACCGCCGGAACAAAGGGCGTTGGAATAGGCGGCACTGAGGGCGCGGATATTCATATTTACCGGGGAAAATACATAATACACCAGAACAGTGATACCGGAACCGGGATAGGCTGTGTAGAAGGTGATATAAAGCTCGATGTAAACAGCTGTGATATTGACATGACTTTCCTCGGGGGAACCGGAGTCGGCATAGGCTCGATCAATGGAAATGCTGATATGGGAATGTCAAAGACCTACTTCCATTGTAAAGCGACGGCTGATGAATATACTGCTTTCGGAAGCGGTGCAGGCGCTAAGGCGGTGATCAGGTTCAAGGAGCTTGGCGTTGATATGGATATAAATGCCGGAACCGCCACGGGAACCGGTGCACTTAAGGGTATTTCGGAAATCCTTATGGATGAGGTGTCCTATCGCTACACCGGAAATGGTACGAAGAATTATGCATTTGGCGGAGTAGACGGTAAGGGCAGTATGGATGTTAGGAAATCCATCATAAAGACGCAGGTGGAAAATGAAGCAGGGAAAGAAACTCTGCTTGTTACAAATAACGATTTATAGCTTTCGTTACAATAACGAAAACATTTCACTTTTTTTCGTCGAACGGTCAATTGAAAGTGCTTTCATAAAAAAGTAGAATTACCAATGTCAGGTTGAGTAACTGCAATGTGCGGTTACCACGGACAGATGAAAAGGAAAACTGTTAATTAAAAACTATAAATTTCAGGAGGTTAAAAATGGCAAGTCTTTCATTAAAAAACATTTGCAAGGTTTATCCCAACGGATTCGAAGCTGTTAAGGATTTCAACCTTGAAATCGCAGACCAGGAGTTCATCATCTTCGTTGGACCTTCAGGATGCGGTAAGTCAACAACTCTTCGTATGATCGCAGGTCTTGAGGATATCTCTTCCGGTGAGCTTCGTATCGGCGACAGACTGGTTAACGATGTAGAGCCTAAGGATCGTGATATCGCGATGGTATTCCAGAACTACGC
>DGSK01000019.1:0-9227 GCA_002393955.1 Lachnospiraceae bacterium UBA4364 | reverse complement strand
TGTATCCTCACATGACCGTTTATGATAACATGGCATTCGGTCTTAAGCTTCGTAAGGTTCCTTCAGACGAGATCGATAAGATGGTTAAGGAAGCAGCTAAGATCCTCGACCTTGTTCCTTATCTTGAGCGTAAGCCCAAGGCTCTCTCCGGTGGACAGAGACAGCGTGTTGCCATGGGACGTGCTATCGTTCGTAATCCTAAGGTATTCCTTATGGACGAGCCTCTTTCAAACCTTGATGCTAAGCTCCGTGTACAGATGAGAATTGAGATCGCTAAGCTTCATCAGCGTCTCGGCACCACCATCATCTACGTTACACACGATCAGACCGAGGCTATGACACTTGGTACCAGGATCGTTGTTATGAAGGATGGTGTTATCCAGCAGGTTGACACACCTCAGAACCTTTACGACAGACCTCAGAACCTGTTCGTAGCAGGCTTCATGGGATCACCTCAGATGAACTTCCTTGATGCTGTTGTTGAGATTCAGGGTGAGACAGCTTACCTGAAGATTGCTAACAAGGCTGTTCCTCTTCCTCCTGAAAAGAGCAAGAAGCTTATCGAGGGCGGATATGACGGAAAGACCGTTACATTCGGTATCAGACCTGAGGACGTTTATGATTCAGAGATGATGGTTGAGGCTTCTCCTACCAGCGTATTCGAAGCAAGCATCCGTGTATACGAGCTTCTTGGTGCTGAAGTTTACCTGTATTTTGATCTTGATGAGTTCCCGATGACTGCAAGAGTTGATCCCAGAACTACAGCAAGACCCGGCGATGTTGTAAGATTCGCTTTCGATACAGAGAAGATTCATGTATTCGATAAGGAAACAGAGCACATCATCACCAACTAAGATCTGGCAAAAGATTTACAGTAAGATTAATGGAGCCGCAGGGCGAAAGCCCTGCGGCTTTTTTCGCAATGATAATCCGGCAATAATTCAGTTTGCCAATTCTAAATAAATCCCGTATAATTTATCAGAATGGGAGAAGAAGTTAAAAAAATAGCGGTAGTACTACCCAGATATGGTCAGGAAGTTGCGGGACCTGTCCCCAATTATGCCTACGAACTTGTACAGAAGCTTAAGGGGTTCTATTCTGTTGACGTGCTCACGACCACGGCTTCCGATTATCAGACATGGGCAAATCACTTCCCTGAAGGCGAGAGTGAAGAAGATGGTATAACCATCTGGCGCTTCAGGACTACCCAGAACAGGGACATAGAGGAATTCGAAAAGCTCGATGCCATGCGTGAACGTCTTGGAGTACTTGGAGGTTCCCTGGATCAGAAGCGTATATACGCACAGGGACCGGTCACCCGCGGTCTGGCTGCTTTTATAAAAGAGCATAAGGATGATTATGACCGTTTTATCTTTATCACATTCCAGTATTTTACTACTGCCTATGCATATCACAACGTTTCTGATAAAGCAATTCTTATTCCCCTTGTATCTCCGGAACTGGATGTAAAACAGATAAAGTACAAGGTCTATAAAGATATATTTAAGTCGGTCAGGGGGATAATCTTCAGAAATGAGAGCGAACAGCGTTTTGTGAACAGCAACATAAAGCTGGACGAGAAGAAACAGGCTGTAGTTTCTGTGGGTATAGATGTACCGGACTTTCTGACTGATGCCATGAAGCGTCTGAAAGCAGTGGAAGACTTCAAGGCAAAATACGGGATAGAGGGCGACTATATCATATACAGCGGAAGAATAAGCAATAAGCTGGGCTGTGATCGAATGTTTGATATTTATAAGAAATACCGTGGCGGCCGGGCATCTGCTCCCATAAGTCTTGTGGCGATAGGAAGGGCTGACAATGATATGGTGCTTCCAAGAAATATCGGTGCTTATTATCCGGGTTTTCTCTCTGAAAGGGAAAAGCTTACAGCTCTGGCAGGAGCAAAGTTCCAGTGGATTCCCGCATCCGTCTCCATAAATAAGGATTATTGTCTTATGGGGATGGCGCTTGGGGTGCCCCCTATAGCGGATCATAACTGTGAAAACATAAATGAGCAGATCAAGCGCAGCGAGGCGGGGTATACATATAATGGTGACCTTGAATGTTGCAGGATAATAAAGGATATGGAAACTATAAGTGATGAGAATTATGCCAAGGTAAGAGTGAGGGCAAAATTCTATATCAAGAACAATTATAGTTGGGAGGCATCCCTGCAGAAGATGCAGGCTGTTATAGGATAGATAGAACAGATTATGAATAAACGCGAAGCTGCAGAAAAGATAAAAGCTCTTAATGAACTGACCGGGGCAGGGCTTGAGGTGGAAGGCATAAAGAATGGTGATATAACCCTCCGGGGGACTTTCCCGACAGATGTCCTGGTACGGATCATCGAAGAGATAAAAGCTGTGGACAGCAGGGAGGGCTTTTTACGGGCTGTTATCGAGGGAAGGTTTACCGAGGCGGAGATACAGGAAAAGGCTGAAAGGTACGGCTTTTCTTTGGACAAAAGATATGCGGCATTGCTGATAGAGCAGTCAAGGTCCGGTGTATCAGCAGGTCTTCTGGCAGAGATTTTCGCCGGGGAAGGCGATAATGTTATTATGCCTTTAAATGAACATTCTATCCTCTTCATAAAAGAACTCTCAGGCAAAAAAGAAAAAGATATGCTTAACAAGACGGCAGGTTCCATAGTGAGTACTGTTAATACCGAGCTTATGGAAAAGGTCAGGGTTTCCTGCGGAAAGCCTGTGACCGGCGTGGCTCAGATACAGGAGTCTTATCTGCAGGCTAAGCTTGCAATGGAGGTCGCCGGCATTTTTTATACCGAGCGTTATGTTATATCATGTGATGAACTGGGGATAGGCCGGCTCATTGCAGAGCTTCCGGTTTCATTGTGCGAGCTTTTTATGGATGAGATTTTTGGTGAGAAGAAGAAGTTTACCCTTAACGATGATGAGCTCAAGATGATCAACAGTTACTTCGACAGAAACCTAAGTCTGGCGGAGACAGCGAGAGATCTTTACATTCACAGGAATACTCTTACCTATCGTATAGAAAAGCTCCAGAAAAAGACAGGTCTGGATATCAGGAATTTTGATGATGCCGTGACATTAAAAATCGCTCTCATGGTGGACCGCTATCTTGAATACAAAACTGCAGACGCCTGATGTATTGCGACTGTTAGACTGCTGATAGCATTAGCGCAGCTAGTCTACACCCCTCAGGCATGCGGTGGGAACATGCTTTCTTACTGTCATGAGAATATCATTTAACTCATCTGAGGAAAAGCTTTCAAACTGCTTTTCATTTCCACTTAGTTTATTGATTATAAGTTCACTGTCTGTATATGACTGGAGAAAATAAGCCTTTGCGCCGCTTATCTGTTTTGCCATTGCTTCTGTTTGTGAAATGTCATGCAGTCCCTTAACCAGAGTGGTGCGGAATTCATACTCTATGCCGCAGTTCATTATAAATTCAATAGATTCGGTAGTTTTTTCAAGGAGTTTTCCGGCAAAGCTGCTGTCGACTTTTCCCAGTCCGCACACTTCCGCAAACTGTGCCGGGGAAGCCTTTATATCCATTGCTATCATATCTATCAGTGAATCCTCATATAGCTGCTTCAGTATTTCAGGTCTGGTGCCGTTGGAATCGAGTTTTACTAAAAGCCCCATGTCTTTAATCTTTTTCAGGAACTCTGCAAGATCCGGCTGGTTTGTGGGTTCGCCGCCGCTTACGCAGACCCCCTCATATATTCCGGACCGCTTACGGATCCTTGCAAGTATATCTTCTTCGGTGAAAGGAGTGTCGAATTTTTCCGGCAGGACCAGTGAGCCGTTCTGACAGAAGGGGCAGCGGAAATTACAGCCCTGTGTAAAGACCGTGCATGCGAGATGTCCGGGATAATCCAGTAATGTGGTTGACTGAAAGCCTCCTATCAGCATTTTATTGGCTCCTTTTTCTTATATTGAATCTTCCAGCCCAAATGGAATTTTAGCTGGTAAATCCATACTCGCTACATTATAGCCTAAAAGTGTTTTTTTTGCAGATCAGTTGGTTCTGTTATAAAATAGAAACGATGGCGAATAGTAATTTAGAGGGTGTCTTCGAATAAAAAGTTGGTGTAAAAATGACATGCGAAGAAACGGATATCAAATACATGAAGGAAGCTATTAAGCAGGCACAGAAAGCGGCAGAGGCCGGGGAAGTGCCCATTGGCTGTGTGATAGTATATAATGGAATAAGGGATAAGGGCGACAGGAAAAAGTTTTCAGATAAGACGAGGACTGAGCTCGTAGGAAAGATCATAGGCCGGGGGTACAATCGCCGCAATACCGATAAGAGTACGCTTTCTCACGCAGAGATCACAGCCATTAAAAAGGCCGGTAAAAAGCTTGACGACTGGCGCCTTGAGGGGGCAACCATGTATGTAACTCTTGAACCCTGCCAGATGTGTGCGGGTGCTGTTATGCAGGCAAGAATGGACCGTGTGGTGATCGGCTGCATGAGTCCGAAAGCAGGCTGTGCCGGATCTGTTCTGAATATACTGGAGATGGACGGTTTTAACCATAAAGTTGAGGTTACAAGGGGCGTATGTGAGGAAGAATGCAGCAGGGTGCTGACAGATTTCTTTAAGGAGATGCGATCAAGAAAGCCGGTTTCGGATGAGGAAAAATGATTTCGGTAAAGTTAATTATGGATAAGCGTATAGATATAATATATGAAGATGACAATATCATAGTCTGCCACAAGTTTTCCGGGATAGCAGTCCAGTCTGCCTCAATAGGCAGTCCGGATATGGTGACGGAACTGAAGAAATATCTGGCGGAGAAAGCTAATGGCATAAAGGGAAAGCGGTCACGGGCTGTGGAACCATACATAGCTGTGATCCACCGCCTTGATCAGCCGGTAGAGGGTATACTGGTTTTTGCCAGGGATAAAAGATCAGCGGGGATATTATCAAAGCAGGCATCCGGTGAATCCCCCGGTATGGAAAAGTTATACAGAGCTGTCGTATACGGACATATGAAGGAAAAATCGGGGAAGCTTTCCAATTACCTTTTAAAGGATGGAAGGACCAACAGTTCGGCAGTAGTGTCAAAGGCTCAGGGCGGAAAGCTTGCTGAGCTTGAATACGAAGTGGTGGATAAAAATCAGGCGAAAGATGAATCTGATGATAAGACTGAGTGCGTGAATATTAAGCTTCTGAGTGGGAGACATCATCAGATAAGAGTACAGCTCTCATATGCGGGGGTTCCTATAGTCGGAGACCTTAAGTATGGCAATGAGGAATCAAAAGCTTATGCAAAAGAAAAAGGGATCAGGCAGCTATGCCTGTGTGCGTACCACCTGACCTTCAGGCATCCTGCAGACGGAAAAAAAATGGATTTTATACTGGATGGGACTTGATAATAAACAAAAGGATATGACACCGTATGACATGTCGCGGAAGCCTGTGAAACAGTTTCCGCCGTTGCTTTTGCTGCTCTGGGGGGCTGCGCTTGTGTCAACACCGGGACTTAAGAAAAATAAGATCCGTATGGAAGGCCTTAAACCGCCGTTTCTTGTTTACTCCACACATCAGGGATTTTCCGATTATTTTATAGTTCCGAGAATGCTTTTTCCCCATAGGGCAAATTATGTGTCGGATATGGAAGGTTTTGCAGCTTTTGGAAATGCAGCTTACCGCGCAGGGGGATGCATAGGAAAGAGGCGTTATGTTCCTGATGTGTCCGTAATGCTGAACATCAGGTATGCACTTAAGCAGTTAAAGCAGACCGTGGTCCTGTTTCCTGAGTCAAGGCACTGTGATGCCGGTATCACTTCTACGCTTCCGGATAATCTCGGGAAGCTGGCAAAATTTCTGGATGTTCCCCTGGTGGTTATATACAGTCACGGATGTTATCTGGCAAATCCTTTCTGGGATGAGGAACGCAGCAGGAAGGTCCGGATGGAGAGCACGGCAGAGCTTTTATATACAAGGGAGGAATTGCGTAAAGCTTCTGCGGATGAAGTACAGCGTCTTGTCGAAGAAAAGCTTCAGTATGATGAGTATGCCTGGCAGAAAGAAAACGGCATAAAGATTGACTATGCAGAAAGGGCGGAAGGGCTGCATCTTCCTTTATATCAGTGCAGATCCTGTGGTACAAAGGGAAAGATGAGAAGCCGAGGCGCTGACCTATGGTGTGATGACTGTAAAAAGCGCTGGTCTCTTACAGCAGACGGGGACCTGGCGGATTCTGATACCGGGGAACTGTGCAGTATTTCGGAATGGTATCGGCAGGAGAGAGGACAGGTAGAAAAAGAAATAGAGGATGGTACTTACAAAGAGCTTGATATTCCGGTAAAGGTGGAGGCCCTGCCGAATGAAAAAGGCTTTGTTCCGATGGGGAGCGGCAGGCTGGTATACAACAGTGAAGGGTTTTATCTTTATCTGGAAGATCAATATGCCCAAAAAGAAGATTACACCCCCTTATTTTTCTCAAATAGAAAACAGGAATCACTGCAGACTGAGTATAATTATAAAAAGCGTGGCAAATGCATAGTGCTTTCAACAAAGAACTGTTGTTACTATGTATACTCGGAGGACGAGAACTTTATCGTGACGGAACTGGAGTTTGCTGTTGAGAAGTACCATTCATTATCGGTCCGGAACGACAGAGACGGAAAAAAGAAACTGTAGGATACTGTAAAGGATTATTTGGCCACGAAACAATCCGTATCAGATTTATGATTGGGAGGAAGGTAAAATGCCACATTCAAGCGGAGGCGGATCACACGGAGGCGGATCACATGGCGGATCACATGGAAGAGGATCCAGCGGACACCGCACATCACACTCATATTTTCCTGGCTCAACAAGGTATGCCTATTATCATAAGGGGCGCATAGAGTATTATTACCGCGATGCGGAATATACGGCGGAAGATTTTAAGGACAAGTCGAAATCGCGACTGATCACTGCGCTGATACTTTGTGTTTTTTATGCCGTTTTCATTGTAGCCATACTAGCCGGCACATTCAATATTCCAAGAAAATTACATATGGACTACCCGGATACGTCCATTGTTATTTCTGATGGAAAAAATCTTCTAAGTGATGACGACCTGTTAAGGATAGGGGAATCATTTTCAGAATTTCAGGATAAAACCGGTATTACTCCGGCACTTCTGATAATCGATAATTCAGAGTGGATGGGGCATTACACTTCACTTGAAAATTATGCATATGAGTATTATGTGCAGCGCTGGGATGATGAAAAGCACTGGCTTATAGTTTATTCCACCGACTCTGATAAAGAGTGGGAAGACTGGTACTGGGAAGGAATGCAGGGGGACGATACTGATAACATCCTTACGACTAAAAGGACGGATGATTTCAGGGAGGATTTCCAGAAAGGACTTCTGCAGAACAGGCAGTCCTTTACGGATTCTTTTCTGGCTGCGTTTGACAGCCTGAATGATGTATGCATGCAAATGAGCTTCCAGCCTATAGTTCTTATAGCACTGCCTTTTGTGCTGCTGCATGCATCCTTATTCCTGTATGCCGTAACTATCGGTGCTAAGAAAAATGAGGAAAAAGCGAGAAACTCAGTCAAGCTTGAAAAGGATGTGCAGTATGTGGAAGATACCTGTAAGTGGTGCGGAGGACTGTACATTCATGGTATTCATCTGTCATGCCCGCATTGCGGAGGCACTATCGATCCGTTAGGCGAGCCGATAAATGTAGCCTCGCCTGAATCCCTCATACGGTAACTTTGATCTATTATTTAACAGCTTCCTGCACCGTGCAGATTCCGAAAATCTACCATAGAATGAGGTATTTTCGTAAGAACTGCCCGGAATACTTTAGGGAGATCTTTGAAGAGGAAAATGAATGTCATTTAACATAGTCAGAAACGATATAACAAAAGTTTATGCTGATGCCATCGTAAATACTGCCAATCCAAAGCCTGTATATGCAGGCGGAACGGATGCTGCGGTCTATGCGGCGGCAGGTGCTGAAGCTCTGCTTAAGGAAAGACAGAAGATAGGTGATATTGCGGTGGGGCACGCTGCGGTGACACCGGCTTTTGCCCTGAATGCAAAATACATAATTCACACCGTTGGTCCGGAGTGGACCGGCGGAGATAACGGTGAAAGGGAAGCGGTAAAGAGCTGCTATGAAAGTAGTCTGAAACTTGCTAAAGAACTTGGCTGCGAAAGCATAGCTTTTCCTCTTATTGCTACAGGGGTATATGGTTTTCCTAAGGATGAGGCCCTTAAGATAGCTGTATCGGTATTCAGTGAGTATCTGCTGCAGGAAGATATGGAAATCACGCTTGTGGTTTTCGACAGGGAATCCTTTGTATTGTCTGATAAAGTTTTCTCAGACGTTGATGAGTATATTGATGACAATTATGTCTGTGAGGCTCTGGAGGATGAGTATGAAGCAGACCGGCGTGAAAAAGATGCACCCTCTGTAAGACCGGATATTATGGAGGCGCCAAAAGCTGCTTTCGTGGCATCTGAGGATTCGTCAAAGGGACGGATCAATAATCTGTTTGGGGTGCTCGGGAGACTGGGGAGAAAGAAAGAGTCTTTTCCGTGGAGTGATGAAGGTGCAAAAACTTCAAGTAAGAACGCCGGGAGGTACAGCTATGAGGCTGATGCGGCTGAGTGCGAAGTTGAAGTTGAAGTCCTGGCAGAAGATAAGGCTCCGTCTGCGTTAAAAGAAGCGGAACGCAGTACCGCGCCGGTGGCCGACAGAATAAGGGAGAGTGCTGCAAGGCAGAAGTCTCCTTCCGAAGCATATTGTGGGAATGTCATGCCGGAAGCAATATCCGGAAAACCGGGGAAGGCCCGTAGTCTTGATGATCTGATGGCAAATGTGAGTGAGACATGGCAGGAGAGCCTTTTCAGGCTGATAGACGAAAAGGGCTATACTGACACGGAAGTTTACAAAAGGGCAAATGTTGACAGGAAGCTTTTTTCAAAAATAAGGAGCAATGCAAATTATCAGCCTAAGAAGATAACGGCTGTGGCGTTTGCGCTGGCATTAAATCTTAATCTTGATGAGACAAAGGACCTGATCGGAAGGGCCGGATATGCCCTTTCACCAAGCAGCCGCTTTGACCTTATAATTGAGTACTTTATCGAAAACGGAGTCTACGATACTTATACCATCAATCTTGCTCTTTTCGAGCATGACCAGCCGCTTATAGGGGTGTGAATGCGTACAGTAATTCATTTACTAACTAAAACTTCCCACATATAGTCTGTGGGAAG
>DGSK01000024.1 GCA_002393955.1 Lachnospiraceae bacterium UBA4364 | reverse complement strand
AAGGTCAGAAGCTGTAAAGACTGTCCGACATGCCTATGAGAGTGGGATCAACTATTACGACCTTGCCGCAGGAGACGGAGCAGCATTTGCTATTTTTGGCGAGGCCCTGTCTGATGTAAGGGATGAGGTGATGTATCAGATCCATTTTGGCGCTGATTATTCCAAAGGTACTTATGGATGGACTCTTAACCTTGATACGGTAAAGAGATCGATTGATAAACAGCTGAAAGACTTAAAGACCGACTATATCAATTATGGTTTTATCCATTGCCAGGATGAGTCGAAAGATTGGGAGAAATATCAGAAGAACGGTATTCTTCAGTATCTTTTGGATATGAGAGACCAGGGTGTGGTGAAGCATATTGGAGCATCATCCCATACGCCTTCCGTAATACAGGAGATATTGGATACTGACCTTATAGATATGCTGATGTTCTCGGTCAATCCGGCATACGATTATAATCATGGCGATTATGCATATGGCGGAGTGGACGAGAGAGCGGACGTATATAAGAGATGTGAAAAACTGGGTGTTGGTATATCAGTTATGAAGCCATTCTCCGGAGGACAGCTTTTAAGTGATAAGACATCTCCCTTTGGGAAAGCTCTTACGCAGTATCAATGCATAAAATATGCGCTTGATAAGCCGGGGATCCCTGCAGTATTGCCCGGAGCGCAGAGCGTGGCAGAGATTGATGCTCTTTTAAAATACTATGAGAAGTCTGAAGAAGAGCTGGATTATAGTATCATCGGATCTTTTGCTCCGCCGGAAGCAAGCGGTAAATGCGTATATTGCAATCATTGTGAGCCTTGTCCGGCAGGAATAGATATCGGGGCGGTGAACAAGTTCTATGATCTTGCCTATATCGGCGATGATATGGCAAAAGAGCATTACCTGGCACTTGAAAAGAATGCTTCAGATTGTATCAGCTGCGGACATTGTAACAGCAGATGCCCGTTTTCAGTAAATCAGATGAGCAGGATGCAGGAGATAAAGGAGTTTTTTGATAATGGAGCTTTATGACGGAAGACCGGATAGTACAGAAGGCAGGCTGCCAAGGGAGATAAGGACATATGATTTTCTCGATAGTCTTGGCATGGAATACAAGCGTACAGATCACGAGCCTGCAAACAATATGGAAGCCTGCAATGAGATAGATGCGGTGCTTGGTGTTTTGATCTGCAAGAATCTGTTCCTTTGCAACAGGCAGAAGACGAACTTTTATCTGCTTATGATGCCGGGTGATAAAAAGTTCAAGACCAAGGAGCTGTCTTCGCAGATAGGTTCTGCAAGACTGTCATTTGCCGATCCGAAGGATATGCTGAAGTATCTTGATATAGAACCGGGAGCAGTCAGTATCATGGGGCTTATGAATGACAAAGATCATGCAGTGCAGCTTCTGATTGATGAGGATGTATTAAAGGGTGAGGATCTTGGCTGCCATCCCTGTGTGTGTACATCGAGTCTTAAGATGAAGACTAAAGATGTGATAGATAAGTTCCTGCCTGCAACAGGACATGAGTTTAGGACAGTACATCTGGTTGGAGAAGATTAATATATCGAGGAGGTTTTATTATGACTTACGAAGAAGTGGTAGGATTATTCCTCTAAATCCAACTTGAAAACAAAGATAAAGAGGAATAATGTATCACCTTCATTCATGTTCCGACGATCAAGTATGCGGACGATATTATTCTCGATAAAATGAAGTCTGCGTTTGGAAGATAAACCGGAATTCTGATGCTCAAAGGTGCAGAACTGATTCTGGTTCCAAATGCCTGCCCGATGGAGATCAACAGGTTATCGGCACTTAGAACGAGAGCCTATGATGACGCGAAGCTGGAAGAGTTGATGCAGGATGCCGGAATTATTCGAAATCGCCAGAAACTGAAAGCTGCGATAACAAATGCGCAGGCATTTCTGAAGGTGCAGAAAGAGTTCGGAACATTTGATAAATATATCTGGAGTTTTACAAACGGACAGGTAATCGATCATCATTTTTCGAGATGAATGATAGAACATAAAATCGGAATACAAAATAGTTGTGAACGTGAAACCGAGAAGTGCAGAACTGATCGTGGATGAGATGCTTGCCATATGCAGCGGCCCACGACGTCCGGTGGACGTCGGCTTTGGGCGGACCGCAGCGAAGCGGAGACCATAGACAGGTGGAAGGATAAGAAGGTCAGCGAGGAGGCTAATGCAAGATATAACGAATTGTTATACTACGGGCTAAACCCCGATGAATGAAAAGGAGGCCATTTATGACCGGGAATATTGAGGTATTTAAACAGAACAGCATCCGAATCCGCAGCAGAGTGGGGGTTATTTATATTGATCCATTCCAGATGAAAGAAGAGCCGAAGGATGCTGATTTTGTTTTAATTACGCATGATCATTATGACCATTTTTCGCCGGAGGATATCGGTAAAGTGAGCAAGGCGGATACCATACTCGTTGTACCGGAGAAAATGGCGGCGAAAGCCCGGGAAGTGAGCGGAATGGTAGGAAAAATCGAGACGGTTAAGCCCAGTGTCTACCGTGAAATGGGTGGACTGGAGTTTGAGACCGTGCCGGCATATAACACCCTGAAGCCTTTTCATCCCAAGAGTGCTGAGTGGGTAGGTTATATCTTAAGGATTGATGGGAAGCGTATTTATATTGCAGGTGATACCGATGCCACCAAGGAAGCAAAGGCAGTGAAGTGCGACATCGCCCTGGTTCCTATAGGCGGCACTTATACGATGGATGCAAAGAAAGCAGCGGAACTGATCAATACTATAAGACCGGATGTGGCTATTCCGGTGCACTATGGGCATATCGTAGGCAAGCCGGGTGACGGAGAGGTCTTTGCAGAAAATGTAATGGCTCCGATCAAGGTGGAGTTTAAGATAGCGTTTTAACTTCTGGACACGATGTCCAAAAGTTGATTGATTATCGCAAGAAGTTTTTCAGTTTTATTGACTAAGGGATAATGGAAAATAGTGAAAAAATAGTGAAAATTTAATGGAATTTTCAAGGCCGTTCTGCTATGATATCATCGAGGTGAATTAAGATGATTAAAGTGGTTCTGACAAATGAGATTTTAAAATATATAACCGAAATAGATAAAAACAGGTACAGGGTTTCTTCCGTAAAACTTCCAAGGTCTGTATCAAGCAGACTGCGGAAGAATTCGAAGAAAAAGAGTTCATATGCGTCAAATAAGATAGAAGGTAATCCCCTCTCTGAAAAGCAGGTTGATGAAGTAATAGAGCGGGATGAAAAAAAGCATTTCCTAAAGCCGGAACAGGAAGTGCGCAATTATTTTCTTGCATTGAATTATCTGGAAGAAAAAGTAAAAGAGAAAGAGCGCTTTTCTAAAAAACTGATATTGGATGTCCAGAAATACGTTGAAAAGGGAGCATCTAAGGAAAAAATCGGACTAAGGGGAGCTATGCCTCCCGGAGTATTGTTTGCCGTTTATGATTCTCAGACCGGGAATCCTGATTATATTCCCCCAGAATACCTTGATATACCGGAACTGCTTGATGAATTAGTCGAGTATGTAAATACTACTGATGATCACCCGTTAATAGTCGCAGCGGTAGTACATTATCAGTTGGTTACGATACATCCGTTTGAAGACGGAAATGGTCGAACTGCACGTTTGCTTTCCGGATATATTTTGGATATCAATGGATATGGATTTAATGGCATCGGTTCATTGGAAGAATACTTTGCATATGACATTAATGAGTATTATGAATCGATACAGATGGGTTTGACGGTGCTTTATTACTCCGGAAGAAACAATCCGCCTCATCCGGAAGTATGGGTTAATTATTTTCTGAGGATGGTGCTGTTGTATTCCAATAAGATTTGTGAACTGTCAGAAAGTTCTTCTGAGGATGAAGTAAGCGGAAGCTTATCATATTTAAAGGGTAAGGAGAAGGAACTGCTCCTGTTTTTGATAAAGAGATATAAAGGAGAGTTTACGCCAATCGAAGTCAGCCGTGAAATAGGGGTGACAAACAAAACGATAATTAACAGATTGTCAGTGCTGGTGAAAAATGGTTTTGCGGAACCTTTATTGGTAAATCAGCGCATCAGATCCTATGAACTTAGTGATTTTACGAGGGATAACGAAAAAAAGATAAAAAAGATGATTGTTCCGGCTAGTAAAGCGGCCTTGGATAAATGAGTCAATATTGAAAGGAATATAAAATATGTCATTTTTTAGCAAATTGTTTAATACGGAAAAAGAATAATTTAGAACGATAAGAGAAGATTAAGGATGGTATAGCACTGAAGTGATTAGCGATGTATTTAGTATAGAAAGTATCGGATATTATAACGAAAATAAAGCAGGAGGCTGGGATCTGTGAAAGTATTGTCATCACTCTTTCTGGTGTTCTTTAAAATCGGGCTGTTTACCTTTGGCGGTGGCTATGCCATGCTGGCACTGATCGAAGATATCTGCGTAGAGAAGAAAAAATGGATCACCCACGAAGAGATGATGGATATAACCGTAATAGCAGAATCCACTCCCGGTCCGATAGCGATCAATCTGGCAACATATGTTGGCTACAAATTACGAAGAATACCGGGAGCACTTATTGCAACGTTCGGTATGATACTTCCGTCTTTCTGTATAGTTTTTCTGATCTCACAATTCCTGGAACGCTTTTTGGAGATAAAGTGGGTATCAAATGCTTTCCAGGGTATCAAAATTGCTGTTGCTATTTTAATAATGGACGCAGCAATAAAGATGATTAAGAAAATGGATAAAAAACCATTCCCGATCATCATAATGATTGTCGCCCTGATCAGCATGCTTGTCATAAATTTTCTGGCCTTGCACATTTCATCTTTGGTGATACTGCTTTGGGGTGCTGTAGCAGGTTTGGTCTTTTATGCAATACATAATAGAAAAGGAAAGGAGACGGCAGTTAAATGATCTATTTAGAACTGTTTGTTGCTTTTCTTGAGGTCGGACTATTTTCGTTTGGAGGGGGTTATGTATCGATACCCCTGATACGTGAGATCGTACTAACTTACGGTTGGATGGATGACGAAATGATCACTCATATGATTGCTGTAAGTGAGAGTACACCGGGGCCATTGATGGTCAATATGGCAACATATGTCGGCAGCACTCAGGGAGGGATTCTTGGAGCGCTGATTGCTACACTGGCAGTTGTGCTCCCTGCGTTTCTGATAATCATATTGGTAATGGCAATATTCAGGAGATTTATCAGCAACAGATATTTTCAAGGGATGCTTAGCGGAATGAAACCTTGCATTATCGGAATAATAATGGCAATGGGTATCTATATGATGGTTCAGAATTGTTGTGGAAGCATGATTTCGGGAATAGATATCATTGCAGTTCTTTTGGTGATAATACTTGGCACTGTTTTTTGGGGATCCAGAAAAATAAAGAAGAATGGAATCTCTCCGATTTTACTGATCATCATTTCTGCGGGGGCCGGAATTTTCTTCTATGGTTTTAGATAAATTCTGGCACAATGTAATTACATTTAGATATAAGACGGAAAGGAATTACACATTATGAAAATTGCAGTTACATATGAAAACGGAATGATCTTTCAGCACTTTGGTCATACGATGTATTCGGAACTGGTGAGCAGCTATTAGCAGACTTTCAATTCTTTTGTCGGCCCATGCGAAGTGCTGGTAAGCGGTGAGACGCTGCAGATAAATGATTACAGCAAGCTTGACTGGGAATGGTCCATGTTTGATCCGGGGCAGAAAAAGAAGCGCCGTGAAACAGTCTTCCCATAGGAGAGGAAGAAGGCCTTTGAGATGGGGAAGAAGCTGGCAGAAAAATAGGGAGGGTATGACGGAATGAAACAATACATTGTTGATGCATTTACAAATAAGCCATTTTCAGGAAATCCGGCTGCAGTATGCGTGATGGATAAGTGGCCTTCGGAAGAATTCATGAAGAACCTGGCAATGGAGAACAATCTGAGTGAAACAGCGTTTATCGTGAAGGAAGAGCAGGGGTATCATCTCAGGTGGTTTACTCCGGGATCGGAGGTCGAACTCTGCGGACATGCCACACTGGCATCATCATTTGTGATTCTGAACTATGTAGAGCCGGGAAAAGATATCGTGGAATTTCATACGCTGAGCGGGAAGCTTACAGTCAGGAAGAAGGACAACCTGTATGAGATGGATTTCCCCACATATGAACAGAAGGAGATCCCTGTGACGGATGAGATGGAGAGTGCTTTTGGAGTTCGTCCCGTCAAGGCTGTTCTGGGACCGGATCTTTTATGCATATTTGATTTCGAAGAGCAGATCCGCAGCATGAAGCCAGATCAGAGTAAACTCGCCGGTCTTCCCGGGCGCGGGCAGAATGTTACGGCCAAAGGAAAGGATGCGGATTGTATTTCCAGAAGTTTCTTTCCAAAGCTCCTTGTAGCTGAAGATCCGGTATGCGGTTCGGCACACTGCCAGATAGCGGATTACTGGTCAAAAGAGCTGGGCAAGCCCAGAATCCATGCATATCAGGCTTCAAAGAGAGGCGGACATCTGTACTGTGAGATGCGGGAGAATGGAGGGATAGCCATAAGTGGAGAAGCAACCCTCGTAGCAGTATCAGAGATAATAGTATAGATTATGATGGAAGGCTGATTGGGACTGATAATTGATAGAGGAAGCAGAAAAACTATACAAGGAAATAAAGGCGTTCACATTATGGGCGGATAATAACTTTCCCATGTGGGATGAAGAGCATGATAATGGAGAATGGGAAATTGGAACAGATAATCATTTCGATGAAATGGTCAGTGCCGCCGGTGAAGTAATTTCAAATACTGATTTTGCAGATGCAGATGAGGTTCTTATTGATGCCATGTTGTTTGCTGTGGCCAGAGATAATGAATGTGAAATGCTGGCTGATGAGCTGCTGAAACATGAGGGATGGTTTACACTTCTTGCTAAGAGCAGTCTCGGGTCGAAATATGTAAATGCGCAGTGGCAATTTGCGAAAAGGATAGGAGAAATAAGTGGGTAATTTCCATCTCCAATGAAATAGAATACTATTTTAAAGAGGAGGTGAATTAACCCGGAAGAAACTGACTAAAGGAAGGATGATAAAACCAAATGGAACTGAAGACAATGGAGTATAATCTGTCTGTTTGTAAAGTGGCAGATATATCAGGTATAAATCTGACCTCGGATTTCTATTTTGTTGGAAAGACAGATGAAGAACTATCTCTTGTCTGCAAAACGGAAGATACTCCGCAGAATACGACCGAGCGTGAAGATGGATGGAGAGGATTTCGTATTCAGGGAGTACTGGATTTCTCGATGATTGGGATTCTGTCAAAACTGTCAGGTATCCTTGCAGAACATAAGATAGGGATTTTTGCTGTTTCAACCTACAACACGGATTATATCCTTGTGAAGGAAGAAAACTTTGAACGTTCGTTGGAAGTGCTGATTGCCGAAGGATATACAGTAATATAAAATTCCGGTATAGTGGAATAAGGATACAAATACTTCTTCTATGAGAGTAAAATAGTATATGAATAACCCGAATGCATGTATCTATTTCTATCATAAGGGACTGATCAAATACACGGGCGTAATGCTTAAGGGCACAATGGAAGTACTGACTGATCAAAAGACGAAAGACATGATCTGGCGCAAAGGCGACACGATGTTTTATAAGGGCGGCGTAACAGACCCTGATTACTGTGTTTTGAGATTTACTGCGGAAAGCGGAAGATACTACTGTGATCTTGAGACAGAGAGTTTTACGATAGAATAATAGCAGGATTGAATAAATCAGCAGTTTGTCGGGATAGTAGGTTATACCAGAAGATAATCTAGCCATGGGGTTAGTGGAACGATGTTTTGATCTGTGCAAGGAAATTTTCAGCTATAGGTGTAAAGGATGGGAATTTGTGCCAGATCAAGTATAGCTCAGATGTCTGCTTCGGAGATAATGGACGAAATACCAGACCATTCTCCTCTGAGTTTTCGATCAAATGCTTAAAAGTCAGGAGGATTCCGAGACCTTCCTGTGCAAAAAGAGATCCGTTATAAGACAGGCGGAATGAACCTTCAAGATGCAGCCTTTCAAAATCATCACCGGCCCAGGCAGGTATTTCATTGTTCCAGCTCTGCTCGGAACAGAAGAGAGGCTGCCCGATGAGATCTTTTACCTTAATGGATTTCTTCATGGCAAGAGGATGGTCTGTTGGCATGACGGCACCCCATATATCAGCTTCCGGAAATTTGACATAATCGTATTTTGCCGTATTTGGCTTTTCGCATAAAACTGCAAAATCAAGAAGTCCTTTATCAAGTTTTTCCGTAACCTGTTCTGTATCTCCACTGGTGATATGGTAGGTAAAACCAGGATATCGGTTCTTTAATTTGTGGATCTCTTTTGCAAGGTGTCGTATCTGAAAGCTTTCTGCCAGTCCAAAATAGATATCCCCGCCGGTGATATCGTCAAGGGTGATGAATTCCTGTTCTATACGGTCAGCCATGGCGATGAGATCTTCCGCACGGTCGCGAAGAAGCATCCCCTCATCAGTCAGGGATATGCTAAAGCTGTGACGTGTAAATAACTTTTTTCCCAGTTCATCTTCGAGTGATTTTAATGTTTTTGAAAGCGTAGGCTGTGTGACATGAAGCATGTCCGCAGCCTTTGTCATATTCTCTTCCCTTGCGACGGCAAGGAAGTATCGCAGGCTTTTGATCTCCATAGTGATCCCTTCCGTAGTGCACTCAAAAATGCTTCGCATTTTTTCGTTCTTCGGCATTCGCCGAATATATGGATTTATGACATTCCATTTTGGAATATCA
>DGSK01000028.1:81967-97332 GCA_002393955.1 Lachnospiraceae bacterium UBA4364 | reverse complement strand
GCGTTGCATCGGTTCCGGTGCATATGCGAGTCGTCGTTCTCTTTCCACAGACTATATGTGGGAAGTTCTAGTTAATAAAATCTCTATGTTCAGTATAGCATAAAGAGCTGTCAGCAGTTACTTGTATTTTGTATGAATTGCCTGTGAATCCATATAGAAAATATATTCAGGTGAATTGTTTTGCATGGGAAAACATACTTTATGTAAAGTTATAAATGATGTATGATATATATTATTTTTGTGGCCGTACAGGGTGCTTGAGGAATTCGTCCTGACCTGCCCGGTGAGTGGGAATGTGAAAATTTTGCAGGCATTTTATACAAAAGTCTTGTAAGGAGGAATTATGAAAAACAGGATTTTGATCACTTTATTTGCAACAGGCGTAAGTGCTGCTCTGTGTACAGGATGCGGTACCGGTGAAGTATCGGTGGATGTTCCGTCAGATGGAGCAGTAGTAACGGAAGAAACGGAAGAACCGATCGGTATGGCAAATCCCTGGAGATACGGCATAACCGAAGAAGAGGCTGCCGGATATGTTACAGCACTTCTCCCGCTTCCCGAAGGGGCTGCGGATGTAAGCTGGGGCGTAATGGATAAAGGTGGCGAAATCAAACCGGGAGATAAACCGGGAGCATTGGTAGAGGCTCAGTTTAGCATGGAGGGTGTTTCGTACTGCTGCAGGGCACAGTATGGCGTGGCAGAGGATATATCGGGCATGTTTTTTGAATGGACAGCAGAGGATGATATAGCAAGCCCAAAATGGCAGGACGCAGGGCTTAGCGGGAAATTCTACAGACATACAGGGGACGGCGAGACCGTGGATCTTATTTCCTGGTATGACGATAGCGCAGAGACTCAGTATGCACTTTCAGCTACAATGAGCAGTGACGGCGACGGCTTTGATCTGCAGGCTGTGGCTGAAGAAATGATATGGGGAGGCGCAGATGCAAAGGCTGATGCAGGTACGAGTACGGGAATGCTGGCTTATGTTTATCCCGATGATACTGCAATCGAGAGTGCGGTATATCAGTTTATGGTAGATGAGTATTCGCAGTATTATGATACCTGTGATGTGAGCATTCCTTATGCTGTGATCGTTGACACTGATGACAGCGATGAAGCAGATATAAAGGTTTACGGTATTTTCTGTATCATGAATTATGATCTTGTTGAGGGGGACATCCTTATGGCTGAGTCCGGCGGCTCTTATCCCGGTGTTATGCATCTGAAAAAAACTGATGATGGAAGCTATGAAGCTGTAAGCCATGATGTTGTGGCAGACGGCTCTGATTTTGACGACAGTGCAAAGGAACTCTTTGGTGACAGATATGATGCATTCGTGGCTGCTATGGCCGATGATGAGGCGGAAGAGCAGGTAAGATTCCAGATAATAGCAGATTATGCAAAGTTTTCAGGTGTACCGATAGAGGGCTATCAGGATTATGGTCAGGATCCGGTTTATTTTAATCAATAAAAACCAATAAGATGATCACAGCTGATATGAAAAATGACAGGTTCAGAACAGTTACAGGCACAGGAGCAATAATTGTATGAATGGTGGCAGAATTGAAAAAAGGATAATAAGCATACTTATGGCAGCGATGCTGTCATGTTCCATGTTTTTATACGGCTGTGACAATGGCGGTAAAGGTACTGCAGCGAGCGGATTACAGAGTGAAGGTACCGGTGATCAGGAAGGGAGTACTGAAGCACCCAGAGGAATACGTTCAGATCTGGGATATGACGGAAGCTCTTCGGAAAAAAATGATGCATCTTCCACTGAAAACGGCCCTGCAGAAAGTACCGCTGAAAACTCTATAGAAAACGATGCGGAAGACGTTCAGGAAGAGGCGGCCGGAAATGATACAGCTACAGAGGTCGATGATATATCATCCGTTGAATTCGTGAAAAGCATGGGGTACGGCTGGAATCTGGGCAATGCGCTTGATGCCACCAATTGCAGCTGGGTAGGCGATAAAATGGACTATGAGGGTGCATGGTGTGGTGTCAAGGCTACACCTGAGCTTATAGAGGCTGTTAATAAAGCCGGCTTTAATACCATAAGGATCCCTGTGTCGTGGCATGATCATATAGATAGTGATTACACTATTGACAGCAGGTGGATGGACAGGGTGCAGGAGGTAGTGGACTATGCATATGACAGGGATATGTATGTCATACTTGATGTGCATCATGATGTCACGGAGGACTATTATTATCCTACGAAAGACAAGCTGGAACAATCCGAATTGTATATGGTTGCCGTGTGGTCGCAGATTTCGAAAAGATTTGCTGACTATGATGAAAAGCTTATTTTTGAGTCCATAAACGAGCCGAGGCTTGTGGGCAGGAACAATGAATGGTGGTATGACAAAAACGTACCGGAGTGCCTGGAAGCTATGGAATGTATAAATGAGTGCAACCAGATCTTTGTGGACAGTGTACGTAATTCGGGTGGAAAAAATAAAGAACGGTTTCTTATAGTAGCGTCATATGATGATGCATATGAGCCCACGGTGGATGCGGGATTTAAATTGCCTTCCGATAATGTTAATGACCGGCTTCTGGTGGCAGTGCATATGTACCTTCCGTATGATTTTGCCGGAAATCCTAATGGTACGACAGTGTTTGATGATAATGCGAAGAGGGCAAATGATACTGCGCTTAATGCCGTATATGACAGGTTTGTTGCAAAGGGAGTAGGAGTGGTCATAGACGAGTATGGGGCGATGAACAAGGGCAATGACGATCAGCGTGTACTGTACTATGACTATTTTACAAAAGCAGCAAAAGAATTGGGAATGTGTACAGTTGCCTGGGACAATAATGTGTTTGAAGTAAGCACGGATTCAACCCAGGGCTTCGGGCTGATAGATTACGGCACGAAAAAGGTAGTCAAGACTGAGATAATTGACGCGATAGTGAAGTGAGCCTTAATGTGAATATTAATTAGTCTGATTTATTGGTTTTATTTATTTCTCCGAATTCCTTATCCGGAGGCCCGCATTTACTTTTGCAAACTGGAGCCTCGGATTTCAATTCAGCGTCCGGAGGACAGATGTGCAGTCAGGTAATTGTAAGAATTTTAAATTTTATGGAACAGTGCTAAAAAGCGGGATGACGATCATCCCGCTTTTGGTTATTTCTTATTTTTCTGCGATGCGTAAAGCGATTCTTTTATTCGCTTTGTTTCAAAGAACTGGTCCACAGCCTTGTGTATTGCTTCCGGGGTAAGGGTCTTAAGCAGGTATCCGTCGGGGGTTAAGCTTAAGATACGGCTTACTGTTTCCCTGTCGCTCTTTCCTGTCAGGAATATGACGGGAATCTTTGAAGTGGTGGGCTCTGACCTGATCATGGTGAAGAAATTCTCACCGTTAGCTATGGGCATGGCGTAATCAAGGAGTATGAGGTCCGCAGAATTCTTTGCCAGGTAAATAACGCCGCTGGCCGCAGAATTAAGCATGGTCACGCTGTATTTGTCAGAAAGCCAGTCATGGATGGAGCGGAGGTACATTATATCGTCATCTATGACAACGATATTCTTTCTGTTGGTACCATTCTCTTTCTGTGAGCTGTAGTCATCCAGCGCCTCCAGGAGATCCTTTATGTTTATGGGACGCTCGAATTTTTTAGCAATGATATTGTCGGAAATCGTCGCAGAAAGTTCCTGAAACTCATTTGAAGAGCCTATGACAAATAAGGTCTTTTCTTCTTCGATGCAGATATCTCTCAGGTAAACAAGGAATTCATTGCAGTCTCCCAGAAAATTGCCAAGATAGAAGAAGATAACATCAGACTCAAACTTGATCTTATTAAACTCTTTTATGACAGGGGCAACATCTATTACTCTGTAGCCTGCCTTTACGATATTGTCTCTGATGGCTCCAACAAGAAATGCTGAACCGAAGCTGATTAAAATGGCTTTTTTACTCATCTCTTTTTCCTTTGTTTAATAAGTCTATAAGTTCCTCATACTGTACTTCTCGCATAAGGCTCTGTACCCGTTTGAAGCGTATCTCTTCGGAGGGCGGTATGCGGTAGGTGAGCAGTTTTTTCATTATCTGGTCGGCACTGTCCATGTCATAAACACTGGCGTATTCACTTATGGCACTGTAGGCATCGTTAAGGTCTTCCATGGAAATCATCTCGCTGTTGGCAAGGGAAAGGTTCTGTCCGATATCAAGGACTTCCTTAAGGGATTCACGGATGTTGTCGCATCTTTTGATGAAAGAGTACGAACGGGACCGTATGGTCACGAGGTCCCCGTCTTCACCGAGTTTTTCAAGCAGGGCAGCTTCTTTGGATATATCAGCAGCACCTAAGAGCCTTGCAGAGTTTTTAAGCGCATGTACTATTATGGTATAGTTGCGCAGGTCCCTGTCAGTGATATACTGCCTGAGATTGTCTGCCTGTCTGGGCCATGAGTCGCTGAACTCCCGTAGTACTGTGAGATATGTATCCCATTCGCCGCAGAGGTTTAAGCCCTCTTTGTAGTCCAGGTCTTTGATGTTCTCGAGGCTGTTCTGTATCATGTCCTCGGTGATCCTGCCGTCCGGAGCGGACTCTTCATCTATTGTTTCATCTGACTCTTTTATAAGGGCGGGGGAGAGATGCTTTTTGATCATATCCTCCAGTTTGTCTGCCTTGACAGGCTTGGCAAGATAGTCATCAAAACCGCTCTGAAGGAATTTCTCCCTCATGCCGGCTACAGCGCTTGCTGTAAGGATTATTACAGGTGTTCCGGCATTGAGAGAATCCGGAGCTGTCTTTTTGATGACAAGCATTGCTTCCGTTCCGCTCATGCCCGGCATTAAGTGATCCATGAGTATGAGATCGTATTTGTTTTTTTTGCACAGCTCGATGGCAGCCTGGCCGCTTTCCGCACTATCGATATTAACTTTTGTACGCTTGAGCAGACTCTTAAGCACGGTGTGGTTAAGAGGAATGTCATCAACTGCCAGTATGTGTGCGTCAGGTGCAATAAATGAAGAAGCATTATCCTGACTTGTGTTTTCTCGCGCGCGCCTGACATTTTCATAGAAATCGCCCATAGGCTTCCAGTCGGATACCTGCTGTATGAGTCTGAATGAAAAGTCGCTTCCCACGCCGTACTGGCTTGTTACATAAAGATCGCTGCCCATAAGGTTAAGAAGTCTTCTGGCAATTGTCATGCCAAGACCTGTGCCCTCGATGGAGTGGGTGCTGCGCTCATAAGCTCTTTCAAAGGGGGAGAAGAGCCTTTCGATGTCTTCATTTTTCATTCCGATGCCTGTATCCTTGACATGGAAAATAAGGGCTATGGAATGGAGACTGACAACTTCATAGGACAGGCTCAGCTCTATACTGCCGCTGAAAGTGTATTTTACAGCGTTATTCAGCAGATTCAGCAATATCTGTCTGATCCTTACCTCATCACCGAAAAGCGGATCGGGGATAGCGGGATCTACGTTGAAAGTCAGGTTAAGGTTCTTTTCCTCGGCCTTCTCGGATATCATGTTGTTAAGGTCGTTAAGGACCGCTGAGAGGGAATATTCCTCTTCGAGTATCTCCATTTTGCCGGCTTCGATCCTTGAGAAATCAAGGACTGCATTGACGATATTTAAGAGCATTGTCTGTGCGCTCTTGGCATTGTGGGCATACTCAACGATATTTGATTCATTGCTCTCCCGGATGATCATTTCTGTCATGCCGACGGAAGCGTGGATAGGTGTCCTTATCTCATGGGACATGCTCGAAAGAAACTGTGTCTTGGCTTCGTTGGCTGCTTTCTGCACCTCAATCTCATTCTGCAGCTCTTTGGATTTTATCTCAGCATATTCCTCACTTGTGACTCTGAGCAGGTTATATATCCTGTCGGAAAGGGGGATTATGTCATCGGGCTGGGTAAAAGATGTGAAATTGCTGTAGCTGGAGATCTCTTCGACATCGACATTGCTTTCCGAGAATGCGATGGTCACGAGGGAATTATTCAGATGCTCTGTCCGCTTTCCGAATGACATGATCTCACCGAAACAGCAACATCCCGCGACATCAGGGGCAAGTGAGCGGAACATATCGATCTCACTCTGCTGATTGTGTCCGAGATAATTATACCTGTTGCTGCATACGATCATGAATATGCTCTGAGGATGAAAATCCTGAAGAGCACGTGATGCCTTGCGTCCCGAATTCAGAATGTCATTGGTGCTTCCGTAGGAGAGCCGGAATTTTTCACCGACAGCCAGATCACCACCTGAGCGGAGAGTACCGTCCTTGTAGTAGTTATAGAAATGTCTTGCAACATTTTTCCCATGACGTTTAATGATTATGGGGAATTCCGCAATATTGCCGATAAAATTCCGGTCAAGCTTTATGTTCAGGTATTTTTTATACAGTTCAGCAGCAGGTTGATCGTCTATTGTTATGACTTCGTCACGCTCATTAAGTGCGGTTATGGTATGCTCTGTCCCTAAGGGAGACCAGCCGAGAGCGTAGGTGGAAGAAGTGTGAAGATATCTGCCGGAAAAAATGATCGCGATCACGCCTTTACGTACGGCCTTGTCCCCGAGCACATAAACATTTCCGATAGAAAAACCGGGGGTAGGGCGAATTGCGGAACATGCTCCTACCACGTTTATATCCTTGCTGGGGAGCTTCAGGTTGTCCAGCAGCTCGTCTAAAGGCCCTATGGAAAGGGTATTGGCGAAAAGCATCAGTGATTTTACATCCTGAGTCCGGGAAAGGACTCTCGATATATCGGCGCCGATTTCAGCCAAAGGATCCATATCGCAGTCATAGGTAAGAACCCTTACGGAACTGTCAGCGTCCTCGAAAAGCATAAAAGTAACCGTGTAGGTGTGGTCCGAAAGAACACCGCCGCAGATCTCGCCGATAGTGGTGAGACCTGCGATCTTTGTGTCCGGAAGTATTTCATAAAAAATCCTGGCCACGTCCGTTGCATCTTCAAAATCCGGCTGGTCAATGCAGATTATGGCCAGCCTTTCGGATGCAGCTGCATATTCTTTTTTTTGGCTCATGTCGACCAGTATACGTCTGAGACTGTCCTGATCGGCAACATCAAATGATATCTGTTTCATAATGTGTTATCCGGTCGTTCAGATCTTGAAGTAGCTGATGATCTCAGCAAGCTGGTCGGCAAGTTCCCTGAGTTCGGCAGCGTCGTTGTTAATAAGAGAGAAAGTGGCATTAAGTTCTTCCATTGATGCATTGGTCTCTTCTGTTGATGCCGCATTCTCTTCGGAAATTGCTGACAGGTCGGAGATGATATTTAACAGGCTTTCCTTTGCGCGGTCAAGCTCTGCAACACGGTCCCTGATCATTTTTGAACTTGATGAAACAGCATCCACATTGTTCATCATATCCTGCATATCGCTCTGAGTAGTATCCAGCTGGCTGCTCTGACGGGAGAAGTTTTCATTAAGTTCCTGCATGACGGAAACTGATGCTTCCGAATCCTCCAGAAGCTTGCTGACGATATTTTTGATCTGGTCTGCGCTCTCCTTTGACTGGTCGGCAAGGGCACGTATTTCATCCGCAACGACTGCAAATCCCCGTCCTGCTTCACCTGCTCTTGCTGCTTCGATCGAAGCGTTAAGGGAGAGCAGGTTAGTCTGAGTCGCAATATCGGTGATAGCCTGTGAGAAGGAATCAATGGACTTTGCAGACTGGTTGGTGGAGTCAATGGTATTCTCTATAGCGTTGACAGATCTGGTAACATTACGGTTCTGATTTATGAGATTTGTCATTGCGGCCATAGCGTTGTCACATGATGACTTCATGTAAGCGGCAGCATTATCAAGCTCTTCAACCTGTTTGGATATGTCGTCTATATCATCGCCTATGTGGTTTGTGTCGGTAGTAGCATTTTCAACGCTTTCTGCCTGGGATACTGCACCACGGGAGATATCGTCAACGGCACTTGTAACCTGTGTGGAGGCATCGGATGCCTGACTGGCGGAAGTGCTTAGTTCTTCGCTGTTTTCCTTGAGTTTTGACGATGTTTCAGTGGTCTTGCTGATAACGTCACGGAGTTTCTCCTGAAGAAACTGGGCACTTTCGGCAATCTTTCCAAGTTCATCAGGTCTATTGATAAGGGAGGGGTCAATAGTCTCCGTAAGGCTTCCGTTTGCGGTATTCTGTATGGCATCAGCCAGTGCGTTCATTTTCTTTGATGTTGCGGATGCTACTGCCAGACCTGCGCCGGCAATAACGGCAAGGATAAGAACTGCTATAACTATCATTGTTACAACGTTGGCAACTATGCTTTTGGTTGCATCTGCGGTGGGACGGCCGGCAAATACCATTCCGATGACCTCACCGGTGCTTTCCTGATAGAGAGGAGCATAGTATGCACAGTACTTCTGGTTGTTTATGATTATTCCCTTTGCAAAATAGTCCTCGCCGCGTTCCAGAACTGCTTCAGCGACACTATCGGAAACATCGGTTCCCTCTAACCGCTCATCTGTTGTACCTTCCTTTATCAGGGTGGTCTTTGCTCTTGTCTTTCCAAGTATCAGAGTGTAGTCTATTCCGGTCTCGGCGTGGAGCTCATCCATGGAAGTTTCTATATCATTAGTGACATCAAAGCTGCCTTTATAGATAGGATTGAGCATGTAGACGGACCAGTCGCCGGTGTGAACTCTGTTCAGTTCTTCGCGCATCTGAAGGGAAGCAACTTTCAGCTCCTCTTCATACATTGAGTAGTACGCTTTGCGGATGCTGGTGGCTGATATTATGGTCAGTACCACAACTACCGCAAGAATGGCGGCAAGTGCAATGAAAATGATCTTGTTGATGAGTTTCTGATTTCTTTGTTTTGTCATAGATGTGTACCCCTTTTCGTTTTTTTATTCCCCAAATATCATACGTAGAATATGACATACTTATTATAAGATAATTAGAACTTTCTAACAAGAGATAACATGATAATTAATATTTACTGCAGGCTTAAGTTATCCGCAAAAAAGCGGCGGTTTAGGATACGGATATGGGGCGGTGTATACAGGACCTGAAAAAATGTGTGGACACGGATAAACAAAAAAAGTATAATATACGCGTTATGGATCGTTCAGAGGAAAAGAAACGCAGGGACAGAAAAAATGCTGTCAGGCTGCTGTCGATGGTGAGCCAGTTTGCGATCATGATGCTGGTGCCTATTGTGGGATGCTTTTTTGCGGGTCTTTGGCTGGACAGGCATTTCGGAACGCAGTGGTGTGCGATAGTGCTTTTTTTTATCGGCGCACTGGCCGGATTTACTAATATTTACAAACTGACAAAGGAATATACAGCAAACCATGAGGATCGGAAAAGCCCTGAAGGAGAAGTGGGGGCAACACAAGGCTCTGGCGGAGCTGTTCATCGGGATAGCGGCAGCCGGGATACTGATACTGGCGGTTCTTCTGATATTCTTTGACAGATTTTTTTACAGAAGTTCAGGTCTTGCATTAGGTCTTGTATGTGCGGCTCTCGGAGCGTGGCATATGGAACGGACCATTATCAGCACGTATGGCCGGGATGAAAAGGATGCGGTCACCATTATGCGGTTAGGAGCCGTGAAGAGATATCTGGCTGCACTGCTGATACTGGGAATAGGGGCATATACGGCATTCTATGATCCTGTATCCGCTTTTGCAGGGATATTTGCTTTGAAGATAGCAGCTTATGCTGCACCCTGGACACATCTGATAACCGAGAAAGTCTGTGGCAGTAATGAGGCACAGACCGGGGCAGAGGCTGAAGAAAAGGCTGAAAACTCGGATGAAAAGCGTACTGCGGATTTCTTCGGATACACAGAGGCTGAAAGAGGACAGCTGGACGAAAGCCTCAGAAAGAAAAATAAGAATGATCAGGAAAGCATAGAAAAGATGCGGACTGATTTCTCAAAATATTACGAGCCAATAAATAAAAATACAGGAGAGCTTTAGAATGGGAGCAAATATGCTTTTATCTATCGACGATTTCAGCGCCGACAGCTTTATGGTGCACGGTGTCTTCTCTATAAACATAGGGGGACACACATTATGGATCACATCTACACATATCTGTTTACTGATCGTGGTTTGTACTCTTGCAATCTTTTCCTTTGTAGCAAAGGGCAGAATGCTAAAGGCTGCTGAGGTTCCCAGGGGATTCCAGAATATAGTGGAAATGATAGTCGAGCTGCTTGACGGAATGGTTGGAAGCACCATGGGCAAGCACGCGAAACCTTTCCAGAATTACATAGGAACGATATTTATCTTTATACTTTTTTCAAATCTTTCAGGCCTTCTGGGACTCAGACCGCCTACAGCCGATTATGGCGTGACTTTCCCTCTGGGTATCCTGACATTTACGCTGATTACTTTCAACAAGTTCAAATTCCAGAAGGTATCCGGTGTTATCAAGGGGCTCTGTGAGCCCTGGCCTTTCTGGCTGCCCATTAACCTTATCGGTGATTTTGCCGTGCCGATATCACTGTCACTGCGTCTTTTTGCAAACATTCTTTCAGGTACGGTTATGATGTCACTGGTATATGGACTGCTTTCGGTGGTGGCATATGTATGGCCCGGTGCACTGCATGTCTATTTTGATATGTTTTCCGGAGCAATACAGACCTATGTATTCTGTATGCTGACCATGACCTACATTACGGACGCAAGGACGACCTGATGGTCACAGTGTGATTTCAGGGCAGGTCTGAGCCGGATCTATGCCGCGGCAGGAATGGAAAAGAGTATAGATGTTAGTTACAGGCATTAATGTGCCTGTGCATATAAAGGCAATAATTTTAAAGAACATATTTTAAGGAGGAACAGATTATGTTTGATCAGAATTTTATCTACGGTTGTTCCGCAATAGGTGCAGGCCTTGCGGTTATCGCAGGTATCGGACCCGGTGTCGGCCAGGGTATCGCTGCAGGACATGCGGCAGCTGCGGTAGGACGCAACCCCGGTGCAAAGGGTGATGTTACATCTACCATGCTTCTGGGTCAGGCCGTTGCAGAGACAACAGGTCTCTACGGACTTCTCGTTGCTATGCTTCTGATGTTCGTTAAGCCCTTCAAGGCTGCATAAGGAGTCTTTTTTCGAAAATCATTATAAGAAAGGAGGCTTAAGGGCTTGAATATTGAAATGATGAGTATGCTTTTGACGGATGCCGCAGCTCAGGGTAGTACTATGGAGCCCAGGCTTTTCGGGCTGGATCTTCAGTTACTGTTTGACTCCGGACTGACGCTGCTTGCTGTTTTCTCATTATTCCTGGTTCTGTCTTACAATCTGTTCAATCCCGCAAGGAAGGTTTTGAACGACCGTACCGAGCGTATAAAGAATGATATCGAAGGTGCGAAGAAAGACAGGGAAGAGGCTGAAAAGCTCAAGGCTGAATATGAGGCAAAATTAGCAGATGCCGATAAGGAAGCAGAACGTATATTAGCTGAAGCAAGAAAGCGCGCTATTGCTAACGAAAACAAGATTGTCGAGGAAGCCAGAAAAGAGGCTGCCGGCATAATCGAGCGTGCAAATGCGGAAGCCGAGCTCGAGAAAAAGAGAGTCAAGGATGAAGTGAAGCAGGAAATGGTAAATATCGCTTCACTCATGGCAGCCAAGGTAGTTGCAAGGAATATCGACACTACCGTTCAGGATGGGCTGCTTGAGGATACACTTAAGGAAATAGGTGATGATACATGGCGAAGCTAGTTGCAAACACCTACGGTGAGGCTCTTTTTTCCCTTGCTGTTGAAGAAAACAGGGTTGATGAATTTTTTGATGAAGTTAAGGCAATCAGGGAGATCCTGGCAGCCAATCCTGAATTTGACACACTGATGAACCATCCCAAGATTACGAAAGAGGAGAAAGAAAAGGTTATCAGTGAGGTATTTTCGGGACGTACTTCCGATGAAATGACAGGTTTTATGAAACTCCTGCTTCGCAAGGAAAGGTATGGAGATATCGCTGGTATACTCGATTTCTTTTCTGCTAAGGTCAAGGAGTACAAAAACATCGGAGTGGCATATGTGACCACCGCTGTGGAACTTAAGGACATTCAGAAAGCATCAATACAGAAGAAACTGCTGGAAACGACAGGATGTAAAGAGATGGAAATGCATTACAGCGTTGACGAATCTCTTATAGGCGGCGTTGTCATCAGAATAGGTGACAGGGTGGTGGATTCCAGCATAAAAACGAAGCTTGAAGAACTCAAGAAGGAGTTGTCGGATCTTCAGGTGGGTTAACAGTTAAAAGTTAATTTCAGAGAAATTTCAGAGAAAGGTACGGACAGATCCATGAATTTAAGACCAGAAGAAATCAGTTCGGTGATCAAGGATCAGATCAAGAGATATGCGGATAAGCTGGAAGTATCCGAAGTGGGAACCGTAATACAGGTTGCCGACGGTATCGCCAGGATCCACGGTCTGGAGAATGCCATGCAGGGTGAGCTGCTTGAGTTCCCCGGTGATGTATATGGCATGGTCATGAACCTCGAGGAAGATAATGTGGGTGCCGTTCTGCTTGGCGCCCAGAGGAATATATCCGAGGGTGATACGGTAAAGACCACAGGCAGAGTGGTTGAGGTTCCGGTTGGTGATGCACTCTTAGGCAGGGTTGTAAATGCGCTCGGACAGCCCATAGATGGCAAGGGACCTATTGAAACTGATAAATACAGACAGATAGAACGTGTGGCATCCGGTGTTATTACCAGACAGTCGGTTGATACACCTCTGCAGACAGGTATCAAGGCTATCGACTCCATGGTTCCCATTGGACGCGGACAGCGTGAGCTGATCATCGGTGACAGACAGACCGGTAAGACTGCGCTGGCTATCGATACGATCATCAACCAGAAGGGCCAGAATGTAAAATGTATATATGTGGCAATCGGTCAGAAGGCTTCTACTGTAGCATCTATCGTAAAGACTCTTAATGAGTTTGGCGCAATGAGCTACACGACAGTCGTAGCATCCACTGCATCAGAGCTTGCACCTCTTCAGTATATAGCTCCTTATTCGGGCTGTGCAATAGGAGAGGAGTGGATGGAAAACGGACAGGATGTGCTGGTTATATACGATGACTTGAGTAAGCACGCAACTGCATACCGTACGCTTTCACTGCTGCTTAAGCGTCCGCCCGGACGAGAGGCTTATCCCGGTGATGTTTTCTACCTGCATTCAAGACTGCTTGAAAGAGCTGCCAGGATGAATGCGGAGTACGGCGGAGGATCTCTTACGGCGCTTCCCATCATCGAGACACAGGCCGGCGACGTATCAGCCTACATACCGACCAATGTTATTTCTATTACAGACGGTCAGATATATCTGGAGACCGAAATGTTCAATTCCGGTTTCCGTCCCGCTATCAATGCCGGTCTTTCGGTATCGCGAGTTGGAGGCTCCGCTCAGATCAAGGCCATGAAGAAGATAGCAGGACCTATCCGTCTTGAACTGGCACAGTACAGAGAGCTGGCAGCTTTCTCACAGTTCGGTTCAGAACTGGATGCGGATACCAGGGAGCGTCTGGCACAGGGTGAACGTATCAGGGAGATGCTTAAGCAGCCCCAGTACAAGCCCATGCCCGTTGAGTACCAGATCATAATTATTTTTGTGGCTACAAAGAAGTATCTGCTTGATATTCCTGTAGAGAATGTACTCAGATTCCAGGATGAGTTCTTCGAATTCATCGATACGAAGTATTCTGAGATACCTGAGGAAATCCGCACCAAGAAGGAAATGTCAAAAGAACTTGAAGAGAAGCTTGTTAATGCGATAACGGAATTCAAGAAGGATTTCCGTTGATCGGTATAAGATTAAAGGAGTTTTGAAACTATGGCTTCGATGAGAGATATAAAAAGACGCCGGAGCAGCATAGAGAGCACCCAGCAGATCACTAAGGCTATGAAGCTTGTATCTACGGTGAAACTGCAGAGGGCCAAGCAGCGCGCTGAGCAGTCTAAATATTATTTCAATTCGATATATGAAACTGTATCTTCGATACTGGCAAGGGCCGAAGGAATAGAGCATCCTTATCTGCGTTCGGGAAACGGCGGAAAAAAGGTTGTTATCATGATCACTTCCAATAAAGGACTTGCAGGCGGATACAATTCGAATGTCATAAAGCTTATTACGCGCAATCCTGAGTTTACGCCTGAAAATACCAGGGTTTACGTCATCGGTAAAAAGGGTAAGGATGCTTTTAAGCGGGCCGGATATGAGATAATGGCAGATTTTTCTGAAGCTATCGAAGCACCTAACTACAGGGATGGTGCACAGATTACCGATGAACTGCTGGCAGGATTTGCGAAGGGTGAGATAAGTGAGATTTACCTTGCGTATACATTCTTCAAAAATACAGTAAGCCATATACCTACGCTGCTTAAGCTTCTCCCGGTGGACAACCTTGAAAAGTATGACAAGGACGAGGATGAGGAGCAGAGTGCAAAGGCAAAGGCTGAGAAGAAGACTGCGGAAGCACCCATGAATTTCGAGCCTGAGGACGAAGAAGCGCTTAATCTCATTATTCCCAAGTATATGGCGAGTCTTATTTACGGCGCACTGATCGAGGCACAGGCCGCAGAGAACGGTGCACGTATGCAGGCAATGGATAATGCTACGAACAATGCTACCGAGATGATCGAACATCTGACACTGCTATACAACAGAGCGCGTCAGGGTTCCATTACGCAGGAACTTACCGAGATCATCGCCGGCGCAAACGCAATAAGCTGAGTTACTGTTAAACTCCTGTTGCGAGCGGCCGTAACCGGAAGAACCTGCAGGTTCGGAACAGTTACCAAGCTGATACTAAAACTGTAAATTATAACGAAAGGAAGAACAAAGATGGCAGAGGAAAAGAAAGGCAAACTGACGCAGGTCATCGGAGCCGTACTTGACATCAAGTTCACAGAGGGACTGCCTGAGATCAATGAGGCGGTAAGTGTGAAGAGAAGCGACGGAACGACTCTGGTTGCTGAGGTTGCACAGCATCTCGGTGACGATACAGTCAGATGTGTTGCAATGGGACCTACAGACGGACTTGTAAGAGGAATGGATGCTACATCCAGCGGAAGCCCCATAAAGGTACCTGTTGGTGAGGCGTGTCTGGGAAGAATATTTAACGTGCTCGGCGAGCCTATCGATAATAAGCCGGCTCCTGAAAATGTTGAATATGAGCCCATTCACAGAGCTGCTCCTGAGTTTAAGGATCAGGCTACAGAAACGGAGCTCCTTGAGACCGGTATCAAAGTCGTTGATCTCCTTTGCCCTTACCAGAAGGGTGGAAAGATAGGTCTCTTCGGAGGTGCCGGCGTAGGTAAGACCGTGCTTATCCAGGAGCTTATCAGAAATATAGCAACAGAGCATGGCGGATACTCTGTATTTACCGGTGTAGGTGAGCGTA
>DGSK01000028.1:0-81916 GCA_002393955.1 Lachnospiraceae bacterium UBA4364 | reverse complement strand
GTAGGTGAGCGTACCCGTGAGGGTAATGACCTTTACCATGAAATGAGCGAATCTGGCGTTATCGAGAAGACAGCCATGGTATTCGGTCAGATGAATGAGCCCCCCGGAGCAAGAATGAGAGTAGGTCTTTCAGGACTTACGATGGCTGAGTATTTCCGTGATAAGGGCGGTAAGGATGTGCTGCTTTTCATAGATAATATTTTCCGCTTCACACAGGCTGGTTCGGAAGTGTCTGCGCTTCTTGGACGTGTTCCTTCAGCCGTTGGTTACCAGCCTACACTGCAGACGGAAATGGGTGCTCTTCAGGAGCGTATCACATCTACTAAAGATGGTTCCATTACATCGGTACAGGCAGTTTATGTGCCTGCCGATGACCTTACTGATCCGGCGCCTGCAACAACATTTGCACATCTGGATGCTACCACGGTTCTTTCCAGAGCGATTTCCGAGCAGGGTATTTACCCGGCAGTGGATCCCCTTGATTCCACATCCAGGATACTCGATCCCAGAGTGGTTGGCGAGGAACACTATCAGGTGGCCAGAGGAGTACAGGAGATACTTCAGAAATACAAGGAACTGCAGGATATAATCGCAATTCTCGGTATGGATGAGCTTTCGGAGGAAGACCGTCTTGTGGTAAGCCGTGCAAGAAAGGTGCAGCGTTATCTTTCACAGCCTTTCTTCGTTGCTACTCAGTTCACAGGTATGGAGGGAAAGTATGTTCCCATTGCTGAGACAATAAGAGGATTCAAGGAGATTCTTGCAGGTAAGCATGATGACATTCCTGAGGGATTCTTCCTCAATGCCGGCTCTATCGATGAGGTAGTGGAGAGGGCTAATAAGCAGGCATAAGCATAAGTAAAGTAAACGCTATTAGGCAGATAATGTGTTTTTCAAGGCCTAATAATTTCAGTCAGGAAAGAAACAGGATATGGCAGATACATTTGCATTAAGGATAATAGAACCGGATAATGTCTTCTATGAAGGTGATGTAGAGATGGCTGAGTTCAATACAACGGAGGGTGAGATTGGCATATACAGAAATCACGTTCCGATGACAGTCATCATTAGGCCTGGTGTGCTGACTATCACAGAGCCTGACGGCGAGAAAAAAGCGGCTCTTCATGCCGGCTTTGCTGAGATACTTCCGGACAAGGTAACGATACTTGCGGAAGCAATCGAATGGCCGGATGAGATAGATATTGAAAGAGCCCAGTCAGCGGAAGAAAGGGCAAGGGAAAGGATAGCGGCCAAAGGAGAAGGCATAGACCTTGACAGAGCAACGGTTGCACTTCAGAGAGCACTTGCCAGAATAAACTGTCTCAGATAGTATGAATAAGCTTTAAAGCCCTCCTGAGTAATAAGGGAGGGCTTTTATGTGTGTAGTCAATGATGAAGAATAACAATGTCAACAGAATGAAGATCACGCTTTTGCTGCTCAGAATAATATTCTGCGTTGTTGTTTTTCTTGTGTCTGTTTTTGTAACAAGCGCCCTGATGAATAAAGGTAATACAGATATGACTACGGAAATGAGTCATGCCACCTTCCCGTCGGTGGTGTTTAAGGCTGACGGAATGCGCTACAACCGTATGAAGGGCTACATTACAGATATGGATATATACAGAATGCATGATTCCGTGACAGCTGTAGGTGCTGACCGTAAGCTGTCAATAGAGGTAGACTGTTTCGGAAATGTAATTCAGAAAATAAGCTTTCAGGTCCGTTCGCTTTCAGACGGAAGACTGATAGAGGATACGGAAGTCCTGGACTATATCGAGTCAGAAGACGGAATGACGGCAGACATAACTTTGAAGGATCTGATGGCATACGGAGAGGAATATTCACTGTGCATTTTTCTCACGACCGGTGACAATAAGGTAATACGGTATTACACAACGGTAGTCAGAAATGACGATACTGCATATGCGGAAAAATTGGCATTTTCGTATAAATTCAGTGACACTACTTTTGACAGGAGCAGGGGCAAGGAATTGGCAACATATCTGGAGAGCAATGAACAGGGCGACAATACAACCTTTGAAAAGGTGGATATACACTGCAGTCTTGACCAGATATGCTATGGCACGCTCAATATCAGCAGGATATCGGAACCGGAGGCTGTGATAAGAGACATAGATGCTGAGACAGCGGTCATTGATATAAGTTTTCGGGCCGAGGTTCCGGAAAACAACAGGAAAATGTGCTATATGGTATATGAGACATACAGGATGAGGCTTGGGGATGAGCGTATGTACCTGCTTGATTATAAGCGTACCATGGAACATATTTTTGATATGGATACAGGGGACCTTACAGAGAATAAGGTGATTTTGGGTATTGTTGACAGGAATGTTGTAATGAGCGAAAACAACGACGGAAACTGTCTTGCTTTTATTAATTGCGGCAGGCTGTTTGTATATAACATGCCGGATAGTAAACTGGCATATGTATTCGGTTTTTATGACAATGATATGTCTGACATAAGGGAACTTGATCCTGATAACGGAATAAAGATATTCAGCGTGGATGAAACCGGCAATGTTCGCTTTGCTGTTTACGGCTATATAAACCGCGGTATACATGAGGGCATGAATGGAATTTCTGTATATTATTATGACAGTGTGCGAAATACAGTTGAAGAAGAAGCTTTTATTCCGTATAGCGGTTCATTTGAATTTCTTAAATATGACATAAGCAGGGCGGCATATGCGAATTCTTCCGGCGAGGGATTTTTCTACCTCAATGACTCGTTTTACAGGATAGACCTGAGAACGGGAGATACAGATATTCTGACTGACGACCTTGACAGGGATCACTTTTGTGCATCTTCAAACGGGCAGATGGCAGCCTGGGTAGACACTTATGGTGAAGACCGTTATGCCAGCAACCTGTCACTGCTTAATATGGTGACCGGCAGCATAAAAAATATAAGTGTACTTCCAGGCGAAGGAATTGTTCCGGTCGGCTTTTTTGGCGATGATATAGTATACGGGATAACCCGCAGAAATGATATGCTGGAAGATATTTCGGGACATGTGGTTTTTCCTATGTATCAGATACAGATCTGTGAATGGAACGGGAGTATTGTAAAGGAATATGTGCCTCAGAATTCTTATGTAACAGATGTCGTAAGAGGTGAAGGAATGTATACCCTGAAACTGTCCTCCATAAGTGCATCCGGAACCATGACAGCACTTCCCGACGACCAGCTTCTAGACAATTCCACGCCTCTCCATGGAAAAAATGTTACAGAACTTGCTGTTACCGATGCATATGAAAATATCACCCAGCTGGTACTGAAAAAATCAGTGGATCTTAAGACTCTTCAGCTGCTGAATCCCAAACAGGTAATTTATGAGGGCGAAAGAAGTGCCAGGATTGACAATATGCCTGTGGATAAAAGATATTTTGTCCAGACATATAATGGCAGGATCGAAGAAATCTATAGCCGGTCGTGTGATGCGGTTACAGTTGCGGATGCGGAAAACGGAACGGTCAGGGATAACAGGGGACGGACTGTTTTCAGGCGTACGACTATGCCGGAGAAGAATCAGATAATGGCAATCAATGATGAAGCAGCGAAGGCTGTGCAGGTAAGTACGAGGGAGGATACTTTAAGAGCATGCATTGATGTTATAACCTCCTATGAAAATGTTTCCGTAAAAGAGTATCCTGAAAATGATAATCTTTCAGAAGCTGATATAATAGAGTCTGTTATGGAAAAGTCCACTGCACTTGACTTATGCGGCTGTGACCTTGACAGTGTTCTGTATTACACTGCAAGGGACATTCCTGTTTTAGCCTGCATGGCAGATAAATATTACCTTATAATAGGGTATAATAAAGTTATTCTTGTTATAATGGATCCTATGAACGGTGATCTGGAACGGGTGAACCGGGGAGAATACGAAGGGTATTTTGCAAATTCGGGAAACCGTTTCTTCACGTATTCTTATTATGAGGGCGGAAAATAGCCTGTACCGCTAAGCTGCAGCCTGCTGTCGAAAATAATGTTTGCTGTGGATCGAAAACGGAGATATGTGTATGCGTTTTAAAATGCAAAATAAAAGTAAAAATAAAAGTAAGAAAAAAAGAGCATGTATAAGCCAATTTATGACATTATTGCTGGTAGCGGTGGCTGTGCTTTCACTGTGGGGGAATTCCAGGACTGTCTTTGCAGACCCGGATGATGGTGATGATACGGATACTACGGAGCTTGAACGCCAGCGTGAGGAGAATGAAAGCCGTCTGGATGAAATAAATGCCACTATCGAAGAACTGGCGGCAGAACAGGAAGGCATTGAAGAGGAAATAGAAGAAATTACGGCAGCACTTACAGAAGTGATGGCTGACATAGAAGATCTTAATCAGAGAATCGATATCAAGGAAGGCGAGATTGCTGAGGCTCAGGTTTCATATGATGCTGCAGTGGCAGAGGAAGAAGCTCAGTATGAGGCAATGAAGATCCGCATAAGATATATGTATGAAAAGGGTGAAAGCAGCTATGTCCAGCTCTTCGCGGAGGCTCGCAGTTTTTCAGAGCTGCTTACAAAAGCAGATTATATTGAAGATCTGTACGAGTATGACCGAAGGATGCTGGCAAAGTACAAAGAAACCGTGGAAATGGTGGCTGCCCTTCAGGAACAGCTTGAGAAAGAAAAAAATGAGCTGGTAGTACTGGAAGCAAATGCTGAAGAAGAAAAGGCATATATGGAAGGCATACAGGAAGATCTGGAGGCTACTTCTGCGGAATATGCAAGACAGATACTGTCGGCTGAAAATCAGGCAGTTGAGTATGAGACACTGATAGCTGCACAGAATGCCGAAATCAACAGAAGAAAGGCTGAAGCAGAGAGACGGGCCAGGGAAGAAGCTGAAAGGCGTGCAAGGGAAGAAGCTGAGAGGCAGGCGGCACTTGCGGCGGCGGACAATGCGGCAGACAGTGAAGCTGCCAGGGAGAGAGCGCTAAGTGAGGTGGCTGATGCCGAGTCCTCAAAGAAAGTAAGCAATACAAATGGTACATTTGATGTTTCATCCATATATTCCGCCAATGGCAGCAGCCTGGGTAAATCCGTTGCGGTTTATGCATGCAAATTCATAGGAAATCCATATGTTTACGGTGGAACCAGTCTTACAAACGGAACGGACTGCTCCGGCTTTGTCTACTCCGTATATAAAGAGTTTGGCTATAATGTGCCACGAACGTCATTTGATCAGAGAACCGTCGGGAAAGAGGTTTCCTACAGTGAGGCACAGCCCGGTGACATAATCTGTTATGCCGGGCATGTTGCGATATACATCGGAAACGGCATGATCGTTCATGCCAGTACACCCAGTACAGGGATAAAAGTTTCTAATGCGCTTTACAGGGATTATATCTGTATACGCCGTATAGTCTGATCATGTACATCTGAAATGCCATAAGGTCAACATAATGTCAAAAGGTATAAATCAGGTGCTTCTTAACAGGGATTTTATGGGATATTTTCACATTGAAAAGCCATTTGTATGCCTATATAATGTTATTCGGCTTGATTTAGATACTATAATTAGTAGTTTTTATTGCGACTGGTCAGGGATGACGGGCGGTTTCTGATCATTGGGATGTGAAATGGCGGAATCAGCAGTTAGTTTTGGGATATTATTTCCGGAATGTTATTTCTGGAAAAATGGGATTGTCAGGTATCAAAAATGAGCGAAGAGAAGAAAACCAATACCGAGGAAATGGAAAGTACTGACATCGGTAAAGTGGCTGATGTGAATGCTTCCGATGTTGATAATGAAGAAATTGCGTCACAGCAGCAGGTACGCCATGAACTTCACCCCCGCAAGGCGGCATCGGGAAATAAAAAAGCGGAAGGTGATAAGAATGTCACAGCGGCTTCCGGGCAGTCAGAAGATATGAAGTCATCGAAAACTCCGGCAGATTCATCAGGAATACCTGATACGGAAAGCAGAACAAGGAAGAAGATCAACTGGAAGAGGGTGTCTCTTGCAGCGGCAGGGGTTCTTGCTCTTACGTTGATAGGCGGATATCTTGGAGTGGCCATATATTTCACTTCACATTTTCTGCCTAATACGATAATTGATGGTGTTGATTACTCAGGCGAGACGGTTAAGGACGCGGATGCGAGAAGGACTGTCTCGGATAATACATATACGCTTACGCTTAACGGAAGAGAAGGCACGCAGGCGGTACTTACATCTGATTCCCTTGGATTCAACGTTATCTATTCCCTTACCATGGAGGAGATAAAATCAAGACAGAACGCCCTTGCGTGGGGGTATTACTGTTTCAACAACAATAATTACAGCTTAGACAGGACGATAAGCTATAATTCTGCTTCTATTGCGAGTACTCTCGCGTCTGTGCAGTTCCTGCAGGCTGAAAACATGAAGGCACCTGAAAACGCCTACATTGGAGGCTACAGCACAGATGCAGGTGCCTATGTGATAACCCCTGAGTATGTGGGGACGACTGTTGATATGGATATACTGCTTTCTTCTGTTGAGAATGCGGTGTCGGAGCATTCTCCGGTGCTGGATCTTGATGCGGCCGGCTGTTATACGGAGGCTGAGGTTAAATCAGACGATGAAGGTCTTGCAAAGGAGCTTTCGGTCCTGAACAGCTACAAGGATACTGTTGTTACCTATGATCTTTGTGGCGAGTATTATGATATAGATTTTGATCTTATACACGAATGGATGGTAGTATCCGGCAATTCAGTCTCAATAGACCGTGCCAAAGTGCAGCAGTTTGTAGAAGAATTTGCTGCGGAGAATGATACATACGGACTGGATGAGGATTTTACGACTGTTGACGGATATACGCTTACCCTTCCCAAGGGAAGATATGGATGGAAGCTTGATATCGAGACCGAGACGGAGCAGCTCTATGCTGATGTGGTTTCCGGCAATCAGGTCACAAGGGAGCCTGCTTTTTCCTGTACTGCAGCCCGGTGGGGCAAATCGGACATAGGAGATACGTATATCGAAGTCTGCCTCACCGACCAGAAAGTCTATCTGATAGAGGAAGGCAAGGTTACATACGAGTGTGACTGCGTGACAGGCTGTGTTGCCAAGGGCAACTCGACCCCGGAAGGAATATACGGTGTCACTTATAAACAGAAAGATGCTGTTTTAAGGGGGCAGGGCTATGCGTCTCCCGTTAAATACTGGATGCCTTTTAACAGAGGCGTTGGTCTCCATGATGCCTCATGGAGGGGGAAATTTGGCGGAACAATCTATAAATACAGTGGTTCACATGGGTGTGTGAACCTGCCAAAGGATGCTGCAGCACTGTTTTACGAAAAAGTATACAGGGATTTTCCCATAATAGTATATTCGGTTGATGAAGCAAGGGCTGAAGAGGCTGCAAGGGAGGCTGCAAAGGCGACTCCTACGCCTTCGCCTACGGCAACGGCTACGCCCACTGCAACGACAGAGCCTACGGTGGAACCTACAGCAGAACCGACGGTACCTACGGAAATCACGATACCGGAACCTACGATAGAAGTTACCCCTGAACCTACAGTTGAGGCTACTGAGGTGCCTGTTGATCCTGTGGTAACGGAGGTTACTGTTCCTACGGAACCTTCAGTTCCGGAACCGGAGCCTACGGTGGAACCCACACCGGAACCGGTTCCAGAGCCTGTTCCTGAGCCGGGGATGTGAGCTGATGGGGGAATTCTTTGACAGGATAGACGAACTGTGCGGAAACGGAAAGTATCCTTTCCACATGCCGGGACATAAAAGAAACGCATTGCTCTACGGACGGAAGCCGTCGTCCGCCGGCGAGGCGTTTTTTTCTGAATGGTACAAAAGGGATATTACGGAGATTCCCGGAAGTGATGACCTTCACGATCCATCGGGGATAATACTTGACGCCATGAAACGTGCGGCAGCTCTTTATGGCGCTGACAGGTCTTATTTTCTCATAAACGGAAGCACATCAGGCAATCTTGTGGCTGTATCGGCTGCCATAAGGGCCGGGGGCAGGATACTTGCCATGCGGTCATCTCATCAGTCTTTCTATCATGCTGCCATGTTAAGAAGGCTTGACGTGGTCTATCTCGCTGAAGAAACCGATGAGGAGATGGGAACAGCGTATGGAATAAGGGCTGAAGCAGTAGAAAGAGCTTTAAACGAATATGAAGGTATCGAAGCCGTCTTTATCACATCGCCTACGTATGAGGGCTTTTCTTCAGAAATTGCAGAGATTGCGTCACTGGTACATGAAAGGGGAATTCCACTGATAGTGGATGCGGCTCACGGGGCACATTTTGGCTTTTCACCGCATTTTCCGCAGAATGCCGTGGAAGATGGGGCAGATATAACTGTAATGAGCCTTCACAAGACGCTGCCTGCACCTACGCAGACTGCAGTATTGCATTTTAAAAGCAGTCTTGTATCAAGGGAAAAGGTGGAGGAGTTTCTTCAGGTATACCAGAGCACTTCACCGTCTTATATTCTGCTGGCAGCTATGGACGACTGCATTGAACTGACTGCCCGTATTACCGAAAATACAGACAGATTGCGGAAAACAGGGAATCTTTGGACGTTATTCTATGAGAGACGCAGAGATCTGTCAGAGTATTTTGAAAGACATCCGCTTGCGAATATCCGTATTTACGATCATTTTTCACAGAAAAACATGGGAGAAGTAACCTGTATTCCCGAGCCCGGCAAAATGATGCTAGTTCCGGCGGATCATGTGAGCGGAAGAAGGCTGTCGGAGTATCTGTCGGAAGAGTGCGGTCTCGTAGCAGAAATGTCTGTTCCGGAATATGTGCTGTTTATCTTTACAGTGATGGATTCGGCTGAAGGTTATGAACGGCTGAAAAATGCACTTATAAAGGCTGATGCAGATTCGGTTAAGTGGAAGGAAGCAGGTGAACGGCAAATTGCCGGACAGAGTTTTTTAGCTGATTTTGGAAGGGCGGCGATCCCTTTATGGAAAGCTGCGGAAATGAAAAAAAGACCGGTGGGATACTGTGAGGCAGAGGGGCTTATAAGCGGAGAAATGGTGACGGTTTATCCTCCGGGAAGGCCTTTGTTTTTGCCGGGAGAGATAATGACAGCCGATAAACTTTCATATCTGGAAAATGCAGCGAAGCTTGGATGCGGGATAAGGGGGAAACTTTCGGCTATTGTTGAATAAATAGATGTTTTGAGATAAAATATACAGGGGTGCTATGCTCTTTTGAAAAAAGGAGGAAAGAAGATGTTTTGTCCAAAATGCGGGGGAAAAATAAAGGATGATAATTCCTTTTGTCCGCTCTGCGGAGAGCCTTTAGAGGCTTATAAGGCTGCACAGGCGCAGGGAATGACACAACCGGTTATAAATACTGATGAGTCTGATAATGCCGGAGAAGGTGCTGCCAATACGGCCGGTCAGGCTGAAATGAAACCCGAAGAAAAGGTGTCGGCTGAAGCGGCGAAGCCTGATGATACTGCATCGGCTTCCAATCCGCTTCCGGATCAGACAGCAGACAGCAGTTCCGGTGCAGGCAGCTTTCCCAAAATAAGCTATGAAGAGAAAAAGAAAATACCGGTATGGATTTTCATAGCGGCAGGTGCTGCAGTCGTGCTTATTTTGCTAATAGGAATTGTCGCTGCAGTTTTAGTGGCCAGAAAAGCTGCTTTTAACGATACAGAAGAAGTGGTCGCTGAAGTTGATGAAGAGGAAGTGGAACAGCCGGAGAATGAGGAGCCGGAGGTTACGGAAGAAACTGTACCTGAGGCAGAAGCCACCGCAACTCCCACGCCTACCCCGGAGCCTGAGCCTGCAGACTGTAAAGTGACGGTTTACCTTGGAAATGAATATGCGCCGCTGTCTGATGTCCTTGTGGAATTCAAGAAGGATGATCAGGTAGTATATTCTGATACCACTGTCAACGGAACGCTTAATGCCAAGGATCTTGAGCCCGGAGACTACATGATACGTTACACCGGTGCTGATCTTTTCGGGGATGAATACAAGATCACCCTTGAACCGGGCGACAACGAAACGGAAACTATTCTGCTGGCGCGTATCGAGGATCCGGAGGCGGCATATGTATTTATCACATGGGAAGGCGCCCAGGACATAGATGCCTGTATGTACAATTCGTCTACGGGACAGTATGTGAAGTACGATAATCCTATTGATGATATGGGAAATTTCATTTATCAGGACAATAATGCTTTCAGGGGCTATGAGATACTTTATGTCAGGGACCGCAATGCGGATTATGACCATATAATCTACGTGATGGATCAGGCATCGGTACAGACGGGTGATCCCAGCAGCATGGAAGCTGACGGCCTCAGAGTAAGGGTTTATACCATAGACGGACTTATTGAGGATACCTCTGCAGACAAGAGTAAAGATGCCGCACTTTTCTCGCCGGGAAGCATTACTGAAGGTGAGTTTGAGAAAAATGCAGTATATGTGGACGGAAACGTAAGTAAACTTGCAGGATACGAGTGGACGCAGATAAAAAAAGATGAGCCCGGCGAAGAGACTGAGGCAAAGTCGGAGGGCTAGATGGGAAAGCTTTTCTGTCTGATCGGTAAGAGTGCATCGGGCAAGGATACCATATACAGATGTCTTTTGGATGATGCTTCATTAAATCTGAAACCTGTGGTGACATATACTACACGTCCTAAAAGATCCGGCGAGAGCGAAGGCGTGGAATACCATTTTACGGATGAAGTACAGCTTGAATCATTCAGACGTGAGGGCAGGGTGCTGGAGGAACGGATATATCATACCGTATACGGAGACTGGCATTACTTTACGGCTGATGACGGACAAGTGATTCTTGATGAACACAGCTATATCATAATAACCACTCCCGAGGCTTTGACCGGCATCACCGCTTATTATGGACGGGAAAGGGTTGTTCCCGTTTATATCACCCTTGATGACGGCGAGAGGCTTGAAAGGGCGCTTAAACGAGAACGCAGTCAGGCAAACCCCGGATATTCGGAAATGTGCAGAAGATTTCTTGCTGATGAAAAGGATTTTTCGGAAGAAAATCTGGCAAAGGCAGGAGTAGGTGAAGACAGTTATTTTTTCAATAATGAACTTTCAGTTTGTCTTTCACAGATAGGAGAAATGATCCGCAGATATGGACTCTCTGAAGATTAATCAGATAACCGCTACGACTGCTACGGAAGCTGCCCAGAAAGCTCCTGCGGGAGATGACAGCTTTAAATTCATGCTTACCAGCAATATCCAGGAAAAGGAATTGCAGGAAAAGCTTACGTCACTGATGACGCAGATAACGGAACAGGGAGAGCGGATAAGCAAAAAGAAAGACATACGCGATATGAAGCGGTATCGCAGCCTGATAAAGGAATTCATGAATGAAGTGGTCAACCGCTCCCACAGTTTCAGCAGGGAGAACTTTCTTGATAAAAGAGGAAGACACCGCGTATACGGCATCATCAGGCTGGTAGATGAAAACCTTGATGAGCTGGCAAAGGAGCTTGTGAAGGAAGAAGCGGATAATGTGGAGGTCCTGGCAAAGATAGGCGAGATAAGAGGTCTTCTGCTGGATATATTTATGTAAGGGGGGAGTGTGAAAAATCGCTCTGAAAGAGTCGGTTTTTCATAAGCGGTTTGAGTCGGGCCCAAATCGTCAGATCGCAGCGGCAAATCTGAAATTTACCGCGCGTGCCTCGCACAAGTGCCCGGCATGGAGGGTATTATGGCTGTATTTTCGGATATTGTAGGACAGAAGGAAATAAAGGAGGAGCTTGGTAACGCGGTATCCACAGGCAAGGTTTCCAATGCATATATTCTGTGCGGGCCTAACCGTTCCGGTAAGGAATTTATAGCAAAGGTATTTGCCCAGGCTCTTGTATGTGAGAACACAGGTGATCCGGAGAAGGGAAGCCTTTCAGAAGCCTGTGGCGAGTGTCATGCCTGCCATCAGGCTGTATCCAAGAACCACCCGGATATCATCTTTCTGCATCATTCAAAGCCGAATATCATAAGTATAGATGATGTGCGCACAGGCATTCTCGAAACTGTTAATATTAAGCCTTACAGTGCAAAGTATAAAATCTATATTATCGAGGAAGCTGAAAAGCTGACACCCCAGGCGCAGAACTCGTTGCTAAAGACGATAGAGGAGCCGCCTGAATATGCCGTATTCCTGCTTCTTACGCTTTCGACAGAGGCACTGCTTGAGACTATACTCAGCCGATGCGTGACTCTTAATATGAAGCCTGTTCCCGATGAGGATATGCGCAGGTATCTCAAGAAAGAGTTCGGAGTTGCGGAAAATAAAGCAGAGATATGCGTTGCTTTTGCAAGGGGAAATCTGGGACAGGCCAAGGCGCTTGCCACCAGTGAGGATTTTGAGAAGATAAGAGCCAGTGCCCTGTCTCTCTTAAAGAACATAAGTGTAATGGATACTGCCGACATCATGGATGCACTTAAGGAAATCCGTGATTACGGTTTTGATATTAATGACTATCTGGATATCATGGCTGTGTGGTACAGGGATATCCTGCTTTTTAAGGCTACACATGACATGAACCATCTTATATTCAGGGATGAGATGTCCAGTATACAGAAAGTAGCATCATCCAGTGACTATGAGGGTATCGAGGAAGTGATAAACGCTCTTGATACCGCAAAGTCGAGGCTTAAATCCATGGTGGATTATGAGCTTACCATGGAACTGCTGCTTCTGACTATCAAGGAGAACATTAAGTAATGAAAAAAGTAGTAGGTGTGCGTTTTCGTACAGCCGGTAAGGCATATTATTTTGATCCGGAGGATCATGAGCTCAAAAGGGGAACGGCAGTCATAGTCGATACCGCACAGGGAATGGAATATGGCATAGTGGCATTACCGCCGTATGAGATAGAGGATGAAAAGGTAAAACAGCCGCTGAAGCCGATAATGAGAGTGGCTACGGAAAAGGATGCCGAGCAGAATAATGAGAATCTGGAGCTTGAAAAAAATGCCCTCAGGATCTGCAAGGAAAAGGTGGCTAATCATGGGCTGGAGATGAAGCTCATAGATGCGGAATACAGTTTTGACAGGAATAAACTGACATTTTATTTTACTGCTGACGGCAGGGTGGATTTCAGGGAGCTGGTAAAGGATCTGGCCGGTGCATTTCATACAAGGATAGAACTCAGGCAGATAGGTGTGCGTGATGCAACAAGGATACTCGGCGGCATGGGAACGTGCGGCAGGGAACTCTGTTGTCATGCCTATATGACGGATTTCATTCCGGTTTCCATCAAGATGGCCAAGGAACAGAACCTTTCCCTTAACCCCGGGAAAATCTCGGGGATGTGCGGTAAGCTTATGTGTTGCCTGTCTTACGAGGTAGAGGCATATTCATACCTTAATAAACGTATGCCTAAGAACGGAGAAAAAGTCACACTTCCGGATGGTACCCAGGGAATAGCTCAGAATGTTGATATCCTCCGCGGTCGTGTAAAGGTTATGACCGAGGTTAATGGTGAAAAGCAGCTGGAAGAGTATTCGGCCGATGAGCTTGAGTTTAAGAGACGCTTCAGAGATGAGAATAAGGAGGCTGATGCTGCAGAAAATGATATACCGGAGATACTTGACGGTGAGGAAGCGGCAGAACTTGCAGAACTCATGGATGACGAAAATTCTTCGGTGCAGGCAGCTGAAGAACATATGCCTGAGCAGGATGGCCGTGACAGGGGCAGTGATTCAGGCAAGGGTAATTGGAAAAAGAATAAGAAATTCAGGAATAAGAATAATACGAAGAATAACCAAAATAATAACGCAAATAATAATGAGAGCAGGTCAGAGGGCAATCACAATCATCCTGGCGGGAACAGAGAAAACAAGGACAATAGGGATAACAGACAGAAAAAGAATTTTAACAAAAAGCAGGGAAAGCATTTTAATAAAGACCATAACAAAAACTTCAATAAAGGCTATAACAAGGGACCGAAGGATAATGGCGGCAATGTGAATGGCGGAACAGAAGGAAAAGGTGGCGGAAGCACGGACTGAAACAAAAATAGAAATAAAAGAAAATGAGAGGCTCGATGATCTTCAGATATCGGGCCTTTTTATAATTCAGGACACGAAGCGTTTCTGTTTCGGAATGGATGCGGTGCTGCTTTCAGGATTTGTAAGTATAAAGGATGGTGCAAGAGTGCTGGATATGGGCACGGGCACAGGGATACTGCCGCTACTGTTATCAGCCAAGACAAAGGCATCTAAGCTTACCGGACTTGAGATTCAGACGGAAAGCGCTGACATGGCAAGACGGAGCGTGGAATACAATAGGGCTGTACTGCAGGACCGGGTGGAAATAGTGGAAGGTGATATAAAGGAAGCGGGGGAGATTTTCGGCTCTGCCTCCTTTGATGCGGTAACCTGTAATCCTCCCTATATGAAAAAGGGCAACGGACTTGTAAATCCGGATGAAGCACTGGCAATAGCAAGGCATGAGCTTAAGTGCACCTTTGATGATGTGGCAAGGGAATCGGCAAAGGTACTTGTACCGGGAGGCCGGCTGTTTCTGGTGCACAAGCCGGAAAGGCTTTCAGAACTGCTGTGCACCCTTACAAAATACAAGCTTGAACCAAAACGTGTCAGGGTGGTTTATCCTTATGCAGATAAAGAGCCGGAGATGGTGCTTATCGAGGCAGTAAAAGGCGGAAAAAGCGGGATGAAGCTGGAAAAGCCGCTTATCATATTCGAAAAGAACGGGGAATATACCGGGGAGATAAAGATGGATTACAGGTTCTGAATACCGGCTATGGGTATTAACTTCGATATTATCTATGTCAGAAGTGGTGAACACGATTTCGGAATAGAGAATCATAACAATAAAGATTTTATGGAACGGGGTGAGATTTCATAAGTACTATGCAGGATAAGAAAGATAATAATATGACATACGGTACTCTGTATCTTTGTGCTACGCCTATCGGGAATCTCGGCGATATTACCGCCAGGGTGCTGGAGACACTGGAAACAGTGGATGTGATAGCAGCGGAGGATACCAGGAACAGCATACACCTTCTTACCAATTTCGGAATAAAAAAGCATTTGATAAGCTATGATGACAAGCACAAGTATGACAAGGCTGAAAAGATCATCATTATGCTTAAAGATGGGCAGAATGTGGCTCTCATAACTGATGCGGGGACACCGGCCATATCGGATCCCGGTGAAGCGCTGGTGCGTATGTGCATGGATGAGGGGATACATGTAACCTCACTTCCGGGGGCCGCAGCCTGCATTACTGCACTTACCCTTTCGGGGCTTCCTACGAGGCGGTTTTGCTTTGAGGGGTTTCTGCCTGCCGGGAAAAAGGAGCGGGCAGGTGTGCTTGAGGAACTGAAATACGAAAAAAGGACCATCATACTGTATGAAGCACCTCACCATCTGAAAAAAACGTTAAAGGAGCTTAAGGATACCCTTTTAGATGAAACGGATCCTTCTGATGACAGGCGGCTGACTCTCTGCCGTGAACTTACCAAGAAATTTGAGACCGTGATGCCGCTTACTATCAGGACTGCCATAGAGTTGTATGAGACAGAGGAACCGAGGGGAGAGTATGTGCTGGTCCTTGAGGGGGCTGATGAAGAAAAAGTGAAAAGCGCGGGAAAGCAGGATTTTTCAAAGCTGTCAGTAAGCTCCCATGTGGAAATGTATGAGTCACAGGGGCTGGATCATAAAAGTGCAATGAAGCAGGTGGCACTGGACAGGGGCGTATCCAAGAGAGATATATATAATGCACTTCTGGAAGATAAGGACAGGATCAGACAGATACTTTAAAACAGGATGCAGTGATCGGAATGTCACAATGAACGACGAACAGAAAGCAGTTTTAAACTTTACTCAGATCGCACATATTGAGACCGGCTTTAAGGAAAAATTCGGAATACCCAGGCAGAGCGGTTTAGCACCGGATACCTTTGGGAGGATTATTTTTGAGCCTGAGTTTCGTCATCCGGACGCCATTAAGGGCATTGAGGAATACGATTATCTCTGGCTGTTATTTATCTTTTCCGAAAATATAAAAAGTGACAGGAAAAAGTGGAATGCAACCGTGACACCGCCAAAGCTTGGCGGGAAGGAGCGGCGTGGCGTATTTGCCACCAGATCGCCTTTCAGACCCAATCCCATAGGATTATCCTGTGTACGCCTGGAGGAAATAGTTACGGATGAAAAGAAAGGTCATGTGCTTATTGTTTCAGGAGCAGATCTTTTAAACGGAACTCCAATTGTGGACATAAAGCCCTATATACCTTATGCAGATGCTCGCCCGGGAGTAAGGGGTGGCTTCGGGGAGAATCTTTCGGATAAGAGACTCGAGGTTGTCTTTCCGGAAGAGCTTAAGAAACAGCTTCCCATAGGATACAGGAATGCAGTAGTTCAGATTTTAGAGCAGGATCCGAGAACGGCATTCATACATGATGAGGAACGGGTATGGGGAGTGTTCTATTATGACTATAACATAAGATTCAAAGTGCGAGGCAGTATACTTACGGTCTGCGGTGTGGAGGAGATCTTAAAGGATTAAAAGGTATCCGGTGCAATTGCGGGTATTGTTTTGATCAGTTTAAGTGAACGGGAAGTTATAATTGAGAATATTAAAAATCGGAGTACAGAATGGAAAACGAGAACAGAAATAACATAATAGAGATCAGGGCGGAAATGATGGGCGTGCTGAACCTTTCCATGCAGCAGAACCACGTTCCCTTTATACGAAATGTTATCCTGAGTAATAAAGGTGCAGATCGTTTAAGGAATCTTCATCTGCGTATAAGCTTTGATCCGGAATTTGCTGTGTCCGGGGATATCGCGGTGGATGAGCTTGAGCCGGAGGGAATGCTTGAGATAAGCAGAACGGATATTATTCTTTCGTTTTCTTATCTTTATGGCCTTAGCGAAAGGGTAAGCGGCACTGTCAGTTTTTCCATAGCTGATGAAGAAGGAAACTGTCTGGGTAAGTCAACGAAAAGTCTGGATATACTTACCCCTTCCGAATGGTGCGGCCCCCATGTGATGCCTGAACTGACAGCAGCTTTTGTCATGCCGAATGTAACGGAGGTTACAGGTGTTATGAACAGCGCGGCGGATATACTTAAGGGCTGGGGAGGACTACCGCAGTTTACAGGCTATCAGGCCAAGGATGCGGATACCGTAAAGAAACAGATGGCAGCCATATTTGCAGCCATAAAGAATCTGAATATAAATTACATGGTGCCGCCTGCAAGCTTTGAGACCTGTGGGCAGCGTGTGAGGCTTCCGGAGGAGATATGCAGGAGCGGCCAGGGCACGTGTATCGATATGGCTCTTTTCTATGCTTCCTGTCTTGAGGCAGCAGGACTTCGCCCGGTTATAACTATTTTTAAGGATCATGCATTTACATCATGCTGGCTTGAGGAGGAGGCTTTTGCAGACTGTGCCGTTGATGATGTGACTGCACTTAAGAAGCGCATGGCTAAAGGCGCGGAGGAGATGCTGCCTGTGGAGTGTACTGCCATGAATAGTGGAAACGATACTGATTTTGACCATGCAGTAGAGTCTGCTCTTGCCTCAATAAACGGAAAAAGAGAGTTTGATCTTGCCGTGGATATAGCGAGATGCAGGATTAGCGGAATAGTCCCCCTTCCTGCAGATAAGGAAGCCGGGGAAAATCCGGATAGAGGGCAGGGCAGGGCGTCTTACATGTATTCACCATCCTCCCTGGACAATACACTCAGGGAAAGGGCTGCGGCACTTTCAAGGGACAGTGAAGCGGGATTTTCCAGGCAGCAGATATGGGAAAGAAGGCTTCTGGATTTCAGTATGCGCAATTCCATGCTTAATTTCAGGGGGATGCGTGCCATAAAGCTTATGTTAGATGACCCCGGGGCGGCAGAAGATGTTCTGGCTGACGGTATGGATATTTCACTCCTTCCGCTTCCGTCTGAGCTTGAAGATATCGGAAATAAGTTCTCTGACTTTTTTTGTGGAGCTGACGAGCGGATCAGGGTATTTGCTGCTGAAGAATTAAAGCAGAAAAGGATACATACTTTCTTTAAGGAAGATGAGATGAAGGACAGGCTCAAGAAGCTGCAGAGGGCAGCAAAGCAGAGCCTGGAAGAAAACGGTGCGAATACTCTTTTCGTTGCAGCCGGATTCCTTAAATGGTTTGAAACGGAAGTGTCTCAGAAACCGAGATATGCTCCATTGGTCCTCATACCGGTAGATATAGTCAGGAGCATAAAGGGAAAGGGCTATATCATACGATCAAGGAATGAAGAGACACAGATAAATGTGACTCTGTTAGAGTATCTCAGGCAGGACCATAATGTGGATATTTCAGGTCTTGATCCGCTGCCGGAGGATGAGCATGGAATAGACCTTCCGCTTATATTACAGACCGTAAGAAATGCAGTAATGGCTGAAAAGAACTGGGATGTTGAAAACATCACCTGCCTTGGGCTGTTTTCCTTCGGTCAGTTTGTCATGTGGAATGATCTGCATAACAGGGCTTCCGAGCTTACGGAAAATAAAATAGTAAAAAGCCTTATAGACGGTCAGGTATCGTGGCAGCCTGCAGAGCATCTTACAGAATTAAACAGGCTTGATGAATTCATAAAGCCTGATAAGGTGGCAGTGCCCCTGCCTGCGGATTCTTCACAGATGGCCGCCATTGTTACTGCGGCTGCAGGGGAGAGCTTTGTGCTTCACGGTCCTCCCGGAACCGGTAAGTCACAGACTATTACCAATATGATCGCCAATGCTCTGTATAATGGAAAGTCAGTGCTCTTTGTGGCAGAAAAGATGGCGGCACTTTCCGTGGTGCAAAGGCGCCTTGAAAAAATAGGACTGGGGCCATTCTGCCTTGAGATGCATTCCAATAAAGCAGGAAAAAGCGCAGTACTGTCTCAGCTTGAAGGAACCCTTAACCTTGCGGATACGGCAAAGTCCGGGAAGTTCGCAGGTGTTTCGGAGGAGCTTTATAAGACCCGCATGGAGCTTGACCGGGTGATAAATGCCATACATGAGAAAAGGGGCTTTGGCGGTTCTTTATACAATGCCATAAGCGAGTATTCCGTAAGAGCAGGATATAAGGGCTGTGTAAATCTTAAGGACAGCGTAGGTACATTTTTCTCTGCAGAGGATACTACTGAGGAAAATGTCCTCGAATACAGAGAGCTTATAAGAGAGTATGAGGCGGTTGCGGCGCTTATAGGAGATTATGCAGCCAACCCCCTTAAAGGGATCGAAAGTGAAGACTATTCAATGTCCTTAAGGGATGAAAGAAGCCGGGAGTGGGAAGAGTGCAAAACGGCTTGCGGGGATATGCCTGCTGCCCTTAAGTCTCTTTCCAATAGGACGGGCATCGACAGCTCATTATCCAGGGCTGATATAAAGCGGCTCCTGGAAATGGAAAGCGTACGGTCAGACGGCATTCCGTCGCTTTTTACACTTTCAGGCGCTGCTGCATTTGATTCAATATTTGCATCTGCGATGACGCTTTTAGACAAGGGGGATGCCTATAAATCATGCGTGGCAGAAATGGGAAAAGATTTTGACATGAAAGCCTTTGACCGGAACTTAAGCTTTGATGCCGAAAAACTCTGTGATGCTTTCGAAAATGCGCAGAAAAAGTGGTTTTTGGAAAGGTTTTTTGCAACAAAGGATATAGTGAAAAAAACAGCCTCTTATGCTAAAAAGCCAGGTCTTGTCACGAAGGAAAATGTAGGAGAAGTACTAAAGAATCTAAGCCGTGTACAGGGATTAACCCTGGAGCTTCAGACGGTACAGCCTTATCTTTCAAACTATTTTGAAGGCCTGTATATGGGAACCGATACGGATTTTACAATGCTGCGGGCTGCTGTTGAAAAATCCGTAAGACTCCACACCTTATATGTATCCCTGCCACCTAAGCAGTGGGCAGACTTCTCGGCATCTGCCGTCTGTGCGCCTGCTGAGGCCGAAAAGGTAAGAGCCTTAAATGCAGTGATAGAAAATACCATTTCAGCCTCCGTGCTTGATGTATCGGATATAGAGGAAGAGGAAGATTTTGTAACTAAACTTTCAGAGCGGCTGAGTGGATACATAGAAAATGTGACAGCTCTAAGGGATTGGAGCAGTTATATAAAGACCAGGAATAAACTTAATAAAAGCGGCCTTATCTGTGTCACGAAAGCTTATGAGGAAGGCAGGATAAAGAACGGCGAATGCAGGGACGCCTTTGAAACTGAGCTATATTACAGCTTTGCCACAGGCTTGATCGACAGCGATGAACGGCTCAGGGAATTCAGGGGGGCAAAGTATGAGGCTCTGATAGACAGATTCATAGACAGCGAGAACGAATACCGGAAGCTGGTGCAGCAGGAACTCGTGGCTTCCCTTACCGATAAGCTCCATGTGGGAGAGACGGCAGAGCTTTCTCTTGTAAAGAAGGCTGTTAAGTCAGGCGGAAGGCGCATGTCCATAAGGAAGCTCTTTAACGAGGCACCGGGAGTCTTAAGGAGGCTATGTCCCTGTATGCTCATGAGTCCCATATCCGTTGCGCAGTATATTGATCCCTCATTTCCGAATTTTGACCTGGTGATATTTGATGAGGCCAGCCAGCTTCCTACCAGCGAAGCAGTAGGAACCATAGCAAGGGGAAAGAATGCGGTGATAGTGGGGGATCCCAAGCAGCTTCCGCCTACAGCTTTCTTTAAGGTAAACAAGGGAGATGAGGACAGCATGGAGGAGGATCTTGAAAGCCTTCTGGATGACTGCCTGGCAGTGTCCATGCCACAGATGTACTTAAAATGGCATTACAGGTCAAAGCACGAGAGCCTGATAGCATATTCCAACAGAAAGTATTACGGTAATCTCTTAGCTACCTTCCCGTCACCCGAGGATATGGTGAGCCGTGTTACACTGGTACCCGTGGAAGGCACTTATGATCTGGGGGGCAACAGGCAGAATAAGGCTGAGGCTCGTGCTGTCACGGATGAAATAATCCGCAGGCTTTCGGATGAAAAGCTGCGTGAGCAGTCCATAGGCGTCGTTACATTCAGCGTGGTGCAGCAGCACCTTATAGAAGATATGCTGGCGGATGAGTTCTTAAAGCACCCTGAGCTGGAAGAATATGACAGGGAGCGCTTAGAACCAGTCTTTATTAAGAATCTTGAAAATGTCCAGGGTGACGAACGTGATGTGATCCTTTTCTCCATCTGCTACGGACCGGATAAGAATGGAAAGGTTTCCATGAATTTCGGCCCTCTTAACAGGGAAGGAGGGTGGCGCAGGCTTAATGTGGCCATATCCAGAGCAAGGATGGAGATGAAAGTATTCGCCGTGCTTAAGCCTGAACAGATAGATACCGCAAGAAGTACTGCTGCGGGCGTGGAAGGATTAAAAGGATTTCTTGAATATGCCCGCTATGGCACCTCACGTCTGCCTGTTATAAACGGTGAAAAGCGTGAGCATGACGAGATGGTTTCCATAATAGCTTCTGAGATAGAGAAGCTTGGATATAAGACCAGTACAGAGATCGGTACATCATCATACCGCATGGACATAGGCATTGTATCACCCGATAAGCCTGACGAATACATATTGGGCATAATGCTGGACGGCTTCAATATGCGTGATGCCCAGACTGCAGGTGACCGTTTCTCTGTGCAGCCCGGTATGATGGAAAGTCTTGGATGGCAGACCATGCGCATATGGATACTTGAGTGGTTCGATGACAGGGAAAGAGTGCTCAAGGCAGTGAAGGAACGCATTGTGGCATGTACGGGCAGTTTATGATATAATGTCACGGTTGTGGAATCGACTGCGGGTTCGACTATAGATTAATTTCCCACCGATAGCTCTTCTGTCGGTGGGGCCGTTCGCCAGGCGGTTCCATGGAAATGCCAAAGTTTGGATAATATTTCAGGAGATAATATGGAAAAATTGATTCACACTCCGGAGGGTGTCCGGGATATATACGGCAGTGAACTGGCAATGAGAAAGTCAGTAAACGAGAAGATATTGTCTACCTTTAATCTGTATGGATATAAGGAGATAGAAACGCCTACATTTGAATATTTTGATATTTTCTCGAAGGAGATAGGCACGACACCTTCGAGAGAATTATATAAGTTCTTTGACAGGGAAGGCGATACACTGGTGCTAAGGCCTGACTTTACGCCGTCCATAGCAAGGTCTGCGGTAAAGTATTTCATGGAGGATGGTAAGCCTGTAAGGCTTTCATATTCCGGCAGGGCGTTTACCAATAATTTAAATCTTCAGGGCAAGCTTAAGGAGACAACACAGAGCGGTGCCGAGCTTATAGGTGACGGATCGGTGGATGCGGACTGCGATGTGCTGGCTATGGTGATAGATACATTAAAGAATGCCGGGTTCAAGCGCTTTACCGTGAGTATAGGTGAAGTAGGTTTTTTCAAAGGGCTCTGCGAAGAGGCGGCACTTGATGAGGAAAGCATACTTAAGCTCAGGGAACAGATATCGGTAAAGAATTATTATGGCGCAGGTGAGATGCTTAAGCACCGCGGCGTATCAAAGAAGCTTCAGGAGCTGATCCTGCGTGCCGGTGATGTGCTTGATAAAGAGGAGCTGAAAGAGCTTGCGGATGATGTCACTAATGAGATGTCAAAAGCTGCCATACAGCGTCTCATTGAAATATATGATGTGATGTGCATGCACGGCATGGAAGAGTATATTTCCATAGATCTGGGTATGCTCAGCAAGCTTAATTATTACACCGGACTTATATTCAAGGCATATACCTACGGTGCCGGGGATGCCATCGCCAAGGGCGGACGGTATGACGGACTTCTGGGAAGATTTGGTCACGAGGCTCCGGCCATAGGCTGTGTATTCCTCCTGGATGATATCGTGAGCGCTCTACTGGCAGCAGGCGTTAAGGGTGCGGATGATACGGAAGTACAGGTAGTAGAGTACGGGGAAAAGGACAGAAGGGCAGCATTTGAAAAGATTGCAGAGCTAAGAAAGAGCGGCAAGCCTGCTGTAGGAAAAAAAGTTTGAAAGAAATGCCGGTGCTCGGCATGGAGGAAAATATGAGTATGGAAGGATATCTTACATTTGCACTGACCAAAGGGAGACTTGCGGATAAGACGCTTAAGCTTCTTGAACATGCAGGCATAAGCTGCACGGAGATGGAAGATAAGGATACGAGGAAGCTTATCTTCGTAAATGAGGAGCAGAAAGTGCGCTTTTTCCTGGCTAAAGGTCCGGATGTGCCGACATATGTGGAATACGGCGTGGCAGACATTGGCGTCACAGGCAAGGATACCATACTAGAGGAAGGACGCAGGTGCTTTGAAGTGCTGGATCTGGGCTTTGGAAAGTGCAGGATGTGTGTCTGCGGACCTGAGAGCGCAAGGGAGCTTCTGGAGCATCACGAGATGATAAGGGTGGCCAGCAAGTACCCGAATATTGCAAGAGATTTCTTTTATAACAGAAAAGGACAGACTGTTGATATCATCAAATTGAACGGCTCGGTAGAGTTAGGCCCTATAGTCGGTCTTTCGGACGTTATAGTTGATATAGTGGAGACCGGATCGACCTTGAAGGAAAACGGCCTTATGGTGCTTGAAGAGGTCTGCCCCCTGTCAGCCAGGATGATAGTAAACCAGGTATCCATGAGGATGGAAAACGAACGTATCAGGAGACTGATAAGCCAGCTTGCGGAAGCACTTGAAAAAGAGTGAAGTTTGAAAGAGGCCGGTAAATGACACGGCAGAAAGAGGCATTATGAACATTATCGCATTAAACGAACAGAATAAGGCCCTGCTCAGGGAGACATTGAAGAAGCGCAGCACCTCCGGCTTCAGGGATATCGAGGATAAGGTAGACAGCATTATTGCTGATGTCAGGGAGAACGGGGATGCGGCTCTTTTTAAATATTCTGCGCAGTTTGATCATTTTGATCTGAATATTGATAATATCAGGATTTCGGAAGAGGAAATGGAAGATGCACTTTCTTCCGTAGAGCCGGAATTTATCAAAGTCCTGCAGAAAGCGGCTGATAATATACGGGATTTCCATGTAAAGCAGCTCAGGGAGACCTGGATCAGCATGAAGCCTGACGGGAGCGTGCTGGGACAGCGTTTTACACCGCTTGAGATAGCCGGCGTATATGTACCCGGCGGAAAAGCTGCATATCCTTCATCGGTGCTCATGAACATAATACCTGCAAAGGTTGCAGGCGTAGAGCGCATCGTGATGCTTACTCCTCCGGGAAAGGACGGAAAGGTCAGCAGGGAGACTCTTGCGGCTGCAAAGATAGCGGGAGTTGATGAAGCCTACAGGGTAGGCGGCGCCCAGGCTATAGCTGCTATGGCATACGGTACGGAGAGCATACCGAAAGTGCATAAGATCTGCGGCCCCGGCAATATTTTCGTTGCCATGGCTAAAAAGGCGGTTTACGGTGCAGTGAGCATTGATTCTGTTGCAGGTCCCAGTGAGATCATGGTGCTTGCGGATGAGAGTGCCAATGCAAGATTCGTGGCAGCAGACCTATTAAGTCAGGCTGAGCATGATGAGATGGCATCTTCAATACTTGTCACTACATCAAAGCAGCTTGCAGAGGATGTAAAGAAAGAGATAGAAGGCTTTGTACCGAAGCTTGAGAGACACGAGATAATACAGAAATCTCTTGATAATTTCGGATTTATCTTTGTGGCTGATGATATGGATACAGCGATAAATGCGGTTAATGACATAGCATCAGAGCACCTTGAGATCGTTACCAGGAATCCCTATGAGACCATGACCAGGGTAAAGAATGCCGGTGCGATCTTCTTAGGACCGTATTCTTCTGAGCCTCTGGGAGACTATTTTGCAGGTCCCAATCACATACTGCCTACCAACGGTACTGCGAAGTTCTTCTCACCCTTAAGCGTGGATGATTTCATAAAGAGGACCAGCATAATAGCTTATTCAAAAGATGCACTGGAAAGAGACCACGAGGACATAATATATTTTGCAAATAAGGAAGGCCTGACTGCGCATGCCAATTCAATAGCGGTGAGATTTGAGGAAAAGCAGTAGTAATTTGGGCATACGGATCTGCAGGTTATGAGTAAAAGAGCAGTGTTGTGAAATATCAGGGGAGGCGTACATGAGAACCGCAACTGTAAAAAGAAAGACCAGGGAGACGGATATAGAGCTTACGATAAATCTTGACGGCAGCGGTATTGCGAATATCGATACCGGGATAGGCTTTTTTGACCATATGCTGGAAGGATTTGCAAGACACGGGCTTTTTGACCTGGATGTAAAGGTTAAGGGTGACCTTAATGTGGATGGTCACCATACCGTTGAAGATACGGGAATTGTGCTGGGTGAGGCGCTGCTTGAGGCAGTGGGGGACAAGGCCGGGATGAAGAGGTTTGGCAATTTTATCCTGCCTATGGATGACGCACTGGTTTTGTGTGCTGTTGATTTCTGCGGCAGGCCTTATCTTGGCTTTGACCTGACCATACCTGCAGAACAGCTGGGAAACTTTGAGACGGAGCTTGTAAGAGAGTTTTTCCTTGCGGTTTCTGCTTCAGCAAAGATGAACCTCCATGTAAGACAGCTTGCTGGTGAGAATTCACATCATATCATAGAAGCTGCTTTCAAGGCTTTTGCCAAAGCCATGGACCAGGCTACAGGGATAGACGAGCGGATAAGCGGAGTGCTCAGTACAAAGGGGACTCTGTAGGCTGTTTAATAAGAACAGATTAAAGCATGGCAGTAAATTGTGTATAATGGCAGCCGCAGGCCGCTATGTATGCCGGAAGATCATAAAGGGGAGTATTTCCAATGTCAGAAAAGAAATTTTGCGCATCAATTTATTTATATCAGGGAAAGGCCGTAAAGAACCGTATGGAACGTGCGGTGGTCTCGGAAGATCCGGTGGAACTTGCTGAGAAATACTGTAACAACAACGTGGACGAGCTCATAGTATTTGATCTGTCGGAGACTGACAGGGAGCATGAAACAGCCCTTGGCATAATGAAACAGATCGCTGCGGTGTCTGAAGTGCCTGTTACCGGCTGCGGCAATGTAAAGAGATTCGAGGATATAAAGAAGATCCTTTATACCGGCTGCATGAGGGCAGCGTTGAATTACAGCAAGGCTTCGAATGTGGAGCTTACGGAGGAGGTCTCCAAGCGTTTCGGAAGGGAGAAGATCGCAGTATGCATAGGCGATACGGAAGAGCTTAAAAACGGGCCTGCGGAAATGCCTGAGCTTGTAAGCCAGATAATTGCGGTCAATGCGGCTGACTCGTTTGATAAAAATGCTTTCAAGCGTATGACTGAGACGACGATCATACCGGTATTTTTCCCTATGCCGGCAGCTACACCGGGGCAGCTTTCGGAGCTCCTGAAAAACGATATGGCAGCAGGATTCTTCGGACCTGAGCTTAATGCCGCTTCCGACACCATAATGGGGATCAAGTCCTTCTGTGCGGATGAGGGGATAGAGGTTAATGGATTTGATGCGAAGTTAAGCTTTTCTGAGCTCACTCTTAATTCTGACGGACTTATTCCCGTTATCGTGCAGGAATACCGTACCAATGAAGTTCTTATGATGGCATATATGAATGAAGCGGCTTTTAATGCAACTATTAAGACCGGCCGCATGACATACTATTCAAGGAGTCGCAAGGCACAGTGGGTAAAGGGTGAGACCAGCGGACATTTCCAGTTTGTGAAGTCACTTACCGCTGACTGTGACAAGGATACACTGCTTGCCAAGGTAAGTCAGGTAGGTGTTGCATGTCATACAGGAAGCTACAGCTGCTTCTTCAGGGAGATAATCAAAAAAGATTATACAGACAAGGATCCCAGAAAGGTGCTTGAGGATGTTTATGCCGTTATTGCCGACAGGAAGGAGCATCCGAAGGAAGGTTCCTATACGAATTACCTATTTGATAAGGGCATAGATAAAATCCTTAAGAAGGTCGGAGAAGAGGCTACGGAAATCGTGATCGCAGCCAAGAACCCTGATAAGGAAGAGGTTAAGTATGAGATCTCGGATTTCATTTACCACTGCATGGTTCTCATGGTGGAAAAGGGCGTGACCTGGGATGAGATAATGAGCGACCTGGCAAGCAGGTGATCATAGTAAACATATTTACAGTATTTTTTATTATAAACGGGCAGGAGACGAATGGATTTCAGTGACAGACAGACAGCCTTAAGTCATGACATACTTATGAGCATAGATAAGCCTTCAAGATACACAGGCGGTGAGCCCAACAGTGTCATGAAGGATGATGCGGATATACGCTTTGTAATGTGCTTTCCGGATGTCTATGAAATAGGTATGAGCCACATAGGAATGCAGATCCTGTATGGAATGTTCAACTCTATGCCGGATGTCTGGTGCGAGAGGCTTTTCAGTCCATGGACGGATCTTGACAGGATAATGCGGGAGCGTAATATCCCGCTTTTTTCATTGGAAAGCCAGCAGCCTGTTAAGACTGCGGATTTTCTTGGCGTGACGCTGCAGTACGAAATGTGCTATACGAATATACTTCAGATCTTTGAACTGTCGGGAATTCCATTTTATTCCGCAGACAGGACAGAAGATGATCCCATCGTAATCGGCGGCGGTCCCTGCGTATACAATCCGGAACCGATAGCTGACTATTTTGACATCTTTTATATAGGTGAGGGTGAAGTAAGATATCGTGAACTTTTTGACCTGTATAAGAGGTTCAAGGCGGAGAATAAGAGCCGTGAGGAATACCTCAGGGAAGCATCACACATAGAGGGTATATACGTACCGTCACTTTATGAGGTGACATATGACGAAAACGGCCGTTTTACGGAAATGACTCCCCGGTATGAAGATGTGCCCGCCAGGGTAAAGAAGCAGCTTGTCAAAAATATGGATGAGTCATTTTATCCCACTGCACCAGTTGTTCCGTTTATAAGGGCTACCCAGGACAGGGCTGTGATAGAGGTACAGAGAGGCTGCATCAGGAATTGCAGATTTTGTCAGGCGGGACAGATATACAAGCCTGTCCGTGAGAGGAGTCCTGAGCAGTTAAAAGAGCTTGCGAGAGAGATACTTAAAAATACCGGATACGAAGAGCTTTCCTTAAGCTCGCTTTCCACAAGCGACTATACACATCTTAAGGAGCTGTTGGACTACCTTATGGAGTACTGCGGTGAGAAAAAGATAAATATATCCCTGCCGTCGCTTAGGATAGATGCTTTTTCTCTGGATGTGATGAGCAAGGTTCAGGATATAAAAAAGAGTTCGTTAACCTTTGCACCGGAGGCCGGTTCCCAGAGAATGCGTGATGTGATCAATAAGGGGCTCACCGAGGAAGATATACTTCACGGTTCCGAAATGGCATTTAAGGGCGGCTGGAACAAGGTAAAGCTGTATTTCATGCTGGGGCTTCCTTTTGAAGAAGAGTCGGATGCCGTGGCTATAGCTGAGCTTTGCAATAAAGTGGCAGGTGTATATTTCGATACTGTGCCTAAGTCGGAGAGACAGGGCAGCGTGCAGATAACCGCAAGCTCTTCGTTTTTTGTGCCGAAGCCCTTTACCGCTTTCCAGTGGGCGGAGATGAATACGCCGGAACAGTTTGTGGAAAAGGCAAAGATCACCAAGGCGGCAGTCAGGGCGCAGCTTAATCAGAAGAGGATCTCATATCACTATCATGATACGGGTACCACCATTATAGAGGGGATATTTGCAAGAGGTGACAGAAAGGTGGCAAAAGCCATAGAGTATGCCTACCGCCACGGTGCGATATTTGACGCATGGACGGAAACCTTCTCTTATGAGGGCTGGATAAAGGCTTTTGAAGAGACCGGAGTGGATTATAAAGACTATATCTTCAGGGTAAGGGATGATGATGAAAACTTCCCCTGGGATTTTATTGACAGCGGCGTGAATAAGTCATTTCTTTTGAGGGAATGGCATAATGCGGCAAAAGCACAGAAATCTACGAACTGCAGGAATCAGTGCATGGGGTGCGGAGCCGGTGCTTTCGGATGCGGGGTATGTGTGGAATGAGCGTTACCGTGAGATTTAAATTTATGCGCACCGGCCCTGTAAGATACTTAGGGCATCTGGATATGCTGCGCTATTTTCAGAAGGCGGTCATGAAGGCTGAGCTGGATGCGAAATATACAGAAGGGTTTCACCCTCACCAGATAATGTCTTTTGCCTATCCGTTAGGCGTAGGCATGGAGACATATGGCGACTATATGGACCTGGAGATGAATGCCTGTGAAGATGCTGAGGCGCTTATGGGCAGGCTTAATGCGGTCATGCACGAAGGAATAAAAGTGACCGGAGCAGTCATACTTAGGGAAAAGGCACTGAATGCAATGGCAGCAGTGGCTGAGGCTGATTATGAGCTGGTGGTGACCGGGGATGGAAAGGTCTCCGGTGACAGTGAAAAGAAAAATGCTGAAACAGTACTCACGGCCGCCATAAATGAACTGATGGCAAGATCCGAGATAACAGGCGTCAAGTCCGGAAAGAATATAAGACCGGGAATAAGGATTCTTGAGTGCAGGAGATGTAAAGATTATAAGGGGAGTAATGATGAAGGTGCTGACGATTATGAGCTCAGACTTGTTATGAGGCTTTCAAGCGGATCAAAGCTTAATGTAAGGCCTGCGGATGTCTTTGATAAGCTCTGCGGGACTGAGGCGGTCAATGAATCAGGTATCAGGTTCAAAGTAACGCATCTGTACCGTATGGAAATCTACGGAAATGATAAGGACGGAAGGATAGTAGCGCTTAATGATAAGACGGCTGAGTAGAAAAGAAGAGCGGATATCGGAAATGAACATTACGAAAAAGGGTGATCTGCGGGTGCTGGCATACAGAGTCAGCCCGGATGGAGGGATACCCGAAGGCGTGCTGCTTATATATATGCGTTCCGGAAGAGCGGAGCGCATTGTTTTTGAGCGGGAGGATCAGGTCCGCATAGGCGATGTCTACCTTGCGAGGGTTAAAAGCACCAATCCCGAGACCGGAGGAGCATTTCTGGATATAGGCGGAAAAAAGACCGCCTTTATGAATTATGGAGGAAAGAAGAATATATATGTCATAAACAGGGAGTATGACGGTACACTGAAACCCTGTGATGAGCTGGCTGTAAGGGTGCGGGATCTTGAAAGAGGTGACAAGAAGCTTAGAGTCATATTTGCTTCAGATGTGCCGGCAACAGAATATGAGCATAAAAAAGCTCCCTGCATACTGCATATCGCAAAGTCAGCCTTTGATAAAAGCATAAGGGATGTTCTCGAAGAGGAAAGCGCCCTGTGGCTTACGGAAGATGCCGGAATATATGAAAAAGCCGTTTCTGTGACAGAGAGCGGTGATCTCCGGAACGGCCGTGACAGAATTAGACTTTACTCGGATCAGGACATATCCATGAATGCCCTCTATGATGTGCGTGCTGCATTGTCCCGAATAACTGCCAGACGGATACATCTTCCCGGAGGGGCAGAGATTGTGATCGACAGGACGGAGGCGATGACCGTAATAGATGTGAACAGCGCATCGGGGCGAAAGGTTCATATGTCCGGAGATTCCCACGGAAGCAATACGGCATTAGCCATAAACAGTGAGGCTGCGGAGGAAATTGCTTATCAGATCGATGCCAGAAATATAGGGGGGATGATACTGGTAGATATGCTTAAGATGAAAGATGCTGAAAGTGAAAGCATATTGCTAAAGCAGATGAATGAAATGCTGGGGAGACTGAACCCTCCGGCACATGCTGAAGATATAACAAAACTCGGCATTGCTGAGATAATAAGGGCTAAATGCGGTGAGGATATTTATCAGCTGAAAACGGTTTTGGATAAAACTATATTAGCCTGAATGGTAAAAAACAGGCTGAAAAAAGTACATATCATAAAAAAATATGAGATAAAAACAACAAAGCCTTATTTTATAAGGCTTTCCGCGTCTTGATGATAAAAAAATATTCTGTTAGTATGAGCATGCACAGTAGTATAAGCTGCACTATGGTGGTGCAGTACAAAACGGAGGTTTTTGATTATGGCAGTAGAAGTATTTCAATGTAACTGGGGGAGTTCGATAAAGAGTTTTCTTTCCGCAAGGAGCCAGGAGAAGCTTTTTCTGCAGATTGACGACACCAAGGGGGATGCAGTCAAGATCGCAGGTAAGGCTTACATCTGCAACGAAGAAGGAAAGAATGAATATATTTCAACATTCGATTTTCCTGCTAAGGATATCAGAGGAGCAAAGAAAGGCGAGTTCCAGGGAAATGATGCTCTTGTAATCGTTGCCAGGGTAGCAAGTCTTTACGGCGCAAAGATGCAGAATATTATCCTTCCCGGGCTTAAGGATATGAACAGGGCAATAGACCGTATTACAGAGGTTGCCAAGGCATCGGGTGGCATGTCTACTGATTCATCACCGTCAGCAGCGGCATCTGCACCCAGGCCTGTAGCACCGAAGCCTGCACCCGCTCCTGCACCGGCACCGAAGCCCGCACCTGCTCCGGCACCTGCACCGAAGCCTGCAACACCTGCACCTACGGCACCAACACCTGCACTCAGGCCTACGGCACCAGCACCTGCACCGGCACCTGCACCTGCACCTGCACCTGCACAGCCTGTTACATCCGCTACAAAGGTTCCTTCATATACACCTTCAAGGACACCTGCGGCCGCAGCAAAGGCACCTGTACCTGCCAAGAATACTGAGTCATACGAGCAGAAGCGCCAGAAGCTGGAGATCCTTCATGCTTCAGGTATGGTAAGTGATACAGAGTACAAGGATAAGACTCTTAAGCTTATCTGCGAGGAGCGCGGAATGTCTGATTATTATGAGAAGATAAGCAAGGTGCTTACAGCTCATGAGTCCGGATTCTTAAGTGATGCTGAGTATGCAGCAAGCAAAGATGAGCTGGTACGAGAGGCTTTCAATCCTGATGTAAGGGATCTTAATGTATTCAGAAAGAATACTGCAAAGCTTCCTATTATCCAGATAAGCGGTATCGTATCAGAGGAAGAATTTAATATCGGCAAAGACAGACTGCTCGAGAGTGTTGCATATGATGAGCTTGACAGCAATGATGACTTCCAGTTAAAGCTTCAGAAACTTCCTATACTGGTTGATGCAGAGCTTGTTCCGAAGGATGAGTGTGCAAATGATATTTCACAGCTCAAAGATATACTTACACCCAGCGTTTCCGATCCTATGGATCTGCTGAATATGAAGCTTGCAAGATGGCCGGCTATGGTAGCTGCGGGTGCAGCTTCAGAGGCTGAGTTCAATCAGAAGAAGCAGGCAATACTCAGCGAGGTTATGTCTCTTCCTGCAAGTGATGAGGATTCACTCAGAAATAAGATTGAGCGTGTGGTAATGCTTAAGGATATGACATGGCTCGATGACATGGGCTTCCATGGCAAGAAGGTTGAGATCCTTAAGACCATCATCGACAATACAGATGTTGTTACCAGAATGAGACTGCTCATGGTTGCAAGAGACTGCAAGCTTTCTACAGCAGAAGAGTTCGAGACCAAGAAGCAGGAAGTTATTGCAGACATCTTCAGCCCTTACAAGGATATGGATGAGTTCAAGCAGAAGGCTGATCTCTTAAAGAGCATAAGCGAAGCTGCTATCATCTCACCTGAAGAGTTTGAAAGCTACAAAGAAAAACTCATGGGAATTTAATCTTAAATTATCGATAAAGCCTGTGGTCTGTGCCGCAGGCTTTATTTTTAACACCGTGATTTTTAACACCGTGAGGGTAAGACAGTTTTCTGCAGGCTTTATTTTTATCGCTGCGAGGGTAGGACAGCTTTCCACAGATTTAATGTGCGGTAAAATATTGTGAGTATAATTGAGTAAAACTATGGATTGTGTTATAATAGCTACTGTCGGTTCTTTATATGTAATGTATAGGGAAATATAAGAAGGTATGGAGGTTGATATGATCAAGGTACAAGAATTTTGTGACATGAAGAAGTTTAACGCATTAGTGTCTAACTGGTCAAAATCCACCGGACTGGGGGCTGCTGTATCGGGCGTTGAGGGCGAAAGCATTATGATCTATGGTCTGAATCGTGACGATGTAAAAAAGGTCCGGGATTTTGATTTTTCAGTCCATGTTGATGATGGCCCGGCAGTGGTAAAGGTTAGCGGCGGTGCCGCAGGCGAGGAGATTTCAAAGGATGCTGTCTCTGCAGGCGGAGAACTGCTTGAGGATATTATCACCATTTTTGTTCAGAGTTCATATGAAGTATATAAGAATACGGGCCTGATCGACAATGTAAAGGCCGGCATTGAAAAGGCTGAGAAGCTTATCGTACAGGCTAATAAAGATACAAGCCAGATTGCATCATTCTGCGGAAAGCAGAAGATACTTGCGCTTAACGCTTCCATAGAGGCTGCGAGGGCAGGTGAGCATGGAAGAGGTTTCTCGGTGGTTGCCGAAGAAGTTCAGGATCTTGCACTGAATATGGGTGTTACCAGCAAAAGCATTTCATCCACGCTGTCTGAGCTTACCGAAACGATCAACGGCATGGATAAGGCATAAGTAAAATACTGAATATAACAGGACATGTGCCGGCAACGCATAGAAGCGCTGCCGGTGTTTTTTCAGCTGTATTATTGATATTTGCTTATTTTTTTTATATAATAAACATATACCGGATGTCAATTTAAGGTTCCCTCGTTTTTGAGCCTACAGTACTTTAAACGGGATTCCTATAGCGCCGTTCGGATGTCATGCCCCGGCAAGTCTTTCAGGGAAGGCAGATGTTTTGGCTGCGGTTGCCCACCTGGCTATAGCTAGGAGTCAATAAGGGGGGACTGGACATCCGGATTTTTATGTCAGCTCCTATGAATGTTATAAAAGACATTTACAAAGTAATCTGTGGTTTTGTCCAGGAAACCAAGGAAAACAATATGTCATCTTTTGCGGCGGCGGCTGCATTTTTTGTGTTCTTATCAATTGTTCCCATGATGATAATAGTGTGCAGTATGCTTGCCTGGCTGGATCTAAGCCCTGAGGTTTTCTTTTTCCTTGGGCAGTCAATAATGCCGGTGGAGAGTGTGGAACTTCTGCGGGGGGTGGCGAATGAATTCAAGGACCACATGCTTACGACCATATCACTCTCAGCTTTTATAACATTGTGGCTTGCTGGAAACGGCGTATCAGCTCTTTCATACGGACTCAATTCTGTCCATCACGTGGTGGATAAGAAGAATTTCGTAGTACTTCGGATAATGAGCAGCATCTATACCATAATATTTATACTGATGCTTTCCATTTCCCTTGGTATCCTGGTCATGGGAAACCGTATAAATGAAATGCTGGAAACTTTTATTCCGCCATACCATTTTGCAATTGCTTTTATCATGAGATTCCGTTTCCTGTTCGTGTGGGTTTTCCTGGTGATCATGTTCCAGGTGCTTTATACGGTGCTTCCCAGCGTAAAGGTGAGATACAAGATGCAGTTTCCGGGGGCTATGTTTGCGAGCATGTGCTGGTCGGTCATATCATGGGTGTTTTCCAAGTATATCGATCAGTTTGACGGTTTTGCGTTTTATGGTTCATTTTCCACGACGGTAGTTACCATGGCATGGCTTTATTTCTGTATGTATGCGGTACTGCTGGGAGCGCAGATCAATATTTTTTTCAGTCCTGTATTTAAAAAAATAGAACAGGCCGGCAGCAATAAGAAAAAAGTACAACAGACCGGTAAAGAGGCCGGAAAAAGAAAACACAGGGCAAAAAGGCGCAGCTATATAAAAAATATAAAAAATAAGTAACTGATAATTTTGACATAGTCGGTGAATGATGTTAAAATAAGCATGTTTGTTCAGAGACGGATAAGTCTTGAACTTATATGGGTAAGTGAGACTAAAGGCTGTGAAGGTGCACAGTAGGGTTTTAGCCGTATCTACAGAGAGGAAGGCCGTCGGCTGAGAGTTTTCCGTTTAAGGCTTTTATCTGAATTTCACACCGGAGCCGGCATGCTGAAAGGATTAAACGATTAGGTGTGCCCGTTAGCCATGCGTTAATTGGAAATTAAGAGCCTGTCTGATGTTTGACGGGAACCAGGGTGGTAACGCGGATTTTGATTCGTCCCCGGACAGTATTTTTGCTGTCCGGGTTTTTGTGTGATAAGACGGTCAAGCAGGCTGACTTTAGTCAGCCTGCTTGGCACACGGTGATTTACGAGGGAGTCATGTTTACATGAACGACTGCGTAAATCACCGTGCGTCAAATAGGCTGTATGCTTGCATACCAGCCTATTTGACCGGCAGCGCATCATCGTGCTGGTGCGAAGCACCGGTACGATGTGATTTGCAGTACAGTACGACCGGGTAAGCGGTCATATAATAAAGAAAGAAGGAGTAGCTATGAAAGAAAAACTCACTAAGATCAGGGAAGAAGCTATTAAGCGCATAAGCGAGATAGACAATCTTGACCGCTTAAACGACATCAGGGTGGCATACCTTGGCAAAAAGGGAGAACTGACCGCACTGCTTAAATCCATGAAGGATGTATCTGCGGAAGACAGACCGAAGGTTGGTCAGATGGTCAACGAGACAAGGGAGCAGATCGAGCGTCAGCTTGAAGAAGCTAAGAAACGCGTGGAGTCTGCGGCTTTAAATGAAAGGTTAAAGAGGGAGACCATAGATGTCACACTGCCTGCTTCAGCTCCCAAGATGGGACACAGGCACCCCAATACCATAGCACTTGAGGAAGTGGAGCGTATTTTCATAGGACTTGGTTATGAAGTGGTAAGCGGTCCGGAGGTCGAGAAGGACTATTACAACTTTGAAGCTCTCAATATCCCTGCAGATCACCCGGCAAAAGATGAGCAGGATACATTCTACATAAACGGAGACATACTGCTCCGTACACAGACATCTTCCGTACAGATCCATGAAATGGAAAAAGGACGGCTTCCCATCAGGATGATAGCACCGGGAAGGGTTTTCAGGTCGGATGAGGTGGATGCGACTCACAGTCCCTGTTTCCATCAGATAGAGGGACTGGTAATAGATGATCAGGTGACTTTTGCAGATCTTAAGGGAACTCTTGATTCATTTGCAAAGCAGCTTTTCGGCGAGGATACGAAGGTTAAGTTCAGACCTCATCATTTCCCGTTCACAGAGCCTTCGGCAGAGATGGATGTGAGCTGCTTCAAATGCGGGGGCAAAGGCTGCAGGTTCTGCAAGGGCTCAGGCTGGATAGAGATCCTTGGATGCGGCATGGTTCATCCCCACGTACTTGAACTCAGAGGCATTGATCCTGAGAAATATGTAGGCTTTGCTTTCGGTGTAGGGCTTGAGCGTATTGCGCTTCTTAAGTATGAGATCGATGACATGAGGCTTATGTATGAGAATGATGACAGATTCCTGTCTCAGTTCTGAGGATGCATAAAAACATCAGTAAAAACATAAAGCTGCTGTCAGCCGTAAAGATTTTGAATAGCTTGTAATTTGCAGATGCAGATTCGAGTTGCTTAGCCGCAAAGAAGTGGCAGAAGGAGGAAAAATGAATTCAGCATTATCATGGATCAAAGCATATGTTCCGGAGCTTGAATGCACGGACCAGGAATATTTTGACAGGATGACACTTACGGGCACAAAGGTAGAGGGCTTCACAAGACTTGATAAAAACCTTGAGAAGATCGTGGTCGGTAAGATACTGAAAATAGAAAAGCACCCCGATGCAGACAAGCTGATCGTGTGCCAGGTAGATGTGGGGGCTGAGACAATACAGATCGTTACGGGCGCACCTAATGTAAAAGAAGGCGACATGGTGCCCGTAGTTCTTGACGGTGGCAAGGTGGCAGGCGGCCATGACGGAGGGCCGCTTCCTGAAGATGGTATCAGCATAAAGAGTGGAAAACTCAGGGGCGTGGAATCCTTTGGCATGATGTGTTCCATAGAAGAGCTTGGTTCAGACAGGAATTTTTATCCGGAGGCACCGGAGTACGGGATCTATATTTTTAATAATCCGGACCTTAAGCCCGGGGACGATGCGGTAGAGGCCCTTGGCCTGCACGATACCGTATTTGAGTACGAGATTACATCCAACCGTGTGGACTGCTATTCCATACTGGGAATCGCAAGGGAGGTGGCTGCAACTTTTGACAAGCCCTTTGTACCTCCTGTTGTAAAAGAAACCGGAAACGGTGAAGACGTAAATGATATGGTAAAAGTCGAGGTGGAGGCACCCGACCTCTGCACCAGGTACTGCGCAAGAGTGGTAAAGAATATAAAGATTGCTGAAAGTCCCGAATGGATGAAGAGGAGACTGGCAGCAAGCGGTATACGTCCCATAAACAATATCGTTGATATCACTAACTATGTGATGGAAGAATACGGTCAGCCTATGCATGCTTTTGATCTGGATACGGTATCCGGTAACAAGATCATAGTAAAGCGTGCAAATGACGGTGATAAGTTCGTGACCCTTGACGGTCAGGAGCGTACACTTGATAAGGATGTGCTGATGATCTGCGATGCGGAAAAAGAGATCGGCATAGCCGGCATCATGGGCGGAGAAAATTCCAAGATAACCGATGATGTGAAGACGATGCTCTTCGAGGCTGCTACATTCAATGGCCCCAATATAAGAAAATCCGCCAAGCGTCTGGGACTGCGTACGGATGCTTCCGGCAAGTTTGAAAAAGGTCTTGATCCAAGAAATGCACTTGATGCTATCAACCGTGCCTGCCAGCTTATAGAAGAGCTGGGCGCAGGTGAAGTCGTAGGAGGCGTGGTTGATGTCTGTGCAGGTCTTAAGGATGAGGTAGAGCTTGAGTTTAAGCCTGAGAAATACAATAAGCTTTTGGGTACTGATGTATCAAAAGAACAGATGCTTGAGATATTTAAGAAGCTTGATATAGTTTATAAGCCCGAGAACAATATGCTTCATATCCCGTCTTTCAGACAGGATCTTCTCGGACAGGCTGACATAGCTGAGGAAGTGGCAAGGTTCTATGGCTATGATAAGATACCTACGACGCTTCCCGGTGGCGAAGGCATGGAAGGAAGGTTAGCTTATCCCATGCAGATAGAGGCTATTGCAAGAGAGGCTGCAGAGCGCTGCGGATTCTCCCAGGCAATGTTCTATTCTTTTGAAAGTCCCAAGGTATTTGATAAGCTCTTGGTACCTGAGGATGATAAATTAAGACAGGCAATAAGCATTTCGAACCCGCTTGGTGAGGACTTCTCTATAATGAGGACTACTACTTTAAACGGAATGCTTACAAGCCTTTCCCTTAATTTCAACAGAAGGAACAAGGATGTGCGTCTCTATGAGCTGGGCAATATCTATTTGCCCAAGGCACTTCCTCTGACAGAGCTTCCGGATGAGAGGATGCAGTTTACTTTAGGTTTCTACGGTGACGGGGATTTCTTCAGCCTGAAGGGAGCTGTAGAGACATTCTTAAGGCTTGTGGGAATGAAAAAAGCTGTTGAGTATGATCCGAACGGCGGCTATAGCTTCCTGCATCCGGGCAGACAGGCAGTCATGTCCTACGAGGGAACAGTGATCGGATATCTTGGGGAAGTGCATCCTAAGGTATGCTCAAATTACAATATGAAATGCAGGGCTTATGTGGCTGTGCTTGATATGCCTGCAATCGTACCGCTTACAGGATTTGAGCACAAGTTTGAGGGAATCGCAAAGTTCCCCGCTGTTACAAGGGATATTTCCATGGTGGTGCCTAAGGGAGTTCTTGCAGGCGACATCGAAAAGATGATCAGGCAGCGGGGCGGCAGGATCCTTGAAAAGGTTAACCTCTTTGACCTTTATGAAGGTGACCAGGTTAAGGAGGGACATAAGTCCATTGCTTATTCATTAAGCTTCAGGGATAAGGAAAAGACCCTTTCTGATGATGAGGTCAATGCATCGATGAAGAAGATATTAAATGGTCTTGAGAGCATGAAGATCGAGCTCAGGTCGTAGATATATTACAGACTGCAGGTTCTGCGTATGCTCATTGCACAGTGGCGCACAGGTACGATATATGTATGTTACAGACTACAGTTCCGATACGGTGTGTGTCTGTTTAGCGTTTCAGGAGGAAAAGGAAATGGAGAAAAAAACAGTATGGTTAAAATATACTGAGGCTGAGAAAAAGAAAGCCTTTGCATTTGCGGACGAATATAAGGAATTCTTAAGTAATTCAAAGACTGAAAGGGAAGTAACGGAGTATATCATCAATGATATAGAAAAGAACGGATATGTTGAATTCTCGAAGGCTGCATCAGGTCGTAAGAAATTAAAGGCCGGAGACAGGGTTTATTTCTGCAATATGAATAAGGCTCTGGTGATGTTTGAAATAGGAAAAAAGCCTCTTGAAGAGGGGCTGGCAATCCTCGGTGCACATGTGGATTCACCCCGTATGGATATCAAGCAGAATCCCCTTTATGAAGATGGAGACATGGCATATCTGGACACCCACTATTACGGCGGAATAAAGAAGTACCAGTGGGTAACTGTTCCGCTTGCGCTTCACGGCGTGGTGGCTAAAAAGGACGGGACGGTAGTGATCGTAAATATCGGTGAAGATCCTGATGATCCTGTATTCTTTGTGTCAGATCTGCTGATACATCTCGCAAGTGAGCAGATGGAAAAGAAAGCGGCCAAAGTTGTTGAGGGTGAAGCGCTTGATATAATCGCCGGAAATATGCCCATAAAGATTGCTTCCGGGAATAAGAAGGCTGCAGACGGCAAGGCCAGTGAGACAAAAGATGCAGTTAAGAAAAATGTGCTCAATATCCTGAAGGAATACTACGGCATAGAGGATGAGGATTTCATGAGTGCCGAAATAGAGGTGGTTCCCGCAGGCAGGGCAAGAGATGCAGGTTTTGACAGGAGCATGGTGCTTGGGTATGGCCATGATGATAAAGTATGTGCATTCCCCTCATATAAGGCAATGCTTGCCATGAAAGCGCCTGCGCGTACAAGCTGCTGCATACTCGTGGACAAAGAGGAAATCGGTTCAGTAGGCGCAACCGGGATGCAGTCAAGGTTTTTCGAAAACTGTGTCGCTGAGCTTATGAATGCTCTCGGGCAGTATTCTGAGCTGACTCTCAGGCGCGCACTTGCCGCTTCCTATATGCTGAGCTCTGATGTTACCGCGGGTTTTGATCCGTCATACGCATCACGTTTCGACAAGAAGAATGTTGCTTACATGGGCAGGGGCTTTGCATTTAACAAGTTTACCGGTGCAAGGGGCAAGTCCGGATCAAATGATGCGAATGCAGAATATGTGGGGGCGCTGAGGCGTGTTATGGACGATGCGGGAGTACAGTACCAGATGAGCGAGCTGGGCGCAGTGGATGCCGGCGGCGGCGGAACCATAGCATACATAATGGCACTCTACGGAATGAATGTCATAGACTGCGGCGTGCCTGTCCTTAATATGCACGCTCCTCATGAAGCCATAAGCAAGGCAGACCTGTACGAGGTTTACAAGGGATATGTGGCTTTCTTAAAAAATATCGAGATGCCGTAATCTGATTCGCACGAACAGTTTTAAGCGGATTAAGGAATAGGCGATTGATTATGATCGTGAAAACAGAATTGCTATGGATAAGATTTTAAAAAAATCAGATTATTACTACGACCTGCCGGAAGAACTGATCGCTCAGGATCCTCTGGAGGACAGGGCTTCTTCAAGGCTTATGCTCTTAGACAAAGAGACCGGGGCGGTAGAACACAGGCACTTTTACGAGCTGCCTGAGTTTCTGCATGCCGGGGACTGCCTTGTGCTAAATGACACAAGGGTAATGCCTGCCAGGCTGTACGGTACGAAAAAGGATACCGGCGCTGTGGTGGAGGTGCTGCTGCTTAAAAGGCTTAAGGACTCCTCGTGGGAAGTACTGGTTAAGCCGGGAAAAAAGGCAAGGGAAGGCGCAGTACTTGATTTTGGCGGCATGATGACAGGAACTGTGGAGGAAATACTTGAGGAAGGCAACAGACGGATAAGGTTTGAGTTTGATGGGATCTTTGAAGAAATACTGGATAAACTCGGAGAGATGCCTCTGCCCCCTTATATCCACCATAAGCTTAAGGACAGGGACAGGTACCAGACCGTTTATGCAAGGGAGGAAGGTTCTGCTGCGGCACCTACTGCAGGTCTGCATTTTACAAAGGAACTGCTGTCAGAGATAGAAGGTATGGGCGTGAATATAGTATATGTCACCCTCCATGTGGGCCTTGGAACATTCAGACCGGTTAAGGAAGAAAACATACTTGACCACCATATGCATACGGAGTACTGCAGGGTAGACAAGCAGGCTGCGGATACGATAAACAGGGTGAAGGCTGAGGGCGGCCGTATAATATGCGTGGGAACGACCTCGGTGCGCACACTGGAGAGCATGACAGGGGATGATGGGATCGTAAGAGCTGGTTTTAAGGATACGGATATATTTATCTATCCGGGATACAGGTTTAAGGCTGTGGATGCGCTTATCACGAATTTCCATCTGCCGGAGTCAACGCTTCTCATGTTAGTATCCGCAATGGCAGGACGTGAGAACATACTGAATGCTTACGGAGAGGCTGTGCGGGAACGCTACCGGTTCTTTTCCTTTGGCGATGCGATGTTCATTCATTGAAAAATTACCGGAAACGGTCGTTGCTTGCTTATTGCAACAGTAAATGGTATAATATTTGATGTGTTTTATGTAAACCTGGGCTGTGACCGGGATCATAAAGGGTTCCCGGGGGTGTAACATTTCTGTACCGATGGGGGCGGAATGATATCTGCATGGGAGACATGCTGATCGTACAGCATTTGAAATCAGGAGAGAAAATGGAAGAGAAGAGAAAGAGCAAAAGAATTGGTCTTGACTGCAAGCTGGTATTAAAGAGGCTTGACAGGGAGGATGCCGGAGCGGCACGTGAAGTTTCTGTCCATGTTCTTGATGTTTCAAAAACCGGTATCGGATTTGAATGTCCGGAAAAACTGTCCATCGGCGGTGTATACGAGTGTTATCTTACCATCTGGACCAAAGAAACCATACACTCGTTTGTACAGGTAGTAAGGGCGTTAAAAAAAGATGACAGAAGTTTTTACGGAGGTATATTCATCGGCATGTCCGAGACGGATATAAACAGGATAAATATTTATTCTGAGTTTTCTGAAGTGAGTTTCAATGAAAAGTAATGTATCAGGAGTCACTAAAGCGATAAGAAAGGTAAAGAAATAATGGCAGATTATGTAATAACAACCTGTTCGACACAGGATATAAGTGATGCAAGATGCGAAAAAAGAAACATTAAATATGTCAGCTTTCATTTTGAAATAGACGGAAAGCAGTATCCCGATGATAACGGCAAGACAGTTCCTTTCAAGGAATTCTATGATGCCATGAGAAATGGGGCTATGACCAAGACCAGCCAGGTAAATGTGGAAGAATACGAAGGCTTTTGGGAGCCGTTCCTGCAGGAAGGCAAGGATGTAATACATATATGTCTCACTTCAGGAATATCAGGCTCCATCAATTCTGCAAACATAGCAAAAGATAACCTTTCCGAAAAATATCCGGACAGAAAGCTTTACGTTGTGGATTCCCTTGCTGCATCAGTTGGCATGGGTCTTTTAGTTGATACATTGGCAGACATGCGTGACGAGGGTAAGAGCATTGATGAGCTCTATGAATTTGCAGAGAAGAATAAAAAGAGGATACACCACTGGTTTACGACGCCTGATCTTACATACCTCATAAGAGGCGGACGTGTATCCAAGGCTGCAGGCTTTATTGGAACCATGATGAATATCTGTCCGCTGCTCAATGTAGATTATCAGGGAAAGCTTGTATCCCGTGAGAAGATCAGGGGTAAGAAGAAGGTGTACCAGCGTATGGTGCAGATCATGGAAGAGCATGCCGAGGGCGGTCTTGATTACAATAAGAAGTGCTTTATCGGAATGACGGACTGTCTGGAAGATGCTGAAAATGTGGTTTCGATGATAGAGAGTAAATTTACCAAGATGGCTGAGCCTATGGAGATACAGTGGGTAGGCTCCACAATAGGTGCCCACACAGGCCCGGGACTTATCGTCATTGCTTTCTGGGGGGATGAGAGAGTAAATTAATACAGGGTTGAACCGGAAAATATTTATATATTTAAAACAGCGGCCATCGGACCGCTGTTTTTTTACTGACTCAGTTCATGCAGCATATCGAAGAAATACGGCCAGGATATGGATACGCATTCCGGGTGGTTAATGGTTATGTCGGAGTCTGCCGCAAGTCCGGCAATGGCAAAGCTCATTGATATGCGGTGGTCATTGTAGCTTTCTATGGTACCGCCGGATACATGACCTGATCCGTTTATTATCATACCGTCGTCGGTAGGGGTGATATCAATGCCCAGTTTTTTCATATTGGTGCTTACTGCGTCTATCCTGTCACATTCCTTTACATGGAGTTCGGTGGCATCTTTTATTACAGTCTGACCTTCTGCAAAGGCAGCGAGAACGGCAATGACAGGTATTTCGTCTATGAGAGTGGGAATTATATCTCCGCCTATGGTTGTGCCTTTAAGTTTGTCACGACTGCAGCTCACCAGCAGGTCGGCAGTTTCTTCGCCACCTGAGCTCCTTACATTTTCAAGTGATATCTTTCCGCCCATATTTTTTACAACCTCTATGATGCCGGCCCGGGTAGGGTTAATCCCGACATTTTTTATCAGAAGTTCAGAACCGGGTACAAGCAGGGCAGCGGCTATAAAATAAGCGGCGGAGGATATGTCCGAAGGCACAGATATGTCGCATGCGTAGAGCTCTTCTGCAGGATGTATGGTGGCACATAATCCTTCGGAGCTTACATCTGCACCGAAGCCTTTAAGCATAAGCTCTGTGTGGTTCCTTGAAAGGGCAGGCTCTGTGACGGTAGTCTTTCCGTCTGCATAGAGTCCTGCAAGAAGTATCGAGGACTTAACCTGTGCGGAAGCGACAGGAGATACGTAATCGATGCCATGAAGCTTAGTGCCATTTATAAGGAGCGGGGCACAGTCGTTGTCTTTTTCGCTTTTTATGTCTGCGCCCATCATTGTGAGGGGGGTAATAATCCTTTTCATGGGGCGCTTTTCTATTGAGGCGTCCCCTGTAAGACGTACACTGAAATTCTGTGCCGCAAGTATGCCGGAAATGAGCCTTGTGGTGGTCCCGGAGTTGCCGGTGTAAAGTGTATCGGCAGGGGCTTTTAAGCCGTGAAGGCCTTTACCGTGTACGACTATCTCATCGGGAGAGACATCGATATCTACGCCCATTTTTCTAAAACAGTCTATGGTGGAGAGGCAGTCGTCTGCCATCAGGAAATTCGTAATATGTGTATCTCCCTTAGATAATGCCCCGAACATTATGCTTCTGTGGGATATGGATTTGTCGCCTGGAACGGTGACCGTTCCTTTTATCGGTGAAGTGGAAGGTGAGATTGTTTTTTTGTTATCACACATTGTGGTTAGCTCGTCTTTCTTGATGTTATTTTTATGTAATTATTTTATGCAGCAGAATTGCCTGGCCTGCGGTATATTTCAATTGTGTTGGAAAACGCTATCGTTTCTCTGTTTAGTATGATACGGATTTACGGCATATTATTACTGTATGTTATTGTCAGTATCACTGCTCGGCTGTTACATGATAGCCGGCGTCATTCAAAAGCGGAAGGGCGAGTGCCTTGGCCTCGGCAGTATAAAACTCTATATACAGTGCACCTTCATACTGCTCACGGTTGTTATTGATGCCGGTATTTTTGATGCTTATATCGTGGGCTGCAAGCAGAGTGGCAATACCTGCAATGGCACCGCTTTCGTCCGGTATATCCACAAATATCCTGTAGATGGGAGGCAGGGCGCCTTTAGCCTTTTCAGGCATGGAATTTCTGTATGTACCGCTTTCACGGAAGAGTTTGTTTATGTTTTTAAAGTCGCCGCACTCAAGCGTATCATCTATGCGTTCAAGCTCGTCTATGTAGCGTCTTAACAGTACCCTTATGTTTTCTGTGTTGCTTCTGCATATGTTTTCCCACATGTCCGGATCGGAGGAGGCTATGCGGGTTATGTCCTTGAATCCGCCGGCAGCAATAGTGCGCATGAACTGTACCTCATTATCCGAGTCGGCAACATTTTTTACCAGGGCTGCTGCGATCAGATGGGGCACATGGCTTATTGCCGCAGTAGCAAAATCATGATAGTCCGGTGATTCGGCCAGAGGTATAGCACGTATTGATGAGACTATTTCGGTAAAGTCTGCCACTAGATTTTTGGATGTGTCCTCTGCAGGCGTGAGTATGTAATAAGCATTCTCAAGCAGGGTAGGATCGGAATTGTCATAGCCTGTGGTTTCCTTGCCTGTCATGGGGTGACCGCCAAGAAAATGTGAGGATAGTCCCAGATCTGCCGCAGCCCTGCAGATGTCTCCTTTTACACTGCCGACATCGGTTATGAGCATCTTTTCATGCTCCGTAAGGAACGGTTTTATCGCTTTCATGTTTTCTATGTTAGCACCGGTGGGGGCACATAAAAAGAGCACATCCGTATCAGGATCTATGTCGGAAAGCCTGTCAGTGATACGGTTGGCAGTTCCGTCTGAAAGTGCGGCTGCAACTTTTTCCGGATGCCTTGCATATACATTTATTATGCTTTGGGGGTAATATTTTCTGACGGCCTTTGCGATGGAACCGCCTATGAGTCCCAGCCCGCAGAAGTGGAATTTAGTAATGTTCATCGAGTTTTCTTTTCCCTTGTCTTTAATGTGAAATCGAGCGTTGTTACTTCCTCCACCGCGTCACTTTCGGAGGTGAATAAATCCTTTCGGATATCTTCGGCTATATTATATAACATTTCGTAATAAATAAATATATTAAAGCTGGATGCTGTTTGGGGCCTGATTGTATAAATATTTTTTTATGATAGTCGTAAACTTGCATTTTTTTTTCTATAATGCTCACACCGGCCGGGACGTAAGATATGCCGGTGTTGAAGAAAAAAGAAATGTAGTTCAAGGAGGAAAAGAATTATGAAAAAAAGACTGTTGGGCCTTATGTTAGCCGGAACGGTGTGTCTTGCAGGATGTGGTGATAATGCTCATGATGAAGCTGTCGAGCAATATCAGGAAATTGGAATGACAGAATCGGAAGCCCAGGAAGTTGCGGATGCTGTGTATGGTGAAGATGCAGGTACTGTAGCGGATGCGTCAACTGAAGCTGATCAGGAAGTGCTGGAAATAACTTTTGAACCGACGGAAGAAATAAAGAATGCAACATTATATGAGCCGGTGGTTCAGGTTTATGATGATGTTTTTGTTTTATACAGCTGTACTGTAGACGAGTTTATAGCGCAATTTGGTGACAAATATGATTTCAGCGCTATTGATCCGGATTCTTTTGAAAATAAGAATTATTTTGAGGTTCAGAGAAAGGATGCTCCGGGATATGAATTAAGAGTCTGGTGTGATGGAAGCGGTGATCACCTTCGTATCGGTGACAGATATGTAGGAATGGTTGATGCACCGAACTGTAGACAGTTTGTTTGGCTTCCCGGTGCTATCAGTTGTGACACAAATAACACTGAAAGTTCGGGATACAATTATGAAACCTTTGTTAGTGAGTATCTTGCGGGTATGGGTATCACAGTAGAAGATGATAAAAATGCGGATAATTCAATCATCGTAATGGCTGTTAACGGAGAAATGAATGAATCCGCAAGTGTGTATGGATACACTAAGAGCATAAAGATTGGAAATGGACCTAAAGACTACAATGGATATGTTGTATGGGTTGTTTTGCAGCCTAATTACCTTAAAGCATATCATGGAGCGTTTCCTACTATAGAAGAGATAGACCATGAAAAGAAGTTTGATGTAGATGCCATAAAGTATGAATTTATAGAAGATGAAGCAACAGGAGAAATAATATGTGGTCAGTATGCCTACAACGGAGGAATATCGAGTGAAATCTTTATGCGGTCAAATGTCAATACCCCGGAATGGCTTGAAAAAATGTACACAGAATAAAAGAAAAATGTGCACCTGAAAGAGAATATCATAAAGTTATGATGACAGAAAAAATAGCTCTATATCAAAATGGTATAGGGCTATTTTATTATTATATTTCACTATTGAAAATTGACTGATACTTTTCTTGTAAGCGGCTGAATAGTTTGGTAAAATATAGCTGTTTAGGTTCTGCGGGTTCTGCCGCAAATCGGGGGGCGCGCAATAGCAGATTGGAGGTTACAGCATGAATATTTACACCACAGAAAAAATCCGTAATGTCGTATTGCTCGGACACAGCGGTGCGGGCAAAACATCTCTGGCCGAATCAATGGCTTATCTTGCGGGACTTACGAACCGCATGGGCAGCATTGAGGAAGGTAACACTCTTTCAGATTTCACCAAAGAAGAGCAGAAGAGAAAGATTTCACTGACAACCAGCATCATTCCTTTGGAGTGGGAGGGAGCAAAGATCAATCTGATGGATGCCCCCGGTATGTTTGATTTCGTCGGTGAGGCAGAGGAGGCATGTTCGGCAGCGGGAGCAGCCATAATCGTTGTTTCCGGCAAGGCTGGTGTGGAAGTAGGTACTGAGCGCGCATGGGATATGTGCGAGAAGTTCAACCTACCCAGAATGTTTTATGTAACAGATATGGATGTGGACAATGCATCCTTCAGGAAGGTGGTAGAGGAGCTGACAGAAAAGTACGGCAAGAAGATAGCACCTCTTCATTTCCCTATAAGAGAGAATGAGAAGTTTGTCGGCTATGTAAATGTAATATCCGGCAAGGCTCAGAAATGGGTAGGCAAGGAAGTAAAAGAATGCGATATGCCTGATTATGCACAGGAGTATCTCGAAAAATATACAGATGTCCTGATGGAAGCAGTTGCTGAGACCAGCGAAGACATGATGGAAAGGTATTTTGGCGGCGAGACATTCTCTGAGGATGAGATAAGGGCTGCACTCCGCATAAGCGTTAACAATAACGAGATCTGCCCTATATCAATGGGTTCCAATACACTCTGCCAGGGCACATATGCATTGCTTGACGATATCGTTAAGCTCTGCCCGCCTCCTACCATCAGGAAGGCTGCCGGCGTATCACTTAAGACCAATGAGATATTCCAGGCTGACTATGATTTCTCAAAGCCCAAGAGTGCTTATATCTGGAAGACCATCGTGGATCCGTTCATCGGCAAGTATTCACTCATCAAGGTAATGAGCGGCGTGCTTAAGGCTGATGACTTGATCTACAATAAAGACAAAGATATCGAGGAAAAGGTGGCTAAGCTTTATGTAATGTGCGGATCCAAGGCTACGGAGATCAAAGAACTCCATGCCGGTGATATCGGAGCTATAGCAAAGCTTACCGCAGCACGTACAGGCAATACCCTTTCTACCAAGGCTAATACGATACAGTATGGAAAGACTCAGCTTTCTGTGCCTTACACATGTATGAGATATAAGCCCAAGAATAAGGGCGATGTGGACAAGCTTGCCCAGGCCCTTCAGAAGATGGGACACGAAGACCTGACCATGAAGGTGGTAAATGATGGTGAGAACCGTCAGACACTTATCTACGGCATAGGCGAGATGCAGATCGACGTGATCGCTTCCAAGCTTAAGGATCAGTACAATATCGAGATCGAGCTTTCAGATCCCAAGGTAGCATACAAAGAGACGGTAAAGAAAAAATCAGACGTTGAGTATAAGTATAAAAAGCAGTCCGGAGGACATGGTCAGTACGGTCATGTAAAGATGAGGTTCGAGTCATCAGGTGACCTTGACAAGCCTTATGTATTTGAGGAGGAAGTAGTGGGAGGTTCTGTTCCCAAGAACTATTTCCCCGCTGTTGAAAAGGGTATAGCAGAGGCAGTACAGAGAGGACCTCTGGCAGCATATCCGGTAGTGGGCATAAAGGCTACTCTTTATGACGGTTCATATCACCCGGTAGATTCTTCGGAAATGGCATTCAAGACCGCTGCCATCCAGGCTTTCAAGAAAGGCGTTATGGAAGCAGGTCCTGTACTGTTAGAGCCTATCGCATCCCTTAAAGTCACCATACCGGATGCTTTTACCGGTGATGTAATGGGTGACCTTAACAAGCGCCGCGGAAGAGTGCTGGGAATGAATCCTGCAGGTGCCGGCAAGCAGACCATAGAGGCTGAAATTCCTATGTCCTGCCTGCAGGGGTACTGCACAGTGCTCAGATCCATGACAGGTGGCAGAGGTGATTATTCCTATGAATTTATCCGCTATGAGCAGGCTCCTTCGGATGTACAGGAGAAGGAAGTAGCAGCAAGGGCTGAAGCTGTCAAGGCTGATAATGCGGAGTAAGAATCGGCTTTTTAGCTGAGTTTGTTTATCAGAACAGATTACCCGTCCGCTCGTGTGTGATTTTCATAAACGGGCCGGACGGGTATAGTTTGTAAAAGAGAAATTTTGATTTTAGCAGCAGAGGATTTTCAGAGGAAAACATGGATAATATAATTCTGATCGGGTATATGGGCTCCGGGAAAAGCTCGGTGGCAAAGGCACTGGCTGAAAAGACGGGAATGGAGCTCCTGGATACGGACCAGCGTATAGAAGAAAATGAAAACAGACGTATCAGTGATATTTTTGCTTCCGAAGGGGAGACTGCATTTCGTGATATGGAGACAGCGTTTTTAAAGAATCTTCTGGATGAAGGCTTTAAAGGAATACTTTCCACCGGCGGCGGCATGCCAGTGCGTGAGGAAAACAGGGCTCTTTTAAAGAAGCTTGGAAAAGTGATATATTTAAAGACATCCGTGGATACTCTGGCCATGCGTCTTATCGGAGATCACAGCAGACCGCTTCTGCAGGGAGAGACCGAAGAGAGTAAAAAACAGAAGATCGCGGATATGCTTGCATCCCGTGAACCGGCCTACATGGCTGCGTCGGATGCGGTGATACCTACGGATGAGATGACGACTGCAGGGCTGGCAGACGAGATACTTACGTACATGGCGTTTGCATAGTAAAGGGGTTCATCGGAAAAAGTTAAAGGAATAGCATATTTTTTGAAAGCAGAAAAGGGGAATCATGAAAATACTTATAATAAACGGACCGAATATTAATTTCCTGGGCATCAGGGAAAAAGCTGTATATGGCACCAAAAACTATGATGGACTGCTGGAAATGATCGCAAAGAAAGCGGAGGAGACAGACAATACGGTGGAGGTCTTCCAGTCCAACCATGAGGGAGCCATAATCGACCGCATACAGGATGCTTATTCCGATGGTACGCAGGGGATAATAATCAATCCCGGTGCATACACACATTACAGCTATGCTATCCGTGATGCCCTTGCAAGTTATGATATTCCAAGGATAGAAATCCATATTTCCGATGTAGACAGCAGGGAAGATTTCAGGAAGATATCTGTTGTGACAGATGTATGTGATGAAAGGATAAAGGGGCTGGGGCTTGACGGGTATCTGGTGGCAATCGACCATATGATGGAGCTTATCAGGAAAGCAGGAGACTGAGCCTGAAAGTATTTTTTAAAGCGATAGCAGAAAGCTGCTGCGAAAAAGGTGTTATCTGTTTGAAAAAACTCTTGAAATGAGAAAAGAGATAGAGTAAGATAGTACAGTATTATTTTGTGACTATTTTAGGAGGAAGTATTTATGATATCTGCAGGCGAATTCAGAAACGGTATGACTATCGAGTATGATAACAGCGTTTATCAGATAGTTGAGTTCCAGCATGTTAAACCGGGTAAGGGTGCGGCTTTCGTACGTACCAAGCTCAAGGATGTTAAGAACGGCGGTGTTGTCGAGAAGACTTTCAGACCGACAGAAAAATGCCCGCAGGCGCGTATAGACAGAAAGGAAATGCAGTATCTGTATTCTGACGGAGATCTTTTCAACTTTATGGATACAGAGAATTATGAGCAGATCGCACTTGACAAGAATACAGTTGGCGATGCCCTTAAGTTCGTTAAAGAAAATGAGATGGTTAAGGTTTGCTCCCACAACGGAAGCGTATTCGCAATCGAGCCTCCTCTTTTCGTAGAGCTTGAGATTTCTGATACCGAGCCCGGTTTCAAGGGTGATACCGCAACAGGTGCAACAAAGCCTGCTACTGTTGAGACAGGTGCACAGGTTTCCGTTCCTTTGTTTGTCAATACAGGAGACAAGATAAAGATCGACACAAGAACCGGAGAGTATTTAAGCCGCGTATAATGTGTTGTTAGATTAAAGGCGGGGCGTTTTAGCCCTGATCTGAATCACCGAGTAAAGTAAGACAGCAGATGTAAAATTTTCGGATTTTGCATGTGCTGTTTTTGTTTTTAAGCGGTCAAAATTAAACCGTGCCACGCAAGCTTGCTTGCAGTGGCGCCGGTTAAATTTTGACCGCCCCCGAGCATGAGCAAGTAGCGGGGCGCAGCCCCGCGGATTGCGAATGCCCGGGGATAGTTTCGAGCGGAGCGAGAAACTATCTTAAAAATTTAGTCAAACAAAACGAGCAAAGTAGCAGAACTGCAAGCTTGCTTGCAGTGAATCATTTTATTTTACAGGAGGAAAAAGAATATGAATTTCGAAGAATTCTGCAATAAAGTTAAAAAGTCATTAGAGGATTATTACGGGGAGGAGAAGCAAGTGGAAATAAGGAGCGTGACCAAGAATAACGGGGTTGTGCTGCAGGGGCTTATGGTAAGGGGTAAAGACAGTAATCTTGCTCCAACCATTTACCTGGAGAATTTTTTCGAACAGTATAGCTCGGGCCGGATTTTTTCTGAGATCATTGAAGAGATAATAGGCCTTGCGGTGGTAAATAAGGATCATCTGGTTTTTAATCCCGAGAATTTTGAGATGTTTGAAAAAGCAAAGGATCATATAGTTATGAAGCTTATTAATACAGAACTAAATAAGCAGCTTCTAAAGGATGTTCCGAATTTTCCTTTTCATGATATGTCGGTTGTATTTTTTTATCTGATCGAGGGTGGTGAAGGCGGTAATGCATCGATACTTATTAACAACACACATATGGAGGCGTGGAAGACCGATCCGGATACGCTGTATGAGATAGCACTTAAGAATGCACCTGTCATGCTCCCGGCAAAGCTGCATAAAATGGACAGCCTGATGAGAAATATTTTCCTTGATGATATAAGGCGTAAATTTAAAAACGGTGTACTAAACTGTCCGTCGGAATATGATCCCACAAATGATTCCTGGATGGAGAACCTTGCTGATGAAATGCTGGAGATGATGAAGAATGGCTGTGAGTCCAGAATATATGTACTTACAAACAGAGAAAAATATTTCGGTGCATCCTGCCTGCTTTACGATAATGTGCTGAAGGACTGTGCAAAACAGACAGGCGGCGGTTTTTATATCCTGCCGTCGTCTGTACACGAACTTATTCTTGTACCTGACAAAATGGCTGATGATGTTGATTCTTTAAGCAGGATGGTGCGTGAGGTGAACGATACACAGGTTGAGGATGATGAGATTTTGGGATATTCCATATATCATTATGAACCTGTAGACAATTTGTTACAAATATGTTAAAATAATCAAGTTTGTTGGGGTTACCGAAGGAGTCTTCGGTAACCTTATAAGCACCCGTAGTCTAGTGGATAGAACGGAGGCCTCCGACGCCTTTGACGCAGGTTCGACTCCTGTCGGGTGCACTAAATAAAGTAACATAGAAGGGATTGTCGTAATCCGGGAGTGTTACCGCAGAATTAGTCTGAAATGAGGATTTTTTCAAATCAGTATGAGCAAGAAAAACAGAAACAGAAAAAATAATAATTCCGATAAAAAGAAAGACGGCAGGATTGCTATATCAAAGGGTGAGGCCGAGAATGTTCAGCACGATGGTATAGACGAGAATGTCAGTCAGACTGAGCCGGCAGGAATCGATGAAGAGACGGCAGAAGAATCTGTGGCAGAAACTGTGCGTGATAGTGAAGCGGACCTTGAAGGTGTTGCCGATGATATCCGGGAAGATACAGAGGAATGGGAAGAAGAAGCAACGGAGACTCTTTCTGATGATGAGTTTGATGGCTTCGATGAATCCCCACGTAAGAAAAATGTGAAATGGACGCCATTAGGGGACAGCTCTTTTAATGCGTCTTCCAGGAAAAAATCCTCCGGAAAGCCGGCGGGCAATAGGATTCCTTTTATTGTGGGAGGTGCCCTGCTTGCGGTGCTTCTGATTGTCGGGATTGGTGTGATCGTCACGAGGAATATGAATAGAACACCTGAGGTGTCACTTTCCCAGGACAGCATTTCGGGAAGTGAGGCAGATGTAGATGATTCATACGTTGTTACGACAGAGCCTTTGGCTGAAAATGCATATTCGGATGTCAATACCCTGATAGCAAAATATTTTGCCGCACGAAGCGGTGAGGAGCTGTTAAGCAGCAATGTAATAAAGCAGCCTTTGAGCAGCAGGGAAGCGGCCAAGATAGAAGCAAGGAATATCTACGTTGAGAAGTATGAGAATATCAACTGCTATACGAAACCCGGACCATATGAAGGCTCCTATGTTGTATTTGCAACGTATGATCTGAAGTTAAAGGACTGGGAACAGACCGCCCCCGGGCTTATTACCATATTTGTATGCACGGATACTGACGGAAGCCTGTATGTCCACACAGGGGACTTTGAGGAAAAGCTGGCTGATTATATCCGTGAGGTGTCTGCCCAGGATGATGTGACTGCATTGCTCAATGAGGTGGATTCGAACTACAATGAGATACTGGATTCAGATTCCGATTTTGCTGCATATATGAATTCTCTGAATGAACTGATAAAGAACTCCGTTGGAGAGATTCTTGCGGAAGCTGCTGTGGAAGATAACGGAAGCGACAGCGTATCGGAGGATTCGGTCGAGGTTATCTCGGACGGTGAGATCATGGTGGAGACAACGGATACCGTAAACGTTAGGTCTGCAGACAATGAGAATGCTGACAGACTGGGAGTTGTAAATGAAGGTACACAGCTCATCTGCCTTGAACAGCGTGCAAACGGATGGAGTAAAGTGGAATTCAACGGTGAAGACGGATATATAAAGACTGAATTCCTCAAGGAACTGGGCGGTGATGATTCCGGCAACAGCAATGCGCCCAAGGCAACTATCAAGGAGACAGTAAATGTAAGGTCTTCTGCGTCAACCAGCGGTGATAAACTAGGGTTAGCATACGCAGGAGAGAGCTATGAGATAGTCGAGTCTGCAAAGAATGGCTGGGTAGGGATTAAGTTTAACGGCAAGACGGGATATGTAAAGACTGATTACGTTGATCAGTGAAAACATAATCAAGGATCTGCAGGATTGCTTCAGAGCAGATTCCGGGTCAGTTAAGTGAATTATTGAGAAAAGATTTAAGAGCGGCAGTCTCAGGAGCGTTGAAAAGCTTATCCGGGGCGCCACTTTCTGCTACATATCCGTCAGACATGAAGAGTATACGGTCTGACACATTTCGTGCAAAATCCATTTCGTGAGTTACCACTATCATGGTATTGTTGCTGTTTTTCAGATCCTTTATGACCTGCAGGACCTCTCTTGTAAGCTCCGGGTCAAGGGCACTGGTAGGCTCGTCAAAGCAAAGAATGTCCGGTGTGAGCATAAGCGCCCTGGCAATGGCAACACGCTGCTGCTGACCGCCTGAAAGCTCACAGGGATAGCTGTCTTTTTTTTCAGCAAGACCGATCCTGGTAAGCAGCTCCATGCCCTTGGTTTCAAGCTGCTTTCTGAAAGCTGTTTTACCGCCTGAATTATTTATATCTTCTTTTGAAGCGTTGAGTTCAGGAGGAAGGGTAAGGTTTCTGAGCACGCTATACTGGGGGAAAAGATTGAACTGCTGGAATACAAGCCCGAAATTAAGCCTGTTTTTACGGATCTGTTTTTCTGAACGCAAGACTGCGCTTTCACCGTCGTAAATTGTTTTTCCTTCTACCGAAATGGTTCCGTGATCGGCGGTTTCAAGGAAATTGAGGCATCTGAGCAGCGTGGTCTTTCCGCTTCCGGATGAGCCTATTATGGATAGAACCTCGCCCTTTTCCATAGTAAAGCTTATGCCTTTCAGCACCTCGGTATTACCAAAATTCTTTTTTAGGTCTTTTACCTCAAGTATAGCCATTTATTTTCACCTGAATCATTTCCAGTATTTTGAGAGTTTCTTTTCTGCCATATTGAATAACAGTGTTACCAAGGCTGAAAAACCAAGATAGAATACACCGGTGTAGAAAAGAGGCCAGATGATGAACTGCACACGCAGCAGTTCGCTGGCGGCGAAGAATATCTCTACAACCGATACAGTCCTTGCAAGGGCAGTGTCCTTTACCAGTGTGACTACTTCATTGCTCATGGGCGCCAGGATATTCCTGATGACCTGCAGGAGAATAACCCTGAAGAATGTCTGACTCCTTGTCATGCCGAGTACGGCACAGGCCTCATACTGTCCTTTGGGAATGTTTTCGATACCTCCTCGGAATATCTCGGCAAAATAGCATGCATAATTCACTACGAAAGCAAACAGCGCTCCGCAGAAATAGGAAGTGGCTACATTGCCGCCAAATATCTGCCATTTAGTAAGGGGGGCATTGAACGCGATGCCGGGAAGGTACACCACTATCATCAGCTGAAGGAGTAGAGGAGTACCGCGGATAATGTAGATAAAGGCCCTCATAAGGTATTTAAGGGGCTTTATTGAAGATCCGGCAAATACGGCAAAAAGCAGTGCAAGCGGTATCGCAAACAACAGTGTAAGAAAGAACAGTGCCAAAGTTGTCCCGAATCCGCCTGCAAGCTGTAAAGTTACTTTAATAAATGTTTCCAATAAAAATTCCCTATGTAAATCTGAACAAAACTTACTGCAAATATTAAATGCGATGATTACTGGTTAAGAGCTTCTTCGTAGAGCTCAGTAAGCTCGTACTTGTCTGCAATAGCCTTAAGTGAGCCGTCTGCAACCATTTCTTTTATGACCTCGTTTACATGCCCGGTCATATCGCTTCCTGTACGGAATCCGATAGCGTAGAGCTCTGAGGCCATGGGAATGTTCTCAACGATCATAAGGTTGCTGTAGTCCCCCTGACCACAGCTTGCCTTTGCCATTGTGTAATCGATTACGATAGCATCATAGTTTCCGGCGTTGAGAGCAAGCAGAGCATCAGCCTGTGATGCGGAAGCCGTATAGCTTACGGAAGCCAGCTCTGTGGCAGACTGGATAGCTGTTTCTCCTGCTGAACCGGACTCAGCGCTCATAAGGGCAGAGGAGAGTGATGCAATGTCGGTATATTTGTCAGCGTCAGCAGAATTGATGACAACGCACTGTTTATTAGCAAGGTAGGGCGTGGTGAAGTCCATATTCCCACGTCTTTCTTCGGTGACTGTCAGACCGTTCCAGATGCAGTCTATATTTGAACTTTTAAGCTCTGTCTCCTTTGTATCCCAGTCGATGATCTGGAACTCTGCCTGTATCCCCAGTTTTTCGCATACGGCCTGAGCAAACTCTGTATCGAAGCCTGTAAGGGTACCGTTTTCATCATAGTAGTTCATAGGCTGGTATTCTGTTATGCCGATGACCATCTTACCGTTGTTCTTAATGTATTCGTAATCGGAATCAGAAGCGGTTTCTGTACCGCCGGCACAGCCTGCAAGGGCAGAGAGTGTTAACATTGATGCTGCAAGTGCAGCGATAAATCTTTTTTTCATAGTTTTTTCCTCCGTAAAAATAATTTCTTAACGTGTAATTATTAATATCTGTCATTCAGCCGACTGATCATTTAACCAGGCTTACCAAATAATCAGTGATCCGTTCCTTCATGATATAGCTTTCTACCTGCTTTCTGGTTGCGGCATTATCGCTGAGGAAGGTGTCTATGTCATCATAATCATACTGCTTTGCAAGCTCTAATATGTCATCATCAGTAAGCTTGATCCCTGCATCAGCGGCTATGGCATCATAGAGAACGGAATCTCTTATGGTCTTTGCAGATGATTCCATTATGTCGCTCTTCAGTGCATCAAGGGACATGCCGTACATTGCAAGAAGATCGCCTAACTGCATATTTGAAGATGTTGCCATCTGGTCGTAATAGGTGAGGTTTGTGGTGTAGAGCTTTTCTGCTTCACCGGCAGGGAAGTCTGAAACATAATAGTCTTCGCCGATGAATGCCCAGATGCTTTCGCTCATGAGTTCTTTTTTGATTTCGTCACGAAGCTCTGCTACTGTGGTAATTTCACCTCCTGTTGTTTCATTTACCATATCATCAGTGAGTTCGGGATAAACAGTAGTTGATACTATTTCATTAAGGGTAATGGTAAATATAGCGTCTTTTCCGGCAAGATCTGTTGCGCCGTAGTCGACAGGGAAAGTTACATTGATGTCTTTTGTTTCACCGACAGTCATTCCGACTATGCCGTCTTCGAAACCGTCTATATAGCCGCCTGCACCGAGAGTAAGTACCTGGTCATCGGCAGTACCGCCGTCGAATGCAACACCGTTTATCTTGCCGGCATAGTTTATGCTGACAGTATCATGGAGAGCTGCTGTGTCATGGTCTGTCGGCTGGTCCTCTCCGTAATACGCTGTGACACGCTCGAAGACAAGTTCGTCGATGTCAGCCTCATCTACAGAAACAGTGCCCTTAAGGTTCTTCTTATAGTCGTTTACGTATACAGTGGCTCCGTCCGGAGCTGTCAGTTTCAGCATGGTACCTGCTTTCACGGCCTTTTCGCAGTCATCTGCGGTCAGGGTATTGAGATCAGCGGCACCTGGAATATCGGGCATGGTGTCAAATACCGTGCTGTTTACGGATGCGGACTCCGTGCCGGTGACATCGGCGGCATCGCTGCTTGCGGAGGGACCGCTTACAGCAACCTCGGGGGCGGGAGTTTTCTTTATTATAATGGCAACTGCGATGAATGCCACTGCAAGTACTGCTATAACAATCTCGACGATGAGCATTGTTTTCTTTCTGCTGCTGTCAGCATCATTTTCCACTGCTGTATCCGTTGTGTCCGGAGTGTATTCATCGGATATTTTAACGGAATCTTTTTTTTCATTATTGTTTTCTGAACTCACTGTTTTCATTCCTCCTAATTCTTACGGGCGGCCGCAAAAAATGCCACAGTTCCCAAACAATACTAATGTCTCAAAATTGTCAAGACATGTTATTATAGCACAAAATTATTTCAACATGTAGTATGGTAAAAAGATGAGAATCTTGCGTGAGAATCTTTGATCTGTTTTAGCGCAGGTATGAAGATGGATGTCAGTATTCTTCAAAGTTCAGGGAATTGACATTATAACGTACATATTCCTGCCTTATATTCTGCTCATACTGTAAAATAGAAAAATATTATAAACAAGAGCTTCAGAAACTCTTACCGAATGCGGGGTTCACATCAGTAATCATATTTAAAGAGTAAAATCACAAGGTAAGGGCTGTCCATGATACGGGGATGTGGTACCGACCTAACCAGAAGCCGTGTCCATTATCTGGGGTATAGTTTACTTTCTACAATAGTTCTTTCATATTTATTTATGGTGACGAGATATATGATGCAGAAGATTTTGGCAATATTTTATTTGGCTTTTCTGGAAATGCAGGCGGATACTTGTTGGATGAATTACAATTTGGTGGAAGTTTTTACTCCTATTTAGAAAAAAGAGAATTTGATAGCCCGCAAGATGCAGAGAATATTGGGAAAGGATATGACTTATATGATATATTTAGTGACGATTATAGTTATGTGCATATTATAGAATAAGTTAATGTGGTATTTACGAAATGAATAAAAAAATATAAAAATCGGATGCTCTATATTATTGTTCATCGGGGTAATAATTACATGTTTGTATTTAAGGTTTACAGAAGGAGAGAGATGTAAAAAGATGCTATTATGGAGACAAGGATAAATTTGAATATATGAAAAAATACTTTTCACAATTGTACGAACCGGGTTTGAATTATATAATATATTATGTGGAAGATTTTCGGCATAGTGTGGTGACAAAAAAATACGATAACAACAAATATTCTGAGAAACATGAAGATGAAGTTGCTTGTGTGTATTTGGCTGAGTTGAAGGAAAAATATAAGGATGATTCAGATTACGGATGTTTTTATGCTGCATTTGTTAATTATGATGATTCTGGGCACATGAAAATGTCCATACCTGTAAGGTTAAAGAAAATATCAGGAAAATCGGCAGAGGAAAGAAATACGATATATCATTATTTAATATATATTGATGATGCCTATAAGAATAATGATAGAACAGCAAGATCACTTTATGGGAATTGGTACTGGGAAACGGATGTTGACTACATAGGTTAATTATTGACTAAAACTTCCCACACCCAAATGGCGTAAAGTACCTTGAAAATTCAATAATACAGGCAAAAAAATAGGCAGGCATCAGGTAGCATGCTATTAAGGCGGATTTAAACCTTGAAGAGGATAATAATCCGTTTTATAGAGAATACAAAGATTATGACGGATGGTATGTTGCAGAACAGAGAGAGACATATGCGTTTACTTTTTCTGTTGGAGTACCGATAGGAATAGCGTTAGTTATAGTGGTTTTGATAATAATAGGAGTTGGTGTGAGCAAGAAAAAGATAATAATTGGTGCTATCTTTGTGACGATCATAATTGGTGTGATTACTATTTTTTTTCTTCAAAGTGACTTTGTTAAGAGTAGAAGAAAAGTTAATGAGCGTTGGCTTTTGGGGAAAAGTGTTGACCAAGTTGAATGGAGATATACAAAAGATGGTAATAAACATTTTGATGATGTTATTGTTTTAGATGGAAGGAAGTATTTGCTTTGTGCAAGAGAAGTAATTGTGTGGAATTTATTTGATGGCACTCAGGTTGAGAAATGTTATTATGTTCATATAAATAACGATAAAAAGATAGATGATGTTTACGATGTTTTATGGGGTGCTGACTTACCGCTTTCTTATTATGATTATTGGGATAGGTGGTAATACATGGAGATATGAAAATGCTGCAGTGAAATTATCCCCTTGAAAAGCAGTCTGTTTTGTGCTAAATTCATTACTAACAGTAGGACTTATCTGGAAATCATAAGTCATAGCCATTCGGCATCCCGAAATCGGGAGAAATTGCAAAATCACATTTTATTAGATTAACGCAGAGTGAGGCGTATTCTGTCTTGTATCATGTCTTTCTTTGCGGCAACGAAGGGAGTTTCAGATTATCGCATGAATGTTCTTACATCAACGGTTGATTATGATGATTCACGGTTCCATACTGAATTCCGTGAATTATACAGGACGCTGGCAAGGAAAAATGATAAAATAGGTTCAGAAGATAGCAGACAGCATAGGATAGAAATTTATGCTATAATGATTTTCGGTTGAGACTGCAACTGAAAAGTGTCCTAAGCGGTTTTTGGATTAGGACAGGCTATGGATAAAAATGCAAGAAGTGCGCAAAATGGCAAAACTGAGTGTTGAGGACAATAAGCGGAATTTTACTGTCATCGCAGTGGTGGCTTTGGCAGTAGTTCTTCTGGCGGCTGTAGCCGTTCTTTTTCTGTTAAGGAGCACTGGAGTGAGGCTTTCGGAAATGAGTGTTAACGAGAGTGCCTTTGCATCCATAAAGGAAGGGCGGCAGGAAATTTCTGAAATGCCGTTCAGTATTATCTTTGACGATATTGAACTTCCGGCAGACCTGTCGGAAGGCAGGTGGTATTATTCTCTGCCCGAGGCGGAGGTTTCTAAACCGGATCCAAGAGTAAAAATAAAAGGCGAAAAAGGGCTTAAGGTGGCTTTCCTTGAGACAGATGTCACGGAGGAGAGCATACGGGAAAATGTGCCCATGGAGTTTGTTGCCTATACTGACAGTGAATATTTTTGCGGCGAGATTTATATGACGCCGCTGCCCATCATCGTGATGGATTTTCCGGAGGGCGGGATCGCACCTGATGAAAAGGAAAAAGAGGATAAACCCATACATTTTAAGCTTATAGATAATTACGGCAAAGAAACCCATCTGGTCACTGCTGACGGTAATGCAAGGCTCAGGGGCTATACCACCAGAAAATACCCGAAGAAACCCTACCATATCGAATTCGGTGAGAATGGTCCGGACGGATTTAAAAAGAACCGGATCTCATTGCTTGATATGCGGGAAGATTTTACCTGGTATCTTTATCCTGCCTATAACGACCAGGAAAGGGTAAGGAATGTATTTTCGTTTATGCTGTGGGAGGAAAGCTGCGGTACGGACAATGCTTTCGGTATAGATACTTCCATAACATACCGCTACACGGAAGTCCTGATCGACGGAAGGTACGCCGGTCTGTATGCAATCTGCTGTCCGCCGGATGAAAGGTCACTTGGTATAAAGGACAAGGGATCGGTCTATAAAGCATCAAGCAATAACTCCGGCCTGCAGGTCGATGATAACCTGATAGGCTTCAGTCCTGACGGCAGGGTATATGGCTTTTCGGAGCGTAAGACTGTGGCGGACGGCACTATTGACACAGAGTACTGGAGTCCGGTACTTTCATATTATGAAGAGTTTTACAATGCACGGAATGACAATGAGGCATTGAGGTCGATAATGGATGTGGACAATGCCATCGACTACCACCTTTTTACTAATCTGACACAGGGTGTTGACAATATTCATGTGGCGGGCTTTACTAACCGTTACGAGGCGGTCTGGGAGGAAAACGGCGAGTGGCATATACTGATGATCCCCTGGGATCTGGATCTTACATGGGGAAACCGACAGAAGACAGAGGCTGATCTGTATGATGTGCCGCCGGACGAAAATGTACTCAGTGATGACGGACCTCTTCATCAGGTTTTGGTCAATGGTGATCCGGAGATACGTACGGAAATTGTTGAAAAATATCAGACACTGCGTGGAAATGCATGGTCTGATGAAAAGGTAAATGCGCTTCTGGACAGGCTCGAGGCTCAGATCTACGGTTCAGGAGCATTCACAAGGGATATAGAGAGATGGCCGGATTCCAACCATAACGATCCCGAGACAGGTCTTGATGATTTCCGCGTGTTTGTATCCGAGCGTTTTGACTACCTCGACTCGTACTACGGATCTGAGGAAACTTTAAGCGATGTCGGTTCGTTTGTGCGTACAACAGACAGTTTGGATACTGTATTTGTATTCGAGACATTCAACGACCCGGTACTGTTTTCTACCTGGTTTCCCAAAATGCAGGGATCGGTTATGATGATACAGGTTAATGACAAGGGAATATGGGCTGATACGGAGTTTGCTGCATTTGCGGAAGCGCTCGGAGTTACGGAAGAGGAACGTCTTCAGTGCCCAGATCTTATAGTAATGGAAAGCGGAAATGTGAGCCGGACAGTGGTACAGGATTACTGGACGAATGGTGCAACTGCTGAAACTCCTTTGGGTATGCTTGCTTATTATGAAGGGGACAGCGGGTATTACGGACTGTACCTGGATGGAAAGCAATGCTACACAGACACGGTTTCCACAAGGAATGACGAGCCTGTGCGCCTGATAGTGTATACACCGGCAGTCAGCGACGAGGGAGATTATTTTGACTCACAGGTTATGGATTTTGATTTTTAATTATTAAAAAGTCCTTGCACAAGCAAAACTCTAATGCTAAAATATGCACGTTGCGAAAAAACATGTGCATAACGCCGTAAGGTGCCCGGTATCAAGGGTTAATTGCACAGAAGTTTAAACCACGGAGGAAAACAAATGAGCGTAATTTCAATGAAACAGCTGTTGGAGGCAGGTGTACATTTCGGACACCAGACCAGAAGATGGAATCCTAAGATGAAGCCGTATATCTTCACTGAGAGAAACGGTATTCACATCATCGACCTGCAGAAGACTGTAGGCATGATCGATTCCGCTTACAATGCTATCTCTGATATCGCTGCACAGGGCGGTACAGTACTTTTCGTAGGTACAAAGAAGCAGGCTCAGGATGCTATCAAGACAGAGGCAGAGCGTTGCGGTATGTACTATGTAAATGAGAGATGGCTTGGAGGTATGCTTACCAATTTCAAGACTATCCAGTCAAGGATCAAGAGACTCAACGAGATCGAGAAGATGAGCATGGACGGAACTTTCGATGTACTTCCCAAGAAGGAAGTTATCGAGCTTAAGAAGGAATGGGATAAGCTCGAGAAGAACATCGGCGGTATCAAGAACATGGAGCGTGTTCCCGATGCGATCTTTGTAGTAGATCCCAAGAAGGAGCATATCTGCATCCAGGAGGCACATGCACTTGGTATAACACTTTTCGGTATTTCAGATACTAACTGCGATCCCGAGGAGCTTGATTATGTTATCCCCGGTAATGATGATGCTATCCGTGCAGTTAAGCTTATCGTATCCAAGATGGCAGACGCTGTTATAGAGGGCAGACAGGGTGAGGAGATGATCACCCCTGAGGAGGCTGAGAGCGCAGCTGCAGAGGCTGAGCAGGCTGAAGCAGGAGAGGTTTAATTCCTTAAGTTAAAACATGACTAACCCGATATGCCGCTTGTTTTCAGGCGGCATATTTTAGAAAGAAAGAAAAACGTACCGAGAGTAATATAGAAAATAACAATAAACGTAGAAAAGAGAGGAAAAAGAAATGGCAATTACAGCAGCACAGGTTAAAGAATTAAGAGAAGCATCCGGCGCAGGCATGATGGAGTGTAAGAAGGCTCTCACAGAAGCTGACGGAAATATGGATGCCGCTATAGAGATACTTAAGAAGAGCGGAGCTATGAAGGCTGCAAAGAAGGCAAGCCGTATAGCTGCTGAAGGTCTCTGCGATGTTGCAAAGACTGATGATGGCAAGACTGCAGCAGTAGTTGAGGTTAACTCCGAGACTGACTTCGTTGCAAAGAATGAAAAGTTCAAGGCTTTCGTAGGACGTGTCGCTGCTCAGGCGCTTAAGAGCGATGCTGCAGACATGGAGGGCTTCATGGCTGAGAACTGGATCGATGATGAGTCCAAGACAGTTAAGGCTGAGCTTGAGGAAATGGTTCTTACCATCGGTGAGAAGCTTGATATCCGCAGATTCAAGAAGGTTGTAAGCACAGACGGTCTGGTAGAGAGCTACATCCACGGCGGCGGAAAGATCGCTGTTATCGTAGAGGCTACAGGTGAGGATAAGGCTGAGATTCGTGAGGCTATGAAGAACATCGCTATGCAGGTTGCAGCTATGAATCCCCAGTATGTAAAGAGAGAGGATATCTCTGCTGACGAACTTGCAAAGATGAGAGAAATCGTTGTAGACAGCTCCATAAATGATCCTGCAACACTTCCCAAGCCTATTCTCCAGAAGCTTATCGACAAGGCTATCGCTGAGAAAAAGTGGAGCGATGAGGATATCGCTATCTATGAGGAGAAGAAGAGCAATATGAACTACCTCTTCAATTTCCTTTCAAAGGCTGCAGCACCTGCACTTGCAGAGCTTGGAATGGCTGAGAAGGAAGCATATCTTAACGACAAGATCTTCACAGGTCTTGTAGAGGGCCGTGTTTCAAAGCAGATCAAGGATGTATGCCTCTTCGAGCAGGTATATGTAAAGGCTGAGGACGGCAAGCAGACCGTTGCTAAGTATGTTGATCAGGTTGCTAAGGCAAACGGCGGAAACTTCGCCATCAAGTCTGTTGTTCGTTTCGAGACAGGTGAAGGTATTGAGAAGAAGGAAGAGAACTTCGCAGAGGAAGTTGCAAAGCAGATGCAGTAATCTGACAGCGAAAATCAAAATAAAGCTTATGAAAACCGTCGGGATATCCCGGCGGTTTTTGTTTGTATCTAACTATATAGAGTGTACTTAAAAAAAGAAAAATACAACAAATTGAGGTTAACTTTTCAGATATTACGTAATCTTGACAGTAGAAAATTTTAAGCGCAAAATAGCATTTGCACCTTTGGGAGGAGCTTATTTTATGCAGTCTGAAAAGATGATTTCAGAAAAAAATAATAGAGAAGCCATTAAGCACAGAAAACGGATAAAGAGGCTTAAAGCGGTGATTGTCGCTTTTGCTTTTATTCTTGTACTTATGCCCACTATACTCTCATTAGTGGCTCTTATGCAGATAAGGACAATAGACAGGCGGCTGGGAGAAACCCAGGATATACTGGTGGAGATATCCAACAGGTTGCCGGAGTACCCTTATGGCCAGAATGCGGATATAGGAGAACTGGCTGATGCGGTCAATAGCGCTTCTGCGAGCGAGGATGAGAAAATGATAGAGGCACTTCACAACAGTGTGAAGGATGTTTATCCCGAGGAAAGAATGGCTGCAGGTGAGGATGCTGATAATGTTTTGGCAGATGAACAGACTGAAGAAGTCAGAAAAATATACCTTACTTTTGACGATGGTCCCAGCATCTATACCGACGATATTCTTGATATACTTGATGAGTATGATGTAAAAGCTACATTCTTTGTAAATTATCACGAGGGCATGGAGGAGTCATACCGCCGTATAGTCACGGATGGACACACCCTGGGCATGCATTCGTATTCACATGTATTTTCGGATGTGTATGCGGACCTGGATTCCTTTGCAGAGGACTATAATATGCTGCATTCATATCTTTATAATGTGACAGGTGTGGACTGCAGATTTTACAGATTTCCTGGTGGAAGCAGCAATACTGTAAGCAACATGGATATAAGGGATTGCATAAACTATCTGGAGGCAAAGGATATTTCATACTTTGACTGGAATGTTTCCGGCAGGGATGCAGAGGGCGGATATCACAGTGCATCAACCATAACAAATAATGTAATAAGCCAGATAAATGCATCGAGCAGTGATACGATAGTCGTGTTGCTTCATGATGCATCGGATAAAAGATCAACAGTGGAGGCATTGCCGTCTATCATAGAGTCAATCCGGGCAATGGATAATGTGGAACTGTTACCTATAACAGGGGACACTGATCCGGTCAGGCATGTGGATTAAATTTTCTATATTTTTCTTTTAGCCGTTCCGGCTTGCCTTTATTAGGCAAAATTAATAATTTTTGATATAATAACAAAATGTCATTAAAGGAAAAAGAGGAGTAGGATTATGGGTTTTTTTCAAAGTCTTAAACAGGATCTGTCTGAAGCGGTGGGAGAGCTCATTGGTGAAGACGAGACACCGGAAGGCGTAGAGAATACGGAAGGTATTGATGATGCTGCAGAGGCTGTTGCTGCAGACACTGACGCAGAAGATGTTGATTATGATCCGGAAGATATAGAAGAAATGACTGAGGAGCAGGAGGATACTCCTGCAGAAGAATACGAGGACGAATTACCGGAGGAGCCTTCTGAGGAAACAGAGGCTATAGCAGACGGAACCGACGCTGAAGCAGCGGCAATGGCGCTTTTTGACAGTTTGTCTGATGGAGAGGAGTTGCCGTTCCCGGATGACAGCAATGAGGTTGATCTGGCAGAGAAGCTTGCTGAGGAAGCATATAAGGCAGAGATGCAGGCGGTAGAAGATAACGGTGATGAGCCTGACGGTGATGCTTCCGGTGATATTTCCGTTGAGGAAAATGAAGTCTCTTCGGATGCAGATGAAGCAATAGCATCCCTTGGTGATATTGATTTAAACAAGATGCTTGAGAACATTCAGGGTGAACTGAATGCCGTTCAGGAGGATAATGCACCTTTAGAACCGGTGGCGTCAGACGATATGATTGACGGTCAGATGTCACTGGAAGATATGATGGCTATGGCAGAGTCCCTTTCCGGAGAAAACAAAGCATCAGCAGAAGATGCAGCTGTGGCTGAAGCTGACATTAATGATATGTCAGATGATTCCGTATCTGGGTCAATAACAACTGAAAATACCGCAGAGGAAACAATAGAACAACCGTCTGAAGATGTTGATGCGGGTGCTTCTGAAACTGTAGAAAGCGTATTCGGGGAAGATGCATCCGATTTAGGTGCTCCTGCAGAGGCTGCAGAAACCGCATCAGATGAAAGTGCAAATGCAGATACTGCGGTTGAAGGGATTTCAGTTGAAGAGATTTCAGTGACAGCAGAAAATGCGGCAGAGACTTTGAATACAGATCCCAAAAGTGGCGAAGTCAAAGCTCTTACGACTGATTCAGCGGAGGCTGCAGATCCTGAACCTGCCAAAGAAAAGAAAACCAAAAAGACAAGCCGTAAGAAGAAAGCAAAAGCTGATGTTTCAGCTGATATAGGTGCTGAGGAACTTGCCGGAAGGGTATTTTCCGATGAAACGGCACATTTATCAGATGGAATGATGATAAGGGGCAACATTATTTCCGATGGTAATATGGAGGTTGCCGGAGAGATTGATGGTAATATAGATATATTGGGTAAGCTCAATGTTTCGGGAACCATAAATGGCAATACCAAGGCCGGTGAGCTGTATGCCGAAGGTGCGGAGATAAATGGTAATATCGAGTGCTCCGGAAGCGTGAAGGTGGGTCAGGGTGCAGTTATCATAGGCGATGTAGCAGGTACGTCTGCAGTCATCGCCGGTGCGATCAAGGGAAATATAGATGTTCACGGTCCGGTGATACTTGCAGATTCTGCCATAGTAATGGGGGATATCCGCTCAGCATCTGTGCAGATAAGCAACGGTGCAGCGGTAGAGGGCATGTGTTCTCAGGTTTATGCTGAGGTCAGCCCTAAGACCTTCTTTAAGGATTTGAAGAAATCAAAACAATAAAAGAGATATAATATTCATACATGGGGGTAATTTATGTCAAGAATACTCTTAAAGCTCAGCGGAGAAGCACTTTCAACCGACCATCATTACAATGATGAGGTCATACTGGGGATAGCGGAGCAGGTAAAGTCATTATTAGAGAAAAAATGCGAGATAGGCATTGTGATAGGCGGCGGTAATTACTGGCGCGGCAGGACAAGCGAAAATATCGACAGGACCAAAGCCGACCAGATCGGAATGCTTGCCACGATCATGAACTGTATCTATGTTTCTGAAATGTTCAGGTCACAGGGAATTGAAACCAGGGTGTTTACCCCATTCCTTTGCTCTTCATTCACGGAACTTTTTTCAAAGGATGAGGCAGTGTCTTCAATGAAAGCAGGAAAGGTATGTTTCTTTGCCGGTGGTACGGGTCATCCCTATTTCTCGACAGATACGGGGGTAGTTCTCAGGGCTGTTGAGGTGGAGGCTGATGCCATTTATCTTGCAAAAGCTATCGATGGTGTATACGATTCTGATCCAAAGAAGAATCCTGACGCAAAGAAATATGATGAGATTTCAATAGATGATGTCATTGCGGGAAACCTGCAGGTTGTGGATATGACAGCATCTATTCTTGCACGTGACAATAAAGTTCCGATGTTTGTATTTGACCTTACGGCTAAAAACAGTATAATTAATGCAGTAGCGGGTGAGTTCAGCGGAACTCGTATAACTGTATAAAAAGGGGTATAACTTATGGACAGCAGATTAAATGTATCAGATGAAAAAATGAAAAAGGCACTTGACTTCCTGCAGTCGGATCTTTCATCCGTAAGGGCAGGCAGGGCCAATCCTCATGTACTTGACAAGATCAAGGTTGATTATTACGGAACACCTACACCTTTACAGCAGGTAGGCAATATTACTGTTCCCGAACCCAGAATACTTCAGATAGCACCCTGGGACAAGTCAATGATAAAGGATATCGAAAAAGCTATTATGGCTTCTGATCTGGGAATTACGCCTGCAGACGACGGTGCTGTCGTAAGGCTTGTATTCCCGGAGCTTACAGAGGAGAGGCGTAAGGAGTTAGCTAAGGATATCAAGAAAAAGGGCGAGGAAGCAAAGGTTGCTGTCAGAAATATCAGGCGTGACGGTAACGATGCATTTAAGAAGCTCTCGAAGACCGAAGTTTCCGAGGATGAAATAAAGGATCTTACAGACGAGCTGCAGAAGATGACGGATAAATATATCAAGGACATTGATGCGCTTGTTGAAGAAAAGTCCAAGGAGATAATGAAAGTCTGATGGCAGATAAAGAGCAGGAAAAAATTCCCAGGCACATAGCAGTAATTCTTGATGGAAATGGCAGGTGGGCAAAGGCTAAGGGACTTCCCAGGAAGATGGGTCATGTCCAGGGGGCCAAGACCATCGAGGAAGTCTGTGAGCTTATGTGGAATCACGGTGTGGAGTATTTTACCGTATATGCTTTTTCTACCGAAAACTGGAAACGCTCCGAAGAAGAAGTTTCGGCTCTTATGACGATACTCAGGGAGTATATGGTAAAGAGCATACAGCGGGCAAATGCCAACAATATGCGTGTCAGGATAATCGGTGAGAAATCCAGGTTAGCAAAGGACATTCAGGAGAGCATAGCGGCATTAGAGCAGGCAACAGCAGAAAATACAGGGCTTAAATTTACCATTGCCATAAATTATGGCAGCCGTGATGAGATAACAAGAGCAGTGCGTCGTATTGCTTCCAGGGCTGCGGATGGTGAGATTTCTGCTGAAGGCATTACGGAAGATATGATCTCTGCTGAGCTGGATACTGCAGGATATCCCGATCCGGATCTTCTGATCAGGACCAGCGGTGAACAGCGCATATCGAATTTCCTCTTGTGGCAGTGTGCATATTCGGAGTTTTATTTTACGGATGTGCTCTGGCCTGACTTTGGGGAAAAGGATCTCGTTGCTGCGCTTGAAGCGTATGCGGGACGTGACAGAAGATACGGCGGCAGGCGGGAAACTGTTTGAGCCTGTTTGAGTTAGTTTGAGTTTGGTTTGAATTATGGAAGGAGTACGATGAAGACCAGGATCATCAGCGGTATTCTGGTTGTTGCGATAATGCTTGCTTTAGTATGGGCAGGCGGACCGGTGTTAGCAGTAGGGCTTGCAATTATAGCAGGCATCGGTTTTTTGGAGATGACGCATGCACTTGGTGTCAGGGAAAAATCAGGACAGCTTCATATTCTCGAGATCATTGGCATAATTGCAACGGCAGTATATTATATTTTAGTATATGTAAATGCTTCTTTTGAGTATCTGATGCTCTTTGCTTTTCTGATGCTCCCGCTTTTTATGGCAATCACTGTTTTTACTTACCCAAAGAATGACACGGCACAGGCATTGAGCGTTTTCTGCGCGTTCATCTATGTGTCTGTGATGCTTTCTTTTATACTTTTGACACGTCAGATAGGCATCAGCGCGTGGAACGGTTTCACCAGGGAAAATGTGTTTAATAAGGGCTTTTTTGCCGTATGGATGACCTTTGTTTCGGCATGGGGATCTGATACCTGTGCATACTTTGTAGGTGTGGCTATCGGAAAGCATAAGGCTTTCCCGAAACTATCTCCCAAAAAGTCCGTTGAGGGCTGTATCGGCGGAGTGGTTGGTGCAGGACTGTGCGGATTGCTTTATTCGACGCTTTTGAAATTTTCCGGATACAGTTTTCCGGAGATGTTCTGGGTATTTCCGTTGATCGGAGTAGCCGGCAGCATCATAGGACAGGTAGGGGACCTTGCGGCATCCGCTATAAAGAGAGACCATAAGATAAAGGACTACGGAAAGGTGATTCCCGGCCACGGCGGTATACTTGACCGCTTTGACAGTGTGATATTTACCGCCCCCATGATATTCCTGCTGTCTATCATTTTTATTAAATGATGGTGTGGATATTTTAAGAAAATGGTTTTTGGACATTTCGCAGAATTTAAATTAAGAGACGGCTTTTTTGTCTGCAAAAAACAGTATATTTTGAAACATGATCGAGCGGACAGATTTATAAATGAAACTTCTCTCAATATAGTCTGTGGAGAGTTATTTAAAAAATAGTTACAAATTAAATCATATTTTGGACAGTGATGAGTATGAATAATAGTGATGATAAAAAAAGAATTGTACTGTTAGGATCCACGGGTTCCATCGGAACCCAGACTCTTGATGTAGTCAGGGCTTACAGTGACAGGCTTTCGGTAAAGACTCTTGTGGCTAATTCTAATGTTACAAAGATTGAGGCACAGGTAAGGGAGTTTAAGCCTGACAGCGTGGTCATGTATGATGAGAAGGCAGCTGAGGAGCTTAAAGTACGCATTGCCGACCTTGATGTAAAGGTTACAAGCGGAATGGACAGCATCATAGAGGCTGCTTCTGCTGAGGATTATGATATTCTGCTTACTGCCGTTGTAGGTATGATAGGTATCAGGCCTACAATCGCAGGGATAAAGGCTGGAAAGACCATAGCGCTTGCAAATAAAGAAACGCTTGTGACTGCAGGGCATATCATTATGCCTCTTGCAAAGGAAATGAATGTGCAGATACTTCCTGTTGATTCTGAGCATAGTGCAATATTCCAGTCGCTCCAGGGATCTCCGGCAAGAAGCCTTTCGAAGATATGGCTGACATGCTCGGGAGGACCTTTCAGGGGACGGAAGAGGGAAGAACTGAAAAATATCACACCGGCTGATGCTCTTAAGCATCCTAACTGGTCTATGGGAAATAAGATTACCATAGATTCCGCCACCCTTGTAAATAAGGGATTGGAAGTAATGGAGGCAAAGTGGCTTTTCGGTGTGGATTATGATGATATAAATGTGCTTGTACACCCTCAGTCCATCATACATTCCATGGTGGAATACTGTGATGGTGCTGTTATAGGCGAGCTGGGACTTCCGGACATGAAGCTGCCCATACAGTATGCGCTTTTTTATCCGGACAGGCTGCCAATGGATACGCCGCGAGCTGATTTTTATGATATAGTGAGTCTTACGTTTGAAAAGGCCGATACGGAGACTTTTGAGGGACTGGCGCTTGCCTTTGAGGCGGCGCGCACGGGTGGCAGCATGCCTACGGTATTTAATGCTGCAAATGAACGTGCAGTAGCTCTTTTCCTTTCCGGTAAGATTGGTTTTTTGGAAATACCGGAGATTATAGGAAAATGCATGTCGGCACATACGCCGGCAGCTGATCCGTCTGTTGATGAGATACTTGCTGCCGAGAAGGAAACATATACTCACATTGAAAATTTGAAGTAACTATTCGAACAGTTATGTTTTGATAAATAAGAAGCTGCAGATGAACTCACCGGTTTTAACAATAATATCATTTCTTATAATCTTTACCGTTGTTGTGGTAAGCCATGAATTCGGCCACTTCCTTATCGCAAGGATAAACGGCATCAGGGTGCTGGAATTTTCCATAGGCATGGGACCTGTCTTATTCAGGAAGAAGGGAAAGAATACCGATCTTACTATCAGGCTTTTGCCTTTTGGCGGAGCATGCATGTATGATGGTATGTTTGACAGCGGCGAAGAGGACGGTGCAGACGGAGATACGGACACTGAATCCGAGTCCTCAGAGGCAGGAGAGTTCGTTGAGGAAGAAAAGGTCTCTGTGTCTTCAGAGAAGGATTCCGAGGAGATAAAGGACGGGAAGAAAGAGTCTGCATACAGGGACGGAGAATTTAATGCAGCACCTGTGTGGGGACGTATCGCGGCTATTTTTGCGGGGCCTCTGTTTAATGTGATACTTGCATATATTTTAGGACTTTTTATCGTGTGGTTCTGCGGCGCCGATCTTCCCATTGTTACGGATGTTTCCGAAGGTATGCCTGCTATGGAGGCCGGGATAGAGGCAGGAGATGAGATAATCAGCATAAACGGACACCGCACACATTTGTGGCGCGAGATAATGGTGCGCTCCTATATGAGCACCGGCGGAAAGATGAATATAGTTTATGAACGAAACGGCGAGCGTAAAACTGCGGAGCTGACACCGAAGTGGTCCGATGAGGATAAGCGTTATTATATAGGTTTTTCCGGAGGCGGAGACTATATTGCATGCAATAACTTCAGGGTTTTCCAATACAGCTGGTATGAAGTACGTTACTGGCTGGATGCTACCGTACAGGGCCTCAAGTACATGGTAACAGGCCATGCCTCCGTTGATGACCTTTCGGGACCTGTTGGCATTGCTAACGTAATTGATGATACCATAGAGGATACCAGAAAGGACGGGGCTTTTATCGTAATCCTCAATATGGTAAATATCGCGCTTCTTCTGTCAGTCAATCTGGGCGTGATGAATCTTCTTCCTCTGCCTGCACTGGACGGAGGAAGGCTTCTGTTCCTTTTCTTTGAGGCTGTTTCCGGCAAGAGGGTGCCGCCTGAGAAAGAGGGACTCGTACATCTTGTTGGCTTCATTCTTCTGATGATCTTGATGGTGGTAGTTCTTTACAATGACATCACCAAGTTTTTCAGGTAGGTCATTTTATATTTCTATAATCTAATCTCCGGACAGGCATCTGTTGCCTTTGACGTTGTCCGGGAAAATCTTTTTCGATTTTTTATTCAAAGTATCCCACGGAGTTTTCTGCAAAATTTCAGGAGAAATAATGGACATGTTTTATTCAATCTATTATGACAGGGGAGGAAGGAAAAGCAATCAGGATTCCGTTGCCCTGCACAAGGTGACTACAAAAAAGGGTGAACTCATAATGGCACTTGTAAGTGATGGCTGCGGCGGAATGGATGACGGCGAATATGCAGGCGGCTGCGTTGCGGAAAAGATGAGTGCCTGGTTTTATGAGGAACTTATAAATATAGTCAGAAGAACCGACTCTTTTTCTAAGATAGAGCGTGCTGCCGACAGGAAACTGTTCAGCGTTCACGAGGAACTGAGGAAAAAGGGGGGCGACAGAGGCAGACACATCGCTGCAACTTTTACGATGGTCATAGTTTACAGAAAAAGATATCTGGTTTTATGGCTTGGGGATTCGCCGGGAGTGTTCTTTAGCAGAGGGATAAAGTTCCTTACATCGGGAGGAAAGCATGACAGCTTCCTGACAAAATGTGTCGGCTGCGGAAGGTTTTTCTACCCGATGTCTAAAAGAGGACGGATAAGAAAGAATACTGCGCTTATGCTCACAACTGACGGCATTGGAAAATACCTTGCAGAGAAAAGGATAAGCGGACCGCTTCTTCCTGAACGAATAGACTGTGCAAAAACTGCTGAACGAACGTTAAAGACCATAGGGAAACTGTTGCAGAATGCAGGTGAAAAGGACAACCTCTCGGCTGTATATATAAGGTTCTGAAACATGGGGAGTCATCGGCTGTTTTCTCCCATTCACAAAAGTGTTTCCCGGATGGTTTTATATGAAATGCAGAACGATATGGATAGATGGTAAAACCGCTCTGAAGAAGCCGTATTTTACAATTGGCATAGAGGATTAATATGAAAAAAAATGCATGTATAGGAAAATTCCGGATAATAAAGAAGATAGCAGAGGGGGGCGAGGGCATTGTTTACCTGGCTGAGGACGAAAAACTCCACCAGTACAATGCTGTAAAATTTGCTTTTGGAAACCGTGACAGCAGGGAGCGTCGTGCCCTGCGTGAAGAAGCTGAAAGACTGGCATCACTTTCTGACAGGCGGGTCCCTTATCTCGTGGACCTGGCAGAAGGGCATGACTATACTGCGGAAATCATGGAATACGTTGAAGGTGAGACACTTAGCGCTTACTTAAAAAACCGGTTCCCTCTAAAATCTGACGATGCACTGCGTCTTATGCTGAGGGTTACGGATCTGATCGCTTATCTGCATGAAAACCGGCCTCCTGTCATATACAGGGATATAAAGCCGGACAATTTCATTGTGGCGGGAGACGGCAGTATACGGCTCGTTGACATGGGGACGGCTCTTTTCGGATATGGCAGTACAGAGGCTGAGATTATGTCCGGGACACCGGGGTATGCCGCACCGGAACAGTTTACAGGCAGAAGGATTGGGCGGGAGGCTGATGTGCATGCTTTGGGGATACTTTATGCATATATGCTTACCGGCATGGATCCGGTGCGTAACGGCAGAGAAAACTGCCTAAATGCCTGTGCTGCGATCGCAGACAGGGAGACATACCGGCTTATTAAGAAATGTACGGCGGATGAGCCTGAAGAGCGGCTCTCAAATGCCAGGGAGGTCATGGATAATCTGGAAAGTATTCGTGATAAAAGAAGCGTTACAAGGCTTGCGGCGGCCATAGGCAGTCTTCTGTCAAATGCGCTTGTATGGGGGAGCATAGCAGATATGACGATTGCCGGACTGAAAGCCGGCGGCGTGACTGCTTATGAACTTTTCAAAGGTGCAGCAAACATATATAGGCTCTTTGAGATGTTCTATTCATCAGGCTTCCTGGAATACCATATCTTTGTGTCTTCTTTTATAGTTCTTCTTACACTGCTTGTTAAGAATGTGATCTCTGGTGCAGGCGGAAAGAATGGGTTTGTAATAAGCTATGACTGGAACGAACTGTATACGGAAAAATAGAGCAAAAGGGTCCGAAACATTGTCAAGTAAAATCTGAGAGAATTTTCGGACTCTTTTTTTGTTATTTTAGATACTTTATGTCACCCTTTGCGGGTGGTATATTTATACATAACGCTGTCCGTACGCAGCAATATATTGTAAGAGGCGTGCAGGATATGGCAGAGAGGAGCAGCAGATGTACAGAGATGAAACAAAAGTTATACATATAGGTGACAGGGTAATAGGCGGGGGGAATCCCATTCTGATACAGTCAATGACAAATACACCTACACAGGACGTAAATAAAACCGTGGAGCAGATTCTCGCCCTTGAAGCTGAGGGCTGCGAGATCATCCGATGTACCGTACCGGATATGGATGCTGCAAAAGCAATCCCAGAGATAAAGAAGCAGATACATATACCGCTGGTAGCGGATATACATTTCAATTACCTCATGGCACTGGCTGCGATTGAAAATGGTGCAGACAAGATAAGGATCAATCCCGGGAATATCGGTGGACAGGAAAAGCTTAAAGAGGTGGTAAAGGCAGCTAAGGAAAGAAATATACCTATCCGAGTGGGCGTGAATTCAGGATCGCTTGAGACTGAACTTGTGGATAAATACAACGGCGTTACGGCAGATGGAATAGTTGAAAGCGCCCTTGATAAGGTGCACATGATCGAGGATGCGGGATACGATAATATAGTGATAAGCATAAAGTCATCGGATGTCAGGATGTGCGTAAAAGCTCATGAACTCATAGCCGGAAAAACAGTCTATCCGCTGCATGTGGGCATAACGGAAGCGGGAACTGTGATGAGAGGTAATATCAAGAGCTCCGTAGGCCTGGGCATAATCCTTAACGAGGGCATAGGTGATACTATCCGTGTTTCGCTTACCGGAGACCCTGTGCTTGAAGTCAGGTCGGCTAAAGAGATACTTAAGTGTTTAGGGTTAAGAACCGGCGGTGTGGAAGTGGTGAGCTGTCCGACATGCGGAAGGACCAAGATAGACCTTATAGGGCTTGCGGAAAAGGTAGAGGACATGGTCCGGGAAGTGACTAAGAGCAAGCCTCTTAATATCAAAGTAGCTGTTATGGGCTGCGTAGTAAACGGTCCGGGCGAAGCAAAGGAAGCAGATATTGGAATTGCCGGCGGAGACGGAGTGGGACTCCTTATAAAGCACGGTGATATCATAAAGAAGATACCGGAAGCTGAGCTTCTGGATGTACTCAGGACAGAGCTTGAGAACTGGGAAGAGTAGAATGGCAGACAGTTTTAGTGCAATTTTTGAAAATGCGGCGATAGATCCGGAATTATATTCGAAGTTTTCGACGGTGACAGTGGAACAGATCCTGTGCATCAAGAACAGGCGTGTGATGCGTATTGACTTAAGTCACGACAAGCCCATACGCAAGGCGCTGGTATATGATCTGGAAAAGGAATTGGAAGAGGCTGTCTTTGGTCCGGCAGGCTACAGTGTGGAGATTCATGAGGATTATCATCTGTCGGACAGATATGATATCAATTATCTTCTGGACCATTATTTTGACAGTCTGTTGCTGGAAATAAAGAATTATGACCGTATAATCTACAGCGTGATGAAAAAGGCAAAGCTTTCCGTGTCTGACGGGATGATAAAGCTTGTGCTGCCGGATACATTTGCGGCTCATGACAAGGAACAGACGATCATCAGGATCTTTGACGATACATTCAACGGCCGTTTTCACATGAATACCGAGACTGAGGTTGATTACTGTGAGAGCGAGGAAAGCGTCTATACCATTGAGAGCAGAAACCGTGTGATGAACAAGGTGGCAGCTTTTTCAAAAGAGATGGAAAAGAGCCTTGCCTCTGCAGAAGCAGCTGCGGCTGCAGGTGATATGGGGGCTGTGGAAGAAGAACCCTTCATGACACTGGACGATGTCCTGGATAATGCAGGTAAAAGATCCCTTAAGTCCGCAGGTCTCCCTGAGGCTGAGCGGGGAAGAGCTGGTGAAAAAAACTCCAAATCAGAAGCAAAGCCTGCGGCTGAACCAAAAGCAGAAAAAGCCGAAAGGAAGGATTGGTCCGGCAAATGGGACAAGAACCGCTCATCATTTGGCGGGAAGAAGGGCCGGAGAGGCAATGATTCCTGGTATGGAAAAAGTCTTAAGGCCCCCGGGGTTCCTGATGATGTGGTAATGGGAAATGATTTTGAAGGTGATGTTATTGCCATGGAAAATATCACCGATGCGATCGGCGAGGTGGTGGTACATGGTAAGATACTGGCTGTAGAAGACCGTGACACAAAGGCCGGAAGCAAGATATTAAAGTATACCATCACGGATTATACGGATACTATCAGACTGAAGTTTTTCCAATCCCAGGAGCTGGGGAATGAACTCCTAGGGATTCTTAAACCAGGCGCTTTTATCAGAGTAAAAGGTGTGGCGGCCTTTGATGATTTTGATAAAGAAATCGAAGTGATGCGCCCCGTCGGGATAAAAAAGATAGATGATTTCAGTGAAAAGCGGGAGGATTATAATTCGCTTAAGAGGGTAGAGCTTCATGCACATACCAAGATGAGCGATATGGACGGCTGTGTTTCCGTAAAGGATCTGGTAGATACTGCCGTGCGTTTCGGTCATAAGGCTATAGCAATAACGGACAATGGCGGAGTGCAGTCTTTCCCTGATGCAGCGGCGTTGGATGGAAAGATAAAGATACTTTACGGATGTAACGCCTATATCGTGGATGATACGCTGAATGCGGTTATCAATGAGAAGGGACAGGATTTTGACGGAAGCTTTGTGGTATTTGACCTTGAGACCACAGGCGTCGTGCCCGGAAAGTGTAAATTAATAGAGTTTGGTGCGGTAAAGGTAGAGCATGGCGAGATCACTGACAGATTCTCAACCTTTGTGGATCCTCATGAACCGCTTACTCAGGAAATCTCAGGTCTTACCAGCATAACTGACGATATGCTCATTGGTGCGCCTAATATAGAAGAGGTGCTGCCACAGTTCCTTGAGTTCTGCAAGGGCTGTGTGCTTGTTGCTCACAATGCGAAATTCGATACCAACTGCATAAGGGCAGAGGCTGAAAAACAGGGACTTCCTTATGATTTCACACATACGGATACCATTGAGATCGCAAGGCTTGTGATGCCCCGTCTTCCGTCCTACAAGCTCCATAAGTTAGCCGAGGCGCTGGATGTAAAACTGCTGCACCACCACAGGGCGGTAGATGATGCGGAGATGACAGCAGGAATCTTCATTAAGGAGATAGAGCTTTTAGCTAAGCATCATGTGACGACTCTGGCGCAGTTAAATGAGCTGGAGGGGCTTGATGATGAAAAGATAGCGGATATGCACGCTTCAGAGGCTGTAATATTTGCCAAGAACGAAGTGGGGCGCAGAAACCTGTATAAGCTTGTATCCCTTTCTCATTTGCGCTTCATAGGAAGGAATATACCGAAGATACCTAAAAGTCTTTTAAACAAGTACCGCGAGGGCCTGATAGTTGGCAGCGGCGGTACTGAGGGTGATGTATTTCGTGCCATGATAGGCGGACGTTCCAGGCAGGAAATAGTTCGTCTGGTGGATTTTTATGACTATATAGAGATAGGTCCTGCAGGAAACGGCAAATATCTCATCATGAACAGTAAGGAGATGGCTGTCAATTCCTATGATGACATAAAGGAAATAAACCGTCAGATCGTGGAAATAGCTGCTGAATGCGGCAAGCCGGTGTGTGCAGCAGGGGATGTTCATTATCTGGAGCCCAGAGATGCGCTTTTCAGAAGCATTCTGGTATGCGGAAAGGAAAAGAAGGGCAATAAGACCTGGGAGCAGTTCGGCCATAAGATAGAGGCGCTGTCCTCATCAATGTACTTTATGACTACCCAGGAGATGATGGATGAATTTGCTTATCTCGGGGCAGACCGTGCCATAGAGGTGGTCATAACTAATCCGAATAAGATCGCGGATATGTGTGACAGGATAAAGCCTGTCCGCCCGGATAAATGTCCTCCTGTCATCGAAGATTCAGATAAGACGCTCCGTGCCATATGCTATAACAAGGCTCATGAGCTTTACGGTGAGGTGCTGCCGGAGATTGTTTCGGAAAGACTTGAGCGTGAGCTTAATTCAATAATAGGTAACGGTTTTGCGGTTATGTACATCATAGCTCAGAAGCTGGTGTGGAAGTCTGTCGAGGACGGATATCTGGTTGGCTCCAGAGGCTCGGTCGGATCCTCATTTGTCGCTACAATGGCTGGGATCACGGAGGTTAACCCCTTAAAGCCTCATTATCTGTGCAAAAAGTGTAAATACTCGGAATTCGATTCCGAAGATGTGAATAAATATGCCGGCAGGGCCGGTGTGGATATGCCGGATAAAGTCTGTCCCATATGCGGAGAGAACCTTTACAAGGACGGCTTTGACATTCCTTTTGAAACTTTCCTGGGATTCAAGGGAGATAAGGAGCCGGATATCGACCTGAACTTTTCAAGTGAATATCAGTCCAAGGCCCACAAGTATACGGAGGTTATCTTCGGAGCAGGCCAGACCTATAAGGCCGGTACTGTAGGTACTGTGGCAGAGAAGACCGCGTTTGGATATACAAAGGGGTTTTATGAGCTGCAGGACAAGGTAAAAAGGCCTGCAGAGATAGAGCGTATAGCCAAGGGCGTGGAAGGTACCAAGAATACTACGGGCCAGCATCCGGGAGGAATTGTCGTTCTTCCTGTAGGTGAGGCTATCGAATCCTTTACACCGACGCAGCACCCTGCGGATGACAGAAATTCGCCTATAGTGACAACGCACTTTGATTATCATAAGATTGATCATAACCTTTTAAAGCTTGATATACTGGGACACGACGATCCTACCATGATCAGACGATTACAGGACCTGACGGGGCTGGATCCCCTGGAAATACCCCTGGATGATCCGGAGGTCATGAGTCTGTTTAAATCCACTGATGCCCTCGGCATAAAGCCTGAGGATATCGGGGGGACGATGCTGGGATCCCTCGGTATCCCTGAGTTCGGTACGGATTTTGCCATGCAGATGCTTATAGACACCAAGCCTCAGGCTTTTTCTGACCTGGTTCGTATAGCAGGACTTTCCCACGGTACGGATGTATGGCTGGGCAATGCAGAGACTCTTATTAAAGATGGCATAGCTACTATTTCCACATGTATATGTACCCGTGATGATATCATGACATACCTTATAGGTATGGGACTGGATTCGGAGGAGTCCTTTAAGATCATGGAAATGGTCCGCAAGGGCAAGGTGGCTAAGGGTAAGGCTGAAAAATGGCCGGAATGGAAAGAGGATATGAAGGCCCATAATGTGCCTGACTGGTATATACAGTCTTGTGAAAAGATCCAATACATGTTCCCGAAGGCACATGCAGCGGCCTATGTAATGATGGGCTGGAGGGTGGCTTATTATAAGATAAATTATCCCCTGGCATATTACACTGCATTTTTTTCCATAAGGTCCAAAGCTTTTTCATATGAGACAATGTGCATGGGAAAGGATCATCTGGAAGAGAATATGGCCGAAATAAAGAAGAGGATAGATGCCGGAACCGCTTCACCCAAGGATGAGGCCAGCATGCATGATATGAGGCTTGTTCAGGAGATGTATGCAAGAGGCTTTGATTTTATGCCCATCGATCTTTACAGGGCAAAGGCTGTGGATTTTCAGATAATAGACGGAAAGATAATGCCGTCCTTTGTTGCTATCGAAGGACTGGGGGATACCAACGCTGTCAAGATAGAGGAGGCTGCCAAGAATGGTCCTTTTGTCAGCAAGGATGATTTTAAGGAAAGGACAAAGACATCCCAGACCAATATCGAAAAGATGACAGCACTGCATATCCTGGATGGATTGCCGGATGCCAACCAGATATCTATTTTTGATATTATCTGATAGCTTTACTATAAAACCGGGGATTTTCCGGTAATCCCCGGTTTTAAATATTTAAATTAAAAAAAATGATAAAAGTAAAAAAAGTACTTGCAATGGATCTGATATTGTAGTATTATAAAAAAGCTTGAGAAAAGCACATGGCTCGTTGGTCAAGGGGTCAAGACGCTGCCCTCTCACGGCAGAATCAGCGGTTCGATTCCGCTACGAGCTGTGCTATGGAATACCTCGAAAGTCTTATAAATCAAGGCTTCCGAGGTTTTTCTTTTGCTCATAGGGAGGGTTAAGAAAGGTTAAGTTAGTATATGCGGGGGGCTGTGGAATATGCCGAAAAGAAGGGAATAAGAATATCTGAATTTTCACAGGAAGAAAAGGATATGTTTGTTAAAACAAAATAACAGGCAAGACTTGCATAATTAAGAAAACAGAAGATACATCCTCTGATCATAATGGTCAGGGGGTGTTTTTTTATGCCTAAACCACAGGAACACAAGTTCTGGTTACTATTCACAGATAAATGGAAGTGAAGAATGAAGCTCACATCAGTGGGCTTTATTTTTATTGTTGAAACGGTTAGAATCTTTGTATTAAGCAAATCGGAATTTTACGCACAGTTTGATAGAGGATAATGAGAACAGCCAATTCTTCGAGAAACTAAGTGATTATTCCGGCCCTCCCAGAGCCACCATTCCGGAGAATGAGAGCCACTGATTCCGGAGTTTTGGAGCCACCTTGCGGCCACTGAATCATATATTCCTTTATACTGTACGTGCATGCCTTCAGCGTGACTACAGATAAAG
>DGSK01000018.1 GCA_002393955.1 Lachnospiraceae bacterium UBA4364 | reverse complement strand
GGGATGGATTCGCTCCTTCATATCAAGGTTTAGAATTGGCGATAGCATCACTTTCCATGATTCTTGTAGGCTTTGTGGAAGAAATGATCTTCAGGGGGTTCCTTTTCAGGGCGATGCTTTCAAAGGATAAGACGATAGTGGCGATCATTGTTTCTGCTGTGACATTCGGTATAGGCCATATCATTAATCTCTTTAGCGGACAGGCTGGCTCCTCGACAGTCATGCAGATCATCTTTGCCATTAGCTGGGGATTTATTCTGACGATGGTATGTTTACGGGGCGGCAGTATTATCCCATGTATCATAGCGCACTCTATGATCGATGTCCTTTCGTTGTTCGGTGCGGATAATGAGTTGATTGACTGGATTTACATAGGAGCGACGATAGTAGTTGCGATTATTTACTGTACCTGGCTTGGCAAGATTAAAAATGAAAAAACGGAGGATATCTCTGTTTTAAGGGCATAGAGGCAGGCCGTAATCCTGAGACCGGATATGGCATCCTGGAAGAATACCGGGGACAGGGTTCCGTCCGAATGGAGAAATTGGTGAGGAAGGCCCCAGATACATAATTTATGGAGGAAATGAGATGAAAACAAACAAATATACGATACGATTGGAAAAGGAAGAGGATTACAGGACTGTTGAGAACCTTGTGAGAGAATCGTTCTGGAATGTTTACCGTCCGGGATGCAGTGAGCATTATGTGATCCATGTGCTAAGGGATGATCCGGCATTCGTGAAGGAACTGGATTTTGTTATGGAACAGGACGGAAGGCTGATAGGTCAGAATATGTTTGTGAAGACGATTATTGAGTCGGATAACGGGAGGACGATCCCTGTCTTAACGATGGGTCCGATAGGAATCACGCCTGAGTTGAAACGCAAGGGCTATGGAAAGGCTTTGCTGGATTATTCTTTGGGAAAAGCGACAGAAATGGGATTCGGTGCTGTTTTGTTTGAAGGAAACATTGCCTTCTATGGCAAAAGCGGTTTTACCCATGCCAGAGAGTTTGGCATCCGGTATCATGACCTTCCGGAAGATGCAGATTCTTCTTTCTTCCTCTGCAAGGAACTGATTCCGGGATATCTGCATGATGTGACCGGGGTATATCAGACTCCTTTAGGGTACTATGTGAAGGACGAAGATGTAGATGAGTTTGATAAAGAGTTTCCGCCCAAAGAGAAACTGAAGCTGCCGGGACAGATATTCGAATGAGTGTAAGCAATGATAGTGACCGCTGATAGAACATTTTAGTCTGTCGGCGGTTTTTTGCGCGCTAAAGCCGTCATGCGGGCGTGCTTGCACGCACATTTGACGGCCAACGCGACATCGAGCAGCTTGCTGCGATACGTCCAGGGCAGATGTGATTTTTGATTTGGAAGAAAAATACTCATGGGAAGTTCTGCAACAGGGATAATTGTTGAAATAGCTTAAAAAATACTTCCCGGACGTATTGATTATATCTCAAACATATGTTATTGTTTTTGAATTAGCAATAACTAACTAAAAGTACTGACGTATTTACTGTATAGAATAACTCCGCACAAATAGCGGAGTATAATATAAACCGCGAGTTAGCTGACGATAACTCAAAACCGTGTATCAGAAAAGGAAATCAACGAAATGAAACTTAAGGGAATCGGCTTATTTGCAATGGGAACACTGTTTGGCTTGGAGGGAATCATGGTAGGTGACGGGAACAATGACATATCTTATGCGGGGATACGGGAACAGTGGCCTTTTTTGGAGGATAAAGGAAAGAAATTCTTGGCAAGGAAAGGCTGGTTTACCCCTCCGTTTCCTACGGAGGATCAGCTTCTGAAGATACTTCGCAGGCTATATTTACAGGTGGAATACCATGTAGACGGGTCGATGGTTTACTTTAGATGCGTGAAGTAAAAACAGACCGCAGGATCAAGATAAATACATGCGCGAGGAAACGATCAGGATTGTCGAAAAAATGATGTGGGAGGACAAAGATGACTTTTGAAGAGTATGGAACAGAAAATGAAAAAAAGATGATGCTGCTTCCGGGGACATGCTGTGACTGGCAGACAAATTTCAGTAACGTTTTTGATGATCTTGTTGGGAAATACCACCTTATATGCGTTAATTATGACGGATTCGACGGAGGTAATGATATTTTTCCGGATATGATAACGGTCACGGAAAAGATTGAGAAGTATATCATTGAAAAACATGAAGGAAGGATAGACGCGGCTCTCGGATCCTCTCTCGGTTCCAGTTTTGTGGGGCAGCTGATACAGAGAAGGAAGGTTCATATGGATCACGGAATCTTTGGCAGTCCTGACCTCGATCAGAGCGGTAAGATTTCTGCAAAGCTGCAGTCAATGCTGGTAGTACCGCTTCTTACCGGCTTTACCAAAAGCGAAAGAAAACGGGAAAAGACCAAAAATCTCCTAAAAAAGACTTTTCTGATGGAGGATGAGGTTGCCGAGAAATTTATGACGTGCTTTTCAAAATTCAACCCCGAATCCATCAAGAATGAGTATTATACTGATCTGATCACATATCTGGAAAACGATATAAACGTGGAACATACAAAAGCTCATTTCATATATGCCAATAAGATGGGGGAAAAATATCTGAAACGCTATAAAAGATATTTCCATGATCCCGACATCAGGGAGTTTGACATGCAGCATGAACAATGGCTATTTGGAGAAAGGAAATATGCTGAGCCGGTTTTACATGTAATAGATGAATTCATGAAAATGCCGGTGTGAGAGGAAAAAACATATGAGGTTGTATACGATAGAATCAGAAAACAAACAGTATGTTGCGGTTGAAGGAAAAGACGGCAGACCGGTAACTTTGGATTCGCTGGGAATCATTGTAAAGGATATGAACGAACTGATCCGACGCTTTGACGAAATCAGCCTTTTGATCGTCGGCCGACTTGAAAATGAAACTCCAAAAGAAAAAGGACGTGAATACAGAATAAAGGCGCCGATACCGGTACCGGTTCAGGATATCATATGCCTTGGGGTCAATTACAGATCGCATATAGAAGAAACAGTTGATGTACTGGATTTCACAAAGAAGACGGATACAGTTTATTTTTCTAAAAGAGTCAATAAGGCAAATGATCCGGAGGGGATACACTATCATTAACGATGTAAGTGCGAGAAACCTTCAGTTCAAGCATCAGCAGTGGTACCGGGGGAAAAGTCTTGACGGGTACACACCTATGGGGCCTTGTATCGTTACAGCTGATGAGGTAAAAGACGCCCGTGACCTTGATATACGCTGCTATGTTAATAACGAAAAAAGGCAGGAGAGTAATACAAAAAACATGATAACCTCTGTAGAGGAAGCTATATCCGAGTTATCCCAGGGGATGATACTGAAGGCGGGAACGATCATTGCGACCGGGACGCCGGGCGGAGTTGCAATGGGAATGAAGCCACCGGTGTATCTGAAAAGTGGTGACGAGATCCGTTGCGAGATACAAGGAATAGGAAGTCTTGTAAACAAAGTCGGATATCAAATTCAACAGCTGTATTGATTTTGAAGTAAACATGAGCCTCGGTTCGGCTGTGAATCTGCTGAAAAATGTACCGGGGTGTGCTGATAAACGAAAGGGGGCTTTCCATGAGGTCGGATAAAGAGTATAAAGAGCTTACCATTAAGGAGTTTTCTAAAGCTGCGGATATATATGAGACGGATCAGGCGGGGATTTATGAGATATGCAAGGAAGATTACCCGTATATATCCGCGGAACTGGAAAAAGAGGATTTTAACGACCTTCTGGACTGTGGCTGCGGGACCGGACCGATGATATCGCTTTTGTATGAAAAAGACATGTCAAAGCGTTATACGGGACTGGATATAACGCCCAGGATGATTGAAGCAGCAAGGGCAAAGAATCTTGAGGGGGTAGAATGGGTGGTCGGAGACTGTGAAAACCTGCCCTTCGGAGAAGATTCATTCGATGTGGTCATATGCTCCAACAGCTTTCACCATTACCCGAACCCGCAGGCGTTCTTTGACAGCGTAAAGAGGGTTTTGAGGCCCGGCGGAAGACTTATCCTGCAGGACTATACGGCGTCAAAACCGGTACTTTGGCTTATGAATCATACGGAAATGCCACTTGCAAACCTTGCTGGTCACGGGGATGTAAAGGCATATTCATTGGATGAGATAAGGAAATTCTGCAGACAGGCGAGGTTTAAAATAGAGAAACTTGAAAAAGCAAAGAAGTTCAGGTTGCATCTTGTAGCAAGGAAGCCCATGAACTCAAGAATTCCAGATTCCAGAATTATATAAAACTCCATATAGTGGGGATAGAAGTCCACTATTAAAATGGTGATTTCTGTTTTGGGGGAGGGGCAGTCAGAGCTTTTTCCTGAGTCCCAACATAAAAATACACATGCTAAATCATTGCTTTTGTAATGAATCAGCAATATAATATGGATAAAGATTAGCGAGGAGGTGTGCTATGTCAAGTACAATACAGATACGTGTTGAAGATGAGCTCAAAACAAAATCCGACACCCTGTTTAGGGAGTTAGGTACAGATACGACTTCCGCTATCAGGATGTTTCTTACCCAGGCTGTTGCAAATAACGGTTTTCCTTTCGAATTAAAGAAAAAGACAGTAAACCCTTATGTGACATTGACTGAGGATGAAGTACTTAAAAAACTTGAAGCATCAAGACACCATGCGGCAGAGGGGATGGTACGAGATGCGGATGATGTAATATCCGATATGAGGCAGAAATATGGAATATAAGGTTGTTATTACATCCGATGCCGAGGCGGATTTGGATGGGTTTATCAGATATCTTTTATTTGAGAAGAAAAGCAATCAGGCTGCTTCCAATGTACTGAATGACTTTGAGGTGACTAAGATCAGTCTTTCCAGAGTGGCTGGGAGCTTAAAACTGTGCGATAATCCGCGGCTTAGGGCACTTGGCTACCGGAGAATGAACTTCCTGTCTCACGACTATTTTTTGCTTTACAGAATTGAGGGAGATACTGCCGTTGTAGATAATATATTTCATCAATTGCAGGACTATGAGAATAAGATATTGTAAGTACAGAGGAATGGTGTCCAGTCCTTCAGGGCTGGATTTCTTTATGCCGGGATGTACTACTTGAACTTTTTCCACTACTTCCTTTGAAGAGGGATATTTCATCGCTCGCGACTGCTCAAGAGCGATCCTGCAGAAGGGCTGCCGTAAGGCCGCCTCTCTCACGGACATGGAGTATTTTTTTTTCAGCTTTTTACAGGCATGGTATAATGAATCGCGTAAGTATCTCCAATGTGATGTAGGCGACATTATGGAGTTTATTGACGCCGATAAAAGCGAGGATAAGACAAAATAATTGAGATAATCTGAGATTAAGACCGTTTTATAGGACTGCCCTTGAGTACAATGGATAGTAGAGGAAGTTTTGGATTAATCTCAATTACCAAAATAAATAGATTATTCAAGGAGAATATTTATGGATAACAAGAACATTAAGAAATTGGAGGCAGACCTTTGGGAAGCAGCGGATCTATTACGCCAGGGATCCAAACTGACTTCTCAGCAGTACTGTATGCCGGTATTGGGTTTGCTGTTCCTGAGATATGCATATAGCAGATTTAAGAAGGTGGAGGAAGAGATCCTGAAGGATAGACCGGTCAGGAATGGTCGTGTGATGCCTGTAGAAGCGTCCGACTTTGCAGAGAAAAGTGCGTTGTTTCTTCCGAAGGAAGCGCAGTATTCATACCTTGTGAATCTGCCGGAGGATATCAAGGCTGCGAATATCGTTGCTGAAAACGGGCAGCAGATGAACAGTCTGGGAGAGGTCGTGAATCATGCGATGGAGCTGGTTGAGGCTCAGTCTGAACAGTTGGCCGGCGTTCTTCCGAAAGAATATACCAATTTTGCTGATGATCTGCTGGCAGAGTTATTGCGTATCTTTAACAATAATGCTCTTGATGATGTGGGCGGCGATGTGATCGGACGCATTTATGAATATTTCCTCAGTAAGTTTGCTCCGGCAGTGGCCTCTGATGACGGCGTGTTTTTCACACCGAAGTCACTGGTAAAAATGATCGTGAATATTCTGGAACCGACTTCGGGTGTCTTAGCGGATATTGCCTGCGGCAGCGGTGGTATGTTCGTGCAGTCCGGCGATTTCGTCAACAGTAAAGGAATGTCTGCTAATAAGGCAATGACGTTCTATGGGCAGGAGAAGGTTGAGTACAATGCTCAGCTCTGCCTTATGAATATGGCGGTTCATGGGCTGACCGGTGTGATCAAGTCCGGAAATGAAGCCAACACCTTCTATAATGATGCCCATAATCTTGTGGGATGCTGCGATTATGTAATGGCAAATCCGCCCTTCAATGTGGACAAGGTAAAAGCAGAGGTTGCCCAGAATGCTGGAAGATTACCATTCGGGTTGCCGGGCGTGAACAAGGCAA
>DGSK01000034.1 GCA_002393955.1 Lachnospiraceae bacterium UBA4364 | reverse complement strand
CACGATGCGTTGTTAGCCGAGGGGAAATCCAGTGCTTACAGCCCGTTGTTATCCGGTGCAGGGTTGCGAGACGGTATGCCCCTAGCCGGCTCGCATGTAACGGATAACTACGGGCTGTTAGCAATTAGTTTCCCGAGGCGTTGCATCGGTTCAGGTGCATATGCGAGTCATCGTTCTCTTTCCACAGACTATATGTGGGAAGTTTTAGTCAATTACTTAAAGTAATTTACACCGGACTCAAATATCTTAAGATCCTGATCACCGTAGATATTCTCTGCGATATGGTCTCCCCTTCTTTCCGGATGAGCCATCTTACCATAAACCCTTCCGTCAGGCGAAGTAATACCTTCTATGGACTCATACGAACCGTTTACATTCCACTCACCGTCCATTGTCACATTACCATCAGGATCCGAATATACCGTAGCGATCTGACCGTTAGCCTTCAGCTTATCGATCCATGCCTTAGGCGCTACAAACCTGCCCTCGCCATGGGATGCAGGTGAGCAGTATACCTTTCCATTCTCGGCACATGAAAGCCAGGGGCTTAAATTTGATACCACCTTTGTATACACGATCCTGGAAATATGCCTGTTGATCGTATTGTATGTAAGTGTAGGCGAATCAGCCTTCTGCCCTACGATCTCACCTTCCGGTACAAGCCCAAGCTTGATGATAGCCTGAAAACCGTTACATACGCCCAGCACCAGTCCATCCCTCTCATTTAAGAGACGCATAACAGCATCCTTAAGCCTGTCATTCTGGAAAGCAGTGGCGAAGAACTTAGCCGATCCGTCCGGCTCATCACCTGCGGAAAATCCGCCCGGGAACATTATTATCTGGGCATTGGCTATATCCTTTACATATTCTTCAACGGAATCCCTGATATCCGAAGCATTCTGATTTCTGAATACCTTTGTTATAACATTTGCTCCCGCAAGCTCAAATGCCCTTGCAGAATCATATTCACAGTTTGTACCGGGCATTACCGGTATGAATACCGTAGGCTTTGCTACCCTGTTCCTGCAAACATGTATCTCAGGCGCGTTATATACAGGCATATCAACTTTTTCCGAAGAATTACCGGCCTTCGAAGGATAAATCTTTTCCAGCTTCTTCTTCCATGCAAAAAGAGCATCTGCCTGAGTGATCTTCACATCACCGTAAACAAAATCACCGTCCGTAACCTCACCTATAATAGTTACATCCGATTCAAACTCATCCTCTGTGGCATCATCTAGCTCCACTAGGATATCGCCTATCCTGTTGGCAAAGAGCTCGTCTGCCTCAATATCGGTATCGATCTCTGCACCATAGCCGTTACCGAAGCCCATCTTGGATACAGCAGCGGGAATACCGTAAGCATCCAGTACATATGCAGCTTTTACCCTGCCCTGGGCTATGAGCTGGCTTACCTCATCGTACATAGCCATCACATCCTTGTATACCGGGATGTCATACTCATCCTTGGGTACGGCAAATACCGCCAGCTTATCCCCGGGCTCCTTAAACTCAGGTGTGATAAGGTCATTCTGTCCTGCCACATCAACCGCAAAGGAAACAAGCGTAGGCGGAACATTTATGTTATTGAAGGTTCCCGACATAGAATCCTTTCCGCCTATTGATGCCAACCCGAAACCGAGCTGTGCATCATATGCACCAAGCAGCGCCGTAAAAGGCTCACTCCAGCACTCAGGATTCTCTGTCATCCTCCTGAAATATTCCTGGAAGGTAAAGTGTATCTTCCTGTAATCTCCGCCTGCTGCCACGATCTTTGCGACAGAAGACATTACGGAATATATCGCTCCGTGATACGGGCTCCAGGATGAAAGATAGGGATCAAAACCGTAGCTCATAAGAGTAACCGTATCCGTATTTTCCTTGTCCAGCATGGGTAGCTTCGCAGCCATCACCTGAGTTTCAGTCAGCTGATACTTTCCACCGTAAGGCATAAACACACTTGAAGATCCTATGGATGAGTCAAACATCTCTACCAGACCTTTCTGCGAACATACATTAAGATCACTCAGGGTATCCAGCCATGCCGCTGCAATATCTCCTTTTGCCAGATCATCCTTAACTGCCTGTGAAGCAGTTTTCTCCAGATAATTATCATTTTTCTCAGGAATGTTTATCTTAACTTTTGTTTCCTGATGTGCACCGTTTGTATCAAGGAATGCCCTCGAAAGATTGACTATATCCTTCCCGCGCCACTTAAGCACAAGTCTTGGTTCCTTTGTAACCACCGCTACAGAAGTAGCCTCAAGGTTCTCCTCTGCGGCATATCCCATAAATTTATCAACATCTGCCGGATCTACCACTACGGCCATTCTTTCCTGAGACTCGGATATAGCCAGCTCAGTACCGTCAAGACCGGCATATTTTTTGGGCACCTTATCAAGATCAACCTCAAGTCCTGCAGCAAGCTCGCCTATGGCAACGGAAACACCGCCGGCTCCAAAATCATTGCACTTCTTTATGATACGGCTTACCTCCGGTCTCCTGAAAAGTCTCTGAAGCTTTCTCTCTGTAGGCGGATTACCCTTCTGAACCTCTGCTCCGCAGACTTCGATCGACTTTTCCGTGTGTGCCTTTGATGATCCTGTAGCGCCACCGCAGCCGTCACGTCCCGTGCGTCCGCCTAACAGGATTATGATATCCCCGGGATCCGAATTAAGCCTCTTTACATTCTTTCTGGGAGCAGCGCCCATTACCGCACCTATCTCCATACGTTTAGCTACATAATTGGGATGGTATACTTCCTTTACATAGCCTGTGGCAAGACCTATCTGATTACCGTATGACGAATATCCGGCAGCCGCACCCTTTACAAGCTTCATCTGCGGAAGCTTGCCGCTTAAGGTCTCCGATATTGGAATGGTAGGATCTGCCGCACCTGTTATACGCATTGCCTGATATACATAGGATCTTCCTGAAAGGGGATCTCGGATAGCACCGCCCAGACATGTTGCTGCACCACCGAAAGGTTCTATCTCGGTAGGATGGTTATGAGTCTCATTCTTGAAGCTGACAAGCCATTCCTCGGTATACTTATCAGAACCATCCCCCGGATCAATCTCTACCGGCACTACGATGGAGCATGCATTTATCTCATCAGACACTTCCATATCCGTAAGCAGTCCGTCCTTCTTAAGCTTCTTCATTGCGATAAGCGCAAGATCCATAAGACAGATGAACTTATCTTCTCTGTCTCCATACAGCTCATTGCGGGTATCCAGGTAACTCATATATGTAGTTTCCAGGGGAGTCCTGTAGTATCCCTCGTCAAACTCCACATCCTTAAGTTCCGTTGCAAATGTGGTATGTCTGCAGTGGTCTGACCAATATGTATCCAGAACCCTTATCTCCGTCATTGACGGATTCCTTTTCTCTTCATTCTCAAAATATTTTCTGATATGCAGGAAGTCATTAAAGGTCATTGCAAGCCCCAATGAATCATACCTGTCACGAAGCTCATCCTCAGACATATCGCAAAAACCGTCTATCAAGGCCACATCAGCCGGATCGTCATATTTGGTGATGAGTGTCTCAGGCTTCTCCATCCCTGTTTCCCTGGAGTCCACCGGATTGATGCAGTGGGACTTGATCCTTGCAAACTCATCATCGGAAATATCACCTGTCAGCACATAGGTCATTGCGGTCTTTACTATGGGTTCCTCATCTTCCTTAAGGAACCTGATGCACTGCTCAGCTGAGTCCGCACGCTGATCATACTGACCGGGAAGGTATTCCACGCCAAATACCCTTGCTCCTTCAGGGATATCGATTTTCTCCTCAAACAATTCATCAACGGGAGGCTCACTGAAAACTTTCCTGCAGGCTCTCTCGAATACCGCATCCGAAACATTTTCCACATCGTAACGGATAAATATCCTGACGGACTTTAATCCGTCTATACCGAGATAGCTCTTTATCTCGTCCGTCAGCTCTGCAGACTTTACAGCATACTCAGGTTTCTTTGCTACATAGATTCGTCGTACTTTTTCCACTTTGTTTCCCTTCCGCCCTTAAAGGCATCAATTTTTTATGTTTAATATAACCGCTTTTTTAAAAAGGCTTTGTCCAGAACTCTATCAGCTCTTTCATCTTTCTGATCGCCGCATAGTATACACCGTTGCTTACGCCTTCACTCCACATTGAGCCCTTGGTCCTTCCCTTTATTATATACTTTGAAAGGATATCTCCCATGACTTTTATGTCTTTTATTTCAGCTTTTTCTATGAATGACAGCTCATCTGCCACAGTCCTTAATCTGTACTTATTAAAGCTGTACTGATAATTCCTGTTTATGAATTTAGTCTTATCCGCTGTCCTTACGAAATTCATAAGCGTCCCGTCATAGACAGGAAACTTTATAGTGCCGCCCTCGCCCTTACTGGGATCATAAACCTCCATAAGATTTTCTCCCTGTTTGCTCTCGAGCCAGCCTAAGTATCTTCCAAGCTCTGCAACATCCGGACCGTATTCGTCTATAATCGCCATTATACCCGCTTTGTTTTTTAAATCCATATTTTCCTCTTTCTGCCGGTTTACATCATCATCTGCACCATTTCCATAGCTTCATCATAATCAAAATTACCGACTGCTTTTTTTATCTCCATAAGCTGAGCCCTGATACCGTCATCCATGGGATAGGACAGCAGCTTTTCAACTTTACGGAGAGCCTCTGCCTGCTCCAGCATTTCAAGGCTTCCCTGCAGCGAATTCATCTGGCCTAAAAACTCGTCCCAGGTAAGGGACTCGTTTCTCAGCTCTATATCTGCCTCCTCGAAAAGCCCGGCCTTATCAAGAGCAGACCTTATGGAATAAAGGAGCTCCTCATACGTATCTGCCAACAGATAGCCTTCCCGTTCGATTTCCCCGGCATTTCCGTTCCGTCCCGCATATTCCTGAAGCCTGGCAAACTCCGAAAGCTGTTTTGCACCTATACCTGCCATCAGGCCTTTCAGTGCATGCACCTCAAATACATACTGCCTGATATCATGCTTTTCTATACACTGACGTATTCTCTCCACATGAGCATCTCCGTCATCACAGATATATTTTAACATCTGTACGTACCTGCCGGTATCATTACCGTAATTTTTCATTCCATCCGCTATATCCACACCCGGCAGAGAAAGTTCAAGGTCACCGAAATCCATATCCGACATGGGTCTGTCCACATAATGCAGTATCTCGGGTGGAAGGAATTTCTTTAATACTTCTTCCATCGCACCTATATCTATGGGCTTGGATATATACTCCTGAAACCCGTTCTGCAAAAACATATCCCTTGTACCGCTTATGGCATTTGCCGTAAGTGCTATCACGGGCATGGAATTGATCCGTGGATCCGGATCCTCCCGTAAAAGCTTGGTAGTCTCGATACCGTCAAGCTCAGGCATCATCTGGTCCATAAGTATCATATGATAGTTATTGCGGGCCACTTTATCCAGGCATTCCTTTCCGGAAAGGGCCGTATCCACTCTCACCTGGTACATGGCGAGTATTCCCTGTGCAACCTTTATATTTGTAATATTATCATCCACAACAAGAATACGGGCAAGAGGTGCAATGAAAGTTTTTCTGTCACGCTCCGTTTCCACGGGAAGTTCTATATAATCATAGCTGCCAAGAGGAGTAGGATCAGCAATCTTCTGGTTATAATAGAATGAGAATACGCTTCCCACACCATAGGTACTTTTTACATCTATCATGCCGCCCATAGACTCCACAAGCCTCTTGCATATAGCCAGTCCGAGACCGGTTCCTTCTATGGTCCTGTTCTGGATCATATCCGCACGCTGAAAACTTTCAAAAAGCGTTGGCAGGCTCTCCTGCCTGATACCGCAGCCTGTGTCCTCTATTGAAGCATTTACGCAGGCGCCTCCCGGTATCTCCTCCCAGTCCACGCTCAGCCTGATATATCCCCGTTTTGTATATTTTACGGCATTTGTGAGAATATTTGTATATATCTGACGCACATGTGTCTCATCTCCGAGGAAAAGGCTTGGCATGTTCTCATTTACGTGGACAATGAGCTCTACGTTTTTATCCACCAGCTTAAGTCCTATCATGTTGCAGATATCCTTAAGTACAAGTCCCAGATTGTATTCGCTCTCATTATTCTCTGTCTTGCCGGTCTCTATCTTGGAAAAGTCCAGGATACTGTTTATCAGGGAAAGCAGTGTATTGCTGGCACTGCGTATATTATTCGCATTTTCCTCTACCTTGCTGTTGATGTTGTCATTCAGTATAAGTTCCGTCATCCCGATAATGGCATTCATGGGAGTACGGATCTCATGACTCATGTTTGCCAGGAAAACAGACTTGGCCTGATTCGCTTTTTCAGCTTCATTCTTAAGTTCGATAAGGCGCTGGGTAAATTCATGTTCCTCTGTCTTATCGTTTATCCAGATAGTTGTTCCCTTGTACTTCCCCATGTCATAAAAAGGAACAAGTGAGATCAGGTACAGCCGGCCGTCAACCTCCATTTCCTTTTTATCATTCTCAAGGAGCTTCTTTACCACATCCAGACGGGTGGCGTCATAATTAAGCATCGGGAAGATTTCTCCCGCCTTTTCATTGGTGAAAAGTATCCTTTCCGCCGCATCTACCACCACAAAGCCTTCCTCTATGGTTTCTATGATATCATCCCTTGCCATCTGCATGGAGTCAAACATCCTGAATTTAAAAACAACACATATAGCTATTGTCCAAGCCAGAACAAGGGCTATTCTCAAAGGCATAAAGTCTTTTACATAAGGCACAGCGCTCATTATAAGCCCTATGACAGGTATGAGCCCGGTAACCGCAAGCCACCCCGCACCGTGATTTGGTTCAAGAAAAGCGTTTCTGAAATTCTGAAAAGTTATAAAGCAGCCGAAAATCCCTATCAGCACCATGGGCACCAGATCTATATAATAAAAAATGCTGTAACTGATATTTTGAGGAAAAATCCCCCTTCCGCCAGCGGTAATCATAGGCATCCCCAATACTGCAAGAACTGCTGCCGCCCCGCAATGCAGAAAGAAATATACAAGGATAGGGATTGAAAACTGCTTTGGGATCTTTACACCGCAGGTACTAATGGAAAAGAATGCGAAAGAAATCACAAAACCGCAGACTGCCATGTGCTCCATTGCAATGGACCCCCGCGTAGCAGACGGGTCTCCGGACAGAAGTCCCGACAATGCAGCTATCAGTACAGTAACCAGAGACGCACCCGAAAAGTTAAGGTTGCGAACAATCTCAGAAGGCTCCGACCTGTTTATCAGAACCATAGAAACCGCTAAAAGGATCAAGCCGGCAAGAAGCGCCGTTATCATCACGTAATATACCATAACACGGATATTTTATCAGATTTGGGTAAAAAAAACCACTTGCCAAGATAAAGAGGATTTGCTATCATTACATTTGTTGTTTAGGGGCATAGTTAAACGGTTTAACATCGGTCTCCAAAACCGTCGAAGAGGGTTCGACTCCTTCTGCCCCTGCTGAATATTAAAAGGACTGCGTGAGCGGTTCTTTTTATTTTCCTACCGAATTATTTATTTTCCTTTTCCAGAATTTCCCCCGCACCGATAGCTCACCTGCCGGTGGGATCGTTCGCCAAGCAGTTCTTACGGAAATGCCAAAGTCTGTAATTCACATTTCCCCCAATTTCTCATTCAGCTGCTCCCACTCTGCCATATACTCATCGTCCTGTGCGGTCAGGGCGTCTATCTGGGACTGAAGCTCCTCAAGCTTTTTGTAATCACTGGCATTTGCAGGATCATTCAGTTCTTCTTCAAGAGCTGCCTTCTTTGCATCATTTTCTTCAAGCAGAACTTCAAGCCTTGCCACACGCCTTTCCATACGGGAACGCTCTTTCCCCGGGTTTGCGGATTTCTTTTTCGGCTCCGCCGGCTGCGCATCGGCCCCCGGCTCCGTTTTTTCCGCATGACCTATATTCCAGACATTCTCCGCTTTTTCGGTCTTTTCGCGGCCACGCTCACGCTCATATTCTTCATAATCAAACGGAAAATACTCAGCACCGTTTCCTTCGAATATTATAAGTGAATCAGCCACCTCCCTGACCAGATATCTGTCATGGGTAACAAAGATGAGAGTTCCTTCATATGCCTTAAGCATATCCTCCAACGCTTCTTTCCCCACTATATCCATATGGTTTGTGGGTTCGTCCAGCATCAGAAGATTAGGCCTGGTCTCAAAGATCTTGGCAAGGGCAAGCCTGACCTTTTCACCTCCGGAAAGAAGCGATACTTCCTTGAATACATCATCGCCTGTAAAAAGAAAGCCTCCCAGTATATTCCTGACTTCGGTTTCCGTAAGGGTAGGATACATATCCCAAAAATCATCCAGGACACTTTTGTCACTCACATACTGGGCCATCTGCTGATCAAAATACCCAGGCTCAACACCATGACCGTAGCTGAATTTCCCGGATTTTTTTGCAAGCTTTCCGGTAAGAGTTTTTAAAAGAGTAGATTTACCAAGACCGTTTCCGCCTATAACCCCCAGCTTCTGTCCTTTCTTTACCGAAAAAGATACTCTTGCAAGAATATCATCATAGCCAATCCCGAGATTATCAACACTGAGCACATCATTCCCGCTTTCCCTGGCAGGCTTTGTCAAAGTGTGGAAAGCCTTCAGCTCATACTCTTCCGGAGCCTCGATCTTTTCCATATGCTCTATCTGCTTGAGCTTATTCTTTGCCATGGAAGCCTTGGTCGCCTTATGTATAAAACGGTCTGCCACTGCCTGGAGTCTTTCTATCTCTTTCTGCTGGGCTTCATAAGCCTTTTTCTGCTGTTCGTATCTTTCCTTCTTTACCCTGACAAAATCCGAATAGTTTCCCACATACCTGGTCATCCTGGCATGCTCTATCTCATAGATTTCATCCGCTACCCTGTCCATAAAAAGCCTGTCATGGGAAACAACGATCACAGCTCGCGGGTATTCCTTTATATAGCCTTCCAGCCAGCTTATGGTGGATATATCAAGATGGTTTGTCGGCTCGTCGAGGATCAGTATATCCGGTCTCGACAGCAGAAGCTTAATAAAAGCGATCTTAGTCCTCTGACCTCCGGAAAACTCCGAAAGCGGCCTGCCCTCATCATCTTTGGTAAAACCAAAGCGTTCAAATACCGTCTCATAATCTTTTTCATAACGGTATCCGCCCATGTAGTTAAATCTTTCCTCCAGGATGGCATATTCTCCCGCCAGCTTTTCATCCGGAGCCGCATCCAGACGCTGCAGCATATCGTCCAGCTTTTTTTTCATTTCCAGCACAGGCAAAAAAACCTTACGGATCTCATCACCGAGAACGGCACTGTCATCCGTAAAGGTCATCTGGGAAAGCCAGCCTATCGTAAGTCCCGGGGCCTTTACATAGGCCGGCTGAATATTTCCATCTCTTTTGTCTGCTGAAATCTCTCCTGAAAGAAACTTAAGGAAAGTGGTCTTGCCGCATCCGTTCCTTCCTACTATGGCAATCTTTTCGGTATTCTTTACCCTAAATGAAATATCCTTAATAAGAGTTCTGTCACCATAGGAAATATCGGCATTGCTGACCTGAAGCAACATTATTTAACGCCTCAGACTTTCGTATAGATTTCTGTATCAATGCTGTCCTGGCCATCACGGAAAGTGAAGGCAACAGCAGGAGTCTGTACATTAAGACCTACAAACGCACACGTTGACCTGATCTTCTCACTTACTCCCAGCATAATGTGGTTAAGGAAATTCTTCTTGATAACATCATCAAGATTATCAACGAAAGTGCTTACGCTTACAGGCGTAACAGTTTCAATTTCCATCTTCATGATCTTGTTTTCTTCATCAGCTACGGTATGCTTTACTGCAACCATTGCGACTGTGGGAACACCCGGATTCAGATTAACGGAAACCTTTGTATTTACCGACATCTTGATAGCCTCACCGGCCTTTGCATTAAAATTATGGTCATAATGTAATGACTTGATAGTGGTTGCACCTATTGTTACTTTTACGTCTTTCATGTTTTCCCTCCTGAATTAACTGTTGTACTGTTCTGAACAACTACTCAACTGCTTTCAATGTTTTCATCCGCTCGCTTAACTTCTTAAACTCCTCCGGAAGTCCTTCCGATCCAAGGACATCCCCCCTGCCCTGGTCACAAAGTCCTGACAGTTCAGGATCAATAGGCAGCCTTACTACAGTATCTATTCCATATTCGTCAGCAGCTTCCTTAACACGGCTCTTACCGAATATTTCATGTATTCCGCCACAGTCCGGGCACTTGAAATAGGACATATTCTCGACTATCCCCAATACCGGCACATTCATCATTTCAGCCATTTTGACAGCCTTGGAGACGATCATTCCGACCAGTTCCTGCGGCGAAGTCACTATCACGATCCCATCCACCGGAAGGGACTGCATAACAGTAAGTGCTACATCACCTGTTCCCGGAGGCATATCTACAAACATATAGTCCACCTCTCCCCAGGCTACGTCAGTCCAAAACTGCTTCACTGCATTTGATATAAGCGTCCCCCTCCATAATACAGGATCCGAAGGATCGTCAAGAAGCAGGTTAATGCTCATAAGCTTTATATCATTTATCGTCTCTGCCGGAAGTATGTTCTTGCCGTCATAGCCGGCCTTTTCCGTTATCCCGTACATCCTTGGAATAGACGGACCGGTGATATCCGCATCAAGGATCCCGACTTTATTCCCCTGTGCCTGCATACTGTTTGCAAGAAGGGAGGTGACCATGGACTTACCCACACCACCTTTGCCGCTTATAACCGCAACAACATGCTTTATATCCGATGCATCATTCTGGGGAGCCTTTGCTATCCCGCCATTTCTGCTATTGCAGCCGCTCACTCCGCATGAGCTGCAATTTCCCTCACAACCTTCAGCCATTTTATCCTCCAAACTAAAGAGGATCCGAAGACCCTCTGTCTTTAACGTTAATATATTTTATCAGTATCCCAGCTCGCCCTGCTGCTTCTTCATAAGGAACAGATCGGCAATAGCCTTAGCCAGCCTGTATGGGTAAAGCTGCATCATCTGCGTCTGTATATGCTCCCCCATCTTAACATCAAATGCAATCTGCACAAAACGGTCATCATTCTTGAATGAATCATCAATAAACGCGCCCGCCTCGATAAACTCTGTGCTGGGTGTGGAAATATCCACCATTTTATTTAACATCATGCCCATTGCGGTAGCCGCCGAACCCATCATCTGGTTCATGGACTCTGATACGGCGCTCAAATGAAGCTCAGATATATCCTGCTGATAAAACATTCCATGCCCGTCGCTCCCCATCATAAGATCCGTCATGACCTTGACATCATCTTCCTTAAGGAAAAGCACACTGAAACCGTCCAGGCCTTTTACATAATCCACTCTGGTAATAACAGACTTTTCTTTGTTTTCCTCAACTGCCTCCCCTTTGTTCTTGATCATAACATTGGGTGTGGAGATATCAATATCACCATGAATGAGCACTGACAATGCCGTCATCGCATTACCCAGAGTGATATTAGCCACCTCGCCTATGGCAGAAAGCTCCATATCGTTAAATCCGCTGGCATCAGCCTTTTCAATAGCAGCTTTTGTAGCCGCATTCTTAGCTGCATTATCCATATTGCAGTCTCCCATCCACTCATATTAAAACTGTATAAACAGACTATCTACAAAAACTTATAAATCATTATATCAAAGCAGCCGTTTTAATGCAAAAAACTTTTTATACCGCCATTTTAACCGACAATTTAATTATCGATCTTCAACAGTTCTGAAAATGAGTAGGAAATATTTTCCTTTTCTGAATCAACGCTGATCGTATAACTCCTGGTCTGACAGCCATTCTTGCGCAGTGTCACCACATAAGTTCCGGCCTTTTTCTCAAATTTAACAGGCGATATACCTACATATGTTCCATCAAGATAGACCTCCACGCCCTCCGGCGCCTCTATAGTCACGTAATAAACGCCCGGGGTCACCACATTTGATGCCGATGTCGGGGCGGGTGTAACATTCACATCAGCAGGAACAGTCGGTGAAGCTGAAGGCACAGCATCAGAGGCATTTTCTGACACAGCTGAATCCAATGACACACTGTTCTCTGATGCACTATTGTCCGAGGCACTGTTCTCCGATAATGATCTTGCAGTGGGAGCAGGTGTCGCAGGTGATGCAGCAGGGCTGCCGTCACTCACAAGTGTTACGCCCAATGCCGCATGCGGTTCAGCAACCCTTATGTATCTGCTCACAGTCTCATATCCCTGAGCGGTCACCACCATCTGATGAAGCCCGTATGACAGCTCTATCTCATCCGTTATATCAGCCTTCTCGCCATCAATATAAACATTGGCATTTTCAGGAACAACCGTAAAAATTATCCCCCCGTACAGAGGCTCCGTCTGATAACGGCTCAGATCCAGGCTTATCTCAGAACCATCCGACACCTGAAGATTCTCTTCCCCTGATACGCCGTCTTTTGAAATATACGCCGTATAATTTCCTGTAGGAACAGGAATGAACATGTCTTTAGTGATCTGATATACAAGAGCATCCCCCAATTGTATCCAGCCTCCTTCAAAAGCAGCGGTATTCTCAAGCCTCAGATACCCGTGTCCCCTGTCCACTTTTATGCTGTATATCGTATGTTCAAGACCGCATACGCGTATGCTGTCAGCAACGCTTATGTCCATCAGTTCACCACTTCCGGAGGGGAGTATCACTTCCGCACAGTCTGCAATGTAATAACGTTCACCGTCTATCATCACGCTTCTGCCACCGTTTTCCGGCTTGAAGTTTTCTATATCCTTTATCAAAAAACCATCTGCGGATATCTGAAGAGAATTAAGTCTTTTGCGCATATGCATGAATGTCACATCCACCATTGTGCCGTTTTCCAGCTGTGAGAGCGCAATACCCTGTCCGTACCTGTTCGTAAAAAGAGTTGCGCCGTCATAATGAAGCGTATACCTCTTACCCAGTTCAGGATTTAAGAATGTAATAGTCTGTTTCTCCGTATCCCGGCTCACCACGGCTGCCGTATCAACAGAATCATAATTCCCCGCAACAGCAGGCATGAACCCTGTGTCAGCATATCCCTCATTTTGATCCGGAGCGCCGTTTTCAACCTGCAGTGAGTCATTTAAAAGGTAGATTGCAATGGAAAAAAGCAGTAATGAAAGGATCATTACCGCAATAACATATACAGGACTTACCCTGCGTCTGTTTACTTTTTTTCTTCCATCCTGCTTCTTCATCTGCTTCATCCGCCGGTTATATTATCATTCCCATTGTCTAAATATTTTCCTAAAAACCAGTGTATCCTGCATTTATGAAACTAAACTTCCCACTTGTTATATTCCGCTGACACCGGCAGCTCGCCTGACGATGGTGTCACTTGTACTGCTCAAATAAACACAGTCAGATAATACTGCACAGCATGGAAAGTTTTAGTATCTGACACTAATTTTTATACTGCGCCAGGTGCGCCATAAGATATTCCCTGTCATTATGCGATGGCTCTTCTATCACGTCTTCCAGCATTTTCTGAAGTATCTCTCCCATTCCCGGTCCGGGGCGTATGCCGGCCTCTATCAGGTCAGTCCCCTTTACAGCCAGTTCCTTAAGGGACATGCATTCGTTATCATTCTTAACTTCTTTATAAAGCCTCCTGATGTCAGAAAGCCTTTGAAGCTTTTCTTCACGCATATACAGGCTCTGCGCCAGAGCATCAGCCTCATTCACATAATATAAAAGCGGAAAATATTCCTCTCCCACTTTTCCTATTATCCGTCTCACATTTCTCTTTTCAGCAGGATAACGCATTTCATGAGCAGCAATAAGCCCCGAGACCATTTTTACGGTATCATTGTCATATCTTAAGCGCCTTAATATTTCCTCCGACATCTGCGCCCCCAGTTCCGGATGGCCTTTGAAATGAGCTATTCCTTCTTCGTCCACCGTCTTTTTTGCAGGCTTGCCTATATCATGGAGAAGCATTGTAAGCCTCAGGATCTTCTTATTCTTCTCATATTCTTCACCCGGATATTCCTCTGCCAGCCGCTCCAGATTTACGGCACTCACAGCGTGAAGCATATGTTCACCCACATTATAGGCATGATGGGGATTCTCCTGTGCAGTCACCATACAGGCATCAAACTCCGGTAAAAATACCCTCGTAAGCCCCGACTCATAGAACATCCTGAAAAACTCCGGATTATCGCTCATTAAGAGTTTTTCTGCTTCCACCCTTATCCTCTCAGCACTGACCTTTTCCAGTGCAGGCGCAAGCTTTTTTATAGCGTTATAGGTAGCCGGCTCAATATCCGCACCGAGCTGGGCCGCAAAACGTATAGCACGCATCATCCGGAGAGCGTCCTCACCAAAACGCTTCTCAGCATCTCCCACACATCTGATGATCCCGTTTGAAAGGTCTTCCCTTCCTCCGAAAAGATCCACCAGTCCCTTTTCAGGGTGGTATGCCATTGCGTTTATGGTAAAGTCCCGCCGCTCCAGATCCTTTGAAAGGTCTGATGTAAATGTCACGTTCCTGGGGTGTCTTCCGTCATCATAAATGCCGTCTATCCTGTAGGTAGTAACTTCGTATCCGTTCAGGACTCCTTCTGACTTCATCAGTACAGTGACAGTTCCGTGCTTTATCCCGGTATCTACCGTACGTCGGAAAAGTCCTTTAACCTCCGTGGGTGAAGCAGACGTAGTTATATCCCAGTCAGCAGGCATCCTGCCTAAAACAGAATCCCGCACACATCCTCCCACTACATAGGCTTCGTGACCGGCATCATTAAGTATTCTGATTATCTTCCGTGCATCCTCCGGCACGTTGATCTTGATATTGCTCATATTTTTCTTTATGCAAATGAATTTATCGCATCTGCCACATACTGCTGTTCTTCCATGGTGATCCCCGTATACATGGGAATCGACAGCACCTCATCAGCCAGTCTCTCCGTAACCGGAAGACTCCCCTTCTTAACCCCGAGATATTCATAGGCCTGTGAGAGATGCGGCGGTATGGGATAGTGGATTATTGTCATGATACCTTTCTCTTTAAGAAAAGCAGCCAGTTCATCCCTTCTTTTGCTGCGTACCACATACTGGTGGAACACATGTGTTGCACCGGGCCTGCGCTTTGGAAGCTCTACAAGAGGATTTTTTATGTTTTCATCATAAAAAGCAGCTGCCGCTACCCTTTCCTCCCTGCACTCGTCCTCATGTAACAGGCGTACTTTCAGAAGCGCTGCCTGTATCTCATCAAGGCGTGAATTCATTCCCACTTCCTCATTGTAATAGCGTACAGCACTCCCATAATTACGAAGCATCCTGATCTTTTTGTCATATTCGGCATTGTCGGTTATCACCGCTCCACCGTCACCGAAAGCACCGATATTCTTTGACGGATAAAACGAAAAACAGCCTATGTCGCCAAAGGTTCCTGTCATTTTGTCTCCGAATCTTGCTCCATGGGACTGTGCGCAATCTTCAATAAGTTTAAGGCCATGTTTTCTGCAGACAGCAGTTATCTCATCCATCTGTGCTGCCTGACCGTAAAGATGTACCACCATGACAGCCTTTGTGTTAGGTGTGATCTTCCTTTCTACCTCTGCGGGATCCAGTGAAAAGTATTCATCAGGCTCAGCAAAAACAGGCGTTGCCCCGGCAATCGTTATTCCCATTACACTGGCAATATAGGTGTTGCCCTGTACGATCACCTCATCGCCTTCTTTTAATCCTATGGCCCTGCATGCCAATGTCAGGGCATCCAAACCATTACCGCAGCCCACGCAGTATTCTGCCCCCATGTATTTTGCATACTGTTTTTCAAATTCACTCAGCTCTTTTCCCAATATGTAATAACCGGACCTCAGGGCACGCAAAGCCGCATCTTCAAATTCCTGCTGGTATCTGAAGAACCCCCTGTCCAGTCTGTTTGTCATTATTTCCTGCATATAGCCTCCTGTTTTCGCCTCGTACACATTTCTGATCAGCCGTTTAGAAAACCACTGACGGCTGTGAGGCAGTCTTTTCAGAAAAATCCATCAATCATAAAGGGGTTTGTCATTTATGCAGTCGATAAGATCCCCTACAGTTTCCAGTTCTGCAAACTCTTCTTCACTTATTTCTATACGGTATTCATCCTCAACTGCCATGATGAATTCCATCATTTCAAAAGAGTCAGACAGAAGATCATCCTTAAAACTGATATCCCCGGTTATCGCCATTTCATCAGGGACACCAAGTTTATCCCTCATCAGTTCACTTATGCGTTCAAGCATAATTCCCCTTTCCGCCGCTTTTTACGCAGCTTAGCAAAAAGAATCTTTAAATCCAATAATTCATCTCAGCTTCACCGCTCCCTCATTTCCAAGATACCCCGGTCCTAAAAGATAGATCAGCCAGTCCGGATCCGTCTCCTCTATGATACCATAAACATCCTCATCTGCAGACATGTATCTCAGATCCAGGAGGTGGATCTCACTGCAGTCATGTATCAGGAACGGCGCTATGGCAACTGCGGTTGAGTCCCGCACAATTACCATTTTAATATCGTTCGGTGCATTTTCATTCTTTAAGATCATATGGTCGTAGTCCTGATGAAGATATGCATAATAGGCATAATAGTCAAAGCTGTATCCTGCAAGATTCTCGTAGTATACAAAGGCATCTTCAAAATTTCCCTCCCTGTGTATCCCCTGGGAAGGCACATCAAGGGACATTTTCGTATCCCACTTTGGAAGCCATAATTCATAGTCATCGAGCCCGGTAAAGAACCGGCCTGTCATACGTCCATGAGTGCCCAAAAATACGTCTTTGTATTCGTTACATGAATAATTATCCTCATTCATCCAATCGACATCAGGTGCTGCCATGCCGCTTTTTTCATTAACAAATTTACCCATCTCGCAGGCTGTGATAAAAGCCGCATTATTTCTCATGTGATGGTCCGTACGGTAAAAATAACCGTACCAGTCGCCGCCTTCACGCTCCAGTATCTCCCTTACGCTCAGGTTAGGTATTCCCTGCTCATTAAGGTATTCCGTCATCCGTGCGGCTTTGTCTCCCGCACTGCTCTCCACACCAAAGGGAAGATCCGCTTCCGTTTCTTCCTTACCACAGCCCTGTACATAAAGGAATTCAATGCCGTGTGCCTTAGCAAATTCGTATGCATCCGCTGCCCCCTCCTCTGCCGGCACTATGTCCGGATAAAGATCAGGCATGGTGGCATATCCGTTGTCAAGAACCGCAACATCGGAATAGGCCGTGCTGCCGAAAGCCATTCGCTTGCACATAAGCTTCTGCAATGCGCCCCAGGCATCCACACCGTAATCACGGGCAAGCTCAAGCTGTGCAATACCCTTCACATGGCCGTCCGGCTCCAGATCAGCTGCAAACTCATAGAAATTGAGCGCGGTAAAAAAAGCTGTGATCAAAAGAAAAGCACACATAAAGATACGGCCGGATATATAGCCGGTTCTGTTCACTTTTTCTTTTTCAGTCTTAGTTTCCATTTTATTTCCTTACGACCTCTTTTATCATGTATTTACAACCTTTGCAAATAAATACAAAAGCAGTCTGTCCCTAAAAGTTAAAGTATATGAACGGACTGTAGCCGCCCTTTAGTATGTATACTATACTTATCAAGAATACCGGGATCAACAGTGATCTCTTTATCGCAGGGAAACGGTCCAGCTTCTTCCCGACCGGGGTTGCAAATGCTATGCCGGCAATAAAGAAAAGAATATTGTCTTTTACATAAAATAAGGCTGCTGCGGCTGATGTTCCAAGCACAGGTGCTGCCCCCGGTACAAACATCTGCTTTATATAACAAAGCATCGTGGGTACATCAGGCGAGAAAAATACCACCATCCCCAGAGTAACAACCAGCATGGTATATATGTTATTCAGCACTGCAGGGATCTTCCATTTTTTCCCCATGCCTGTCGAATGCTCGAATAAAAGAAAACAGAAGTTAAACATTCCCCATATTATGTAAGTCCAGTTTGCACCATGCCAGACACCGGTCGCCAGCCATACCACTGAGGTTGCGAGCATTGTACATATGCTCTCCGCTCTTTTACGCCCCAGCTTCTCCTTGAGGATTTTCTTTCCCTTCTGCATGCCGTCACTCCTGAGTATAGGATACATAAGATAATCCCTGAACCATGTAGTAAGAGAAATATGCCATCTTCGCCAGAACTCCGTGACGCTTTTGGATACATACGGATAGTCAAAGTTTTCTTCGAATTTAAAACCGAACATCCCCCCAAGACCTATGGCCATATCCGAATAACCGGAAAAATCAAAGTAAATGCACAGGACAAGACAGACTGCTCCCAGCCACGCAGACGCCGGAGATATACTTTCCCCTGCTGCCACATGCCCCATCATCCTGTAGCCGAAAAGACTGCAGGTATCTGCCAGAAGTATCTTTTTCCCCACGCCGATAAGAAAACGTTCGGTACCTTTTACAAACTTCTCTGTAGTTTCAGTCCTTTCCCTTATCTGCTCTGCGACATCCGAATACCTTACGATAGGTCCGGCCACCAGCTGCGGGAAAAGTGCGATATATAAAGCCACATCCAGCGGATTCTTCTGAACCTTTGCATTTCCTCTGTATACATCCACCACATAGGAAAGTGCCTGGAATGTGAAAAAAGATATACCTATGGGAAGTGCAATACCCACAAGCGGGATCTCGGACTTAAAGATAAAATTAATATTGCTTATTGAAAAATCAAGATATTTATATACAAAAAGCAAGCCTATATTACATATCACGGATATGGCAACGACTGCCTTACGGGTTCTCTCCGAAAGCCGCTGTTTCTCACTGTCAACAAGCAGCGCAAAGACATAGTTCATGACTGCCGAAACGATCAGCAGAATGACATTTTTCCCTTCACCCCAGGCATAAAAGAAAAGACTGCCTGCAAGCAGGAGCAGGTTCTTAACCTTAATATTCTTTTTGCATATGATATGTCCGAAAAGATAATATCCGGCAAGCATTGCCGGCAGAAAAGCGAACAGGAATATGACGCTTGGAAAAATCATCCTTCCCGCCTCCGTTCGCAGATAATATGTCCGTCTTCAACCCTGTAGACCATATCGCATTTTTCAATGGTCTGCAGCCTGTGGGCGATTATCACTAAGGTCTTCCTGCCCATAAAACGGTTTATGGAATCCATTATGGCAGCCTCTGTATCATTATCAAGGGCAGATGTAGCCTCATCAAGGATAAGTATCTCCGGATCATCATACAATGCCCTCGCAATACCGATACGCTGCCTCTGGCCACCGGAAAGTCTTACTCCCCTTTCTCCGATACCGGTATCAAGTCCCTCGGGAAGAGACCTTACAAACTCATCAAGCTGCGCCTCAGTGAGCACTTCCCAGATACGCTCCTCGGAGATTTCATCTTCCGGTATACCGAAAGCCACATTACGTCGTATGCTGTCATCAAGCATGAAAATAGTCTGGGGAATATAGCCCACATTTTTAAGCCACCTGCGGTAATTGGAATTCTCCATAACATCCTGTCCGTCAGCCTTTATGGTTCCCGACTGCATCTTAAGAAGTCCCAACAGCACATCCACTATGGTAGATTTTCCGGCACCGCTGCTTCCCACTATACCGATGCTCATTCCCACCGGAATGGTGAGGCTTGCATCATCGAATATAAGCTTTTCCGTATTCGGATATTTGTAGGTAATATGTGAAAGCTCTACCTTTTCATGTACCGGTAGCTTATCCTTAACAGGCATAAGGTCAGCCATATCGGTATTTTTATCATCAATATCTCCCTGCAGATTATCGGACACTCCCATAAGGAAGGGCTCAAAATATGCAATATTGTTTATCTGATTGTTGATGCGGTTGGCACAGGGCATGAGGCGCACCACCGCCACACCGAAAGCTGAGAGTATTGCCAGCATATCCGTAGTGTCCTGACCGTTTAATATAAGTATCAGCATGTAAAGGACCATTGCGGCTACACAGATGGTCTCTATCAGGAGCCTGGGGATATTGCTGTAGAGAGTATATTTCTGCACAGCATCCACATAGCCCTTGCCGCAGCGGATATATTCATCCACGAAATAGGCTTCCCTTCCGCCTACCTTCACATCCTTTATCCCCGTCACAGTCTGGCTTATCCATTTGAAGAGACCGCTGTAATAATCCTGATTGTCCTCACCCGCCTTTCGCATAACAGGTTTCAGAACAAGCTTTATAATGAAGAGTACTGCCCCCAGAAGACCGGATATCATCACTGTCATCATAGGCTCGGCCCAGAGAAGGACCGCTATAAGGAAAAGTGCAACTATCGTCTCCGATACAAGAGTCAGGAGAGAAAGTATAAGGGCATACATATTATTTACATCAGAGGTAATACTCCTCTGTATCACGGCTGTATCCGCATTAAGAAAATATTCATAGTTCCTGCGTATGTAATTCTTCATCATGCGCTCGGATGTTCTGAACTGATTTGTATAAACGAAACGATATAGGACCTTCTGCTGAATATACAGGAATATATTTTTTACTACAAATGCAAGTATCAGAAGTACCATTACAAGAATGGTAAAATCCCTCGGCGAATGCATTCCCAGAGCATTATATACCGGGGCCACATATTTATTACCTGTCACCGCATCCTGATCCATGACAATGGAAATAACAGGTATGACAAGAGTAACGCTGGCGGTTTCAAGAATGGCACCGATAAGCATCATTATAACAAGTACCACCATAAAACCCTTCTGTTTTTTGTCCAGGAGTTTATTTAATTTACTGACTATCTTTAACATTCGTTTTTTGCTCTGTCCTATCTGTAATATGTAATATTTCGGCGTTCGCCTCGCGACCGCCTCGCTTATTCTGGTTGCGATATACAGATTGCTTCGCCGCTCCCGCGCCTCCCGCAATCTGACGCTCATTCGCATTCCGCTTCGGCGTTCGCCTCGCTTCATGCTCATGACCGTTCGGGATTAAAGCGCATACGGCTTTTCATGCAAGCATGAAGCCGTATGCGTTTCAATCCCTTTATCGCTCAGATCTTATGCCTGTGCATATCCACAGGCTCGTACTTATCCATGAAATCATGACCCAGTCTTATCTTTTCATCGGCAAAGGTTATTGCTCCAAGCTCAGTATAAACTGAAACCACGGTGTCAAAATGTAGATTTTCAAAAAATCCTAACAGTTCCATTGGCACGGTAGGCGAAATCTGCGGATAATCAGGAAACTCTGTCCTATAATCGAGTACATCCCTTGGGTGAGGCTTTATGAAGACAATGCTTCTGCTGCCCTCCTTATTGCGGCCATATGTTTCTATCAGATCCTGCATTATCTTCTTACGGGTCTCCAGATCAGTCAGCGGGTCTGACAGTATCAGCACCGCCCTGCTGCCGCTCATTTTCAGCTCCTCTGCAATCTTCTCTATCTCAGACTTATTCTCCACAAAAGCGGAAAGCAGGATTTCCTTATCTGCCTGGGTCAGACGGTCATACAGCGGTTTGCGAGGTACTACTTTATACTTTTTATAATCGTACTGCAGGACGGATCTGTCATTTATCTCCATATCTATACAGTATTTTGAATAACCGTTTTCTATAAATATAAGATTAAGCGAGGCAAAAACCGTCTTTAATTTAAAATGCCCTGCATTGCTTATCCTCGCAAGATCAAGAGTCTTCAGACAGTCAAGCCCATCCTCTATGGCATGATAGCGTATCTTATGCTTATTCAGATACAGCCCTATGGGATCAGTATCACAATAGACATATACATCCCTATATTCTCCGAAATCAACCGGCACAAAGGGTTCCTGTGCCTTGGCAAAAGCAGAAGTAAACTTTATCCGCTGTATCATATTGGAAACTATATTGCCGCGGTCCTTTTTTAATTCTGCCAGTTCCGGAAAGAAACTTTCCCGTTTTTCATCAAATTCTATGACTTCCTCAAAAAATCCGAGTTCTTCTATCCTATCCTTAAGTCCGCCAAAGTTATTTGACATAAGGCTTAGGACCAGTGTCGCTCCTTTGTCACGGTCATCCCTTGCCCGAAGCTCAAATTCTTTTAGGAATGTGATCAGCACATGGTAAAATGTGTGACACACATAAATTCTGTCTTTCATGAAATCCTCCGGCTCCGGTACTTAGCCGTCACAATGATCCTGACACTCCCTGACCGCTGCATTCCCCACCTGCCCAGGAACAGTTAACCAGCGAGACAATGATCTTAAGGGTAATTGGCAGCTGTTGTTACGATAATTGTACAAATAAGCCACATGACAGTATAACATATTTAAAAAGTGCTAGGAACAATAACAAATGGCCTACTCAATAAGGGCTGTTCATATTCTCGGCAACTGCTACAGCCTCCTCGAAACTCTTGTCATCTTTCTGCTCTGCACTATGATATTGCAGCCTCTTTCTGCAAGGAAAAGTGCCGCAAGTCTTCCTATACCTCTTGCTCCACCGGTTACGAGTGCCCATCTTCCTTTTACATCAACCATAAAAGCCTTATTACATGAACAGAATTTTCATAACATGAATTACCCACAGTAGCAACTTCCACTGCTGACACAATCAAGATGATACTCGAACAGAATCGGCAATTCTCCTAACCTGCTCATTGGGATAGCCGCAGAAATCTACTATTTCTTCCACCGTCTTGCCACGGCGTAGCATTTCGGTGATTTTTTCTTCGTCGCGCTTAACCATTCCAAGAGCAATACCTTCTTTACGGCCTTCTACACGACCTTCCTCGCGACCTTCTGCACGGCCCTCCGCCCGGCCTTCTGCACGCCCCTCTTCACGGCCTTCTTCTTTGAACAGCTGCATAGTTTCGGCTTCATTATATTCTGTAAGGCACATACTCTTCACCTCCGCCTACGCCTCAAGGGCATCAGCAACTTTCCTTACCTGCTCACAGGGATAACCGCAGAATTCAACTATTTCATCAACTGTCTTGCCACGGCGCAGCATATCGGTGATCTTTTCTCTGTCACGTATCTCACGCCCTTCTGCAAGTCCTTTCGTGTGCCCTTCTTCAAGTCCTTCTGCCCGGCCCTCTTCGCGGCCTTCTTCCTTGAACATCTGCATCGTTTCGGCTTCATTATATTCTGTCAGGCACATATTCTTCACCTCCGCCCTATTGCCGATAAGAAATTCCCTAATGGAAAAATCCTCAGGCATCTCGTCAAGGATACAGTCCACGGCTTCCTCCAAGGACATTTTCCCATGATACTTCTTATTTCTTACGCTGTCCACAAACCACGAGTATTCCTTAAGCGGCCTGCAGCTTTCAAGCAGTTCTTTATTATTACCTAAGTTAATATTTATCAGTCTGACATTTACTTCTACATCCGACAGTTCAGCATTCTTCGAAAATGAATCACTAAGATGCAGTATCTTATCAGGCACATCTTCCTTTCCGTTATAGAATGTCACCAGCTTCGGAACAGGAAGCTCTATCTGCCTCTTGCCGTAAAGGTTCTGTTTCGTGGCGTCAATGTATTTGTCATACAGACGCCCTAAATACATAAGCTGTCTCACCGGCATGTTCGGATTATAAGTACTCTGCTGTTCAAATAAACTTATAAACTCCGTAATGATGAATGACACATCATTGCGCATTCCCATGTAGACTGCATCCGACATGGTCGTGATCTCTATCGCATTCTCATCCGTATAGTCTGTGCCGTTTACTGCATTGTAAAGAGAAAGCGTCCACTTCTTATTCTCTTCCCTGCCAAAAATAAATACAAAAAGACGGTCCTTGTACTCCCTATTGATCTCGCTCATTCATTTCTCCTTTCATTATAGATTCCACTACTAACTACTTCAACTGCAATTTCTTGGAAAAATGTGGCGAATGCCGTAGATATTTCCAGAAATGTAACACTAATGTAGCATAATGAATAAAGGATGTAAAGCAAAAAAATGCCTCCGGGATTTATCCGGAGGCATTTCATTATTAGTTCAGTGATCCATAAAAGATCATTTCTCTACTGCTGTCAGGCCGAAGGTGTTTCCGAGATTCATGAGACCGAAGAAACGGTCCTCTGATGCAAGGAGGCCTGCAAGGGCGGGATCACCGCCGGGGATTGCAATAACATAACCCATGCCCTGATACTCAAAGTTAACGGTAAGTGTCACGCCGGGCTTTTCTGCAAGGGCCTCAAGCACTCCGCGGCGCACGCTTACCCAGCGGGAAGTCGTGATTGAAACTGTTGCGCCGGATTCAGCCGCCTTTATATTGTTCTCAAGAGTGTCATTGAAAACAGTATATGCAGAAATAACTACCTTTTCGCCTGGAGCCGCATTTTCGTGCTCATTCCAGTCAGGAATGCCGCAGCGCTCGCAGCACCACATTCCTATGCCGTCTTTCTCCGTGGTAGCTGCCTCAAGCACCAGGAAGCTGAATTTGTGTCCGTCTTCGCATTTATGGTGATGATGACCGGAAGATGAGCTGCTGTCGCTTCCGCTGTTATTAAATGCAATAGGAAAAGAAACATAAACCATGGCGTTCGAAGACTGAATATAACCTAAACTTGCCGTAAAACTTCCAGTATAGGTAGTACCGTTGTAAGTGAACTCATAGGTACCTGATATAGAAGCAGGGGCATTATTTTGATCAGCCGGACGCAGATGCATGACAAAACCATCTGGCATAACATCAAGGAAAGTATCCTGAGTAGTATCAATAGCCACCTGCTGATCCAGTTCTATATGCCCGGTGTTGTTTCCATCCGGAGTGCCCATAAAAGTAACAGGAATATCTACAGAAGTAGCTGCAGCAGGATTGGTGCCGGGGGTGTTTTCCTCAGATAAAGTAACGTCGACAGAGCCAAAGTAAATGCGCTCATTCCTAGCACCAAGAGTAACAGTATCCTTATTAATACCAGATATTGTAAAGCTAGTTCCACTTTGAGAAATACCACCTTCTGTAGTTGTTAACTCTGCTCCCCCATTACAAAAACCGTTAAAGCTTATTTCTGTAATGACGTAACCCGGGTGTGCTACGAAATAAGCTGTATAATTATCCTCCAAACGGATTCCAAAAAAACTGTCAACATATCCTGCGGTAATATCACAATGAGAACCATGAAATGTATGATTCACCGTTACGCCTTGCGCGCCAGGAATTACCGTGGTTATAGGATCAGTAACACTATTCGCCGCATCCGTCATCAGACTCATACCCGGCATCAGCCCCAGCACCATCACGATACTGAGCAGTATGCCCAAAATCTTTTTTTTCAGTCTTTTCATAAAATCACTTCTCCTTTACCTGTTTTTTACTTACTATATTTATGGTTGTTATGTCCGTCGCTCACTATTGTTCCATAAATACATTACCTCGTCATTGTACCCCCCCCCATGCAAATTAAGTCAAGTTTTTATTTCTGTCAGAGCCACAATATTTTGTGGTTTTTTATTGTCATAAGCAGTTTTTTATCTAAATATAGTATTATGTAAACCACATCAGACCCATGCATTTCATTTTTCCAGCACGCCTGCGTAAATTTTTTTCAGCTCACCGCATGCTGTCCGATGAACAAATCTCTTGACACCGGTCCGAATTAGTGCGATAATCCCATCTGTTTATTGTTAAACATTTACAAATAAACATTCGTAATTAAACATTTGTAATTAAACGTTTAACCCTAAACAGAAAGGCGTAACCATGAACAGAAACACCGATACCGACACCGTTACCGAAAAGTCATATACCGAATTCTATGGCTGGCTTTTCTGGAACAGAAAACTGAGAAAGCTATTCAAAAAAATCGATGATGAATCGCGCAGACTCTATGACCTGAAGCAGATAGACTTAGAGATACTCTTCTATCTCCGCTATAATCCTTCAGCCTCCCTTGGGGATATAAGCCGCAGCGAAGGACTCAACAAGGCCCAGGTTTCCATGTCTGTAAACGATCTGAAGACGAAGGGCTACATCGACATAACGGAAAGCGAAAAGGATAAGCGCTATCTTATCTACCGCCTCACTGACAAAGCGGAGGAGCTCTGCGAGATGATCAACACCTCGCATTTTAAAAAATGTGAAGCGTGTTTTTCCGGATTCACGGAGGAAGAAAAGGATGCATTCAGGATACTGGCAAAACGCATAAGCAAAAATATTGATGACTTTCTGGAGGACAAGCTATGAAAAAATCAACAAAGATCAGAGGAACACTGCTCACAGCATTTATGGCCGCCGCTCTCGTAGTTAACGCCTGCGGCTCCGAAAAAAAGGCGGAAGAAACCTCATCTGAAGAGGCCGCCGTTATCGAAGTATCGGTATCGAGCCCCCAGGTGATGACGCTCTCCACGCAGTCCCGCTATATGGGCACCGTTGAGGCTGACAGCACTGTAAATATAATGGCAAAGGTATCTGCCGAGGTACTCACAAAGAATTTTGAAGTGGGCGACCATGTAAATGAAGGCGACCTGCTCTTTACCATGGATGACACCCTGGCACAGATAACACTCTCCCAGGCCCAGGCAGGACTTGCAAGCGCACAGGCAGGATTGAGTGCCGCACAGGCGAACTACGATGCACAGAACGCTACTTACATTGCTACAGAGGCAGCGACCAATGTCACTCATGTCAGTGCAGAGGAAACATTAGGAACAATGGATACCACTGAACAGAAGCTGCGCCTGGCAGTTGAGTCTGCCGAAGCACAGCTTACCCAGGCAGGACTTGCTGCAGGTACCGCAACAGAGAATTACTACAACGCTGAAACAACACTTGATAAGGCCCTTGATAAATACCATGACAATAAGCCGGGATATGACAGGGACATGATCGATAAGCTGGAGCTTGCAGAACTTACCGCTCACAACCAGGCGCTTTCTGCTGCCGAAGCATACAATACGGCTGTTGAATCATACAATCTCGCCAAGCAGCAGCTTGATGACTACTTAGCATATTCCCAGAATACCTTAGTGCTTTCCACGGAAGCCCAGATAATAGGTGCCGACCAGAAGCTCGCCGCCACCGCCGCACAGCTTGAAGCAACCGCTGCTACCATTCAGACCAGCCGCGCCGCAGTCACTACTGCAGAGTGCGGTGTCAGGAATGCAGAGACAGCCCTTGATTACTACACTGTTTTAAGCCCGGTATCAGGAACGATAACCGCCATCAATGTCTCAGAGTACAATATGGCTGCACCCACTGTAGCTGCATATACCATCCAGACAGATGCTCCCGGAAAGGTTGTGTTCTACGTAGCAGAAAAGACAATGCTGGAAATGTCCTTAGGAAATACTGCACTGATGGACCATGACGGAGTGGAATTCACCGGCAAAATAGTATCCATATCCGATGTAATAGACGCCGGAACGGGCCTTTATAAAATAGAAGTACAGGCTGACGATAACAGCAAGCTTCCCTCCAACGGTTCCAGTGTAAACATTCTCACTGTAGCCCGTCAGTCAAAGAATGTCCTGACGGTTCCGGAGAACAGCATATATTATGACGGAGAACAGGCATATGTATATGTACAGGACGGTGATAAAGCAAAACGCAGCGACATAACCACAGGCCTGATGGAAGACGGCAATGTAGAGGTAACAGAGGGACTGATATCCGATGATAATGTCATCATCAGCTGGAACTCAAATATGAAAGACGGTGCCGGCATAAAGGTAAAGTGACCGCTCTGCACCATACATCTGTACCGCAGACACAGAATATAAGTTTGTAAATGTAAATTAAGAAAAGGATCACAACATGGAAAGACTTACAAAAATGGTTATAAAGCGTCCCGTAACCGTTATCGTGACGCTGATCGGACTGGTGCTTTTTGCCATAGTATCAGTCAGAAGCATGGCTTTAAAGCTCATGCCGGACATAAACATACCTATGATGGTCGTTATGGCCACCTACCCCGGAGCTTCCCCCGAAGAAGTAGACGAAAATGTTATCGAAAAGATCCGGGAAAGCTGCTCTACCATCGGAGACCTTAAGAAAACCATCACCCAGTCCTACGACAGTTACGGCATGGTGCTTTTCCAGTTTAACTACGGTGCCGATATGGATCAGGCCAGAGAAGACATCAGAGCGCAGTTAGACCGCATAAAGCGTGATCTGCCGGAAGGCGTCGAAGATCCCACCATAATAGAAATGGACTTTGATGCCATGGACGATATGGAGCTGTCTGTTTCCGCAAAATCAGAAGGAACCGATGTCCTTAAGCTCGTAAATGACAAGCTTGATCCTGAGCTCCATAAGGCTGCTGCTATGGCAGACATGACCATAACCGGCGGCACAGAATCCTATATCGCAGTCCGTATCATACCGGAATATGCCGCACAGTATGGTGTAAATGCTGCGTCCATTGCCGCTGCCATAAAGGCAATGAACTATACCATGCCGGCCGGTACCGTATCCTACGGCGATCAGACGCTGAACATGGAGTCAACCGTAAAGTATAACGACTTAGAAAAGATCCGCCAGATTCCCATTACCACTTCCAAGGGACAGACCATACATCTTTACGATATAGCCAATGTCAGTTACGGTGCATCGGAAAAAACACAGCTTTCAAGATATAACGGCAACGAGACAGTATCCGTAGGCTTAAAGAAAAAGTCAAACTCAACATCCGTCACCCTTTCCCATGAGGTAAAAAAGATCGTTGAACAGTTCAAGGCTGAAAATCCCGATGTTGAAATCGAGATAATCTATGATGCTGCCGATGAAATAGAGGATACTATATGGTCCGTGGCAAAGACACTGACACTCGGTATCGCCCTTGCCATGATAGTAATATTTATCTTCTTCGGCGACCTTAAGGGTTCCCTCATAGTCGGCGTGACCATGCCCATCTCACTTCTGACAGCACTGGTATTAATGAACTTTGCCGGGATATCACTTAATCTGGTTTCCTTAAACGGTCTGGTGCTTTCCATAGGAATGATCACGGATAACGCTGTGGTGGTAATAGAGATGTGCTTTAAAAAGCAGGAACAGGGAATGCGCTTTAAAGATGCGGCATATGCAGGCACTAAGACTGTGGTAAACTCAGTAGTCGGCTCAACCATCACCACTGTTGTCGTTTACCTTCCCCTGGTATTCCTTGCAGGTCTTTCAGGCCAGCTTTTCAAGGAAATGGGCCTCACAATTGTATTCGTACTTTTGGCGTCTCTTATTTCAGCCATCACCTTCGTTCCTTTCTTCTTCAGTATTTACAGACCAAAGGAACGCATAAACAATCCGGTCACAAGGCTCATCGAATTTATTGCCGGAATATATGCAAAAGTTCTTGCAAAAATACTGGATTTCAAGGTACTGGCAGCAGTCATAGCTGCTGCACTGTTCATACTGTCCATTTTCATAGCCACTACACTCCCCACGGAGCTGTTAGCTTCTACGGATGAGGGTGTCATCAATATCGACATGACTTTCCGTCCAAACCTAAGCCTTGAGAAAATGGATGAAACGGTATCCGAAGTAGAAAAATTCGTTACGGACTCCGGTCTTACAGACAGGGTAAATGTCACCATAAACGAAGGTACCTGCAAGGCAACCGTCACAGCCTACAAAAAGAAAGACACGAAGGAAACCACTCTGGAAGTAGTCGATATGTGGAACGCAGACCTGCAGCAGTTCGCAGGACTCTGTGAGATCACTGCAAGCTCAGGCTCTACCGGAATGTCTGCTGCCATGGCCGGTGGTGCTACCGAGGAAATAGACATTGCCGCAGATGACCTTGTATCACTTCGTGCCGCCAGCAAAAAGATTACGGAACTGATGAATTCCACCCCCGGCGTACTGACAGTAAGCTCTACTCTGGATGATGCCGGTGCCAAAGTTCTCGTGGATGTTGATCCTGAGAAAGCAAACGCAAAGGGATTCAGTGCCGCAATGGTATCACAGACTGTATATGCTAACATGAAGGGGACAAGCGCAGGCGAGGTGACCATAAGCAATGATACATACGAGGTCAAGGTCGAGTATCCCAAGGGGTATTACACCACCCTTGATGATGTAAAGTCCATGACGCTTATGAGTCCTGCCGGCATGTCTGTACCTTTGACCGAGATAGCAGAGATCCGCATGGTCCAGGGATCAGAAATGGTATCCCGCACAGACGGCCGTTTCAGTGCCACTATCACGGCTGTCATGACCGAAAAGGAAAAGGATGCCATAATGAAAGATGTACAGCCCAAACTTGACACTCTCGATCTCGGTCCCGGAGTAAATTATATCAGCAACATGACTGATGAAATGATGAATGAAGAGTTTACGGCGATCGGACTTGCAATAGTAGTCGCACTCTACCTGGTATTCATGGTTATGGCCATACAGTTCGAGTCTGCGGCATACTCAGTACTTATAATGCTCTGCATCCCCTTTGCTGCCATCGGTTCGGTATTCCTGCTGCTGGTAATGGGCGTAAAGATTTCCATGACAGCTCTTTTAGGCGTACTGATGTTAGCCGGAATAGTAGTTAATAACGGTATTATCTATATCGATACCGCTAACCAGTTCCGGGACCAGGGTGAGGAGGTCCATGAAGCCCTTATACATGCGGGAAAGGACAGACTCCGCCCCATACTTATCACTACCCTTACCACAGAGCTTTCAATGCTTCCCGTAGCATTTAAGCTCGCAAAGAACTCGGAATCCATGCAGGGCATGGCCGTGGTAATCGTTGGAGGACTTCTAGCCTCCACTCTGCTTACACTGCTTCTGCTGCCTACATTCTATCTGATGTTTGAATTCTTCAGGAAGAGAAGAAGAACCGACGACTATCTGACTGAAGAGCCTGCGGTAAGTACGGAGGAAGCGTAAGTAAAACTGTTAAACTGCCAACATTTAGTCAGTGGAAGCTTGTGAGTGTGTAGTTTGATTCATCGGATTTTCATCGCAGGAATTCGAGAATGACATAGTCAGCAACATCAAGGCCTCTTTCCGTAAGGGCGGCATGTCCGTCCTTTACGGAAAGGAGGCCTTCTTTAATAAATCGCCTGATCCTGTCATTGAACCGGACCTCGAAGTCTTCACCAAACTCTGTTTTAAAAGCATAAAGATCTATCCCTTTAGTCAGCCTAAATCCCAGCATTATGCACTCAAATATCCTGTCCCCGGCTGAGAGTTCCTCCACCTCGTACTTATCATGTGAAACATCTGAAATATACCGCTTCAGATCTGCAGTATTCTTCCATCTGACATTACCCATGCATGAAGAGGCGCCAAGCCCCAATCCAAGGTAATCCCCCCTGTTCCAATAGACGAGATTATGCCTGCACTCATACCCTTCCATGGCGTAGTTCGATATCTCATATCTTTTATAGCCCTTTTCGCTGAGAATCTTTGAAGTCAGGTGGTACATCTCACGGTCCTCATCCTCGGAGGGAAGCTGCACCGAACTTAAAGCCCTTGTCTTTTTTCTTAGGTCATCATAGCCATCTGGTGTCAGAGACGGTTCCGATTCGTTTTCTCCGTACACATCGCCGAATACCGTCCCATCCTCTATTATCAGGGAATAGGCTGAAATATGTCTGGGCTGCATATCCAGGTTAAGCACTGTTTCAAGGGTATCTGTCCAGTCCGATACCTTCTGCCCCGGCAGGCCGCTCATAAGGTCTATATTGATATTGTCGAAGCCGTTTCTTAATGCTCCCTGATAGCACTTAATAAAGTCATCATATGTGTGGATCCTGCCAAGCAGTTTCAGTTCTTCATCATGAACCGACTGAAGGCCTATGCTGAGTCTGTTTACTCCGGCTTCCCTCCACAGTCTGAACTTATCATCGTCCGCTGTACCAGGATTTACCTCCAGCGTGAGCTCAGCGTCCCCTGCTATCTGCCAGTACTTTTTTAATTCTTCGATTATTTCTTTTATGTACTTTCCATTAATGACCGAAGGAGTACCGCCACCAAAGAATATGCTGCCGATAGTACGGTCCGGATAGGATGACGCTTTTTCTCTGATTTCAGATTTAAGGGCATCTATATATGCCGGTACATCCTTCCCCCGCTCTCCGCATAAGGGAAACGACAGAAAATCACAGTATAGGCACTTTCTCACGCAAAAGGGTATGTGGATGTAGACTGACATTAGCGGCATTCTGTTATGGCTCCCTATTAACGATTACGCATAAATATGGTTTGACTTGTACATGGTATTATTGTTATCATTACAGTTAAGCGAATTAAGTTTTCTTTGAAATAAGTTTTCTTTTTTCGTTTGCTGCAATAGCGACTAAAATTTAATGCAGTGCTATGATTTTATCATATAATCTTATGCACCGCACAAAAGACAAGGAGGATTTCATTATGGCAAAATGGGTATGTCAGGTATGTGGTTATGTACACGAGGGTGATACGGCTCCGGAGGCTTGTCCCGTATGTAAGGCTCCCGCTGCAAAGTTCACAAAGCAGGAAGAAGGCGAGCGCGTATGGGCTTCCGAGCATGTTGTAGGCGTTGCCAAGGGCGTATCTGAAGATATATTAAAGGATCTCCGTGATAACTTCACAGGCGAGTGCAGCGAGGTTGGTATGTATCTTGCAATGTCAAGAGTAGCATTCCGCGAAGGTTATCCCGAAGTAGGTCTTTACTATGAGAAGGCTGCTTTCGAAGAGGCAGAGCATGCTGCAAAATTCGCAGAGCTTCTTGGCGAGGTAGTTACAGACAGCACCAAGAAGAACCTTGAGATGCGCATAGACGCAGAGCACGGTGCTACTGCAGGCAAGACAGACCTTGCAAAGCGCGCAAAGGCTGCAAACCTGGATGCGATCCACGATACTGTTCACGAGATGGCCCGCGATGAGGCAAGACACGGCAAAGCTTTCGAAGGGCTCTATAAGAGATATTTTGCATAAAACCATATCTCACACATTACCGTAAGTTTAGAAAAAATAACACCGCTTCAGCTGCATGTTGAAGCGGTGTTTTATATTTTCCTCAGCTTGACAGCCTTCTCAGACTGCTCCGGGCTCATACCCTTTATCCTTGAGGTACTTTTTCAATGCCGCAAAGCTTTCTGCACTTATTACATGTTCTATGCGACAGGCATCCTCAGTTGCCACATCCTCGTCCACGCCAAGGTCTTTAAGCCACGCAGAAAGAAAAAGGTGTCTTTCATATATCGTCTCAGCTATAGCCTTTCCGCTGTCGGTAAGATAAATATAGCCTGCATCCATTACAGTAATATGGTTCTTTTCCCGGAGGTTCTTCATGGCGATGCTGACGCTGGATTTCCTGAATCCCATTTCATTTGCTATATCAACAGCCCTCACCACAGGAAGTTTTTTGCTTAATATCAGTATAGTTTCAAGATAATCTTCTGATGATTCGTTGGACCTCATATATTGCACTCCTATCTTTTAGCTTACGCGAGTTTTATCTACCTAACAACTGTACCATAAACTAACCGGAATTGCAAGATAAAACCCAGGTTTTGCAGAACTAAACATGCACTGACGATGTGTCATTTTTTCTTATCTTCAAAACATATATGGTACGGCTCATTCCGCCATTATAAGCCTTTAGTGCTGTCAGAGGATCCGGATATGGATTTTTTTCAATAAAGCCGTTATGAACCCTGAAGCTGTCCCCCTCCCTGGTTACACACAGCGTATGAACCATATGGAAAGGATTATATCCCCTGTTAAAAGCCGTATAGATATATGCCGCCCCGTCATCCTCATCCTTAAGTGTCTCTATCTTCCGGCCTCTGTATTCCGTCACTTCATAGCCACGTTCCTTAAAATACCTGTATATCGCAAGCGGATCTGTTCCGAATATTCCATTAAAGCATATGCCGTCTCCTGAATATTCATACAGTATCTCCGGATAGCTTTTTTCATCACCAAGTGCCAGAAGCGCATTATAAGTTGCTATTACCTCACATGAATTGCGTGCCGCCGTCAAAGGCAGCCCTTTGAAAAATATCTTACAGGCATTTTTACCTGCAACGCCATATAAAAATCCCGTGAGAGCCGGCTGGTTTTCCAGATATCTCCCCGGGATCTTTTTCTTATATTCACGCCACGCGATCCTGTTAAGCCTGTACTGGCTCTCCCTTGTCTCCTGCTTAAGCCTGCCGGCCAGCAAATGAAACACCTGTATGGTACAAGCTCCTATGATGCCCAATTTATCACACCCTCTTGAACAGGCTCTTAAGACCGCTTATAACACTCGGCTTCTTGTCAGACTGCACTATCACGGTAGGGCTTGGTACCATCATCACACCCACTGCAAAGCCAACAAGAAAAGCGACTATGAAAGCCAGAATGATGACTTTCTTGGAAACCACTATCTCATCATCTGCTACCCAGTCTTTTATCTTCTGCTGTGCACTGTCTATACTGTCCTTTACACCAGATATCGCATTATTCATAATCTCAGCACTTCCCCTCTCTTTTTAAACTCCGTAGTTTATGGCCCTATTGCTTCTTGCGCGTACTGCCTCTGCCTTCTTCTTTCTCATTATCCCATCACCGACTGCAGCATACTTATCAGCTATGGAAACTATCATACTTTCCTTCGATGTAGGAAACTTCGTGATGGTCACCGGCCACATATGGCAGCGGATGATCTTCTCAGTATTGTAATTTATGTCCGGTACCAGCCGCCTTGCCACATCCAGCGATCTGACAGGATGCTCCCTGTAGCATTCAGCATTATTCTTAAAACACTTATCGCGATCAAGTATCCCCAGATCGTGACATAGAGCCCCTACTACTACATCCGACTTCTTGGTAGATATGTGTATCTTTTCAAGAAAATTACATATCTTTAAACTGGTATGTGCCACCCTGATGGTATGGTCACCTACTGTAGTACGGTTATGATGCTTCTGATTCATTGCCTGCTTAAATTCAGCCGAATCAAATATGGAAGCACCATAACGGTACAGGACGCTGTTTATTTCATTTTCGGACATCTATACCTCCATGAATTTTTAAGAAGACAGCCCTAATATAGCAAACGACAAAACTCCATCAGTTTTGCCGTTTACTCTTTTCAATATTTACATTCTACACGCAAAATCAGATTTTGCAAAGTGATTTATTTATCACTTTTTATCATCTGCTTCAAGGAACTTATATGCAAAACCGCCAATAGCCGCGCCAAGCAGAGGACCGACTATAAATACTACCACCTGCTTTATGGGATCGAAATTTGATCCGATGGCTGCTGCTATAGCAGGGCCAAGACTTCTTGCAGGGTTTACGGATGTACCGGTAAGACCGATAGTGCAGATATGGATAGCCACAAGGGTAAGACCGATTATAAGTCCGCCGAAAGAGCCGTGGCTCTGCTTCTTTGATGTAACGCCAAGTATAGCCATTACAAATATACAGGTAGCTATAACCTCTACCAGTATTCCTGCTGCGAATGATCCGGATACACCGCCGAGACCGTTGGTTGCAAGTCCGCCTGTCATATCAGTAACATTTCCGAGACTGAATATGCATGCAAGCGCTTCAGAACCTACGAACGCACCCAGGCACTGAGCCACAACATATCCTGCAAAATCCACAGGTGTAATACCACCATTTATAAATACTGCAAGTGACACAGCCGGATTAACATGGCCGCCTGAAATATTGCCCACACCATAGGCCATTGCCACAATGGCAAGACCGAAGGCAAAAGCTGTAAGTATATAGCCGCATCCATTTTTCGAATCACAGCCTACAAGCATTGCCGTTCCGCAGCCTACAAACACCAATATGAACGTTCCGATAAATTCTGCAATATATTTCTTCATTTTTTTCCCTTTCTGCCGCTCTATCGGCTATGCGAAGAGAATTTGTGATAGCAGATTCTCTGACGCGATGAAGATTTATTCCTTAAATATAAGTTATTGTATTACTTGTACACTCTTGTTGCACGCCAGTATCCGTCTGAACCTGTCATAGCCGTGATAGTCACATTACTGTCACTTGTCTTTAAGATACGGTAGCCGTCAAAGTTTGTTCCGTTATCATACTTGATAAGCATGTCGCCTGATGCAGTAGAGAGTGTAATCTTGGAACCATCGATCTTTGTAATCTTACCCACAAAATTGAGCTGGCTAGTTGCATCAAGTGAAGTACCTGAAGCAGAATCAAGATTTGATGTAATGCTTGCAGCATGCATATATGCATCCGCACCGCCATACACCTTAGCCTTTACTGTATCACCGATCCTAAAGGCCTGTGCAGCTTCCCACTTTGTATTCACATCAATGCGGATGATCATTGTGCCCTGACCATCTATATTAAGATACAGAGTATTGTTATCCGTCTTCTTATCAACCTTTCCCTTTACATCCACTTCGCCGGAACATCTTGTTGTGGCAGGCCACAGATTAGATGAGGGATCAGTTGTTGAAGACGATTCCTTTCCTGTGATCTTAACAGCATGCATATATGCATCTGCACCATGCTGAACGACCACTTCCACTTTCTTACCGATAAGAAGAAGTCCTCCTGCACCGATAACGGTCTGTGTATCCATCCTGATAGTCATATTTCCATCAGAGGTTGAAAGCAGAAGCGTATTATCATCAGTATTTTTAAGTACAGTTCCGCTTACCGTCACTGCTGCTCCGTCCAATGCTACCGGACCGTTTGTTATATTTCCGCCAAGCTTATATGCATGGAACTGGTTATCTGAGCCGGTATATACAGCCGCGCTTACAGTCCTTCCAGAATTCAGCACATGAAGCTGGGTCAGATCAGTTGAGCTGTCAATCTTTATTGTAAGAAGATTGTTATTTACCTTAAGCACAAATGAAGAATCAGACGGATTGTCCTGCACAGTTCCCGAGATAACCGCAAGTGTACGTCCATCGGGAGTCTTTTCCGGAACTCCTGTGATAGTACTCGAAGATGAAGCCGTTTCGTTTGCTGTGATATTCACTGCATGAAGATAACCATCAGATGCACCGGCAACAGTCACGCTCAGCTGCTTGTCCTTACGTATGATCCTGCAGCCCGGGAAATTGGATGCCTTGTCTAAGCGGATGTTAAACTTACTGCCGTTACAGTCAAGAAGAAGGGTGCTTGCGTCAGAGCCTTCCATAACCTTACCTGAAACAGTTATCTGGTTGGTAGTATCAACAGTTGCCCCCCAGTTGGTTCCGCCGGATGCCTTGATGCATGAAGTATGAAGGTATGAATCACTGCCATACTTCCACTCAACCGTAACTTCTTTTCCTTTTATCAGAACAGGTGCATCCTCAATATTCAGGTCTGCATCCATCTTGATCTGCATTACGCCCTCGGATGTGTCAAGCTTAAGCAGGTCATCAGTGGTACCGTCTGCCACTTTTCCCTTGACAGTTCCGTCTGCCGCATTAGCTTTTATGGCTAAAAAGCTGCCGCAAAGCCCTGCGCATAGCACCACAGCCATCAGCATGCTGATGAAGCGATGCATTTTCCTTGCTGTTCTCTGTTTCATTATTTTCCTCCTTCTGCCGCATATGTGCGGTACCTTTGTACATACGCCAAAAAAACAACATACGGCGTAAGACATTCCTCTCCATATTATGTTAATAATTTATGTAAACTTATTTAATAATAACACTACATTAAAATAATTGCCATACTTTTTTTTCATTAATCACTTTGTTTTACAAATCGGATATTTAGGGCGGATTTAATAATCATCCTGTCATTATTCTGTGATGCGGTTGTTATTCCCCGGCAAAATATTGTAAAATATATCGAAATTGCCTGAACCAAATATAAATACATCAAGGAGATTCATTATGAAACTTGTTTTTATAAGACACGGCGAACCGGATTACGAAAAAGACTCCCTTACAGAAGTGGGATTTAAAGAAGCTGCTTTTCTCGCAGAAAGGGTCGCGGGAATGGACGTTAAAGAATTTTATGTATCCCCTTTAGGCAGAGCGAAAGCAACCGCAGCCCCTTCACTAAAAAAAATCGGCCGCAGCGCAACTGAGCTTGACTGGATAAGAGAATTTGATATTTTTATCCACCGTCCTGATAAAGCCCCCGGTGAAGCCGGAATGGCCTGGGACTGGAGGCCCTCCGACTGGATGGCATATCCTGATTTTTACGATAAAGACAGATGGATGCTTCATCCTCTTTTCGAAGAAAAATCCCTTAAAGAGCGATATGAATATGTAATCAGTTCTTTTGAAGATTTCCTGAAAACCCACGGCTACAGCAGGAATGGTTTATACTACAACGCAGAAAACGCCAACAACGATACCTATGTTTTCTTTTCACACTTCGGCTGTGCCACACTGCTGCTAAGCCGTCTCCTTAATATATCGCCAATGATATTGTGGCACGGTTTGTGCATGGCCCCCACCTCCGTAACAACCATTGTGACAGAAGAACGTGAAAAGGGAATCGCCCAGTGGCGGTGCATCGAATATGGTGATACTTCCCACTTATACGCATCCGGCATGAAGCCGTCATTTGCAGCCAGGTTCTGTGAATGTTTCGATAACAAAAATGAAAGGCACGATTAAACATCGTGCCTTTTCAATACTGTTACAATATTAATGCATACAATACCGGTTCAAAGCTTTATGGTCTTCTCCAGTCTCACATCGGCAGATGACGCTGCAGCATACACTTTTGCCTTGCCTTTCATCATTACCCATTCGGCCTTTTCTTCATCATAATGGGCAAATGCCTTCAGCGGAAGTACAACACTTACGACCTTCTCTTCACCGGGCCTCAACAAAACCTTGTCAAATCCTTTGAGTTCTTTTACGGGATTTTCTTTAGAGGGCACCTCTTCACCCACATAGAACTGAACAGTCTCACTGCCTTCACGATCTCCCACATTCTTTATCTTTACGCTGACCACGTACAAGCCGTCAGTAAGCTTTCTCTTATTAACCGGCTTACCTTCCACGTTCCTTACAGCAAGTCCCGAATACTTAAACGAAGTATATGACAAACCGTGACCGAAGGGAAACTGTACCGGAACATCATACTTTTCATAATATCTGTAGCCGACAAAGACCCCTTCATTGAACGTCTGCGTCAGATGCGCATTGATCCTTGATGCCTCTTCCTTTTTCAGCTTCCTTCCCGGATAATCACCAAAGCGGCTTACAGGTGTGGACTTGAAATCAACAGGAAGCGTCTCCGGAAGCTTACCTGAAGGATTTACCATGCCTGTGATGACCTCACCCAGAGCAGTTCCCCCCTCCATTCCGTTATATCCCATCCATACGATGGCCTTTGCCCTGTCAGCCCACTTGGACATTTCTACGGGGCTTCCTGCTACCAGCACGACCACCGTGTTTGGATTTGCATCCAGGACAGCACTTATAGTCTCATCCTGACCATAAGGAAGCTTCATATCGGTTCTGTCATGGTCTTCTACATCATAGTCATGATCCAGACCGCCTACAAATATTACCTCATCATATTCTTTAGCCAGCCTTACAGCTTCGTCCCTAAGCTCTTTTCCCTTCTTTTTATCAGTTGCAGAATCCTTCTTTTGTGCCACAGCCTGATAAACATCCTCAATATTCACACTCTCAGCCTGCCAGTTGAATTCCTCGGTTTTTTTAGGCGGAACATAATACCCCTTTGCATATTTCACCTGAGTATTGCCTCCGAATGCCTTGGTTATCCCAAGCAGCGGGGTAATCTCGAAAAGAGCCTTTATCTCAGCACTTCCTCCGCCATTAGCCTGCCTGCGATTTGCATTGTCTCCGATGACCAGTACCTTCCTTGTCTTTTGGGGGTCAATAGGAAGACGACCGTTTTCATTCTTAAGAAGTATAACTGACTCTCTTGCAGTATTCAGAGCCTTTTCAAAATGGCTTACTGAAGCATAGCTGCCCCTGTTCCGGTCTTCAACAGGCACCGCCTTTGCCTTTACGGTCTTGCCGCCCTTGGTCTTTGTTTCCTTAAACTCCACATCTATCATCCTGATATAGAGCATAAATCGCAGGATATTCCTGATTTTCTCATCGATCAGCGACTCATCGATTTCTCCCTTTTTAACCATTTTAAGCAAGGGATCAGCCATAAAGTAATTATCAAAATCAGGCTTTACGCCCATCTCTACATCCAGCGCACTCTCAGCAGCATCCTTTGTATTGTGGTTACCGCCCCAGTCGGATACTATGAGCCCGTCATATTTCCATGTACCCCTGAGCTGTTCATTTAATAGCCACCGGTTCTCGCAGCAATGCTTTCCTCTGATAAGATTATATGCAGCCATTACAGCTCTGCTCTTGGCCTTGCGTACAGCAGCTTCAAAGCCCGGAAGGTAAATTTCCTGCAGTGCCCTGTCGGAAAGCTCCACGTTTACCATATAGCGTTCGGCTTCCTGGGAATTGCACACAAAATGCTTAACACAGGCAGAAACATCTGCCTCCTGGATTCCCTCAATAAGAGGAACCACAAGCTCCGATATCAGGCAGGGATCCTCACTCATGTACTCAAAATTCCTTCCGCAGAGGGGATTTCTCTTTATATTGATTCCCGGTGCCAAGAGCATATCCTTACCCCGGCCCCTGGCTTCTTCCCCCAGCATCCTGCCGGAACTCCAAGCCAGGGATCGGTTCCAAGTAGCAGCAATAGCCGAATTACAGGGAGCATAGCTGACTTCATCAGCCGTCGTGCCTATGGTCTTCCATTCATCCGGCATGAAATCATTCCTTACGCCCATCGGACCGTCCGAATACACAATAGGCGGTATTCCTAGTCTCTCCACTCCCGGACTCTTAAAAAACTCCGATCCGTGGATCATGCTTATCTTTTCTTCGAGAGTCAGTTCTGAAAGCAGTGCCTCTACTTTTTTCTCTCTTTCTTTTTTATTCATACCGATCCTCCTGTTATTCTTTCAAAATGTTTAACTGCAGATTAATATGTATGTTGATCCTTATATCCGTATCAGTAATTTCCAAGTATACGCAGGCTCCTTGCCTCTTCCCTGAGCCCGCACAGAGCATTCTTCACTCCCGGATCGGACAGATTTCCCTCAAAATCCAGGAAGAACCTGTACTCCCAGTTCCTGCCCTCTATGGGACGGCTTTCAATCTTTTTCATATTAATGTCATTATATATGAAATGGGACAGCATACGGTACAGGGAACCGCTTTCGTCCGGCACTTCAAAGCATAAGCTTATTTTTTTTGCATTCTTTACAAATATCTTACGGTTGCTTACCACTATGAACCTAGTAGTATTAGTATCCGAGTGATTTACCCCTTTTTGTATTATATCAAGCCCATAAACCTTAGCGGCATGCTCCCCTGCTATTGCGGCCTGTGATATATCCTTTTCATCCGCCACTTTCTTAGCTGCAAAAGCATTGTTACTCATGGAAATGATCTTCCACTCAGGGTAGCTGCGCAAAAAACGCTCCGACTGCATAAGCGACTGGGGGTGTGAATAAACCGTATGTATCGAATCAAGCGTGGTACCCTCGCATCCCAGCAGACAATGCTCTATCTTTATCATCTGCTCACCGACTATATAGTGTTCAAACTCAGCCATCAGATCGTATATCTCGCTCACTATACCGGCAGTGGAATTTTCTATCGGAAGCACAGCATACTCCGCTCTCCCTTCATCCAGAGCAAGCATTGCATTCCTGAATGTATCGGTGTGGAAAAATTCTGCCGTCTCCGAAAAGAATGTATGGGCTGCTTCCTCGGAATAAGACCCTTCTGCCCCCTGGAAAACAACCGTTGCCTTTTTATTCAGGGCATCAACAGGTGCAAAGGGAAGACTTCCCTTATCATCCGAAGCCAATATGGAATACTGCAGTTTCCTGCTGCTTCCCATAAGCTGCCCGAAAAGATCCTGCACTCCCTGCCTGTACTCCGGTTTCTTTACAAGCCCTGATACACTCTTAAGCTTGGCATCCTCCCTTGCTTTATCAAATACATTTTTTCCGCTCGTTCTTTTGGATTCAGCCACCTCGCAGGCAAGAGCCATGCGCTTTTCGTACAGTTCCACGATCTGCCTGTCGACCTCATCCAGTTCTTTTCTTATTTTTTCAAGTTCCATATCCGAATAATCTACGCCTTCATCCATTCAGAATACTGTCATTTCTTAAACTGCTTCCGAACAATCATCTTTACATTTTCTCAGAATTTTTTTCGTCACAATACTTGCATCTGTAGATTTCCTTTTCAGGATCTGCCAGATAAAAGATATGCGGCAGCTCCTGTTCTATGGATGTGATGCAACGGGGATTTCTGCAGTGCATTACACCCTTTAATTCCTTCGGAAGCTCTAACGGCTGCTTTTCGAGTATTTCGCCATCTTTTATGACATTTACGGTAATTGTGTGATCGATCACCGCCAGTACATCCAGGTTAAGTGTATTTATGTCACACTCCACCTTTATTATATCTTTCCTGCCAAGTCTTTTGCTGTGTGCGTTTTTTATTATCGCCACCATGCAGTCCAGCTTATCAAGTCCCAGATGATAGTATATCGACATTCCCTTGCCAACGGGAATATGGTCCAGAACAAATCCTTCATCAATCTTTCCGACGTTAAGCATTGTATCTCCTCCTTTAACCTGCCAGCCCGAGAAGCGTAGCTATAAGCGCCATCCTTACGTATACGCCATACTGAACCTGTTCAAAATATACAGCCCTCGGATCCTCATCTATCTCCACAGATATCTCATTAACACGAGGCAGCGGATGAAGCACCAGCATATCCTTAGGTGCAAGCTCCATCTTCGTCTTATTCAGCACATAGAAATCTTTAAGCCTTACATAATCCTCTTCGTTGAAGAAGCGTTCTCTCTGAACCCTGGTCATATAAAGCATATCCAGCTTCGGCATGCTGTCCTCCAGCCTTTCCACTTCTTCGAATTCTACGTTCATGCTCTTTAGCTTCTCACGCAGATAGCTGGGTATACGCAGTTCCTCAGGCGAAATGAACACATATTTGTTATTCGGATAACGAAGCATTGCATTCACAAGGGAATGTACTGTACGTCCGAATTTAAGGTCACCGCAAAGTCCTATGGTAAACCCGTCAAGCTGACCCTTAAGTGACCTGATGGTAAGCATATCCGTAAGCGTCTGTGTGGGATGCTGGTGGCCTCCGTCGCCTGCATTGATCACAGGTATCCTGGAATGAGCCGCTGCCACCATGGGTGCTCCTTCCTTAGGATGGCGCATAGCACAAATATCCGCAAAGCACGATATGACACGTATTGTGTCCGAGACACTCTCTCCTTTTGATGCCGATGATGAAGCGGCATCGGAAAATCCTATGACCTGTCCCCCCAGATCGAGCATTGCTGTTTCAAAAGAAAGCCTTGTCCTTGTGCTGGGTTCATAAAAACATGTTGCCAGTTTCTTCCTTGCACACAGATCCTTATAATCATCCGGATGATCCTTGATATCCGCCGCAAAGTCAAAAAGCTTATCCAGCTCCTCCACCGAAAAATCCAACGGTGTCATCAGATGTCTGAGCGGTCTGCCGTCTTTTCCGATCACTTCCATAAATTTTCCTCCCTAAGATAATCGGGCTGCGCAGATGAAATCATTACATTTCCCACATCATGCAGTTTTCTGCATCAGCTAAAAAACCTGCGCATCCCATCCGATAAAACAAAAAAGAGAAACAAAACGTTTCCCTCAAATACTATAAATAATAAAAAATAATGTGCATCGACAAGCACATCTGGTTTCATGAAATTATGTCTGTCACATCCGCACATATTATTCTCCAACAAATCCGTACTGCCATATATATTACCATATACACGTTCCACATTCAATGAAAAACATCATATAAAAGCCACCTGTACAAGTCACTCTCCGGACGCTGATACGGTCCGGAAAATTCAGCTTGACACTCTGGCATGATAAAAAAGGTACTGCTGCAGTATCCCTGCATTCTTCCTTCCGCTTAAGACATCCTCCCCGCCGTACTGCTCATCAAACACACGCTTTATCCACACATCCACCGGAGCAAGATTCACTCTTGAATAAGCAAAAAGCGCCGTACAGGAAGCCACCTTTATACCGACACCGTGCATGGCAGTCAGGCATTCCATAAGCCCTTCATCACTAAGATCTGCCATGCTGTCCATATCCGGTGAATCCGTAACAGCGCTTCTGACATAAGCCTCACGATACCCCAGCTTAAAAGATGCCCATTGCTCATCCGAAAACCCAAGCATGCGCTCCGCATCCGGGAACTCATATTCCCCGGTACCATCAATCTCTCTTCCGCCGTTTCTGCATATGGACTCAACTGCTGCCGTTATGGCGGGTATATTTTTTCTCTGGGAAATTATGAAAGAGATAAGGCACTCCCACGGATCCTGTTTCAGTATCCTTATGCCTTTTCCACTTTCTGCTGCAGACTTAAGATATGTATCGTCTGGATCGATTTCGCTCCTGATAGCGGCATAATCCCGGTCCAGGTCAAAATAGTCATGCCAGACATCGGAAAATTCCTCGTCCCCGCAGCTTATAGCATATGTTCCCGGGGAAGGCATACTCATATCCAGCACATGCCTGCCCTTTATAAAGCGATAGACTCCGTCCGGCAAAAGCTTTATCCTGAAGCACTGACCGCTGATCCTGAGCTTTTCCAGATCAAAGTCATCCGAAATATTTACACTGTTAGTTAACATACCATGCCCATGCATATCCCGACGCCTCAAAGGATCAGCCGAATCCCACTATCTCATTTTTCGGTTTATGTGTCTTTTTCACGCTAATTGCATGAAGCACGGGTCCCTCCGCCTGATAATCGGAAAAGAATTCCTTGTTTACCCTTGCTGTGATCCTTATCCAGTCCCTGTCCTTAAGCTTCTCCGCATCCTTATACTCACAGGCATACCCCAGGAACTGCATATCATCCGCACAACAGGTCATTGCAAGACGGCCGGGCACAAAATATCCCTTGGGAAAAGTCTTGGGCTTAAGCACCATGGCATCAAACTCCAGTATCTTACCCTCGTATCTTTCTGCGTGATCCATGGTATCCAGATACCATATTCCAAAAGTCTTCTCGTCCAGTACTATCTTGTCTGCTTTAAGATCATATGGCAGGTCTTCTTCAAATATCTGGTTAATTTCCCCCTGTGCATTTTCAAATATAACATCTGCGCTGCTGTTTACGGCCTTAATATTTCTCCTGTAAACAGCCAGATTATCCATCACATTGTCACACCGATTGAAAATGATAAGCTCCGATTTCCTTATCATCTCTGCCAGCAATGACTTCATATTCGTATAATAGGTCTCGAATGTTGACGCATCCACACAGGTTATCTGCTGCTCAAGATTCCAGTGGAAAGGCAGTGTCAGATTCTTCATATTCCACATTCCGTTGTACTCTATGATTATGCGTTCCGGATCCACTTCCCTTTCCAGCGCCATAAGCTTTTCAGTAGTGAAGTCCTCTTCATCTTCAATAAGCTTCACCACGGTATTGGCCGCTTTCAGCACATTGTCCTCATACTCCTCTTCACCTTCTTCACAGAGTATCAGAAGAGTCCTGCCTTTTATCTGAAAATAAGGCTGGGCGATCGTAAATTTTATGAACTGTGTCTTTCCGCTTTCAAGAAAACCATTTATAAGATATACCGGTCTCATACTTCCTCTTTCTGCCACTTTGCGGCATCAATGTTCAGTTGAAAGAAATGCCATCATTTCCTGAAAAGTTCTTCAAGTTCTTCTTCGTTGAGCTTTGAACCGATCACGCAGAACTTACCTGTAGGCTGAGGCTCGCCCTTGCGCACATTGCTCTCCCCGGGCACATAATCAAAGTATATCCAGCTGCCGTCTGCCGAAGGAACCATTCCCTTTGCACGGAGTACCGTTCCGTATGTCACAGCGTCTACCAGCTTGGAAAGAGCCCCGCTGATTTCTTCTTCAGTGTACTTTGCTGCAGTCTCCATGCCCCAGCTGCCAAATACTTCATCCGCATGATGATGGTGATGATGGTGGCACTCGCACTCGGGATCATCACATTCTTCGCCATCATGATGATGGTGGTGATGATGTTCATCGTGATCATGGTGATGGTGTTCATGTTCATGCTCTTCCTCATCGTCATGATGACAGCAATGCTCATGCTCCTCCCCGTCCTCATCATCATGGTGATGACAGCAATGCTCATGTCCTTCATCCTCATCATCATGATGGTGATGATGACAGCAATGTTCCTCTTCATCGTGATGCTCATACTTCTCTATAACTTCTTTTAAGAGGGTATCCATAAGATCAACACCCTCCATGGTATCCTTTATGGAAGCACCCGTTATCTGATCCCAGGGCGTGGTTATGATAGTAGCCTTTGCATTATGCTCCTTCAGTATATCCAGTGTCTTCTGAAGCTTATCATCCGAAATGTTACCCGTACGGCTCAATATAATGGTACCGGCGTTCTCAACCTGGTTTATAAAGAACTCACCGAAGTTCTTAACATAAAGCTTTGCCTTGTTGGCATCCACTACAGTGATAGCAGAATTAAGCTTTGCACCATCACCAAGGTCAGCCTGCTCAACCGCCCTTACGACATCTGAAAGCTTTCCCACACCCGAAGGCTCTATAACAATACGGTCGGGCGTAAAACGGCTCATAACATCCTTAAGTGCAGTTCCAAAATCTCCCACCAGTGAACAGCAGATACAGCCGGAGTTCATCTCTGTGATCTCCACACCGGCCTCCTTTAAAAAGCCGCCGTCTATTCCTATCTCTCCGAATTCATTCTCGATAAGCACTACCTGCTCACCTTTCCATGCCTCAGCAAGGAGTTTCTTTATAAGAGTGGTCTTTCCTGCCCCGAGAAATCCTGATATAACATCTATTTTTGTCATCTTTTTTTCCTCCGTTTTGCTTAATACTCTAATTCCTAAAACTGTAAAAAAGAGGCCCCCTTTTCCGGCAGCCCCTCAATATCATCAGCCTGCTTTACCGCAGCACTTCTTGTACTTCTTTCCGCTTCCGCAGGGACAGGGATCGTTGGGATAAATCTTTTCAGGTTTCTTTACAGTTCCCATCTCCCTTGCCTCCTTGGTAAGTGCGGCACGCTTTTCTTCGTCAAATATAGCATTCCATTCAGGCAGATTGTAAAGCCACTCAGCCTTGGCATCAACCATATTCTTGAAAAGCATTTCCTTATCAAAAGCTAAAGAAACTTCCGTATTCTCATCCATTGTTTCGATAGGATTCTCCACCTTAAGGCTTTCCTGTATGCCCTCCAGGAACCCTACCATGTACATAAGGGATATATCATACTTTTCTGCCAATCCCTTTACCGTTCCTTTTACTTCGGTATCCGGCTCTTTTAAAAGCTGTGCATAGATTGCCTGCTCTTTTGCAAAATAGTCATCCCACAGCCTCTTAAGAGACTCTCTGCTGTGATTCTGTGTATCATAGGCTTTACTGTGCCATTCTTCAAGAAGTGTCATGCTTTATCTCCTTTATTTATCCTTATTGCACGCCGGACCATACAAACACAATCCGAACGCAATTGCCTTTTCATACGACAATATACTATACCACAAACCGCTTCTGTTATCAATCCATTGTTATTTGCCGGAGATTCCCCATCGGTTCACCGCCGGCTGACTGATGGTTCACCGACAGCTCATTTCACTTCACCGCTCATGTCATTTATAACGATAGATACCATCCCATTCTCCTGCCTGAAAGAAAAAACATTCTTGTCCGACAGAAGTTCCACCGGCACCAGAAGCTCTATGCCGCTCTTTGTAATGATCTTCTGCTTCTTAGCCAGGCTTCTTCTGGTCTTCGGGCTTACATAAACAGGCTGCTCCTTTATTTCCATATCAGCCGCCTGCTGTTCATAGCGTTCCATGGCCTTTTCATTTCCTGAGAAAACGGTATCCCTGATACGTTTGGGATTTATCTCACCCTCTTCCCTTGCAGTATCAGCCACCACCCGCCTGTACTCAAAGATTTTCTGGGGTGCCTCATCTTCATAGCACTCCTTTATGGTATTTGTCATAACATCCTGTATGACTTTTACCACTTCCTTCTCGGATTTTCTCAAGCTGATCTTTAAGATGCATTCAGCCATATAGTTTACATACTGACCATCCACCATGCATTTGGAGTCCGACATGGAAACCCTGTTCTCGAATACATTTATGAAAAAATAATCATACTCTTTCTGGGTATGTGACGGAAGCAGTCTGTAATCCTTGGTCCACGTAAGTTCTCCATCAGAATTCTTTTCACAGGAAAATTTAGTCTGATAATTCAGTTTAAAAAATGCTATGACCGGCTGTCCGTCAACAGTCGCATACACAAACAGACCGCTTCCGGGACTCATTTCCGCTACCTGCTTTAAGAGTTCATGCATCTCATCAGCCACCACATCCACAAAAGCATCAAAACCCTCTGCATTTTCAGGAACTATGGCTGCAAGGAAAGAATCCTCATCATAAACAGCTTTCCTGGAAGCGGTATTGTCGTAATTGTATGCGATCAGCTGCAGGATATAATCATATATCTCACTATCAGGATCCAGTGTATACTCATTATAATCCACATAAGCCGCCCCGGCATCTATGGAGCTTATAAAACATCTGTGGGGCTCAATCTTTGATTTTGTCATTTCTCCTCCAAAAAATTTCTTAATTTTTGACACTTAAATCATAATAACACCCTAAAATTTATTTTTCAATTTGACATTTTCTCCCGCATATGGTATTCTACGCAATGGACGTTTTCGTCAGGTAAGTGCGTGTAGCTCAGCTGGATAGAGCGTCTGGCTACGGACCAGAAGGTCGTGGGTTCGAATCCTGTCACGCACACATTAAACCGGTTCCCTTGCGGAGCCGGTTTTATTTTTATATCATAGTAACTAAAACTTCCCACATATAGTCTGTGGAAAGAGAACGACGACTCGCATATGCACCGGAACCGATGCAACGCATCGTGATTGTTCCGGCGCAATTGCGAGTGTCGTTCTAAGTAGTTCAGTTAGTGGGAAGTTTTAGTTA
>DGSK01000013.1 GCA_002393955.1 Lachnospiraceae bacterium UBA4364 | reverse complement strand
ATCCGAGAAAACTTTTACTCTGTGTACGATAGTGATAATTCTGAGAATGTATAGAGTATATGATTTATATGTAGTATAATAACACCGTTTAAGAGTTAAGATATATGCGCTGATACAACACATATAAGATTGTATGGGATTATAAGGGCTAATGCTGTCCAACCGGTTATCACGTTTCCGGCACTATCGCGCACCATTGCAGGGATAACATGCGGCCGGTTCATTCGACCGCATGTATCCACCTTTAAAATATAGCATAGTAATCATTGATAATTCTAAAGCTGTGAAAGATGTCTTTTCTTTTACAGTTTTATTTTGTAAAATTAAATATTTGGTTAATTACTAGCCAAACAAATTATTATAACGGAGGTTATACTATGAAAAGAAAAGTAGTTATGGCAATGGTAATGATGACGGTATGTGCTACACTTGGTGCTTGTGGTACAACAGCTCAGACTGTAGAACCAGTTGATTCTTCAGTAGCAGTTGAGGAAGAAGTCAGTGATGCAGTTTCCTCAGATGTTGATACCGAAACAGAGGTCAAGGAAGTTACAGAGGTCGAGGTTGAACCTACTGAAGAGGCTGAGCCTACTGATAAGACTGAAGATGATTCTTCAGTTGAGGCATCTGATAGAGCAACTTCCAGTAATGTTACTGTAGAGGATACAGATGAGGCAAAGCCTACTGAGAAAGTTGCACCTACTGAAGAAGTAAAGCCTACAGAGGATGTAAAACCTACTGAAGAGGCTAAGCCTACTGAAGTAGCACCTGCAAGTAACGAATCAACAGGGGTTGATATAGCATCTCAGCTTGCATCTTCTGGACTTCCGTATGTAGCAGGTCATGAGGCAGAAATTATTTCAGCCATTGAGGATTACTCAGGTTCAAAAGTTACTTCATTTAATGTTACAGTTGCAGGTACAAATGCTAAGTTCACTTGTGCAAATGGTATGTCATTTGATTACTATTACAGTACAGCAGGAGCGTTTGCTACAATCGGTGAGACAGGTAGTGAAGAAGGTATAGTTTGGGCTTGGTGATATTCACTTACTTAAGTGCCTACTAGAAATAGTAGACACTTTCTTTTTTAAAACACCTGCATATAAGTGCAGATACCCCATATATTGCGAATGATACCGGCGCGATCATTCATTAATAACCACATAAGCAAAAAGCAGCAGAAAAAACAAATCGTCTCTGCTACTTTTTTGTATGAAGAACATAAATCATCCTCAAAATATTTCTATGTGACTATCTTTTACCGATATAGCACTTATCAGATAAGCACACCTTATTTCTAAACACTTCTATCCCCCCACAAAACATCTACACCTGTAATTTATAATACATTTCATATTATATTTTATGCTTCATTGACCAGCTTCCCAGTCATATGCTCCGGTACCAGCTCCAGGCAGTTCACTCTGTGGAATGCATTCTCCAGCTCTCTTTGAAGATATGCTTCATCATCAGTAAACTTTCTGCAGAGCAGAGTGCAGATTTCCTTTTTCTTTTCCTCATTTTCCACGACATGAATCCTTCCAAATACCACCACGCTGTTGATGTTTAGCGCCCATTCGCCTTCCTTCCGGTATCCCTCATCATATACGCAGTAGCTTACCTTGTCGCATCTGGATATAGCATCGATCTTATGCCCTTCCTTCGCTCCATGAAAATAAATATGTCCGTCGTCCATATACAGGTGATCCATAGGTATTCCATAGGGATACCCGTCATCACCTATCATTGATAATACTCCGCGTGGCTGTTCCTTAAGTATCCTTACGCATTCCTCCTCGCTGATCTGCTGCTTAAATCTTCTCATTTTTCTAAACATATCGGTTGTCACCTCTCGCATCTTTTTGTAAATATACTATGATTTATATTATAAACCATTCGGTAGCATACAAAAAAGGCCGGAAGTGTACTTGTTTTCTACTCTTTCCATCGTACAATGATAGCATTCTGGATAAACGTATTTTGTAAAAAAATCCCCCGCCCAGATTGAAGCAGAGGATATTTTTTAGTTTTCGGATTATATCGGATCAACTCACTGCTGGATGACTTTTCCCTGCTGTTCATCATAAAACCTGACATTATCCTCAGTGAAAAAATTCAATTTAATATTTCCGGTATTTCTGTCCTCCTCAAAAATATAGCAGAACACCGGGCAATCTCCCATAAGGTTTTTGTCATTATTCATAGCCAAAAGAATCCTGTCGTTTTCAGACTTACTTCCGTAAGGAGCATATTCATTAGGTGACAGCTCAATATGTCCAAATTGATTTTCGTCCACAAAAACATAACCAAATGAATCAAGATAATTCTCAAACTCCCCTATTGTTTCATAGGTATAGCCTGTTGGTTCCTGATAGATAAATCCTCCCGGATACCAACAACCGGCAGAAGAATATATGCCATTCATCGGATCACATACTGATATATCCAGAACAGGAAGGTCTCCCAGTCTGACATGATCTTCTGAGGTTTCCGAAATCACAAGGTACAGTGCAAATCTGTTTGATGAACCAAGGTTATTATATACAGCGTCGCTAACCTCAAAAAATCCTTCAGGATTTACTTCTATCTTCTTTACCGGAAAGACCTTGAGAGTGTTTCCACCTTTTGAAAAAGATTCCGTATCTATATCGCTAAAATCGTATTCAGAGCCGTATTTAGCAATAAACTCATCTAATGTAAGATATCCGCCTCTCTGAAATACTGTATCCAGAATCTGAACTTTGCCGGAACCTAAATCTGCATCCAGAATCTCCTGTGACGGTTCAAACGATAATTCAACCTTTTCCTGCTGTTGATTCTCAACAGCATCGGCATTCAATACGTCCTCATCGCCTGCTAAGACTGCATCCGCAACCTCCTTAGCTTCCTCCTCCGTCATCCCCATCTCCTGATACTGTGCAACTGCTTGATCTTTCTCATTATTGCCACATCCGACAACGCTGATCGTAACAGCTCCCAGCAAAAATAAACTTGTGATTTTTCTTTTCATACTTACACAAACTCCTTTCACACATTCACACATTCAACTGACACAAAATAAAACATAGTTAATATACCCCCCCCCCCGAAAAAATCAAGTCCTGATTAACTATATGTTTAGTGTCACTTTTTACAAAAAAAACGAACCCTTGGGGATTCGTCTTTATGAAATAAAAATTTAAATTTGCTGTGGCACCAATATTTAATGAACTTTGGTTTTAATATCCGATCTCCCAATCCCTTTTCCTTATGTGACTCAACGTTATAACCTCTTCCAACAAAGACTCCGACGAGAAAGGAGTGATAATATAAGGATCGTTTTCATGCAATATGCCAGTTTTCAGCCTGCTGCCTGATCTTCACGAAGCCAGCATACCTTCCTCCTAAATCAAGCAGTTCTCTATGTCTGCCTTTTTCAACAATCCTGCCGTCATCTATGACAATTATCTGATCCGCCACTTCGATCGTTGCCAGTCTGTGTGCGATTATGATCACGGTCTTACCCTTGGAGAGTTCTGTAAGCGCCCCCTGTATCAGATGCTCATTTTCAGGATCGATGCTTGCAGTGGACTCGTCTAAGATTATGACAGGAGAATGCCTCCTTTACATTTCCTGCAGCCCAGTTTCTGGCTCCTATATGAGCCTGCCACATCCTGTTATAAAGCTGTGATCTTTCCATAACTTTTTTATCTCAAGCACTGTATACTGCATCTGTCTCAGGCCGTTTGAAAATACTTCGATCTTAGCCATGCTGATCACCATGGACATTGCCAGCATGACCGAAAGAGCCATCTCGGAAACCGTCATGCTTCCTTTACTGACTAACAGAATACTTACCGGAACCACGCCAAGCAAGGTGGCAGGCATAAAAGCAAACGCAAGCTTCATGGTTATCCATGTGGACTTAAGCCACTCAATGACAAAATCCCTGTAATCACATATCGCACCCGCAAATTTTTCATAGCTCACTCCTGTTTTTCCAAAGGCTTTGATAACCTCAATCCCCTCCACATATTCAACTATCATGCTGCTCATAGAGGCATTTGCCTTCTGGTACTTCTCCATATTTTTACCGCTTATCACAAAAGTAAGTATCATAAATACAAGTCCTATAGGCAAAGCTAAGAGCGAAGCAAGTGCTACCCTGACATCTACAAATAAAAGTGCGATAAAACACACTATCGGAAGCAGGATATGTCCCGCACCTTCCGGAACCACATGTGCAAGAGGAGGCTCAATATCTTCAATCTTGTCAATGATCACACTTTTGATCTCTCCTATCGAATGTGCATATACCTCCCCCAGCGGTGCCTTTAAAAAAGCATCTGCCACCCTAAGCCGCAATGCTTCCAGGACATTAAAAGCCACATAATGCGATATTCCCGTAGATATTACAAAACATACCACCTTTATCAGATATGCTAAGAGCGCTGCGAGACAATAGCCTGATACAAAATGCATATCAAGTTCTTCGTTCATCGTTTCCTTTCTCCTCCTTAGAACCTTTAAAATTTTCAGATTTTTCTGATCATTTTTTGCTAACACTTTCTCTATTTTGTTTACTTACCCCTAAAACGACCTCACCGCCTGATCCTATAAAGGGCCAGACGGTGAGTATGTATTACCGATATTTATTTTTAATGCTTATCAGACACCCATCAGCTTCTTCCAGCCCGGAAGAAAAAATTTCAGCACTATATTATCAATGGTATCTCCGAAAGTCAAGCAGTAATTCATTATTCCCCCATAATGATCACTCATCTTCCGTCACATAGAAGCTCTCCGTGCGCACATCCCTCTTAACCATTGCCCAGAAGTTTTTCCTGTCCGTTATATATACCACTTCATCTCCCGGTTTAAGACTTATAATGTTCACGAATGCACTATAACCGAACATCTGCGGCTTTCCGTCCTCTATATATTCACCTTCTGCTTTTTCATATGTGATCCAGGATATCCTTACCTTATTGCACACTAAATTTACCGGGAGAAGCTTTTTAAGTTTTCCGGCGTAATGAACTGCTTTTTCCTTATTGTAGTTACTGTTATCAAAATAAACATACGCAAGGGGAACAGCCGCAGAGCTGATACATACCCCCAGAAAAAGGAATGAGGCCATCAGTATGCCATGACGTTCAAAAAACTGATCATATCTGATAGCAAAAATAAAGAAAAACATACAAAAAGCCATGGGCACCACAACAGCTTTTGCTAAAGAAATGCTGTGGTTTTTCATGGCTTTATACGGATCAAACATCACAAGCTCGGGATTATCTATAAGTATCTGCCGCTCTTCTGCAGTCACTTTTCGCATAATTATTAAGTACCTTTATATTCTGTTATCACTGCCAGTTAAATGATAACACTGCCTTAGCCCAGTTTTCCATGAAGATACTTAAGAAGATCGTCTCTTGAGGTTGTTTTCAGGATATAGCCGTTCGGTCTAAGCTGCATGACTCGCTCCACAGCCTCTTTTGTACCGACTCCTGTCAGAAATATCACAGGGATCTTCGCTGTAGCCGGTTCCTGCCGCAGCATCTGGAGAACCTGAGGTCCATCCACTACAGGCATTTCATAATCAAGCAGTATCAGATCCACGTGGTTCTTCAATAAAAATGTTATTGCCTGCATTCCCGCTGTCACGATATTGGTCTGATAATCCCCCTTTATCCACTCGCGTATCATCTTTGCATATGAGGGATCGTCATCAACGATCAGGATATTCTTTTTCCCGGGATTTATATTTTTTCCGGCAATGACATTTTCTATTGCATGTTCAAGTACATTGATCTCAACAGGCCTGTCCAGCCAGGCAAACTCAGATACAACAGGAGCTTTTAGCGTCAGTTCCTGACGGTCTTTCGGCTCGCCTATCAGGATCATATTTTTTCTGCACTCTTTCACGTTCTCACAAACATGCGAAACTTTTTCCAACATTAGCAGTTTATTGGTCACATCACCCGGAAGATAGAACAGGAATATATCCGAACTTCTTGAGAATTCCTCTATTCTTGCATGATCATCTTCAATAACCGAGGTCTGATATCCTGCCTCATTCAGTTTTCTCTCGATGCCTTTAACTACAACACTGTACTGAAGCACTATGATAGCAACGTCTTTATTCCCTTCGCTCATTTTTAATCCTCCTGATGTGTATATTATAATACAGAGCCGGGTATTTTACTAATCAGCACCTTTTAGGACTGCTGCCTGCGCATCCTTCTGTATATCCGGGTCAAATGACAGCATTGGTGCAATATCTTTTCCTCTTATGCGTCTGTCTGTATAGTTTTTTGTCAGTCTGATCAGCAAAGGCACATGTACGATCAGACCTATAAGGTTAGGTATCATCATAAGCCCGTTAAAAGTATCCGAAATACTCCATGCCAGATTAGACTCCATCACAGCACCGAATACCATAACGCCGATAAATATCAGCCTGTAGATTCGTCCGCAGGTAACGCCCAGAAGATATTCCGTTACTTTTGCGCCATAGTAAGACCATCCCAATACGGTGGTAAAGGCAAAAAGCGTAATCGCTATCACCACAAACCATTCCCCCGGCTTCCCCAGCATGGTACCGAATGCTTCCGTGACAAGAGTCGCATCATTTGTTCCGTTAGCAGCAAGTCCTGTCTCAAGGTCGATGGCCCCCGATCCCAGCACAACCAGTGCCGTAAGCGTACATATTATCATAGTATCAAGAAAAACTTCTGCGATTCCCCACATTCCCTGTCTCACCGGCTCTCTGACACTGGTATTGCTATGTACCATTACGGACGAACCGAGGCCCGCTTCATTTGAAAACACACCTCTTTTACAGCCATTCTTTATGGTATTAAACGCTAACTGTACTGCTGTTCCTGCCACACCTCCTGCAACAGCATCCGGACCTAAGGCAAACCGGAAAATGGAAGAAAAGATCATGGGAAGCTTTGATATATTCAGTAATATCATCACTATGCACCCCAGAATATAAGCTACAGACATGACGGGTATCAAAGTCTCCGATACGGCTGCCAGGCGCCTGAAGCCTCCCATTATTATAACAGCAGCCGCAACCATAAGTGTCACACCGATCAGCCAGTTAACCTTTGGTGCCCCAAGAAACAGGCCGTAATCCACATCCGAAAGGAAGGTTGAACCGAAATTAATGGTTATCTTATTGATCTGCGCCATATTGCCGATTCCGAAAGAAGCCAGCATGGTAAAAAGGCAGAACATAACGCCCAACAGCTTTCCAAGTCCTTTGCAGTGCTTTATCGATCCGAGTCCGTCCTGCAGATAATACATCGGTCCGCCGGACCATGCCCCTTCCTGATTTCTTCTTCTGTAATACAGGCCCAGGGTATTTTCCGCAAATTTTACCATCATTCCCAGGAACCCCGCTACCCACATCCATAGCACAGCTCCCGGTCCGCCCATGCAGATTGCGGTAGAGACACCCGCGATATTCCCGGTACCAATAGTCGCACACAGTGCAGTACAGAACGCTCTGTACTGTGACAGTGCCCCCGCATCATTAATGATACGTCCTTCACTGCGCATGATCCCAAAGGTTTTTAAAAACCAGTGTTTTAAATGCGTGACCTGGAAAAAACCTGTGATCAACGTGCATATTATCCCCGTGCCAAGAAGAAGGGAAATTCCGAATGTCCCCCAGGCAATCTCATTTACCGTATCATTGATCTGTATAACGGTATCAATCATCCTGTCCCACAACCTCACAATATACAAGTGTCTGATTCAGCATCTGATAAGCGATCTCGCCAAATGTAACCGGTCCTGTATACGGTGTTATCTTTCTTCCGTTAAGATTTCCATACTGATAATTTAATATACAGTTAAATGAAAACACAGGAGCATGGGCGCCGGCTTCATCGATCTTGTTCTTAAATTCTCTCGCATAATCCTCCACACGAGCAGCAAAACGATAATCGATATTCTTGAAGACCGGTGCATAAAATCCAACTGTTTTATCATCTACGCTCTTGATAGAAGTATTGAAATAAGAACCGTTATAATCCGCTACAAGCGGCATACCTGTCTCTATGCCATTTTCTTTGATATACTCGGCCAGACATACCTCCTTATCATTCACGGTACACCTGCCTGCCTCTAATTCGTTTTCATTAAACCTGATCACCGGATCCGACTTATCATCCCTGAAAATATTGATCATATTGATCATCGCAGTCTTATTCTCCGGCAGCTTGATATACATCACTACTGCCTTGTCAGTATAAGACATTCCTGTAGTTCCATCATATACTTTTGCCTCACCGGGTTCTGCCAGATCAAAACCGGATATCCAGCCTATAGTCGGATGCATGAGCAATTCCTCTATCTCCGGTGCTTCTTTGGCATACTTGGTAGCAACAGCGGAACCGTAGGGTATAATAATCGTGGTAAGTCCGTTGTCATAGCATTCTTCAACGATCTGAAAAACATTATATTTGCCATATGTGGCAATACTTATCTCTTCCGCATAATCAATCTCATATACAAAGAGCATTTCCTTTGAGAACACTCCGCCGTCCTCGCTGATAAAATATGGTGTGGTTCCGCCTATCCATCTGCCCTTTGGAAGCTTATCAAGCAACGACTCATCCGCTGCGATATGAAGAACCTTCCCCTCATTTATCATTTTTACTGTTTCATCTAAGCTGATATACATATTAACCCCTCCTTATAATTACGGTTGTTTTGGCTGATTTAAAGTGCCGCGATATTTGCAAGATCCACTTTGGCAACGATCGGATATTTTGCCAGAAAGGCTTCCAGATCTTTAATACATGCATCCAGGCTCTCAGGATTCGCAGCAACTCTCTTCTGCATTTTTGAAATAAGCATGTTAAATGCAAGGTTTGACGAGCTGTACTTTAGCTCCCCTCTGAATATCTTCTTCATTTTTTCCTCCAGGATCACATCCATCGGCATTCTCCTCCTATTTTTTATTTTGTAAGTGCCTGAATCATTCCTTCATAATCAAACATATTTGCCTTCTCACATACAATCTTAAACCGTTCCTTCTCCGCTTCCGGGATCGCATATTCCGCAATCTCCTCCATGATGGAATCTATCATATCACAGTCCATATTTTCCGCTGCTTCCCGAAGTCCCTCGTAGATACTTTCCATTAGAAAATCATCTGCAACCGGTTTATCTTCTTCCTCATCTGCTCCGTCTGCTTCCTCATATACCGGGGCCAAAATCTCAGCGTATTTCAGATATTTATCCATAGCGGCTGCATGTTTTTCCTCAATGTAGGAAATATCGCCTTCTTTCCCTGCTGCCTCCAGGCGTTCCGCATCTGCCCCCAGTTCCATGGCACCTACCAGCCTTGCCGAGCTCTTCAGCGCATGGATCCTTATGGTATAGTTTTCCCAGTCTTTTGAAGTGTAGCAGCTTTCAAGTGCCTCGTGCTTTTCACCTATCGACTCATAAAATATCTTTAATACAGCCTTGAAAGCCTCCTCTGAACCGCTGTTCTTTATTGCAGCTTCAGAATCTATACCTTCAAGCTTTTCGTACCAGTTTTCTTCACATAACCCACTCTGTTGTGCATTTTCTCTGTCCACACATTCTCCGGAGCCGCTTTCTTCAACTAAACATTCTTCAGATATACTATCCTCCGATCCGAGTTCATCAAGGAAAGCAAGCATTTCCTGCATTTCTTCCGAAAGTTCTTCCTCCTGCTCCGTATCCATCTCCGAGTCATCATCCGCATATGCACTGTCGCTTTCCCTTTCAGGAACAGTTTCTTCAGACCTCGTCTCCGCAACATAGGATGCAAGATTATATGACTTATTGGATTTTAGGAAATAAAGGATACCAAATGTTCCCGGTCCGCAGTTGGACGATATAGCCGCTGACGCCTGCTGGAATATCACATTTTCAAAATATGCAACTTTCCTTATCTCCTCCTCTATCCACTTAAGAGTCTCCAACGGTATGTCCGCATATGTAATAAAAACGACATCCGGATCGGGAATAGTATCAGGAGGAAGTGCCATGTTGATATACTTCTTATATGCCCTTCGGCTTCTTCCCATCCATATTCCGCCAATGTACGCCTTATCTTTTCGGAATCTGAGCGCCGGATGCAGGTTAAGCGCCTTTGCTACCCTGTCTACGCCTTTTCCTATCAGATTTCGTTTTGCCATATATTCCGTTGAGTCTATTACAAAGCTGCACTTTAAACGATACTTTACCGTTTCAAGTTCAGTAATGATCTCCTGGACAGGAAGCCCCTGCTGGATCAGTTTGTATGCTATCATCACTAACAGTCCGGTTGCACTGGACAGGCATTCGGAATTTATAACCGTTACATTGTCAAATGATTTCGCAGCTTCGGAAGCGATAACATAGTCCTTGCTCATGCTTTTTGTTATGGCTATATATATCAGATGGTGTGTTCTCTGCAGGATACCGGCAAAGAATTCCGTATAGTCATCTTCATCCGGAGCATCAGACACAGCTTCATTTCCCGACTTGGTGATCCGTATCAGCTCAAAAGCATCGAGATGCACACCATCCTTGAATATACCGTTTTCGGTCCGGATAACAAAAGGAATGATGGGAATATGCAGTTTACGTATCAGCTCGTCAGGAATATCGCTCATGCTTGAAGAAGCAACAATAACAGGAAGCTTCTCCGCATATCTGTCGGAAGCGTTGATAACCTCATCATTTTCTCTCATAATGTTTCTAAGGATCAGCTTATCCCCGGAGATATGCCTGATAAGCATTTCCTCCATCGCTTCTCCCGAAACAGGTTTTACGAGATATCCGTCAAACCCGACTTTATTGTAGAGTTCTCTGTTTTCACTTCCGACATTTGCTGTCAGCACAATAACAGGCGTATTCCTGTTAAGTCCACCGGCCTGATTTCTTATCTGTCCAAAGCACTCAACTCCATCCATTCCCGGCATCAGGTGATCCATAAAGATGACATCATAATGGATCCGCAGACATTTATCCAGAGCATCCTTTCCGTTTAAAGCGGTATCTATCCCCATATCAGTATCCGCTAAAAGCCTGCTCTCCACTTCAAGGTTCATCTCATTATCATCAATGATCAGTATCCTTGCCTCCGGAGCAAGGAAGCTGCTTTCATACTCATTACGCTTTATAACCTGCTGATTGTGTATATTAAGAACACCAACGGCACTGTGATCCGTAACCGCCTGTCTTATACTAAATGAAAAAGTTGAGCCTTCACCATACACACTGTTTACGGATATCGTTCCGTCCATCAGCTCCACAAGCTGCTTAACTATGCTCAGCCCTAGACCGGTTCCTTCTATGTGGCTGTTCTTCCCCTCGTCCACTCTCTTAAAAGCGTCAAAGAGATACGGCAGGTCTTCCTTTTTTATACCCATACCAGTATCCGAAACAGAGACCACAAGCTCAACTGTTTCCGGATCTATATCCCTGCTTTCAACAAGCAGTTCAATGCGTCCCTCTTTAGTATACTTAATCGCATTATTCAGTAGATTTATAATGATCTGCTTAAGACGTACCTCATCTCCATACAGAGCCACGGGAACTTCCGGATCCACGCTTACTTCAAAACCCAGTCCCTTGTCATGAGCCCTGAGCCACAGCATATTCACTATCTCGGAAAGCATATCGCCTACACGGTAATTGACAGGCACGATATCCATACTTCCTGCCTCTATCTTGGAAAAATCCAAAATATCATTTATCAAAGCCAACAGGAGCTTTCCGGAACCCTGTATACTTGAGGCATCCCTTACTATGTCATCCGAAGCACTCTGGTCACGAAGTATCAGCTCATTCAGGCCTAAGATAGAATTGATCGGAGTTCGTATCTCATGGCTCATGCTTGAGAAAAAGCGGTTTTGGGAACGAGTCAGTTCCTCAGCTCTTTCCGCTTCTCTTTTTGCACGCGCGCTCTGCTCCGCAAACAGCTTTCCCTGTGACCATGTCATTACAAAACACAGGATTCCCACCAGCAAAAGTGAAATAAGGAAATCCATATGGAATGTATCATTATTGTGCGGATATACTAACTCGGGATAATAATATGCAGTCAGAAAACAAGCTATCGTCATAATTCCGATTGCCGCAAACATTATGTTACGCCATTTATCATTAAGAACGAGTCCGACATACATGAATGCAAATATTATCCAAACGACACCGCCGCCTTGCAGCCCGCCTCCGAAAAAGAACAGCGCCGGAAGTATTATGAACACAAGGCTGAGCACTATGATCCTGATGGCCAGCTTAAGCCTGTCAAAATACAGGCATACCATTGCAACCAGCGGAACAAATACAAGGATTCCCAAAAGAACCGCTATCTCATAGATACTTTCACCCGTGAGAAGATCGCCGATAAATGCAACAAACACGGCCACTTCAGACATAAGAGTAAGTATAAGAAATATTCTCTCGGTAAAATCCCTGTCCGGATCTTTTACGACAGCAAAGGCTTTTTTAAAGAGTGCGATCGGATTCATTATACCTCACCTCCCTTGCCTGTCTTTACTCCGTGCAATACTCTCTGCACAACCCTTTCAAAATCCGATGTGTTGATGGGCTTCGCGATAAAGCCGTCAAACCCTTCCCTTATAAACATCTCGCGGGCACCGGATACGGCGTTTGCAGTAAGCGCTATAACCGCTATATCACGCTTAAGGTCTTCGGCCATGGATTTGATCTGTTTCATCGCTTCCACACCATCCATCTCAGGCATCATATGGTCCATGAATATCAGATCATATTCATTATTGTGGAATTTATGTATTGCTTCTTTTCCGCTTCCTGCGGTCTCGATTATCATTTTGTAATCCCGGAAAAGAGACGTAGCCACTACAAGGTTCATTGGCTCATCATCCACAACCAAAGCCCTTACACCTTCAAATACCGGTCTTTCTCCCAGGTCTTCGTTTTCCATATTCTTTGCATCGATTTCTTCATTCAGAACCTTAAGAATAGGATATGCATACAGCGGCTTAGGCATAAGCACTACCCTGCTGTCCTTTGATACCTTTAATCCCTGGTCAGCTGATACCGCAACTATGATATCCTCCTTCGACAGCATATCGAAATAGCCCCGGTTTTCTTCATATTCTTCCTGCCCCATAAACACAAATGAAGCATTCAGTTTATCCTTAAGTCTTTCTACTTCGTAAACTGTTTCGGCAGCATAAAGAGGGACGCCGACACCTGCCGCAAGATTAGCCGCCATACTGCGATAAAAGTCCCTGACCTGCGGAACCTTATATTTATCAGGTTTTACATGAAATAACACCGCACCTTTGAAACGTTCCTTAAGCATCAGACAGGGTTTGCCATCCACGACCTTTTGGGGAATGGTTACACGGATTATCGTCCCCCTGTTTTTCTCACCTTCGATCTTTACAAACCCGCCCATCTTATGTGCAAAACCATATACAATGAAAAGACCGAGGCCTATTCCGCCTGAACTGCGGTTTCTCTTCTTATTTGCCTGATACATACCCTCGGAAATGGCTGAAACTGCATTCTTATCCATTCCGATACCGGTGTCCATCATCTCTATGATAAGATTCACGCCATAATCCATATCCTCCGCATGCATCTTTACGCAGATACCGCCGTTCTTCGTGAATTTTATTGCATTTTCCAGAAGATGACGGAATATCTTATGCAGCTTTTTGATATCACCGCGCATCATAGTAGGAACCTTCGGATCCAGATCGACTACAAGTTCCAGATTGCCTTTACTGTCATTCACGCGGAAAGCAGTCACAACGTCATTTATGAGTGAGATACTCATGTAATTATCTTCTTCGAGAAAAACCTTATTTCTCCTGCATTCGGTATAATCCTGTATATCCTCTATCTGGTACGCAAGCCTTACACCGGCATTTTTGATGGCATCTGCTTCGTGTCCCACACCCTTTTTTATAAGAAGATCTGACATGCCGTTTACTACATTGACCGGTGTCCTGAGTTCATGGGATATATTCGACAGGAAATCTTCCATGCTTGCATCATTCGCTTCTATTCGTTCATTCTTTATCTTCTTTTCCTTAGCTTCTTCCAGCCTGTCGTCTATGGATTTTGCGCAATAATAGTACACCAAAAGGACTATTATGATATGAAGCAGAAGTCTTAAGACAGTAAGACTGTCGTACTGTATCGGATCTCCTCCGGGAAGATTTATGACATGAATAAATAATATTGAAAAAAACTCAAGAAGCAGGATATTCATCATGTACATTTTATTTAACAGTGAAAACGTTGCCAGAATAAGCGTAGTCACCAAAGCCACATCGAAAAGACTCGTCTTGTGTATACCGTGATAAAAGAAAAGCAGTGCACCGATTCCAAAAAATACTACGCTGCGGACAAATTCATCGAGACGGTCAGTCAGGCTGATGCCCCAGATCAATACAACCCCTGCAAAAACAACGGGAACCATCCAGAATTCCCATCCCATCACTATATTCTCTATGATCATTCCGGCAGAAGCCAGCGTCAGGACAAAAGTTATGAATTTTTCATTACTGCTTTGATTCATTCTCGTTTCCTTTCTGCAGGTTCGCTCTTATTGATATTACTAGGTATCTCATTATGGAGCATACGGCAATACATGATGATAATACTTATGGAAAACATGATCAGCAGAATGGCGATCACCCTGTTACTTAAAGCCCCCCCTCCAGTTTCCCCTTTGTGCGGTCATTTATATCCGTATCAGAATCCCATTGGATCAATGATCATTTTAACATATTTCGTCCCCATACTCCACCTGTGACCTGCGATATTCTAATACGGAATCATGTTCCAATACTTCATCCTAACCCCGTGACGGGACGCATATCCAACATACGGTGACAGTTTAGTCCCCCCATCTCATATCGACTATCGGATCTTTGCAAACCGGATCCTCAAGAACCGCCGCCAGTTCCGTTTTCATCTTCCCCGTCTTGTCAAACATGGATATATTATTTTCAAATTCCTCGTCCGTAAATGTTCCCCAGTTCCAGATGTGTGAAAGATACACGCAGTCAAAGCCTAAGCGCTTAGCCCATCTGATAAAATCAGGGATTTCTTTATAATTATCCCTTTGAACCACCATATTTACCGTTACATCATCCACTTTGTTCTCTCTTCGGAGTCCGGACAGAAATTCCATATTCTCCATCAGACGGTCAAAATTGCCGCCACACCTTACTTTTGAATAAGTTTCCTTCGTTGCTGCATCTACCGAAACCGAGAATCCTATATGTTCGTACCTGCCTTCCAGTTTCTTCCACTCGGCCGGCGTGAAAAGAGTGCCGTTAGTCATGATATAAATGCTGTTTCTTTTAACTATTCCGTCATACAGAAGCCTTCTGTAATTCTTTGAAAGAAATGTTTCTCCGCTTGCCCCTACTACCAGTTTATCCGCCTTATCAAGCCAGCCTGATTCCAGCAGTGCCTGCGTACATGCTGATATTTCAGTTTCCGCATTATTATCGTTTTTAGTCAGAATCCTTTTACGGCATGACGGACAATGCAGATTACATACATAATCATTGGCGACTTTGATTATATCCGGGAAACTATTCACCGGTTCATCAGCTTTACGCTCAAGCAAAGCCTCTCCGTCTTTATTGGCATTGAACTTCCTGCAGAGTTCCCTTGAACAGAATGTATATGTATTGTTTACGACTGAAAGCCGCATTATGCGTGCAAGCGGGGAATCCCATATCTGTTCACATTCCGTCACGCCCAGATTGCCGCAGCTTATATCAAGATAGTCCGGGCAGCCGCACAGCCTGGTTGTTCCATGTTCTCCTATCCAGAGAGTATTTAATGGCGTACCGCATCCACAGCCGTTCTGCCTCCTGTCGAAATAAACGGCCTTCATATAGAGCGAAGCCATCGTATGCGCCCGGAGCGTTTCTACGGTTATCACTTTACCGGATGCATAAGGATAATCCTTTTTATATCTTATCGCATCCGCAGCTGAATCAAAGCAGATATGATCATACTTTTCATTCAGCCTTTTTCCCGCAAACAACTGCTGAATACTCTCTATGCATCCCAGAAGCAGATACGATGCATATATCAGTTTTCTTCCGAAGACCTTATTGTTTTGCTGTAAATGTCTTCCATATCTGTTTCCATTATTATTGGAATAATGTCCGCTTAAAATATCCTTATATCTGTCACGTGGAGTCACCCTGCCATGCTTAGCCGCATAGCCGAATATTAAGACTTTAATCCACCCCTTAGCATCCCCGGGATAAGCCATAAATGCGATCCGGCTTCCCTTAAGATCGTCCAGAAGAAAGAAACAGTCCTCAGCCATAAGATAATCATCACCATACTTAAGTCCTGCCGTCTCTATTTTATCTGCTGCCTGCGCACGATCATATGCACAACAGATATAATAATCATGCTTACTGTCAGGCAGGCCAAGCCCATCATGCAATTCTATGCTGTCACCGATACAAAGAATATTCCCGAAAATATATAGGAAATCACTGACAAGCTTTCCGGAGTTTTCTCCGATGCCGACGACTGCGATACTCTTTGCATTCCTTATTCTTTTTTCGAAATTTACGTTCCTTTTCAATTCCGTTTCCGTTATCTTTAAGGTTTGGCCAAAAACTGCCTATCACTTACCTGATTACCGTTATCGATGATATGCATAAATTCATATTCTTCATTTCTGCTGTGTTTATAGAGATTACTGATAAAGCCTACCGACGACTTGCCTGCAAGCAGTCCGTCACAGAGACTCAGTGTATACATATCCCTTGCAATCTCATAGCCCAGGAGATAATGATGATACTTTCTTTCACTTTCACAAAATGCCACAGATCTGTCTCCGACGCTTCGATAAACATCCCTGAACAACAGCACTTCCTTTTCACTAAAACAGGACTCGATCTTATCACATATAGAAGCATCATCCGTTGCAAGAAACAGCGCAGAAAATTCCTCGCTCTCAATTGCCATTTTTATTTCAGCTATCATCTGCGCTTCGTCAATATATACGGGATGGCCGTTGTACCCGTATTTATAATCCGTTCCCCTGAAATGAATACCGAGGATCTTTCCTCCTTTTTCTCTTGCTTTCCTAAGCAGCTCTTCTGCGTCTGAAATGATCTCCGGCCTGAGTACAAAGTACTTCTTTACAAGCGGCGAACAGATACCCAGGATTTCTCCGTTATAATAATTCTCGACCTTATATGCGCTCATATCATAGCGCTCCCTGATCATCTGCATCTGATAATAATTTCCATAGCAGACATTTTTTGCATTAGTCTCATCATATGAATCCTCCGCCTGAAGGAAATAGTATTCCCACGGATTACTGATATCTTTGCTCTTTTCTTCGTCATAATAAACAAAGTCCTCTGACAGCACTATCTTCGGCACCAGACCGTGCTGCTCTGCAAAGATCAGATAACACAATATGAATCTTAACGTGGCACAGAACCCGTCATGATCACAGTTTTCTTTGATCACGTAAATTATCTTCCCATAATCAACAGATCCGTTATGACAAATTTCCAGGTAATCGTAATCACCGCTGATCCCCGGTATTTTTTTTACGGATACATTATCTCCCTTTAGCACATGCTTTAGTTTACGGAGAAACACACTTATTCCCGAAAAACCCCACTTTTTCCTGTCGATCATAGTCATATAAGCCCACTGTTGTTCACTGTCCATTTAAGTACCGGGGCACACACACCCGGTCTTTTCATTGTCCAGAACGGTGACTCACTGAGCCCCCCCTGTACATACAGTTTCAGGCAGGGTGAATCAACTTCCGGATTGACAAGCCACTGTATATAATGCAGACTTGCGGAAAAATAAATATAATACTCTCCTTCATTAAGAAAATGGTTCGGAATCTCACCGGTCAATACGTTCCGGCCCATTTTCACATTATTGTTCTCATCATAATCATCCACAGAATATGACCAGTACATAAGGATACCTTCCGAATTGTAGATTGCATATCCGGTTGTAAATGCGTGATGTATTTTTTTCATATTCAGTTCGATACGCACGAAAGCTTTATCATGATTTTCCACCGGCATAGCCAGGTCATGTCCGTCCTGATCCACAAGCTTAAATTCCAGCAGTTCGAAAAATTCATTATCATAATGCGAAAGATCTTCAAATGATTTTTTTTCATACAGATGACTCTGGTAACCGGTAATACACTTATCAATTTCATCCCGGAGCACGATTTTTCCCTTATCCAGTAACATTCCGGTCCTGCACAAAGATTTCACAGCATTCATCCGATGACTGACAAAAAGCACTGTACGCCCCTGCCTGCTGCTCAGTTCATTCATCCTTCCAAGCGCCCTTTTCTGAAATTCCGCATCACCCACAGCAAGCACCTCGTCTGCGATCAGTATATCGCTGTCGAGGCTTGCAGCCACAGCAAAAGCAAGACGAACATACATACCGCTGGAATATCTTTTTACGGGAGTATCTATGTGCTCATTGATCTCACTGAATTCGATAATATCGTCTATCTTCTCATTGATCTCTGCCCGCTTCATTCCAAGGATCGCGCCGTTTAAATATATGTTCTCCCTGCCTGTCATATCATGGTGGAAACCGGTTCCCACTTCAAGAAGACTGGCTACATTTCCCCTTATGCCGATCCGGCCTTTTGTCGGAGCCGTAACCCGGCTGATCACCTTTAACAGTGTAGATTTGCCTGCACCGTTTTTACCTATGATGCCCACCCGGTCTCCCTGCTCTATCTCAAAGTTTATGTCATCCAAAGCCCAGAATCCATTCCTGTCCCCTGCGCTCTCACCGATCTTTAAAGTCTTATCCTCTATGCCCAGCTTCCGGGAAATCCAGGATTTAGCATCAAGATAAAACATTCCGGTATTGATCTGGCCCAGCCTGTAATACTTCCCTATATTTTCAGCCTTAATAACAATATCTTCCATAAGTATTTACATACACCTATATCACATCCACGAAAACTTTCTCATTTTTATTGAACAAAAAAACCCCCAGTAAAACAAATATCAGAGTGCAGCCTATGCTGTACAGAACCATGTGCAAAGATACACCGCCGGTACCGAAACACAGGCTTCTGAAGCACTCCAGAACCGCTGTAACGGGATTGAGCACAAAGAATATCCGAAATCTTTCCGACACTTCAGAGAGCGGATATACCACCGGTGCCGCATACATGAACATTGATATAAAAAACTCCAACGCCTTAGCCAGATCCCTGTATTTCGTAGTGACCGAGGACACCATAAGCCCTATCCCTGTCGCCATAAATATAAGCCATAATAATACAAAAGGAATCAGCAGAAGCCCGGGTGAAAGAAATTCCGCATATCCATTGAACAGATACACGATAAAGATCAGTACAAATATTCCAAACTGTAATAGGAATTTTATCAGTTCGCTGAAAATGATCGATATCGGCGCTGTAAGCCTCGGAAAATACACCTTGCCGAAAATATCTTTGTTGGAAGAAAAAACATTTGCCTGACACATCAGCAGACTGCTGAAAAAAGACCAGAGTATTACACCGATAGAATAAAAAAGCACCGGTGGTATATCATCGGTCCCTATTCTCGCCACATGGCCGAATACTATCATGAACATGACAGTCGTAAAGACAGGCTGGAAGAGATACCACAAAGGACCCAGTATGGTCTGCTTATATGTAGTGGCAATATCTCTTCGCACAAAAAGAATAACCAGATCCCTGTACTCAATTATCTGCTTCAGATCAAGAGACAGCGGATTCTGTTTTGCCTCGATCACTGTATCCCATTTAGAGTCTTTGAATTGCATTTATCCCACGGTTACTGCCATTATCCGGCTACAACTGTTTCAAATGGCAAATTTCCTCCCAAGCCTTCGCAACATCCCCCAGTTTCAATGAACAAAATGCCGCTCTGTATTGTTTCTCAAGAAATTCCTCATCCATCTCGCAGCTTTCTATTACGTTGTTATACACTTCCTTTGCAAAAAAGCTGAATAGTTCACGATCATCAATCGCAATAAGCTTCAGCATGATAATATATCCTGCCAGCTTCTTATAAGTCTCCTCATATATCTCATAATACCCTCTTTTTTTCAGCTCATCATGAATAGCCTTAAGAGCATATGTACAGTCAAGGATATTCTCACCGGAATTTCCATGGAGACTTTCCTTATTTCCTACCCGGTACCCTGCCAGTATCTTATCGAGAAAAACTATGCGTTCAGCCTGTACTGTAGTAAGCCGTGAGAAAAACTCGTCATTAGTATTCCTCAATTCCTGAAATTCCACCTTCGTACTGCGCAGGAATTCTGTCTTATACAGCTTATTCCAAGGCATGCCGTGATCACACTGAAACAATCTGTCTGATATGTCAGCCGGTGCTGCCGGCCGATTCATCGGTACCTTAAGTTTCTTAGCGGAAAAATCAACATGTATCTTCCTGCATCCTGTAAACTTGTAATACCCATACAGTACAATATCGGCATCATGCTTTACAGCTCCCCTTACTGCCGTCTTCACTGCATTTCTTTTTAAAACATCATCTGCGTCAAAAAAAAGAATATACTCACCCTTTGCTGCTTTCATCCCCAGGTTCCTGGCCACTCCGGCTCCCCGGTTTTCCTGATGTAAAACGCTTATCCGCAGATCTTCCTTCCTTAAGCTCTGCAGTATCACAGAACTGTTATCCGCAGAGCCGTCGTCAACACATACTATCTCCAGATTTTCGTACGACTGCAAGAGCATGGACCTTATTGATCCCTCGAGATAATCCTCCGCATTATAGACCGGTATGACGATGCTCACTAACGGTTCATCTATGGTACCAAACATTTTTTTACCTTCGAAAAAAAGTATATTGCTCTTTTCATTCCCAGCATTGAAAAGCTGATGATAAAGAATTCCACAACAGTGACCCTTTCGGCTCCTATATCCCAAAAAGGATATTTCATTATAAATCTTACGATCCTCCGGTAATTTCTATCCCTGATAACCTGTTCTATTTTTAATAGAACACTCTCATCCAGCGGCAATTTACCCAGTGTCTCGAATATATACAGGTACACCCCGTAAAAGTACATAATATAAGCATGATGAATAGCCCTGTATCTGAGTCTGTCATCAGCAATCCGTTCTGAGATCAGCCTGTTTACCACTAAAAACCTGCTGATACCGTTCAAAGCCCCATCCTGAAGCTTTGATGTCAGCCCATCATCATGCACCATATATCCGTATAAGACCTCACCAACATAGGCGACTTTCGGATCGTTATCGTAATAGTACCATGCACAGAACATGCTGTCCTCACAGGTAGAGACTTCTTCATCAAATAAGTGCTTTATCTTTTTCCGGACATAGAGTTTATTCCACAGTATGCATAAGAGATTTTGTCTTAATGCCTCATAGGCTCTGTCGCCTGAATTATAATTTTTATGAATGTGGGGAATTGCCTTTCTTTTCCGTATTTCATAATATCCGCATACCGCAAGTCCTGCTTTCCCGCCATTGATAGCGCCATGCAGCTTTTCAAGAAAAGTCTTTTTTACACGGTCGTCTGCGTCAATGAAGCTTATATACTTTCCGACAGCTTTCTTTATCCCCAGATTCCGTGCAGCGCTTACCCCCCGGTTTTCAGTATGAAAAACCTTAACCCTTGGATTTCCGTCCGATAATCCATCACATATTTCCCCGGATCCGTCCGTAGAGCCGTCATCAATAAGAAGCAGTTCAAAATCACTAAAGCTCTGACCGAGAATAGTCCTGACAGTATCCTCGATATATTCTTTTTTATTATATACGGGGACTACTACGCTTATCTCACACATCTGCTTTTACCGCCTCGTACCTGTCGGAAAACCATCCCCGGCTTTTGGAATAATACTTCTGTCCCATTACTTTCCTGCAAAAATCCCGGAACATATTAAAAGCAACAACCTCCACGATCAAAAGCCTTGGAAACAGCATCCGCTTCATGCCGTTTTGTTTTCTTGAAGCATAAAATTCTTTTTCTCTCTGCCGGATATTTCTGTTGCTGATCCCCCCCAGTCTGAAAATGCCAAAAACCAGGTCCAGTTTCTTTACACGGTCTGCATCTTTAAGGTACAGCTTTACGAAAAGATCGAAATCCGCTGCGATCTTGTATCGGCAGTCAAAAGAATACTTTCTGACAATCCCGGTTCTTGTAATTGAAGCCTGATGGCAAATAGGATTGGTGTTCCTTAATCTTTCAGCCTCCCCTGCCCTTAGCATTCTGTACATTCCATTATCCATCATGACCGCATCACCATACAGCACATCATAACGGTCAGAAAGCTCCAAAGAAAGATTCCTCAACACATTTTTGTCAAAAAGGGCATCTCCCGCATTTATGTAGATGACCCACTCACCGTCTGCATAACCGGCAGCCTTATTCATTGCATCATATATACCCTCATCCTTTTCCGAAATGATACGGAAGGGGATGTTCTTATCCTTAAAAAGTTCCCTGTATCTTTCTGCAATTCCTATTGTATGATCATCTGAACCTCCGTCCTGTATCAGAAACTCATAGCCTGTAAAGTCCTGCTCCAGAACAGAATTAATCGTAAATTCAATATCTTTCTCTGCATTAAGGCATACAGTTATTACGGATATCAGAGTTTTCATACTTTCTTAACCAGCAGCTCAACCACGAAGCCGTTATCATTATAATATTCCAAGCCGCCCCCCTGCTTTTCCATATAGAGCTTTACCAGGTACATTCCCAGTCCGTATCCGTTTTTATCCCTGGAGTTAGCCCCTCTGTAGTACTTCTCTACCAGAAGCGGCAGTTCTTCTTCAGGAACCCCCTTTCCCCTGTCCCTGATGATTATCTTGATAAACCGCTCTTTCTTTCCCTCATCCGTGGCTTTTACTTCAGTTTCCTTAAATGAAACATGTATATCCGTTCCTGCATACTTATAGGAATTGCCGATCACATTGTCGATCACCTGTTCCATCCTGAGCCTGTCCATATATATCAGACAGCCGGGGATATGCCCCTCCATAACGATTTTACCGTATTCCTTGAGGTTGGTAATAAACCCCTCTATCTCTGTCGAATGGTACTCATCGATGGACAAAGTGACTTCTTTCATATCGTCAATTGTGGCATGAAGGACATTCTGCACCAGCTCCTGTATGGTGTCGGCTTTTCTGGTGATATACCCGATCTTTTCCTCCAGGTTTTCAATTTCCGCATATCTTACTGCCCTGTCACTATCTGAAAGCCCCTCCGATTCATCCTTAAGCTTTGCTAACTCCTCCTTCTTCCTGGATATCTGCATCTCCAGGACCTCACATGTCGCCTGTATGGTAGCCACGGGAGTCTTCAGGTCATGACTTAACTCTGCCACTAACTGCTTCTTGGCATTCTCTGCTTCTATCTCCCTTCTCTTAGAGGCCCTCAATTCCTCACGCATGATATCAAAGCCCTCGGAAAACTCCACAAAGCTATTGTTCTTTTTCATTGGAAGCGGAACATCAAGATTTCCTTTTGCGATCTCTTCTGCGAATTTCTGAAGCTCCATTATGGGTTTCAGATCTTTGAAATATATGACAAGCAGCAGGATATATCCCGCCAGAAGCATCAGTCCCCAGATGTATACGGTAAATATAAAGGTCTGCTCCTTGTACATCTCAACGGAATTACTCATATGTTCCCAGATCTGCTTGTATATCTTAAGCTCCTCATCCGTATATGAGTCCGGTACCCTTTGGGCAAAACTAAGACTTTTGTGCAGACCGCAGATAACAAGCAGCACAACACCCATAAAAAATGTATATAAGAGCGCAATTTTCTTTAACCCCTTCATTCGGAAGGCTCCTCCAGTATGTATCCGGTCCCCCAGATAGTCTTGATTATCTTCGGATCATTTGGATTTTCTTCCAGCTTTTCCCTGAGCTTCCTTATATGCACATTAAGTGTTCCGTCAGAATAGAAGGTATCCCCCCATACTTCCTCAAAAAGGGCATCCTTGGTAACTATAGTATTTTTATGGGAATATAAGCATTTTAGAAGTGCAAATTCCTTTGCCTTAAGGCTGATATGCCGCCCCTCCACTACCACCGACATGGTAGCATCTTCAATCATAAAACGTCTGCCGTTGCTTCCATTACCTGCATTACCGTCGGATGATAAATTTCCTATCCCTTCTCCGCGGACCGTTGTTCCCTCCCCGACAACCGATATCTTCTTAATCTCCTCGATTTTCTTCAGGTTAATCTTTACTTTGGCCAAGAGCACAGCCAGGCTGTACGGTTTCTTGATATAATCATCCCCGCCTATGCTGAGAGCGATCAGTACATCATCATCGCTCTGCCTGGCGCTTATAAAAAGTATTGGAATCTTGTACTTTTCCCTTACGGTCTTGCATACATCAAAGCCTGAACCATCCCCCAGATTGATGTCCAGCAGTATCAAATCAGCTTCATTTTTATCAAGGAATTCATAACACGAAGAGACGCTGTCAACATACTGCGTCTTTATGTCAAACATCTCGAAATATTCTGCCGTCATCTTGGCAAGCTCTACTTCATCATCTACTATAAGACAGTTATAGTGCATATATCCCCCCCCAGACACCTGCATCCCGATAAACTGACAGGCATTAGTCTGTCAGCCTGTCTTATCTTTTCCGGAAGCATTTACTGTTCTTTATATGATATACGTATATTCGTTATAACGTTTTATCGGATGCTCCTTTATTTTTCTGCAAGTTCATCATCCTTAATATTTAATATAGGTTACCCGGCCTCCAAAAGAATCATTTCTGATTCGTGCTGACCGGTCGACATAATTAATTGACACACAGATTATATTATACCCTAATTATGCCCAATAATCACTTGATTTACTTGATTATAGGGATTGATTGTCTATCTTGCCCCGCACTACATTCCATCTCATGGTCTGTGAGTAATCATATTTATCCTTTGCATGTATACCGAATTCCAGATCATTCCATCGTTTCGGATCATGACGCTTCTTCTCCTCGGACTTAAATGCTCTTGCAAATTCATTTTCGGAAACATACTTTGCATATTCCTTCACTCCGTACATATAATTCCGGTTATCTATGGACAGGTAAGTCTTGCCCGGATCAACCGCCAGTTCATTGATATCATTAAACTTCTTGTAATCCTCTTCCTTAAGGAAGAAGTCGCACTGGGGGTGCTCAGTCCAACCCATAAGCTGGTAGAAGATCAAAGCCTTCTTTCTGGCCTCTTCTATCTGCTCTAACATCTCCTGAGCCCTCAGCTTGTTCATGAGTATTTTTTTCTCATTAAAATCAAGAGCCTTAAGCTTGAGCCTCATAAGGTCAAGGGTATCGTCAGAGGCAAGCCTCTTGAGTCCCTCGTATGCTTTAAGGTCATAATGCAGGTATGTAGGAAGGGTCATGTCGCCATTTTCATCCTGCAGTGACTTGAAAAGTGCTTCCTTTCTGGTCTTTTCATCAGCCTTATTTTCAAGCTTCATTAATTCATCATTGACAATAAGGTCTTCCTTAAAGGCATTGGCAAAGAAATACATGAACTGCTGCATCCAGAGATCAAGCCTTCCGATAGCTTCGCTTCCGCTTTCAAGCACGACCTGAAATCCATGTGCCACGAACCTGAAATCATAGGTTTCATACATACCCTTAAGCTCATAGACAAGCTTACAGAGCTTTTTCTTTTCTTCATCCGTATAGTCTGTCTTAAACTCTCTAAGATATGCCGGAATATTACCAAATTTATGCTTATCTTTGTATTCTTTGCTTAACCTCTTTCTCTCGGCTTCATCTTCTTTACTATCGCCCCTGATAACCAGCTTCCTGATGTCAGAAATAAGCGTTCCAAGTTTACCCGTAACCTTATCCAGTTCTTCACCCTTTACCCTGAATTCTTCAGCCTCTTCTCCCGGAAGGTATACATGGTCCTGGGTCATAACCCTCTCGAATTTTTCCTTTTTTTTCTCATAAGCAGCCTGTGTTTCCTTTGTTCCATCATCAGCAGGCTTCGGAATCCTATAGACTCTTCCATGCAGATTTTCCTTATCATCTCTTGTATTCTGATCGTGAGTGATCTTAAGATTGGGATCCGCAAATTCTTTATGTTTAAGGAAAGGATAGCAGAAATCAGAAGTACTGCCCTGTCTGTCCCATACGGTTGAGGACTTGTAATAGCAGTGACGCAGCCTGGGCACTTCTATATTCTTGATAAAGTCCGGCTGCATCCCGAAACGCTCATATTTCAGGTACTTAAAGAATGCACTGTCCTTCTTGATCTTGGTGGTCATAGGGGGAAGGAAGCCCTGAAAATCAAGCGACCCGTCCGGATTAACCTTAAAGGTGTCCTTAAGAGTTTCCTCTGCAAATGACATATCCTGGTCATATGACTTAATACTGTCGATCACTATCCTGCCGTTCATCTTCCTGGCCAGGCACTTCAGGTTGCGGCCATGACGGTCTACCTGACGCGTCACACTATCAAGTGCCTGAAGCTGCATAAGCTGCCGTATGGCAGCCGGTGAGTAGTCCACACGCTTATGTGAAGACTCGGCTTCCTTGAGCAGGGTCAGTAATTCCTCTCCCTCTGCTTCTTCCGTTACAGTACAGAAATCCTCAACTACATTTTCGTCACGATCCTTAAACCTTACTATCCTGATATCCGATGCCGTTACCACCTCCGTAAGGCCTGCTATCTCTGCTATCCTGTAAAAACCTGAATTATTGGCAGCGGACTGCTCCCTTTCATCACCCTTTCCGCGGTCACGCATCTGTCCGAAAAGCTCCACTTCCTTTCCTAACATCACGCGGAAAAGATTCTCAAGTCCGTGTTCATTATCCTTTTCATGGATATCGGCAAGCTTCCGTATTATATCCGCATCCTTCTCTATATTAAGATCTTCCTCCAGCTTTTCCTTCATCCATGTAAGGGCATCCTTCTTCTGAAGCTGCACTTCCTCAGCTTTTCCACCGGCTGCCGCAGCCTGCTCGCCCCTGATTTTTACTATAAGCATTGCCATCTGCTGACGCGGATCACCATCCTTGGCTGCAATGACATTCCAGTCAATATCGGAATTACTGATTGCATAATCAACGGCATCATTATACGCCTGCAACTCATTGAACATCCTGTCGAAGTCATGGCGGAACATAGCTATTATGGTGTCCTCGACCTTCGCTCTGTCTGCAACGGATGCATTTTTCCGTTTGTTCATAAGTACATCCAGGAAGCCTATGGCATTTTCATAGTCAGGAGCTTCCATCCCAGCCTTGCTAAGTCTCTGCTCTTCCAGCCTTTTTTCTTTCTCGATCTGAGATTCGTGACGCTTCTTGCTGCTAGTCAGCTGTTCTTTACGCCTTGTCAAAAAGCCGCCTATATCCGCACTGATAAGTGGAAGATTTCTTTTAAGGAAATAGGTTTTGTCTTTTCCATCTTCAGTGATCACTACGCGATACACATCGGTAGAGTTACCCTCATTCTGCCACTGAGCTTCCAATTTTTTTGTCACGGATGACTTGAATTTTGTGGAAAGCTCCCTGGGGCTTAACTGCATATTCGCCTCCACGGAATTTTCCGTAAGGGACTCCATCTTTATAGCCTCGATCAGTTGATCATATTTAGGCTTTTCGAGCTCGATCTGCTTCATCATGTCCACGACCTTACGCCTTCTCCTAATGCCGTGGCGTTTCTTTGCCTTGCCCGCACTGTCTTTCTTATCTATATAATTTACGCAGGCATTGTGTGCCTCATCAAACGCGGTATCCAGTTCCTCCTTAAGCTTTCCGGTATCAAAAGTCTTACGACCGCCTATCTCGGTGACATATTTTTCCAGCTTAAGGTCCAGCATATTATTCAGAAAATTGACAGTCTTTTTAACCCTCGTCATTTCAGGTGAATCAGAAAACCTAAACCATACACTGTCCTTGCACAATCTCGCACTTGCGACATGGAACATAGCGGTCTCGGTAGCCCTTCTCGTAGCAAAATTCGCACCTTCGGAAAGCTGTGTTTTAAGAGTATTATCATACTCAGTTGCCTTTGAACGGAGGCTGCTCTTTGACATCTTTTCCCTGTCATCGAACATGCCCATATTGTCATTTTCAACATGAAGCCCGAATTCATGGCTCTGTCCGCCTCCAAGGTTCAGTCTTGTCTTCTTTACCTGTTCATGCTGCTGTTTATTCCCTGCGAAATCCATTTTTTTCCCTTTCTGACCGGTCTATTACTTCTTTTATATTTATGTCTCTGTGACTATACCGCTGAAATACTCTATATCCACAACTTTGGCCACTTCCGGAATGGCCGCCAGGTCCTCAAGCCTCTTCTTTTCACTTTCAAGCCACTTTTCATAGACTTTCTCTTCTATCTCGTCTAAATTGACCGGTGCCATCATTATGTCATGATACAGGGGGGCAGATTCAGATAATATGCTCCTTGCCATTCCCTGCCACTTGCTGTTAGTGAACTTAGCATAAATATATGCATTCTTTCCGCTCTGCTTTATGATTCTTTCCGCCGCATATACCATCATAGTAGGCAGGCAGACAGGATTGTTTGTCTCAGAGTGGTAATCAACAGGATAATATATGCCGCCTATATTCTTTACCAGCAATGAAGCAGCTGCCTTGCCGTTTTCCATATAAACACAGCTAACATCATTATCTATGCAGGCGATGCTTTCGTCACCGATACGCTCACCTGTCTCATTAAGCCGGGCCTTAAGCACATAATCAGGCTGATTTGAAATTGATGAAACCGCAGAAGTATCCTTAACCAAAGGAGCAATCCTGCCGGTAATCTCCGTGGGCGTTACCAGCCATTCATTTTCAGTCTGTCCTGCTATTTTGAAGCCAAGTTCCAGAAAATAATCAATAGGATCGCCGGGCTGATTGTGCACCTCTGTGCGCCGCACCATAGCAACTATATTTTTTAAGGAATTCTCCCTGGCAAGGGTAAAGGCATAATCGACAAGATCCCCGCCATAGCCAAGATTACGCTTACCCTCAGCTACATACAGCCAGTTTATGACCAGATCCTCTCCGTTTTTGGATGCTATCATGACTGCAACAGGAACATCGGTCTTATCCCCGGTTTCATAGCCCCCCACCGTAGTGTACCCCGGCTCATACATCATATGCATGATATCCGCAGGTACCAAGTCCGTATAGTATTCCCTGTTTTCGCCGGTAACCAATATCTTATCCATTGCTCCCCTTTCTGCCACAGGATATGCGGCCTTCCCCATAATTTAACTGAATCAGTAATCGTCAAAACTTCCCACACCGATAATTCACCTGCCGGCGGGATCGTTTGCCAGACAGATCCTTCAGATAGGAATTCGTACTGAATAATTACAGAGTTTCTACTGTCTCTATAGTTTCCACGGTTCCGTCCGCAGGTGATGCATAGCCACAGGCCGCAACACATATGCCGGTAATAGTTAATACACAGATAATTGCAATTATAGTCTTTTTCATAATTCCTGCTCCTTTAATCCCGGCTGCCATATTCCATTATGGCAGTTTTTATAACTGTTCAAAATCTATCGTCTTTCCTGTTACGACAGATTTACTCCGTTACAAGTGTTATTTTATCCCCCCATGCGTACCCAAAACCAAACTTTGAAACAAAAATTAACATAATTTTTTTATATTTTGCCAAAAATCTTCCTACAATAATAAATTAGTTTACATAACTAAAATATCCACACTAAACCGAATAAAACGATTATATGTAGGCGATATACAAAAACCGCCTCGCTCATGTGAGTCCGGCGGTTTTTTTAACTCTTTTCCGATGTCTTATCAGGCTTTACTTCTTATTATATCCTTTCCCTTGAACCTTGAGCTATTACTCCTCCTGATCGTTCTTCTTACCCTGGGGATCCTTATTCTGATTCTTGTCTTTTTTCTGATTCTTGTCTTTTTTCTGCCCCCGTTTATTATCCCGTTCCAGCTTCTTCTTTTCCTTTTCCTGTTTTTCTGCAGCTTTCTTCTTTGCCTCAGCTAAAACCATAGCATGGTCTTTCGACTGTTGTTCACAAAGTACCCGGTACGGTTCAATAACTGCTTTATATCCATTGCTGATCAGCTCATTGGCTGTCATGCTGCATATGTTGTTGTAGTGACTGACGGCACCTTCACCAAAAAGCCTCTGCAGCGGTGAAATAGCATTCCAGCCATCCATAAGTTCATTAAGTGTATCCTCCGGTATGTTAGCCACAAGAGTCGGATTACCCAGTATTCGCGCCACCGTATAACCCACGGCCTGTGCTTTCTTGGAAAGATACGGCAGCAGCCGCAGATCATTTTTGTCCATCTTGAGTACATCTGTGACACTCACATCATCGCCGCAGAGATTCGGGAACCTTTCTTTATAAGACAAAAGTTCATTAACCCTTTCCCTGAAAATCGGAAGGAATTCATTAAATACAACTAACAGTTCTTCTTTTTTTGCAACATTATCAGGCGCTTTTCTCTCCCTGTTCTTACCGGTTTTTATCATGTCCTGTCCCAATGCAAACTTTGTCATCTCTTCTTCGGAAAGCTCTCCGTTCCCCTCCAAAGGAAGCAGCATAGGAACAATATCCCTGATATCGCTGGAGATTTTCAATTTTTTATTCTTCAGATTGGCATATTCACTGTGCTTTGCCATATATTTCCCGATTCCATTATAATCCTCCTCCACGGTTTCCCTCTGCATAAGAGTTGTTGCTGAAGTAATACCAGAATGCTTTTCAGACATTTCCTTATGTCTGATCTTATAGATCTTCTTATTCATATCTATTGCATTGCCTTTTCCGTCACTGACCGGTATAGCAGCCTTAGGTTTGAAAGTCTGACTGATGTACACGGCATCTTCGGGCATCACCGGTTCATTCTTGAGTATATACCTTATGTATGCCGCACATGCCTGAATGCCTTTCTTCACCATATGCTTATCGGCATTCTTTTTTCCTTTCCATTTTATTTCGGTAGTACCCAGCTTGACAAACTGCGTAAGTATCCGACCTATAAGTTCTTTGTTTTTTTCATACTCAGGACGGGAATCAGAAATCAGTTTCTTTACCTCGCTAAGCTGCTTAGCATAAGACGCACTCGGTCTGGAACTTACCCCCAGTACTGCGATCAGCTCAAGCCTCGTAGCACAGTTTTCACGCATTATATTCAGTTCCTTCTGTTTAAGTCCTTTCTGTCCCTTTTTAATAGCAGAATTTATTTCATCGTCAAACTTTTTCTGTGCTTTCTGCTTAGCCTTTTCTTCCGCTGTCAGCTTTTTCGGCTTTTCTGCGTTCTTCTTTTGGGCCTGCTTTTCATCTGCTTTCTTTGCGCCGGTCTTATTGCCGTTCTTCTCTTCTTCTACCTTGTTTTCGTCCTGTACGATCTTCTTTTCTTCTACCTTCTCGCCCTTATTAACGGCCTTATCTTCTTTTTTATCTTCTTTTTTATCTTCTTTTTTATCTTCTTTTTTATCTTCTTTCTTCTCTTGTTTATTTTTTACCTGCTTATCGTCCTTCTTTGTATCTTTCTTTGATGTCTCTGAATCAACAACTACCCAGTCATCGAAGTCATCATCTTTTTTCGCTTTATTCTTTTCTTTATTCTTTTCTTCGTTCTTCTTCTCGTTCTTTTCCTCCGGCTTCTCTTTTTCGTTCAGGGCGTTCTTCTTTTCTTCAGCATTCCTGACGGCATCCCTCATAGCCTCAGTCTCTAATTTCTCAATTCCGGGCACCTTGTCCTTAATAAGCGGGATGAGCTCAGCTTCAAGTACAAGACGCTGCTTTATTTTTTCGTGTATAAGCGTGTAATGGACAGCCATCTTCTCAAGCGCCCCATCATCATACAGAATTTCAGTTGCTACCATATCTCTGTTAAGCTTCTCTAGCCGTCCTAACAGTTCTATTACCTTTTCACTTATTTGGTCATCAAAGGTATACTCTTTTGCATTTTTTGCCAAAAAGTACAGAATATTTTCAGTTCCCTCGTTATTTTCATAACTTTTGATTCCGGGAAGTGAAGAATATGCGGTAAACTTTCTTCCGTTGATCGTGGTCTCCGGAAATTCATATTCCTGTACACCTATTTCTTTTGCAACGCCTTTACAAAAACCCTCCAAATTTTCTTTGACCAGCTTTTCATCATCAATTCTATTTTCATACTTGAAATCCTGTGACATTGGATATCCGTTTTCATGCAGGTAACCGAAGACAGACATGAAACTTTGCTCATAGTTCTCTCTGTATTGTCTGACTTCCATCCGTACATCAAAGGGAACAGATCCTTCATTTGCAAATTTCTTAAGGAACTGACCTTCCCTGGTCTTGACAAATTTCTCATTTTCCATGTCACATCCCAATGACCAGGAAAGTTCATCAGCGATATCATATGCCTTCTTATGACGCACATATTCTCGCCTTGCCTTGAACCATTTATTAAGCTCTTCTTCCAATCCTTTTTCGTGTTCCTTCTTAAGCGGCACACCATAAATATTCTTAGTCTTAAGGAACCCGGCAACAGTCTTTTCAAAATCATAAAGAGCCTTTCCTTCACTTCTAAGAAACAAAGTCACTTCCTTTTTTAATGGCGTTTTCTCAACAAATTCATTATTATCATCCGGCTCTTCTCCTTTCGCCAGTTCAATCTGCTGACTGTAAATAAGCTTAAGATTTGCTTCACTATCCCGGGTAAGGGCAGAATTGTTCTTATTTAATTTTTCCGCTAATTTCTGTCCCTGTTTTATTCTGGATATATGAGTCTTAGTTGCATTAACATCCTTATCTCTCTGTATCTCCATTGCTTTTTTTATCCCAGAGTCAAAGTACCTGGTTGTTTTCTTAAGTGCATTTTTGTTATTAACACTGCGATACAACGTGAGATAGTCAGCAAGCTCTTTATCCTTGATTTCTGCAATTTTTGCTTCACCGTTCTTGCCAAGATAAATCTTCAGGTCTTCCTGCGGTATAAGCGCATAATAGGGCGAAGAAATAAGTTTAATTCGTTCTTCATATTCCGCTTTAATAACCTTTGCCATTTCACATTTCGTCCTTAGGAGTGTCTTTGAGAATTTTACAACATACTTTTCTTTGTCCAAAAAGACCTCCACTAAAGAAAGCTTAGTCAGCTTTTCATACTTTTTAGCATAATCCGCAATAAATTCACTATCGGAGTTATAATTAAACTCCGTTAGGTCTGCCTCTTCTACCATACATTCCATATCAAACTGCGTATCATCTATGTTACATTTAAAAATAGTCTGTTTTCCGGTTCTTCTCTTATCACGATTGTATGTCCCACCTACCAGCCACACGCCTAACGCAGCCTTTTCACTGTCTGTTTTAAAATTATTTGCAATATCAACGGTATAATCCGATCTAGAGCCCTCTTTTTCAAGATTGTTCTGGATCAGAGCACGCTCTTCATTCCTTCTTTTCAGAAGCTCCTGGTTTTCTACAAGCAAGTGCCTCTGCATGGCCAGTTTTTTCCTTACATCCTTTGTAACCTCTTTATGTGCCTTGCTGCTTATCTTCTTGCCTGGCAAAGCCTTAGAATATGTCTCATCAATAAGTGAATCAAGTTCTTTTAACTGGGGATAATTTTTCACATATTTTTCTACATAGTCTGAATTAGCACTTTTAGCCAGATATTCCTCGGCAGTCTTCGCTATCACATCAGGACCGATCAGTTCATCCAGCTTTTCCTTGCCCATCAAATTTTCCTTGTTTGCACTTATACCAAGAAAAAAATTCCACTTCGGGAATTCAGTCTTCTTGAACTTGTAGTCCCTCTGGTCATTTGCTAAGACCTCATTAGCAATAGGAGTCCATTCCTTCTTCTCGTTTACCTTCTTCTCCCCTGCCTTGTTTTCAGCCTTTTCTTCCTTCTCTTTGGACACAGCTGCAGTGCTGTCAGCCTTTTTTTCCTTCTCCTTGGACTCTGTTACAGTGCTGTCGACAATCTCCCAGCCATCCTTCTTAACCTGCTCTTTATCCCACTGCTTCTTTTCTTCCTTTGCCTGGTTAATATATGTATCAAAGTCATATGACTCTACCTGCTTCTTATCCGGAATATAAGCCATCTGGGATATATCCATATAGGCATCACCCATTTCTTTGAAATCCTTAATAACAGTCACACCCTTCGTATGGGATACAGACTCGTTTATCTGATGACTTGACAGAGTCTTGAATGAATAGCCATTTACCTCATCATACTGAAGATTCTTGTACTCCTCCGTCAGTTCTTTCGGTTCCTTCATATCAGACAGCCAGTTGATCTCAACTGTCACCCCGCCCTGCAGCAGGCTGCTTATGCTTTCAGTAGTTGACTTATTTGCATAGCCGCTTGAATTATAGACCTGCAGATTATCACCATCTATGCCGGTTACGGTTATGTAATGGGCATATCCGCCTTCTACCGTCAGCACGCTGGCAATACCGCCGGCAGAGATGATCTCATTTATTTTTTCTGCAAAAACAGCCTTCATATTATCACGGACTCTTGTATTGAATTCCGCTGCCATACCATCCTGGGGCACATTCATGACCATTCTGTTAAGCATTACATCTTCTATACCGTTATCTTTCAGCGTTTCAAGAACAAAGTCGCCCAGGGCAAAGATATTTCCAAACTCACTCTTACCCTCTCCTGCATATTCATCAATTGACAGGGCATTATTGTCATATCCCTCCTTATCCATGATCAAGTCATATGACTTATCATATTTGCGTATACGGGGCTTATATGCACGCATCTGATGCTGGTTGACCACCTGGGTAATGGCAGCATTCTCTTCGCCATTACGCTTTTTGCGCATAGCAATATACTGGTTTATAAGAGCGGTGCCGGAGCAGCAGTAGCAGTTACTTGGGTCCTGCGCCTCATAGGCTTCATCCATTCCCTTGATATCCATCTGATTCTTATAATTTTTGAATTCAATTGCCGGAACGGGTTTCAGTTCCTTCCTGAACACCTCTATAGTCGGATCATTATAGTAATAATATTTGAACAGCCAGTCATAATGTTCCTTCATCACCGGGTTCACCTTGTTTTCATCCCATTCATAACTCTCTCCGGCTGTACCATCTTTTTTGATCACATTAATTCTTTTTGAATATTTGCTCCTTATCTGAACCAGCTCATCATTACTTTCCGGCACAGGGATCTTTTTGTCCATCAGAGCCTTAACATGCTTTGTCTTTTCTTCATAGTTGTATATGCCGCGCTTCTCCTCGAGAGTCATGTCCTCTTCTTTTTTGTCAGCGGCTTTCTTATCGTCTTCCTTCTTCTGCTTTTCGTGTTTTTCCTTCTTATCTTCCTGCTTCTCTTTCTCCAGCTGTGTGATGAGTTTAGGAAGATTATCAGTTTCTTTTTTCTCATCCACGGGCTCTAACTGAGTCTTTCTGTATTCAGTCAGTTTAAAACTCCTGTCATCAGATTTGATCAGTTCACCTGTGCGTTTTACCATTTCCAGATTGCTCTTAGCTACGCCGAATTTGATTTCAGCCTCACTGCTGCTCAGGTATTCTGCAATGACAGCTTTGAGAACTTCATATGCTTCCAACAGGGCAGCCTTCTGCTTAGCGTTCATTCCTGCCACAGATCCTGCCTTGCCTTTAGTATAGCTGACGGACTTTAGTACGGATTTTCTTATATCAACATAAGCCGTAAGGGCTGTCTTGAATTTCTTACGAATACTTAAGCCAGCCATATCCTTAAGCTTATTATCCACATCAGTTCCGGCTCTGTGCTTAAGGCTTCCCTGAATCTCCTTTGAAGTATTACGAATGCGTTCCTTTTCCTCCTTACTCATATCGGCGGAAGAAAGCTCGTTTCCCTTTACTTCGGACTGTTTTTCCGTAATGATGCCCTGCTTTTCTTTTTCTGCATTCTGTACAGATTCAATACGCTGCTTTTCCTGTTCTATCTCACGCATCTTCTGCATCTGTATACTACGGCTGTCGTCCTTATTCTGCTCATCCGCTGTTTTAGTATCCATGACGGACTTATAAAATAAGGATTTAGGCTTGTTAACCTGGCCTTTTTCTTTATCTCTACTCTTAAACGTATCCATATCTTTCCTCCTTTATGAGCCGCATACATTTACAGGTTATTTGCGCTTTCCTGCTATTATCAATTGAATTATATTGCACTATCCGTACCGGAATCGTACCCTTATCTGAATCCCGCTGCCTTTCTAAGTTTGTCCCAGTCGGAGGTGCTCACAGTCTCCTTTACCTGCGGAGGCATGAGTATTCCCGTAAGCTGCGTCATTATCATGGTATCCGGTACGAGCTTAGCCACAGTCATATACCCCTCTGCACTTTCAAAAGTTCCAAAAAGCAGGCTGCTGCCATCGTCTTTTGCAAGAGCACTCCGGTAGCCGTATCTCAGTAGCTGCAGGAATACAGTAGGATCTGTATTGCGTCCGCTTCTCAGTACCTCGTACCTGTAATTGCCATTTTGATACCGGTGCACAAGAAAGAGCGCTGTGATCACTCCGCCTGTCACGATGGCACAGCTCACATCCGGATCAAAGAAATCATAATGTTCATAAGCAAAAAGTCTGAATCCGGCATCATAGTCTTTATTTCGGTTCCGGAAAAAACGCTGGATCATATCCCGTCCGCCCAAGCCAAGCTCAGCTAAGGAACTGACTCCTTCTGCCTGATCCTTTAAGTATTTATTATCTTTAAGCAAGGACAGATCTATATAGAAAACCCTGCCTGTATCCACGTGCAGCCTGAATTTCCATAGACGAAGAAAAGCCTCAAGAGTCTCTGATTCTTCCTTGATTTCCATGTCTGAATCATCAGGAATATTCATATTAACCGAAAGAACAGTCTCAGCATTCTGCAACGCAAGTCCGGACATCTCTGCCATAAGCATATTGGCAACCCCCTGTCTCCTGAAATCCCTTGCAACGTACAACCAGTCAAGCATTATTACAGGGGTCATAGTAACGGGCCGGTTTTCTACACGGTAGACTGCGATACCTGCACAGCAGCTCCTTCCCATCTTCATACGGATAGCACCAAGTGCGCGCTTCCTGCCGGCAGCGATGTCATCATAGTGTTCTTCAGACATAAGGTTTCTGAAGCTCTTTATGTTGTCTTTTGTAATTCTTGTTACTAACGGCCAGTGCTTTTTTTCAAAGCGCCTGAGTATCTCCAGCGCTTTTTCCAGCCGATTCTTGCCAAATCCTCCAAGCGGATTTATAAGCCTGGCAGACTTAAAACATGCATCCAGAAGACCGGTATAAGCAGCTTCAAGCTTCCCGGCGGCAGCATCTTCCTCCTCCAGCCGGATAACTGCTGTCCTCCTGTCTGCAATAACTTTAATCAGATGGTCGTCCTCAGGGAGGTGTCCCAGGATATCGACAGGTTCTTCCTCATTATATGCTTCCAGCAGCTTACTAAAAACATCTCTGATTTCCCCCGCTACATCTCCCATATCGGTATTCTGATTCAGAGTATCGTCCTCAAGCCACTTCATCAGCTCAGCATCAACATCGGAGTATACTGTACTTTCTTTCACCATAACGGTCTCCTTTTATTCATGATTTTAGTCTTCTGTACTCATCTGTACCTTTAATGTCATTATCCGTTCGAAAACGTATATTCCTGTGTAAAACTTTAGCATTCTCCAATGTATATGATATCACTTTCACACTGTTAATGCTTGTATTATATTCCTGCCGCCTGTCCGGGTAGTACCTCAGTAAAACCTGTTTCATCACTCAATTGATCTGAATGGTTAATCATTGTGTTTAAGTGAGCGTTAGTATTTTTAGTTACTAAAACTTCCCACATATAGTCTGTGGAAAGAGAACGACGACTCGCATATGCACCGGAACCGATGCAACGCCTCGGGAAACTAATTGCTAACAGCCCGTAGTTATCCGTTACATGCGAGCCGGCTAGGGGCATACCGTCTCGCAGCCCTGCACCGGATAACAACGGGCTGTAAGCACTGGATTTCCCCTCGGCTAACAACGCATCGTGATTGTTCCTGTGCAATTGCGAGTGTCGTTCTAAGT
>DGSK01000016.1 GCA_002393955.1 Lachnospiraceae bacterium UBA4364 | reverse complement strand
GACTATATGTGGGAAGTTTTAGTCAGATTCTTTCTCCGCACTCTGACAATGCGCGGTAATAAGTGGTAAGGGGTATCATACTCTGTGCAAATGTCTTGCTGCTCATAGTTCCAAGCAGGACTGCGTTTTCCTCTCTCCTCTTTGCACCTCCTGCTAAAGGCTGCTTATCCGATATGGCATTGCGGAAAGTCCCGATACCGTAATCAAGATATTTTCTGTTCCCGCTTAAGTCGTACGCTGCTGCAAGTGCCTCCAGCAAAAGGGTATTATTTCCCACACGGTTAAGACTGGGAAGTTCTTTATAATAGAATACGCCCCATTCTTCCACATAGCAGTTCTCCACCAGATCATCAACTGCCCTGAGTATCATTGCCTTCAGCTCCGGATCCGGGAATACACGGTAGTAACGCATCAGACTTCCTACGGCAATAGAGATCATAAAGCCCACACGCACCAGCGTATTGTCAGTATAGGGAGCAAGCCAGTGACCGTACTGTTCTTCCCATACTCTGAAATCATTAACTATCCTGCCGCATTTTTCTAACCACTTTTCGTCGCCTGTCTCAACATATAAAGCCGTGAGTGTCCTGAGTGCCCAGCCTGTCTCTCTGGCATTGGCCTCTCCGGCCTTGGCATACATCGGCAGTTCCAGCAGTCTGTTCACATTTTCACCGATACCGATGGCAGTTTCAAGGCCTCTCTCGTCACCGGTAAGATGATAATAATCAAGAAGGCCTTCCACCCATTCATGGGAGCATACCATTACACCGTTTTCACAGTGCCCTGCCGTATGTTCCCACTGTCCGCCCCGATATATGGGGTCCTTGTGATAGTGGCATACATCCACATCCATCCAGTGGCTGCATGATGCGATGTTGTAATCAAGGAAACGTCGTATGCCTGTTCTTGCAAACATCAGTGCACAGGAGTGAGGATAGTCATACTCGTTATTGCACCATACAAGCCTTCCGCCTCCGCGTCCCTGGGCAGTATAATTGCTGTCGTAAGAATCTCCGAAATGAAGCATTCCGTATGCGCGGCCATGGGCATCCCCACGGCACACCAGATTCTGCTCTACCCGCATATCTGTCTTTTTGGGGAAAATATCGGGCCACACTCCCGAAGCTGCATGCACCGCAGGTGAAACATACGGTCTGTCCGGCATCTGGTAAATGATGCTGCGGTCATTGATCTCACTGACAGTCATCTCTGCATCATGAAAATGCAGCAGGCACTTCTGCTCCCTCGACATACCGCTCTGCAATACGATCTTCTCCACATCTTCCGGAACAAGCATCACACGGATACCGCCTTCCCCTGCAAGTACTGCCTTGGGGTAATTCTGATGTGCCTGAAAAATGGTTGCTGCCACACCGCCTTTTGCATCGGTACAGTCTGCGAAAAATGTCCCATAAAATACCTCTGCAAAATGCTCATTAGCTTCTTTTAATAGCCACTCTGCATCTATGAGTCTGCCGACTCCGGCTCCGTTTTTACCGATCAGATAATCTGTTTTGTAGTTAGATGTCGCTGCAATGGTGCGTACTTCCTCTGCTGAAAGAGACTGCACGATCTTTTCTGCCGCATCTGTGGAGGGGGCATGACATACCATTTCATTGTCTGTACCCTTTGCTGCATCTCCACAGCCTGTGGAATCGAGATTCTTTGGAATGTAAGCACAGCTCTTGACCGTGTCTTTAAGCGCTGTATCGCGCCACAGATCCAGCTCTAAACGCTTTACTTCAAATGCCTCGTCTGTCGTATTTATCAGTCTGTAGGAAAACTCTATCCAGGATTTCCCGGCATAGGCTGTAAGCTTTATCTCAAATTCAGGACCGTCAGCTCCGTTTGCCTTAATGTGCTTTCCGTAATTTTTATATATCGCACATATGGGACCATTCTCAACCGCCTGCCAGTCTCCGAGCTTTATTCCGTAGTTTTCTCCCTGTCCGTCTTTTAAAAGAGGTCCCGCTATCTGTTCTGCGTTCCATGTTCTTCCGTTTGCCGTGATATCTTCAAATACGGAATCTGCATTGTTCTTTATGCTAAAAGAAAAAACCTTTCCGCTTTTCTCATCCGTTGTCTGTACATGATATCCGCCATCGTTATCCTCTGCCACAACGGGTGAATAATCATATGACTGTGCGGACTCACGGGCTTTAAGTTCACTCTCTTCAAATACGCATTCCAGCACTTTTCCTTTATTTGCAGGAAGATCTGCAAGAAAACGGAGAAAAAGAAAACGAATGGATCCGTCAGCGTACCGCCCGGTCACTTTTGACTGAACCGGCAGACTCGTACTGCCATCAAAAAGGCGCACGGTATTTTCATCGGAAAGCTTCCCCTTAGGCAGCGGGAAACCGATAAAGCAGGGCTCTGACTTTCTGTCGTACCTGTACAACTTATCGATCTTTATCTCTATCATACAAAGTCCTCTCTCATTGGTGAAAAGATATCAAGGAGTACGCCTTCTTCAAGACATACGCAGCCGTGAACGATACCGTCCTTTTTTAACAGTGTGTCTCCGCTGTTTACGACCTTTGTCTCATCACCTATCGTAAACTCAAAACTTCCGGATATAACATAGGTTATCTGCGTATGGGGATGGCTGTGCAGTGCACCTACAGCGCCTTTTTTGAAATGATTCTCTACAACCATCACTTCATCAGTGTAGCTCTTAACAAAACGAACAACACCTTCTCCTGCCTCTTCTCCTTCAATATCCTTTGCAAAAAGCCATCTCTGATCTTTTACTGATTTCATGATACGCCTCCTTATATGTGTGTATTTGCCTGACTTTCCTTACCGATTTTCACCTGATATCAGAAAATTCTATACGATATCGGAAGTCTAACTTGCTTAGCTTAATGTACTCAGCTTTGATTCCCAGCTTTGCTCAACATTATACTCAGCTTATTGTTTATTATATGTCATAAAAATGAGGTTTTCCTTTATTATGATGTGAAGCTGGTGCAAAAAACTTAGATATTATGATATTATGAAAAATAAAGCTGAATTGGAAGGCTGAATTGGAAGCCGAAGTTCCGGTTTGCAAATGTTAATGCCTGTTTCGGATAACTCTTGCAAAAGTAAATTACGGAATTATGAATAGTCTTTGGTAAGCAGAACGGCAGCTCGCTCATGTTTCGGAACCAATGCAACGCCTCGGGAAACTATTCACTAACAGCCCGTAGTTAACCGTCACATGCGAGCGTCGTTCTGTTTAGACAATAAGCGAAAAGTTTTGTCAGCATATAAACAGGAGATCAGGACATGCCGATACAGATGCCGAAAAATACCCTTATCACAGTACAGAAGCGCCATCTTGCCGCTGACTATCGCATGCCGCAGATGGAAATAGCACAGTCACACTACAGCATAGGCTATCTTATCTCGGGAGACCGCCGTATCATTACACCTACGACACGATTTGAAGCCCACGCCGGAAATGTGACTCTGATGCCGCCTCTTGTCTACCACCGCACTTTTTCCATTAGTGATAAACCCTACGTAAACTATCTCATCAAAGTATCCGACAAACTTGCCGACAGGTTTTGCAGCGAAGTCGATCCATACATCTGGAACCACATCTTTGAACAGAAGCTCCTTACTTTCAGCGATGAAGACTCCGCAAAAATTGCACTGTATTTTGAAGATATGCTGAAAATATATAAAGAAAACGCACCCTACAGCGAGACTGTACTCTGTGGAATGCTTTACAGACTGATGCTGCTTATCAATGAATGCGACAAGGGCTCACAGATACTGCATTTTAAGAACGAGCTTTCCGATACCATACTTAATGCTACATTTTATATAGAACAGCACTATATGGAAGATATACGTCTGGCTGACGCCGCCGAAGATGCCGGCTTTTCCGAGGGGCATTTCTCCAGACTCTTTTCCGCACAGGTCGGCACATCCTTTTCCCGCTACCTTACCAATGTAAGGATACGCCATGCAAAGGAGCTTCTCCTTAACACAAAAAAACCGGTTTCCGAGATTGCTCTGGATACCGGCTTTTCCAATGCTGATTATTTTTCTTCATGCTTCACAAAAAGCGAAGGTATAACGCCTGTTGCCTTTCGGAAAAAAATATAAAACACCGTCAGACAAGGCTAGTTTTATTTTGATTTTACCCAAGTATCGCCATCGCTTTTTTTCTGGCTTCCTCAAGGGACAGTTCCGAGTCCTGAGATGCCAAATGTGATGCGAGCTTTTCTATGGAGTCACTTTTGCCATCGCGTACACCATCTTCATAGCTGATCTTCTTCTCGTTCTTTATATGTTTTTCTTCGTCGTATTCATATAAACTCGTATGCATAACTGCCTCCCGGTTCCGCATCAGGAAATCCTTCAGAATGTTTTCCTTTATACACTCATCTATTGCTCTTTTTATGGCATTCTCTAATGTTGTATCTTTCGTGTTATATCTTCTTATCTTGTCTACATAAGTCATATATTCCTTAAGCACGCTGCATTCGTTCTTAAGATCTTCGTTCATTCCACTATTGATATTATAAACCTTAACTTTTAGTTCCAGCGAGGGTTCTTCATCATGATTTTCAAACATATCGGAAAGCTTATATTCAAAACATTCCTCCTGTATATCCCTTCCGTTATAGAATACCACAAATCTCGGGGTTTTTATCTTAATCATTTTTGAACTGTACAGATCCTCATCTGAACAGTCCCTGCTGTAAATATCAGATACATAGTATAAATCCCTAAGCGGCATGTTTGGATTAGGTGTACTCTGATGTTCATAAAGATTAAGCGAAAATCTGAAGATAAAGGACACATCATTTTTATGCGACATATAGACCGCATTTTCGAGAGTGTTTATCTCTATCTCATTCACATCTTCATAGTCAGTCCTGTTTATTGCGTTATAAACACTCAAAAGATTTTTCCTATCCTTAAGCAGCATACGAAAAACTGTGTCTTTCTGGTTACGAATAACCGACACTTCACCCGACATTAGATTTTTTCTGTCCATAAAGCACCTCCTTCTTCGGAATACCGCAGGAGCTATATGGACTGTTAACTCCTGCATATCAAAATGTTTTGGAATCTGAAAGCAGAAGTTTTGAAATTAAAGAATAAAAAGATTCTGACTATATATAAAATATTATCTACTTTCAAGGATAATGGTAGCACAAATATATTTCATATGCAATGAGTCTTAACATCACTCACGAACACAATCCCCCCTGTACCTACACACAGCTACCCTTTTCTGCTGCCACTTTCCGCCTCTCTAATAATCTCGTAATGTGCCTACATCAACCAAACACTATCCTCCTGATCAAAAGTATCTTCATTATTGTATTTTGACAATAAAAAAGATTATTCTCTCCACAAGAATAATCCTTTCACCTTTCATCAGATCGGAACATATAAATATTTATTGTTTTAAGATTTCATTTAGTCTGGCAGATGCATCTTCATATCCGGTAAATACTATACCTTTTATCCCAAGCTTTTCAGCGCCGATCACATTTTCTTCCGTATCATCGATAAACACACATTCCTCTGCTTTCAGGTCATACCGGTTTAACAGGATCTTATATATCTCCGGATCAGGCTTTGCGACTCCCTCCCTGAACGAATAGACACACCCATCAAATTTCTCTACAAAAGAAATACAGTCGTAGCACTGCTCATACCCGGCAGGTGTAAAATTAGTAATGCAGTAAAGCTTATAACCGGCTTCCTTTAACGAACTTATCCAGCCCTCGGTGTAGTCATATCTGCCCATAATTCCAGAACACGAGTCATAGGCTTTACGCAGTTCATCTGCAATATCAGGATCTGTACTGATAAAACCATTCATTGCTTCCTCATATGTAAGCTTCCCCTTTTCATATTCAGTCCAGTACGGCGTCATGGCGGAAGCCTTGATAATCCTTTTTATCATCGATCCATCAAAACCTTTTTCTGCAAGAAACTCTTTAAACCTGAACGGTGCCAGAACATTACTAATATCAAAGACTATATTCTTTATCATCCTAATCTCCCTATCGCTTTATCCCCTGCGTACCCACGGCAGGCGGGACATCTTGTCTGCTCCGGGGCCGTATGAGCCGCGCTCTTCGAATACCACTCCGCCGAGAATACCGCGGCCGTTCCAGTCTGCAAAACCTTCCGGATGAATATGGGCATCCAGATAGCAGTCTTCAAGCAAAACTTTTGCATACTCTCTCCAGGGGCGGCCTATGTAGCAGCTTCCATCCGCTACATTCTCCGTACGGAGAAATTTGCACCGCCTAGCCACAAAACCGGTTTCCACATCCTTTGGGGTACAGGGAGCAAACACATAACCCGGCTCGATATTAACAAACTCACAGTCATCAAAGTATGCTGTTGCACCACCGAATATAAAATCTACACCACCTTCTATACGGCAGCGTTTAAAGTGCACTGTCCTTGGGATCCTCGGTGTCACCTGTCTTGCACCGAGAAACCCATCCTTCTGTACTTCCTTAACGGGAAGAGGCGCAAGGAATAATGTATCCTGATGTCCCTTTAATACACAATCCTCCAATGAAATATCATCACCATCCAGATAAAGAGCAATCGCCTGCCCCACCTGCTTACCGGGACCTGCAGTATTTTCAAAAGTGCAGTTTTTGAAGACAGCACGGTCGCCGTACACTCTTAATGTCGGTGTGCGAAATGTTCCGTATGGTCGACCATCGGGATGCGTTGCATATGCACCGATATCACCGGTGTAATATTCTCCCTCAACAACTATATCCGATTCTTCCAGTATTGTCTGCATGTTTACTCCTTCCGTTACAAAACTTCTTACTGTTCAGGATCGTTCTTACTTTTAGTTGAGCAGTCCTTAATCAATGATCCACTCTATGTGAATAGGCACAGATTTTGAGATTTTGTATTGAAATGCACCTCTTGAAGCTGTCAAAATTGTCGTTTGTTATACTTTTGACTCAGCATATATAAAACCGCAGACTTTTTAGTTTATAGTCTGCGGTTTTCACATTATTGCAATTATCCTGAAAAAATATTAGCAATAGTCTTGTTATATTCTTCTTATAACAGTGCCAATGTCTGTCTTGCAATAGACAGTTCTTCATTTGTAGGAACAACCATCACTGTCACTTTGCTCTCAGGCTCTGTGATCACTTTTTCTTCACCGCGCACCTTATTAGCTTCCTCATTAACCACAGCTCCAAGGAATCCTAAATATGAACATACATCTGCGCGTACACCGGCACTGTTCTCTCCGATACCTGCAGTAAATGCGATCACATCCACCCCCTGCATTGCTATTGCATATGAACCGATATACTTAGCTACACGGTAGCAATATGCACTTAATGCAAGTTTTGCAAGCTTGTTCCCCTTTTCCGCAGCATCATCAAGATCACGGAAATCACTGGAAAGTCCGCCGGAAAGTCCCAGTACACCTGACTTTTTATTAAGCACCGTATTCATCTCCGATGAAGACAGCCCCTCCTTTTCACAGAGGAAATCAAGAATAGCAGGATCAAGATCACCGGAACGGGTTCCCATAATAAGACCTTCCAAAGGAGTCAGTCCCATTGAGGTATCGATACATTTTCCATTCTTTACTGCTGAAACGCTGGCTCCATTTCCCAGGTGACATACTATGATCTTCAGATCTTCCCTTTTCTTTCCAAGGATCTCAGCAGCACGGGCAGAAACATAATCATGGCTTGTACCGTGGAAACCATAACGACGGATCTTGTACTTCTCATAGTACTCGTAAGGAATACCATACATATATGCCTTCTCCGGCATTGTCTGATGAAATGCCGTATCAAATACTGCCACCTGCTTAACGCCCGGCATATTTTCAGCACAGGCATGTATACCGATAAGGTTTGCAGGATTGTGCAGCGGTGCCAGTGCACTCAGCTCCTCGATGTCCTTTATCACGCTGTCATCTATGACAACTGCCCTATTGAATTTTTCCCCACCATGCACTACTCTGTGTCCCACAGCTCCGATTTCGGACAGTGAACCTATAACGCCGTGCTCAGCATCCAGCAGTGCCTCGATCACGAGACGAACCGCCTCCTTATGGTCAGGCATGGGTACTTCAAGCTTTACTTTGTCCTTTCCTGCAGGCGTATGTGTAAGCAAGCTTCCGTCGATTCCTATACGCTCGGCAAGTCCCTTTGCCAGTACGGACTCATTATCGGAATTAATGAGCTGATACTTCAAAGATGAGCTGCCACAGTTTATAACCAAAATGTTCATCTTAATATTTCTCCTTTGCTGTGATCAGGACTTGAGTTCCTTTACCAGTGCGATAAGCTTCTCATCCTTTGCGGACGCAGAGAAAAGCTCATTAAAATTCTCGCCTGCGATCGCACCTTTCACAAGCTCCCTGTCAAGGCTTTTCAGGATCTCATCAAGAGGCTTGAATGCCTGCTCCCTTACGCCGTCAAGGATCTTCTTATTACGCTGTTCAGGCACTACCCTCTCCTTGGGATATCCACCGCCAAAGGGTTCGGAAAAAAGCTTTTCAAAAATATATTCCAGATTAAGATCTCCGCCCCATCCGAAACCGAGGGCAAAAGGAATGGCAATTGCATTGCCGTCATTGATCTGTGCAAATGTATATGCATCAAGAGGATTTGTCACATGTCCGCAAATAACTCCCGGAAAAGAATTAAGCGCAAGCATAGCACCTTCGCCTGTGCCGCATCCGGTAACAACAAAATCAGCCGCGCCGGAATTGAGCAGAATCGCTGCCAGGATACCATTCTGTACATAGGTGAGCTGTGCTTTATCATCAGCACTGTACATTCCGTAATTATCAACATCGTATCCCTTTTCATCCGCTACTTTTTTAAGGGCATTGTATATGATACCGTTTTTTGCAGCCTGCGAATTTTCATTTATAAGTGCAATTTTCATTTTCTCTCCTTCCGCCGCTTTGCGGCATCAATGGTAACTGCTCAGAATTTATAACAGATCCTGATTCCTCACATCATCCATATCATCAAAGTCCTGGTTTTCTCCGACCATGCCCCAGATGAAGGTATAATTTCTGGAACCTGCTCCGGAATGTATGGACCAGCTGGGTGATATTACAGCCTGCTCATTTCTCATAACGATATGACGTGTCTCCTGAGGCTCGCCCATATAGTGCATTACGAAAGCATCCTCCGGAAGATCAAAGTAAAGGTATACTTCCATGCGTCTGTCATGTGTGTGACAAGGCATTGTGTTCCAAACGCTTCCGGGTTCAAGACAGGTCATTCCCATCTCCAGCTGGCAGCTCTCTACCTGTCCCGGAAGAATGTACTTATTTATGGTACGCCTGTTGGCATCCTCCACTGTACCCAGGTGTTTCTTGTTTTCATCCTTTATTACTACTTCGCCCTCACCCGCTACACCTTCACGCTTAATGAGCACTGTAGGATAAGTGGTATGAGCAGGTGCGGAATTGATATAGAACTTTGCAGGTGCGGATGAGTCAATGCTTTCAAAAGTGATATCCTTTGCACCCATACCGATATACATGCCGTTTCGGCTCTCTACCTCATATTTTTTACCGTCAATGGTGATAACACCCGCACCGCCTATATTGATAACTCCCATTTCCCTTCTCTCAAGGAAATATGATGCACGAAGCTCATCGCCGGCTTCAAGCTTTAATACCTTTCCCACAGGCATCGCCGAGCCTGTGATAATACGGTCTATATGACTGTAAACAAGATAAATCTCGTCCTCATGAAAAACCTTCTCTATAAGGAATTCCTCACGAAGCCTCTTTGTATCGTAATGTTTCACATCCCTGGGTGATGCTGCGGTTCTTAATTCCATTTTCTTACCCCTTTCATGTTTTATCTTCAGCCATCCGTCAGTCACTGGATCAGTCACTGGATCATATAATCGATCCGTGTGTCATCCTGATGCAGTTATTGTTCATAAAATGTAATCAAAGTACTAGATATACTGTTACTGTAACAGTATATCAGGTCAGCGCAGCTGTGATTATTGCCATTGAATAAACTTCCAGGGCGTTGCAGCCGCGTGAAAGGTCATTAACCTGTGCATTTAAGCCCAGCAGGATAGGTCCGTATGCTTCGAAATTACCCATACGCTGTGCTATCTTGTAACCAAGGTTTCCGGCATTGATATCTGGGAAAATAAATGTATTTGCATATCCTGCAACCTTTGAATCAGGAGCTTTCTGTCTTGCAACACGGGGTGAAACAGCTGCATCAAACTGAAGCTCACCGTCGATGGGAACATCAGGGAATTCCTCTTTTGCCTTTGCTGCTGCATTGCGCATCTTGTCAACAGAGTCTCCCTTGCCGGAACCCAGGCTTGAATAGCTCAGGAATGCAACCTTGGGATCAATGCCGAATATCCTTGCACAGTTGATGGTCTCACCACAGATCTCAACCAGCTCATCTTCTGAAGGCTGAATATTTATAGCGCAGTCAGCCATAGCAAGCACTTCGTTTTCACCGGTTGCACTGGGACGTACCAGAATGAAGCAGGAGCTTACAATGGAATTGCGAGGCTTTGTCTTTATGATCTGAAGTGCAGGACGAACAGTATCTGCAGTTGAGTATGTAGCACCGCCAAGCAGGCAGTCTGCAATGCCCATCTTTACAAGCATGGTACCGAAATAGTTACGCTGCTCCATAAGCTTGGCTGCCTTTTCCATAGTCATGCCTTTTTCCTTACGGATCTCGTAGAATTCCTTTATAACTTCTTCCTTATTTTCATATGTAAGAGGATTGATGATATGTGCACCGCGGATATTGAAGCCTGCCTCTTCCGCAGCATCTGCTACCACTTTCTCATCACCCAAAAGAATAGGTGTAAGGAAGCTGCTCGCAAGAAGACGTGATGCCGCCTCAAGTATACGAGGATCTTCACCCTCCGTAAGTACGATCTTCTTGGGATTCTCTTTTAATTTCTGTATCATTGCTCCAAAACCAAACATCATATATTCCTCCTGATTTTTTGTTTTTCTCAGTATATGTTAATCAATACAAAACACTTATTCAGCCGTACTTACAGGACTACTCCGTCCTTAAAGATCGAAATCTCCCGAATGCCCTGTTCTTCCGTCTTTGTCTGCTTTCCGCTTGCGATCTCCATCACGAAATCAAGCAGTCTCTCACCGGCATCATCCAGATCCTCACCTTCTGCAACTGTTCCCGCATTAAAGTCTATCCACGAAGACTTCTTCTCGTAAAGAGCCGTATTAGTAGAGATCTTTACCGTAGGTGCCGGTGCTCCGAAAGGTGTACCGCGACCTGTTGTAAAAAGTATCATATGGGCGCCGGCTGCAGTAAGATCTGTTGCCGATACAAGATCATTACCGGGACCGCTTAATACGTTCAGACCTTTCTTGGTCACAGGCTCTGCGTACTTAAGCACATCTACGATCTGGGCACTTCCACCCTTCTGTACGCATCCGCAGGACTTATCTTCCAGCGTGGTAATACCGCCCTCTTTATTTCCCGGGCTCGGATTCTCGTATACTACTTGGCCGTGACTTACGAAATAATCCTTGAAGTCATTGACCATACCTACTGCTTTTTCGAATACCTTTTCATTTTCACAGCGGGAGAAAAGAATATTCTCTGCGCCGAACATTTCAGGCACTTCCGTCAGTACTGTAGATCCTCCCAGTGAGATCAGTCTGTCGGAAAAACGCCCTACAGTCGGATTGGCAGTAATACCGGAGAGTCCGTCACTGCCGCCGCACTTCATTCCTATCACCAGCTCGCTTGCGGGAATCTCTTCTCTTTTAAACGAAGAAGCATAAGCAGCAAGCTCTTTTATGATCTTTACGCCTTCTCCAACATCATCACTTACATCCTGGCAACGCAGGAATTTTACGCGTTCCGGATCATACTCACCCAGTTCTTTAAGGAATATCTCATGAGTCAGATTTTCACATCCAAGCTCCAGACAGAGCACTCCTGCCGCATTTGGATGTCTTACCAGCGCTGCAAGCAGTCTCTTGGTCTGATCGAGATCTCCGCCAAGCTGTGAACAACCAAAGGGATGAGGGAATGTATATATACCTTCAACACTTCCGCTTACCAGATCCTGAGTCTGCTCTACGATCTGCTTTGCTATGCCGTTAACACAGCCCACTATCGGAATGATCCAGATTTCATTTCTGATAGCAGCTCTTCCGTCTTTTCTTCTAAAGCCCAGGAATGTCCTCTTGGCTGTATCGGGAAGATCGTATGTCTTGTGATCATATACGTACTCACCGCCTTCTTTAAGCGTAGTCTTTACGTTGTGAGTATGAACCCAGTCACCCTCTGCAATATCGGCTGTAGCCGAAGCAATGGTATTGCCGTACTTAACAACATTCTCACCGCTTGCAATGGCCGTAAGTGCAATCTTGTGCCCCCGGCGGATTTCTTCATTTGCAAGGATTTTCTTACCATCTACCGTTACTTCTGCACCTTTAGGAATATCTTCAAGTGCAACGGCCACATTATCTGACGGATGTATTTTGATCAGCTGCATATATCAAGCCTTTCTTTATATATTATGATTAACTCTCAAAAAATAGCTTACAACTATCCTGTTTATTATGTTTCGTACTTATGAAACGCTTACTATTCAGTACGTTTTACAGGACACATTCTTAGTGCCGGCATCTTCATTACAGTACACTCTTGTATGCTGCTTCAGCGCCTTCTGTACGGATCAGCTTAAGGTCTGCAAGAACTGTATCATACAGGCCGTCGATCTTTGTGAGATCCTGATCCCACATCTTCTCATTTGTAAGCACGTCCTTAACCAGTGTCTCGTCATCGGCATCCTTGTGCTCATAGTAGAAATCCAGTACCCATGCATCATCCTGTACTTTATACTCATTTCCCTTAGGACGAACACATACAAGTCCATCCTCTGCACGCTCCTTGATTCCTGTTGAGTAGAAAGCGATATATGCAGCAAGGCTCATGGTAAGAGCTGCGGGAAGCTTGCCGAACTTCTCGATATACTCAAGGAACGACGGCATGTTACGTGCTTTCCACTTGGATGTTGAGTTAAGGGAAATGCTCATCAGTTCGTGATTGACAAAAGGATTGTTGAAACGGTCAGTTACTGCTGCCGCAAAATCATCGCAGTCCTGCTTGTCCAGAGGCAGTACAGGGATAACCTCATCAAAGAGCATCTTGTTCATGAAGCCCTTGATGGTTTCGTTGTGCATACAGTCACGCACGATATCCTGTCCGGAAAGATAAGCACCCAGTACGAATCCTGTGTGAGCACCATTTAAGATGCGAACCTTACGCTTTTTGTAAGGAGTAACATCGGGTACTACATGAACATTGACACCTGCCTTCTTGAAAGGAAGCTTTTCAGCAAGCCATTCGGGACCTTCAATGTACCATACGCCAAATACTTCGCCTACATCCAGAAGAGGATCTTCATAACCATTGATCTTCTCAAGCTCTTCTACTTCCTTGGGATCACGGATACGTCCGGGAACAATACGGTCTACAAGTGTAGAACAGAAGAGGCAGTCCTCATTTATCCATTTCTTGAAGTCCTCGCCCCATCCCCAATCATCGATGTGCTTAAGGATGATCTTCTGTAATTCTTTACCATTATTATCAATTAGTTCGCAGGAAAGGATCACAAGTCCCTTGCCGCCTGCGAGGAAACGCTCATGAAGAAGCACTGCAAGCTTTGCAGGGAATGATGTGGGAGGTACCTGGTCGGGTTTTGACTCGGGATCGTAAACTATTCCGGCTTCTGTTGTATTGCTGGAAACATACTCAAGATCTGCACTCTTAGCGATCTCTTTTACAGCATCCCAGTCCTTAACAGGGCTGTAGCACTTATCTACTACTGAGATCACACGCTTGCGGTCAACCTTCTCACCCTTCTCGGAGCCACGAAGATACAAAGTATAAAGACCTTCCTGCTCATTGATCAGATCAGAAAGTCCCTGTGCGATAGGCTGAAGAAGTGCAACCTTTCCGTTCCAGCCTGCCTTTTCATTTGACATATCAAAAAAGTAATCAACAAATGCACGGAGGAAATTTCCCTCTCCGAACTGCAGCATTTTTACCGGTGCTTCCTTTAAAATGTATCCGTCGTAACCTGATTTTTCCAATACTTCATAATTGAGTTTTGCCATGATAATTCTCCTGTTCTTAATTTACCTGACACTTGTTATTTTGCTGTTTGTGTAACCGTTCAGAACCTGTCTTTTTTTCACTTACCTGTTTATTTTTTGCAACCTGAGCAGCAAGCCGCTCTGACTGTCCTGAATAATATTTCTACCTCCCTCAAATATCTGTGCCTGCAATCCGCAGCATGCACGGTTCCTTCTCCATACATGCTGTGGCTGCCGGCTATTTGGGATTGGGAAGTAATAAACTTTTTATATGCAGAAATACCTCTCTGCGTTGTAGTAGGATATACCTTCAATTATTTTCTTAAGCGATTTCTCGTTGTTCGGGTACTCGCCATCCTCTACCCACTTTCCTATAAGGTTGCAGGCAATCCTTCTGAAATAGTCATGCCTCGTGTATGAAAGGAATGAACGTGAATCTGTAAGCATACCTACGAAGTTTCCGAGAAGTCCCAGATTTCCGAGGGAGCGCATCTGCTCTTCCATACCATCGCGGGTATCAAGGAACCACCATGCTGCACCAAGCTGCATCTTTCCGGGCACCTCATCAGACTGGAAAGGTCCAAGGCAGGTGGTTATCTGGTTGAAATCATTATGATCGAGAGAGAATACGATAGTCTTCGGAAGCTCGTTTGTTGCATCCAGTTCCGAGAAAAGCTCTGCCAGCTCGTTATAGCAGCTGCTCTTTGCTATCATGTCGAAGCCGGTATCCGGTCCCTCGATCTTGAACATCCTCTCATTTACATTTCTTGTGCAGGAGTAGTGAATCTCCATTACAACATTTTCTTTGTGATACTTTCTTGCAAGACTCAAGAGCACTTTGGTCTGATATATCTCAGCCTCTTCTGTAGTGATACTCTCGCCACGCATTACCTTTTGGAATGCCGCATCCGCTTCAGCATCGCTTCCCTTTCTGAACATCACGTAGTCTATGCCGTGGTCAGAAGCCTTGCAGCCGTGCTTTACAAAGAAATCCAGTCTTTCATTAAGTGCATCGCAGACATCCTGTGCTGTATCAAGACTTTCCTTTCCAACGCTTTTTGCAAGCTTCTCAATATATTCCCTGAATCCGTCCTTAGTAATATTGATTGCCTTATCAGGACGGTATGAAGGGCATACAGTAAAGCCAAGATCCTCTTTTGCAAGCTTTTCATGCCATTCAAGGGAATCAACGGGATCATCGGTGGTTCCGACAAACTTTACATTGGACTTGCGGATGATCCCGCGAACGGAAAGTTCGGGATCATTCTTTAACATATCGGAAGTCTTGTCCCAGATTTCCTTTGCATTATCTTCTGTTAAAGGCTCGGTGATACCGAAATACTTCTTTAATTCCAGGTTTGACCAGTGGTACATGGGATTGCCGATTGCCATTTCAAGAGCCTTGGCAAACTCAAGAAACTTTTCAAAAGGTTCTGCGTCACCTGTGATCTTGTCCTCAGGAACGCCGTTCGATCTCATTACGCGCCATTTATAGTGATCACCGAAATAGCTGCCATCGGGATTCTTCCCCCCCAGCCATATCTGTGCAATATTGTCATAACGTCTGTCCTCATATATCTCCTGCGGTGAGATGTGACAGTGATAATCGATTATAGGAAGTGACTCTGCGTAATCGTGAAACAGATGCTTAGCTGTATCGTTATATAGCATAAAGTCCTTATCCATAAATTCTTTCATCGTATTAAAACACCTCCGTATAAAATGTTTTCATAACGCTTTCTGTAAGCGCTTACATTATTGTTATACCTATATTTTTTGATTCTGTCAATAACTATTTTCAAAAATCACCGAGTTTTTTTAAAAGACCTTTTTTGACTGTGAAAAAACCTGCAAAAATCTTTAAATCCCGTCTCTAAATTGCCACTTTGAAACTTTGAGATCAGTCGAAACTAATACTTACATCGTGGTCTCTCTGGCAATCAGCGTACAGGGTACGGATATCTTGTGGGAAAGTTTTTCTTCGCCCCCGTCCAGTATCTTCATGATCCTGTCTACGGTATCCTTGCAGATCTCTTCGGTGTGATTGTCTATACTTGTCACTTCAGGAGCACAGGAAATCGCAAGAGTAGAATTATTGTATCCGATTATCTCAATATCCTCAGGTATATCCATCCCCTTTGCAAGAGCATATTTAACCGCACCGATCGCTATCATATCATTTGATGCTATGATACCGTCACATTTAAGATTTTCCATTGCAAGCAGCTGATCCCGGACTCTGTGAATATGATTCTCAACATAGATTATTCCGTCTTTTGCTTCTTTGGCAGCTTTTCCAACACTCTTCATGGCACGCTCATAGCCGTTTTTCTTTTTATTCGCGCTATATGAATGGGAATCTGTAAGAAATACTATATTCTTCCTTCCACGCCTTAACATGGAGGTAGCCGCTTCGTAAACAGCCTTTTCATCCTCGCATACGGAAGCGTAGATATTTTCTCCGTTAACATTACCGTTGATGATAAATACAGGTACACGTTTTGCCGCTGCCCGGATATACTCCGTGGCATTGGTATCGCTTCCGTCACCGGCATAAGTGGAACCTACAAGTATCAGACTGTCGATATGCTTTGATAACAGCATTTCCGTTTTTTTCTGTTTACCCTCCATATCAAAACCGCTGTTGCCAAGTATGCAGTCATAGCCGTGCTTGATCAGCTCTGTCTCCAGGTATGCTACCGCACTGGACATATACTGGTCAGCTATAGTCGGAACAAGTATCCCGACAGTATGCATGGTATTAAGACCAAGACCCTGGGCAAAGACGTTAGGCGTATATCCCACCTTGCCGATAACATCCATTACCTTTTTCCGTGTCTTCTCAGACACCTTCTCGGATCCGTTCATTACACGGGAAACGGTAGCTATGGATACACCGGACATCCTGGCAATATCATAAATATTAACTGCATCTTTATTCATATCAGATCAAACCTCTTCTTTTTATTTTTTCAATTCTTTTCAGCAATACTAATGGAGTCAGCTGTTGAGCGTTCAGAACAGCGCTAAATGTACATGATCCGGGGCACATAATACGATCAGACTTTGCATTTTGTTACCGCCACATTCTTGTGCCTTGTACGTTTCCGTTTATTTTGCACATATGCAGGCGATATTTAATGACCAGCAGCACGCTTACGGAATTCTTACATGTAAGCGCATACATTTTGATTTTACAAGATTATTTTACTGTATTTTTCTATAAAGGAAATACTTAATTATGCTGAAAGCACACCTTTTTTTATATTAAAATTGACTAATACCGCCGCAAAATCACTATATTTGTCGGATTTTGTGCAGATTGTCGTAAATATGACATGATTTTTTGACGATTTTAACACTTAACAATCATAGGCCCCTATGATATTATAATGAATGTAAGCGCTTACATTGATTGTAAATAATAGTCGCTTGTATCCTCCCCCTATTTTAAATGCCGGTCTTTGCACACCGGCATTTTTATTTATATCATACATCTAATGATTTGTTTCTTCCCCCGGACTACATATGGAAATTCTCCGTCATAATCAAAAAATCACCAAAACATATCAATATAGCTATGATTTGGTGATAAATAAAGTTTACTGCAAAACATGATCCGGCAGAGGATCCGATGCCTCAGATCATATGCACCGCACTTTCATGGAGCCTGTCGAATTTTCACCGGCAGCCACGCAGAATACTCCATATTTTACTCCTACCCACCGTCCCGGGACTGCTTTCATTTCAAAAGCTTTTTTATATTCTGCTCCGTCCGATGAATAATACATGCTTACGGTTTCTTCCGGGAAATTTTTCTCCGTAGGGCTTAAGTCCCTTATGCCGGTACGCTCTACAACATATTTTACAAACACGCGTTCAACTTCTGCCGGCAGGTTTTGCAGTTCTGCACTGTACTCACTTATTTTTTCCGCAAGTATCTTTCCGAAATGCTGTTTTCCCAGCACACGAACCACCTTTACTCCATCAACCTCCCGTAAAAAGGAGATCAGGCCATACTCCATTCCCATAGAGATAACGCCGGCTTCATCTCCATTCTGCAGATTCGAAATATCCAGTTCCATTATATCGGTGAATTCAGGTGCCTGCCATTTCTGCAGGAGGAGATTCGGAATATCTCCATAAGCTCCGTCCTTTTTTACTGCGTGCAGGATAAAACCCTGACCATCTGTGTCATACCATTCCTTTTTCCCGTTTGCATTCCACTGCCATCTGAGATCCGGGGTGCCTATACGACCATTATAGCAGCCAGCGGATCCGCGATTTACAGCTTCCGGTCTTTCACCCTCATTGATTGCCTCCGTTTGGGACACATCTGCTCTGACTTTGTCGCTGGTTGCCCCCGTTTGGACCGCACCCGATTCAGCAGTCTCCTTAGGAGTCACCGCCTGAAGCCCATCCACTCCGGATACTCCACCGGAAAGCTCAGAAGCCTTGCCATCCCTGCCGACATTTGGCATCCGGTATCTCCTTACCGGTTCCCCATAGTCATTTCCGGTCTTTGCAACACCGATCACAGGCCAGTCATCACGCCATTCCATAGGCTGCAGATGAACGATACGTCCGGCAGCATAGACATCCTGGAAATGTATGAACCAGTCCTCGCCCGAAGCGGTATCAACCCATGCACCCTGGTGAGGTCCGTTTATATCAGACTCGCCCTGCCGCATCACGACACGGTATTCATAAGGGCCAAATATATTCCTTGAGCGGAGCACCGTCTGCCAGCCGGTCTTTACACCGCCTGCGGGTGCAAAAATATAATACCAGCCATTCCTTTTATAAAGCTTGGGACCCTCTATCGTGGTCTGGTCATTTTCATTCCCGTCAAAGACCACGACCGGATCACCGATAAGTGCCATTCCATCAGGACGCATCTCCTGTATATGAAGCACGCTTTTGTATCCTATCCGGCTCTTTGCAACACCGCTTACCAGATATGCCCTGCCGTCTTCATCCCAGAAAGGACATGGATCGATCCTGCCCGCTCCCTCATATATCCTTACGGGATCAGACCATTCGCCATACGGATCTTTTGCCGTGCACATATATATCCCTTCGTCCGGCATAGGGAAACATATAAAGTATTTTCCGTCGTGATATCTTATCGCAGGAGCCCACACTCCACATCCATGAACAGCCCTGTCATAGCGGCTGTCAGGCAGCTTTTTCAGCGCATAACCGATAAGCTCCCAGTTCACCAGATCACAAGAGTGCAGAATGGGAAGTCCCGGTGTATTGCTAAAGCTCGATGCCGTCATATAATAATCAGCCCCGACGCGTATCGCATCGGGGTCTGAATAATCCGCATATAAAACCGGATTGGTATATGTGCCGTCATCATTATCTGATATCCATGCATTAACCATATACAGTCCTCAGTATATATTCTGACAAAAACCTGTGTTCTTCAGAAATCTATTATCTTGCAAGCCATCCGCCATCAACAGCAATGGTAAATCCGTTCATATAAGAAGATGCCTCGGAAGCTAAGAAGATTGCTGCTCCCGCCATATCTTCCGGAGTACCCCAGCGTCCTGCCGGAATACGTCCAAGGATTTCCGCGCTTCTGTTTTCGTCATCGCGAAGCTGTGCTGTATTATTGGTAGCCATATAGCCGGGAGCAATGGCATTTACATTGATATTATGCTTTGCCCACTCATTTGCGAGCGCACGTGTCATACCAAGTACTGCGCTCTTGCTTGCTGTATAAGCAGGCACACGGATTCCGCCCTGATAGCTGAGCATGGAAGCAATATTTATAATCTTTCCACCCTTACCATCAGCGATCCAGGTCTTTGCAAAAGTCTGGCTTAAGAAAAATACCATACGCTCGTTAAGGTTGATAACTGCATCCCAGTCCTCTTCCGTAACATCTGCTGCATCATTACGCCTGATGATACCGGCATTATTTACCAGGATATCGATCCTGCCTGCACTCTCTGTCTTTGCAAGAATCTGTGCAATAGCATCCTCTGCTGAAAGATCAACTATCACCTCGGTAAATTCACCGCCGTTTTCCTTAATCTTTGCTGCGGTTTCTTCGCAGCTCCTTCTTGCTACGCCATATACATGAGCACCTGCTGCCGCAAGCCCCACGCTTACGCCCTGGCCAAGACCAGTGTTTGCACCGGTAACTACCGCATTTTTTCCTTCAAGTGAAAATAAACTCTGAATATCCATGACATTTTCCTCTCTTTAATTCCTTATCGGTTCTGATTTTCCTATCTTGTCCTGCTCAAAATCACCGTAATTGCAGGCATTTTGAACAGCTGTTTATAAAAATCGCTTTTATATTATCCGCGCACATCCTTAACAATCTGTGCAGCCTCTGCAACCTTTGCCTTTATGGCATCAAAATCTCCTGCCTTGATCATATCTCCCTTTACCATCCATGATCCTCCACAGCAAAAGATCTTGTCGGACTGAAGATATTCCGTAACATTAGATGCACTGATTCCGCCGGTAGGCATAAACTTAAGTGCTGTAAGTGCTGCACCCACTGCCTTGATCATTTTAAGTCCGCCTGCATTTTCAGCAGGGAAAAACTTAACATGAGTAAGACCGAGCTTTATTGCACGCATCATCTCGCTTGCAGTCTGGGTTCCGGGACAAACGGGGATATCCTTTTCAAGGCAATACTTTACGATCTCCTCATCGAGACCGGGAGCTACGATAAACTTGGCACCTGCTGCTACGGCACGGTCAACCTGCTCAATAGTAAGCACCGTTCCTGCTCCTACGAGCATATCCGGGAACTTCTCTGCCATTATACGGATAGATTCCTCTGCAGCCTCTGTACGGAATGTCACCTCTGCAGCGGGAAGTCCCCCTTCCATAAGAGCTTTACCCAGAGGCTCCGCATCCTTTACATCATTTAATACTACAACGGGAATGATCCCAATCTCACTGAACTTCTGAAATACCGCATCTGTTTTTGCGCTCATTTCTGCTCCTTTCATTTTTCACTTTCTCATTTTTATTAAAAATCAATGATTCTCTCATCTGCACAATCTCTTCTCACCGATGCCGCACCGACGGTAATGCCCTTCAACCGGCAATACTTGCGAAAATGCTATGGCTCGTTTCGCACCGTCGGGCGCATCTGTATGAAGTGGAGAGTGTCGAATATTGGAAATGGGCACGCTGTCTGCACAGATGCCCAATATCTTAATTAGTTATCTCTTAACTCTGGCTCCGGCTCCGCCCATAATGGCTTCTACTTCTTCCTTGCTGGCCATGGAGGTATCTCCGGGTGTGGTCATTGCAAGTGCGCCATGTGCTGCACCGTAATTTACAGCCTTCTCTGCATCCTGTGTCGTCATCAGTCCGTAAACAAGTCCGGAAGCAAAAGAGTCGCCGCCGCCTACACGGTCGAGGATCTCAAGTCCGTTGTACTCCTTTGACATATAAATCTCACCGTCTGCCCAGCAGATAGCCTTCCAGTCGTTGACGGTAGCTGTCTTTACGGTACGGAGTGTGGTAGCAACAGCCTTGAAATTAGGATATGTCTTTGCAGCCTCACCGATCATCTTCTTGTAGCCGTCAAGATTCAGTTCCTTTAAGTTTGCATCATTTCCTTCTATCTGGAATCCGAGGCATGCTGTAAAGTCTTCCTCGTTGCCTATCATTACATCAACATACTTTGCCACTTCCTTGTTTACTTCCTGAGCCTTCTCAAGTCCACCGATAGCGCTCCACATGGAAGGACGATAATTTAAGTCATAGGAAACAATGGTGCCGTATTTCTTTGCAGCCTTGCATGCGGCAATAACAGTCTCGCATGCCTGCTCGGAAAGTGCGGCATAGATACCACCTGTATGAAGCCAGCGAACTCCAAGCTCTCCGAATATATAGTCAAAATCAAAATCTGAAGGCGTTGCCTGTGAGATTGCAGTATTAGCACGGTCAGAGCAGCCTACTGCACCGCGGATTCCGTAGCCTCTCTCGGTAAAATTCAGTCCGTTTCTGCAGATACGGCCGATACCGTCCGTCTTCTTCCAATAAATAAGTGAAGTGTCAACGCCGCCCTGCTCGATCAGATCTTTCATCAGTCTGCCGACTTCATTATCAGCAAAAGAAGTGATGACTGCTGTATTCAGGCCAAAGCATTTGTGAAGTCCGCGGATGACATTGTATTCTCCGCCGCCTTCCCATGCCTTAAACTCTCTTGCCGTGCGGATCCTTCCCTCGCCCGGATCAAGACGCAGCATTATCTCTCCAAGCGATACCGCATCATATTTACACTCTTTGCTGTCACGCAACTTCAGATCCATTTTGTTACCCCTTTCTTATCTTTCTTTATGGGCGGAAATCCGCCCGGATCTCCGCAGTCTAATATTATGTTCTTACATGACGCATTTACAAAAAAGCCTTATTTTAAGCCAATGTAAACGCTTACATTTTCATTATAGCCGTTTTCTTTCTCTTGTCAAGAATATTTTATTGCCCTTCAGGCCTTTCTCCGTTCGCCGGCGGCTCAAAACCCTCAGGTCGATTTCCGTTTGCAGGCGGTTCAAACCCTTCCGGCCTCTCTCCATTTGCAGGCGGCTCCATACTTTCGGGCATCTCTCCATTCGCAGGCAGCTCCATGCCTTCGGGCATTTCGCCATTCGCCGCAGGCTCCCTGCCCTCAGGCATTTCTCCGTCTGCAGACGGCTTTGTTCCTTCCGTTCCCGTACCTTCCGGTCTTGTGCCATCATTTGGGAATCTGTTACCGTGTCCGCCTTCCATACCCGGTCCACCCATAAACTGGTTTGTAATGGTATCAGTCTCTTCACCATTCACGATTATAGTTCCGCCGTTATATTCCGCACTGCCGTCATAATCAAATGCAGACTGTCCTGTAACGCTTATCGTCCCGCCATTAATGATTATGTCTCCGTTTGAATCTACACCGTCCGTATCACCTGCCCCCATAGCTATGGTAACATTTCCGTCGTTAAGCTCGAAAAGAGGTTCGTATGCTGATGATTTACTTGCAGCATTAATGCCGTCATCCGTTGCGCTTATATTTATTTCGCCTCCGTTTATCTGTATTGCCGTTCCTTCTATAGCCTCAGCAGCAGTCAGATCAAAAGTACCATCATCTATCTTTACGATAGTAGTTGCATGCAGAGCATCGTCTGATGCATTTATACTGATACTGCCGCCACTGATATAAATATATCCCGCAGTATCATCATCGCTGTCTTCGGCATGCAATCCGTCATTACAATTACTGATGTCAATTACTCCGTCTGCGATTTCGATTGCATTATGTGCTTCTATTGCACTTCCTTCGCAGGATATCATCAGACTCCCACCAGTGATCCTTACTCCATCCTTACCGGCAATTCCATTATCTGAAGATGTGACCGTAAGGCTGCCCGTACCGTTCAGTACCAGATCATCTTTTGAAAAGATCACCGCGTCAGTATTGGTTTCCCCGTCTGTGGTAAAGCCCCCGCTTACTGTCAGGACATTATCATCGGAAACAGTCGTAACAAATACCTTGTCTGCACTCTTTATATAAATGCACGGCCTGTCCGAATTGTTGATCACCAGACCATCCAGCACAAGCTGAACTTTTGCACTGCTGTCAGCCTCTACATATACCGTCGTATCCTCCGCCGAACCGCTCAGCACATATACCCCTTCTTCGGTAATTGTTACATCACTTCCATCCTTAACACTAATATATGAAGCGTCCGTCAGATCAGCAGACTGCTCATTATCCCTGTCGGTGAAAATGTCATCGCTGTCTATCTCTTCAAAAATCTCAGATCCGATATCACTGTTTTCACCCTCTAGCGAAGTTAATACATATTCCTCGCTTTCTGACAGTACCACATCCCCGGTATCTGTCTTCCCGCATGCTGCCATTAAAAACGCTGCTCCTATGATGGCCATGATGACTTTTTTCTTCATATCCCTTTCCTCCTGTCTTATCATTTTTTATTAAAATCCCTGCTTGTTACATACTACTGACTTCCTCACACCGCTAGCACGCCTGACGGTGGTGCCGTTCGCCATGGCTGTTCCGTATGCTCATAATGCCTCCTGCGTTTCTACTGCCCTGCCCAGGCTTATATCAAGATTTCCGTTCAATGTGCGCATTTCATCAAGAAACTCTCTGGTAGATATGTGCTCCTTGGGTATAACACTCAGAGTCAGCTTATACATACTTCCCATATTTGCGGTACGTACTTCATCATAGTTATATTCCCTGAGGTACTTATTAAAGACTTCCTCAAACCTTCCTTCATAATCCAGATTTTCCGGGATCATGATCCGCAGCCTCCGTATTCCCTTATCCTCTGCGCCAAAACGAAGCAGATTCATCAATACACCAAGCCCGGAAACCACAACCGTAAACATCACCGCAATTCCAATATATCCCATACCCGCTGCCAGACCTACCGCCATGGCTAAAAATATACCCGCTATCTCCTGGCCTCTCCCCGGAACAGAACGGAAACGCACCAGACTGAATGCCCCGGCAACGGCCACTCCTGCGCCTATATTTCCATTTACCATTATGATCACCAGCTCTACGATTGCCGGCAGAAGCACAAGTGTAACTATAAAACTCTTTGAATAATGATTTCTGAACATATAGGCTGCGGCAATGATCAGTCCGCATACAAATGCCGTCAATGTCACTATGACAAATTCACTTGCCGTGAAAGTCCCCGTTGTAAGAATTGTTGTAAAAATACTGTCTGGCATATTCTGTTTCTCCTTTCCAATTTTCCGTTATACACTTTATGTAATAATTAATCCTGCGTTTTGTTATATCTTTTATATAACAATCAGCCCTTCGATTCGTTACATCCAACCTTTAACAGCATATTGCTTTGGGAAGTCCTGAATACTTTCTTTTTGCGGAAACCCTGCCTGCTGCCGGAAGCACGGTCAGACGTTTTCTCACCATTGTCTTATATCCTGCTCCGTATTTTGAAAATGATGTCGGGAAAATCCCAAGCTCACTAAGCATCCTTGACAGTTCTATCGGAAATGCACCCGCTATCTTTATTTCCATAAGGCGCTGTCCTTTTTTTAGGAGCTGATGTCCTTTTTTTATCTGTCTTAGATCACTGCAGTCTGAATTCCACTCTATATTGCTGTCAAAGGTTACCCGGAGGTCAGGATCGTAAATCCCCGCCATCGCGATCCTGTCATAACATATGCTCATTGCAGGTATCAGATTTCCGTAAAGCTTTATAAACTCTTCTATCTCTTTTGATATCTGTGATGTTCCTATGCTTCCTTCATCTCCTGAAAGATATCCGTACAGATCCTTATACTTTCCTGAAATCCTTCTTTTGTAAACGATGCCGTCATACTTTTTCTTTATCTCGACGAAGGCATTGGTATCGTCATTTGTGTTCCCGTATGTACGCAGCCTGAGCTTCTCCTTGTACAAGGTTTTTTCGATGGAAGTCCGTATCAGCCTGTAGTCCTCAGTATCGTAGTAGATATTATTTATCCGGGATAGACCATATGTGTCTATCTTTGCCATTCCTTCGAGATAAGCCATAAGCTGCTCGTACTGTCCTTCATCCAGCAGATACTTGACTTCTTTTCTTTTAAACACTTCCCTGTAGTTGCTCATAAATTTCACATCCTTTCCGTTTTGTTAAGGCTATGGTATATGTGAAACCTTAAACGAGCATTAAAAAAACACCGTAATTTTAAAATTACAGTGTTTACTGTTTACCGCCCTCGCAGCGCAGTTTCAGTTTATAACTAGGTATGTAACATAATTTTTATCTAAGCTCTATATCAAATATCGTATCGCCATTCTCCGAGTATGCACGGATATCTCCGTTATGATTACGGGCAATACGTCTTGCAATGGCTAAACCTAAACCATAATGATTCTCGTCTCTGCTCCTGGCTTTGTCGCCACGGTAAAATCTTTCGAATATCTTCTCTCTGTCTTCATCAGGTATCGGAGTGCCGGTATTTATCACCTGTATGGATACAGCGTTTTTCCTGTTATTTCGTCCGGCCTTTACACGAACCTGCGTATCTTTGAAGCTGTGACGCACGGCATTGTCAAGGATTGTTGTCACCATCTGTTCTATTTCTTCTTTATTACATTTATAGACCAAATTCTCTTCTATATCCGTGCAGATCATCACTCCCTGTTCGAAAGCAACTCCGTCAAAAGCCATGCAGTTTTTTTCCAGTATCCTGGACAGATCTTCCTCCTTGTGAAGTGATACTGCTTCTGCATCCTCCAGCCTGGACAGATTAAGCAGTCCCGCTATCAGCCGGTTCATTCTATCGGATTCGTATCTGATATTTTCAAGATATTTTTTATCATCCGCCTTTGCCTGCATCTCATCGGCAGAGGCCATTATCACAGCAAGAGGTGTCTTAAGCTCATGAGACGCATCTGCAATGAATTCCTTTTGTCTGGCAAAAGCCTCTTCCGCAGGTTTTGTGATCCACCTTGTGATCCGTACAGATGCAAGGATTATGATCAGTTCAAAAATAATAAACAGGATAGCACTTTCAAAGAAAAGCTCCCAAAGTTTTTTCGTTATATCCCCGTTATTCAGTATCACTATGGAATCCATGTAATGATACTGATATGAATATCCCCCGAAATATAGATTTCCGACAGACAGTGCATTATTCTTTTCTTTTGCAATTATTCTATCGGCAGCTTTATTTACATCAAAATCCTCTGATGTTTCTCCCAGGCTGTAAATTCCTGCGATTGCTCCATCCTGTATATCCACCGTATAGAGTTCATGATCCAGTATCATCATATTTTCCATCCGGTGTGGTTCTGTCCCATAAATTTCCTGCTCAGGCGCCCCCTCCATTGCAGGCTTCTCCGGTATCCCCGCAGGATCAGGATTGTTTCCAAAGGAATCCGGCACAGATTCCTTTCCCGGCTCTACAGGTCCCATCCGGCTGTCAAGAATATTCAGGCTCCTGCGTATATCTTCCTTTTCGCGATTATAGGAATGTACATTAAGAAATACCAGTACGACAAGCAGTATCATACTCAGTATTGCGATAAGAGTCAGATTTGTCTTTCTTTTTAATTCCTTCATATACCGCTATTCTTCATACTCCAGCCGGTATCCCATGTTGCGGATCGTTTTTATCGAAACCTTCGAGCCTATGATCTTTAGTTTCTTCCGTAAAAATGACATATATGCTTCCAGATTATTTGATAATGCATCAGACTCCATTCCCCACACGCGGTCATAGATCATATCTCTTGAAAGTATCCTGTCCGCATTTGTCATCAGGTATTCTATCAGCTGAAATTCTTTATTATTAATTCCTACATCTTCCCGGTTTGTGATACACCGCAGTTTTGAAAGCTTGTAGTCCAGCACTATATCTCCGAATTCCAGATTCTGATCCATGGCTTTTCCGATATTAAGCTGTGCATTTACCCTTGCCGCCAGTTCCTCAACATGGAAAGGCTTCGGAACATAATCGTTTGCTCCGTTTTCAAACCCTGACAGTCTGTCATCCAGCTCTGCCTTTGCAGTCAGCATTATCACCTTTACGGCCCTGTCTTTTTTTCTTATTTCCTTGAGAATGTCTATCCCATTAATTTTGGGAAGCATTATATCCAGTATGATGAGATCATAAATCCCCGTAAGGGCATTGTCCAGACCACTCTCTCCGTCGTTAGATATATCTATGATATAGCGGTCTTTTTTTAGTCTCTCCGCCACTATATTTGCTAATGAAATTTCATCCTCAACTATCAGGATCCTCATTCAGCCGCCTTTCCTCCGGGACATAATTCCCGGTCATCTCGACTTCCTGTTTTTGACCTTATAATACTCGTCCTTGTCTTTATACATTTTTGACTCTGCTTCAACGATCAGCTTATTTATATTCAGATTCTTTCCTTTATGGTATTCGTATCCGACAGCTGCATGATATCCGTGCTTTGTTATCAGATCATTAAGTGTCTGCAGCTTTGACTTTATCTCGTCTTCGGAAGTATCCATAACAAATACCACATATTCATCCCCGCCTACACGGTATGCATCCCTGACTCCGAACTGCTTCTGAACCATATCCGCTATATAGCACAGCATCTCATCCCCCGCCTTATGTCCCTTTGTATTATTAATCTCATGAAGTCCGTTGACATCAATATAGATACAGCAGATATTCTCCTGATACAAAGTATCATAAACCGGGAGCTTCATCTCGTAACAGTTTCTGTTATTCAGGCCCGTCAGCTGGTCTGTCTCACTCATTATATGAAGCTTGTTGTCAAGAACATAGCCTCGTATCTTTGCCCTGTTTACCACTGTTTCCGATACAAGGGAAAGCATTCCGAAAATGAGGGCATCGGTAACATCCACCGAAAGTACTGCACCGGTCTTGTTCCTGTATGCCATGATCAAAAACAGGATAATATAAAATATAAGGCTGATCGCTATGTTTACAGGCCGGTCCACGAATATAAGAGGAACAAATATGAGCAGTACCATAAAAGTCACAGTCTGCTCCTCAGGTCTGGTCAGCGTTGCTATCGCGATACCATATAAGAGGAATACCGAAATAGCCACATATACCGATATATATGATAACCACGGAACTTTACGCGAGTGTAACGAAAGTATTATCTGTATCAGGGAAAGTATCAGTCCGGCTATATATACAGGTCTTGATCCCGAAAATCCTTCCTGTGTATGCGAAAGCATCAGCATGATCCCTATAAGTATCGATGCAACAGATGCAAAAACCAAAGACATGATACTGTTATTATCCTGTATCCTGCCTTTTACCGCATTATAGCTCTCCCTGTCCGTTCCGCCATAAAGCGCGATATTTTTTATCCTTTCAAACATTCCCGGTCACTCCCTATAATCTTACCGTATAGTTAACAACACAAGCTTTTGTCTGTTATCGTCTGGGATAATCAATAATATTAAAATATAACACATACAATTATTTCTTTCAAACAACAAAGTCTCCCTATTGACAAACAAAATTTTGTCTCCTATAATCGAAAATGTAAGCGCTTACATTTTCATTTGTCCAAAGGAGGCCAAACCATGTCAGTACATGTAATAGATGAATCCAACAGATGCCTTCAGTGCAAAAATCCCAAATGCCGCGAGGAAGGCTGCCCCATACATACCAATATCCCGGAGGTAATCCGTCTTTTTAAGGAAAGGGATATGATGCAGGCTGCACAGATACTTTTTGATAATAACCCCCTTTCCATGATCTGCTCTCTGGTTTGTGATCATGAAAAACAGTGCGAAGGCCACTGTGTGCGCGGAATAAAGGGTGACCCGGTTCATTTTTCCACCATAGAAAACTATATTTCCGATTCCTGTTTCGAGAGACTCGAACTCAAGGTGCCGGAACCCAACGGCATGAAAGCCGCAGTAATAGGAGCCGGTCCCGCCGGGATCACCATTGCTATCCAGTTAGCCATGAAGGGCTACAAGATCACCGTCTTTGAAACAAGGGAAAAGATCGGCGGAATCCTTTATTACGGCATTCCTGAGTTCCGTCTGCCGAAGTCCATTCTTGACCGCTACTACAAGAGAATGCGGGAAATGGGTATCATGTTCCGTCCCAACTTTGCACTCGGCGGATCTACCACCATTAAGGATCTTCTGGATGACGGTTATAAAGCTGTATTCGTAGGAACCGGGGCATGGAGGCCTCGTAAACTTGGTATCCCCGGGGAAACTTTTGGAAATGTTTTTTACGCTATCAACTACCTGAACAGTCCTGATGTATATGAACTCGGAGACCGCGTAGCGATCATCGGCGGCGGCAATGCTGCTATGGATGTAGCAAGAACCGCTATCCGCCACGGATCAAAAGAAGTCACTGTATATGTCCGCGGTGATTCCGTAAGTGCATCAACAACGGAATTCGAGTATGCCAAAGTAGACGGCGTCAGATTTGTTTTCCGTAAGACTCCCATACGTATCGAGGACGAAGGTCCCGTATTCTGTGATATGGAAGGAAGCAGGGAAGAAGGATATAAGATATTAACGGAAACAGAAGAACTTATCCCTGCTGACAGCATCATAATCGCGATTTCACAGGTGCCGCAGGACAATCTGCACAAGGATGTTGAGCTTAAGAAAAATCAGCGCGGTACTCTGGAAACCAACGAACACGGCGAAACCACCATGCCCGGCGTCTTCGCTTCCGGTGATGTGGTGACCGGCGCCAAAACGGTCGTTGCCGCTGTCGCTGTATCCAAACAGATTGCTGAGGATATGGATAAATACATGCAAGGCCTAAAATAGAATCAAACAATATCTGCGTATCAAAAAGCTGCACCGAAAATGATGCAGCTTTTTATGTTCATTTGGGAAAGTCATCTCGGGCGTTTGTATTTGGTATCGTTATTAGCAGGCCGGATCTTATTTGTCGCTGCTGCTGAAATAAAAATGCGGATGATCGGTGTCGGTGAAGAAAGGAAATACATCCACTGTTACAGGGGTTGAATAGTCGATGTTATAATATGGCTCGTCATCATTAACGCCTAATTCGGGACTGTACTTTATGCCGCATCCAATATCAAAAACGGTGCCGTCATAGTCAACAGGGCAGACAACGGTAACGGTACAGGTGTTTATAAGGCGGCCCTCATCATAGTCATAATCTTCACCCCATTCAAATGTGCAGTTTGCATCATAGGTTGTACCCTCATATTCAAAAGGTATATCGACATCACCAGGCTCGAAAGAAGTACCGGTATACCGATCAAAAGCACTGATCCATACGGAAGGCTTTACGCTTCCAAGACCGGGATCATATGAAAGGATCGGCTCGTATGAAAAGAAAAACTTACTCCAGTCATATTCAAACTCTGCGACTACTTTCTTGTATCCGTCCTCCATTCCGTCGGTTGTTTCCGTGACGGTTGAATTTACGGTTATGGTAACTTCATCACCCGGCTTTTTGCTGGCGGATTCTTCGTAATCAGGTCCGCCCCAGTAATTCCACTGGGTTTGTAATTCAAATTCGCCCTGCGGTGTAATAGTCAGCCCCTGTTCCTCAAACCATGTTTCAGGTTCAGGCTCCGGAGTGGGTGTAGCTGTCGGTTCAGGTGTAGGTTCCTCGGTTGCTTCCACAGTTGCTTCATCAGTCTGTTCAGCTTCTTCTGTTTCAGTTTCTGCTATCTCAGTTTCTGCAACATTCCCATTATCAGAACTGCAGCCTGCAAGAGCAAAACATGCTGTGGCAGATGTTAAAGCAATAAGTTTGATGAGTTTAACAGTTCTTTTTTTCATAGTTTTTTCCTCCCGGTTAAAATGACCGGCATCATATTTTGATACCGTACAGCAAAGTTTAGGACGGCAGGGACTTCAGGCTGTTCTAAATATTTTCGATTATAGAATCATCACCGGATTTGTCAACTGCCAGTTCTTGTTGTTTCTGTGAATCTGAAACGGCATTATATTTGTAAACAGTTTCTAATTTTTTTGAAATATGTGGTAAAATGCTACGCTGTGTAATGAACATTCATGGAACAGATGAAAAGAGGATGAAGATTATGAGAAAGAAACAGTTTTTAAGCAGTATTGCAGGTGGATTAATGATCTCGTGTTTATGTGTCGGTTGTGCCAATGATAATGTGACAAACGAAGCAACATTGGAAGAAAGCGAAGAAATCACAGAAGAAAACACAGAGAACAATGAAGAGGAAGCAGTTTCCGAAGAAAATTCAGAGGAAACTGATGATGCTGTTGAAGAAAATGATACGGAATCTTTAGAAGATAATACTGATGAACAGTCAGGAGACATCTTTCTTTCAGAAGACGGATCAGTCTATATCCTACAGGATTATGAAACCATGAAATCAGTCATCGTAGATGGAGATGAAGAAATCCCAGTGGATATAGCCATGGGCGTATATGGTCCTTCAATCGCAAAAACTGATGCAGACGGTGACGGTGAGGATGAATATCTCATCGCAGAATGTGAGGGAACAGGAACCGGCATATCTCTTTACGGACTTTGTATTGTTGAGAAAGATGGAAATGATTACAAGATCACAAAATACGAGTGTGACTATTTTACAGCAGTGATCGAAGAAAGAGTAAGTTATTCTTATGATAAGGATTCAAAGCAGGTGACATTCGCTGCAACAAACGAAAATGAGAATACAGACTATTCCGTAACACTCGACGCAGAAGATTATAAAGAAACGGATGTTGAAAGTGTGGTATGGTCAGATGTTGTCAGAATAGAATTTAAGGATGGAGTGCCTTATCTGACTGCCCCTTCCGGTTATGTTTGCACGGATATCCCTATGCCGGACTATGAGCAGGCTGTCATTGTATCTGCCCCCATAATCATTGATACGGATTCAAATATTGAAGTCGGAGATTTTAGCTTGGGCGAGGAGTAAGGTAGATTAAACAACATAAATGTGTATGATCAACAAAAACGACATCCACTCCCCGGATGCCGTTTTTGCTATCTACCATTATTCTACATTCTTTTATTTCTTACGCTTCAGTAGAATCATTTGCAGAAGAGTTATTGCTGTTTTGAACTGAAGAAAATGTTTCAACATTCTCACGGCTCTTAACTATATTCTTTCTCTTTTTTGCCATAACCACAAATACAACAATCGCAATGACCACAATAATAGCCAATAATATCAGTACACACAGAATAATTATAATTGGTAAAGGATTTATTAAACTGAATTTAATATGAATGGTATCATCCTCCATCTCTAATAAATCCCAGGTATATGTTTTACCATCCGAAGATACTGATGTTGCATTACTCTCTATTGCTTTTTGCGGCAACGTTATTACAAATTTAATATATCCACCGCTACTCTTTATCGCACTTCCATATGATTCCAGAGAATCTAGTTGATCGTCATCCAATACTTTCATATCTATTGTATATATGGTTCCTATTTTTTCTATGCTTATATCACTGTCGCCTGCATTAAAATTTTCGGCCAAGTCAGACAGTTTTTTCCCCTGTATACTCTGCGTATACCCTACATAACCATCTTCCTCATATCTCACACATGTCCAGCCTTCTTTTTCGGCTTGCTCCATTTTTTGAACAAAACCACTTAAATCATCATCGTCTATAAGTGAACCGCTTTCTGCAAATAAAATGTTAGCGTCACTAGTTCCATCTGCATGTATTGTCCATTCTGCCTTGCTCCTAACACACCCCGAAAGAAACATACAACAGCACATCAAAACCAGTATTCTTTTAATTTGATCCATTTTTTTCATAACAACCATCCTTTCTTATAACAACTTTGTTAATTCAGTCACATAGAAACAATAAATTTTCTGAACCAATGTTTCCTCATTTCATCCCTACAAATTAGAAGATATATGTCCGGTGTTCATGAATATTTATATATAAGAATCATATCAAATCAAATGTGCATTATTTTGCACGCTAACTAGTGTAAAATCTATTTGAATTAATTTGAGCAATTAAATAAATCGTAGCGAAAACAGTTTATATAGAATTATTAAGGAAAAAAAGCAAGCGAAGATTATCAAATAATATAAGAACTCTTTTTGTGGTATTATTAATATATTACTTAATAAATCCTTATTATGATAGAAATCCAAGAACTCAAGGTCGTTTACTATACATACTTTTCACAAAAAATAAGGCCTATTATCAGTATTTCCGTGAACCAACATAATTTATTTTCGTTTTTAACGGGGGATACATTATATGTTTGAACGTTCAAAAGCTAACAAAGAACTTAAAAAACTTTACGAAGCATGGTATCAGGAAGTTAAAGGATTTAAAATGCTTAATTCAGACTCTTATACTAATCCATGTTATGTAGGTATCCCCGATAATTGGTTTAAAAGCAAACACAGAATTCTAATCGTTGGCGAAGAAACATTTGGCGAAAACGGATATGGGAAAGAATGTGGTCTAAAACCTTGCGATATAGAAAAAATCCAGAATTACAATCTAAATATTTTCAAAAGATCAATGACACCAACGGATCGTTTAGAAAATCCCTTTTGGGATAGAGCACGTCGAGTAGCCAGTCTTGGCTGGCCCTGTGCATGGACATTCTTGGATAAAGTCGGTAGAAAGTGGGATAGACGTAGCCGTTTAGATGATACGGACCGAAATCTTCTACATTCAGTTCAAACACGCGTTTTGGCACACGAGATCCGTATTCTTAAGCCTACGGTTATTTTCTTTTTTGGCTGGATTGGGACAGCCCTGAAGACCGAACTTCCGGAAATGCATCGAAATCTTTATCCCGGCGGCGACAACGATGATAGTCTATGGAAGAACAATTTCGTATATTCTTGCCATAATAATATGATGCTTTTATTTACATATAGCCCATACAGTCCCAACTGGCGTAAAAAACCGGCCACATACGAAGATGACATTATTTCTTGTGTCGCTAATTATACGAATGTCAAAAGAATAAAATACGATCCCCCAGTAGCTGACAAGCAAAACAACTATTCCGAATATAATGATAACGATGAAGATGATACAGAATATATAGTGGATAATTCAAGATCAAAATCTGCTGGAAATGTCGCCCTTGGTGTTGTCGCATCATATGCCTTAGGAAAAGCAGCAACCAAGGCAATGGACGATGCTGGCATTGGAATAGCAAAAAGTAATCCTAATACAGAACGATATATGGCGGCACATAAAAGTGCACGTGAATCAGGTAACCTTAGTCAGAGAGCAAAATCAAATAATAAACAAAGAGTTAAACTTTCAAACGGCCGGGGAGCATATTTATATACAATGCCAAACGGAGATCAGCAGCTAACAGACTTGAATGGCAGAAGAATCGCCAATTATGATGCTTCATCCAATAAAACTTCCGAAGGTATTAAAGTAATTGGAAAAGGAAACCTGATTTCAACATTTTTGTCATAACATGGAGTCATAAAACTGAAAATAGACATATTTTCCCAACACTTTTTTGAGGTACTTGAAATGGCCGTAATATTAAATCAAGAGTGGTATAGTATAAGCAATTATGATGATAAACTAAGATTAATTCATCATTACCAATTACATCCTGAAATGCTTCCTTTCATCGGAAAGCATTACCCTAATAGCAAAATAATTATTCTCGGAGAGAGCCACTATCTAAGCAATGACGAGTTACCAGAAACAAAAGCACTCCAAAATTGGTATAATCAACCTACATCAAATTATAAATTCAAATATCCTACAAATTTTGACACACGCAAAGTAGTTCATAACTACCTCATTGGTCATAGAACAAAGGCATACACTATGTTCAGCAATCCTGCCAAGGCTCTTATCAATGGGTGGAATCTCAAAAATGTAAATGATAGCGAAGCATTTACAGCTTTTACCTTCTTCAATTACTTCCAAAGACCAGCCAATATATCAGGTAATTCAATTTCATTGAACCTCGATGATGAAAAACAGGCTGCGGCTATTTTTTCAAAAGTAGTTGATATTCTCAAACCCACAAAAGTAATATTTTTATCAAAAAAAGCATTTAATTCCTATTGCCGACAAACAGGTACGATTAACAATGAACTAGTTGATTTTGTTTACCATCCCACATGCCCTTATTGGAACAGTGACAATGGTGACGAAAAACTCTTCAATATATTTTCATCACTGAATCCGTATAAGGGTTTTAACATTAACGGAACACTTCATAAAGATAAAACAGCCGATATACTTGCTGAAACTTACCAAAAAATCGAAAAGCATCAAAAACGATTTCGTAATGATTCGATCACTTATAGAATTTATACGGAAAGTTCCAATTCTGATATGGTATGTGAAATTGTATGGTATCTTACAGATAAAAACAAAAGATTTGGAATTGGATATGTAATCAAAACGAGAAATCTTTGGATATGGGATTACTCTATAAAACAATATATAAGTGATGAAGAAATAAGAAATTACCCAAAGCTTGTTGAATTGTACATGAATGTCTTAAGATTGATAAACCAACTATAACCCGCATTTCTTATAAAAAGATATTATGTCATGAAATGCCTTTTTACATTCACTAAATATATCCCCAAAAATATGGGAATAAACATTCAAAACAGTGTCTATTTGTATTTCTCTGCCATCTTATCAATATCTTCCCGTAACTGATCCCTAAGAGACTCTGGCTTAAGGATTTCAACATAAGGGCCGTATTGAAGAGCCCAGTAACGCATTGCGTATCTGTTGCATTTTACCCTTGCCACAATATAATCCTCGCTTTTCTCGATAAGCCTGAAATCAGTCCCAAACCAGTCCACCAATTCCGTCATCATATCCGGTGTTGTTTTCATTTCCACAGCAATACTTTCGCCGCTAAACATATACACATGTTCAGCCATATGTTTTGGCAGATCCAGACCATTCACTAACTCTGGTACATACTTCATTGGCTTAACCTTGGCCTCTAATTTATGAACATCTGTCATCCGGTCAACACGAAAATGGGCCACATTATCATATTTGTCATAATTCCCGATTAAGTAGAATCTGCCATTGTTCGCGACAATTTGATAGGGATTTACGACATATGGTTCTTCTCGCCTTGGATGTAGTTTGAAATCAACTCCAATGCTGTTGTAGACAAAACTGATCTTCTTCTTGCCTGAAATAGCATCATTAATGGTATCTACCGAATATAAGACCTGCTTATTAACTGTACGGTTAAGATCCGGCAGATTACAAACATGTGAAACCTTTGCATTAAAATACTTGCTTGCTAGCCCTCTTATCTTTTCAATCAAAGCCTTAGACTGACGTGAAGATATTGATTTGGAAAACAGGACACTGTCGATCAATATACGCAGCTCAGCATCATCAAATTCCCTTGAAAGCAACCGGTATCCTTTATCCATAGAAATATCATAGCCCAGTTCTTTCAGGTATATAATGTTGTTTTTCACAGAACGTCTGTCACATTCCATCCCGTAATTCTGTTCCAGCAGCTTCAGGATTTCCTGCTGCGTTAACGAATGCTCCTCATCAGTATACTCCCTGAGTATTTCCAGTATGAGCATATTAAGCATTTTCTTATTTCCTGTTGCGTACATGCGATCCCCTCAAAAATATCGAATCATCCGACTTTTTCTTTAATCATCTGCATTTCACGATAAGTAACTGTCTCATGCTCCATTAACGCATCTACTACAGCATCAAGAAAAATTCTATTTTCAGCGATAATCCGCTTTGCAATTTGATAGTATCTTTCAATTTCGGTGGCAATTAGCCTGTCTTTTTTCTCTAATAGATAACCTGATGAGTTGCTGCCCTCAAATGCCTCAAATCCAAGAGTACAGTTATCATCAACAAAAGCTGCAACCATTTCAAATACTTTATG
>DGSK01000060.1 GCA_002393955.1 Lachnospiraceae bacterium UBA4364 | reverse complement strand
TCAGTTAGTGGGAAGTTTTAGTTAGATACTTATATTCCGAAATTTCCTCTGTCCGTGAAATTAAGTCCGCACTTTGCCGCAATATCACTGGCATAGCTCAGTCCGTCAGGCTTAATCCTTGCGATACGGTAGCTCCTGGTACCCTTTTCCTTATCTTCCATAAGCGCCGAAAGATTGTCTATACGCCCTTTGTTTCCCGGATATGAATTGAAGCTGTCTGTCTGCGCCGCCAGATCATGGATATGCGTAACAAATATTCCGCACGAGCCTATCACCCCGATACCGGTCAGAACCTCCGAAGCGATATAGCAGGCTTCAAGCGCCCCCGTACCCGAAAATGATTCATCCATAAGCAGCATGTCATATTCACCGAGCTGTCTCAGTATCTTTACCAGTCTCTCGCACTCGCTTTCAAACCTTCCGCGTCCGTAATCCCGATCATCTCCGGTCGTAAAATGAGTATATATGCCTGTCACCGGACTCATCACTGCTCTGTCAGCCGGCACAAAACACCCCAGCAGGAAAAGTGCCTGCACAGCACCCACTGCTCTGGCAAAAACTGATTTCCCTCCGTGGTTTGGCCCTGTCAGCAGATAAAACCTGCCGTCCCCATCAAACTTAAGATCATTGCGTACAAGCTCTACGTGCGGCATGTTGCGTGCAAGATTTACATTATATATCCCCTGTACATCGAAGCATTTATCTGCCATTCCTCTTACTTCCGGCTTCACCATGCTAAGTCCCAGACTCCTCATGTCTTTTATGAACTTGACTTCTGCCAGCAGGAATCGTATTTCCGAAAAAAGAGTCACATACACAGCAGTGTTCACGCTGAAATATTTATCAACCACGGGGCCGAAAGACCTGATGGAATTCTTATAATTATCCTCAAGAGCATGGCGTATGCTCTTTGCTAAAACCTCAGTATCCGGTATTACAGATTCAGGCCGTGACTGGCCGCTGCTGTCCGTATCCAGCCCTATACTCCGGGCAGTCAATCCTTTCGGAAGCGGATAGAGGGGCGACAAAAGAGTATACGGATCCTTCTTGTCAAGTCCGGTTACTTTACCGATCAGTGTACCCTTTTTAAATCTTTCTGTATTAACGGACAAAAGTCCTGCTTCCACAGCCTGCATATTGGCATCCAGATTCACTCCTATGGTCACGCTCTTCAGCTCACCAAAGTCTACTGTCTGCTCATTCAGATCAGACTTAAGGTTCCTGTACTCATCTCCCGACACGGTTTCCGAAACCATTTTTTTCAGCGCCTTAAGTCCGGCAGAATGCACTTCCCTATCCTTGAGTCCGTCATAAAAAATATCCGTAACTTCTATGTAACTCTCCAGTATACGGATGGCTGAAAGTGACTTTTCCAGTGATACACTGCCGTTTATTATGGTATGCATATCAAAAATACCCCTTACTACCGGAAGGGCTTTCTCGAGCACCGCACAAAGATCGTCATTGTCCACAAGTTCTTCCAGCACATCCAGCCTATAGGATATCACTTCGGAGTCCGTCGTAAAAAAATCCGTCAGCCTGATGGGAGGAGCTCCGCGGAAGGTCTCATTTACAAGAACTATCATGCTTTTCAGTGACAGAGCATCGACAAAGTCCATGCCGTGCATCTGTGATGCTTTCCGTCTGTCCGCGTCATAGTTTTCCGGATATAGCAGGCTGATATTATTTTTCATCTGTACCTCTCTTCTGGTATTTGCAAATTCACAGAAACTAACAAAAACCTCTGCCTCGTAAAGGCAAAGGTTTTATTTAACCGTCATATTCTTTTATTCCAGAGCCGATATAGCCTCCGACACACGTTCCGTCATTCCGCTCAGACATTCAGCCGCATCATTTACCTGCTGCATCTGATGGTGTATCTTTTCACCGGGACCGATCAGGTCATGCTGCTGACCGTAGGTCATATCGTTATATATGCCCTTGAGCTCATCTCTCTTCCCGCTCAGCTCTTGTCCTGCCATATCCAGGTCATAACGCAGGGACTCAAGTCTTTTCTTAAGATCAGCTATCACTTCCGCACTGTCCACTGCGATTTCCTTAAGCTGTTCTCCGGTATATACCGCATCCGGATCTACCGCATCCTCATTCTCAAGCAGCTTTATTATATCCTTTTCAGGACCTGCTTTTTTTGAAGCCTTCTTTACGGTATACTCATTTTTTAAAGCATCTTCAAAAGGATTACCCATGCACATTCCCCCTGATCATCTCCGGCATCCGCCGGCCGTATATTTTCTGCTCTCTTTGTATATGCCTTCTTACCTTACGAGAACCTTACGAAAAGAGTCCCCTCTTCTTTTTAGGTTTCTTATTTGCTTCAGGATTTCCGCCCTGGGCACGCTCAGCCTTGAACCGTTCCGCAGCCGTCAGGCTGTCGCCTGTTTCTTTATCAAACTCTCTCAAAAGTTCCTTTGCTTTCGATGAGAGCTTCGTAGGCGTCTGCACTACCAGTGTAACATAATGGTCACCCCTTGTCTTTGGATCCCTGAGGCTCGGTACGCCTTTTCCGCGAAGCCTGATCTGGGTATCCGTCACGGTTCCTGCTTTCACATCATATGTTACAGGTCCGTCAACCGTATCTATGACTATCTCGCCGCCAAGGGCAGCTATCGCATAGGACATGGGAACATTTGAAAAAATATTCATATCCTGTCTCTGGAAAATAGGATGCGGCGAAACCACTGCCTCAACAAGTGCATCACCCCGAGGGCCGCCGTTTATACCCGGTTCGCCGATTCCGGTCATTCTCTTGCACTGTCCGTTATCAACGCCTGCCGGGAATTCCACCTCAAAGCGCTTTTTCATAGGCACGTATCCAGTACCATGGCAATCTGTACACTTTTCCTTGATAATCTGGCCTGAACCGCCGCAGTCGGGACAGGTCTGCACATTCTGAACCACTCCGAAAAATGACTGTGTCCTGAACACAACCTGACCTTTACCTCCACACTTCTGACAGGTTTCCTTTGATGTGCCGGGCCTTGCACCGGAGCCGCCACAGGTCTTGCAGTTTTCCTTTACAGTAAGCTCGATCTGCTTCTTGCATCCAAAAACAGCTTCCTCAAAGGTCATCCTTACAGTGGTACGAATATTAGCTCCCTTTCTGGGACCGTTCCTGTTACTGCCTCTCCTGCTGCCACCGAACAGATCGCCAAATATATCGCCGAATATATCACTGAAATCCATACTGGAGAAATCCATTTCAGGACCATATCCACTGCCGCCGGCTTCAAATGCTGCATGGCCGAACTGGTCATATTTGGCACGCTTATCGGGATCGGAAAGAACCGCATAAGCCTCTGATGCCTCTTTGAATTTCTTCTCAGCTTCCGCATCGCCGGGATTCACATCCGGATGATACTTTTTTGCCAGCTGTCTGTAAGCTTTTTTCAGTGCTTCGGCATCAGCGTTTTTGTCCACGCCAAGCACTTCATAGTAATCGCGTTTGTCTGCCATTTTTTCTCAACTCTTTTCCTATACCAGATCATATCGAAAGCTCGATAATTCAGTATATATTTCTTTAACGCAAGACACGGGGGAGGACCATCGTATCAAATAACTCATGATCCCCCGCCCCGTATCTGTCTTTCCTGCATTTCTTCTGTCCGGATAAACAGCTGCTCTCACATATACGATCCAATTCTGCTTACCGGATTCTCATGTTCAGGGTTAAATCTCTTTGAAGTCTCCGTCGATTATATCATCGGAGCCATTGCCGCCATCAGAGCTGTCACTTCCTGTTGTGCTGCCTGTTGCTCCGCTCATATCGGGACCTGCACCTGCAGCACCACCCTGCATGCCTTCATACATCTTGGAGAACACATTCTGGGATGATGCCATCATCTTCTCCTGAGCAGCCTTGATCTGTGATACCTGATCTTCTGACAGCTCCTGATCCTTGGTTTCCTCAAGCAGCTTCTTGAGAGCGTCCACATCAGCCTGAACATTTGCTTTCTCGGAAGCATCCACCTTGTCACCTACTTCATTCAGTGCCTTCTCTACCTGGAATACCATGGAGTCAGCTTCATTCCTTGTATCAATTGCCTCTTTACGTTTCTTATCCTGAGCCTCGTATTCCTGTGCTTCCTTGACAGCTCTCTCGATCTCATCATCAGACATGCTGGATCCTGCTGTTATAGTAATGTGCTGCTCCTTGCCTGTTCCCTTATCCTTAGCAGAAACGTTTACGATACCGTTAGCATCGATATCAAATGTAACCTCAATCTGAGGAACGCCTCTTCTTGCAGGAGGGATACCATCCAGACGGAACTGTCCCAGTGACTTATTATCCTTAGCAAACTGTCTCTCACCCTGAAGTACATTGATATCAACCGCTGTCTGGTTATCTGCTGCAGTAGAGAATACCTGGCTCTTCTTGGTAGGAATAGTGGTATTTCTCTCTATAAGCTTTGTAGCTATGCCGCCCATTGTCTCAATAGAGAGTGAAAGGGGTGTAACATCCAGAAGCAGGATATCACCGGCACCTGCATCACCTGCAAGCTTGCCGCCCTGAACTGCTGCACCTATAGCTACGCACTCATCAGGGTTAAGGGACTTGTTAGGCTCATGTCCGGTAAGCTGTTTAACTTTCTCCTGTACTGCAGGAACTCTGGTAGAACCGCCAACCAGGAGAACCTTTCCTATATCACTGTTGGTAAGCCCTGCATCCTTAAGTGCATTCTGTACAGGGATTGCTGTTCTTTCAATAAGGTCATGTACCAGCTCTTCAAACTTAGCCTTTGAAAGTGTAAGGTCAAGATGCTTAGGGCCGTCAGCTGTAGCTGTTATGAAAGGAAGGTTGATGTTGGTGGTAGATGATGCTGAAAGTTCCTTCTTTGCCTTCTCTGCCGCTTCCTTCAGACGCTGCATAGCCATCTTGTCACCTGAAAGGTCTACACCTTCAGCCGCTTTGAACTCAGAAAGCATCCAGTCAATGATCTTCTGGTCGAAGTCATCACCACCGAGATGTGTATCACCGTTGGTTGAAAGAACCTCGATTACACCATCACCGATATCAATGATAGAAACATCGAAAGTACCGCCGCCCAGGTCATAAACCATTATCTTCTGCTCTTTTTCGTTATCAAGACCATAAGCAAGGGCTGCTGCCGTAGGCTCGTTGATGATACGCTTTACCTCGAGGCCTGCGATCTTGCCGGCATCCTTTGTAGCCTGACGCTGTGCATCATTGAAATATGCAGGTACAGTGATAACAGCCTCTGTAACTTTCTCCCCAAGATGAGCTTCGGCATCAGCCTTAAGTTTCTGAAGGATCATTGCAGAAATCTGCTGAGGGCTGTACTTCTTGCCATCAATCGTACGTCCTCTGTCTGTACCCATATCACGCTTAATGGAAGCAATAGTCTTGTCGGCATTGGTAACAGCCTGACGCTTTGCAGGCTCACCCACAAGTCTCTCACCGTTCTTTGTAAATGCCACTACGGAAGGTGTTGTACGTGCACCCTCAGTATTTGCTATGACTGTAGGCTGTCCGCCTTCCATAACAGCCACACATGAATTTGTTGTTCCAAGGTCAATACCTATGATCTTTCCCATGATCGTTTCCTCCTGTTTTTATCTGTTTTATCTGTTTTTGCTCGTTTTGATCAACTGTTCGGAACCCGTAATTTCTTTCTGCTGCAATTGCCTTAATCCGTCCCGAATAGTTTCGTTTTATATTGCATCTGCCGGCTTAATGAATTTCTGCGGCTAGTTAGCAACCTTTACCATACTGTGTCTTACCACGGTGCCTCTGTATGTGTAGCCCTTCTGAAGCTCCTCCACAACCACATTTTCTCCGAGAGACTCATCATCCACATGCATTACCGCATTGTGAAGGTTAGGATCAAACTCTTTTCCGGCTGCATCTATGGGCTTAACATCCATCTTGTCCAGCTCATCCATGAGCTGCTTGTATATCATCTCCATACCCTTGGCAAAAGCAGTTTCCTTATCCTCGTCAGTCAGGGTACCCATTCCCCTTTCAAAGTTATCAACCACCGGGAGGAGCTTTTCAATAACACTTCTGGCACCGTTCTCATACATGGAGTCCTTTTCTTTCTCGCTTCGCTTACGGAAATTCTCGAACTCAGCCATCTGTCTGAGCAGCTTGTCATTCAGCTCGCTTACCTGCTCTTTAAGTTTTTCCTTCTCATTATCTTTGGCTTTACCGAACAGCCCCTTCTTTTCCTTCTTGGGTGCTTCGGATTTTTCCTTATTTTCAGCTTTATCTTCAGCCTTATCTTCAGCTTCTTCCGTACCGGATTTCTGCTCTGTGTCCTCTTCCTTTGAGCCTTCAGCGCTTTCCTGTTCTTCAGCTGCCGTTTCCTCTGCCGTTTCTTCGGTCACATCTTCAGCTTTCTCTTTGCCGGCTTTCTGTTCCTCTTCCTTGTTTTTTGCCTTATCTTTTTCCTTATCTGCAGGCATTTTTCTTACTTCCTTTCCGTCTTTCTTCATATCATAATCCTCCCTTCAAGCGTTCCGGAGAAATTACTGATCAGATTTTTTTGACTTCTTTGATGATTTCTTCTTATACATATCCTCAAGCTCCACTTTCATAGTCTTGAGAGTACCAACAACCTTATCATAATCCATACGCTTCGGTCCGACTATCGCAATGCTTCCGCGCATTCCCTCGCCCAGTTCATAGGTAGCTGTCACTACACTGCAGTCTTTCATCGCTTCTATGGGAGACTCTTCCCCAATGTATATCTGAATACCGGTACCTTCATTTCCATCAAGGGAATCCGCTGCTATACGGGCAAGTGCCTGTTTCTCTTCAAAAGTATTTATCAGGTCTCCGGCTCTCTGATTATCTGCAAGTTCCGGATACTTTAATATATTGTTAGCACCGCTCGTGTAGACTTCCAGGTCATCCTCACCCCTTATAGCCTGTGCCACTGCGTCAAGTATCTCACCCACAATCTTGGAATCGATTCCCGCCTGTTCCTTAAGATGAGTTATCATCCCCAGATTTATTTCGTCCAGGCTCATTCCGGTCAGATGCGTATTAAGCAGAATGTTAAGTTTAAGCATCGTTTCATCCGACAGCGGCTCGTCAACACTTATCATATTGTTGCGGATCATATTGCCTTCCACAACTATGGTCGCCAGAATCTGGCTGTCGTCAACTCTTGATATCTGTATAAACTTAAGCTTGTTGCCATGTATGGCAGGTGCGGTAACGACAGTTGCGTAGTTGGTATTCACTGCCAGGACCTTTGCAACATTCTTAAGCATCATATCCATCTTTTCTTCAGCTTCCACAAGCATGCCCTTGAGGTTATTGATCTCCCGGTCCTTCTCCTCCATCATTGTATCCACATAAAGCCTGTAGGCCTTATCTGTAGGAATCCGCCCTGCTGAAGTATGCGGCTGTACAATATAGCCAAGTTCTTCCAGATCTGACATTTCATTGCGTATGGTGGCCGAGCTTAAATTCAGATCCGTATACTTAGATATAGTCCTGCTGCCAACAGGCTCACCGGTCTCAAGATAATTCCTGATAACGGCGTGCAGTATCTTAAGCTTTCTCTCATCCAGGCCATCTGCCCGGACTTCCGGATTTTCTTTTTTCTGCTTAGCCATCCGAAGCCTTCCTTTCTTTTTGTTAGCACTCATTTATTTAGAGTGCTAACATCCACATACATAAAATAACACTTGCCAAAGGGAATGTCAATAGAAAAATAATAAAAAGCACCGGCCGATGCCGATGCCTTTTGATCACTTCATAACCAGCTCAGTTACAGAGATTTTTTACCCGAATTTTTCAGAAACTAAACTGACTTCTTTCCTTCTTATTGAATACGATATAAACCGTTCCCTCTTCAGGCTTAACATACAGATCCAGACTGCTTAAATCAGATTCCTTTCTCTTCATATCCCGGGTCCATATCTTCATAGCCCGTGCTGTGAGTTTCGACTGTTCCTCACTTTTGCCGCCGAACTGTACATAAATTTTCTGCTTTGTTTCAGCAGCGATCTTTTTGGATAATGCCCCGGTTGAAGGCTTGGCTGAACTTTTCTTAGCAGCCGCATTCACAGCAGGTTTTACAGCAGCCTTTTTAGGTTCCGGTTTTGCTGCAGACTTGGATGCTGTCTTTTTAGATTCTGCTTTTGCTGATGTCTTTACTGCGGTCTTCTTGCTTTCAGTCTTTGCAACTGTCTTCGTTGCCTTCTTGGGTTCCGCCTTTGCTGCAGGTTTTGCGGCCTTCTTAGGCTCTGTCTTTGCTG
>DGSK01000001.1:164355-534701 GCA_002393955.1 Lachnospiraceae bacterium UBA4364 | reverse complement strand
TCAACTAAAGCGACAGCCCCTTTTTACGTGTTTTCATCAGGACACACTGTATGGGGATGTGTTGAATTGCCACTTGGGAACATTATCTCGGGAAAGCATTAAGGGCTTAGTGGAATACTACACCATCGAAAAGGCAGCTTTTAAGATATGGTCAGGAGGGGCAATCATCTCGGAATACGCAAAGCTGATGCATGAAGGTACATATGATATTGTGTGAAAAACGTTATACTGTGACTTTGTTGTGAGAATTTTTCGGCCTAAGGCTGCGTGCTGCTGTGCCGGCATGAGTATTTTCGTGCTGCGGAGCCACCTGTCCGGTTTGGAGAGAGTAAGACTACCGGTTCAAGTGAGCTACTTGGAATCTTATGCCACGAAAGGCTCTACGAGTAGGCACATGATAGGGTGATACGCCTCGGCAAAGCTGCCGTAGGCAAATGGGCTTGCCTGCTTGCCACAATAATTACATGCCGTGGAGGCTCGTGTCAAGAGCACCGTGGAATAATATTGCTGGTGGCTCTCAAACTTCGGACAGGTGGCTCAATCAGCCCCAGATTATTAATTGAACGATACCTGGTCTTCTTTACCGGACTGGCCGGTTGTGTTGTTTTTGATAGTTTTACTGCCATCCTTTCTAAGGAAGATGAGCAATACGACCATTATGGCAATTGTGCTTATAACGCTTCCTGCAAACGCATAGGGCGCTTCATAAGTAAACTCGATATGGTGCTCGCCGGGGGTAAGTGCAAGGGCACAGAATGCATCTGATGTGGTTACGTAAATTTTTGACGGTACTCCGTCAACAATAGCGCTCCAACCCTTATCATAAGGGATTGTGGTGTAAAGAACGGGCCTTTCAGCGGTAGAGATAACAGTACCTTCTATATGGTCATCAGAGTGTGCGCTGACTGTCATTGAGCCGGCGGACAGATAGTCATACAGCATTTGGACTGCCTGTTCGTCATAGTATGCAAAATAGGTATCATTTACGACATAGGAGGTAAAGCCGTTGGTATTTATATAGAGTGTCATATAGCTTCTGTCATCAGCTTCTTCAAGTTCGGTTTGGGAATTGGTTTCAGTCTGGCTTATTTCATTATTCACAGGAAATAATGCACCGCCGGAAATGGTAGGGGTACATACCAAGCCGATGGGGGTCGTAAGCTGAAAGTATGGTGCAGGTGAATTAAAATAAGTTCCATTCTGGGGGACAAAGTAGACATAGGGAGTTTTTCCCGGTACTCTTGGAACACCGTATGTTATCCAGCCTTTGGTTACATTGTCTGTCATCATTTCAAAAGCAGTCATATCTCCCAGTTCATAGACATGAGCATTAAAGGTGTTGGTTTCGATAACATCCGGAGATACTGGCTCGAATACAGGAATCTTGGCACCTGTCATCCGGCATGCCATATTATTTATATTTTCAAATGGATTGGGCCCGGGAGTATATGCTGCTATGTCCGAGCTTACGGTAAAGGCTATCGGAAGAGATGTTTCATTAGGGGTAATGGTTATATTGCCATTGTCATCAAGGTTTATATGATATTTTACTCCAAGCAGCATTTCATTAAAGGACAAGCCACTCACATCGTATATCATATGATATGCATTGCCTATACCAAGACCTGATAATGCATTGCGTGTAGGCTTCTCTTCATAGGAAGCAAACGAGGTGAGTGTGTTAATTCCGAAAAGTGAGGCCCCATTAAAGATCCTTTCACCGTCAACGCGTACACGATACAGGTTAGCATCAGCATTTTTCAGGTAGTCTGCTGCTTCCTTTTCTTTTGAATACCAGTTGTTGAATTCTTCAGCAGAAATACGGAGATTATTATCTTCGGGGGCTCCGGCAAAGGAACGCAGGCCGATGGAACTGCTTAAAAGCAGCTCGGCGGCAAGCAGTAAAAATATAAAGTATTGAAATGCCGTTTTCTTTTTTTTGTCAGCAGTATCGCCGTCGGAGACATCTGCTGTCTTTTGTAAAAAAAGGAATATGCATGCCCAAAGAGCGAGCAGGGCAGTATTTATTACAAAATATGTATTAGATACATGCGAATAACCGGTAATGTCATTAAAGAGTACCAGAAAAGCATATATGCCGGAGAGTACAGCCACATATATCCACATCGATCTGGATGCTATCTTTGTCCTGCTGTTCCATACCTGCGCAGCCATAGAGATAAGAATGAAAACAATACAGGCTGAGAACCTGAAAGGGTAGTGGTTGGGGTTATCGAATGCGTGTAAAAATGCATATAAGGGGATTATTGTCGATCCGCATAAGTAAAATACAAGGAGAACTGCGGCAAATATCTTTTTCGGCAGAGCAATATTCTTTGAGAAAAAGTAAAAGGGAAGAAGGATAAGCACCGGCAGCCCGCAGTAAATATAGGGGATTGCACTGTAGAGCCCGTAACCCTCACAGGCAAAGACTGAGCTTAGGATATCCGGTAATGCGGCTGAAAGTGAAACGAAGGAGTCCGAGGTTCCCCGCAGATGATGTATGAGAAAGTATCCTACTGGTAACAGTATTGCTGCATCTATAGCGGCGGCAAGTATGACCGAGGCGATAAAAATAAGAGTCTTCTTTAATACGGACAAAACATGTTCTGAAAACTTATCTGCAGAAATCTCAGCTTCGCTGCAGATCACGCTTCCAATAAAATACAGGGCAGTAAATATACCAAAAACATAGCCCATATAGAAATTAGTCAAAAATAAGTAAGAATAGCAAAAAGTAAGCAATAGAAAATTCTTACGCGAAAGTGCAGCGGACACCTGCTTTAGAAATACAATCAGCAGGGGCAGTATATACAGGCTGTCGGCCCACATGGGATTGATGCTCATGATCACCGCCCAGGAGCAGAATGTGTAGCAAAGCGAGAAGAATATGGCGGCTTTTTTTTCAAGCCCCAGGGTTTTCTGGGAGTAATATGTAAAGGAGGCAGCAGCAAGGCCTGCTTTCAGTGATGAAATAATATGTGTTATTGTGATTATGGACAGCCCGGGAATCAGGTAAAGTATATTAAACGGACTGAAAGCATAATATGCATATGTTAAGGCTGAACCTGAGCCGGCATACAGGGAAAACGAGTACCAGAAATCTCTTTTACCCTTAATAACATCCAGAAATGCTATGATAAATGCGAAGTACTGGTCAAAGGGATCGCCTAAGCAGATGCTTCCGCCACTTAGTCCCAGAAAGCCGTTTATAAATAACAGGATTATAAAAAGTGCCGTACCTATAAGAAATGAAATAAGGGGGGCGGGTAAAGCCTTAATTTTTTTGGGGGTAGTATTGCTCATGTTAATGCCTCATAGTATTTAAAGTTTATTACGGATTATTTTATCATATATCAAGCCCTTTTTCTTTTGAGGGTTAATAAAAAAACAATAGAGATAGTAATAAGGGAAAGTATGCTTATGATCATTCCAACCCCTGCAAAATGGGGGCTGTATTTAAGCTCTATGCTGTGTGAACCCGCCGGCAGAATTGCTGCTAAGAAAGCTCCCTCAACGGTGGATATTGTTTCAATCTCTATCCCGTCACAGTATATTTTCCAGTCTTTATCATACGGTATAGTAGTAAACAGAAGCTGTCTGTCCTGTGATACATTCACATCTGCCTTTATGTCATCAGAATCAGCAGAAATGATCTCCGGAGCAGTCATGGTCAGTTCATCGCAGATTTTCTTGAGGTTATTTTCAGCTGGATAGGCGTAGAAATAGATTTTTTTGCATATATCTGCTGTTAAATATGGATCAGTAGTGAAAACTGTTATAGTATCTTCCTTTTCATCGACATTGTCATTGTCTGAAGGCACGCCTTCTACGATACAGCCCTGTTTAAGCCCCGGAGTCTGCGACCATCCGGTATCTGCGCAATATATGTTCATAGTGTTGCTTGTGGTTGTACCCTGATCCTGATAGAAGCAGGCATAGAATAGCTGATCTTCTTTATGGGAGTAAGCAAAAGAATAATAAGCATTTTCATCAAGCTTATTCTCCTTATTAAAACAGATTATCTGGTTATCCTCTGTTATCTCTGTGTTGTAGTATTCAGTTGTGATGCGGTCTCTGTCCAGGGGAATGAAAAAAGTGCATTCCTGTCCGTAGAGACAGCTCATGATCCGGTTCTGGTTTTCAAACGGATCGTCCCCGGCTGAGTAATCCAGGATATCGCGGTCTGTCATGAACATGATTGGCAGGTATTTATCATTCTGTTTAATGTAGGTGCTGCCATCCTGAAGATCTATCATGTATTTTGTTCCGGACAAGGCATAGGTAACAGGCGTATAGCCCTTTTCCAGCATAACCCGGTTAAATGTTGATATCCCGAGCCTGTACAGTGCACGCCTGAGCAGATACTCGTCAGATGATGAAAATGTATTAAGCCCCGGGTATCCGAATAATGCGGGGGCGTTGGAATTATATTCATTGTTTACGCTTATTCTGTAAAATCCGCTGTCATTCGATTTTAAACCGTCTATGACAGTGGCCTCGTTTTGCGCTGCAGAAAGCTCAGATTCGCTGGTGTAGGGACCGCTCCTGTTTAGGGAAATACAGGAATTAACCGTAACCTCGGCTATAATGATCATAGAAAATAGTATAGGCAGTAATTTTTTTATAGCAGATGGCTTTTTGGTTTGAAGTATGAATAACAGGAGATAGGAAAGCAGGAATAAACCGTTAATGAGAAGACCGGACATGGAGTTTACAGATAAAGCAGCATCATAGCGCTTTCCACCGGTATAGAACATGATCACATAAAATACGATAAGTGATATGGAATAGAAAATGAAGGCTTTGGTTTTTATCTGTTCCAGCCGGCTCAAAGCAAGTGCGGCCATTGCAGTAATAGTAAAGGATATGAGAAAAGAAAAACGGAAAGTATATTGATTAGGTGTGTCAAATGCATGCATAAATGAGTAAAGCGGTAACAGTATCGTGCACAGCAGAAGGAAGATTAGCAATACTGCTAAAAGAACTTTCCTGCGTCTGTCCTGTGCCATAACCGTAAAACAGAAAGGGGCAAGGAGAAAAACCGGAAGAGTTGAATACAGATAAGGCGTTTTATTGTTGAATCCGGGAAAGTTTCCACAGAAAAGGGTGTTGATAATATCCGGAATGGATGCACTTAGTGTAGCAAAACTGTCATTATCCGATGCACGGTGTGAAAATAGAAAAAAAGCAGCAGGCAGAAGTATAAAGGCGCAAAGGCCTGCCGCTAATAGTACGGTTGCACCGTATTTCATTGTTTTTTTTATAAGTTCCGTAAGTTGTATGCTGCCTTCCTTTTGTAAAAGGGAAAGAATAAAGACCAGCGAAATAAATACCCCGGTCATAAAGCCGGTATAGAAATTCGTGATGAACAGGTATGCAAAGCAGAGGCTGAGTGAAACAAACGGAAAATCCGACGCAGCATCAGCTGCCTTTATTGTAAGGCAGACAAGTATTGGAAGTATGTAAAGCACGTCAAGCAGCATCATGTTCGTAAACATTCCGGTTGTGTACCCGCCGAGAGAATATGCAAGCGTGAGGGGAATCATACGGGCACTGTTAAGCTTGAGTGCTTTTTGCATAAAGAATTGGAATGAAGCAGCGGAAAGGGAAATCTTAAGAGTGAGTATTATGAGCGTGATAACTGACTCCGGAACTATATCGATAAAATATAGCAAATATAAAGGGTTCAGATTGTAAAATGCATGTGTAAGCGCTGTCCCTGAGCCATAAAAAAGGGAAAAGGAGTACCAGAAACTTTCCTGGCCGGTAATCCCTCTTAAAAAAAGCTTAATAAAAGGAACCCCTTGCTGGTAAAGGTTTCCGCAGTATATTGTATTGTTTTCATAACCGATAATATTGCTTAATGTCAAGATAACAATAAAGACAGAGGCTGAAAGTAGGGCCGCATAAAACGGATAAAGTTTTTCTTTTTTTAACAAATGCATTACCATTCCCCGCATTATTGTGATCAAACAATTAAATTATACCACAAAGGCTGTTTAGTCTGAATCTGATTATTATTAGCGTATGACAATGTGGGGGGAGAATGGTATAATCATTAAATATGGTTGTTAAAGAGAAAAAGGTGATTATTCCATGATAAATTTACTGAATAACAAACGGTTCAAGATGGTATATCCCTGGCTGGTTTGCCTGCTTCCAATGATGATGGCTGTATATTGCTGTATTATCAAATCGGGTGGGTTTATAGATGAATACTATTCTCTAGGCTTTTCCAATAGTTCCCTAGGTGCCTACTTTATAGATTGCTATGACGGCAATTTTCTGCACCGTGTGATAACTGCGGAAGAGATCAATAATTACATTATGGTGAATGGTGATGAGGCTTTCTCATACAGTTTTATAATTGATAACTGTGCTAGCGATCTGACGCCACCACTGTATTATTTTATTCTGCATACGATCTGTTCTTTTTTTCCAGGGGTTGCATCCAAGTGGTTTGGATTAAGTATTAATCTAGCTGTCTTTTTTGTTACATTGTTATTTATTTATCGTATATCCCAGATGTTGTATAAAAGCTCATGGGTTTCCACACTGTTGACATTATGTTACGGCTTTAGCATGGGGGGACTGAATTGTGTAACCTATGTAAGGATGTATGCGATGGTAATGATGTGGTCAGTATTACTGCTATATTTCGCGATGCAGGTTCTTTTTACTGATAAAAAGCGATATATTGCTGCCGTTGGTATTGTGATATTTTTAGGATTTCATACGCAGTATAATTTTGGTATTTTTGCGTTTTTTGTATGTGCTGCAACATGTGTAGCTTTGTTATATCTTCGGGAGAAAAAGAAGTTTTTTATTTTTTCAGCAAGTGCCATATCAGCGGTGTTGCTGTTCCTGCTTACCTGGCCGACAATATTTATTCAGGCTGACAGGCTTTTATCCTGGGAAAGTGATAATGACAAATGGCATGTAAGTGTCTTTATGTTTTTCTACTATTGGATTTCCATGATATTTAAGCAGGTAAAAGTTGAGGTATTTGTGCTGGCGTTCCTAATTGTGTCGATCATACTGTTAAAATTCGTTGCACATGTGGATGCAGGGAAGCTGAAGGAAAAATTGGATATGAAGCTTCTGATGATATCATATTTTGTACTGCTAATAGGGTATATTTTGGGAACGCTGGGCATAGCGTATTATGCACCATATTTTAGTGCGCGTTATTGTTTTAATACCATGCCGGTTTTTACGCTGCTGATGGGGTTACCTTTTGTTTATTTTAAGGAACTTTTGGAAAGGTTTTTTGAAAAAAAGAATATACGGTTTAGCGTTGTTACAATTGGCGCCTTGTTCGTAGGGATCATAATGGGCGGTGCGGTAAATTTGGATGAGATGAAGTATCTATACCTAGACAACCCCGAAATCCTTAAGGTTACGGAATCTGTTGCACAATACCCATGTTTTTTTGTAAATGGGAATTTTGATAAATCTGTTGTTAATTCAATAGACCACTTGGCTAAATTCAAGGATTTTTATATATTCGACGAATTGAATCTTACGGAATATGAAGAGTATATGAAGGGCTACCCCGATAGTGAAGCTATTGTTGTGTACGTTGACGTGGATCCCTATAATTCAAGCGGTATGGATGGTGATGAAGTGATAGGTTCTTTTGCAGATACCGGATTATATGATACGATCCTTGTATTATATGAACTGGATTCGGTAAGGGCATTCTTGCTGTACAATAGTGCAGATGTTAATTTGACAGGTGAGGTTTCTGACTAATAATGAAAGTATCCATTGTCATACCGGTATATTATAATGAGGACAACTTGCGTCCTTTATATGCCGACATAAAAGAAAAGTTCATAGATAAAATTGATTATGATTATGAGATAGTTCTGGTCAATGATGGCTCGAAGGATAAAAGCTATGAAGTTATGAAGGAACTTGCGAAAGCTGATCCGCATGTAAAACCTATTTCGCTGTCAAGAAACTTTGGATCTCATGCGGCATGTCTTTGTGGATTATCCAATTCAACAGGGGACTGTGTAGTTGTCAAAGCGGCGGATCTGCAGGAACCTACAGAACTTATATTAGATATGATAGACAGCTGGAAAGCCGGAAATAACGTAGTACTAGCTTGTCGTGAGGACAGGGAGGAAAGCAGGAGCCAGGTGGGATTCGCAAACCTGTACTATTGGCTTGTAAGAAAAACTTCGCTTCCGAATATGCCGAAACATGGATTTGATATATACCTTCTTGACCGGAAAGTGATAAAGGTAATTGAAGAGCTTGACGAAAAAAACAGTGCGATTACCGGCCAGATTCTGTGGAGCGGCTTCAGAACCGGCATAGTGTATTATACGAGGAAGGCACGTAAAGTAGGGAAAAGCAAGTGGACGTTAAAAAAGAAGATTCGTCTTGTATCAGATACACTGTTCAGTTTTTCAACGTTGCCGATAAGAATTCTTGAAATCGTCGGTGTCCTTTCCTTTGTAATAGGCATAGTGTGGGCAATTGTGGTTCTGGTGGCCAAGCTGGCAGGCAATATTCCGGTGAGCGGTTTTACGACACTGTTTATTTTCAATCTGCTTAGTTTTGGTGTTACCATGCTTTCGATGGGGATACTGGGGGAATATCTGTGGCGTACCTTTGACGCTTCCAGGAACCGGCCGCCTTACATAATAGAGGATGATATGGACAAAAGTGGAGGTAGCTCTGATGAAACATGATTATTCGGCGCGTCTTGATGATATACGTATCAGACAGCTGTCAGAAAATGATATAGAGTTACTGAGACAATGGAGAAATAATCAGGATTATACAAAGTTTCTCAGTAATCTTGGGTATATTACAGCAGAAATGCAGAGAAATTGGTATCAGGGATATTTAGAAAACGAACAGGAACTGGTTTTTGCGATTGAAGATATCGGAGAGCTTAATCGTGTTGTAGGGAGCCTGGCACTTTATGATTGGGATAGGAAAACTAAAACCTGTGAGATAGGAAAGATCCAGATTGGTGATCCGGAAGCACATGGTAAGGGGATAGGGAGAAAGGCTCTTGTTATGGCCATGAAGATTGCTTTTAGGAAACTTGGCGTAGAAAAAATAGTGGCATCCGTTCATCCGGATAATGTACAGGCTTACCATAATGATATGAAGGTTGGATTCATAATTATTGGAGAAAAACCATCTGTTGTAGGAGGAAATGAGCTTCTCTTGGAGATATTTGAGAATGTTGTCCAAAGTAAAAATCCGTATTACGACAACATAGTGGTTTGACCGGGGGGAAAATAAAAGATGCTTTTAAAGGATAAAGTAGCTGTTGTTACAGGAGCCTCAAATGGTATTGGCAGGGCTATTGTGGATGTGTTCATTGAGAACGGTGCAAAAGTTATCGGACTGGATATTGCTGAAAAAGAGCCTTGGACTGATAATCTTACGATGATTGTAGCCGATATTTCAAGCGCTTCTGACTGTGAGAAAGCTTATCGTAAAATTACCGGTATGACAGAACGTATTGATATCCTGGTCAATTGTGCAGGCATTACACGAGATGCTATGACTAAGAAAATGTCCGAAGAACAGTTTGATCAGGTTATGGAGGTTAATGTTAAGGGGGTATGGAATCTTACGAGGCTGATAGGGCCGGCAATGCAGGCAAATAAATCCGGAAGTATAATCAATATTTCATCGGTCGTTGGCATATTCGGTAACGTTGGACAGTCGAATTATGCCGCTTCAAAGGCTGCGGTTATCGGTATGACCAAGAGTTGGGCTAAGGAGTTTGCGCTTAAGGGGGGAAATGTCCGGGTGAATGCGGTTGCACCTGGCTATACTGAAACCAATATGCTGAGCACAGTCCCGGTGGAACTTTTGGATAAATTCCGTAGTTCCACAGCTTTGGGGCGTCTTGCCGAGCCTGTTGAAATAGCAAATTCCGTACTTTTTCTAGCTTCGGATCTTTCAAGTTATATAACAGGTGAGGTTCTGAATGTCAACGGTGGAATGAGACTGTAACGTCACAAATAGTGGAAGGGGGATTAATATGCTAAATGAAAAGTTGAATATTTCAGTTTTAGATTTTGGTGCTGTGGGTGATGAGAAGGGGCTGCTTACTATATGTGAAGGTGAGCAGGATATACCTTTCATTCCTAAAAGGGTATTTTATATATACAAATCTGTTCCGGGAGTTGTCAGGGGACGTCATGCAAACAGAGTGACTGATTTTGTGCTCATTAATGTGTCAGGCCATTCCAAGGTTAAGATACTGGATGGCCGCGGCAATGAAATCATCTATTCTCTTAACAGGCCTAATACCGGTATCTATATCCCACATATGATATGGAAAGAAATGTATGACTTTTCAGAAGATTCAGTTCTTTTGTGCCTTGCAAGTGAGCACTATGATCCGGATGAGTATATTAGGGATTATGATGAATTTCTGGAAGAAGTTAAAAAATTGGAGATATAATCCTTTTTTCGCCGGATGAACCTTGCCAGAATAATCACGGTTAATACGATAGCTGCTACTGTGCTGATTATTTTTCCTTCCGGGGCGAATCGCGCTGTGTATTTCAATTCAATATCGTGCTGCCCGACAGGGAGTATGGCACCCAAAAAGGCATCTTCTACTGTCGATATTGTTTCAACTTCTTTTCCATCGCAATAAATTTTCCAGTCCTCATCGAAAGGAATAGTGGTAAAAAGAACAGGTCTGTCCGTGGTTACATTCACGGTTGCCTTGATATCAGATGAACGGAAAGATGTTATTTCCGGTGCTGTAGATGTCAGGTCGTCACATATTTCTTTCAGGTTATTATCTTTGGGATATGAGTAAAAATACATAGTCCTGCAACTACCCACTTTTACTTCCGGTTTATCAGAGTAGATTGCTATTTCGTCATAATCAAGATTGTTGTCAATCTGGTCAAAAATGTAATAATTCCCCTTGGGTAAAGTGTCACCGCTGACTATTCCGCCTCGTTTTAGTTCTGCGGTTTCCCACCAGCCTTCAGGTGCACAGACAACATACATGGTCAACATGACAGATTCAGCTTCATCCTGATAAAAGCAACCATAAAAAATCGAATCCTCATCATGTGGCCTGATGAAAGCGTAGAAGATGGAGTCAGAAAGAGTCCCTTGGGGGGTAAATAATACAACCTGAGGATTTATTTCAATCTCTGCATTATAACTTCCGGTTAGGAGATCATTGTAATCAATGGTATAGAAAAAATGTTGATTGGTACCGGTAATGCAGGACATAAGCCGTTCCTGATTGATAAACGGATCTGTACCTGCCTGATAGTTCTGTATATCATCGTCAGCCATAAAAATAATAGGGAGACAGGTATCAAGTTCTTCTATGACCGGTTGGAATAGCTCATTGCTAGAGATAGTCTCAGGGGAATGCTCAAGTTCATAGCGCTCGGAATAAGCTATGATTCTGTATTTTGTACCGGATAGGGCATAGGTTATGGGGGTGTATCCGGCTTCAAAAATTGCCCTATTTGTGGTATATACACCGAGATTATAGAGTGCATGTCTTAAATTATAATCATCTGAAGATGAAAAGGTGTTGAGACCGGGATAGCCGAACCAGGATGGAGCATTTGAATTTGACTGATTTAGAACGCTTATGCGATAAAATCCTGGATCTTTGGATTTTATCGAACTCACAGCATCCTGCTCTGTAAGCCATTGTTCTTCAGCAAGTTCAGTTATCAGTTCACCGCGTTTGGATTGGGTGATATAGAAATTAACGAGGATTTCTGTCACTAGAATAATACTGAAAACAATTGAAAGCGTATGCACAGCCCGTTTTGAAGATGATTTTTTGTTCAACAGGAATAATAGCAAGTATACTGAAAGAAACGCAGTGTTTATAAACATAATGCTTCCGGTATTTCCGGTCTGGTGTGATGGGTAACGGAGTGCACATAATGGAATCATTATTGAATAAAGTATTGTAAGTGAAGACGTATAAATTATATATGCTTTCTTGTTTATGCCTTTTGCATTTTGAATCGTAACAACTCCCATGGCACATAATACAAATGAAAGACAGAATGAAAACCTGTAGGCGTACCAGTTTGGATAATCAAAAGCATGCATGAATTCATATAAGGGGAGAAGTATCATACACAAAAGAAAATAGATCAGGGTAATGGCTGTTAAAACTTTTTCCTTGAATGTAACCGATGTTGCAGTAAAGAAGAAGGGGGCGAGTAGCAGTATTGGCAATGAGGAGTACAAAAATGGGGTATCATTGTCAAGACCCGAGAATGAACCAATAAAAAGTGAATTGATTATATCCGGAATGGTGGCAAAAAGACCATCAAATATCTGATTATCCTCTGCTTTGTGAGAAAAGAGAAAATACGCTGCAGGGAGCAGGACTGCAGCAGATAATGCTGCAGCAAGCACAACCGTAGTGGCATATTTTACCGCATTTAAAAGACTTCGCTTTATAAAATTATCGGTCGGTTGTCTGAAAGATGAAAGAATAAAAACCGCTGACTCGAATATCCCGACCATGAAGGCCATATAAAAATTAGTCAGAAATAAATAAGCAAATGAAAGTGTAAGTGATATATAGGGAAAATCTTTATGGTTATCCCTTGCTTCGGGGAGACCACCGGTGGCCTTCATTGTTAAGTATGTGATGATAGGAAGAATGTATATGGCATCCAACCACATAATATTTGTGTACATTGCGGAGGTGAATCCCCCTAATGTATAACAAATCGAAAATGGAATGCCTATAGGCGAATCGATCTTTAGGGCATTAGACTCAAAGAACTGGAATGTGGCTGCTGCAAGGGCAATTTTTGCAGTAATCAGAATAATGGTACTTACGGATTCAGGAATCCAATCAAATATGTAAATTAAATTAAATGGGTTAATACAGTAGTAGGCATAGGTAAGAGCTGTGCCGGAACCATAATAATTGGAAAAGGAATACCAATAATCCTCGCGACCTGTGATAGCTCGTATGAACATTTTTATGAAAGGGATATACTGACTCTCGAGATCTCCAAACAGAATAATTTTGTTTCCAAAGCCTATTATTCCTATGAATGATAGGCCTAGAACAAACACTAAAGATGCTAAAAGTGCCGAATATAAGGGATAGATTTTTTTATTCATAAATAATTTCACTTTATTCCTCCGTCAGAGTTGTCCGTATTATCTTCAATACGGATCCCACTGTCAGTATTTTTCTTCTTAAGCCCGACAACACCCCGGCTGAAATAGATAGCAAGAAAAACTATGAGTGCAAGGGTACTGATGATGCTTCCTACAAAAGCCTGAGGCGGTTCATAAGCAAAGATAATATCATGCACACCGGGGGAAAGCACAAGAGTACAGAATGTATCATCAATGGTTACGTATATCTTGCTGGGAACTCCGTCAACATACGCCTGCCAGCCTTTTTCATAGGGAATGCTGGTGAATAAGAGCGGTTTGTCTTCGGAAGCTATAACCTTCCCCTCTATCCGGCCGTCTGAAAATGAGGTGACCTGCATGCTTCCAGGAGCAAGTATATTATAGGCTTCTGTAAGTGCCTCGTCATCATAGTATGCAAATTTAATATCATCTACGGCATATGATGTGTAGCCTGAAGAACTTAGATAAAGCTTTTGGCAGAAATATTGGTCATTCTCTGCATTTGGTTCACTGTATCCTGCTTCCTCAGCAGTTTGGTCAACTTCAAAAATAGCACCGCTTTCGATGGTCAGCCCGCAGTCAAGGCCTGTCCGGCTGTTCCTGGTTATGTAAGGGGCAGGGGAGTTGAATATAGTTCCGTTGAGAGGTGACACATGCATGTAAGCAGTTTTATTTGCAGAGACGGGGACAGCATATGTAACCCAGCCGATACCTGCATTTGGGGCTATCATCTCAAAAGCAGTATCCTGTCCCAGCGCATAAACAAGAGTGTTATAGTTTGCTGTCTTTATATCATCTTCCGGAATGGCTTCATATATAGCGAGTTCCCGCCCTGCCATACTGCTGATCAGTCTGTTGGTATTTTCGAAAGGGTCATCACCGGAACTGTAATAGGCAAGATCCGAGCTTACTGTGTATGCGATCGGAAGCGCACGGTCATTCATCGTTACAGAAGCCGGCTTATTCTCGGTGGAATCAGGAATATCCATAAAATACTTTACGGAAAAAAGCATATCGACAGGTGCGGTGCCACTGATATCAAAAAGCATGTGATATGAATTACCGATGCCGAGGTTGGAAAACGCATTGCGCTGATCGCTTTTTTCAAAGGATGCAAAAGAAGTCAGTGTATTAAGTCCGAAAAGAGAGGCACCGTTGAAACATTTTTCACCATTTACCCGTACCCGGTAAAATCCGTTGTCCATCGCCGCCAGTTCTTTTGCGGCAGCAGATTCTGAATCGTACCAGTACTGAAACTCTTCATGGGCTATGCGAGGCCCGTTTTCAGCATTTTTTCCGGCAAAACCCCTGAGCGAAAAAGAATCGCTTACCAGCAGTTCAGCAGATAGGAGAGCAAGGGCGATATAAGGTAAGAATCTGAAAATCTTATTCTGATTATGCTGGAGTCCTGTATAAATAATCCCCCATAGGAGCAAAAACAGCGCATTTACAAAAAAGCAGGTGTTGGATACAGTGGCAATTCCTGTTATGGCGCTTAATTCCACAAGGAAGAAATAGGCGGCTATAAGGCCTGCGATAAGCATCCATAAAGAGCGGGTTTTTATCTTTTTTTGCCCTGACCACAGCTCTGCTGCCATTGATACAAGCAGGAATACGACGCAGGGAGAAAAGCGGAACGGATAGTTATTGGGATTGTCGAATGCATGTAAAAAGGCATATACCGGCAGGACGGTGGTTCCCATCAGATAGAACAGTAATATTAAGGCGGCGCAGATTTTTTTTATGAAAGGAATCTCTTCGGAGAAGAAATAAAAAGGAATCATTATAAGTATCGGGATCCCACAGTAGATATAAGGAGTCGGACTGTACAGCCCTTGCGTGTTGCATGCATAAAGCGCACTGAATATATCAGGGAGTGTTGCCGAAAGTGAAATAAAGGAATCTGAAGCACCTTTCAGATTCTTTATGAGGAAGTAAGCGGCGGGCAGTAAAAGTGCAGCATCAAGGGCAGCAGCTAAGAAAACGGAGAGCGCATAGGTGAACATTTTTTTTAATGAACCAATCCGGTTTTTACCGGTTTCTGAGCAGATGATTAAGGTTATGCTGGATAAAAAAGAAAAGATGCCGATTATATAGCCCATGTAAAAACTGGTCAGAAACAGGTATGCATAACATAATGTAAGCGCCAGAAATTTTTTCTTTCCGGGATTTGTAACAAATTTTATCAAAACAGTCACTAGTATTGGCAGAATATACAGACTGTCTGCCCACATGCAGTTCATACTCATAATTACTGCCCAGGCACAGAATGCATAGGCGAGTGAAAAGAATATGGAGGCGGCACGGCTTGTTTTGTGGGTGTTCTCTGTGTAGCAGGCGAAGGCTGCGGCTGATAAACCTGTTTTTAATGCTGCTATTATATGTGTTGCAGTGATGATTGAAATGCCCGGGATCAGATATATTACATTAAACGGACTGAGGGCATAATATACGTATGTCAGTATGGAGCCTGAGCCTGCATAAAGGGAGAAAGAGTACCAGAGATCCTGTTTTCCCTTCAGTACGCGCAGGAAAGCCTCAATAAATGCTATATACTGGTCAAAGTTATCTCCTCTGCACATATTGCTGCCGTCGGGGCCGATAAAGCCATTGAGTATGAGGAGAATAAGGAATAATATGCTTCCGGTGACAAAAGCGATGCCGGGTGTTTTCAAGGAATCGGGGTGGAAACTGTTTTTTTTGACAGCGGCTCCGGAAGCTGTCTGTTTGTCTGTCATGGGTACACCTTTTCTGTTCAAATACAGATTTCTGTCTTGAATACGCAATTATTATTACATTATAATAACACAAAATCGGGAATTTATATTAAACGAATTAAGTACTGGCTGCTTTCGTGACAGACAAAGCCCTATATACAGGCATTATCAGCCGCAAAAGCGCAATAACTGAATTCGTTTACTTTAGACAGGAGACGCATCAGCGCGGATGGAATCAAGGGAAGAAACGAAGGAATATATAGCGAATAAAGACAATAATGACAATATTGGCACTACCGACAATAAGGAAAAGAAAGCGGAAATAGAAGTTCTGCAGACTGTGATAGCTATTGCGGTCATTATTGCAATTGAACTGGTTTATTTTAAAGATGCATTGCATGGGGATAAGCTTTTCGGTCAGAGTTTTGACTCGGGGCTTGTAAACCTGATCCTTGAGCACTGGTACGATGTAATATGCGGTAAGGGCAGCGTACTTGATATGAGGATGTTTTGGCCACAGTCAGGGACATTGGGATACTCGGAAGCACTTTTGGGTCCGGGGATAATTTACTGTATTTTCCGGATCCTGGGATTTGATTTTTTTGCCTCGTTTAATCCCTCGTTTATTGTATTGCATTTTCTGGGCTCCCTATTTATGTACTTATCCCTGCGGAAACTGGGATGCACTCGCATCATATCCTTAATAGGTCTGGGAATCACATTCTGGTCATGTTCTTTTTCACAGCTTTCATGGCATGTACAGTTTTTTTCACTTGCATATGTCCCGATGCTGATATATGTTTTTTTGCTTTTCCGTGAGAACCGGGGAAGGACTTTTGGAAAAAGATGTTTATACTATCTTGCTTTTACTGTCCTGACGGGTATTACTTATTTTTCATCATTTTATGTAGCTTATGTTCTTACGCTATATGGCTTATTGATGCTTGCTGTTTTATTGATATATGTGGCAGTAAAAGATAAAGGCATAAGCAGACTGACCGCAAATATAAAGGCAAACGCTAAAGAAATACTGCTGTTTTTATTTTTACAGTTATTATGGGTAATACCGTTCCTGATCGTATATCTTCCGGTGTATAATAGTTTTGGCGGATATGATGATGAATTTGCGATGGCTCTGGCACCGACAGCAGCTGATTTCTTCAGGACGAGATCATATGCCCCTCTTGAGAATACAGTTAATCAGTTCCTGATGCTGGATCTGCCTTCAGAGATCACAGATTATGAGATGCATATGATCCTTGAAAAATCATATGGGTGGCCGATTTTGGCAACACTGATTTTTTTTGCCTCTTTGGTATTTGGTCTGGTTTCGTTAAAAAAAGAAAAAAAGACGGGTAGCATATTATCAGTATTAGCCTCAATAGTTATGATATTCATATTGCTGCTTTTTTGCAGATATGGTAAATGCTGCCCGTGGCTATTGGTGAGCAGGATAATTCCGGGGGCAGGGGCAATACGTGCCCTGGGCCGGCCTTTAGCTATCTTTATCGTGCCTATGTCGCTTATTGTGTGCTGTTTTTTGACGCAGTTATATTCCCTTGTGAAAGAAAAGAAGCATTACTATACACTTTCTTTGGGAATCTTATTTTCAATGCTTTGTTTTTCGGCTCAGTGCGCGCGGTTTATTGACAGGGATGGTGAATATCAGCGGACTGTTATGCAGAGTGTATCACAGCCACCTGCAGATTGTAAGGTGATGTTTATTTGCTCGGCGAACCCGGATGCTTTTTATGATTATGGTACACAGATGCTGGGCTGTCTTATCGCAGACCATTTCAAGCTGGATACAGTAAATGGCTACTCCGGCAATTTTCCGAATGAATGGTACCTGTTTAACGACCAGAGTTCATACTATATAGCTATAGATCATTGGCTGGAGATAAATGGTATAGAGTCCGCGGAGGGGATTTACGGATTCCTGGCAGAAGAAAATCGCTGGATAAGCTATGCCGATATCAGAGAATCATTCGAATCTCAACAGTGAAATAAAGCTCATTGTACGGATTCGTGTAAAAATAAGGAGTTGTATATGAAAAACGGAATAAGCCTTGTGCTTTTATCATACGGAGAGGAAGAAAACCTCAGGCTACTTCTTCCGGAAATAAAGAAGCGCCTGGAGGAATGCGGTGAAAAATATGAAGTGCTGGTTGTCGATGCCAGAGAGGAGCTGGACAACAGCCGGCAGGTATGCGCTGAAAATGAGGTCCGCTATGTCAATCAGGCGGGTAATGGTTTTGCAGATGCTTTTAAAACCGGTATACGCCTCGTTGAATACAATAAGTTTTTCATAATGGACAGTGACGGATCGCATAAACCGGACTATATACCGGATATCTACAGGCTTTTTATGAGTGAAAAATGTGATGTAGCCATAGGCTCACGCTATACACGTGGCGGGAAGAATAACGACAGCCTGATCTCTCAGCTTATGTCGCATACTTTGAATTTTGTATATGGTATTGTGACCGGGATCAAAGCAAAGGATATGTCAACAGATTTCAGGATGTACCGGACCAGAAGATTAAAAGAGGTGGAGCCTGAGCTTATCTGCAGAAATTATGATGTGCTGCAGGAGGTTTTGCTAAAGCTTAAGATTCGTAAGCACAGGGAGGGAAAAAGATTTACCGTAAGGGAGACTCCTATAACGTTCGAAAAAAGACTGTTCGGCAACTCAAAGCGTCAGCTGGTTAAATTCATAATAAGCTATATGAAATCTGTTTTTTATCTGGCTTATGTGAGGTTTAAAAGGCACGATAGTGTTTGAGCATTGCCGCTATTCTTTGCCTGAAGATGGTAGTGTTCAACATATAATAGTAAATCATTAGAGAAACACTTCTGTAAAAAGGGAAAAAATAAAACAATATAAAAGCATAGATAATAGAAGATATGATGGTGTAAAGGTTTATCACAATATGTCCATAAAAGAACTGAAAATCAAAGATTCATCAACCATAGTCAGCGAAATAAAAAAATCTTTCGAAGATCCTGCTCTGGAGTGCGTATTCTGGTGCGTACCGGAGAGCGATTCTGAAAGCCTGAGTTTCTATGAAAAAAAAGGCTTTCACAAAGTGGTAGATATTCCTGCTGATATCCTTAAGGGTCACGAAAGACAGGGGAGCCTGATCTGGTTTGCTGTTTTGCGCGGGGATCAGCTTGCTCTCCCTGAGTCTGTTGCCGGCTGCAAGGTGATCAGGCTGCAGACCATAGCAACCCTGGACTCCGGCGAGCTCACTTTTTTTGAGGAAAACAGTGACGTCCCTTTTGATATAAAGCGCATGTATTACATTTCCAAAGTCCCCGAGGGGAAGAGACGCGGTTTCCATGCACACAGGGACTTAAAGCAGCTGCTTTTCTGTCCTTACGGCCGTATATTGCTGACTTTGGAAAATAAGAACGGAAGGGAAGAGATTGAACTTTCGGATCCTTCGGTAGGAGTGATCATAGAGATACCCACCTGGCGGGAGATGACATGGCTGCAGAAGGATTCGGTGCTGTGCGTCGCCGCATCGGAGTTCTACAGCGCTGATGATTACATACGGGATTATGATGCATTCAAGGCATACCTGAGTCAGGGATGAATCTATTGAATGACCGTACGGATGATCGCTGGTCCGGAATGGTTACCGACAGTTATTTTTTATTTCTTATGAGTTGTGTAAGAGTTTTTTACTTACGCTGTACGTAAGTCCGGCCGGACGAGCATAGGGGGCTGACTGCCCGTGCTCGTTTTTTATTTGGTTTTCGGTACGCTGCTTATTATAGAATTATTTTGTGATGAAAGGGGTTGCGTGGATTCAATGTTATTTGTATGGAAAATAATCATTTTTTCAGATAAAATATTATCTGGGAAATTATATGCTTTTGAGGAGAAGTGATCGTGGCTAAGGGAAAGAGCAAAGCGGAAATGCTCATAAAAATGATGTATCCAAACGGAGTTTCAAAGGAACCGTTTTCGGATATTGAAGAGGGTAATGCAGAGTGGATGAAATTCCTTGATCTGCTGTTAATGACTCTTTCGGTAATACAGGATGAAAATGATCCTTACAGCTTTGAACGTCATGGCTGCCGGCACCTTCTTGCAGGGATGGAGAATACGTTTGTACCGTCGCCGGATCCGGGCTTTTCGGATAAAGGAAAGTTCAGGGATGTATTCAGCGGGCTTCTTGACCGTTCTGAGAAGACGATTTATCAGGGAGGGAAGCTGCCTATAGCCGAGCCTTTGGTATTCAGGACCATGACTGAGTCGGATTTTATATCCGTACTGCTTGCTTTTGCATATCAGACAAACAGAAAGTATGAAAAAGTATTCGCATATCTCCAATGCGGAAAAGATGTATCTCTGAATCCGGAGGTATCTGTGCCGACTGTCGGACTGACAGCGGATCTGACCGGTCTTTTTTCTGATGATGATTGTGTTCTCAGCCTCTATGAGAACAGTTTCCTGAATAAATATATATTGAACAGCACAGGCTTTTCAGGTGGTTTTAGAGGAATGTCAGTGCAACTTATCCTTCGGAAGTGTGCACTGGATTATTTTAGCGGCAGGCCGATGGAGCTGGGGCGTTTTTCGAGGTTCTGTACTTATGAAAGCGTATGCGCGGAATACGAAGAGCTTATGGCTCATAACAGGGAAGCAGAGGAGCTGATGCTTGCTTTTACTGCTGATGCCGGAAGCAAAGGCGGAAGGCTTATACAGCTGTGCGGTGCCGAGGGCTCGGGCAGGACTTTTCTCGCAAGATTCCTGGCAACAGGGCTTCAGAGGAGTTTAATCTCCCTGTCTGTAAGCAGTTTCTTTACGCTGCCATATGATGACAGGGAAGAAATGCTTTCGGAGCTTGCAGCATATTGTATGTTTACGGGGAGTATACTGCTTCTTAAGAATCTGCCTTCTGCCGAAAAGATGCTTGATGTCACGGCATCAGACAGGCTTTCACGACTGATAGAAAGGTGCTGCAGTGACTGCGGGATCATACTTTTGGAAAGCGGGGAACCTGTGGATTCCCTTGTAAATATAAGGGCTGATGTAAGTACTATATTCATAGGAGAGACATCACCTTCCGTACAGGCAGATTTTTGGAGATACTTTATGGCTCTTTACGGCATACGTCCTGCAGAAGATGTGTCGGTGCAGACACTTACATCTCTGTATAATATGACGCCGGGCAAGATAGAAGCTGTGCTAAAGCGTGCGGCTGTGATACTCCGTCCGGATAAAAAGAGCGGTAAATCCATTATGGATGCGGAATGTTTAAGACACTCCATCAGGTCGCTTTCAAGGGTTGATTTTGGCAAGAATGCCACTCTGCTGAAGAGTACATTCGGCTGGGATGACCTGAAGCTTTCCGAGAACGCAGAGTCAATGCTCAAGGAAGCTGTTGCGCGTATAAAGAACCGGAGCGTCATCATGTCTGACTATGGCTTTGAAACAAAGCTCCCATATGGAAGCGGAACATCCATCTGCTTATATGGCCCTCCCGGTACCGGAAAGACTATGGCAGCACTGGTGGTAGCCAACGACCTGGGGCTTGATATGTACAGGGTGGATCTTTCACAGATAGAGAGCAAATATATAGGTGAGACACAGAAGAACCTGGGAAAGATATTTGATGCTGCTGAGAACTCCAACGCCATACTGTTTTTTGATGAGGCAGATGCGCTATTTGCCAGGAGGACTGATGCGGGCAGTGCCAATGACAGGCATGCCAATTCGCAGGTGGCATATCTCCTGCAGCGTATGGAAGGTTACAGAGGGGTGTCAATTCTTGCAACGAATATAGCTCAGAATTTTGATGCGGCTTTTAAGCGGCGCATCACATATATAATACCCGTGGAAAGGCCGGATGAGACAGAGCGGCTCAAAATATGGAAAAGTGTATTCCCGGAGGATGCACCTCTCGATAAGATGCTGAATCTTAAGAAACTTGCGGAGCAGGCAGACCTTTCAGGCAGCCAGATCAAGTCGGCAGCGCTTCATGCATCATATCTTGCCGCACAGAGAGGATCTTCAATAGGAATGAATGAGCTGGTAGAAGCTGTAGAACTGGAATATAAGAAAGAAGGCAGGCTGACAGACAGAGTGGTTATCTGAGAATATAATGTAAACCCTTATATCATTAGAAAAGGAGGGTATGTTGTGGAAAGTAAAGAATTTGAAGGATTTGAAATACTGGAAAAAGAGAATATAGACCAGGATGTGGCTCGAATAAAGGTTGATCAGGAATACCAGCAGCGGGAACAGAAGCTGCTTGAAGATGCGGGAAAAACGAAGAATGACCTTGGTAAGGAGGAAAAGAAAAAAGGCGGCGGTCTTTTTTCATCCATAACTTCGGTTTTTGACAGAGGGAAGAAAAAAGATAAGAAACAGAAAAAAGATGATATATATAATATTGGGGTGGAGCTTGAGGAACTGGACGGAGGTCTGCTTGAAGAAGATGAAGTCGGTGACGAACTTAATAATGTCCTGAAAAATTATAAAGAAGAAGACGATGACGACAAAGCTGAAAAGAATATGGGGGAGGCCGAAGACAATGATTCGGAAAAAAATACAGGAGATGAAATAGAAGAAGTCGGTGTTGGGCTTGACGATATCCTGAAGAGTTTTAAGACAGGGGACAATAAAGCTGAGAATGATCAGCAGAATATCGGAAATGAGCTCGAGGCGCTGCATGATGAACTTGACGAAGATGAAGGAGATGAGGAAGCAGAGGAAGAAGAGCCGGACGAATATGTCTATGATTCCAAGCTTCATTGGGGAACTACAAATCTGCTTCACAGCTTTTTGTACCATAAGGGTGAAAAATACAGGTTTTCCGAGCATGGAAAAGTAAGGAACTGGTTCCATAAAAAGCTTTTCGGAAGCCACCGTTCACAGGAAAAGAGCCGAAGGGCTCTTGAAAAGGCTAAAAAAGATCATATAAAGTCCGAGGAAGAGTCAGGGCGCTTCTACGGGGATGATGCGACCTATAAGCGTTGGGAACATAATGGCGCCAGGAACTGGTTCCATGATAAATGGTACCATCTCAAGAAGGCCCACAGGAAATCCGTGGACAGGTTTTATAATTACGAAAAAGATTACCGCAAGATGTCCTGGCTCAACAGGGTAATCTGGTGTGTTAAGAATCCGCTGGCTCGCATAATGGTTAATTTTTCCCGAACCCACTTCGGTACGGAAGCCAGGCAAAACCTGCTTGGCCGTATGCGCAAGCTTTACCGTCAGGCAATAAGCGAAGGCTTTATACCGGCGTCAAAACTGGGGGATTTGGACTATGACCCTTTTACGGGCCGGGAAGGCCAGATGGGCAGGGCAACAGAGGCAAAACAGTTAGAATTCAATGCCGAACATAAAAAAGATATGCTGGATGGGGGACGCTCACTTGTCAGGCTTAAGCTGCTGCAGATTCATTCACAAAAAGATGTGCTCGTAATGCGCTGTATGTCAGAGGGGGTCGATCCTGACGCAGCAGTGCTTGAATTCATGAAAAATAAAACTGTGCAGAATTCGTGTGTTACCTGCCTTAATGCAATACGGCAGGCTGACTGGGAGATTGCAAAAGCTTCTGCACAAAAGGAAGGAAAGCCGCTGCCGGATGAAGCAGATAATCCCGCAAACCACCCGATAGAGATAGGCGAGGGTGATGAGGAAGCATTAAGGCTTAGCGGATTGATCAATGCTCAGCTGGGGATACCCAATGAACCTTTGAAAAAAACAAAATTCTGGAAAGAGACAGAAAAAGAAGTAACAGAAAAACAGGAGGCCCTTGATACAGACTCCTATATAAGCCTTATAAGGACGGCCAATGAACTTCCGAATGCTATTTCTACAACTGCTACAAAAGGTATTGCTGGTAGTATCTTCGTGGGGACCGATGTGCTCAATCTGCGAAGGTACTACTTAAAACTCAAGGAGGCCAAAGCAAAAGGGGACATGATGGAGTGCGAACGGATTGGTCATGAACTGGCCAGAAGTGTAAATGATATATACAATCGTGCAGTCACTTTTTACAGGTTCAGCCGGGACATGCTCGGGACTACAGCAGGATCAGGCTATGCGGCACCTGGTGCGGCAATATCCGGCATTCTTGATGCTTCTATGGGCTACCATGAAATGAAGCACTTTGGCAAGGTTGTGGATGACATAGAAAAGCTGAAGAAAAAGGAGAGGGATCCGGGATCACGAAAGTCTAAAATATTAAATATGGCAGGTGACACAGCCAGCGCTGATAAAAGCGGCGGCGTGGGCAGAATGGTGACCGGTTTTATTAATACCATAGGCGGCGCGTTGAATACCACTGGCATACTGGGGTCATTCGGATTATTGTTTACTGCAGCCGGAATTATTTCGGGTGCGGTTACAAACAGCGTGGTTTCATCAAAGAAGTATGAAATAGGCGTAAGGAATGTCAATACTGAAATGGGGCTGGTAGAGAGACAGCGCCTTCTGTGGGATTATTTCTTAAAACAGGGCGGTCAGCCCTCTGAATACAGCAGGGGTATAACGAAGAGAGCCATACTTATGGAGGAGGGCTTTACAAAAGGCACAAGAAAGCAGGGAGTTATGCAGCAGCAGATCAATTATGCCCAGAAGATAGCAGATAATCTAAATTCAGGTAATCCAGACCCCACATATGTAAAAATGATGGAAAGCCTGAAAATTAAAAAGGGTGAAGACAATCTGTATCATATGGAAGTCATAGCAAATGCTATAGGCTCAAAGCATGACAACCTTATTAAGAATTACATAGACTCTACTACCGATAATGAATTTATCGATATGGCTGAAAAAGTGAAAAGACGGAACGCTGTCCTTCGTGATACTCTTAATAAGTCTATGAATAAAGGCAAAAAGAGAAGTGAATGGATTGATACTGATAAATTTATCCGGGTAACTGCTGATAAAATGGCGGAAGAGAAGGCAGAAGAGAAGCGGAAACAGAAGGAAGCAGCCAAGCAGGCTGAAGAAGAAAGAAAACGCAGAAGCGAAGAACATCTGCGAATACTAAGAGAAAAGAGAAACAAAGACAAAAAAGAAAACGGAGGTAACGCAGGTTGACAGAAGCATCAGTAAACAGCATGTTCGAAAAAGTAAATACGGGCCTGGCTGATTCCCTGGGCGCTGAAGGCTATGAACTTGTAAATACTCCGGGTGAAGAGCAGGAAACTCATGAGGGCCAGACCGGCGGGTATCTTGTGGCTAATGTTCCCTTTAATAAGGCCGGGGACAGGGTACTTATGGAGATGGCTGTCTTTGATCTGTTTGGTACAAAGGTGCTCCGTTATGATACGACGATATTTGCAAATATCACGGATGCCGGGGTGGATTCCCTTACAGGGGTGTTAGAGGAATTGAATATCCTGTGCCCTTTTGGACATTTCTGCATTTATGACGGAGAGCTTTATCACAGATATTCCGTGATACTTCCGGAGTTTACAGCTTCAAAAAGTGATAAAATAAGTGAGTCGGTGCTTCTTGATATAGATACCATCAGGAAGATACTGGCAATAAATTTCAGCTCCCTGGAAGAAGCTCTTGAGGATGATGACGAATACTTAAGGCTTAAGAAAAAAACTGGGAAAAAGAAAAAATAATTTTTAAGGAGAAGAACTATGAAAAAAAGAACTTTTGGTTTGATGGCAGCTGCGGTTGCCTTGTTTGCGTTTGCAGCAGGATGTACGGATGCGGGACAGGGAACCACGCAGGAAGTGACGGAAGAGACAGCAGAAGGTAATGCGGAAGCAAACACGGAAGGAACCTCAGAATCCACGACAGATGGACAGATCCGTGTGGGATCGCTTAAGGGCCCTACCACTATGGGATTGGTAAACTTAATGAAGGACAGTGAAAACGGGGAGTCTCTGGGTAACTACAGCTTCACTATGGAAACAGATGCATCTGTGCTGATGGCTTCCATGATAAGCGGTGACATAGATATTGCACTGGTGCCTGCCAATATGGCTTCCGTAATGTATAACAAAACAGAGGGGCAGGTAAGCGTCATCGATATAAATACCCTTGGAGTCCTGGAGTGTGTGACCGGCAATCCGGATGTTGCATCCATTGAGGATCTGGCAGGGCAGACAATAGTCACTACAGGCCAAGGGACAACACCGGAGTATGTACTCAATTATCTTCTTTCGGAATATGATGTGGAAGGTTATACTCTGGACTTTAAGTCCGAGGCAACGGAAGTGGCCGCCGCACTGCAGGCTGACAGCAATACCATAGCAGTACTGCCCCAGCCGTTTGCAACAGTGGCCTGTGCACAGAATGAAGGCGTGGCAAGCGTATTTACGCTTACGGATGCCTGGGACGGTCTTGATAACGGATCTAAGCTGCTTACAGGCGTGACTGTTGTAAGGAATGATTACCTGAATAATAATACTGAGGCTGTTGAGCTCTTCCTGTCTGAGCATAAAGCAAGTGCTGAGGCAGCTGTAAGCGATGTGGAAGGCACATCTGAGCTTATAGCAGAGTATGGGATAATAGAAAAAGCACCTGTTGCCGCAAAGGCACTTCCAAAATGCAACATAGTATGCATCACCGGGGATGAAATGAAAGCGTATCTGTCGGGATATCTTCAGGTGTTGTATGCGGCAGATCCTGCATCAGTAGGCGGTGCTCTCCCGGAAGACAGTTTTTATGCGGAATAAGCTCAGGAAGCTTTTGATACTTTTCCTTTGGATCGCAGTCTGGCAGGCAGTTTCCGTTATGGTTGGGAATGTATTTGTCATAGTCGGTCCATGGGAGACGGTATCAGCACTGCTTAGGCTCATGGGAAGTGGAAACTTTTTTCCCTCAGTCGGCAAGAGCCTTGTATGCATAATCTGCGGTTTTTTGGCAGGAAGTGCATTAGGCGCCATATCGGCGGTACTGGCATATCGGTTCAGAGTGTTTGGTGAAATAATAGATCCTTTTTTTAAGACAATAAAAACGGTTCCGGTAGTAAGCTTCATCATCCTGGTACTGATATGGTTTAACAAGGATCTGACGGCTTCTCTCATAAGCATGACGGTGACGGCACCGGCTGTTTATTATAATATAAAGGCAGGGCTTGAGAGTACGGACAAACAGCTGTTAGAGATGGCCGAGGTGTTCCGGATGGATCCTGGCAGACGGTTTACATATATTTACCTGCCGTGGTTAAAGCCTTTTATAACGAGTTCGGTACAGACTGCTTTTGGAATGGCGTGGAAGAGCGGCGTTGCGGCGGAGGTCATAGGCCAGCCGCTTATGACTATAGGTAACGGTCTGTACAGGGGAAAGATCAATCTTGCAACGGATGAGGTACTTGCATGGACTGTGGCAATTGTCGTTATGTCCGTGATTACAGAGCATATGCTTTTGCTGGCGGTGCGAAAGGCATTACCCGGCAGAGCATAACAGGCTGTAAGCGGCGGCTGCAGGGGGTGTGGCGCGAGTGCCACAAATTACGGCGATGATCAGACTTAAAAATATCGAAAAATCCTATGATGGCCACCGGGTGCTTTCCGGTTTCTCGGCAGATATCGGAGATAGCGAGACGGTAATTCTTTTCGGTGACTCGGGGGCTGGCAAGACTACTTTGTTAAGGCTCATGCTTGGGCTTGAAAAGCCTGATTCGGGGAGTGTTGATATAGCCGGAATGAATTTTTCGGCAGTATTTCAGGAAGACAGACTCTGTGCGCATGCTGATGCTGTGGAAAATGTTACCGTGGTAACCAAGACTCTGTCTGCAGCAGTTGCGGAAGCTGAGCTTAAGAGGCTCCTGCCCGAGGATCGTCATCATATGCCTGTCAGTGAGCTGTCAGGCGGAGAAAAGCGGCGGGTGGCCATAGTAAGGGCGATGTGCCATGATGCGGATGCCTATCTTTTGGATGAGCCGTTTACGGGACTCGATGAGGATATGCAGCAAAAGGCAATGGAGTATATACTGGAAAAGACTGCCGGAAAAACGCTTATAATAACTGCGCATGAGGAATGGCAGTATGATAAGGGCAGGAAGATAGCAGTAGGGTGACAAACAAAAAGCTGTTTCTGCAGCAACAGATAAAAATAAAACAGGAGGTTACGGAAAATGATCACAAATGACGGAGGACTGGTAAGGTTTAAGCATGATGTTATTGAGGAGGTCTGCAGGCTTGCCTGGGAAAATAATCTCAATGAGGAAACAAAAAATGAACTTGTTTATAAGCTTATCCCCGGCCCGAAGCCTAAATTCAGATGCTGTATTTATAAGGAAAGGGAGATAGTCAGGGAGCGGATCAGGCTTGCCTGTGCGGAAAATACATCCAACAATCCCGATTCTAAAAATGTGGTGCAGGTTATAGATTCGGCATGTGACGGATGTCCCACGTCATCATACTCCGTTACGGATAACTGCAGATTCTGTCTCGGCAAGGCCTGCCAGAGCAGCTGCAAGTTCGACGCGATATCTCCCGGTGAGATCCGCATGCATATAGATCCGGCAAAGTGCAAGGAATGCGGTATGTGTGCACAGGGCTGTCCCTATGATGCCATAGTACATCTGGAGAGGCCATGCAAGAAGGTATGCCCTGTAAATGCGATCACATATGATGAGAACGGGATCTGTAAGATCGATGAAAAGAAGTGTATCAGCTGCGGACACTGCATACACTCCTGTCCTTTCGGTGCCATCGGCTCCAAGACATACCTTGTTCCTATCATACAGGACATATTGGCAGGGAAAGAGGTCATAGCCATGACTGCGCCTGCCATAGAGGGTCAGTTTGGCAATGATATTAGCATGGCTGCTATAAGGGCAAGCATAAAGAAGCTGGGATTCTCGGACATGGTGGAGGTCGGATTAGGCGGTGATATGACTGCCGCATATGAGTCTTTGGAGTGGACTCATGCTAAAAAGGAAGGCCGTAAGATGACTACGTCATGCTGCCCGGCATTCATAAATATGCTGAGAAAGCATTTCCCGGACCAGTACAAGGAGAACATGTCATCCATAGTTTCTCCCATGTGTGCTATATCAAGATACTTAAAGCTTACACATCCGGGATGCGTTACCGTATTCATAGGACCCTGCATTGCAAAGAAGTCTGAGGTTTTAGATCCTACGGTTCCCGATAATGCAGATTACGTAATAACCTTTGGTGAGCTCATAGCCCTCCTCAGGTCAAAGGATGTAAAGATAGAATCGGTAGAGGATGAATATCAGGAGTCTTCTCTCTTCGGAAAGAAGTTCGCTGGCTCCGGCGGAGTGGCTGAGGCCGTTATAGAATGTATGCATGAGAGAGGAGAAAGTACTGATGACCTGAAGCTCAGAAAGGCAGCCGGCGGCAAGGAATGCTTTACGGCGCTTGCACTGCTTAAGGCCGGAAGACTGCCTGAAGATTTCATCGAGGGTATGGTATGTCCCGGAGGCTGCGTAGGCGGACCTTCCAAGCATAAAACAGAGAATGAGGTGATGAAAGCAAGGAATAAGCTTTTTGAGAATGCTGATGACAGAAAGATAATACCTAATCTGGCAGGTTATCCCATGACGGAGTTCTCGATGCACCGAAGCGGAGAAATGGATCCGGAGATGACCAAAGAAGTGCTAAAGACTGTGTAAAATTTTTGCTTGTTGAATAAAAGGCGGTATTGTCATAAAATGCCGCCTTTTGTTATACCGTAAGGGCAGCCGGTATTCGTTGCAGCTTCAGGACACAGATATGGACAGGGTAACAGGAGAAATTACAATATGGAAAAAATACTAATAATAAACGGCAAAGTGGTAAATCCGGAAGAAAAAAGCGGTCAGCTTGACATACTTATTGAAGGCGGTACTGTAAAAAGCATTGCGGATGCCGGCAGTATCAGCTATACAGTTACCGGTGATGCGGAAGATATAAAAGTCATTGATGCTTCCGGCTGCATAGTTTCCCCCGGCTTTGTGGATGTCCATACACATTTCCGCGATCCAGGGCAGACACATAAGGAGGATATCTTCACAGGTGCGGAAGCAGCAAAAAGAGGGGGATATACTTCTATCGTTTTGATGGCGAATACGATCCCTGCCGTGGATAATATAGAAACTCTGGAATATGTGCTGGAGCGCGGAAGACAGACCGGGATCAATATTTATTCGTGTACGAATGTCACTTTAGGGATGCAGGGAAAAGAACTCGTGGATATGGCGTCACTTAAGGAAGCCGGTGCAGCAGGCTTTACGGATGACGGAAGACCGCTTATGGATGCAGAACTCGTAAAGAAGGCCATGGAGATCAGTGCTTCTCTGGGTATGATACTGAGCTTCCATGAAGAAGACCCTGCATATATAAAGAACAATGGCATAAATCATGGAAAGGCTTCAGAGCATTTCGGCATATACGGTTCAGACAGGGAAGCAGAAATCTCCATGATAAGACGGGATATAGAGTTAGCGCTTGAAACCGGTGCGGAAATAGACATACAGCATATCAGTACTGCTGAGGGTGTGGAGCTGGTAAGGAAAGCCAGGAAAAAGAGTGCAAAGATCCATGCTGAGGCAACACCGCATCATTTTTCGCTTACGGAAGATGCAGCGATAAAATATGGAACTCTTGCCAAAATGAATCCGCCCCTCAGGACGGAAGCAGACCGGCTGGCAATAGCGGAAGGACTGCGTGACGGAACTATAGAGATGATAGCTACGGACCATGCTCCCCACAGTGCTGAAGAAAAGGCGAAAGCTGTTACCGAGGCTCCGAGTGGGATAATCGGATTAGAGACTATGCTTCCGTTAGCAATGATGAATCTTGTGGAGTCCGGGACCTTAAGCATGGAACAGTTTGTTGAAAGAGCAAGCTGTGGACCGGCAAAAGTTTACGGACTTGATGCCGGAGTGATAAAGGAAGGTGCTAAGGCTGATATATGCATATTTGATCCCAAAGAGAAGTGGACAGCAGGTGACTATCGCTCAAAATCCACTAATTCGCCATTCACCGGACAGGAGATGCGGGGAAAGGTGAAGTGGACAATCTGCGGGGGAAAGATTGTATTTGCAGATTAGAACGTATAGCTTATATGCAAGCCATGTTTATCGTGTTGATGCAGCCTTCGGAGTCATCCGGAATGGATGCATCCTCAAAGAAATCGTCCTGCGATGATATGAATTCTATTATGTCGGAAGATTTTGCGTATGGATTGTCATTCATAAAAAGCAATATTTTATTCAGGCGATCTGGTTTCTTCTGGGCATAGTGAGCCACAGCAGAAACAAAATCAAAGTAAGAGTCCTCTACGTGATTTAATCTTGCTATCAATTCTTCCATATCGATACCTCACATTTGTATATTCTGCTTCCATTATAGGGAGTAAAAATGTGTATTCAACTGTGATTTTTGGAAAAGACAGAAATTTGACTTTTTTTGCTATTTTGTTATAATGTACTTATCAAGCAGCCAACAAGAAGGCGGCATCCTTCCGACTTGGCGATATTATTAAGTAATAAAAGCGATCACTTAACTATCCGAGTCAGGGTGATCGTTTTTATTTGCGTTTTGTACAAATAATAACCAAAGTAATAACCGCACATAACATGATCACAAACTGGATCAAATCTGATACCGTTATATACATAGGCATCACCTACCTTTCAAGCTCAGGTCGGTAAATGCAAACACCCCGTTGGCTGCCAGATAAATACAATAAAAATTTTGCGAAAAAAACAAACAACCGAAAAGTTGTTTGTTGAAAGCAAAAAGATATACTGTTTTGCTCACATGCTTTCACTGAGAGATTATACATATTCTTTTTTGTTTGTCAACTGCTCTTAGATGGTAAGTGTTATAGAATTATGGTATAATAAATTGGTTAGAAGCACATACTGTGAGGTTGTGGAATGAAAAGAAAAGAAAACGCACAGATAACAGAACAGACGGAACTGGCACCGGGAATCTGGTCATTAAAGTTGAGGACTGATATGGCTTCCGAAGCTGTCCCGGGACAGTTTATAGGAATATATCCCAAGGATGGCAGCAGGCTGCTCATGCGTCCCATCAGTATCTGTGATGCGGATCCTGAGACAGGAGTTCTTCGCGTGGTATACAGGGCAGGCGGAGCCGGTACGAAGGAAATATCATCTTATAAGTCAGGTGAAGATATAGATATTCTTGGAGTACTGGGTAACGGCTACGATACAGAAGCGGTAAAAGGAAGAAAAGTGATTTTACTGGGGGGCGGTATCGGAATCCCGCCGATGTTATATGGATGCAGGGTGCTTAAGAAACATGGTATTGAATGCGAAGCTGTGCTTGGCTATGCGGACAGCAATATGTTCCTTAAGGATGATTTTGAGGCTGTGTGCGGTACTCATATAGCAACCATGGATGGGAGCTTCGGAACAAAGGGAACGGTAATAGATGCGCTTAATGAGCAGGGCGTGAAGGGTGATGTGATATTTGCCTGCGGTCCCATGCCCATGCTCCGTGCGATAAAGTCCTACGCTGCTGATAAAGGGCTGGAAGCATATATTTCGCTGGAAGAACGCATGGCCTGCGGAGTAGGCGCTTGTCTTGGCTGCGTTACAAAGACAGTGAATACTGATCACCATACCCATGTAAAGAACAGCCGGATCTGCGTGGAAGGACCGGTATTTAAGGCGGAGGATGTTGAAATCTGATCTGTGGAGAATAAAATGAATACAAAGGTTAACATAGCAGGAATAGAATTAAAGAATCCGGTAATGACAGCTTCCGGGACATTCGGCTCGGGGATGGAATATGCGGAATTTGCAGACTTAAACCGTCTGGGGGCTGTGGTCACAAAAGGTGTTGCCAATGTACCCTGGGAAGGCAATCCCACACCAAGGGTTACGGAAGTTTACGGCGGTATGTTAAATGCCATAGGATTACAGAATCCCGGGGTGGATGTTTTTATGGAAAGGGATCTTCCTTTTTTAAGAAAATACGACACCAGGGTGATCGTAAATGTCTGCGGTCATACAGTGGAAGAATATACAGAAACTGTTGAAAAGCTCAATTCCACGGATGTTGATCTCTATGAGATAAATCTTTCCTGTCCTAATGTAAAGCAGGGAGCACTTGCATTCGGACAGGATCCTAAGGTTCTGGAGGAAACTACAAGAGCCATAAAGAGCGCAGCAAAAAAGCCTGTGATAATAAAGCTTTCTCCTAATGTTACCAGCATAGCCGATATGGCAAGGGCTGCAGAGGCCGGCGGCGCTGACTGCATATCACTTATCAATACCCTTATCGGTATGAAGATAGACATTAACAAAAGAAAGTTTGTACTGGCCAATAAGACAGGAGGTTTTTCCGGTCCTGCAGTAAAGCCTGTGGCAGTACGTATGGTATATGATGCGGCACATGCCGTAAAGATCCCTGTCATAGGAATGGGCGGTATTTCAAATGCCGAGGATGCACTGGAGTTTATTCTTGCCGGTGCGACGGCCGTTTCCGTCGGAACAGCCAATTTCCATGATCCCGGTACCACCATTAAGGTGATAGAAGGGATAGAGGCATATATGGCAAGATATGGCGTTGAAGATATAAACGAGCTTGTAGGGGCAGTGTCTGCTTAACGCACTGTTTTATCAGAAATAATACTGGTATGAAATTGATATTGATATTGATATTGGGATGTATTCGGAAGGAGGCGGTTTCATGAGTGAAAAGAGATTTGTCATAGCGCTTACAAGAACCTGTGGAAGCGGAGCAACCTGGATCGGGGAGAGGCTTGCAGAGGATTACGGAATCGATTTTTATGATAAAAAGATACTGCGTCTTGCCAGCGAGGACAGCGGTATAAACGAGGCGCTTTTTGCAAAAGCGGATGAGACCATGAAGCACAGTCTTCTGTACAAGGTGACGCAGAAGGTCTATAACGGTGAAGTGATACCTCCTGAAAGTCCGGATTATACAAAGAATGACAATCTTTTCGCATTTCAGGCTAAGGTCTTAAAGGAGCTGGCGGAAAGGGAGTCCTTTGTCTGCATAGGAAGGGGCGCTGATTATATACTGAAGGATTTCCCGAATGTTGTGAGTGTTTTCGTATGTGCACCCATGGAAAAGTGCATACAGACAGAGATGGAGCGTCTTTCCATGGACAGGAAGACTGCGGAAAAGCATATAAACGAGTTCGATAAATACAGAAGGTCGTATTATAAATACCACACCGGCCGTGAATGGGAGAGTCCCTACAACTATGATCTTTGTCTTAATACAGGGGATATCACCATCGAGCAGGGTGCAAAAGTGATAGAGGATTATATAGCAAATAAGTACGGCATAATGGTAAAGAATAAAAAAGATAATTAATCCGCAACAGCGGAAATGACCGCATGCGGCCGGGAAAGAAGCTGCTTGCGGTCCGGAGGGGAGAATGTTTGATCGAAGGTACTATGACAGACTGGGGCGGCTCAGGCTGGCAATAGAAAAAAAGAGCAATGCGTCCATGCAGGGCGGACGGAAGAGCAGCAGGAAAGGTAATTCCGCCGAGTTTTCCGATTTTAGGGAATATATGCCGGGAGACGATATCCGTTCCATCGACTGGAATGCATATGCCAGGCTTGACAGGCTGTATATCAAGGAATTCATGGAGGAAAAGGAGAGCACCATAACCTTTATCCTGGATTTCAGCCGTTCAATGGAGTACGGAGAAAAGAAAAAATCAGAGCTTGCAAGCGAGCTTACCGCCGCACTTTCCTATATCGCCCTGTTGAATCAGGACAGGGTAATGGTAATGGATGCGGCCAATCCCGCCAGGCGTTTCTTTGCTTCCGGTGGGAAAGCCGGATTCAGGAATCTGGAGAGGTTTCTGGAAAGTACTGCAGGCTCGGAACCTGCGGATCTTTTCGCCGCGGTAAAGAGCCTGGATAAGATGCAGGCGGGACTTACGATAGTTATCTCGGATTTCATGTCGGAGGATTTCATACATCTGGATGATAAGATCCCACAGTCGGAACTGCCTTTGGTTAAGATGATCAGGTATCTGAAATTCCGCAAGCAGTCGGTGGTTCTGCTGCATGTGCTTGCAAAGGAAGAGACGGATATAACCCTTGAGGGAACCTGCAATCTCATTGATTCAGAGGATAATGAATCAAAGCTACGGGTAACAATGGATTCCGAGAGCATAGGAAGGTACAATGCGGGCCTTAAGGCTTTCACGGAAAATCTTAAGTCCATATGCAAGAAGAACGGTGCAGGGTATCATCTGTGCAATACGGGGACGAGTTTTGACCGTATAATATTCAGTGAACTGAAAGACCTGTACGAGTGGTAGGCAGGCCGGTGCAGCCTGACGCAGGCTGATGTGATCTGAGGAAGGCCGATGCGATCTGACGCAGGCTGTGGCTGCGGATATATAAAATGGGATGTTTTGGGGAGTTACGGAAGTTTATGTTGGTTTGTTATGAGGGAGGATGCCTGTGGTGCTTTTAGCAGGCATGATAGTGATGGAGGCGAGAAATGTCATTTTCTAGTTTATGGCCGCTTATTTTTATCGGTGCCATACCTGTAATAATAATTCTGTATCTGCTCAAGCCCAAGGGGAAGGATGTAGAGATATCCTCAAATCTTCTTTGGAAGCATATCTTCAAAAATGAACAGTCAAGAACTTTTTTTGAAAAATTCATCCACGAGATACTGATGTATCTTCAGATACTTGTGATGTTTCTTCTGATACTTGCGCTTATGGCTCCGTTTGTGATGACGGATTCCCTGACAGGCGGAAGTACAGTCATAGTAATTGATAACTCCTTCAGCATGCAGCACCTTAATGCCGATGGGAAGACCAGGCTGGATGAAGCAAAAGCCCAGGCTCTTGATTATGTGGCAGGCGGCGGTGAGATCACTGTCATTTCTGCCTCGGATTCCGTAAAGATACTCATATCCAACTCGCAGGACAGGAATCGTCTCAGACAGACTATAAACAGCATAGAGGCTGATGATACGGAAGGTGATGCTTCTGACCTGTACAGCCTGCTGTCAACTATTGAAGCAGACCATACGCTGATACTTACTGACGGTTACGGCTGCGATGCCCTGAGCGCTTATGCAGAGATCCTTAAGGCGGATATCATTGATACGGGTGAGGCGGTTTCAAACGTTTCCCTTGATTATGTTTTTGCGGGAGAAAAGGACGGCAGGCAGCAGGTATCCGTCAGATTTACGGATTACAGTGATGCTGCAGCCACCATGGATATTTCCCTTTATGATGTAAGCGGAAATCTTATAGAGCTTAAGAGTGCTCATACCGATGCAGGGAAGAGCGGCTCCGTGCTTTTTGAGGATGTTCCGGCGGGGGGCGACTATTACAGAGCGGAGATATCGTCTATACAGTTCGACAAGTCCAGTGTGTCGGCCGGTTCTGTGGTTAAGTCCCATGACAGGGACTCACTTTCCCAGGACAATGCGGCATATGCGCTGACTCATGAGAGCGGTGAGATAAACGGTATGCTTGTAGGCGGAGGAAATACCTTCATAGAGAGGGCTTTCTTCGCTGTGACCGGAAATGACATGGTCCGTGCAGTGTCGGATAATGCGCTGGAAGCCAGCCCTTCTTCGCTGGTTATTTATGATGCGGGCATGGTAAGAGCACAGAATACAACCAATTCAATGGAATTCATGCCCGGAAATGCAGCGGGTACCCTTTCCCATGTGACGATAAAAGTTAAAGAATGTGAGCTCACGGAAGGCCTCGGGGACTTTAATATAGGTGCCAATGAAGTCTCTTACTATGATGTGCCGGAGTGGGCTGAAAGCTTCATGGAAGTGGACGACAAATGTGTGGGTTACTATGGTATAAACCAGGGACACCGTGAGGTAGTTGTGGGCTTTGACATAAGGGAAAGTGATTTTGCGCTGCAGGCACAGTTCCCTGTGTTTATAGCTGAGTCTGTAAGCTATCTTTCAGATATGGGAATGCTTGCAAAGAATACTTATGAGACAGGGGAAAGCCTGGTGCTCAATCCGCTTCCCGAATATGTCCAGATATCCGGAATACCGGTGGGCAAGCTTGAGCGTGCCGGCGTTTTCTATGTGACGGCAGGACTTAAGAATGAATATTACGTAGTGGCATCACCTGCACTTGGAAGGGACGGAAAGATCACTTCCGAGAATCTCGTCTATTCAGGTACACAGAGTGCCGCTAAGGCCAAGAAGAGCTTATGCTGGATACTTCTAGCTATAGCGCTGATACTGCTCATAGTGGAGTGGGTACTCTATGTAAAGAAGATGAATTACCGGAGAAAGTTTTATCTCATTCTCCGGATAGTGATAATGGTTCTTGTGATACTTTCAATGCTTGGCATAAGGCTTCCAAGGAAGGCAAAGGATGTCACAACCGTATTTGTGGTGGACTATTCCGTCAGTGACGAGGAAAATATGGAAGCCTTTGAGGATTTCATAGACGATGCACTTGAAGATATGCCTGCCAACAATAAATATGCCATAGTAGGTTTCGGAAGGGATGCTGTTGTGGATCAGTTCGTAACCGACAGGGATATGTTCATGGGGCTGAATTCCGCTGCGGATGATACGGCTACTAATTATGAAAAGGCACTGCAGAGGGCGATATCACTTATACCTGCGGATTCTGCCGGCAGGATTGTGGTGCTTACAGACGGAAAGCAGACGGCAGGCGATATTGAGAATACTGCGTCCATGATCAGATCCGGTGAGATAAGTTTAGAGGCATACGTGCTTGGTTCTGAATCCGGTGATGACTGCTATATTGAATCAGTGGATATGCCGGATGAGCTTCATCCCGGCGACAAGTATTACATGACTGTTGCACTGGAGAGCAACTTCGAAACGGATGCTGTCATAAAAATTATGTCCGGGGAGACTGTAGTGACGCAGGAGTCGGTACATCTGCGCACCGGACATAATGAATTTATCTTTGAAGAAACGGTTACCGGCGATTCTCTGGAGCAGTTTACCGTAGAGGTGGAAGCAGCGGGGGATACCTGTGCCGAGAATGATGTATATGATGCATATTCGGAAGTTACCAATGCACCGAAGATACTGGTGCTCAGGGGCAACGGTGAGAATTCTGCACCTTTTGAGGCGCTGCTTTCTGCAATAAATGTCAATGCCGAGATAGTGAAAGCTTCCAATGCGCCGGAAACCTTAAATGACCTTTTAGTATACCGTGCGGTCATAATTGAGAATGCTTATTACGGAGAGCTTCCGGAAGGCTTCCTGGATAACCTTGAGACCTATGTAAAGGATTACGGCCGGGGCGTGATAATGACCGGCGGTGAGGACAGTTTCATGCTAGGCGGATACAATGATACAGTGGTTGAAACAGTACTCCCCGTCAATATGGAATTAAGGAGCGTGGTAGAAGTACCTAAGACTGCTATCGTAATGGTAATAGACCATTCCGGATCCATGGATGATTATGCGGGAAACGGATTTACCATTCTTGACATGGCGCTGGAAGCTTCCAAGCGTGCCGTGGATAATATGCGTGATACGGATGACGTGGGCGTCCTTGCCTTTGATGACTATTTCAAATGGTATCATCCCATGTCGGATGCGTCAGATAAGCAGGGGATAAAGGATGATATTGATTCCATACCCAGCGGCGGCGGAACAGTGATAATGCCGGCACTTGAGGAAGCAAGGGCTGAGATAAAGCACAGCGATGCCCAGGTAAAGCATATCATATTGCTTACGGACGGAATGGGTGAGACAGATAACTTCTCATCGGTAATAAGCAAGATAAATGCAGATAATGTGACACTTTCCACGGTGGCGGTAGGCCAGTACTCTGATACGGCGCTTATGGCTGACCTGGCAAAGCAGTGCGGCGGAAGGTATTATTATGCAGACGGCAATACGGACCTGCCCAGGATTTTCTCCCAGGAAGTCTTTATGGGCGGAAATACCTATATCAAGAATGGTGATTATTCACTGTCAGTCGCTTCCAGTGATATCACAAACGGCCTTTTTGAAAACGGGTGGTTTAATATACTGGGATATGTGGCTGGTTCACCAAAGACCGGGGCACAGCAGCTAGTGGTTAGTGATGAGGGAGATCCCGTGCTGACCGCATGGCAGTACGGCCTGGGGAAGACCATTGCATGGAATACCAGTGTGGACGGCGGCTGGACGGCAGCATATTCGGGAAATGACGATTATGCTGAGCTCTGGCGCAGGATGATAGATTATGTCACCGGAACCGGCGGAGTAGGCGAGGACCGGGTGGATGTAAAGCAGGTCGGAGAGCAGACTGTGCTTGAATACTACACGGATGAATATACGGACGGTACGGAGATTACGGCTATTTACACCAGTCCTGATGGAGAAACAGGTGATGTGAACTTTACCGCATCGGAGCCGGGCGTATACCGTGCAGTTATAGATTCTACCCAGAAAGGGTTGTATAATATCAACGTCCGCCGCAGTGATGACGGTACCATACAGGGCGCATTTACTACTGCCAGCGTGGTTCAGTACAGCGATGAGTACAGGTTTGATATAACGGACAAGACATTCAGGACTTTCGTTGAGAATTATGGTTTTTACCTTACACCGGAGGATAATCTCTGGAAGAAGCTGGAGGTAAGTACTGCCGGAAGCATCGACCTGACAAATTTCTTTATCATACTTGCAATGATACTGTTTTTAGCTGATATCGCCGGCAGGAGATTCGGCTGGGAGCCTGCAAGGAGAGGATTAAAGTCAGCTGGCAGAAGGCAGAAACTGCAGCCGGAAGTGCTTCCGGAAGGCGTTCCTGCGGGAGAAACTGCTGCACCGGGAATGTCCGGGCAGCCTGTTAATGCCAGCTTTAATGCTGCACCGGGACATATGCCTGCACAGGGAGCACCGTTAATGAATACGGGAGCGCCCGGCGCACCGCAGATGTCTGCAGGTGTTAAGGCTAATAAGGGTAAGGCTTCAAAGAAGAAGGAAGAGCCCGCAAACGATACCCTGGATACATCTGCGCTTCTTAAGAAAAAGAGAGAGCGTAACAATGGCTGATCATTATATTTTAAAAATAGATATTTAGGAGGCTTACAATGAGGATTGCTGTCATAGGAACCGGATATGTAGGACTGGTAACCGGTACATGTTTTTCGGACATGGGAAATGATGTCTGGTGCGTGGATGTGGATGAAGACAAGATAGAGAGGCTTAAGAAGGGGATTATCCCCATATATGAGCCGGGGCTGTCGGATCTGGTGCTTAAGAACTATAAGGCCGGATCGCTCAGATTTACCACAAAGATAGAAGAGGCCATGGACAAGGCAAATATATGCTTTATTGCAGTAGGAACGCCTATGGGTGAGGACGGTTCTGCGGATCTCCATTATGTTCTGGAAGTGGCAAAGAGCATAGGACAGACCATGAAGCGCCATATGTATGTGGTTGATAAGTCAACCGTCCCTGTCGGAACTGCACTGAAAGTGCGTGACACGATACAGAAGGCTCTTAATGACAGGGGCTCTGACCTCACCTTTGATGTGATATCAAATCCGGAATTCCTGAAGGAAGGAACGGCTGTATCGGACTGTATGCGTCCGGACAGGATCGTCATAGGTGCGGATAATGACGATGCCGCAGATGTGATGCGTGAGCTTTACAGACACTATGTGCTCAACACTGATACCTTTATCCTTATGGATGTAGCAAGTGCCGAGATGACAAAATATACAGCCAATTCAATGCTTGCCACAAAGATCTCCTTTATGAACGAGATTTCAAGAATCTGCGAGCAGGTGGGTGCAGATGTCAATAAGGTGAGAAAAGGCATAGGCTCTGACAAGCGTATAGGCTATAGCTTTATCTATCCCGGATGCGGGTACGGTGGAAGCTGCTTCCCCAAGGATGTAAAGGCTCTTATAAGCACAGCGGCTGAGTTTGGCTACGACGCAAAGCTCCTTGCTGCTGTTGAGGAAGTGAATAAAGCCCAGAAGCATGTGATATCCGATAAGGTGAAGGAGTGCTTCGGGAATGATTTAAGCGGAATGAAATTTGCCGTATGGGGACTGTCATTTAAGCCTGATACGGATGATATGCGCGAGGCTTCATCCATAACTATTATAAACGACCTGACGGAAGCCGGGGCAGAGATAATCGCGTATGATCCCAAGGCTGTGGAAGAAGCAAAGAAATGCTATCTTAAGGATAATACACATGTTGCTTATGTTGAGAACAAGTATGATGCCCTTAAGGACGCGGATGCCCTTATACTTATCACTGAATGGAAGGAATTCAGGAGCCCGGATTTCGAGAGGATGAAGGAACTGCTTAAGAATCCTGTGATATTCGACGGAAGAAATATCTACGGTACGTACACGGCGAATAAGAACGGATTTGATTACTATCAGATAGGCGTAAGGTCGTCCCGTGTGAATTAAAAAATGATTTTCGCTGATTTTGGCGAGTTAATCATAGTATATAAAAACAGACGGTTTTATGGTAAAATAAATCAGGCGCGGGTATTCTGTGCAATTATTCTTAGAAGGGAGAAGTAGTATGGGATTAATTCAGGAAATTAAAGGTGCTGTCATGGGCAGCGGCATTGGTCAGGCAGCTGTGGCAGGTGCCAGCTCTGTTTTTGCAGATCAGTGGAAAGAGTACTTCTATTGTGATGCAATGGACAAGAATGTTCTTATGACCGTGGGTCAGAAGAGGACGTCCAGGAATTCTGCAAATACCAAGGGGAGTGACAACATCATAACTAACGGATCAAGAGTAGCGGTGGCTGACGGTCAGTGCATGATCATAGTTGATAATGGCAAGATCGTTGAGGTGTGCGCAGAGCCCGGAGAGTTTACTTATGATACATCAGCAGAGCCCAGCATATTCTATGGCGGACTTGGCAAGGGTATAGTTGACTCCTTCAAGAAGTGGGGTGAGCGTGTTACCTTCGGCGGAGACACGGCACGTGTCCAGAAGGTTTACTATTTTAACTTACTGGAGATAATGGATAATTTATTCGGTACACCGAATCCTGTTATGTTCCGTGCTGTTGATAAGAATATCGGTCTGGATATGGAAGTAAACTTAAGATGTAACGGTAGATACTCTTACAGACTTACGGATCCTATAGTATTCTATAAGAATGTTGCAGGTAATATTGCTGACGGCACCTTTACCAGGGATAAGATTGACGGACAGCTTAAGGCAGAGTTCATCGACGCACTTGGAACCGGTCTTGCAGAGATAGCTGATCTTGAGATCCGTCCTAACCAGCTTCCAAAGCATACAGAAGAGCTTAAGAATGCCATGAACAATGCGCTGGCTGAAAGCTGGGCTCAGAACAGAGGAATCAGCATTGAGAAGATCGCAATGTCTGTTCCTACTCTCACACCTGAAGACATGAAGATGATCCAGGATCTGCAGAGAGCAAGTGCTATGGGTAACAGTGCTGCTATGATGGCAGGTACTATGACAACTGCTACAGCAGATGCAATGAGGACGGCGGCAGGCAACTCTGCCGGTGCCATGACAGGCTTTATGGGCATGGGCTTTGCTCAGAATGCAGCAGGAGCCAATACAATATCCAATCTCGCAGCACAGGCTCAGCAGCAGCAACAGCAGGCCGCACCGGCTCCCCAGGCTGCTCCCCAGATGCAGGCGGCGGCTGTGGTTGCGGCAGCAGGCTGGAAGTGTGGTCAGTGCGGCAAGGAAGGCAACACCGGCAAGTTCTGTGCAGAGTGCGGTGCGGCCAAGCCGGCAGATGCAGCAGGCTGGACATGCTCATGCGGCGCAGTGAATAAGGGAAAGTTCTGTCAGGAGTGCGGAGCTAAAAAGCCTGAAGGAGCACCTATTTACAAGTGTGACAAGTGTGGCTGGGAGCCTGAGGATCCTCATCATCCTCCGAAGTTCTGTCCTGAGTGCGGCGATATATTCGACGACAGCGACAAGGCCTGAGCTGATCATCGTTCTGCTTTCCGAACACTATACGCGGGAAGTTTTAGCCGGGAATTAATTGAATAAAAGAATAATAGAGGCACCGCTTTGGATGTATATCATCGGGCGGTGCCTTTTATAATGGAGTTATCAGACTGTTACATTGATCACTGTCAGAGCATCATTATTTTGTGGGAACTTTTCGGTACTGTTCTGACAGTTTAAGGAATTCCTGCTCGGAGGCAAGGCTGGTTGTTTTTTCAGCATAGAATCCGCCAAACTCGCCCGGACGGATCCGCATGAGCCCGGAGACATAGCCGTGTTCGATGCATTTTCCGGCCGCATGGTAATTCCTGCCGGAGTGGTTGAACCAGTTTATCCGCCTTTTCAGAGCGCGTCCCTTGCAGACAGGACACCAGAGAGTCAATAAAACTTTGTCCTGCAGTATATCTTCCTTTGAATCAAAAGCGCGGGAATATACAGTGTGCCCGGTCGATGTGCTTACATGTATTTCCTCATCCCTTGTGGCAGGAAGATGATAAACATCATAGGCAGGATTATGCTCAATGATATCAGCGGGGATCAGCTTAAGTATCTTGGAAGTGTAGTAGGCGTCGCTGAAAGCTCTGTGGAACTGGACATCCTTTACGATCTTCATCCGGTCTACCGCTGTTTCGAGTGAATACTGCTGCATATCGTCTATCATTATGCTGTACAGTTTCTGCACATCAATATAACGGAAAGGCCCGTCGGAAAGAGGCGGCATGGAGTAGTAGTTCATGTTCCTCTGGAGCTCTGTAAGGTCCTGATTTCCCCAGGTGCAGAAAATACAGTCTTCGCCGCACCATTCAAGAAATTTTCCGGCAACATTTTCAAAGCTGCCGCCCTTTTCCAGCTCGCCCGGCTTTAAACTGAGCATTTTTACGATATGTCTGTTCAGCCGGTTATATACCTGAGGCTTTATGACACGGCTGAACTTTGAGACCAGCTCAAAATTTTCGTTCAGCCTGACCGCACCGATCTCTATTATCTCGAAGGGAAGGGGACGGGATTTGCTGTCCAGGCCTTCCGGCTGATTCCATTCTAAGTCAAAAACAATATAATTCATGTGAAAAATGATAGCATAAATGAGTAACCGTGAAAAGAAGGGAAAAATTGCACAAAAAGACTGCTGTAAATAACACCAAAATGTATATAGTTTCATTGAAAAAAAGCGAAGGTTATGGTATATTATTGTGTGCATATTGGGCAGGGTATCAGCCGCAATTTTTGGAGGCAGCTTTGAAAACGGTTATTTTTAGTAAAATGAGACAATGTTGTGCGGTATGTCTTGTTGCTGTTTCATTTCTTTTACTGGCAGGATGTACTAATGGAAATCAGGAACTGGAAGACAAAACAGTTGTTACCGTAGAAAAGGACGGTTCTGTAAAGGCTAAGCTTGTTGAGAGCTTTGCGGAAAGCTACTACAGCCAGGAAGAGCTTATACAGATGGTGAATGATGAGCTTGCTGATTACAATTCAAAGCACGGCGAAGGCTCTATTATAATGGATGGATATGAGCTGGCAGACGGTTTGATGCATATCGATTTTTCTTTTGCGAATGTCACTGCTTATAATGACTATATGGATGACGATATTTTTGTCGGTACCGTGAGTGAAGCTTATTCGGCAGGATATGATTTTAACAGGATGCTCAGCAAAGCATCCGCATCCGAGAATACCATAGGGAAGAATGACCTGATGGGTATGGGGGATAAGAAGATCGTTGTGCTGGAGGGTGATGCCATAGTTAAAACCCCTTCAAAGATAAAGTACTATTCCCAGGGAATGCTTAAAGGGAATGCTAAGACTGTCAGTGCTGTGGGCGACGGGATTTATTTTGTAGTATATTGAAAATTATTATTCAGGAGGATAAATAAATGGAAAAGACACTCGAGAAGATAAAGAATCTTGCCAAGGGAAGGGGCTTTATCTTCCCCGGATCAGAGATATACGGCGGACTGGCCAACACATGGGATTACGGAAATCTTGGTGTGGAGCTTAAGAACAACGTAAAGAAAGCCTGGTGGCAGAAATTCGTCCAGGAGTCTCCCTACAATGTGGGTGTTGACTGTGCGATCCTCATGAATCCCCAGACATGGATCGCTTCCGGACATCTGGGATCATTCTCGGATCCTCTGATGGACTGCCGTGAGTGCCATGAGCGTTTCCGTGCGGATAAGGTTATTGAGGATTTTGCGGCTGAGAAAGGACTTACACTTGAGTCTTCGGTTGACGGCTGGACTACGGAGCAGATGATGGATTACATCAAGGAAAATTCCATCCCTTGTCCTTCCTGCGGAAAGCATAATTTTACTGATATCAGGCAGTTCAACCTTATGTTCAAGACTTTCCAGGGTGTTACCGAGGATGCCAAGGATGTGGTTTATTTAAGACCTGAGACTGCACAGGGTATATTCGTTAACTTTAAGAATGTACAGAGATCCACCAGAAAGAAGATTCCTTTCGGTATCGGTCAGGTGGGCAAGTCTTTCAGAAATGAGATCACGCCCGGAAACTTTACTTTCAGGACAAGGGAATTTGAGCAGATGGAGCTGGAATTCTTCTGCAAGCCCGGAACAGACCTTGAGTGGTTTCAGTATTGGAGAGGCTTCTGCCGTGACTGGCTGATCTCTCTTGGCATAAAAGAGGAAGAACTCCGCCTGCGTGACCATGATCCCGCAGAGCTGGCATTCTACTCAAAGGGAACAACTGACATAGAGTTCCTGTTCCCGACCATAGGCTGGGGCGAACTGTGGGGCATAGCTGACCGTACGGATTACGATCTGACACAGCATATGAATGTTTCAAAGCAGGATCTTTCATATTTTGATGATGAGTCAAATGAAAAATATGTTCCGTACGTTATCGAGCCTTCTCTCGGTGCTGACAGGGTGGTGCTTGCCTTCCTGTGTGCCGCTTATGATGAGGAGAATATCGGAACGGAGGAGAAGCCCGACATGAGAACTGTGCTTCACTTCCATCCTGCACTTGCACCTGTAAAGATCGGTGTGCTTCCTCTTTCCAAGAAGCTTGATGAGGGTGCGGAAAAGATTTTCGCGCAGCTTTCAAAGAAGTATAACTGTGAATTCGATGACAGGGGTGCTATCGGAAAGCGTTATCGCCGTCAGGATGAGATCGGTACGCCTTTCTGCGTGACATATGATTTTGATTCAGAGACTGACGGATGCGTAACAGTCCGTGACCGTGATACAATGCAGCAGGAGCGTATTGCGATAGCAGAGCTTGATGCATATTTTGCTGATAAGTTTACTTTCTGATAATTCGGTTTAGCCGCAAAAGCGGCAGAAGGGAAGAAAAATGGGATTTTGTCCAAAATGCGGAAACAAGATTGATGATGGAGCAGTATGCAGCTGCTGCAGCGGCGGTGGTGTTCCTCATATGAGTGCTGCCGGTCCGGCTGTAAATACCGGATCGCAGGGCGGGGCGAATACAGGCGCGCAGATGCCCGGCGGACAGCCTCAGGGGGCTGCAGGACAGGGGCAGATGTATCAGGACAGTATGAATAACGGCGGACAGCAGCAGGGATATTCCGGAGCACAGGCAGCACCGGCGGTTCAGCCGCAGCCAGCACCACAGGGACAGGGGAATACTGAGAAGAAGTCAGGTGTGCTTTTTGATTTCTTTAAAAATGTTTTCAAGAGGCCCGTGGATGCCATTGCGGATTTTTCAAAAAATTCTTCCGTGCTGACATCATTCCTGCTTTATTTGATAACCCTTGTACTTTCTATAGGATGCATTCCTTTTTCGTATCTGGGATCAGATATGTATTATGCTATAAAATACAAGAGAAGCTTTGAAATGACTATGACTATCGGAGGTTTTTTCAAAGATGCAGGATACGATATATGGAGTATACTGATATATGGAATCCTTTTCTCACTGGTGGCGGTATTTACTATCAATTTCCTCGATAAAGAATGCAAGGTGCAGTTTAACAATGTGTTTTCGATACTTGCCATGCGTGAGTTTATGTGTGCTCTTTTAAGCGTACTGTACACTCTGGGAAGGCTGGTACCGCTCGGTGTGCTGAGAAACAGCCTTATCCCTTCAGTTGATACGGGATTGACGTCATTTATATCCGTGATGGCTATACTGGGATTTGCGAAGCTGGCAAAGAATGAGAACAAATCCCCGGCGGCATATATGATAGCAACGCTTGTAACGGTGGTTGTAACAGGGCTGATACACTACATTGTTACATTCATATTCGGGTTGATATTTGACTGAATAAGTTAAGACTGTAAAACCTAAAACCTAGGCAATTGAAATAGAAGAACATCCTTTGATGGCAGTTAGCCTCAGAGGATGTTTATTTTTGATGTTTATTTTTTACAAAAATATAATGCAAAAATACGGAAATTATGGTAAAATTTCTGATATGTGTGGAGGAGTGTTTGTTTTTAGAGCACAAAATACAAAATGAGAGGAAGGTACAAGAATGGCAAAAAAATGGGTTTATCTATTTAAAGAAGGCAGTGCTGATATGCGTAATCTTCTTGGCGGTAAGGGTGCTAACCTGGCTGAGATGACTAATATCGGACTTCCTGTGCCCCAGGGGTTTACGATCACTACGGAAGCATGTACTCAGTACTATGAGGACGGAAGGGAGATCAATTCTGAGATCAGGGCGCAGATCGATGAGTATATCATAAAGATGGAAGAGATCACCGGCAAGAAATTCGGAGATAAAGAAAATCCGCTGTTAGTTTCCGTCCGTTCCGGTGCAAGGGCATCGATGCCCGGTATGATGGATACGATCCTCAATCTCGGACTTAACGAGGATGTTGTTGCTGTCATTGCCGAAAAGTCCAATAATCCCCGCTGGGCGTGGGACTGCTACAGAAGATTCATCCAGATGTATTCGGATGTGGTTATGGAAGTGGGCAAGAAGTACTTTGAAGAGCTTATTGACGAAATGAAGGATAAAAAGGGCGTTAAGCAGGATGTTGAGCTTACTGCTGATGACCTGAAGGAGCTTGCCGAGCAGTTCAAGGCTGAATACAAGTCAAAGATCGGCAGCGATTTCCCGACAGATCCAAAGGAACAGCTCTACGGTGCTATCAAGGCAGTATTCCGTTCATGGGACAATCCAAGGGCTAATGTATACAGACGCGACAATGATATCCCTTATTCATGGGGAACAGCTGTAAATGTACAGTCCATGGCTTTCGGTAATATGGGTGATGACTGTGGTACCGGTGTTGCTTTTACAAGGGATCCGGCTACAGGTGATAAGGGACTGTTCGGTGAGTTCCTTACCAATGCCCAGGGTGAAGATGTGGTTGCCGGCGTTAGGACACCTATGAAGATTGCCGAAATGGAAGAAAAATTCCCTGAGGCTTTTGCCCAGTTTAAGGATGTCTGCAAGACTCTTGAGGACCACTACAGGGATATGCAGGACATGGAATTTACCGTTGAGCACGGCAAGCTCTATATGCTTCAGACAAGAAACGGCAAGAGGACCGCGCAGGCGGCGCTTAAGATTGCCTGTGATCTTGTGGATGAGGGTATGCGCACGGAAGAAGAAGCAGTGGCAATGATCGATCCCAGAAATCTTGATACGCTTCTTCATCCCCAGTTTGATCAGGCTGCTTTAAAGGCTGCAACCCCTGCAGGAAAGGGACTTGGTGCTTCGCCGGGAGCAGCATGCGGACGCATCGTCTTCTCCGCCGAGGATGCCGAAGAATGGGCTGCAAGAGGGGAAAAGGTTGTTCTAGTAAGACTTGAGACATCACCTGAAGATATAACCGGTATGAAGGTGGCACAGGGAATACTTACTGTCCGCGGCGGTATGACATCCCATGCGGCAGTTGTGGCAAGAGGAATGGGTACCTGCTGCGTATCCGGCTGCGGCGACATTGCAATGGATGAGGAGAATAAGAAATTCACTCTTGCGGGCAAGGAATATCATGAAGGCGACTGGCTTTCCATTGACGGTACCACCGGAAATATCTATGACGGAAAAATAGCTACTGTTGATGCCAAGATCGCCGGTGAATTCGGCAGGGTTATGGCATGGGCAGACAAGTACAGAACACTTAAAGTCCGCACAAATGCAGACACGCCGGCTGATGCAAAGAAGGCAAGAGAGCTTGGCGCAGAAGGCATAGGTCTCTGCCGTACGGAGCATATGTTCTTTGAGGAGTCAAGAATAGCTGCTTTCCGTGAAATGATATGCTCGGATACGGTTGAGGAAAGGGAAGCTGCGCTTGAAAAGATACTGCCTTATCAGCAGGGTGATTTCGAACAGCTTTACGAGGCTCTTGAAGGATGTCCTGTGACCATTCGGTTCCTTGATCCTCCTCTTCATGAGTTTGTTCCCACTGAAGAAGCGGATATTAAGAAACTTGCTTATTCACAGGGGAAGAGTGTGGAGAAGATCAAGGAATATATTGATTCCCTCCATGAATTCAATCCTATGATGGGCCACAGAGGATGCCGTCTTGCGGTTACGTATCCTGAAATCGCAAGGATGCAGACCAAGGCTGTAATACGTGCTGCTATCAATGTTTCAAAGGCTCATCCGGAGTGGAATATGAAGCCTGAGATCATGATCCCTCTTGTATGTGATGTAAAGGAACTTAAGCTGGTTAAGAAGATAGTTGTTGATACTGCGGATGCCGAGATCAAGGCGGCTGGAGTAAGCCTTGAGTATGAAGTAGGAACCATGATAGAGATACCCAGAGCAGCACTTACGGCTGATGAGATCGCTGCTGAGGCTGATTTCTTCTGCTTCGGTACGAATGACCTCACACAGATGACTTTCGGTTTCTCCCGTGACGATGCAGGAAAGTTCCTTGAGGCTTATTATGATACAAAGATTTTTGAAAACGATCCTTTTGCAAAGCTCGATCAGACAGGCGTAGGAAAGCTTATGGAGATGGCTATCAAGCTTGGCAAGCCGGTTAATCCGGGACTCCATGTGGGTATCTGCGGTGAGCACGGCGGTGATCCCCAGTCTGTAGAGTTCTGCAATAAGATAGGGCTTGATTATGTATCATGCTCGCCTTTCAGGGTGCCTATCGCAAGGCTGGCTGCAGCACAGGCCGCTATAGCCGCAGGGAAGTAAGAGATAGCTGTAGTTAGAGAGTATTCTGTAGCGAAAAACGTATAGTAAAACATAAGGATAGTATAAAAGAGGAAAGTTTTACCGGCTTTCCTCTTTTTTTATATTTACGGGATTCGACTTGCACCTGTTATCAATGGTCATTATAATATACTGAGTGCATTGGACCGAAGCAGATGCATTGTGCCGTGTGCATGGATATCATTTGCAAAGATTAGAAAATGCGGCAGAAAAGAGGAGATATGCATTACGATTATCTTATAGTCGGTGCCGGTGCATCCGGTGCCACTTTTGCAAGACAGCTTACGGATGCCGGTAAAAAGGTGCTTGTGATAGACCGAAGGCCTTACGTCGCCGGGAATATTTATACGGAACGGATTGAAGGCATCAATGTCCATAAATTCGGTGCACATATCTTTCACTCAAACAGCAGGCGGGCCTGGGAGTATGTGAACAGATTTGCCGAATTCAATCGTTATACCAATTCTCCGGTGGCAAATTATCATGGTGAGCTTTATTCGCTTCCATTCAATATGCGTACATTCAATAAGATGTGGGGGGTGGTTACACCTCAGGAGGCTTATGACGAGATTGAGCGCCAGAAGGCGGCGTCGGGCATTAAGGAACCTAAAAACCTTGAGGAACAGGCAATCTCGCTGGTTGGACGTGATATCTATGAAAAGCTTGTAAAGGGCTATACGGAAAAGCAGTGGGGGCGCCCATGCACTGAGCTGCCGGCATTCATCATAAAGCGTCTGCCGGTGAGGCTTACTTTTGATAATAATTACTTTAATGCGCTCTATCAGGGAATCCCGATCGGCGGTTTTACCCGGATGGTGGAGAGGATGCTTGAAGGCATCGAAGTAAGGGTGGATACGGATTATTTTGAAAATCGGAATGAGCTCGAAGCTCTGGCAGACAGAGTATACTACACGGGGGCAATAGATGAGTATTTCGGGTATAGGCTGGGACATCTTGAATACCGTTCACTCAGGTTTGAGGAAGAAGTGCTGGACATGCCTAATTACCAGGGAAATGCGGTTATGAACTACACGGACAGGGAGACTCCCTGGACACGGATTGTTGAGCATAAGTGGTTTGAATTCGGCAAGGATGAGAACGGCAATGACCTGCCGAAGACCGTAATAAGCAGGGAGTACAGTAAGGAGTGGGAACCGGGAGATGTGCCCTATTATCCGGTAAATGACGAGAAAAACGGAAATCTGTACAGGCAGTATAAAGAGCTGGCTGATAAGGAAAACAGGGTGATATTCGGAGGCAGGCTCGGAGAGTACAGGTACTACGATATGGATACTGTGATCGATCTTGCAATAGATCTTGCCGAAAAAGAGCTTGGAAGGTGAAAGCCTGTTTTGACGTGTGGAAGGAGATTAGACATGAGAGCACTGATAGTGGTAGATATGCAGAATGATTTTATAGATGGGAGCTTGGGTACAAAAGAGGCAGTAAATATTGTCCCGAATGTAAAAAGGAAGATAGAGGAAGCCAGGGCAGAAGGACGGGACGTGATCTTTACAAGGGATACACATTATGAAGATTACCTTGAGACAAATGAGGGAAAACATCTCCCTGTAGTTCACTGCATAGAAGAGAGCAGGGGCTGGGAAATCAGTCCGGAACTGGATGCCTCTTCATCAACCATAATCAATAAGAATACTTTCGGTTACACCGGCTGGACGGATTTTGATTTCGAGGAAGTGGAGCTTGTGGGGCTGTGTACGGACATCTGCGTGGTTTCAAATGCCCTTATCATCAAAGCACTTTTCCCGGAGATAAAGGTAAGCGTGGATGCTTCCTGCTGCGCCGGAGTGACGCCTGAGGCTCACGAGGCAGCCTTGGCGACTATGAGGTCCTGCCAGATTGAGATTTTGAACGGGTGAATTTAAGCAGTTTTCTGAAAAAAAGAATAGTGAAGGAAATTCTCCTGCTGTTTTTGCTTACTCTTGTTTTTGAGATATTTCTGTTTAATAACCGGTCTTTCAGTACAGCGGGGTATAGTGAACATGTACCGGATGATTCGTATTCAGTCGAAATATCAGGCGGATTCTTAAACGAAGATGGCGATATTGTTATGGCCCCGGGTGCGGATTCAGTTATCCTTGAAATCGACGGCTTTGGATATCCGCTTAGGGATTTTATGATCGATGTTGAATGCGTGTATGATACCGGTGCATCCGGGAAAAAAGTGGATGCCTGTATCGTGGAAGGTACCGCTTTTGATGATGCAATCCTTGAGCTGGTCGATGATGAAAAAAATTCAAGCCTGGTATATGGTACCATAATGTCTTTTAAGAGTGCTGTGTTCCATAATATTTCCGATTCACAGTATATATATCTTAAACCTTTTGGGAATACAAAGAAACTGAAGCTGGTTTTATCGCCGGCAGTAGGTGATTCACGGGAGTTGCATGTCCATAAACTTGTCTTTAATGCAGCGAAACCAATGCATCTGTCACTTATCAGGATATTTGCTGTATTCTCTATGCTTCTGCTACTTTATTTTTCATTGTATAATACGGTACTTTTGGATGTGGACTGTATGGCTTTTGATAAATGGAGGAAAGCTGTGGTCGTAAGCTTTCCGACTGCTTTTTTTTCTTTTTTCGTGGTATGGCAGTTTCTGCTTGGAGCACTTAATTGGGCAAGCGTTATAAAAATTCTGACTGGTACTGTTGCTGTGATCCTTACAGGCGTACTGTTGCTTATAACAATCAGAAAGCACTACCAAAACACTTCATTTGCTTTTTTTATGCTGCTGTGGGGGGCTTCTGTAAGCGGGATGTACCTGCCGGCGTTTATGAGTGCTGATCCGGCGATATCTGACGCAGGCATTCCGGAGGGAATGCCGCTATTCTTTCCATATGCATTGATAGGGGCTGTTTATGAGTATCTTCTGAAACCGGCTGTTATTGATTTCGGCTTTCCTTTTACCTGTTTTGACGTATGTGAAAGCATACATGATGCAGGGATCAATATGCATGTGGAAATGATCAGGGGCGGGGTGATTTCGGCGAATCCTTTTACCTGGTCGCTACTTCTTATAGGACACTATAGGCAAAGGCTTAAGGAAAAAAGGCTTTTTAAAATACTTGCTGTCTGCATTGTTATGGCGGCGGTGGTGATGGTGGCTGCTACGGCATATACGGGAACTATAAAATTAATTTTTACGTTTGGATTTACTCCGTTCATAATCACTGGGGCGGTTATGATAGTGCTGGAGGTACAGGAAGACATAAAAAGGATCAGTGATGAAAGAATCAGAAGGATAGCAGAGAAATGTGCTGTCTTGGTGCTTCTCATCTCTGTATTCTGGGGAATGGCGCAGATTGGATGCTCGTATATTGATGATTCCGTAATGGCAGCGAAAAATACGGAAACGTGGTATCGGTTATATTATACTTTCAGGGTGTTGTAGGACAATGGATTTAAGAGTCGACAGAAAAATACAGGACAGCATAAAAAAATATCTGATGAAGCTTGGTATAGTGGCTTTGATAGCTTTGATTGCCGAGCTGGCTGTTTTTAATATACGCACATTTCAGTCAATGGGATATGTGCCAAGGCCTGTTGAGACTGGAGATATCCTTGCCGTAGAAAACGGGCACTTGCTGGATACCGGTGATATTGAATTAAATGATGGTGAGGAGAACCTTGTTATCATACTTAGGGATACGGACGCTCCGATAAATAATCTGTACCTGGATATCTGGACGGTTGATGAGGCTGTGTCGGAGGATTATGAGGATAATGTCTGCAGCGTGACTGTACTATCGAAAGACGGTTACAGCATTGCCCAAAAGAAGATTGTGAATGGAATTCCTTCATCGCGCTATATTTGGCTGGAAGATGTAAATAATACGGGAAATTTACGGGTTGAAATATCAGCAGCATCAGGTGCGGGACGTATATTTCGGATAAATAACATGGTTTATAATCAGAGAAGAGGACTGGAAATATCCCTAATAAGAATTTTTTCGGTTATTGTACTCATTACAGTTATATGGCTGGCCTTATTTGATAATTCTCTTTGGCGGGCTGATTGTGTTACGTTCAGGCGATGGAAGGTTGTGCTGCCGCTGATTCTGTTTACGGTTATTGCTATAGTATCATTTTGGTGGCCGATGCAGAATCCTCTCGTAAAAAGTTCACCTCAGAATGAGTATGCTCTGCTTGCAAGGGCACTGATGCGCGGTGAAACCTTTGTGGGAGAGGCGGGGGATTTGGTAAAAAGCTGTGCAGATGAACTGGTTTTCTGGAATATAGAATCAAATGAAGTGAAGTTCGATTATGCATGCTATGATGGCAAATACTATGTATATTTTGGAACTCTGCCGTGCATAGTTTTTTTCGTGCCATATTATATTATTACAGGAAAAGATATGCCTGTTTTTGTTCCGACAGTAATATTAAGTCTGACGATAATTGCTGAAATCTATCTCCTTCTGGGAATGCTTATCAGACGCTTTTACAGAAAAACTCCATATGCGGCGAGGCTGCTCATGACAGCGGCAGCGGCTTGCGGCATGTATCTTGTTCTTTTCATAAGCCTTGCAGATCACTACGTGATAGCTATAGCGGCCGGGGTGGTTTTAGTGTTGGCAGGAATAATGTTTTGGCTCAGGGCGATATCATTGCACGGTGAATCCTGTGGAAGAAAGGGGGGAGAGATGTTTTTTTTGACGGCGGGGAGTCTGTGCATGGCAAGCGTCTCAATGTGCAGACCGACTCTTTTGCTGGTGGGCTTTGCGTTTTTTTTGAGTGTTTTACCGGCATGCATGAGTCGTATCAGGAAAATAAACCGGAAACGAATTGCCGGATATGCTACAGCATTTGCACTTCCGTATGCAGTTCTGGCTTTGATCTGTATGTATTACAATTACATCCGTTTTGGCTCGCCTTTTGAGTTTGGAACCAGATATAATATGACAACTATTCCACTGGATGGCAGATTGGGACTGGGGGCGTACTCAGTGCTGCGCATTGTTTATGAGTATTTATTTGCACCTGCTTTTTTGATGCCGTCGTTTCCTTTTTGCGTTTACCAGCAATGGAAACAGATAATGGAAGGCGGTGTGCTTTTCATAGTGATCAAACCTGACGCGGGATTGTTTTCAAGTGCGCCTGTACTCTGGCTTGGAGGCTTGTGTATACTATACAGAAAGAGACTGAAGGAAAAAGGAGTCTGGCTGCCGTTATGTTCTCTTATACTGTGTGCTCTTTTGATCATGATCTTTTCAGCGGGGTATACATGTTTTATTACTGACAGGTATACTCTTGAAATCAGCTGGATATTCTTTATGGCAGCGTTTATCGGGATGATGGAAGTGTATGATGATATAAAGAACGGGGCAGAGGTCAGGGGTGCTAATGCTGTATGTTTATTGGGACGCATCCTTCTGCTTATGACAGCAGTGTATGGTTTTTTACTGTTCGTTGCACAAAAAGGAAGTCTGGATCTTGTATATGGCAATACTGAGCTGTATTACAGGATTTTTTATGCTGCGAATCCTCTTTTGTGATATGAATCGTGTGATTTGCTGCTATGAATTATCACTTTACAGATAAGACGGGTTTTTGATATAATTCCCTTGTTATGATTTGTGCGGACGATTGTCTGCTATGGTCATGTGGGGTTAGATAATAGAAAATTATTAAAGGTCTATGATACAGACCGGGAGAGAGGGCAAAAGAATGTCGATCAAAGTTAGTGATGTATTGCTGGTTGCAAAGCAGGCAAAGGCCTCCGACGTGCACCTTACGGTGCAGCTTCCTCCGATGATGCGTGTTAACGGTCATCTGGTGAGAATGGAACAGTTTCCGGTACTTACTCCGGATGATACGCTGGAGCTCATGCTTTCCATTACAAATGACCATCAGAGAGAAATTTTCAATAGTAAGGGTGAGCTGGATATGTCATTTGCGGTAGACCCCATAGGAAGATACCGTGTTAATGCTTTCAGACAGAGGGGTTCTGTAGCACTCGCACTCAGAACAGTTAATACCGTAGTACCCAGCCCTGAGCAGTTAGGTTTGCCTCAGGCTTTCGTAGATCTTTATACCAGAAAGAGGGGACTTATCCTGGTTACGGGTCCCACCGGTTCCGGTAAGTCTACATCACTTGCTTCCGTTATCAACATGGTAAACGAGCACAGGGATGCACATATAATCACTCTTGAGGATCCTATCGAGTATCTGCACCTGCATAAGACTTCCATGGTTAACCAGCGTGAGATCGGTTTCGACTCCATGACATATGCAAATGCTCTTCGAGCTGCACTCCGTGAAGACCCTGATGTTATTCTTGTCGGCGAGATGCGTGACTTTGAGACTATCTCAGTTGCTATTACCGCGGCCGAGACCGGACACTTGGTGCTTTCCACCTTGCATACCATCGGTGCTGCATCTACTGTCGACCGTATCATCGACGTTTTCCCGCCTCACCAGCAGCAGCAGATCAGGGTACAGTTAGCAAACGTTCTGGAAGCTGTTATTTCACAGCAGCTCATCCCTACCGCTGATGGTCAGGGACGTGCGGCAGCTTTCGAGGTTATGATCGCTAACTCCGCTGTGCGTGCTCTTATCCGTGAAGGTAAGTCACATCAGCTGCTTTCCGTTATGCAGACCAACAGAAAACTGGGTATGATCGCTATGGATGAGGCTATCACAGCGCTCTTCCAGGAAGGCAAGATCACCAGGGATATGGCTATACAGTATGCCGTTGATCCTGACGGAATGGCTCAGAAGTTAAGATAATACAATAAAGTGCATTGACGGCCGGATGATGGTGATGCCTTAGTCCGGCCGTTTTTTTGTGAGAATTAATGAGATATATTATTTTTACGGGAGAAAAAAAGAACAGACTGTTTGGACAGCTTATGGGGGATCTTGAGGCACTGGACAATGTGACGCTGGTCCCTGATATACCACAGGCTTCTGCATCTCTTGAGTGGCTGTGGAAGCTTCATCATAACCGGACCGTATGTGAAAAGATCATGCCTCCCTTCAGAGGAATATGGAATGGATGTATGCCGTATGATGAGGATGGACTTAGCGAGGAATTCTGCTTCATTTTCAACAATGTTTCTGTTGAATATTTTGAACCGGGACTGTTAAAAAAATGGAAAAAGAGATACGGAATAAAACTGGTGCTTTATATGCTCGATGTGCGTGATTCATACTATTCCAAGGGTGCAAGGATTGCAATGAAGTATATTCCGTTTGACAGGATATATACATTTTATCAGTCTGATGCGGAAAAATACGGATTTCAGTATTTTGACTGCTATTATTCGAAAATAAAGATGCCGGGAATTGATGCATTCCGGGCTTCAGAATGTACATCTGCACACAACGATCTTTCTAAGGAATTATATTTCTGGGGGTCAGATGCCGGGCGGCGTCCTGCCATTGAAGCAGCGGTGAAACGGGTAAGGGAACTGGGTTACAGGACGAAAATAGGGATTTGTTTTACGGACGAGAAGGATTCTCCTCTGGACGGTATAGTATATAATCAGCCGAAGGAGTATGAGAATGTGATATCTGATGTCATGAATGCCGATGTACTGCTTGATATAGTCGGTGAGTACAGTAAAGGAGTTTCGCTTCGGTACTATGAGTCTTTTGTATATGGAAAAAAGCTTATTTCCAATAACCCGCTGGTAAAGCTTATGCGGGGATATGCTCCGGAGAGAGTGCTTTATTTTACTGATCCGGGAGAGATTACGACAGATTTTTTTGAAAATGAGATTGATATGGGATATGAAGGTCTTTTTTCACCTGTTAACTGGATCGGCGAAATGACCAGTTTTTTTGAAAAAAATAAAATTTGATATTCCATTTTGGGCTGATTTGTGTAATAATTTATGGCAGTGTGGGGAATGGGGGTATTCTGTGTCTTCGGAACAGTTCATCGTGTTTCCCGATTCGTTCAGATTTTTTCAGGAGGAATAAAGGAAAATGGCTATTTTTGGTCAGAAAAAAAGACTTGGAGACCAGCTGGTTGAAGCAGGGCTGCTGTCACAGGAACAGCTGGAGAGTGCTTTAGCGGAGCAGAAAAACACTCACATGAAGTTGGGCGAGACTGTCATGGCGATGGGACTCGTTTCGGATGCTAATTTCGCCAAGTTCATGCATGAGACTCAAGGGTATGAGCTGGCAACGGATGATGATCTTAAAGAGGCTGATCCCCAGGCTATTGCTGCGGTGGGTGATGATCTTGTAAGAAAGCATGAGGTTATTCCTTTCGGTTTTGAGAGCATTACCGAGTTGAAGGTTGCAATGTCTGACCCGATGAACCTTGCTATACTGGATGATCTGGAAATGGTGTCCAGCATGACCATAATACCGTACTATGCACCTCAGAAGATGATAAGCGTTTACCTGGGTAAGATGTACGGCAGGCAGGAAAGTAATGATGCCGCTGCACAGTTTGAGGCGGAACATGCTGACGAATTCAGGGAGGAAGCTAAGGAAGAGGAAGATACAGTAGGCGAGTCACCTATTGTTAAGATCGTACGTGCAATGATACAGCAGGCGGTTCGAGAAGGCGCTTCCGATATTCATATTGAGCCTCTTGAGCATGGAGTGCGCGTACGAAACCGTGTTGATGGTATGCTTCAGGAAGATGCGCAGTATTCCGCCAATATGCTTTCAGCAATGACCGCTCGTATCAAGATCATCTCCGGTCTGGATATCTCTGAAAAGAGAAAACCTCAGGACGGACGTCTTACATACGTTGTAGACGGCGTTGAATTCGATGTCCGTGTTTCTATCCTTCCTACTGTATACGGCGAGAAGACCGTTATGCGACTTACCAAGAAACAGGGACTTACTCAGGAGAAGAAGTATCTCGGTCTTTATCCGGATGACGAAATGAAGCTTGATGGTATCATGAACAACCCTCATGGTATCATTCTTGTTACCGGCCCTACCGGTTCAGGTAAATCTACTACTTGCTATACCGTTTTAAATGAATTAAATAAGCCGGATGTTAATATCATAACTGTTGAAGACCCTGTGGAAGCAAATATTGCCGGAATCAATCAGGTTCAGGTTAATGTCAAAGCCGGACTCACTTTTGCATCTGCTCTAAGGTCAATCCTCCGTCAGGACCCGGATATCATAATGATCGGTGAGATCCGAGACGGCGAGACTGCACAGATTGCCGTACAGGCATCTATTACCGGTCACCTTGTTATATCTACGCTGCATACCAACTCTACATCAGCATCCATTACCCGTCTTATAGATATGGGTGTGGAGCCTTACATGATAGGTGATGCGGTTGTGGGTATCATTGCTCAACGTCTTGTAAGGAGACTCTGCAATGAGTGTAAGGCGATGCATATGGCTACACCGCAGGAACTTATATTGCTTGGCAAAGGGCCTGATGAACAGATTCCTGTTTGGGAGCCGGTAGGCTGTGAGAAGTGCGGTAATGGTTATAAGGGCAGAAAGGCTATTTATGAGATTATGCCTATTTCCGCATCTATCAGAAGGATACTTCATGAAACTGTTACTGCAGAGGAAATTGAAAATGCAGCTATCAAGGAAGGTATGAATACACTGCGTATGTCCGGTGCCAGAAATGTTATAGAAGGAACGACTTCTATAGCGGAGATGGTACGTGTGGCTTATGATATGGATGCCCAGACCGAAGCAAATAAGACTTCGAATGAAGAGGCGGCTGCAGAGTAGGTGAAGTAAAACACAGCGATTTTCCTGTGTATTGCGATAAATTTCCAAAAATCCGACAGGGTTTTGGAGCAAAACAAAAGAAAAGGTGGGAAACAGCTTATGGCAACGTATCAGTATCAGGTTATCACCGCATCCGGGAAGGAGAAGAAGGGCACACTAGAGGCTAAATCCAGAGATGCGGCAATGTCAATGCTTAAGAATGACAAGAATATTGTCGTAAAATGTGAAGAATCTACGGGGTCTAATGCATTAGGACTTCTTCACAGAGCAAAGAAGGTTACATACAGAGATCTGGCTCTCTTCTGTCATCAGTTTGCATCTATCAACAAAGCAGGTGTAAGCGTTGTGGAAGCTTTTGGGATGTTGGCTGACCAGACTGAAAATGCGGCCTTGCAGGATGCCATAAATGCTGTTCATACAGATATATCAAAGGGTGAAACTCTTGCCAAATCTATGAAAAGACAGGGCGGTGTTTTCCCGGAAATGCTGTGCAACATGGTTGAAGCCGGTGAGGCGTCCGGTTCGCTTGACAAATCTTTTGACAGAATGTCTATTCAGTTCGAAAAGGATGCGGCTCTTACCCAGGCTGTAAAAAAAGCTGTTACGTATCCTATAGTGCTTATAATTGTTATGATCGGCGTTTTGGTTGCGATGATGGTATTCGTTGTACCGACCTTCATGAACATGTTTGCAGATCTGGATGTTGAAATGCCTGCTGCTACTATGGTGCTCGTTCATATAAGTGATTTTATGGTGGCCTGGTGGTGGCTATTACTCATAATTACTATTGTAATTATTTTCGGCTGGAAAGCTTATGCGGCTACCGATTCCGGAAAGGAAGTTACCAGTGCGCTTGCAATTAAGATACCTATACTCGGACCAATCAAGACAAAAAGTGCCTGTGCAAGATTGGGGCGTACTCTCTGTACTCTGCTGGCAGCCGGTGTCCCGATGGTAGATGCGATAGATCTGACCGGACGTTCTATGGAAAATCTTCTTTATAAGAGAGCGATGAAAGAAGCTAAAGAGCAGGTTCTTCGTGGTGTGCCTCTTTCGAGACCTCTTCAGACTTGTGGTCTCTTCCCGCCTATGGTAGTGCATATGGTTGCTATCGGTGAGGAGACAGGTAATATTGAGGCTATGCTTGAAAATGTGGCTAACTACTACGAGGAAGATGTACAGCTTGCTACCGAGCAGATGATGACCCTCCTTGAGCCGGCCATAATCATCGTAATGGCAGTAGTAGTTGGATATATGGCAGTTGCTATTTTCTCACCTATGTTCACACTTTACGATGCGCTTTCATAAATCGCAGAAAGATAGGTTATAGTTTTACCGCCCGCACTATGTGTGGGCGGTTTTTGGAGAAGAATAGAAAATGGCATTGCCTTTGATATATATATTGTTAATATTTTTGGGGTTGGCAGGGGGATTTGCTGCGTCCTGGTATTCGGGGTATCGTGTAGCGCTGGGACCGGAAGAGGAAGAAAATGATCCTGTTGTGATCAGAAGAAGTTATAAATGGAAGGTTAGATCGAAAGAGGCGTGGATAATCCCGGCGTCGGGTTTTGTATGGCTGTTGCTGGGCTGGCTGCTTCTTAAGGATGGCGTGAGTGCGTCGGCTGTTATAAAGCTTTCTATCTATGCGCCGGCAGCAACTATGCTGGTTGGGCTTTCATATGTCGATATTATGATATTTGAGATTCCGCCGCTTTATGATATCCTTATTGCTGTGCTTGGAGCGTTCAGGCTGCTTACAGATCTGGGGCATTGGTACGAATACCTGATAGGCGGCGTACTTGTAAGCGGCATTTTTCTTATGATCGCGCTTCTCAGCAAGGGAAAGGCGATGGGAGGCGGAGATATAAAACTCACTGCGGCTATGGGGCTGCTGCTGGGGTGGAAGGGAATATTCCTTGTGATGGCAATCGGGTCGTTAATGGGAGCTGTGATACATGGGATCATAATGATGATTTCAAAAAAAGAACATGTGCTTGCTTTTGGACCTTATCTTGCGGCTGCCGGAGTGATAGTTATGTGTGCCGGGGAATGGATAGTGCAGCTGTATATGGACTATGTTAACAGTGTTATGAAATGAGAAAATTTTAAGATAAATTTCTTGTATTTATTATGGAAATTTGTTCTGATTTATGATATATTGATAGTCGTGGTGTTTTGTGATGCTCGAAGTGTGTCTATTTTTATGATATTAAGGATAAGTAAAGGTAAAGGATAAATCCGGAAAATAAATAGTTTATTATCCGGTTTATTAATAAACAAAACAATGAAAGGGGAGCAATAAGGATGGCCAATAAGTTTTTGACAATCTATGTCAGTTCCGATATGATCCGAATCGCTGAGATCACAAAGAGCGGTAAGGATCAGGTTCTGCTCAGCAATGCTGCAGAAATAGCAACGCCGGCAGGATGCTTTAATGATGGATATCTGACAGATGTCACGGCTACCGCCGAAGCTGTGCGTACTGCTATTTTCGGACGGGGGTTCAGTTCAAAAGATGTTATCTTTACCATTGCCAGTAAGAAGATTGCCAGCAAAGAGGTGGAGATGCCTTATGTGAAGAACATGAGGAAACTGCAGCAAGTGCTGCAGGCAAATTCGGGGGATTATTTCCCGATGAGTGGATCGGGGGACTATGTCTTCGCTTATTCGCTCCTTGAAGAAGTGACCATGAATGTAGATGGAGCAAATAAGAGATTTTATCGTATCTCTGCAGTTGCAGCTCCTATGGATCTTGTAAGATGCTACTACGAGCTGGCTGAAGAGTTAAAGCTTACTGTTAAACATATTGACTATTTCGGTAACTCTGTTATTCAGCTTTTAAGCTTGCAGATGCAACCGGGACGTACAGATCTGGTACTTCAGATAGAAATGGATCAGACCTATGTAAACGTTATGCGTGGTAAGACACTTGTTCTCCAGCGTAATGTTAACTATGGTAAGACAGCTGTTATAAATGCCTTGATGGATGTCAAGAAGATATCCGAAAAGGATGCAAGAACCCTTCTTTCTAATGAGGCTCTTCTTGACCAGCACGTCACTGCAGATGAGTATGCTCAGGCTGTGCAGGGTATGGTAAACGGTATCGGACGTGCGGTTGAGTATCACAGAACCAAGAATGCTAACGATCCCAGTGCTACGCTGCAGGGCATAAAGGTATTCGGCGAAGGATCTGCTATTGCCGGTATCGAGAAAATTCTTGAGCGTGAGCTTGGCGCAAGAGTAGAGCACTTTGACACTCTTGCGGGCGTTACCATCAAGGGTCAGGCAGCTCTTAAGGCTGAAGAAGTACTGAGATACCTGCCTAACATAGGATCAGTCATAGATCCTATGGATCTTCTGATCACATCAGGCAAGAAGTCGGCTATTGAAAGCTCGGATATGGTTAAGTACCTCAAGATCGTACTTGGCGTAGCTGCAGTTATTATGGTCGGCTGGACCGGTATTACATTTATTCAGCACAAGGTGGCTAAGGATGCCAGGGATAGGATGCAGGCTAATATAGATGCTATAGCGGATATAGAACAGATCCGCCAGGATTATGTTGATGCACAGTATCTCTTTGCTGCATTGGACACATTTAAGTATGAAAAAGAAAACGACAACAACCTCATGCCGCAGTTTATAGCTGATCTGGAGGAAATCCTTCCTGAAGATGCGGTAATAAACAAGATAGAGGCTGTAGACGGTGATGTAACATTTGAGGTGACTACCGGATGGCATACAACCGCTAAGAACGAAGCGGCAGATCTTATGGTTCAGCTTCAGAAACTGGATTATGTTTCCAGCATGGTTATTCCTGATCTGACTGAAGATTATTGTATCCGTTTCTGCTCACCTAGTGTGAACCTTGCAGAACTTGCGGACGGAGAAGATCCTTATCTCAGAAGAGTTTCTGATGATCCACTGATTCTGGGCGAGTATGTAGAAGTGGATGACAGTGCCGGACTTGAGGAACTGATCCTTGAAATGGCTTCGGGAGAGGGTGAGGAGGATCTTCCTCCTGAACTTACGCTTGAGAATATAGGTGATCTTTGGATTGAACTGGTACAGGACACATTTGAAGTCACTGTTCACATCGGTCATGATTATGTGGTTGAGGATAAGGTGAACGAAGAGGCTGGTATCTCAGGCGACAAGGCTATAGTTCTCAATGTTTCTGATGCACCTGCAGATTCAGGAGAGAATGCTGATGCAAATGCAGAGAGTACAGATGAGGAGGTGATCGAATAATGGGCAGACTGTCAGACAGAGATGCAACGATCATAATGATATTGTTGGTTATTGCTATAGTTGCTTTCCCTTATGTATTCTATATTAAAGATACAAAGGTGGATACGGAGTCTCTCAAACAAGAGTATGTTACTCTTGAGGCAAGATACAATGAGCTTCAGGAGATGGATAAGCATCGTGATGAATTTCTTTCCAGAACAAAAGAGCTTAACGATGGAACGGATGCTATTGTGGCTTCATATCCTGCAGATATCCGTCAGGAGAACTACACACAGTTCCTTCTTAATACAGAGCTGAATCACGATGTTACAACTGCAAACTTTGATAAGGAAACCAGAAAGGTTACCTGGGATGAAGGATCACAGATTCTTTTATTTGATACTATTTCGTATTCAGATAATGATGAGATTCCTATTCAGAGTGATGAGATTACAACACCTTATATCAGCGTGATAAATGAATCTGCAGTTACATATGTAACGTATTATGTGGGAATGAAGAATCTGCTTAGCTACTTAATAGAGCAGCAGGATTGCCCTATGTGTTACAGAAAGTTTACTGCTGAATATCACCCTGAAACAGGTATCGTTGAAGGTGAGTTCTCAATCGAGCAGTATGCCATAAAGAATACAGAAGATCCTGATCGTACACTGGCTCCTGTTGAAATCTTCCCTGATCTTGATTTCTACAATATCAGAGGTATGGCATATGAGTATGGTACAAATGGTATTAACGGAAACAATGGTGTATTTGGACCGCTTGTGCTTGAAGAAGAACTTAGCGATGAGGGTAATGCGGCTCAGCAGGATGCTTTGAACGGAACAACAGCGCCAGCTGCGGAAGAAGCACCCGCAGAAGCACCCGCTGAAGAAGCAGCGCCGGCTCAATAATAAATTGGATTTTGCTGCAGTACAGTGAAAACTGTGCTGCAGCGATTATCTTATTAGGGAGTAAATTATCAGTTAACACAATTTTGAGAGTAGCGGAAAATCTGTCTTCCGTATTCTCAAAATTGTATTAGCTGAAAGAATTATCAATTTATGTGATAAAGAAATATAAAACTGACATTAATCGCAATTGATACGTGATTGGTGTTATGTTATTATATTTCTTAGAGTTATGTATATTTCTTTTGCGTTTAGGAAATAAGGGAGGTAGTAGATGAACAACGAAAGAAAAAAGCGCAGCCGGATTTTTGGTAACAAGGGTATATCACTGGTGGAACTTGTGATTGCAATGGCGCTTTTTGCTATTGTTATAGTGCCGATCTGTGCTTCATTTATTACATCTATGAAGGTGAACCAGAAGTCGAGAAAGATGATGGCTGCCAACGATCTGGCTCAGTCAATCGTGGAAGGCTTTTCCAATAAGACCTATGAGGGAGTAAAAAAGTCAATTGCGACTATAGGTACCGGTGATCTCAGCGGAAACCTTGCATTATCGACGGTAAGTTTTAATGGTAATGTAAGCGGAAATACTAATGTGAGTGCTAATATATATAATCTGGAATCCACCGGAATGGCAATGTCATGGGATACAAATATGACAAATGTCAAGGCTAAGCTTTCTGCAGTATCTGATAATGAGCTTACTTGGGATGGAACTACGGTTTCGACCAACATGCTGATTTCATATAATAAAGCTCAGGCAATTTCTATGAATATGGCAGCTGCAAGAGATTTTGCTGCTGCTTTATCCAGTGCAGGAAAGGGATATGATACACCTGCGCTTATGGGCGTTACAGATTCGGATGAAAAGATTTCGTTCCTGTGTTATTCAGGCTTGCATTCGGAAGGATACTATTTTGATGCTGTGGTAATGTTTATACCTATGGCAAATAAGCCCGGACAGAAGTATTATTCTTATGAGGCGATGGTTTATATTTATGAATATGATAAATTAGATCCTACTACGAGATTGAATAAACAGCCGGTTCTTTCTCTTATGACGGGCATAAAGAATCGGAATGGCTGATATTTATTGTGGATTAAGAAGTGTTATGTAATAGCAGGGAGAAAGAAGGGGTAATCCAGGTATGATTAAACGAATTATTAAAAAGTTTGAAGCTAAGGAAGGTAATAAGAAAAAAGGCAGATTGGGCGATAGGGGTGCAGCTCTTGTATCTGTTCTTATTGCTATTACATTTATTGCTATCATAGCTACGTCCCTGCTGTATATGGTTTATATGAACTATTTAGCAAAGGTGATGAGATATGGCTCGACTGATAATTTCTATACCGCGGAATTCGCTTTGGATGACCTTTCTTCTGAAATACAGCAGGTGGCTGTTGACAGGGGTCTTGCCGGCGGATCTATCAGCACAGCAATAGGCGATATACGCGGCAAGGTTGGAGCATCGAGTGGCTCATCCACATATGACAATGATAAGGTTGCAGCTCTTATAAAGGCTGCCAGTCAGGAAGCTGATATCAAAGTGAGCACGAGCGTTGCCGGCAATAATTATGAGGACAACTCGAAGTCCTATGTTAAGCTTAAAGGTGTTGTTATAACTGCTACTGATGAGAAAGGATATGTAAGCACTATTACATCCGATATTATAATCAAGTTCAGTGCTGATGGCGGCGGTGAGCTTGATATATGTGATTTTAGCGTGCTTACTGATGATCCTGTTTATATCGGTGGTGGTGATTTCATAATGACCGGCTGCGGATATATGCAGAGGCATGACGGTTCCGGTGAGGTTAATGGTGTACCTTCAGGTTACTGCTTGTACATCAATAATGGCGCTTGTGCTCAGATGCTGTCGGAACGTGCTATCCTTAACGGAAAAGTGAAAATGGCAGGCAATTGCGTAATGTCTGTTTCCGGTAAGGTGTATGTTTTCGGTGATATTGAGATGGATGCAAATTCCACACTTATAGTTACGGGTGAACTGAAGCTTACCGGCAAGGTGAAGGGCAGTGGTAAGATTCTGAAAAAGGATTCGGATTCTATAGAAGAAAACTGGACTTATCCCGGTGGTGACAAGTGTCCTCTCTATAAGGATACATCAAAGAAAGGACTTGTCACACAGCTTTTCTGCAATAAAGTTTTGTTCTGGAATTGCTATAATAACCCCGGCTCATGGGATTATATTGATTTCAATACTTACGGTGAAGGCAGCGAGAATCTGAGAGTGCAGGCTAAGACTGATGCGTACAAATATGCAGGCAAAGGAACTAATCTGCAGATGTGTTCGCCAGATGTTAATAACTCTGCATTTGAAAATACATTGGCTCTTATAGCGAACAAGGAGTGTTATATAAAGGGAACATGTACTAATTCGACTATCGTTTCTCTGCACGGTTACAGGTTCAATGGCTCGGATTATACGAATCCATCTTATATGCAGAAGATGGATAGGGAGCAGTACAACTGGCTTATTAATTCCTGCTTCCCCGGTTTCCAGAGGAATGAGGGAATGATAAAGGATCCATCTGGTAATAAGATTAATTCACAGTTTAAAGGTCCTGATGGAGATCCCGGTAAATTTGGGACTCAGATGCCTACAACCGGTTTGAGTGCATATGACAAAAAGACATATACTTATAACGGAGAACCCAGAACAGTATACAAGGATTCTTCAGGTGTGTGCTATATGCCTATAAAGTATCTTCTTGACGATGATACTGCCGGTATAATAACAGATCTTTTTGATTCACTCAGCGGAGATTCCGATCCGACTAAGTCTACTGTTGTATATGAGAACTGGTCTAAGGAATAAGAAGGGGGGACTATGGGCAAGGATACGAAAAGGTTATTAACTGATAATAAAGGCTTTTCACTTGTTGAAATTATGGTTGTTATAGCCATATTGATGATACTTGTGGGGATGGCTGCATTGTCTTACAGCGTTGTAAGTAATGCTAATGTTTCTAAGGCTGCTAATTCCCTTAATTCTGCATTTGCAACAGCCCGGGCTACCAGTATGGCAAAGGGGATTGATGCAGGTACGCTTACCCTCAAGATAATTGACGGAAAGCTGTATTCCTACATAGGGAGCGAGGCTGATGGGCATGCTGCCACTGCGTCACAGATGGAGAAGATAAGCAATAATGCCATGACAGTGACACTGGCTAATTCATCAGATGCTGTAGGTGGAACTCTTTTGGGTGATGGCTACGAGGTAAAGTATCAGTTCCTTCCTTCGGGGGCAGTAAAGGATAATACAGACAGCAATGCTTGTGTTGCATATCTTTTTATGAACAAGAAGCGTGGTTCCAGGATGTTCTTTTATCCGGAAACCGGAAGACATGATGTAGGAATATGGAATTTTTAATTAAAAAGGGGAATGGGAGGTTGTTATGAAGAATACTAAGGGGACCAACAAGGGTTATACGCTGGTAGAGCTACTGGTAGCTATGGGTATTTTTGTTATCATGCTGCTTGAAGTATATTCCGTAATGGCGAATAGTTCTACCATTTACAGAAACGGTAACTATGAGGTTCAGCTTCAGACGGAAGCACAGCAGGTTGTGCTTCAGCTGGAGGACCTGATGGTGGACTGTAATGGAAGCATAAGCTATGATGAAGCTAACAAGATTCTTTCCATTTCTTCTAATGTGGTTGATACTTATACCGGAACAACTACGCCTATTGTATATACTATTACTTATGTTCCCGCAGGAACAGGGTCTCCTGCCAGTTTGTTTGGTCAGCTTACATATTTAAAGACCGGTATGACGGCTCCTATACCTCTTGCTGATTATGTTGAAGATTTCAGTGTAGATATGTCCGGATATACGAATGATAATGTTACACTGAATCTGACTTTTTCAAATGAAGATTATTCATATACTGCATCTGAAGATATATATCTGAGAAATGAGATAGGAAGCGGTGGAAGCGGTGGTGCTGATGATACTTCGTCTGCCAAGAAGTTTTTGGATGTAAAGAGATATGCTACATATAAGCTTTCAGAATTGTATGATATTACAGAAGATGGTTATAAATATGATTATAAGGAGTTTTATTTCAAGGATACTAACGGAAATAAAGTTTTTTCTACCAAGGATGGGGAATATAAGATAAATAATACTACTTATGACCTTCAGATACAGGCTTCATTCTGTGGACAGGCAAAGTTTGATAAGGAGTATGGTCCTTATCTTATATATGCTACCGGTACAAGGAAAAATCTTATAACTGGGGTTGAGGAGACTTTGGACGAGTCTAATGGCTTGCTGATCAGTGCACATACTGATCCTGTTACCTGGGGATTTAATAATTATTCTTACTTTTATCTTCCTGGTAATGAGCCCTCATACAAGGCTACAGGTCTGACAGCTTTCACGGGCATCAGTCTTGCTGACGCAAAGGACGTTACATATTCATACAGGGTGCAGGTTCCTTCAGGCTATCATTATGACGGTGATTCTGAAAGTACGCAGATACATGCAATATGTTCCGGTACAAAAGATGCATCGGATACAGGCGACAATATGCCCAGTTCACAGGGGGAGAAGAGCACGGTTAAGTTTTATTATGCTTCTTCCGGATCAGGTATAAATGGTGGTCAGTGGGATATTGTAAAGAACAGTGATGGATCAAAGAAAGGATACCAGCCTCAGCTGCCCACACTTTATAACTATATAGATACTACATCTAATGCTGTAGTAACATATAATGGTGGCAGTGTTTGGAATAAGGACAGATGCGGATCTATTATTGGAGACAGCAATGGATGTTTCCTCAAAGACGGACACAGATTTTATATACAGGTTTCTATAAACTGGGAGAGTCCCGATTCGAATGCGACGTTTAAGATATTCCTTTATCCGACGAACAGAGATCTTTCAGAAGGTGAAAAGAAGCTCTTAGAGGACCAGACCAAATAAGGCAATTGATTATGTATAATTATAGTGTCAGACAATCAATATGATTGTCTGACATTATTATAGAAAGCGGGGTTAAATAATGAATAAGATTAGTAAAAAGCTGAAATCGAGTAAGGGATTTTCTCTGGTAGAACTTGTAATTGTAATCGGCATCATTGCAGTCCTCGTAGCTGTTGTAGGTGCATTTATTATCCGTTATATTGAGAAGAGTAAGATTCAGAAGGATGTTTCTAATGGAACAGCTATCTTGTCTGCATTGACGGCAGCGGCAAATGAGCCTGAAATATATCGTGATCAAATCAATTCTACATCATGGAGTTCGGAAGTGCCTCCCGGAACGGATATGTCAGCCAGTTATGCTTTGCATATGGGAATGCTTTTTACTACTGCGGGTCAGAATATCGGAATAATGCCGGAATTTGAATACAAGAAGACACAGCCTACTAAATGGAAGATGTGGGTGGTAAAGGTTGATAACCATTTGGAGTGTCATGTAGGTATAGAGACTGCATCGGGGACATATGAGGTAGCACCTACACCTGAGGGACCGTATGCACCGTGATCATTTTTTATGGGGTAGGTAGGATTTAAGAATTTGCAGGTATAATTTCAACAGCCACTGTATACAGTGGCTGTTTTTTAAGGCGTTTCTCCTATATTTAAATGATTAATTATAATATTTATTAAATTATTATCCAATCAACTATTCAAGCTTTTTTCAAAATTTTCCATTTGACAATTCTTTTTTTTCTTTGTATAGTAATTTACCGTGAGTTGTAAATACGACTTTTACTGATTCTGCGGATGATCAGGAAGAATTTTTTGATTTGAGCATCACTGCGAATCTGTGTGTTTTATATGAGTTTTTAATGAAGGGGTAGGAAATTTATGGCAAAAAATCTTGTTATTGTGGAATCGCCTGCAAAGGTTAAGACTATAAAAAAATTCCTGGGTTCTAATTACGAAGTGGTAGCCAGTCAGGGGCATGTGCGTGACCTGCCTAAATCTCAGCTGGGCATAGATGTGGAACATGACTATGAACCCAGATATATCACTATCCGCGGCAAGGGTGATATTCTTTCGATGCTCCGTAAGGAGGTAAAGAAAGCCGATAAGATTTATCTCGCAACTGACCCGGATCGTGAGGGTGAGGCGATCAGCTGGCATCTGTATGAGGCACTTAAGCTTGCTGATAAAAAGGTGGCCCGTATTTCGTTCAATGAGATCACCAAGAATGCAGTAAAGGAATCAATAAAGAATGCCCGGGAGATAGATATGAATCTGGTGGATGCACAGCAGGCCAGACGCATACTTGACCGAATGGTGGGCTACAGGATTTCGCCGTTGCTCTGGTCCAAGGTTAAGCGCGGACTCTCGGCCGGACGTGTGCAGAGTGTTGCACTCCGTATGATCTGTGACAGGGAAGATGAGATCAATGCCTTTATTCCTTCAGAGTACTGGACTGTAGATGCAGTTCTTCTTCCTAAGGGAACCAAGAAGTCTTTTGTTGCACATTTCTATTCTGACGAAAACGGAAAGAAGACTATTGATAATGCTTCCGAGGCAGATCGCCTTGAGAAGAAACTTTCAAATGCTTCATTTACAATAAAAGAAAAAAAGAAGGGGGAGCGCAGCAGGAAATCACCGCTTCCGTTTACTACTTCCACGCTTCAGCAGGAGGCCAGCAAGGCTCTTAATTTTTCAACTAAGAAAACCATGCAGGTTGCCCAGCAGCTGTACGAAGGTGTGCCGATAAAGGGACAGGGAACCACAGCACTTATATCATACCTGCGTACCGATTCTACCCGGGTATCGGATTATGCAAAGGAAATGGCAGAGAATTTCATAAAGTCTGCTTATGGAGAGGAGTATCTTACAGCCGACAGACCTGTTAAGAAAAAGGATGATGAGAAGAAGATACAGGATGCCCATGAAGCAATACGCCCGACTGATATAAACAATACTCCTGCCAAGCTTAAGAATGATCTTAGCCGTGACCAGTACAGGCTGTATGACCTTATCTGGAAGCGCTTTGCAGCCAGCCGTATGGCACCGGCTGTTTATGAAACCTTGTCTCTCAAGCTTGAGGCAGAGGGAATTGTATTTTCGACATCTGCATCCAGTGTGAAGTTTGAGGGCTTTATGAAGGTCTATGCGGATGAAGGCAGGGACGATGACAGCGGCAAGTCTGAAAATTCCTTCCTTATAAAGGAGGCGGATTCACTTGGGGATATCATCTTCAAGGAACTGGAGAAGAAGCAGCATTTTACCCAGCCGCCTGCACACTATACGGAAGCAAGCCTGGTAAGGGCTTTGGAGGAGCAGGGGATAGGCAGGCCTTCAACCTATGCACCGACTATTTCTACCATCCTGTACCGCAGGTATATACTCAAAGAAAATAAAAATCTCTTTGTTTCGGAACTGGGGGAAGCGGTAAACAAGATAATGGTTGATGAATTTCCGGCAATTGTAGATCCAAAATTTACTGCAAACATGGAAAGCATGCTCGATGGTGTGGGTGAAGGTGATATAAAATGGAAGACCATAATCGAAAATTTCTACCCGGATCTTGATACTGCAGTGAAGAAGGCTGAAGAAGAACTGTCCCATATAGAGATAAGGGATGAGGAGACTGATATAGTCTGTGATAACTGCGGCAGGAATATGGTCATCAAGTATGGCCCCCATGGCAGGTTTCTTGCCTGTCCCGGATTCCCGGAGTGTCGCAATACAAAGCCTTATTATGAGAAGATCGGAGTAAAATGTCCGAAATGTGACGGCGAGATCGTTATCCGCATGACCAAGAAGGGCAGAAGATACTATGGCTGCGAGAATATACCGGAATGTGATTTTATGAACTGGAACAGACCTGTGGCAAAGAAGTGTCCCGAATGCGGAAATATGATGGTAATAAAAGGAAAAAAGCTTGCCTGCATTGATGAGCAGTGCGGACATACCGAAGAGCAGGCTGAATCAGAAGACTGAAAATACAGCATTGCCAGATTCATTATGTGCTATAGTTGGTATTGAGGAATTTGTGATGACGGCGGCACCGCCATTGCTTGGCGATTCGGTGCAGATAACAGAATCATATGAGGATAATATGGCAGGAATAAGTTTGCTTGACAGGACAAGACGCATAGGCAGTCTTTTACATAATAACGTTTCATCAAAAGTGGCATTTACGGATATATGCACGGTGGTGTCGGATACTCTTTCATCGGATGCTCTGGTCATAAGCCGCAGGGGTAAGGTGCTGGGGGCGTGTGAAAACGGCTCCGTGGAAAAAATCGAGGAAATGCTTGGTTATGAGGTAGGCAATTATATTGACAATGCACTGAATGACCGTTTTCTTTCGATACTTTCAACTCAGGAAAATGCCGGGCTTCTGGCTTTAGGTTTCTCATGGAAGACTGCTCATGGATACGAGCGCCGCAATCGTGGTGAATCCGTATCGGACAAGGGTGAAAAACATGTGGAATACAGGGTTATGATCACTCCTATTTTCATAGGCGGTGAGAGGTTAGGAACCCTTTTCATATACAGAAACGGAGAAGAGTATGGCATAGATGATATCATTCTCTCGGAATATGCGGCTACAGTAGTGGGACTCGAAATGATGCGTTCCAAAAAGGAAGAAAATGATGAGAGCGACCGTCTGGAAAAGACTGTTAACGGGGTGCTTGAAGTGACCAGCAAGTCTGAAACAGAGTCAGTAAGGGCCGTGCTTTCGAAGCTTGATGAAAACGGCTGCGGCATCGTAAATCTGACCAGACTGTCGGAAGAGAGCGGTATATCAAGGACCAGTCTTGTAAATGCGGTCAAGAAAATGGCCGGAGCGGGCATCTTTGAGACCAGATCCAGGGGAGTCAGGGGCACAGAGATAAAGGTTATCAACGAACTGATCTATTCCATCACGGAAGGATAGGAATACGTATAAGTTTAAGTATAAGTTTAAGTTTAAGGAAAATTATGTAAACTAAAATGGCCGCATCATATTACAATATATGGTGTGGCTTTTACTTTTGTAAAGCAATATTTAGTTCAAATAACACAATTTTCTCTTGTATTTTATGTCGAAAACATTATAATATTAGTGTACATAAAATAATTATGGGTAATTGTACAGAGTGGCTGTCAATTATCCATAATTTTGACATTAAAAAACTGTACACAAATATATAAGCTAAGCCGATATAATATGTATGAGAGCTTCAGGCCTCATATGTTGTGGGACAACATGGACAGGTTGTTTTCGATGATGCATGGACGCATTCGGGTTAGACGGATTGCTGCCGTGTATTTTTTTATACTTTGGGGGCTTTCGCCGGCAAGGAGGAGACTGTGGTAAACGGACATGTTTTTTCATACGTGGATGCACTTGATAAGGCTGCGGATGCGGCATGGCTTAGGAACGAAGCAATATCCAACAATATAGCAAATGCGGATACTCCGGGCTATAAACGCCAGGATGTGTCTTTCGAGGAAGAATTCACCAGAGTACTGAATAAAGTAGAGTATGACAATCTGGATCAGCGTGTGTATAACCTGCAGCTGTCCAGGATAGAACCCAGAGTGTATACGGATGCTTTTGATTACAGCTACCGTATAGATGGGAATAATGTGGATGTGGATACCGAAAATGTTTACCTTGCAGAGAATCAGATCACATACAATGCGCTGGTAAGCTGCATGCAGAATGAGTTTTCAAACCTGCGCACGGCGATGTCCACGTGATACACGGATGCGGCATAGAAGCCGCCTGATAAAATCCGAAAAAACGAACGGATCCGGGATCTGGTGATCCTCGGATAAGCACGCAGGGATTATCTTCGAGGGACTGCACTCATGCAGCAGGAGGAGAAAGATATGGGAATGTTTACAGCTTTTGATATATCGGCCACTGGACTTACTGCCGAACGTTACCGTATGGATACCATTGCGGAAAATGTTGCAAATGCCAATACCACACGTACGGCTGACGGTACCCCGTACAGGCGCAAGGTGGTAACCTTTGCAACTCAGGAGACTGAGGCAGACAGAAGGCATTTCGGCAGGGTGCTTAACTCAATTGTGGGAGACGGGCGTACCCAGCAAAGGATCGGACGTCATGCCATTGCCGATGATATGATCGGGTACGGTGTCAAGATTGATGACATCCATGAGGATGAGGATACCCAGATGAACATGGTTTATGATCCGTCCCATCCTGATGCGGATGAGAACGGCTATGTGACATACCCGAATGTGAATACCGTTACCGAGATGACTAACCTGATAGATGCATCAAGAGCTTATGAGGCAAATGCAACGGTGTTCAATGCCAGCAAAGCCATGGCAACCAAGGGACTTGAGCTTACGGCAAGGTCTTGACGGATTAAAGCGTTTTGACAACAATACAGGATTGGTCAGCAGACCACTTACTTGTGGATAGATATGAACAGTTTTGGTGGTTTCTTTCACAGATACGGATGATTATGACGGTATGTGTGCGGTGAGTATATAAATCAGGAAAATAACTGTGAAAATACAGCTGTCACAGACCGGGATCACGAATGACCGGAGCGTACGTTATAGCAAAGAGGATTGATTTATGGGACCTATAAATGCAACAAATGTATTCAGAGATAATCTGAGAACTATAGAGCCGCTGACAGACCGGAGCATGATCAGGGAGAAGGAAGATGATGACATGTTCGGCGCGATCTTTAATTCCATGATCAGCAATGTTAATCAGACCAACGGATACCTGTCACAGGCTGAAAACGAAGAGATAAAGCTCGCAATGGGAGAGGCGACAAGTACTCATGATCTGGCTGTGGCACTCCAGAAAGCTTCCACATCTCTGCAATATACAGTGGCTGTAAAGAATGCATTTATGGAGTCATACAGGACGCTGATCAATATGCAGATATAAAATCAGATATATGATGCAGCGAAAATGGCAGCCGTAAGCAGCTGTCATATCAATCATATCAATAAGAAAGAAAAATCAGCATGACTGCAGGAAACTTTAGAGAAAAATCTGAAGGCGGATATCAGAGTCAGAATATCAGTATCAGGTACATCGCAGGAAAGGACAAGTAAATGGTAGATCGAATAGTTGCGTGGTTCAGGAACCTTCCGAGAAGACTTTTGGAATGGTGGGAAAAATTTTCACGCAGGCAGAAAATCACTATTGCGGCAATTGCCATAGCAACGGTTTTTGCTTTTGCTGTGCTTATTTTTGCTGTTACCCGTCCCGAGTATGTAAAGATATATACTGCTGAAAATGCCAAGCAGGCTAATGAGGTTATCGCACTGTTAGAGGGGGAGGATATAGTATATGTGACCAGTGAGGATGGCCTGGAAATAAGCATTAACAGAAAAGACTATACAAAGGCAAACCTCCTTTTGGGATCCAACAATATATCTACGGATGCCATGTCCATAGACAATGTGACAAACGGTAATTTCTTTACCACAGAATCGAATACCCAGAAAAGGTACATCGTATATCTTCAGGATTTCATGGAGGAAGAGCTTGAGTCCTACAGCTTCGTAAATAAAGCTTCCGTGCAGCTTAGCCTTCCGGAGGAGAACGGTACCCTGATCGCACAGAACAAGGAAGCTTATGCGGCAGTAAACCTGGATCTCTCGGATGTCTGCACCAGGGAAAATGCAGAGGCTATAGCAAGGTTTGTTGCTACTGCTTTGGGAAATGATACTACTGAGCACGTTACTATCCTTGACAGCGACGGCAACCTGCTTTTTGCCGGAACGAATGACAATTCCACATACGGTTCCGCATCCAGTCAGTATGCTCTGCAGGAGCAGGTATCTAACAGCATGCGTTCTGAAGTGATAAGAGTCCTGACAGCTACTAACCAGTTTTCATCGATTGAGGCAGCTGTTAATGTGGTACTGGATAACAGCTATACGGAAAAAGCAAACCATCTGTACTGGCCTGACGAGGACAAGGAACAGGGCGTGCTTGCAAGTAAGGATATCTACCAGTCTGACTCCAGCGGAGGAGTATCCGGTGTACCCGGAACAGATTCCAATACTGAGACAGGCTATGAATATGAGGACAATGAGTACTCCAATGCCCATGTGGTCGAGGAATCCTATGATTACCTGCCAAATGAATCGACGCTTCTGCAGCAGATTCCTGCAGGTGCCATAAAGTATGACGAGTCGTCCCTTTCCGTGACCACCCTTACCTATAAGGTGATCCGTGAGGATGATGTAAAGGATCAGGGGCTGCTTGAGGGGATTACCTGGGATCAGTACAAGCTGAATAATGATGTCCGCACAAAGCTCGAGGTTGATCCGGATCTTGTGCAGGCAGTATCTACAGCCACCGGTATAGGTGTAGATCACATAACTATCCTGTCATATGAGGAGCCTTTCTTTGTTGATCATGAAGGCCTTGCGATGGATATAACGGATATCCTTACGGTATTGCTTATACTTCTCATTCTTGGTCTGCTGGCATTTGTTATCCTGCGCAGCATGCGTCAGGCAAGGGAAGAAGAGCCGGAGCCTGAGGTTTCCATAGATGAGATACTTCAGTCCACACCTCAGGAGGAACTTGAGGAGATCGGTGTAGAGGATAAGTCTGAGGCCAGGAAGATAGTCGAGAAATTTGTGGAAGACAATCCGGACGCGGCAGCCAACCTGTTGCGCAACTGGCTGAATGAGGATCTGTGATCATAGTTTTATAAGGGGGATAGAGGATTAAAATGGCTTCGGAAGGAAGTAATCTTTCAGGACTTCAAAAAGCTGCTATATTGCTCATAACACTGGGACCGGAAACTTCCGCTACCGTTTTTAAGCATCTGAAGGAAGAGGAAATAGAAGATCTCACGCTTGAGATAGCAAATACGAGAAGCATATCACCGCAGATAAAAGAGGATGTCATAAACGAATTCTATGAGATCTGTCTGGCGCAGCAGTATATTGCGGAAGGCGGTATCGGATATGCCAAAGAGCTGTTAGAGAAGGCTCTTGGTGCGGACAAGGCGCTGGATGTCATCGGAAAGCTCACGGCGTCCCTCCAGGTCAAGCCTTTCGAATTTGTCAGGAAAACGGATGCTTCCCAGCTGCTTTCCTTTATCCAGGATGAGCACCCCCAGACCATTGCCCTGATACTTTCATATCTTTCATCAAATCAGGCGGCATTGATACTGTCGGCGCTTCCGTCGGATTCACAGGCGGATGTTGCCAGACGTATAGCTACAATGGACAGGACCAGCCCTGATGTTATACAGGAAGTAGAACGTGTCCTTGAAAGCAAGCTGGCTAATCTCGTTAACCAGGATTACACCCAGATCGGCGGAGTTGACCAGGTTGTTGAGATCCTCAATTCCACAGACCGCGGTACTGAAAAACATATCATGGAGATTCTTGGGATCGAGGATCCTGAGCTTGCCGATGAGATCAAGAAGAAGATGTTCGTATTCGAGGATATCATGCAGCTTGATGATAAGGCTGTGCAGCGTGTACTCAGGGATGTTGAGAACAGTGAGCTGTCCCTTGCACTCAAGGGCTCCAATGAGGAAGTTCAGGGCAAGATATTCAAGAACCTTTCACAGCGCCTTGCTGATATGATCAAGGAAGATATGGAATTCATGGGGCCTGTGCGTATGAAGGATGTTGAAGATGCACAGCAGAAGATCGTTAATGAGATAAGGAAACTCGAGGATGCCGGTGAGATAGTCATATCCAGAGGCGGCGGAGATGATATCATTGTCTGATGTTGCAGGAGTGTAGAGGATTATTTTGTCAGCGAATTTTGTCAAGGGATATAATGTAAAGCTGAGCGATGCCAAGGTAGTCAAGATAGATGCCAACGACCGGATTGCGAAGCGGCTTGAAGAACTGGCTGCCCATATGCAGGACGAAGAGCCGGAAGCCATAGAGGAAGGCTTTTCCGAAGGCCTTGATGCAGAGATGGTGGAGCGGCTTGTTTCCGACAGGGAGGAAGATGAAGAAAGCAGTTCTGTAATACACGAGAACAGCGCTCTTTCGGCGGCTCAGGCCCAGGCGATGATAGAAGAAGCAAAGGAAAATGCGGAAGCCATCATTGAGGATGCAAAGAAAGAGGCGGAATCAGTGACAGAAGACGCAAGGCAGAAGGGGCATGCCGAAGGCTTTGAAGCCGGACGGCTGGAGGGCGAGAGAGCCGGACTTGAAAAGTACGAAAAGCTGCAGTCAGAACTTGAGAAAGAACGGCAGAGACTTCAGAAAGAGTATGAAGAAAAGAGCAGGGCACTTGAGCCTCTGCTGATAGATAAGCTGAGCGATATTTTTGCAAAGGTTACCGGCGTCAGGCTGGAAGATGATAAGGATACCATTGCTTATCTTTTAAAAAGAGTGCTAACCAATCTGGACGGGAGCAGAAATTATATTGTTCACGTATCTGCGGCGGACTATGTGAACGTCCAGCTGATAAAAGAGAATATTGCCAAGGGAACCGGTATCATGCCGGACCGTTTTGAGGTGATAGAGGATGCTACCCTGAAACCTAACGACTGCCTTATAGAATCAGACGGCGGAATATGGGACTGCGGCCTGGGTACACAGATGGATCTTTTGGAAAAGCAGCTTCGAATATTAAGTTATGAGCCGTAAAGCTGTATATAGAGATGTAGATAAAGATGTCAGAGATTAATCTTGATAAATACGATGCTGCCGGCAGAGTATATTACAGAAAACTGGGTAAGATAGTGAATGTGGTGGGGCTAACGCTGGAGAGCGCAGGACCTGATGCCAAGATGGGGGATATGTGCAAGATCACTACTACGGACGGACGGACGATAATGTCAGAAGTGGTGGGATTCAAAAAAAACATGACCCTGCTAATGCCCTATGAAGAGACTGAAGGGATAGGCTCCGGCTGCATAGTTGAAAATGAGGAGCGTCCCCTTTCCGTACAGGTTGGGGATTTTCTTTTGGGGCAGGTACTTGACGGGCTGGGGAGGCCTGTAAGTGATTTTACTCCCGTGGGTGAGACCTGGTATCCGCTGGAGGCTGCAAGCCCTGATGCAATGACCAGGGCGATAATAAATGAACCTCTTCCTCTGGGTGTCAAATCTGTTGACGGTCTGATCACCGTAGGCAAGGGACAGAGGATAGGAATATTTGCCGGATCCGGTGTGGGCAAGTCTACTCTTATGGGTATGTTTGCCAGGAATACCAGAGCAGAACTTAATGTGATAGCGCTTATAGGCGAGCGCGGAAGGGAAGTACGTGAGTTTATTGAAAGAGACCTTGGTGCGGAAGGCTTAAAAAGATCAGTGGTCGTTGTAGCTACTTCCGATAAGCCTGCTCTTGAAAGAAAGAAAGCGGCTCAGACTGCTACTGCCATTGCGGAGTATTTCAGGAACCAGGGAAAAGATGTGCTCCTTATGATGGACAACCTTACCCGGTTTTCCATGGCACAGAGAGAAATAGGGCTTGCCATAGGCGAACCGCCTGTTACAAGGGGATATCCGCCATCGGTTTATTCGGAGATGCCCAAGCTCCTTGAGAGGGCGGGGAAGAGCGATAAAGGCTCAATTACGGGACTTTATGCAGTGCTTGTGGATGGTGATGATTTTAATGAGCCCATAACCGATACTGCAAGGAGCATACTGGACGGACATATAATGCTCAACAGGAAGCTTGCGCACAGAAACCATTATCCGGCCGTAGATGTACTCCAGTCCATATCAAGATGCATGAGTATGGTGACTACGAAGGAACACAGGAAGCTTGCAGGTGAGCTTAAGAATGTCATGGCTACCTATAATGATTCTGAGGATCTGATAAATATAGGCGCATACAAGAAGGGATCAAATCCACGTATCGATTATGCTATATCAAAGATAGATGCGGTAAATGATTTCCTCTGTCAGGATGTTGAAGACAAGTTTGAATTTGATGATACAGTGGGTATGATGAAAAAGCTGTTCGGAGATAGCTGATGGCAAAGTTTAATTACAGGCTTCAGAATATCCTTAACCTGATGGAAAATTTTGAAGAGCAGGCCAAACAGGCTTTTGCAGAGCGCAGAAAGATACTCAGCGATGAGGAAGACAAGCTCTCTGCACTGAATATGAGGGCTGTGGAGCTCGAAGCAGAGTCTGCGAGACTTCGGAACGGCGATCTTGATATACGCCATATCATGGAAAATGAATATGAGCAGAAATATAATAAAGAAGAAATAAAAAAACAGAAGCTTAAGGTGAAGGTTGCCCAAAAGAATCTTGAGAATGCACGTGTCCGGATGGAGGATGCGGTCAAGGAAAGAAAGATACATGAAAAACTTAAGGAGAATGCTTTTGAGGAATTCATGAGTGAAGAAGCTGCGGCTGAGGCGTTAGAGGTTGATCAGCTGACCAGCTACGTATACGGAGCAAAGAAAGCGGAACAGGATTAAGATATATGGCACAGGAAATCGATATAAAAGCGGAAAAAAAGAAATTAGCCGAGGAAAAGAAGAAACTTAAGGCTGAGCAGAAAGCCCAGAGCAAAGAGGCTAAAAAAAGAGCCAGGGAGCTGGCTGACAAAGAGGCAGACCTGGATGACGATGCCCCCGGCGGCGGATTATCCATGATACTTGTCACTTTGTTCATAGTGCTTATCTGGATAGGCATAATCTGTATTCTGATAAAGCTTGATGTAGGCGGGCTTGGTTCCAATGTACTGCGCCCGATAATCGGAAACGTGCCTGTGATAAACAAAGTGCTTCCCGGTGACGGAGTTACGGAAACAGATGACCTTGAGGCATATTACGGCTACTCATCCCTGGCGGATGCGGTGGCACAGATACAGGCGCTTGAGCTAGAGCTTACCAGTGCTCAGACCGCCAACGGTACTTATGTGCAGCAGATAGAAGAGCTTAAGGCTGAGGTTAACAGGTTAAAGACCTTTGAGGATCAGCAGACGGAATTCCAGCGTATAAAGACTGAATTCTATGAGGAAGTGGTATATGCTGAAAATGGCCCCGGTGCTGATGCATACAGAAAATATTACGAGGATATGGATCCTGAGACAGCCCAGTATCTGTACCAGGAAGTAGTAAAGAAAGAGGCTGTAGATGCCAGTGTGACGGATTATGCGGCCGCTTATGCTGCCATGGATCCCAAGGACGCTGCGGAGATATTCAATACCATGGGATCTTCGCTCGAACTTGTGGGAAAGATACTTAAGGCTATGAACAGTGCCCAGCGCGGAGCCATACTGGGTGCAATGGATCCTGATATGGCTGCTCAGGTGACCAGGATAATGGATCCGGATTAATGATCAGGGGTTAAGTGAAAGCAGTATTCTGACGATAACTATTGTGAACCGGGATATGCAGACCGCAGGGAAGCGGTCACTTGTACGGTATCACCGCATCCGGACGATGGACCGCAGGGATGTGCCAAGGAGAAATGTTATGACATCTATAAGCGATCTTAACAGCCAGATGCAGGTTTCAGTCATTACGGATGGTATGGACAGGAATAGCGGTTCATCACGTGATGGTCAGAAGGCAGATTTCAAGAGTGCATTCGCAAATGCCACCGGTCAGATCAATGTTCAGAACCGGGATATCCGGACATCCACAAATAATTTTTCAGGCGGAGACAGTGACAATTCGTCTGCCGGTGCTTCTGCTGATAAGACGTCCTATGATAAGCCTGCTGTCAGGAATAATGAGTCTGAGGCAGAAGGAAGTGTTTCAAAGTCCGGCAAATCAGAAGATAACTCCATAAAGAATGAAAGCAGGTCCGGATCCGCAGCTGAGACAGATGCCGGTACAGATGATGCTGTTGTTGATGAAAAAGAGATAGAAGCAGTGATGCAGGCCGTTGACCTGATCGTTGAAAAGGCTGCGGAAATACTGGGTGTAGATGTATCTGAGATCATGCAGGCCTGTGAAGACCTTACAATTTCCACATCGGATCTTGTGATGCCGGAGAATATGAATATGCTGGCAGCCGATATAATGGGTGATGGCGGACTTGAGAGCCTGCTGACAGATCAGAACATACTGGATACGGCCGGAAATCTGAATAAGATGGCGGCAGAAGTTCTGGAGGAAGCAGGAATTGAACCGGCTGAGGCAGGCGAGCTGATGGACATTATCACAGCCGGGACAGAAGATGTGCAGACAATGGTGAAATCGGAAGATGTAGCTGATGCCGGAAGTCCGGTTCAGGATGCAGGAGTTCCGGAGGATACGGTACCTGTTGAAAATGCTGCACTCAATGCACAGAACGATAATAATGAACCGGATGAGGGGAGCGATGCATCAGCTGATGAAAACAGAGCATTAAAGCGTGATGACAGGCATGATGCCCGGTCTGATATCAATGTGGCAGGCAGTGCTCCGGATATGACAGCGGTACAGGAACCGGGGATGGCAGAGGCAGAAGCTTCAGCAAGACCCCAGGGATATCTTAGCAATCCAGCTGAAGTGGCAGAGCAGGTTATTGAAAAGATAAAATCTCAGGTAAAGGATGACTTTTCATCCCTGGAACTGAGTCTCCATCCGGCGAGCCTCGGTAATGTGGCTATAAATTTAGTGAGCAAGTCCGGCGTGGTCACGGCACAGTTTTCGACAGAGACGGAAGCAGCAAGGGCTGCGCTTGAGAGCCAGATAATGGTGCTTAGGCAGAACCTTGAGGAACAGGGCGTAAAGATAGATGCTGTTGAAGTTACTGTTTCATCACATGCGTTTGAGCAGAATCTTGAACAGGGCAATGACGGTCAGTCTGATGCTGAGGCAAGTGAGCAGGAGAGGCTCAGACGTGCTACCAGAAAGATAGACCTGGGGGACTTTGCCGGAATCCCTGAGGATATAGATGAAGCAGATGCTGTTACCGCACAGATGATGCAGGCAGATGGCAATAAGATGGATTATAAGGTTTGATACAGGCAAAATTTTCAGGGGTGTGCGTGTATGCACGCAGATGCCGATGGATTTTTACCTCGTGTCGCATAAAAAAATGAAGAAATGATAAAACAGTATGCTCATAAGGAGGGACAGTTATGGATATAAAAGGTCTGGTTGCACCCGTAGTGGACGGAAAAGTACAGAACAGCAATGCTTCCAGCAAGTCGCTTGCTTCGGCTTCCGAAAAGGATAAATCACAGATTGACTCTGAGGCTTTCCTTACACTGCTTGTGGCGGAAATGCAGAACCAGGATCCCCTTGAGCCTACGTCAAATACAGAGTGGATCAGCCAGTACGCGACATTCACACAGGTATCGGAAGTACAGGCTATAGGTGACAATATGAATGCCATGAAGGCTGACAGCCTGACCGGCAAGACTGTTATCATGAGCGTAAAGGATGATGCGGGCAATACGGATGAAGTATCCGGCGTGGTGGACTATGTGACATATGAAGAAGGCAAGGCTTATCTTTCTATCGATGGTTCACTTTATTCTATAAATGATCTGAAGACTGTTGTAAGTGAAAGATATGTGGAAGCCTCGGACAGGGCTGACGACCTTATAGCAGCTATAAAGAATCTTCCGGCACCTTCCCTTATGACAAAGGATTATTTCAATGCGGCATCTGCTGTTGTGGCAGAGTATGATGATATGAATGATTTTGAAAAGGGCTTTTTAGATGAAAGCTTTGCAGACGGAATAGACCAGTATCGGAAGGCACTCCAGAAGATCATTGCTGACGAGCAGGCTAAGCAGGAGAAGCTTGCGGCAGAACAGGCAGCAGAGCAGGCAGCCCCGATTCAGGAAGAAGTTCCTGTCATTGAAACGGCTGTGGATGAGGCAGCTGAGGCTGCAGATCCTGTTTCCGGAACTGCGGAAAAAACTGAGAACAGTGAGACAAGCACAGGCACTTCAGAAAATGCAGATGCAGTATCGGAGAGCACTGCAGCATCATCAGTGAATGAGACGGCTTCGGAAACAGCATCAGAAACTACAGCTGCAGAAGAATCGACAGCATCGGAAACAGCTTCGGAAACTACAGCTGCAGAGGAATCGACAGCATCAGAAACAGCATCAGAAACTACAGCTGCCGAAGAATCGACAACATCAGAGACAACACCGTCTGATGAAGAATCTGCTGAGCAGCCATAAAATCTATTTATTTGAATGCTGATATAAACTTTGGGGGTAAAAGCCCGATATAATAATTGTAAGGTTTTAAGACAAAGAGGATGGTTTCTCAAGGATGAGGAACGTTCAAAAGGATTTACGGGCCCTCCTCAATATATAAAAGATGAAGGAGGACATGCCTTATGATGAGATCACTTTACTCCGGTGTTGCGGGGTTAAAAACACACCAGGTCAAGATGGACGTTATCGGTAACAACATTGCCAATGTTAATACCGTAGCATACAAATCCCAGTCCATCACTTTCTCCGAATTGATGTACCAGACCACACAGTCAGCCAGCGGCCCTAATGAGGCTACAGGAACGGCAGGTACCAATGCAAAGCAGATAGGTCTTGGTGTTCAGTCTGCGGCTATAAGCACGTCTATTACCCAGCAGGGATCTACCCAGACTACAGGTAATGCTTTCGATCTGCGTATAACGGGCAATTCTTTCTTCGTTGTTTCAGACGGATCATCAAACTTCTTTACAAGAGACGGATCTTTCTATGTTGATGCTGTAGGTAACCTGGCTATGAGCTCAAACGGTTACAATGTTATGGGCTGGCTTGTAAATAATGAAGGCGAGATCGTTCAGGATAATGTCAAGAAGCTTCAGATCATGTCCCCCGAGAATATGACCAGCGATCCCAAGGCTACTGAGCTTGCTACCATGACAGGTATTATCGATAAGCTTGATTCACAGGTCCTTGGTGATGGTAAAGTCATAAATCTTGCTTTTTATGACAATATGGGTTATTCATATACTGCAAGATTCAGAATGAACGGAACGGACGAAGAGGGTAACTATATCCTGAATCTTAAGGATGTCCTTGATGCAAATAATGAATCCATATTGGATAAGTTCGATGCAAAAGTCTATACAGGATCAAATGCTGCCGGCGCAAACTCATACGGAACAAAGGCTGCTTCATATTCACTCCTTGATGGGTATGATATGGCAAATCCCGGTAACGGTGAGATAAAGTATAAGGATTCAAAATGGTCTCCGGCACAGGAAATCACTTTGACACCGAATAATATTTTTAACAATTATGATCCTTCTACCGGAAAGATTTCAGATGAGAATGCCACATACAACGGTCTGTCCTATCCGGATCCCAAGGATCCGACCAAGACTATCAACTATACCAAAGCAGATGCTGCGAAGGCATATGCGGAGGCTTTCGGATTTGATAATTACGAGGATTTCCTTTCACTTACGGTTCAGGCTAATGACACTACATCAAATCCCATTACTATCGGTTCACTGTTAAAAGCAAATCAGTATACTTATACCGATTCGGATGGAAGCACAACTGTAAATCTTTTTGATGCAGACGGAACGCTTAGTACCGATGGTTACGTTACACCTGCAGGTACTGCAATATCTGTTAGATATAATCAGGCAACAGGTTCCCTTACCGGACTTAACGGATCTACCAATATATCGGCATTCAACCTTACCATTGAGCCTAAGGAATCCAGCACTGAGAATCCTTTTGCAAAGGCAATAAGCATTGATATGTCGGCAACAAAGAACCTGAACAACGAAGGTACTTCCACAGCATCAGCAACTTCAGGTGATGCGGACGGAAAGGGTACCGGCTGTGCATTGGGAACCATGACAGGTGTATCCATTCAGAATAACGGTATGATCTACGGTGCATATGATAACGGACAGACAAAGCTTCTGGGACAGATAGCAGTTGCTTCTTTCTCAAATGCAGCTGGTCTTGAGAAGCAGGGAGATAACCTGTATAAGGCAACCCTTAACTCCGGAGAGTTTGACGGCATAGGTGTTGATATCACGTCAGACGGTGGCTATATGTCCACCGGTGTTCTGGAAATGTCAAACGTTGATCTCTCCAGTGAGTTTACGGACCTGATCACCACACAGCGTGGTTTCCAGGCAAACTCACGTATCATAACCGTTTCCGATACGCTGCTTGAGGAACTGGTTAACCTGAAGAGATAAGCTGCTTTTGGCAGGTTGATCATATAATAATTAAGCTAAAAGAGACAGTTAAACGCCTGTCTCTTTTTTACCGTATAGGCTTACCTATGCGGAACAGGCATTGCAACAAGCTGCGGATTATTCATTAAAGTCACGCTGTAAGGGAACCGACGGGTAATCGGTCGGATTTAGTGTATGATCGGGGGTTCGCATGTGTGAAATATACACAAAGCAGGGAAATAGTATGATAGAATATACGAAGCTGAAAATGAATTGCACTTTAGGTTTAATATAAAAAGATTGTGTTTACCGCATTATAATACCTGTGGTAAAATGATATTTGGAGTCTTGTATCTGCTATGGCAAAGTTGATGTATGAGAATAAGTTTATCCTGACAAGGAAGCTGCATTCCCAGTATTTCAGGTATTGTTACCGTAAGTTGCAGAAGCAGACACGTATACTTGCATTAGTGCTTACTGTTTTGTTTGCGGTCTGTTTTGCACTCAGCATTATTTTTCTGGGGAGCAGGCTCGTGGCTTCACTTTTCGCCGTACTGACGCTGTATTTCTTTTTCATGATCTTCTTCGGGTACAGCTTCAGGGAGTGGATCGATTACAGGAAGCTGCAGAGTGACCATGGTGATGTAATCGTTGAGATAGTTAGGTTTAATGCCGATAATATACATGTAAAGGTTAATGAAACAGGCTTCTCCTTTAATTACAGAACCATAGAAAGGGTATATGAGACAGAGGATGAGTACATACTGATCCTTAATATGCCGGGGATGATAGAGCATGGCCAGGTGCTTTTCAAAAAGGGGTTTAAGGACGGAACGGATGTGGATGCATTTAAGGCTTACATCAACAGACGGGCCGGGAAAATAATATTTGCGGATAAAGATAATTCGGGCTAATCTGACGGAAAAGGGAAATAACTGAGGGGAGGATAGAGCGTGGCTGAGGATTTTGATTTTAGTGATCTTGGGGATCTGGGGGATCTCTACAGTGAAGAAAATCTCATAGATCTTCTGTATAACGTTCAGGAAACACAGAACAGGAGCGACCAGTCAAAAAAGAATGGCTTGGGCGGTCTTGTGCCTGATCTTTCCGGTGATTCGGCTCTTGACAGCGTGGCTGCTGAAAACTTAAATGCCCTGACTGTCAATAATGATGATTTTACTAAAGTACTGGATGGTCTGGATCTTGATTCCATAGAAGCTACTGTTGAAAAAAAGGTCATTCCGAAATCAATCGATGAGTATGACAAATCTGTTTATTCATTCCCGCAGCTTGATGAGATAAAGAAGGGCATAGACCGTGGTCTGGATGTGACATACTACGACAGTGTTGATTTTATGTTCAGGCAGATGCGTGAGATCAGGATGGGACTTGAGGCCAATCTGGATGTCAGTGTTTATGCAAATAAGTACTACCGGGACAAACAGATGCGCGAAATCAGGCTGGGGCTCATGGAGAGGCTCGACGTGAGCGATTATGCCCGTCTTATCTGCAGTCTTTCAGACATGAAGAAGGCTCACCAGAAACTGTTCACGGAGCAGTTTAAGATAGACAGGAGCAAGCTTGATTATACGATAAAGGACTATAGCAGCGGGATAAGTGTCCATACAAAGGATGGGCACATGAAGGCCTATTTCAAACTTACGGAAAAGCTTCCCGAAGACTTTACCGTGCCTGCGTTCTTCAGGCTTATAGACCGCATGGGAATAACCAACGGATTCTGTATTGACAGTGAGACCATGAATCTTGCAGATTATGCGGTTGGAAAGGAATACCTTCTGGCTGAAGGGGAAGAGCCTGCGGAGGGCGTGGACGGATATTATGAATATTTCTTTGAGTCCTTCGATGAGCCGCCCAAGGTAAAAGAAGACGGAAGTATTGATTACAGGGCGCAGAAAGAGCTGTCTGCAGTAAAGGCTGGGGAAAAGATAGCGCTTTATCATAAGGCAAAACCTGGCAAAAGCGGTTTTACCGTTTCAGGCAGGGAAATCTTAAGCTATGTAGGTCATGATCTTGACCCCCTTAAGGCAAATTTCATACATTGTGAGGATGACGGTGTTACATATGTTTCCGAGAAGGGCGGCTATGTCACCATACAGAACGGAAAGCTTTCCATTTTCGAGCAGCTTGAGATCAAGGGTGATGTGGTATATGGCAAAGATAATATAAGCTTCAACGGTACAATACATATCACAGGATCTGTTATGAAGAATGCCAGAGTGGAAGCTGATGGTGATATAATCGTTGACGGATATGTAGAAGGGGCAAGGCTTAAGGCCGGAAAGAATATCATTATAAGGCGCGGCGTGAACGGCAATAATGTCGGTATCGTCGAAGCACGGGGGAATATTGTTGCGGCATTTTTTGAAAATACGAATATCGTGGCAGGCGGCAATATAGAGGCCGGCTACCTTATGAACTCAATGGCATACTGTCGTGACAGCGTGAAGGTGGCAGGCAGGAAGCCGCTTATCTGTGGTGGCAAGGTAAAGGCATCAAACAGCGTGACTGCCGGTGTAGTGGGAAATGAAGCCCATGCGAGGACAGAGATAGAAGTGGGACGACTTAATGACTATGGAGAACAGCTCCTTTCCATCAATCAGCGTATGAAAGCGCTGGATGCAGATATGGAACGCATAAGGGATGGCATGAATACGATACTTGGCAAAGTAGGTGCACTTAAAGGTCGTACGCATCCTTCTTACTTAAAGCTTGAAGATGCCCTGGAACAGCAGAAGAAACAGTTCGTGGCACTAAGGGAAGAACAGCGGAAACTTGATGACAAGATAAATGGCACCAGCGATAATTTTATCCGTGTTACGGATGTGGTATACGAGAATACGCTCATAAAATTAAACGGGAACCTCCTGCTTACCGATAAGGACAGCCGCAATGTCAGGTTCTGCAGTCAGGGAAGACATATCATAACACAATAGTGAGTACAGAATATTCCTGAGTGCGCAGGAGCTTTATCTAAGCAGATTTCTCTGTATAGCCGTTAAACAGGCAGAAAGCGGAAAGGGGAAGAAAGGCTGATATGAAGGATACGATTTTGGTTGCAGATGATGACATTAACAATGGCGATCTGCTTCGGGTATTATTTCATGAAGAATATAAAGTTGCACTGACCTCCAACGGGCGTGAGGCGATGGAATATGTCATGGCGCATCCCAAGGACGTGCTCTTAATGATGGTTGACGTTGATATGCCTATTATAGACGGCAGGGCGCTTCTTAAGGTGCTTAAGCTTAAAGGCGTGATAAAGCATATACCTGTACTGATGATGACCACCAACAGGGATGAGGGGCTTATAACGGAATGCTTTGAAAACGGAGCTACAGATTTCCTTTACAAGCCTTTTTCTCCGCTGATCGTAAGAGGGCGAGTGAAGAACCTTATCAATATGTACAGAAGCAAGGATGAGATGGAGCTGCTCATTAAGAAGCAGACTTCACAGATACTGGAAAAGAACAAGGAACTGAATGCACTTAATGACCGTATCATAGAGGTTATGAGTTCCATGGTTGAGTTCAGAAACCTGGAGTCCAGTACCCATATTCAGAAGATAAAAGCCATAAGCAAGACCCTTGCTGAGGCTTTGGAGCATGTTTATCCGGGGGAGTATAATATCACTCCGGAAAAGGCTGCTCTTATAGAAAGTGCATCGGCTCTCCATGATATCGGAATGATAACCATCTCGGATTCAATACTGCTAAAGCCCGGAAAATTGTCAGCGGATGAGTTCGAAGTCATGAAGTCACATACTACCATGGGATGTGAGGTATTAAGCCAGATTCCCGAGCTCCGCGAACAGAGATATTACGATCTGAGCTATAACATATGCAGGCATCATCATGAAAGATATGACGGAAGCGGATATCCGGATCACCTGAAAGGGGAGGCTATTCCTATTGAGGCTCAGATTGTTGCGCTGGCGGATGTTTATGATTCGCTTATAAGCGACAGAACCTACCGTGACGCATTCGATATGCCAAAGGCATACGAAATGATAGTCACCGGAAACGCAGGATCATTTTCACCGAAACTGGTAGAGTGCTTTGCAAGGTCAAGGACTGCGATAGAGATAGTATGTAAGAGCTATAAATAAAAATAAGAGCCCGCTTTGATGATCGGATCATCCTAAACGGGCTCTTATTTTATTTTGGTCTTTTTCTTGGAGGTCTGCGCCTCGAATGTTTTCTTGTGGGATGTTCATCTGATTTTCTCTTTAGTATCAGCTTATCTGTATTCTGGGATGAACGGTGGGAATTTCTTCGACGGAAATCCCTGCGGAGGCTGTTCCTGTCCTTGATTATCTTTCCGCGTTCGCGTTTTATCCGGGCAAGACGCTTTCTGTGCGCAAAATATCCGCGGCTTAGCTTGTAAATTATAAACAGTACGATTATAGCGCCGATTATCCCTAAGATAGTAAACAGGACATGATAAACATTTATGTAGATCTTTTCTTTTTCTTCTGTTGTTTCGGCTTCCGTTCCTGAATCAGGCGATTCCGGGGAATCAGTGATGCCTTCACCTGTATCGGAAGCATTTGCGGAAGCAGAACTTTCGCTGACTGAACTTCCGTCAGCGTTTCTCAGCTGAAAATTAAAGCTTACAGCTGCATCTGGATTTAAGACAATGTCCGTACTTCCAAGGTTTACACCGGAGTAGGAGTATTCTATTTTTGCTATGGCATTTTCAGAAAGATCATCATAGCTTATGCCGGATGAAAGATCTGCAAACGTAAGGGTTCTCGGCAGTACCACGCCGGCTGAAGGTGCTGTTGCAAGCAGGGGAGCCGTACTGCCGAATATGTCAGTCCCGGAATTAAAAAAGCCTGAATTGCTTATGGTATATCCGGTTTCAAATTCATCGGGATCTATCATGGAGAAGTTGTTGAAACCGTACTCAAAGAGTTCTACGGTATCAGCAAACTGCAGAGGACTTTCTTCCTTCAGTATGACCGCTACAAGCCTCATTCCGCCACGCTCCGCACAGGATACGAGTGTCTGCCTTGATGCGTTTGTGAAACCTGTTTTCGAGCCTACCAGGTCAGCATATTCGTAATCACCGCCGGCATAGAGTTTATTCTTGGAGTGAAGTACATGTTCGCCGTGGGTAGCCGTTTCAGGGATAGTGTAGCGTGGCGTGCTGGCTATACGGCAGAGATTGTCGTGAGAAAAGAATGCTACGCCAATAAGCGCCATATCGTGGGCTGTAGTATAGTGGTCTTCATTGTAAAGCCCGTTGGCCGTGACAAAATGCGTACCGGTACAGCCAAGCGTGGCAGCTCTGGCATTCATCATATCCACGTAAGCATCAATAGAGCCTGCAATGTGTTCTGCCACTACATTACAGCCTTCATTGGCTGAATTGATAAGTATTCCATAAAGCAGTTCTTCAAGGGTGAGCTGTTCTCCTGCTGTGAGCCCCATACTGGATCCGTCAGATGCGTTTGCATCGATAGCGGACTGACTTACGGTGATGACTTCATCCAGCTCACAGTTTTCTACGGCTACCAGGCAGCACATAAGTTTTGTTATGGATGCGGGATAGAGCTTTTCGTCGATATTTTTTGCATAGAGCAGTGTGCCTGTGTTTGCTTCCAGCAGTATGGCGCCTTCAGCGCCTATAGCCGGCCCCTGTGGCCAGTTTTCTATTTCATTTGTCTGTACGGGCTCGCTTTTTCTGTCTTCTGATTCCTGATTGAGCTCATCCTGCGTGGCGGATGCTTCAAGGGTGAAGTGACTCTGTGTTACTAATAATATAACAACGGCACAGAAAAAAACGCCCGTCCGGCGCATTGCATGCACAATGTTACTCTTAAAAAAGGGGATCATTCTATTCATGATTTTAAATATCAAAACAATCTTTAAGATTGATAATTCCGGTATTACTGCGGTTTACATAAATGGATTATAGCATTTTACAATGTGGCATGCAAGGAGAGCATTGAAACAGGAATATAATATATTATAATGAAATGGGCATATGATTTGTGCCGGAGCAAAATCGCACGACCACGGTGGCGAATCCGATATTCTCCAGGCGTGTCTTGCAGAAGGTGTCAGGTATAGAGGAAAAATATGAAGAATGATATTATTGAAAGACTGAAAAAACAGATAGGCGAGTATTTTGTCGGAAAAAACGATGTGACGGACAAGCTTCTGATATGCCTGCTTGCAGGTGGGCATGTGCTTTTAGAGGATGTACCGGGGGTAGGGAAGACCACACTGGCAAAGACACTGGCAGCTTCCGTTGATATGACTTTCGGAAGGATACAGTTTACGCCGGATACCTTGCCCGGGGATGTTGTGGGGTCCTCGATATTCAATATGAAAACCTCGGAATTTGAGTACCGGGAAGGCGCCATTCAGCGCCAGATCATACTTGCGGATGAGATAAACCGTACTTCTCCCAAGACCCAGTCGGCACTGCTTGAGGCAATGGCGGAGGGCAGTGTGACTGTCGACGGGACGATATATAAGCTGCCGGAGCCTTTTATGGTGATAGCGACACAGAACCCGGTAGAGTTTATCGGGACATTCCCTTTACCGGAAGCATCACTGGATCGTTTCATGATGCGACTTTCACTCGGATATCCGGAGCCGGAGGAAGAGTTCCGTATGGTAAGGAATTTTCTCGAAGGCAGGAATACGGAGGATATAAAGAGTATCTGTACTGCAGAGGATATTATCAATATTCGAAAGGAAGTTGAAAAGGTACAGATAAAAGATAATGTTATTGAATATGCAAGAAATATGATCGATATGACGAGAAAAGAGCCTGCATTTGTGCTGGGGGCTTCTTCAAGGGCTTTCCTGTATCTCATAAGGGCAGCACAGGCCTGTGCATTCCTGCAGGGGCGTGATTATGTAAAGCCCGATGATATCAAGGATGTTGCCGTATGTACGCTGCACCATAGGCTGAGCCTTACATCTGAAGCACGGATAAAAAAGGAGAATGTTGATAATATACTGAAAGCACTGATCCTTAAAGTCAAAGTTCCCGTGACTAAAGCAGAAGTCTGAACAGGGAAAGCTGACATATGAAGAGGAACAGGATCATACTGATCATATTATGGATCATGTCTTTGGTGGGCATATCTTTTTACGGCGGAACCGTGAGCTACGGCTTTTTTGCTGCGGTTACTCTTGTTCCTATAGTATCATTTGTTTATCTGCTCTTCGTTTTTCTTCGCTTTAAGATATACCAGAAGATGGCTTCAAGACGTGTGGTGGCTGATGAGCTGTCTGATTTTTATATCACACTTCAGAATGAGGATTATTTTGCATTTACCAGTATACGGATGATCCTCTACAGCGGATTTTCCGAGCTAGAGGGGATTGATGCTTCTGCTGAATACGAGCTGATGCCGCGTACCGGAATAAAAAGAGATACGAAGCTGTTATGCCGCTACAGGGGAGAGTATGAGGCCGGAGTGAAAGAAGTGGTCATCCGTGATTTTCTGAATCTCTTCAGTTTCACCTACCGCAATCCGGAGCCGTTCAGGGTAACCGTTCTTCCAAAGATCGTTGCACTCGATAGTCTGAAGACAGTAGAAGAGTCCCTGGGAGCTATGGCAGACACCTATAATTCTGCAGGTGAACCGGATGTGGTGGTGAGGGAGTACCTGCCCGGGGATGATGCCAGAATGATACACTGGAGAGCAAGCGCGGGAAAGGGACGGCTGCTGGTCCGCAAAACAGTCGGTATGGAAAAACAGGGGATAAGCATAGCTATGGAGCCGGCAAGATATGCTGAAGATCCGATATCCTATCTTCCGGTGGAGAACAGGATATGTGAGATCGTGATAGCGCTGACCATGTATTACCTGAATGCACGTACCCCTGTCAGTGTGTTTATGCTGCAGGATGAACTGACGGTTGACAGGGTGAGGGATACTGACGGGTTCAATGAGTTTTATTCCCGTGTCTCCGCATATCATTTTGCTCCAAAAACGGATAAACAGGGCAGGATGGCTGAACTGCTTTCCAGAAACAGTGCAGTGATAAACAGCAGGATACTGATACTGGTCCTTTATGAAATATGTCCTGAGACAGAGAAACTTATCCGCAGTCTTGGACAGGGGGGAGTTTATATTCTTGTATATATCGTAAGTGAAAGCCGGGAAAAGGACTTTTCATCACTGAACATTCCACGTTGTGTGATACATACGGTATCGCCTGAGAGTGATCTGCAGGAGGTACTGTGATGATAAAGAAGATGCTGTATGATGCGGTTTATATATTGCCGGTGTTAATGGCTCTGCTCCTGTGGTATATGTCTGAAAGAAGCAGTGAGAGAATCTATTTTACGTCGGCTGTCATATCGATTACGGTAACGGTCACCGGAATACTGCTGCTGCATCTTAAAGCTGAGGGAAAGATAATAATAAGCGGCATTCTTATTTCAGCTGTCCTGGCGGTATTCTTTATCTGTCCTGAGGAACTGAGGGAAAAGCTGCTCACGGAGCATGTTGAAATCCTTATATGTGTAAGTATTGCGGCTGCGGCCTTTTGCATAACACGGATTTTGATAAGCTTCAGTGCAGGACGGATTGTTCTTGGTGGGACTATTGTATCTATCCTAATAGCCGCTCTGGCTGTGGGCATAAGCCCGGATAAGCTGATAGTTGTACTTATGCTGGGAACAGTATTCAGTGTTGCAGCGGACGAGATTCAGGTAAGATGGAAAAAAACAGGGGATACAGGGCACAGAGAGCATCTGGCTGCTATCTCGCCGTTTATCATTCTCTTCATCATATGTATTTTGCTTGCTCCGGTTTCCGATAAACCCTACGACTGGGGGTTCGTAAGGCGTATCGTTGCAAGTGCGGCAGAACAGATAGACAGGATAGAAAAGAAAATGGTAAAGGGGAGTATTAAGGGGTACGGCGATACCTTTATTGGTTTTTCTGAAGAACCGGGCTTTGGCGCTGAGCTTAAGCCGAATGACCACCCGGTACTTGACGCGTATTTTGGTGCAGCTGTTCCTTTTGCTGTTTACCTGTACGGAAAAAGTTTTGATACTTTTACCGGCAGGGAGTGGGCCAAGAACTACATGGAGGAAAGTGCAGACAGGAAAATGGATACCCTTGAGCTGGTTTATGGGACTTCCCTTGATCAGGATGCAGATCCGAATGAGTATTACAGGGATTCATATATAAGGCTCAGGCTTCAGGATGATGCACCGGAATATCTTTTTGCCCCGGATAAGATCGTTAAGTATGGCACAGAGGATGAAAAGCTGATAATAAAAGAGACCGGCGGTGACCTTCATTATGACAGGACCGGGGAGGCAGTTTCTTATTCGGTCAGGTATTGTTATATAAATAATAACAGTCCGGATTTTATAAATTTGGCATCAGATATGCGGGATGACGATGAGAATGCCTGGCATGCGGTTACGGAACAGTATAGTGTTTCGGATAATTCCGAATTCAGCTATGATAATTATCTGGCATACAGGGAACGGATGGAGTCGGTATATCTGCCGGAAACAAAGGTGTCAGAGCGGATGGAAAGTTTTCTTAATGAACTCATGGAGGGGGCGGACAGTGACATGGAAAAACTGTACCGCATAGAGGGTCTGTTATCATCTATGGAGTATTCTGTGAATCCGGGGGCTATGCCGCCGGAGATAGACACAGCAGAGGAATTCCTTGACAACCTGATCTTTGAAAAGCAGACGGGGTATTGCGTGTACTATGCTACGGCTTTTGTGCTGCTTGCAAGATATGAAGGGATTCCGGCAAGATATGTGCAGGGATTCCGGGTGACCCCTCAAAAATATTCGGCAGTGACGGTGACCGGCAATTCAGCACATGCGTGGCCGGAGTGTTACATACGGGGAATCGGCTGGGTGGCATTTGAGCCGACGCCGGGGTATAAGGTGGACAGGTACTGGCAGACCGGGGATGATAAAGATATTGCTGATATGGAGGGCGTATCATTTAACTATGCAGTTTCAGCTAATTCTGTATCTGCGGATGCTGCAGATGAGACGGACGGGGAATCTTCGGAGGATAGAGGAAGTATCCTGTATTATGCAGCTTTGATCATGGTGATAACCGTTATCGTGACACTGACGCTGATGGTCGCAATAATAATCATACGCAGACTGCAATATTTCCTGATGAATGATGAAAAGAAATTTGTTACAATGTTTGAGCGCAATATGCGATTGCTTCATATCGCCGGCCAGGATATCGGATCCGGTGAGACTCTGGAAGAATTCATACACCGGGCAGGTGCTGTAGTGCCGCCCGAGCTGCTTGGTTTTATCACCGTATATGAGGAGTATCTGTATAGGGGGGCTGTTCCAGGACCGGCAGATCTGAATACCTTGCAGAAGGCAAATACTGAACTCCGGACATACGTTAAGACCTTAGGCCCGGCAAAAAGACTAAGGCTGTTCTGGACACTGTTTTAGCAGTCATTCCGAAGCATACGCGGGAGTCATTATGTTTCCGGCAGACTAAATGTGGAAAGGATATTAAACGGATTAAGTATGAAAACTTCCCGCAACGTGCAGCCTTGTCTGACGGTGTTTAAGTGAGCAGTGCGGACGGTGCTGCCGTCAGGTAAGCTGCCGGGGTGAGGAGGTTAGTGATATATAACAAGCTGGAAGTTTTAGACAATATATACAGGAGCAGATATGAGATTAAGAAATATAACAGGATCAAGAGATATAATTGCAGAAAGTGATTTTGTCATTCATGATGAGAAAAAAAGGAAGGGCCTGTGGAAGGAAATGTTCGGAAATGACCTGCCCATAAGATTGGAGATCGGTATGGGAAAGGGACGCTTTATTATGGATATGGCGGAAAAATACCCTGATGCCGATTACCTTGGGATAGAGAAATATTCTTCCGTTCTTCTCCGTGCTATACAGAAGATGGAAGAACGTGTGGAAAAAAATGAAAATCTTAATGTGCGCTTTATCAGGATGGATGCGGAATACATCTGCGATGTTTTTGAAGAAGGGGAGGTAGACCGGATATATCTTAACTTTTCCGATCCCTGGCCTAAGGACCGTCATGCCAAGAGAAGACTTGAGAGCAGACAGTTCCTGGAAAGCTACGACCGGATACTGAAAAAAGACGGGCGTATAGAATTTAAGACGGATAACAGGGCGCTGTTCGATTTCGCCGTTGAAGAAGTGGAAGCGAGTGCTTTTAAGATAACAGCTCTTACATATGATCTGCATTCGGATAAAGATTTGATGCAGGGAAATGTAATGACGGAATACGAAGAGAAGTTTTCTTCCATGGGGAATCCCATTTGTAAGTATATTCTTGAAAGAAGATGATCCTGTTCAAACTGTAAGGATAATGAAAAAAGGCACCGCCGTGACGCGGTGCCTTAAATCTTTTGAGTGTTACTATTCTACCTTGAAATAGCTGATATTTTCTCTCAGTTCCTCGGCAAGTGTCTGTAATCTTCCTGCAGATTCGCTTATTATCGTAAATGTAGCATTAAGCTCTTCCATGGAAGCGTTTGTTTCTTCAGTGGAAGCAGCGTTTTCTTCAGAGATTGCGGACAGGTCTGAAATGATCTCCAACAGTCCGTTCTTAGCATCGTTCAGTGACATAACCTGTTTGGTGATGCTTGAGGATGTATCCTTAACACTTGCTACATTACCGGACATGATCTCCATATTGCTCTTGGTGGAGTCGAGCTGCTCAGCCTGTACACTGAAGCTTTCATTCAGCTTTTCCAATACATTTACGGAGGAAGCGGAATCTGCCAACAGCTGCTCAACAATGGATTTGATCTTTTCAGCGCTGTCGCTGGACTGGTCAGCAAGCTGTCTGATCTCATCGGCTACGACTGCGAAACCGCGGCCTGCGTCGCCGGCACGTGCTGCCTCTATGGAAGCGTTCAGGGAGAGGAGGTTAGTCTGTGTAGCGATATCTGTGATAGCCTGAGTAAACTCGGATATTGATTTAGCGGAATCATTGGTTGAATTGATGGTATCTCCGATATCTTTTACTGATGCAGTAACTTCCTCACTCTGGCGGATCAGCTTATCCAGTGAGCTCATTGACTTGTCGCAGGCTTCCTTCATTTCCTCTGCATAACGGTCCATTTCGCTGACTGCCTCGGTTATATTCTCAATATTTCTTCCGATATCGTCTGTATTGCCGGCAGCGCTTTCTACGCTTTCAGCCTGTGATACGGCACCCTTGGAGATCTCTGTTACGGCATCGGTTACCTGACCGGAAGCCTGAGCTGCCTGTGAAGCACTGTCAGCGAGTTCTGTGCTGGTATCGGTTACTTCGCCGGACATGCTGTTGCTCTGTGACATAACATCACGAAGCTTCATGGTAAGCTTTTTAGCACTCATAGTGATCTTGCCGATTTCGTCTCTTCCTATCCTGGAATCATCAGGGTAGGAGATGTTAAGGTTCCCTTTTGCGAGCTCCTCAAGGTCAGTTGTGATCCTGTTGATTCCGGAACGGATCCCGTGCATAACGAGAAGTACCAGAATAGCAAGGATAACGATCAGCGCTGCAAAGATGAGAGAGATAACTATGATCTTGATCCTGATCTCAAGTACCAGGGCCTTGTGCTCGGATTCAGCCCAGGCTTCTGTGATCTCCTGCATATTGTTTAAGGAACCTCTTGCTGTAGAGAAGGTGTCATGGAATGCTTCCCAGTCACCGGTATTATCCTTTACATTATAGGATGCTTCCCATGCAGCCATATCTTCCTCAAATTTTACGGCTTCATCGGCAAAGGTTGTGCCATCTGCTGACGGAATCTTGTTGAAAAGCTCATCATTAGCCTTTGCAGCCTCTATAGCCGCATTTACATTGTCATATACCTGCTGTTTGTTGGAATCATAATCGTCCAGTGATCCCGGCAGCTGAGTTGCTGCGAATTCGGGAGGCGCGTCGGTGAAACCGTTTACGAAATCATAGTACTGCATGGCACCCTTCATGGACTGGTAGAAATCGCGGTCGGCATTCAGAAGATTGCTGTTTACGGTGTAGAGTGTATCGTAGTAAACTTCAGCCACTTCCTTCTCTGTGCTGCTGATCTCAACAGCCATAAATATCACGGAGACTATCAAGGCTATGGACAGCGGAATCGAAATAAGCAGAAGTTTTCCACGGACACTGACGTTGTCTAATAATTTCATACGCACATACCTTCCTTTTTGTTTTTTTCCTGAAACCAGATTGTATAGAACAATACAATTTTACCATGAAAATCAACGAAAAGCGTGCACGAATTGAATATATTGTATTTATTTATTGTATTTATTGAAGAACTTAATATGTTTACGGCAGTAAGTATTTGTTCACAAGTACCTGCCGCCGTAAATTATTACAGAGCTTTCTTTATTGCATCAAGAAGTTCGTCATAGTTTTCAAAAGCGGGAAGCTCGGGGTTGTCTTTGATTATCTGTTCTGTAGACCTGAAAAGGAATCCTGATCTGCTTGCTTTTATCATGGCTAAATCATTGTAGCTGTCGCCGCTTGCTATGGTATCGTATCCTATGGACTGAAGTGCCTTTACTGTGGTGAGTTTTGAGTCGGCAATCCTCATCTTAAATCCTGTGATCTCACCGTCTGAGGCAACCTCAAGGGAATTACAGAATATGGTGGGCCATCCCAATTTTTCCATGAGGGGAGTGGCAAATTCGGAAAATGTATCACTTATTATTATGACCTGGGTTAAGCTTCTTAACTCGTCCAGGAATTCTTTTGCTCCGGGGAGAGGATCGATGGTTGCGATCACATCCTGGATCTTTTTAAGACCGAGGCCATGCTCTTTGAGAATGCCCAGACGCCATTTCATCAGCTTGTCATAGTCCGGTTCATCCCGGGTAGTGCGCTTTAATTCGGGAATACCGCTTGCTTCGGAAAATGCTATCCATATTTCAGGTACAAGTACACCTTCAAGATCCAGACAGACTATATTCATGATGATCCTCCTAACGGAAAATTGTATTTAACGATTGCAGTGCAGGCGGACTTACCGCTGCAACATAGTATTTTAAGGGCATTTATTCCATGAGTCAAGAAAAAAGAGATACCAAGAATTCTTTTATTATGTCTACTGCAGTGATATATTTTTATCAAGAGGAGGTCAAGGGGGATCGAATCGGTTTTTTTATGTAAAATAGCCATTGGGGAGTGGCGTTTACTGGAAAGGGAAGGATACAGGAACATATGAGAAAGAATGGAAAAAACAAAGGCTTTTCGTTGGTTGAGCTGATTATCGTCATTGCGATAATGGCTATTTTGGTGGCTATTATGGCACCTGTACTGTTAAGGTATATTGAGAAGGCCAGGATATCGGCAGATATGAAAATGCTTGATTCCATATATGTGGCGTTGGCTTATGCCGCAGCAGATCCGGATGTAGTGCAACAGTCGGATTCCATGGCAGAAATCGAAAATATGGTAAACAATCCAGTGAAGCTTGAGGATATAGACACGACCACACTTTTTTGCCAGGAGGCACTTGATACCCTGGGGTGGTCCAGTTTTTCACAGGCTGACTATGTACAGCTGATACAGTCTGCACATTCATCCGGTAGTACCATATATGTTCAGTATAAAGGCTCTGCGGATAATCCTCTTGCAATGTGGATAACTGATACTGACAACACTGGAAAGAAAAAGCATTATGCCGGTCCGGCAACTTCCGGGGCGAATGCATGGAGGGTCCTTGAAGATCCGGATGATGATGCATCAAAGGTTGTTTCCATACACTGAATGTCTTCGGATAATAAAACACACCGCTTACTGTTCTGCTTTCTACGAACTGTATTTTGGATGGGTTTAGATAGGATGTACAGATAAAGACTGACGGCTTTGAAGGCTGTCGGTCTTTTTTTCCTTTTCATTTTCCTGATAAATCATTCCCTGTCAAGACTCATGAGGCGAGACTCATGATAAATATTCTCTTGACAGAATGGGGGTTTTAAGATAAAAATAACCCGTTGTCATAACCGGACTGTAAAAGCCATTTGACAGTCTGATTTCTTAACTACTTATTTAACACCACCGGAGGCAGAGGACAATGGGCAAAGTAAAGGATTTTCTGAAAAAGAAGGACGTGGATATATCATTAAAACGATACGGCATTGATGCGCTGGGCGCTATGGCACAGGGTCTTTTCTGTTCGCTGCTTATAGGTACAATAATTGATACTATCGGAAAGCAGTTCCATATAGGGTTCCTTACGCAGACTGTTGCGACTGTAGCGGAGAAAGAATATACAGTAGGCGGACTTGCAAGTGCAATGAGCGGTCCGGCAATGGCTGTCGCCATAGGATATGCATTAAAGTGTCCTCCTCTTGTTCTTTTTTCACTTATTGCGGTCGGATTTTCATCCAATGCGCTTGGTGGCGCAGGCGGACCTCTTGCCGTGCTGGTAGTTGCTATCTTTGCAGCTGAGATCGGAAAGCTTGTATCTAAAGAAACAAAGGTTGATATACTATTGACTCCGCTCGTAACGATCGGTGTGGGAGTCGGGCTCTCCGCACTTGTGGCACCTCCTCTCGGAAAGGCTGCCATGTGGACAGGAAATCTCATCATGTGGGCGACGGAGCTTCAGCCGTTCCTTATGGGGATAATTGTTTCCGTGCTGGTAGGAATAGCCCTTACGCTGCCCATATCTTCGGCTGCAATCTGTGCAGCTTTCGGACTGACCGGTCTTGCCGGCGGTGCCGCTGTGGCAGGATGCTGTGCCCAGATGGTAGGCTTTGCTGTTATGAGCTTTAAGGAAAACAAATGGGGAGGCATTGTATCCCAGGGAATCGGTACTTCCATGCTGCAGATGCCCAATATAATAAAGAATCCCCGCATTTGGATAGCACCCATAGTGACCAGCGCCATAACAGGACCTCTTGCAACATGTGTGTTCAAGCTTCAGATGAACGGCGCTCCGGTATCATCCGGTATGGGTACCTGCGGACTGGTAGGACAGATCGGGGTGTTCACAGGCTGGACCAATCCCAGTGAAGCGGCACTTACGCAGGGAGCAGCGGCTATAACTCCCGGTGCATGGGAATGGATAGGGCTTATACTTATATCTTTTGTACTGCCTGCGGTGATAGCACCGCTTATCAATATGGCCTGCAGGAAGATAGGCTGGGTAAAGGACGGAGATCTTAAGCTTGATTGATGCAGTAGTTATGGATGCGTAGTTATAGGATAAATTATTGAGGGTTTGCTATGAGTATGAAATTAAAACTGATGCTGGTGTTTATGATATTAGGTCTGGTGATGTTCATTCCTTCGGTAAAGAATGTCATTGCACTTTCCAAACCGGCGGTGGATCTGTATGAGCTGGATGATGCGGGATTTGCGGCACTGAAGAACGGCCAGCATGTTGCAGTGGATGTCAGGTGCGTCTGGGGACAGCCTATTTCTGTTGTAACTCAGCATAAGGTTTTTGGTGTGGTTACATCTGAAAGGGAGACTTCCGGATATTTTGAAGTCCCGATAATATATCAGGACAGCAATGGTGAGATGTGCTGGGATCATTCCATAATCATTGCAGCCGGAACATCACAGTATTCCATGTTTGAAAGCCAGATTGATAAGACATGGAACTGGTATGACAGCAGTCTGTGCACATATGAGAACATGCCCACCACCATATTCCGGGCAGATGGAGTACTCAAGAAGTTTTCCAATGAGGACATAGACCTGCTCATGGAATATAATGAGGCGACCGGTCTCTCTCTTTCAAGAGAGGAAACCTTGGCATACTACACTCCCTACTACATTGTACAGGATAAAGGTCAGCATCGTACATCACTTATACTTGGTGTTATATTTATATTTATAGGTCTGGTATGTCTGGCTCTTTTAATAAAGGAACGCAGGGATGAGAACTTTATGAATGCCATGGCACCCAGGACCGCAAGAGAGTATTACGGGCCTCAGGGAAATGATCAGGATGATTTTAATGCTGCGAATGTAAGCTCTGCATTTTCAAGTTCGGCCAAGGTGGATGCTGCTTCTGTATCGGCCAGTTTTGCTACTCAGGGCGGTGCCGTTACGGCATACGGTAAGAAAGAGGAGACGTTTACGCCTCAGACTGCACCCACAGATACACCGGATGCCCTTAAAAATGTTAATCCCATGTTTGGAAATCAGGCGGTTGCACCGGAAATAGTAGGCAGCTCCGTTGACAAACAGACAGTAAGCAATCCCAATCCCTTTGCACAGTCTGTGGGGGGGAGCATGGATTCTTATCTGGGAGGAGGTGCTCCGCAGCCTGTTAATACCCTGGAAAGCAAGACTGCCGGTCTCAATGGCAACGGTCTTCAGTCACAGATTCCCGGAGGCAGTACATCCATGGATCCGATCCTTGGCAGTGTATCCCAACAGCCTGCAGAAAATGTCTTTTCCGGAAACGGACTTTCACAGAATTATAACAGTGTGAATCCATATGGCAATGATTCCGGCCGTGGTCTGTACGGAGCACCTCAGAATCAAAATACAGATCCTTTTGGTAATAAGGATCCATTTGGGAATACCAATACATTTGGAACCGGACAGGGTGGAAATCCTGTGTAAGGTCAGAGAGGTATCATATGCTTGGAGCAGCTGATGTGAAGTACAGTGACTGAATTCCGGCATAGTATCTGCGTGTTATAGAGTGAGCAGAGTATCAAGCTTCGCACGTGCGTCTTCATAGCTTTTAAAAACGAAGGCGTTTATGCGGAGCTTTTTTGCTGCTTCAACATTGACTTCACGGTCATCCATGAAGATGCATTCCTCGGGAATAAGTGAATACCTGTTTAACAGGATTTTATAGATCTCGGGTTCAGGTTTGTTTATTTTTTCAAAACCGGATATTACCATGCCATCTGCGAGGTCAACAAAGGTAAATTTCGACTTTCTGTGCAGTTCAAAATAATCCTTTGAATAATTGGAGAGGAGATAAACTCTGTATCCTTTTGCTTTTAATTCCTCGAGCCAGGGGCGGCTGTAGTCGTAGGAGGCTATGAGGCCTGTCACATGGGAAAAGAAATTCTCCGCTTCGTCGTGGTATTCGGGGACTCTGGATTTCATTTCGCGTACAACATCATCAAGGGGAATTGCGCTCCTGTCAATCTCGTTCCAGAGAGGGTTCTCGACTATGCGTTCCTTAAAGACTCTTATGGTTTTTTCATCGAATCCAAGGTCATCACGCATATAAGCCTCATATCTGAAATCGGCAAGCACCATTCCTATGTCGAAGATGATATTCTTTATCATAATTCCTCCGTGCGTATTGTTATTATCACCCCACTGTATTGACAGTGTAAAAATAAAACTTTACACTCACTGCTGTAGTCAGAACGACACTCGCAATTGCACCGGAACAATCACGATGCGTATTTAGCCTCGGGGAAATCCAGTGCTTACAGCCCGTTGTTATCCGGTGCAGGGCTGCGAGACGGTTTTTTTTACCGGCTCGCATGTGACGGATAACTACGGGCTGTTAGCGGTTAGTTTCCCGAGGCGTTGCATCGGTTCCGGCGCATATGCGAGTCGTCGTTCTGCTTTCCATAAACTACATGTGGGAAGTTTTAATTAATAACACCTAGCGTAGTAATGATACAACAGTACGAATAAAAAGCAATATTCCGAATAATCTGCAATTGTGAATAATTGTATCCATAGGGCTGCATATAACTGTTTTTTTATGCATATTACACAAATGAAATGTCTTGAATTATGGCAAATTGAGTGGTAACATAACTCATAGATCAAATGTACTGAAACAAGGGGGTTTCAAAGTATGGACGTTTGTCCTGTCTTTGGAATTTTTTGATTTTAGGGCATTTGGTCAATGGGAGGCAGAATGATCTGCGTAAAAAAGGAGGCAAATTATGAAAAAGAAACTTTTGGGTATGCTTCTTGCAGGTGTTATGTCAGTAACAGCTCTTACTGCATGTACATCAGGAAGCGGCGAGACAACAGGCACAGAGGCTCAGACAGCAGGCGGTGAGGATGCAGGTACTGAGGCTCAGACAACAGGTGAGGGTGGCGAGCTTACAGGTACTCTTAATGTAGGTGTTATCGGACCTATGACAGGCGCTGCTGCAATTTACGGAACAGCTGTAAAGAACGGCGCAACGATCGCTGTTGACGAGATCAATGCACTTGGAACAGGTTTCCAGATGACACTTGATCCTCAGGATGACGTGCATGATCCTGAAATCTCTGTAAATGCATATCATACACTGCTTGATAATGATGTTCAGGTTATAGTAGGTACTGTTACTACTTCTCCCTGCGTAGCTGTTTCTGCAGAGGCTAATTCCGACCGTGTATTCATGCTTACACCTTCAGCTTCTTCACCTACAGTTACAGAGGGCAAGGACAATGTATTCCAGCTGTGCTTCTCAGATCCTAACCAGGGTGCTGCATCTGCTCAGTACATCGTTGACAATGCACTTGCAACAAAGGTTGCTATAATCTACAACAATGGTGATGCTTATTCATCAGGTATCTATCAGACATTCAAGGCAAAGGCTGATGAGCTTGGTCTTGAGGTTGTTTCAGAGACAACATTTACTGATGATACTGCTACAGACTTCAAGGTACAGCTTGGCGCTGCAAAGGATGCAGGAGCAGATCTCCTTTTCCTTCCTATCTACTACCAGCCTGCTTCACTTATCTTAAGACAGGCATCTGAGATGGGATATGCACCTAAGATGTTCGGTGTTGACGGTATGGACGGTATCCTTACTCTTGAGGGCTTCGATACATCACTTGCAGAGGGCGTAATCCTTCTTACACCTTTCTCAGCAGACGCTACTGATGAGAAGACACAGAGCTTCGTAGCAAAGTACAACGAGAACTACAACGAGACACCTTCACAGTTCGCTGCTGACGGTTATGACTGCCCTTACGCTATCTACAGCGCTCTTCAGTACTATGCAGCAAATAACGGCGGGCTTGATGTAACAGGTATGTCTCACGATGAGCTTTGCGAGATCCTTATCTCTGTATTTACAGATCCTAACTTCTCTGCTGACGGTATCACCGGTGCAGGTATGGTATGGAGCAGCAACGGTGAGGTAAACAAGGCACCTAAGGCTGTTGTGATCCAGAATGGTGCATATGTAGGTATGTAATAACTGTCAGGACAGCCCGAAGCACTTGCTGCTAAGGGCATTCGATCAGACACTAAGCATTACAGGGGCTGTCCGGATGAGGGACAGCCCCTTATTCTTTTACAGCATGAGCTGATAAAAAAGCAGATGTGATGAAAATGTACTCGATAGTAGAGTTTTTGGTCAGTACGAAATGCTTACATCTGGGGGGCGCACTAAAGAGTAAAATTACCCTCGATTTAGTGCGGAAAATGTAGTAAAATAGAAACTTGTTGAGTGTTTTTTCATCACATTTGTTTAAATGCTTAATTGCAGATGTGGATTTTGCAGCAGGATACTTTCATATTGATAGGGAGAACGCTATGCTGACTTATTTAATAAACGGAATCAGCCTGGGAAGTGTATATGCGATAATAGCTCTTGGCTATACTATGGTTTATGGTATAGCCAAGATGCTGAATTTCGCCCATGGAGATGTCATAATGGTAGGAGGATATGCTTCCTTCTGTACCATGACATATCTGGGATGGCCGCCTGCTCTGGCAGTGCTCTTTTCCATGGTGGTCTGCACCATATTGGGTATTGTTGTAGAAAGGCTGGCATACAAGCCGCTGCGTAATGCCACATCCCTTGCGGTACTAATAACTGCAATAGGTGTGTCGTATTTCCTGCAGAATGCTGCACTTCTCATATGGACATCCAATCCAAAGGTGTTCCCGGACATATTTGCATCCATTCCACCGTTAGTCATTGGTCATGTGGAAGTAGCTGCTGATGGTACTGAGAGCGGAGGAATCATTATTTCAGCCACGACTCTTATTACAATACTTGTAAATATTGCCATAATGGTGGGACTGACTTTGTTTACCAGCAAGACTAAGATGGGGAAGGCAATGCGTGCAGTCTCCGAGGATAAGGGTGCTGCAACTCTTATGGGAATAAATGTTGATTTTACCATATCAATGACTTTTGCAATAGGTTCGGGACTGGCTGCGATTGCAGGAGTGCTGCTTTGTACCGCATATCCTAACCTGGTGCCTACTACCGGAGCAATGCCCGGTATCAAGGCCTTCGTGGCTGCTGTATTCGGCGGTATCGGTTCCATACCCGGCGCAATGTTAGGCGGTATTCTTCTTGGCGTGATAGAGATAATCGCAAGGGCTCTGGTTCCTTCGGTTCCCTCCGATATATTTGTATTTGCAGTACTTATCATTGTCCTTCTGGTTAAGCCGAGCGGACTGCTTGGTAAACAGATCAGGGAAAAGGTCTGAGAAAGGAGGCATATAATGGCAGAAGAAAAAATGGCAAAAAAGAAAATGAGCAAAGCTTCAAAGAATGCCTTCTTAAATTATGGTATTGTGCTGGCATTTTTCGTAATATTCCAGGTGCTGTCATCTACAGGAATATTAAGCAATTCACTTAAAGGTCAGCTGATACCTGTGGTTTCCTACATGATAATGGCTGTATCCCTGAATCTGGTGGTTGGCATATCAGGTGAGCTGAGTCTTGGACATGCAGGATTCATGTCCATAGGCGCATTTACAGGAGTGGTGGTAGAGGCGGTGATCCTTTCCGATTCACCTGCTGCAGCAACCCTTTCGAAAAATCTCGGACTGCAGATACTGATACTTGTGGCATCGATTGTGGCAGGTGCTATTATCGCCGGCGTGGCTGGTGTGCTGATAGGCATACCGGTGCTCAGGTTAAACGGTGACTATCTGGCTATTGTTACACTTGCGTTTGGTGAGATCATTAAGAACCTGCTTTACTGTCTGTATATTTATATAGATGATACGGGGCTGCATTTTTCACTGGATCCCACATCCTTAGCAGGGACAACAGTCTTAAATGGTCCTATGGGTGCGACATCCATAAAGAAGATTTCTATATTTGCTGCAGGAATTGTTCTTTTATTGGTGGTACTGGTGATTGTGCAGAACCTTGTTAATTCCAGATCCGGCAGAGCTATTATGGCCATCAGGGATAACCGTATAGCGGCTGAGGCTTCAGGCCTGCATATCACAAAGTATAAGATGATGGCCTTTGTTACATCGGCAGCACTGGCAGGAGCGGCAGGTGCGCTTTACGCCCTTAACTATTCAACCATAGTACCGAAGAAATTCGACTTTAACACATCAATACTTATACTGGTATTTGTGGTACTTGGAGGAATAGGCAATATGACGGGGGCTCTTATTGCGGCGGCTGTTCTTACGGTTCTTCCGGAGATGTTAAGAGAGTTTCAGGATTACAGAATGTTAGTATATGCTATCGTTCTTATACTGGTAATGCTGCTTACAAATAACGAAAGGGTCAAGGCATTTTTAGCCGGCTTATTCAATAAAAAGAATAGTAAAACTGAAGCAAAGGAGGTGGCATGATGTCTGATACTAATGAGAAGAAAACTGCCTCTGAAAGCGATATAGTAAATCTTCCCAGTGATACCATCATAAACAAGAGGGACATGGATAAGCCTCTTGTGCTTGAGACCAGGCATCTTGGAATAGATTTCGGCGGTCTTACTGCAGTTGATGAATTTAATATTGGCGTGGGAGCTACGGAGATAATGGGACTTATCGGACCAAACGGTGCCGGTAAGACAACTATCTTTAACCTGCTCACAAAGGTTTATCAGCCTACTAGAGGAACAATACTCCTTTGTGGTAAGGATACACATGGAATGACTCCTGCAGCGGTCAATGAGGCCGGTATAGCCAGGACATTCCAGAATATCAGGCTTTTTGATAAGCTTACTGTGGAAGAAAATGTCAAGATAGGTCTGCATAATCATATTAATTACAGCATGGCAAGCGGCATCTTCAGACTGCCTTCTTACTGGAGGGAAGAAAAAAAGGCTCATGAAAAAGCCCTGGAGCTGCTTGATATATTTGGTATGGCTGATCAGGCTGATGTATCGGCAGATTCACTTCCGTACGGTGCACAGAGACGACTTGAGATAGTGAGAGCCCTGGCAACAGAGCCTAAGATATTGCTGTTAGACGAGCCGGCTGCCGGTATGAATCCGTCCGAAACAGATGAACTCATGGAGAATATCCGCAAGATAAGGGATGAGTTCGGCATAGCAGTAATGCTCATCGAGCACGATATGAAGCTGGTCATGGGTATCTGTGAGACTATAGCGGTGCTCAATTTCGGAAGGATAATAGCAAAGGGCACACCTGTTGAGATTCAGAATAATCCGCAGGTTATAGAGGCTTATCTCGGCTCCAAAAAGGATGAATAATAAAAGCATGGTATATAAGCCGGATAGATCCGTGGCGGCAGTGAATCTCTCGGGGAGCCGCAAGATAGCGGCAGAAGGAGGAAATATGGCAGCGATGCTGGAAGTTAATGATCTGAATGTGTTTTACGGAAGCATTCATGCGATAAAAGGAATATCCTTCGAGGTAAATGAGGGTGAAGTGGTGACTCTGATCGGCGCCAATGGTGCCGGAAAATCTACAACCCTCAATACCGTCGGCGGCCTGCTGAAGGCAAAAAGCGGCAGCGTTAAGTTTTGTGGCAAGGATCTGACTACGACTCCTGCGCATAAGATACTGAGGGAAGGTATGGCACTCTGCCCGGAAGGCAGGCGCATATTCCAGCAGCTTACCGTCAAGGAAAATCTTGAGATGGGCGCATATACCAGGAATAATGCAGAGGCTCTTGAGACTATAGAAAAGGTCTTCGAACAGTTCCCGAGACTTAAGGAGAGACAGAAGCAGATCGCAGGAACTCTTTCAGGCGGTGAGCAGCAGATGCTCGCTATGGGCAGAGCTCTTATGAGCAAGCCCAGACTTATGATGCTTGATGAACCCTCCATGGGTCTTGCTCCCATTCTTGTAGAACAGATTTTTGATATAATCAGTGCGCTTAATAAGGACGGTACTACAATTCTTCTTGTTGAACAGAACGCGCAGATGGCATTGTCCATTGCGGACAGGGCATATGTGCTTGAAACCGGCAGGATAGTTAATTCCGGCACAGGAGAGGAACTCTTGCATGATGATTCCGTAAGGAAAGCATATTTGGGAGACTGATATCAATAAACTATTCCGCACCTGTTTGACACTGTTTTTCTGTTCTGATATAATTTTATTGTAACTGTAGGTTGTTGCATTATTATTCAGAAAGGAATGGTGAATTATGAGCGTAAACGGAATTACGGCTAATGCAGCAGCGGTGCAAAGTCAGTATGCATATGACAGCACAAAGTCTGCGAAGAGCACTGAAGAAAAGAGTGCTCTCACACCGGCAACAGGATCTGAAGGCGTGGTTTATGAGCGCAGTGAAGCGGCTGATGCTGAATCGGCTAAGAAGACTTACACACCTAATACAGAGCTTGTAGCAAAGCTTAAGCAGGAGAATCTTGCGCGTACACAGCAGCTGGAGGATATAGTCAATAAGCTTATCTCCGGTCAGGGTAAGGCTTTCTCCATGGCTACCGGCAATCTCAAGGATTTCTTTGCAAATCTTGAGGTGGACGAGGCTACAAGGAAACAGGCACAGGAGGATATTTCCGAGGACGGATACTATGGTGTAAAGCAGACCTCCGAGAGGATTTTTGATTTTGCCATGGCTCTGACAGGCGGAGATCCGGATAAGATGGAAGAGATGCGTGCAGCATTTGATAAGGGCTTCAAGCAGGCTACCGGAGCATGGGGCGGTGAGCTTCCCGAGATCAGCCAGAAGACCCGTGATGCCGTGCATGATCTTTTCGACAAGTACAAGGAGTCAAACACAGTAGCTGAATGAGCGTGGCTCTGAAAGCTGGTTCGTTGGATAACGGTTTAATTATTATTAAACGCCTTCCGTAAAGCGGGAGGCGTTTTACAGTCGGAGAATACAAAATGGTAAGGGAAGAACTGGTACAGGATATTGAAGAACGCATATCTGAATTAAGGCAGGAAGAAAAAATCCTTTCGGAAAGGATTGCAAGTCTCGAAGAACTTCTGAAGCAGACAAGGGAATGTGATGAAGATGAACTTGGAAGGCTGGCAGACAGATTCCGGGGTAACGTTAACGGCGGAACAGAATCTGATGGCGAAAGGCCGATCCCTGAGGGTCATGCGTCTGAAAAGATAACTGAAGGCTGTCTTGTCATAGAGGGCGGCGCTTTCAGAGGTGGCGCTTATGACAGCGGTGTGCTGGACTGCCTTATGGTAAATGATATTAATTTTCAATGTGTTCTGGGTGTCTCAGCCGGCGCTATCACGGGGCTTGACTATATGTCAGGGCAGATAGGCCGCTCTGCGAGACTCAATATAGGATTCCGCCACGATCCCAGATATGTGGGTTATAAGGCGCTGTATAGTGATAAGAGTCTTGTGGGCTTTACTTTTTTATATGATACCTATAATGAGATTGAGCCATTCGATGAGGATTTTTTCAAAAGGAAGTCGAGACGGTTTATTACGGTGGCAACGGATATGCATACCGGGAAGCCCTCATTTTTCGAAAGAGGGAAATGCCGCAGCATAAAGCGTGCAGTAAGAGCTTCTGCTTCGATGCCGCTAGTGACCAAGCCGGTTGTGATGAACGGAGTCCCGTATCTGGATGGAGGATGTTCGGACAAGATTCCCTACGACTGGGCTCTTGAACAGGGCTTTGAAAAGATCGTGGTCATTAGAACCAGGGAGCGCGAATACCGAAAGAAAGCCATAAGCAAGGCTGAAAGAAAGGCTCTTGAGACTGTTTACCGGAGGTTTCCGGATTTTATAAGGTCAGCTGCCGCCAGTAACGACCAGTACAATACGCAGTGCGAGGAACTGGAACGGCTGGAAAAAGAAGGCCGGCTTATGATCCTTGAGCCCAAGACCCCTGTTACCATAGGAAGACTCGAGTCGGATATGGAAAAGATAAAAGCCCTGTACTGGCAGGGATACCGGGAGACAGAGGAAGCGCTGGAGAGACTGCGGGAGTACCTTGCCTGAACTTTGTATGTGTGCCTCAAAGCGTTAGGAAAGTAAGAAAATTGAAGTCATACAGTAAATATCGGGAGATTACGAATGGCAACCTGGTCATCGAGAGGACTCAGAGGTTCTGCCTTTGAGGAAATGATCAACAGGACAAATGAAAAATACAGGGACGGAGGCCTTGCACTGGTGCAGAAGATCCCGACTCCGATCACGCCTATTAAGATAGACAAGGAGACGAGCCACATTACCCTTGCTTATTTTGACCAGAAGAGTACAGTGGATTATATCGGAGTGGTTCAGGGCTATCCTCTCTGCTTTGATGCAAAGGAATCAGCAACTGATACATTTTCCCTGCAGAATATACATGAGCACCAGGTGCAGTTTATGCTGGATTTTAAGAAACAGAATGGCATAGCTTTTTTCCTGATCAATTATTCTAAACGGGATATATATTATTATCTGAGCATAGATGCGCTTATGCCTTTCTGGGAGAGGGCAAAGAACGGGGGACGGAAGAGCTTCCGGTTTGATGAGCTGGATACGGAATGGATACTGCCGCAAAAGCGGGACCTGTTTGTTCCCTATCTGGACATGGTGGATAAGTATCTGAATATAATAAACGCATAAGATAGCAGGAATGCCTTGATTATGCTATAATTAACCGGTCGCTATCAATACGGAGGGGTACATTGTGAGTGATAAAGAAAATGTCTTTGCAGGCCGGAGGCCAATGTCCAGCAAGCAGATCGAACGGCGGACTCTCAGTAGGGAGGAGCTTGATAAGTGGCTGGAAGAATCATCTCTGACCAAGGTGGAGTATCGGAACTATCGTGATACTGAGGAACAGATCCAGGTATCCGTGCCCGGAGATGAGTATCTGATATTTGTAGGTCGTGGGAGCGAACTGACAGCTAAGATATGGAATGTTCTGGACAGGGATACTCCGCATACTGCCTTTATTCTGCGGCCTACTGAGGATATAAAATACAGGCTTGGCTCTTCTGAGGGCATACTTTTAAGATTCCAGTTTAAGGATGAAGTCAGGATATTTAATGCGAATGAACTGGTGACAGTAATAGAGGGCGGAAGTATTACTGTTTTCCAGAAAAATGATGACGTTATCATAAAGATTGATGAATTACGTTAAGTGACAGACGACAATCATTTAAAGATGCTGAATAAAATCCGCCGCTTGAAGACGTACTTAATTATTCAGCAGGTGGGAAAGTTTTGTTAATAAGAATGTTAATAATGTAACTGGGAGGGCTGCAACAGGCCGGTTCAGTTAGGAAAATAGGAGAAATAAAATGATACAATCAAGAACACATACCTGTAATGAGCTGAGGCTTTCCGATGTGGGAAAGACCGTAACCCTTGCCGGCTGGTATGAAAACCTCAGGCAGGTGAGCAAAAATCTCGCATTCCTGATCCTCAGGGATTTTTATGGCGTGACACAGCTGGTATTTGAAGACGAAGCAATGCTTTCTAAGCTGGACGGCATAAACAAGGAATCCACCATTCAGGTTACCGGTGTGGTAAGGGAGCGATCCAATAAGACGGATAAGCTTGCTACCGGTGATATAGAAGTGGTTCCCACGGAAGTAAAGATTCTTGGAAAGTGTATTTACAATGAGCTGCCTTTTGAGATCAGGCAGTCCAGGAATGCTGATGAGAACTTCAGATTAAAGTACAGATATCTTGATTTAAGAAATCCCGAAGTTAAGGACAGGATAGTACTCAGGAGCAAGGTGGTAACAGAGCTCAGGAACCGCATGAATGCTGAAGATTTCACTGAGATCACTACTCCTATACTTACATGCTCATCACCGGAGGGAGCCAGGGACTATCTTGTGCCTTCAAGAAAATTCCCGGGACATTTTTATGCTCTTCCCCAGGCACCCCAGCAGTTCAAGCAGATCCTTATGGCATCGGGCTTTGACAGATATTTCCAGATAGCACCGTGCTTTAGGGATGAGGATGCCAGGGCTGACAGAAGCCCAGGAGAGTTTTACCAGCTGGATATGGAGATGGCTTTTGCAGGACAGGAAGATGTTTTCGGTGTTATCGAAAAGGTACTTCCTCCTGTATTTGAAAAATACGGAACATACAACAGGGCTTCACAGGTTCCTTTCAAGCGTATACCTTATCTTGAGAGTCTGGAAAAGTACGGAACTGATAAGCCCGACCTGCGCATAGACCTGATCGTTCAGGATGTGACAGAGCTTCTTGGCCGTACGGAATTTGAACCATTTAAGGGTGCTGTCATAAAAGCAGTTGTAACAGACGGATATAAGGCTACCCGTAAAGAGATAGACAAGATGATCGCTGATGTTGAGACAGAGAGCGGCAGCAAGTCTTATTGGTTCAGGGTAGACGAAAACGGCGAATATGTAGGCGGTATATCTAAGTTCCTTGTGGATATCAAGGCTGAACTTAATGAAAAGCTTGGATTAAAGCCCGGATGCTTCGTGGCTGTAAGTGCAGGCAAAAAGGGTGCTGCCATAAAGACCGCAGGTGTGCTGAGACGCGTTCTCGGTCAGGCATCGGAAGGACATTTCGATAAGGAATGCTATGAATTCTGCTGGATAGTTGATTTCCCTATGTATGAGATCGGAGAGGAATCAGGTGAGCTGGAGTTCTGCCACAATCCTTTCTCAATGCCTCAGGGAGGGGCGGAGGCTCTTGATGCAGAGGATCCCTTAAGCATACTGGCTTACCAGTACGACCTGGTATGCAACGGCGTAGAGCTTTCCAGCGGTGCCGTGAGAAACCATGATCCCGAGATAATGGTCAAGGCATTTAAGCTTGTGGGACTTGGGGAGGATGATGTGAAGGCTAAATTCCCGGCTATGTATAATGCATTCTGCTACGGTGCACCGCCTCACGCAGGTATCGCACCCGGCGTGGACAGAATGGTTATGCTTCTTGTAGGCGAGGATTCCATCAGGGAGATCATTCCTTTCCCTATGAACAAGCAGGCACAGGATATAATGATGGGGGCTCCTGCGACTGTAGAGCAGAAGCAGCTTGATGAGATACATATTGCAGTAAAGGATGTGGAGAGCGAGTAAGTTCAATTTGATTCCATATGGTATCATGTGTGGATTATCAGTTAAGGAGGGTTACGTATGTCGGATATTGAGAAACTGCAGGAACTTATAGACGGTTCAAATAACATAGTTTTCTTCGGCGGTGCCGGAGTATCCACGGAAAGCGGCATACCCGATTTCAGGAGTGTGGATGGACTTTACCATCAGAAATTCAAATATCCGCCTGAGACCATGCTTTCCCACAGCTTTTATGTGACACATAAGGAAGAATTCTATGAGTTTTACCGTGACAAGCTATTGCTTAAGGTGGTAGGAACTCCTGAGGTCCCAAAGGCAGAGCCTAATGCCGCACATAAGTTTCTTGCAGAACTTGAAGAGGCAGGTAAGCTTAAGGCTGTAGTGACACAAAATATTGACGGCCTGCATCAGTCGGCCGGCTCGAAGGTTGTATATGAGCTGCATGGCTCAGTGCTCCGTAATTTCTGCTTAAGCTGCCATAAACAGCATTCTGCAGAAGAGATATTTAATTCACAGGGAGTGCCTAAATGCGCCTGCGGCGGTGATATAAAGCCGGATGTGGTGCTTTATGAGGAAGGCCTTGATATGGATGTCATGCAGGGGGCAATCAGAGCCATAAGCAATGCAGACATGCTGATAATAGGCGGTACATCACTGGTGGTATACCCGGCTGCAGGGCTGGTGGATTACTACAGGGGAAAGAAGCTTGTTCTTATAAACCGTGATCCTACCGACAGGGATTCTGTTGCCGATTATGTTTTCCATGGAAAGATAGGCGAGATATTCTCACAGCTCCATGTGTAAGACTGTGGATCATGCTGACGACGGCAGAGTATCCTGGCACGGCATTTATGATTAAGAAACAAAGCGGATAGCCGTGGAAGGCGTGGTTATCCGCTTTTTACATGTGTTTTATTTGCTTTTGCTCCTTCACATTAGGTGTTGTGACAGATCCGTTGCATTTATATAAGATTACATCAGATTTTGTAAGTGTAATATAACGAAAAAGGAGTGCCTATGAAGGGCTGGCTGGTTGTAAATGAATTCGTGAAAAGTGATAAATTCAGGGAGCTTTTTGAAATGCTTGAGGGCGCTGCAGAGCAGGAAGGCATAGACATTGAGTGCAGATCGAACGCAGCCGTGTGGGAAAAACTTGCTGTAGAGGATTACTCGCTTAAAGCTGCTGACAGGCCTGATTTCGTCCTGTTCTGGGACAAGGACATAAAGCTTGCGTACGAGCTGGAAAGAGAAGGCTTAAGGCTGTTTAACCGGGCGCAGGCTATCGCTGACTGTGATGATAAATCACTGACTTTTCTTAAGCTTAAAGGTAGTGGTATCAGGCAGCCTGCCACCTTTATCTCTCCCAAGAAATTCCACGCGGACGGACTTCTTCCGGAGGAACTTATAAAATGTGCCGGTGACAGGCTTGGGTTTCCTATGGTGATGAAGGAATGCCTGGGATCCTTCGGGGCACAGGTATATCTGATAGATACACCGGAGATACTTAAAGAAAAGGTCATAGAGATGGGTGAACGACCGTATATTCTGCAGGCGTATATTGATGCTTCTAAGGGCAGGGATACCAGACTGCAGGTAGTAGGTGACAGAGTGATAGCAGCGATGCTGCGACATAATGAAAATGACTTCAGGGCAAATATAACAAACGGTGGAAGTATGGAACGTTTTGAACCGTCTGAGGAGATGAAAGAAATGGCTATAAAGGCCTGCAGTATACTGCAGCTTGATTTTGCAGGCGTGGATATACTTTTCGGTGCAGACGGACCGGTTCTGTGTGAAGTCAATTCCAATGCGCATTTTAAGAATCTCTATGATTGTACGGGAGTCAATGCGGCAGAGTATATCATAAAGCATATAATATCGAGTATGCGCTGATCATAGTCTGCTGTTTTTCGGTAATTCCTGCGATGTGTAGTTTTGGCGAACAGAAAAATTATAGTTTATTGTTTTGAGATTATGAACTGTTACCTTATATATCAGAAAGAAGATATAGATCATAACCGGGCATACATAGATATGTATTTCCGTTCATGTGCCAAAAGAAGTATCCGTCCGGAGCTTATTACTCCGGATGCTTTTTTTGATAACCCGGAAATGCCTGTAAAAGGGATGGAAACGGATATTGTCATAAACCGCTCCAGAAATATTAATATTGCCCTGATGTGCGAAAAAATGAGCATTCCCGTATTTAACGGTTCACAGATATGCAGACTTGGAAATGATAAGCTTGCTGCAGTGAATTATGCAGAGAAGAAGGGAATACGGGTAATGCCCACTTTCAAGAGTGCAGAAGGTCTTGATTTTCCCTTTGTTATGAAGAGCAGGGATGGACATGGGGGCAATGAAGTCTTCATGATAAAGAATGAACGGGAGTTTGCTTCTGTAATGGCGATGACAGGGGCAATGATTCATGGCAGAGGGGAAGTTAAGGAATATCCGGATAGGGGTGCTTTTGAAATAAAGCCAGCAGTGTTATCGGCCGTGGCGGATAACAGATGGATATATCAGAAGGCTGCAACGGACACCGGCAGGGATCTCAGGGTATATATAACCGGCAATAAGATCACCGCTGCCATGCTCCGCACATCGAAAACCGATTTCCGCAGTAACTATTCACTCGGAGGCAGTGCAGCCGTTTATGAACTGTCGGCGGAGGAAAGAAATCTGGTGGAAAGACTGATGGACGGCCTTGATATAGGTCACTGCGGCATAGATTTTATATTTGATCACGGGGAACCGGTTTTTAATGAGATTGAGGATGTGGTCGGCTCCAGAATGCTGTATAAATATACGGATATCGATGTGGTGGAGAAGTATGTGGAGTATATAACCGGATCTCTCATATAGTCTCTTAATGTTCTTGAAAATTATAAAATACACTCTTATTTTTTCTGTGAATGTTGTATAATGTATCTCAAATTCTTTTGTAGGATATTTTTCTATATGCGGGAGGTGTTACCGTGAGCAGACAGGAATTCGAAACTCTGGATGAAAGGATCATCCAGACCACTTCAGTTAATCTATGTCATCTGATAGAGAGACTTTCAACGACACGGGAAAGGTTTGCAGATCGCCTTGACTATCCTGTTGATACAATTAATGACTATTGTGACGGCAAAGCGATTCCTGATTACAGGTTCCTTCTTGCATTAAAGGATAAATTTGAGATTTCCATTGATGAATTTCTGACTCGTACAGACAGCCCTGAGGATATTTATTTTGAAAAGATGCGGGAACAGACCGGGATAAATACATCATCGGATGAGTTCAGGGGACAGTTCGAAAGCGAAAGTTCTGAAGAACTGGGCAGACTTTGCGGAAATTTCTTCTGTTATTATCTCGATACCGAGAACTACAAAGGCAAGGACATGAACCCTGCCGATGCTGCCATGAACTATGGAGTTCTTTCGATAATAGAAACTATCACCGTAACAGGTAAACCTACGTATGACTGTATTGCCATGCTGGGCAGGAAGGATAGGGAGCTTATCAGAAAAATAAAAAAGAACCTTGACGGCTGTAAATCCGTTGATGAGATCATTGGTTGTCTTACTGATGAACATCTAAGTAAATACATTTATTACGGAAAGATCCGTACATCAAGTGACCACTATTATCTTTCTCTTTCTCATGAGAACGAAGACAAGATTGCTATCATACTCCATCGTCCCAACAGCAGAAAACCTAAATACATCGGTGGTATAGGCACCGTAAATTCTGTTTCCCGCGGAAGACAGCACATGCCTACCGTACAATTCGTTGGCTTTTCACGCTATGCATTGAATATGTCAGAGGAAGACATATATCATACCATGCTTTTGAATTATCCTAACTATCATGCCACTCAGGAAACAGAGGAAATGATAAGGACTTTCAAAAACCTCTATATGAATGATGAAAATACCGGCTTTTCTTTCACGGAGTCACAGCGGCAGATCCTGATCCAGTCAAATATCGAAAGGATCATAAAGGAAAGTCTCACCAGAAACCTTATGCGTTATGCAAAGGTTTCAGAAGTGGACGATGACGACTGGTACCATATCATAAAGTACTATGGTATAAAAACAGAAAACTGAATTTTATTATCAATGGTACCCGGTACGGAGGCTCATTATGCATGAGAAAAGCAGGACAATAAAAAAATTTCTTGAAAAAATGGATGATTATGAGACTGACTGCAGCTTTGAAAAGGTGTTAGAAGAGGTCCGTGAACATCACAAGTTTTTTGATGAGGAAATGCTGGTTCGCGCCTACAACTATGCTGCCAGAATGCACGAAGGCGTATTCCGGAAAAGCGGCGAGCCGTATATCATCCATCCTTTGAGAGTGGCCTATACTGTTGCACTCTGTGGTGCTGATGCTGATACAGTGACTGCTGCGATACTCCATGACGTGGTGGAAGACTGCAAGGAAAAGGGCGCTTCCCTGATAGTTTTAGCAGCTGACTATGGTCAGTCCGTAGCTGATATTGTAAATGCAGTAACACAGCTTGACAGCCAGACCGATCCCGACCTTTCCAAGGCAGAGCTTGATATCATGTCTGAAGTAAAGATGCAGAGCGTGATGAATCCCAGGGGACTTCTTGTAAAAGCGGCTGACCGCATTGACAATCTGAATACCATCGATGCCATGCCGGAGGAAAAGCAGCTTAAGAAGGCTCAGCGTACCCGCGAGATCATTCTTCCCATGATAAGGGATGTGGGCGCATATATGCTGGCAGACATTCTTGAAGAACTCTGCTTCAAGACTGTATATAAGAGCCTCTACGGGAAAATAAGTGAGAGCTATAACCAGATCCTTAACATGAGCAGCTACAGTACCGACAAGACACTGGAGCTCATGCGTAAATGTTTTAACAAAGACGAAATCTCCACCCAGGAAATGTATCACACTGATGCTTTCTGCGGGAGGATTGTGGACTTTAGCGTTGACAAGAGATATATGATCTCGGTATTCCGCTATCTCCAGACTATAAGCGATAATGTTAATGATATTTTAGCCAGCGGAGTCATGAATAGGCGTAATGTGGCGCTTTATGATCTCATGCTCATACTGGATGATTCTGTTGCAATAAACAACTCCACCGTCTCCAAGCAGGATCTGTTCTTTGCGTACCTTCAGAACGCTATGATTCCTAATGACATTTACGCCATAAAGATAAAGAAGACCACAAATGATGTATCCTCATATTTTAAGCTTCAGGACAGTTCCCTCAACTCTTACAGGCTGTTTGTGCGTACAGAGTCCGAGTATTATGATTACTGTTTTGGAAAGATAATGATCGATGATGACTCAGTGCTTAATTATGATGTAAATGAAATTGAACCCAGGGATACCTATGTGCCGCGCATTACAGTATTCCGTAAGAATGGACTTAGAGACAGCATTGAAGCCGGAGCCTCAGTTCTTGATTTTGCATTTCAGGTACATACAGACATAGGGCTGCATTTCGCCTATGCCCTCATAAACAATTCAAAAACTCAGATGGGTGCTTATACCAGAGTCAATGAGAATGATACCATAGAGATAGTCTGCAACATGAACGTCAGACCTTCCATTGAGTGGTTCAGATACATTACTACAAGCAAGGCAAAAGATAAGCTTATACGCTATTTCCAGATGAATCATCTTATTGTGGGGGAGTAGGTATGGATACCTGCTGTTCAATATGATCGATGCCTTTCGTCATATATTCCCGATTTATTTACATTCAGGGTTGTTCACCCGTAGTGAGAATTGAAATAAGGAACAATATTTTTTGGGGGATGCATTACCATGCAGGTATTATGGTATAATTTGTAATTGTTGCAAATAATCTTTAAGGAGATATGTAAAAATGAGTGACAAGATTATAAAACCATCCATTCTTTCAGGTTTTATGGAGCTTCTGCCGGATGAGCAGCGAGTTTTTGATGATATGAAGAGAGTGTTGGAGGAGGTTTTTGCTTCCTACGGTTTTTATGGGCTGGACACCCCGGTGCTCGAGCGCTCAAGTGTGCTTCTTGCAAAGGGCGGCGGCGAGACCGAAAAGCAGGTATACAGATTCGACAGGGGAGATACCGATATAACCATGCGCTACGACTTAACAGTGCCTTTAGCAAGGTATGTGGCCATGCATTATTCGGATCTTTCATTCCCTTTCAAGAGATACCAGATAGGAAAGGTATATAGGGGCGAACGCAGCCAGAAGGGGCGTTTCAGGGAATTCTATCAGTGCGATATAGATATAATAGGTGACGGAACTCTCGGGATCATAAATGAGGCAGAGTGTCCCAGTGTGATGAGCAGTGCACTTCGTGCTCTTGGAATAGAAGACTTCTGCATCAGGCTGAATAACAGAAAGATACTTAACGGTCTTTTTGAAATCTACGGTGTGGGCGAGAGGTCCATGGAAGTAATGCGTGAGATCGATAAGTACGAAAAGATTGGGCGTGACAATGTCATTGCCGGCATAAAAGAGCTGGGCGTGTCGGAAGAAAATGCCAATGCACTTCTTGATTTTGTAACTTTCAACGGAAGTGATGCTGAAGTTTTTGCAAAGCTTGATACCCTGGCAGGAAAGAATGAGACTCTTGATACCGGTGTAAGCGACCTTAAACAGGTGACTGAGATAATGAAAGGATTTGGATGTCAGGAGAAGAATTTCAAGGTGGACTTAAGCATAGCAAGAGGTCTTGATTACTATACCGGAACTGTGTTTGAGACCTGTTTCCTTCCTGATCCATCTATAGGAAGCATATGCAGCGGTGGCAGATATGATGACCTGGCCGGTTACTTCATCGACAGACCGCTTCCCGGGGTAGGCATGTCAATTGGTCTTACCAGACTGTTCTATATCCTTAGTGAAAAGAATCTTTTAAATAAGTCATTTTCCGCACCCGCAGATGCTTTGGTTCTTCCCATGACTGACGATATTGCCGGAGCTGCAAAGATTGCTTCTGACTTAAGGAACGAGGGGATAAGTGTCCAGCTCTATGGCGAGCAGAAAAAGTTTAAGAAGAAGATGGAATATGCCAACAAACTGGGCATTCCTTATGTAGTTATAATCGGAGAGGATGAGCTTAAGGAAGGAAAAGTATCACTTAAGGATATGGTGAGGGGAGAACAGGATATGTACGCTGTTTCGGAAGCGGCCGAGATCATAAGGTCAGGCAGGTCGGCACGAAACGCGGGAAAGTGCGTGATATCCGGAAACTGACTATGTGTGCGCCGGTTGCCTTACCGCATAAATATGAAGCTTTTTGAGTAAAAAAATGGAGCCTTTTGGAGGACTCCATTTTTTATTTATGGTTTCGAAATATTACAGTAAGAGTTTTTTGAAATCCTCTTCCGGCAGCGGACGGGAAAAATAGTAGCCCTGTATCATGTCACAGTCAAAATCCTGAAGGAGCTTAAGCTGCTCCTTTGTCTCCACGCCTTCTGCAACAACCTTCATTCCTAATTCCTTTGCCATCTGTGCCATATGCCGTACAATGATCATGGACTTGTCGGAGGTGGACAGCTTTGAGATAAAGCTTATATCGATTTTTACAACATCTATGGACATGTCCTGTAAAGCCTTCAGGGAGGAATAACCGATACCGAAATCATCCATCTCTATGATGAAGCCTGCTTTTTTTAGGCTTTCTACTGCTTCATAGGAGCGCTGGATGTCTTCGACACGGGCACTTTCCGTTATCTCAAGCCTAAGCTCGTCTGATGTAATTCCGTAAGCAGACATCAGCTTTTTCAGGTCACTGCTTAGGGAAGGCTGGAAAAGATTTACCCTCGAAACATTTACGCTGATGGGAATATGGTGGTCGCAGGTTTCACGGATGTTTTTCAAAAGTCTGCAGGTAGATTCCCACACATAGTGGTCAAGCTTGGCAATCATGCCGTTTTTCTCAAAGAGGGGAATGAACTTGTCGGGAGGGAGCAATCCCTGGGAAGGGTGCTTCCACCTGACAAGAGCCTCTGCTGTAACTACCTTGCCTGTTCGCATATCGTAGATAGGCTGAATATGTATACAGAAATCGCCGCGTTTTATTGCGTCCTCTGTATCATTTACAAGCTCTAGGTCAAGCAGGATCTTATTTTTTACTTCGCTGTTGTATTCGATATGACGGCTTAAAAGGTTGCCTTTGATGGTCTGGATGACCATGCTCATACGATCGAGAATGAGTTTGACGGGGAGATTCAGTTCATCAATTTCATATACGCAGCTGTAGAAAATGATCTTGTATCCGTTTATCAGAGCGGCTGCGTGTTTTTCCAGATCTTCAACGATATTTAAAGGCTTGAACTTGTCGGTAGGGAAAAGGGCAACATAAACATCATTATAAATTCTTGCACATATTCCGCTGCCGCCAAGTGTTGATTTTAAGTATTCGGCGCAGGCCTTTAAGACCTCTTTTGATTTATCATTACCGAAAAGCTCTGCCACTGCCTTGAAATGATCTATGTCAAGAAGAAGCAGGCTGTACTGTGTGTCCGGATTACCCTGCAGGATTACGGATGCATTGTTACAGAAACCGAATTCTGACAGGATGCCGGTCTCGGAGTCGGTTTCGGCAAGCTTGCGCATACGCTCATAGCTTACTTTTTCAATTTCAGCCTCTACCATCTGCTTTTGCAGCTCCCTGGTGGTAATGACATTGTTAACTCTGTGCCTGGCAATCTCTACATTGTATGGTTTGGTTATAAAATCCGCAGCTCCCTTGGAAAGGGCACGAAGCTCGTTTTCTTCCTGGCCGAACTGGGTATTTACTACAACGGGTATTTTACGGAGATCCTTATCGCTGTTTATGAAATCAAGCAGCTGGAAACCGTCCACATGCGGCATATTAAGATCGAGAATTATGATCGTAAACCTGACACGCTTTAAGAGTTCTTTTGCTTCCAGACCGTCAGCAGCTTCGACGATGGAAAAATCCTCCTCAAATATACCTCGCAGGATTGCACGGTTAGTCTTGCTATCATCGACTATCAGCATGTATTTCTTATCAGTCCGGTCCATAAAGTCCACCCCCATGATGAATTGTAAATCTGCTGTAAGACCATAAAAATGAAGTCATGGTCAGAAACAGACAGCAGACAGATTCCTGAAAATTCTACACGTCATAAATTATAGCATATCAGTCCTTCAAATTGAATAAAGCTTGAATAAATATGGAATAACAAAATGTGTACGGAATGTATCGGAAATGTATAGAATATCATACATATTTGACATAAGCCGCAGCTTTGTTTATAATCTCCTTTGTTATCGAGGTGTGGCCCAGTTTGGTGGGGCACCTGGTTTGGGACCAGGGGGTCGCAGGTTCGAATCCTGTCACCTCGATTTTTTTGTGGGTAATTAAAAATGCTAGGAAATACCGAAACCCCCAGATGTATCAAGGGTTTGTGGCATAACTGACAGTTAGCAAGGACAACCGAAAAAATAAAAAAATCACTCAGATTTTCCCAAAATGCAACACAAATGCAACACGAAATGCAACATAAAAAAGGAGCGGATTCTGTCCGCTCCTGATTCGTTTTCAGCCGTTTTTGAAAAACTTTTTGTCGAAATAGGAATTTTTTTTGTCAGTGAAGGTCTTCTGCTTATCCGAAAGGGTGTTCCGGTAGACGGCCTTGAGAGTGGAGTCGGTTGACCAGCCACCCTGTGCCATGATGTACTGGTCCGGTATGCCTATGGCATGCATTATCGAAGCAGAGTAGTGCCGCAGGTCGTGGAAACGACATTTCAGTCCCAAACGGTCACGGAGCTTGCAGAATTTGTTCGTGATGGATGTGGGCGTTCCCTTGTAGATGTATTCTTCCGGCTCTCCGTGTCCGATCAGCTCCATTACGGCAGCAGGAAGCTGGACACGGCGTATGGAAGAGCTGTTCTTCGGCATGTCCTTGTGTATCCATTGATGATCAGAGTCCATAACCACATCAGAATGGACATATACGGCGTTGAAGTCGTAAAGCACATCCTTGTATTTGAGTCCGCATATCTCGCCCCTGCGGAGTGTTCCGAGGGCAGAGAGGGCGATGCAGAGCTTTAAGCGTGGAGTGGCATTGTCCATAAGGAGTGATATCTGCTTGTCCGTAGGAATGTCGAAATCGGCCGGAGCACGGGCAGGAAGCGTCACACGATACACTTTATCGGAATAGACATGAATGGATGCCAGAACGAGCCCGTATGCGTTTCTGACGGACTTGGGAGAAAGCCTGCCGGCAAGGTCATCCACATAACGCTGCAGGTCTTCGGAAGAGATGTCGCTTATGGGGATGTTCTTTATCATGTCGGTGTTGTTCTGCTGGTCTGCCTTGTAGGTCTTCAGCGTGGAAGGGGAGAGCGTGTTCTTCCTGGAAGAGATGTACCGCTCAATGGCATCGCCCACCGTCAGCTTGCCGCTCCGGATCCTGTCCTTGTTGTTCGCAAACTGTGCGGCCTTTAGCTCGGCCTCTGCCTTTGTGGAAGCCGTGAAGGACTCATACCGGCGTTTTTTCACGCCGTCAACCTGTTCAAAATGGGAGAAAACGAGCACTCGCCATGTCCCTGATTTGAGTTTCTTTGCTTTTGCCATAGGATCACCTCCGTTCTGTAGAGTTTTTCTATTGTTCAAGCAGATCTATAAGTTTGTCTATATCGGTGCAGAAAGACGGATGGGTACCCGTCTCATAAGCAATCAGATAGTTCTGGCACTCGGTTATTATTTGTTTTTCGTTTGTGTCAATGATATTTTTCACCATTGTGGTATATTTGTCCCCAGCTATCCGGTAGCGTAGAATGTATTTTTTCGATACTGGAAACATTTTAATATAATGCAGACCGTGGTGATTGCCTGGCTTTGTTGTAGAACGCGGTGGCAAAGCAAAGTATGATCCTGACGGAGCCGTACCGCTTATGTTGGAACGGAGCGGGATGGCAAAAGAATGTCGTTTGCCCTTATAGATCAGCCTTGCAATCAGGACACATGGTCTGCGTTCCTTGATAAGCATTTCTGGATCAACTGAAAAGAGATTTATAAGATCTGGATGAATAGCAACAAGTTTCATAATTAGCCTCCTAAAAATAAAAGTGCCTACAGATAATCTGCAGGCACAATACATGTGGATGATATTCTACGCTGTAGCATCCCGTCATCCGCGGAGATAAACATACAAGTTCGGTATATTCTGACCGTACCGAGCGGTATCCTTGTACCTTTAGTATATATGCAGTTTTCGATTTTTGTCAATGTTTTTTGATTAACTCTCGGTTGTCAAAAATAACTAACAGTTGCGTATATCACATTACCTACGCAGTAATATCTCCATTTTCCGTATCTTCTGCATCTTCCGTGTATTCAGGAGAGTTCCCTAACAATTTCACATACTTTCTGGCATCCTGTTTTCCCTCTTCATTAAGCTTGTCATAGTTGGCCAGAAGCTCTTCCTTGTCAGGGGAGAGGGCCGGAGCGGGAGCAGGGGAAGAGGAGGGCGTATTGGCAGCAGAGGACATTCCGTTAGAGAATCCCATAACCCATTCTGGGGATAAATCGAAGGCAGCAGCAATCTTTTTTGCTGTAAGGCTTGAAGGCGTATTCTTTCCGTTAACATATTGAGAAACAGAACCGGTATTCAGACCAGTTCTTTGCGCAAATTCTTTTTGATTGCCGTTGCAACGGAGTTTTATTAGGTCTCTTATTCTTTCTCTACTAATTTGTTCGTATTTTGACAATTCCTTAGATTTATTCATGGTATAAAGCCCCCTTTTATTGTATTTTATCACATGATTAAACGAACATAAATAAAAAATTTAACTAAATTTAACTTTTAGTGTTGACAAGTTAAATTTAACATGTTAAACTCTCAAACAAGAAAGGAGGAGATGCAAATGCAGCGTTATCCCAAACTACGAGGAAGGATAGTTGAAAAGTTCGGAACAATAGATAATTTTGGAAAAAACCTTGATATCTCAATTGTTTCAATATCTAAGAAATTGAATGGAACAACAGGTTTTTCCCAGGCCGATATCATTGAGTGGTCAAAACTTCTGGGAATAGAGATGAATGAAGTGGGCAATTATTTTTTTGACAATTGAATTTAACAAGTTAAACCTTTCTGTTATCCTACGGACAACAGAAAAATAACACTCTTGACAGAGTGTTATTAACAAATCCCAAGGGTAAAGGAGGTAAGCAATGTCGAAGAAGCTTGATATCACGGCCAGGGCAACGACTGTGTGGCTGGAAGAAAGTCTTATGGAAAAACTGCGTGATTACGCCTACACAGAACGCATCAGCGTAAAGGAAGCTATCAGCAGAGCCATAGAAGCGTATCTAAAGGACAAGGAAATCATAAAGCGGCCGGAGAGATAGATGAAAAGGTAATCACTGCTATGTGCAGCGAGTAGAAAGCGAGGGATGAAGGGATGAAGGAATGGGATGACATAAAAGGGGTTATGTGGCTTGAAAAATGGCCGCTGACAGATGCCAGAAGCGGAAAACTGAAGCTTCCGTCAGGTGTTGACTGTTCCGTAGTGGCCGGACGCAACGAGGAAGGCTGGGAACATGTAAGCGTTGCATTATACGCCAGAAGGCTGCCGAAATGGGACGAGATGTGCTACATCAAGGATCTGTTCTGGAACGAGGATGAAGATGTGGTGCAGATACATCCCAAGAAAAGCGAGTATGCGAACATTGCTGAAGCATTGCACTTGTGGCGTCCGAAGGACGGCGACTGGGCAATCATGGGGAGGGGTTGAAGGATGAAGAATGATTAGGCGAGAAGGCAAGCCAAAAAGAATCGAAACCTTTGCAGACCTTATCCAGCACGTGCAGAAGATAGACCTCGAAAATACAGAGGCGTTCGTGCTGGAGGATGCAAAGGGCAACAGATACAGGTTCGTAAAAAAAGAGACGAAGCCACGACAGAAACGGCAACAACCGCACCAAATGACAATAATTGAAATCATAGGAGGCGCAAATGTGAATGGATGCGAAGATGCAGAAAGCAATCGCAAACGCAGATTTATCTAGATATATCCGACGATGAGCTTGAACAGGCACATATCAAGTACGTCAGGTAGGAAAGGAGGAAGCCTATGAATAAAGCGTGGGAAACCATTATGACGGCAATGATAAGGATGCATATCACAAACATTTCGGAACTTGCCCGCCGTATAGGTGTGCAGCCCGCAACCCTCCAGAAGAATGTACGGGATCCGGGCACCATGTCAATAGGACGGCTCAGGACCGTAGCTGATTACACACAGATGTCGGATGCAGAGATTGCAGCGGTGGTGAGATCCGCACCACACAGATAAGGAGGAAATATGACCACAAGGGAAAAGATGCTAAGACTCAGAACAAAGGCAGCAGAGCTTCGCCACAAAAGACGGAGGGTAAAGTCAGAGAACATAAGGGAGAGGTACAGGGCAGAGGCTGACTTCTGGGACGGTGTAGCTGATGACCTTCAGGAACTCCTTGTTATCAAGTCACACAGGGAGGCAGTAAATGAATAAGCGTATAAGGATCCTTGCGATGGCATTCGGAATACTTCTTGGCATGATAGCAGGATACTTTATATGGGGCGGGATCATATGATTCTGCACACAGAAACCATGGAGGAATAAATGAGGCTATGCTGTCGCAGCCCTACAAGGAGAGATTATGTCAAACAATCCCACATTAAGACAATTAGTAAGCGCCCTTCCGAAGGAACAACGCATCTGCATTATCAGAAACCGCGAAGCTATATATGCCGGGTTCTGTGCGGATATTGTAGCTCCGCTCGGAAAAGATGCGGCCAACCCGATAGAGACGCTTATGAGCCACTATGTCAGCAAAATTGTCACAGATACGGAAGTAAGGCATAAGGACTGGAAGAATAATGGATATACAGCCCCTATGGAGCCGGAAGCGACACCGGACTATGAGTTCAAGGATTTGGAACAGAAGACATATCTGAAGATATACATCTGAGGGAGGGAGACCGTGAACATATTAGGGATACTGTTGATTTTTATCGTTATGGCAGCAGAACCGGAAGATACGGAACCGGAGATGGAGCTGATCCGGACAACAGTCTACGACGGCCCGTCAGACCATACATCAACCGGAAGGAAGGCAGAATATGGCATAGTAGCCTTTGATCCGGCCTATTACGGCAGAACCTGCATCCTCTACACAGAGGATATGCAGTATATCGGGATATTCGAGTGCCAGGATACGGGGGGCACAAGGTTCGGACGGGGCAGGTGATGGACGTTTATTGTCCGAACAGACAGGCTTGTTACGACTGGGTAGCAGAGAACGGTGAATACTGCTACGTACAGTGGGTAGATGCAGAAGGCTGAGATATGAGCGATATCAGGATTTATCTGAAAAATTCAACAAGACAGATCAAGGCATCAAAGCGAAGGGGAATGTACCTGCTCGCATGCAGATCAAAGAACGGCGAAGAAGTAACATGTCCCACGCCGCCCATAGTATTTAAGGCTTCATCAGCGTGGCTTCAGACTGAGGCCATGCTGCTTACGGAAGCGCTCCGCAGGGTGAAGAAACCCTGCACCATAGAACTTTATAGTGAGAACACGCAGCTTGACGCGCTTTTACATAAATGGATCCCGACATGGGAAGGGAAGGACTGGAAAAAGTCCGACGGCGGAGACGTGCCGGAAATATACAGAGATCTTGCGGAACTGGCCAGACCGCATGAAATAAAAGTAACCAATGAACGACATGAGTATGCCTCATGGATGGAGACTCAGATGAAGGGAGAAGGAATATGTACGACAGATTTGGAGAATTTGATTCTTATGAGGAGATCAACAGGGCAGCAGAAGGCCTGAAGGAAGAGGGGGACATTGAGAGCCTTAAAGTACTTGCCGAAGAAAACGGGCTGGATCCGGAAGACGCAGAGGACTACATGAACGATAACCTTTACGGACTCTTCTGCAATGAGATCCAGGCGGCCCTGGGCAAGATAAAGGTGGAATGCGAAGCCCTTAAGCCTAAGGATCTTATGGAGGACTGGGTGGACTACCTGCAGACCATTGTCATGGACGAAAGCGACATAGCTCAGGCCGTAAGGAAGAAAGGAAAGAGCATGGCCGGAATGATGGCGGCGCTGCTAAAGTGGTCATTTGATCACCAGCAGTCCATACCGGACGACATAAAAAAGGCAGCGGGAGTATCGGCTGGCAAGGTGACATTCGGGATACCCTGCATGGCTGACGCAAAACGCATAATCAGGGAATATTACCTGGGAGGTGGAGAAAAGTGAGCAAAGAACCTCCGAAGATGCCCCGGATGCGGAATATCCCGAAAAGATCATACGCATGGGCAGAAGATCTACTGCCGGACAAATATATCCTTTTTTACAAAAGAAAAACAAGCACAGCGACAGTCACCTGTTCAGCCTGCGGAGGGACTTACGAAGGCAGGACAGGCTATCCGGAGACTTTAGAACAGCAGGCGCAGAGGCATATTGAGATTCCGTACCACAATACAAAGGGACAGTGCATCCTGTGTCATGCGGTAGGTACTTACAAGAGCGAAGGCAGGTGCCGGTCAGAATTCCATCCATCCGTAGGCTGGGTGACAGGACAGAAGATGGGTGATGACTTCGTATTCCGCGCATTCACTACGACTGCGCTGACGGGCAAGTGCATGAAGACGGAAATACAGCACCATGAATATGCTCGCATTTTTCTTCGCAAAGGTAAAAAGCCCGAAAAATGGTACTGCTGGACTGACTACTGGGCAGGCAAGGAGCAGCCCACATGGCATCCGTACAACATAGGCGGCATGAACAACATAAGCATAATAAGGTGGCACTACGATCCGTATTACAGAAAAGAACTGGACAAGACCTGGATGAGATACGGACTTCTCCGGCCTTCATACGATCCCCTTGACTACTACGAGGCGCTGTCATGGCATCCGGCGCTTGAGATGTTCCAGAAGAGCGGGATGACGGAGCTGGAAAAGCAGGTGATCAGAGGGTACTCGATCCACTGGAACACAAGATCGAAGACGCCGGCAGGGCTTCTCAGGATACGTAAGGACAGGCTCAAGGAACTGAAGGACCTGAGAGGTGAAAGAAAATATCTGTTGGCTTTTCAGGCAGAATGCAAGAGCGGCAGACGCTGGACTTCCGAGGAGATAGAGGAGCATATATACCTCGAACAGTTCTGGGACAAAAGGGATAAGGAAGTCATGCAGGAAGTTTTTAAGCATACCACGATAAAAAAATGACCGACTACCTTGAGATAGCACAGGAAGCGCCAAGGTATCTTTACATCGATTATATCCGCATGCGGATGGATGAAGGATACGACCTGAGTAATTCCGTGTATCTCTTTCCAAGGGATCTGCAGAGCGCCCATAACGAGCTGGTATTGCAGCGGGAAAGCGCAAAGCTGGATAAACGCATAAAGGAAGCGGAAGAGACCTATGCAGACATAAAGAGAAGGTACAGGAAGACTGCGAAGATGTATTCTTTCGAGTCTGACGGCTATCTGATCCGCCCGGCAAAGTGCGCCGGCGAGATAGTGATGGAGGGAAGGCTCATGCACCACTGCGTAGGCGGGAACAACTACCTTGAAAAGCACGCAAAAGGGAAAAGCTTCATCCTGCTCATGAGGAAGAAAGAAAAGCCGGAAGAACCATACGTAACCATAGAAATAAAGGATAAAGAGATAGTCCAGTGGTACGAAGCTTACGACAAGAAGCCTCACGAAGATGAGATACAGCCATGGCTGGACGGCTATATAAAATACCTGGAGGGAAAGAAGAATGGAAGAACACGCAATAAAGTATCAGCAGACATATAACGAGTTCAAGATAGAGTTTGATTACGAGGAAGCTGAGCTCAAGAAAAATATGGAAAGGACAGCTGGGAGCTTTGTCCGTATCGGCTATCTTCTGAAAGTGGCAAGGGACACTGACATCCTGAAGGATTCGGGATACAGCAGTTATGTTGAGTTTGCAGAGCAGGAATATAAACTCGACAAGTCCCAGGTATCCCGCTTCATAAATATCAACGACAAGTATTCCAAGGGCGGAAATTCTGAAGAACTGGATGACAGATACAAAGGATTCGAGTACTCGAAACTTGCTATCATGCTGACTCTTCCGGACAAGTTGGCAGAGGAACTGACACCGGAATACACAAAATCAGAGATCCAGGCCATCAAGGAAGAGGTAGAGGAAGAAAAGAAGATCACGGACATAGAGGTCATGATGGAGGATAGGGATAAGACACCGAAGGATTTTTCCACTGTAGACCTCGCGCTCTTCTATATTCTCGAGAAAGAGCCCGAACTTTTCGTAAAGCTGGCAGATGAGCATTTCTTCGGAATAAACCCGAGGAACGAGCGCATACCGGAGATTATGGCACCGGCCGGAGCAAAGACATACTCCGTAAGGATACCGGGGCTTGGAAAGTATATGCTCATATTTAAGGACGGGGATATAAGCCTTATGAGCATAAGGTCCGGCATGAAGATAAAGATGTCTGCAGACGAACTGGGGCAGTCCCTTACAAAGATCTATGACGTAAATGAAGAAAAGGATGATCAGGAAGACAAGCTGGACAGCTCCGAAGACCTCTGGGAGCACATCTATAACGCTAAATTCCCTAAAAAAGAGGAAGTTGCACCGGTGCAACAGCCAAAGGAGAAGAAGAAAGAGTCGAAAGTGTCATCTTCAAAGCCTGAAAAGTTGAAATATGAGAAACCGGAGATAATCGAAGAGCCGAAAAAGCCAGTATCCAAGACGAAGGAAGGGGATTCCGAAAATGAAGAATCCCATGAAACGGGCGTTTCAGAGGCGAAAAATGAAGAAAAGCCCGAATCCACTACGTGGAGCGGTGATGAAGAAAATAAAAAAGAGCCTGAAACGGAGACTGACGACCTTTCCCTGGATAACCCCGAGAATGACAGATATGAGTACATGGAGCCGGATCGGACCATAGAAGCTCTTGAAGAAATACTTTCAGACTATGAGAGGGCAGTGGACCGCCTGAATTACGAATACGCAAACTTGACCTTCGACTCTGGTGACGCAAAAGCGATATATAACGCAGTACAGGAGCTTAAGTACATGAAGAAACTTGGCGGCAGCAGGAGGTAGGCATGAAAAACGACTATTTGCAGGTGATGATAGAGGCTATCAGGCAAAACGGCTACAAAATGCAGACCATGGTTGCGATAGAGGAGATGTCGGAACTGACAAAAGAGCTGGTCAAGTTTATGAGGGGCGAGCACAACACCGATGCCATAGCAGAGGAAATTGTTGATGTGGAGATCATGCTTCGCCAGATGAAGATCATATATGGCATAAAAGATGAAGATGTGGAGAAACTCATGGTCATAAAGCTGGAACGGCTTAAGGAAAGACTGGAGGGCAGAAAGAATGGCTGAAAAAAGGGAAATAAGCAATCATTATACCGCAATGGCAACAGCGTGGATAAATAACAGAGAAGAGCTCCGTCATTTGAAGGATGCCACCATAGTATATCTGGAAAGCGACCACAGAAAAAAGAGTAAACGCAGGAAAGTATTCGGACTCTGCGAGAAGGTCCAGGACAAAAATAAATGGGCGATACCGGCAGACTTCACCATCACATTCTACAAGCCGCATATGGAGCTTTTGTCAGAATGGCAGCAGGAAATAGTGGTTTACCACGAACTGCTTCATGTAGGTTTTTCGGGTGAAGATGAACCCATGAGCACAGTACCTCATGATATGGAAGATTTCCGCAAGGTGATCGATATGTTCGGAGCGCACTGGGATGAAGATGACGCAGACCTGCTCAATAAAGACCTGCTTGGCGAAATCGACCGAAGGACCGCATGGCTGGAAGAGTCGGAGAACTCGAAAGGAGGAAGAAGTAATGACGCTGGATGAAGCGATTAAGCATAGTGAGAATGCCGTTCTGTCCAAGATGTGGGACAGAATTGTCATGGGAGGTGGAAAACGGTGGAGGAACTTGAGAAACCGAGAACTGTTGCGGAGGAGATAGAGTGATGCGAAAGATGAAAAGGCCAGACTACAAAGGATCAAGGGATGAAATTGTTAGATTAAGCATCGAAGCAAGATTCACGGCCAAAATTAAGCTTAAGCTCCATTGCCAAACTGATCCTTGCGTCTTCTTCAAGAGCGATACTGAGTATTGGGTTGAGTGTCCCGTTTGCAAATTAAAGACAAAGCCGTTTAAACATCAATATGAGGCAAAGCAGGAGTGGAATTGGTTAATAGATGAAATCAATAATGCAGGACGAAAATGAGCGGGTGTGCTACATATGCTCCCGGATGTTCGACGATTACACATGCCGGGAGCCCCTGCACACCCATCACGTGATATACGGCAGGAGCGGGAGGCCTTTATCCGAGCATTACGGCCTTAAGGTCTACCTCTGCCTGCGCCACCATGAAGGCGACATAAACGGCTCAAAGGATGCCGTTCACGGCGGAGGCAGGGCAGAGGATTTGTGGCTTAAGATGAAAGCCCAGATAGCCTGGGAAAAGCTCTACACCGATAAGCCCGGCTCCGAGGATGCACACATGACATTCCGGGAGATCTTCGGGCAAAATTATCTGTAGTTTCTTCTATATAAATGCAAAAGGCGGCACAGGCCGCATAGATGCATTATTAACATATTAAAGTTAGGAACAGTCTATGGCATATACCGAAGTTGTAATCAGAACCCCCTGGGGAAATGAACACCGTTGTTACTGGGCAGGTAATTACGGGAAAAAAGGGGAAAAGCGCGCGAAGAGGAATAAGGCAACCCCCGAGCAGATAAAAAATCAGAACCAGAAGAACAAGGAGAACAGGATCCGGAGACTGATCCAGATGAACTTTGATGAGGGAGACTACTGGCTAACGCTTAAGTACCCGAAGGGAACAAGAAAGCACTTTGAGGAAGTACTTAAAGACTTCAAGAGGTTCAGGGATATCATGAGAAAGCATTACGCGAAAAAGGATATCCCCTTCAAGTACATCTATCGGGTGGAGATCGGAAGGCTTGGAGGCATCCACATCCATCTAATTATGAGCAGGCTGGGAGAGGATGGCTATAAGCTCCTCTCCGGAGCGTGGACGAAGGCAAGGAAGGCAACAGACCTTGAGGACATGCTGGCAGAGTATACGGACGGCATGACTCACATCGAATATGTGCACCGCATAAAGGACGGCAAGATGAGCGACGGCCGCGAGCTGGCTGAGTACATCGCAAAGCCGCAGCCTGATACCCTGGATGATGGAACGGAAATCCCAAAGGAAGAGCTTAAGCAGGTCAGCAAGTACGGATGCAGCCGCAACCTGATCCAGCCTGTCCCGGAGGTACACACCTACAGCCATTGGACTATGCGCCGGATCCTTGAACAGGGTGCGGAGGGGCTCAACATGACCACGAACCGTCACCGTACTGACGGGTACATAATCGACAAGGAATCATGGGTGCAGGGTATCAATCCTATAACCGGACTGTCATACCTGCATTACACGGAGTTTCCGGTAAGGAGGAAGAAGGAATGACAGATATTGATACGGCAATCGCCTATTATGAAGAAATCGCAAATAACTTTGAAAAATACAAGCGTATTCATTGCGTAACAGAGTATCAACTAAAAAAGGCGTCACAATCGGGGCAGATTGTAGAGTGGCTGAAAGAGCTGAAAGCGTACAGGGAGCAGGACGGTGATGCTATCAGTAGACAAGCGGCGATTGACGGAGCAGATGTCATCATAGCGAGGGACACAAGTGGCAACAATGATGTGGTGAAAGCGATGACTGCATGGAAAAGCTACGTTGAGGGATTACCACCCGTCACACCACAGCAAAAAACAGCAAAACACAGCAAAACACAGCAAAACACAGGACGGTGGATACCTGTTGGATACGATGGATACGCAGACGGAAACCCTGTCTATGATTGGTGGGAATGTTCAGAATGCGGATGGGAACACACAGGCGATGAGGAAAGTTTGACGGCATTCTGCCCGAATTGTGGGGCAAAGATGGAGGTGTAAATAATGACCAGGGATGAGCAAATTGATTGGTTATGTCGACTAATAGCAGACTTGAATAACGGGGTTATCTTTACTCCGTGGAAAAAAGAATTTACCGAAGCACTAACAGGTATTTTAGAACAAGAACCTTGCAAGGATGCGATAAGCAGACAATTTATGTATAAACTAGGGGCAACTTGCATAGCAGCGAGAGATAAAAATGGCAAGTTAATAGCACTAGGGGCAATAGAAGAATTACCACCCGTTGCACCACAACAGGCAGGGCATTGTAAAGAATGTACCGATTGTGTGCTTGACAAGATAAGAGCTGAGATAGAACAGGCGGCAGATAAGCAATTTCAAATTGCAATGGGTGTTGCAGACTTAAACGAGAGATACACGCATTTACAGATGGAAAATGCATACAGATATAGTTTAAATATTATCGACAAGTACAAGGCAGAAAGTGAGGTAGAGGAATGAAAAAGATACGACTATTTTCTACTAAAGCGATAAAAGGTATTGAGGGAGAAAAAGCTGAACTATATGTAAATTTCTACTTGGTACTGAAGAGGAATTATATTTTTACATTTTTGATAGATGCTCCGAATTTGTCATGTAGTGACAGGCATCCTATAAAGCTGTGGAAAGACTTTCTGATAATGCTTGAAGAAGAAAATGTTAAATATATGCGTAGATATGAAAGTAGATATGAAAAAGGCAGAAAGTGAAGGTGAAGAACAATGAATCAGAAAGCAGGCACATGGGAAGTGTTTCACTATCCCGAACCGGAAGGACGCTGGGACTGGGAATGCTCTGAATGCGGCAACCTTCAGACGTTCAGGACAAGACACTGCGAACGCTGCAAGTGCGAGATGGATGACGGTCTTGAGATCCGGATTCAGGGGGAGGAAGATAGCCTATGAAGATATACATATCCGGTCCTATAACCGGCACCGATGATTACCAGGAACGCTTCTCGGCAGCAGAGCAGATAATAAATACAAATGGTGACGGTGATATTGTGGCTGTCAATCCGGTGAAAGAGACTGCAGGCATTCCGGACGGATCGCCTTGGGAAACATACATGAAGGCATGCATGAAGATCCTGGCAGACTGTGATGCTATCTACATGCTCGATGGCTGGACCGGCAGCAGGGGAGCAAGGCTTGAATATCTTGTGGCAATGGAGCTTGGGTTACGAGAGGTGAAGGGATGAGAGTTAGTGATAAGCGAAAGGAAATCCATTATCTTGACTATGAAGAAAGCAGGACAATATATATGGGCTGGCTTGATTCATACAAAGCAGCCGTAGCAGAGAAGGATGAGATGCTGACAAAGGTAATGGGAGGAGCTATCCGCTACGACAAAGAAGCAGTGCAGACTTCGGTAAGCGGATCGCCATTAGATGATTACATGGCAGCAGTGGAGTCCAAAGGATTAGACAAACGTATAGATCACGCAAGAGGGATGCTTGATAAGTGGCGCGATGTACTGGATGTGCAGGAGATCGAACTGAGAAGGAGCCACGAGATATATGACAAAGTATATGTATGCAGGTACATAGACGGAATGACCGTAAGACAGATAGGCAGGAAGCTTAGCTACTCCAAGTCTCAGGTATTCAGGATAGACCAGGAGATACAGGAGAAGATATCCGAAAAAAAATAAAAGATGGGACACTATGCAACGATTTGCGACTCTGAGAGTGGTACAATGATAGCGTGGAAAATTGAGAGAAAGAATATCGTTAAGGCATCACATGCGTGGTGCCTTTTGTTATGGAGTAGTGCATGGCTAAAGAATTTGCAAAGGCACTGTACAACTCAAGCACATGGCGTACCCGTATACGCCCTGCTGTGCTGGCAAGGTGCAGATACATATGCGAGACGCCGGGATGTTTCAATCCGGCTGAGGAAGTGGATCACATTATAGAGCTTACACCGGAGAACATAAGAGATCCAAAGATTGCTTATGACTTGAGTAATCTTCAAGGGTTATGTTCTGCTTGTCATAAAGCAAAAACGAAATCGGAAATTGAAAGCAGAAAAACCGGGAGTCTCCTGGCTCCTGTGTACTTCAGTCCGGACGGGGAGGTGGTTGTTAAGTGAGTTCGACAGAAACGAAAAAGAAAAAAGCTCCGGCTGCATCCCCCCGGGGTAAGGCCGCTCAGGCGGCCTCCTCGAAGACCGCGCCCCCCTCTTCTTTCGAACCCACTGACGGGTGCGTAAGGGGTGTAGGTAAAGAGGCTGAAAAAGTGCCAAAAAATACGTGCATATATTCAGAAACGGAACGAAAGAGAAAAATTAAAAAAGAGCTGAAAAGACTTAAAAAATTACTCGAAAATGTGGACGAAACCAAAAAAAGCGTTGCGCAAAATCTCATCGAAGATGCTGCGTTTATGTATGTAACCCTGGATGAGACCAAGCAGATCATCAACCGGGACGGCATCATAGAGGAGTACCAGAATGGAGCAAATCAGAAGGGGTTCAAGAAGTCGTCTGCGGTGGAGGTATATGACAAGATGGTCAACACATACAGCAAGGTGGTCAAACAGCTCTGCGAAATGCTCCCGGCCGGAGAGAGTGATGATGTGGCTGAGAGTATTCTGGATTTTGCCCGGAGGGTTAGATGACTTATGCGGAAGAATACTACGAGCAGATAAAGAGTGGACAGGAGGTTGTCTGCGAAGAGATACGGACACTTTACGAGCGTGAGTGTAACTGGATGAAGAAGCCACCGAAGGATTTTCCATTTTACTACGATCCGGAGCGTGGTCAGCATCACATTGAGTTTATCGAGAAGTTCTGCAAGCAGAGCAAAGGCAGACTTCAGGGGCAGCCCCTGCATCTGGAACTATTTCAGAAGGCAAAGCTGGAACTTGTATTTGGCTGGGTGGAAAAAGACACTAACCTTCGCCGGTTTAGGGAAGTGGTAGACATCCGGGGGAGAAAATGCGGGAAATCTACCGAGACGGCAGCAGTTGAGTGGGACATGGCAGTAGATGACTGCGAAATGGGAGCAGAGATCTACTGTACGGCCAACAAGAAAGACCAGGCGAACATAATATTCACAGAGTGCGTGAACATGCGCATGCAGTCAAAAGCACTCATGAGGATATCAAAGAAACGGCAGAGCGACATATACATTCCGCCGTTTATGAGTTTTATAAAATCACTCGCATCGGATACATCCACTATGGATGGCCTGAATGCGCATTTTTTCTCGCTGGACGAATTCCACGAGCAGAAGACATCAAAGCTTTACGATGTCATGATACAGTCGCAGTCAGCCAGAGAACAGCCTCTTGCGTGGCTTATATCGACAAACGGATTTGTGCGTGAAGGTTTTTTTGATCAGAAATTCGCATACGCCCAGAATGTTGCGTTGTGGACGGAAGGCTTTGAAGATCTTAGGATGCTCTCACTTATCCACAAGCTGGACAGAAGGGAAGAGTGGGAAGATCCGAGCTGTTGGGGAAAAGCAAACCCAGGGCTCGGGAAGATTAAGAAGATTCAGACTCTTGCGGAATTTGTTCAGAAGGCAAAAAGGGATCCTGACTTTCTTCCTACGGTCATGACAAAAGATTTCAACATGCCGGAGAACAGCAATATGGGTTGGCTTCGTGTGGATGAAGCCAAAAACACGGAGTCTGCAGATATGGAGTACCTGAAAAACTCCTATGCCATAGGCGGATGTGACCTGAGTGCAACAACAGACCTGACTTGTGCAACACTGATCATATGCAAGCCGGAGGATAAGCGCTTCTATGTACTCCAGAAATATTTCCTGCCGGCATCAAAGGTTGAAAATCAGGAGCTAAGAGACAAGAGGGAGGCTCCTTACAAAGCGTGGGCAAAGAAAGGATACCTTGAACTTTCCGAGGGTGCAACGGTTGACTTTCATCAGGTGACGGAATGGTTTGTGCACATGGTGAAGCAGTACAATATCCGCCCTCTGTGGATTGGATACGATGCAGCGCTTTCAGGATACTGGCGTGAAGAGATGGAAGGGTACGGATTCGACATGGAGAAAATCCGTCAGGGCCCTTTTACATGGACTTATCCCATGAAGGAGCTGAAAGGCCTCCTTCAGGAGCACAGAGTGGTCTATCAGAACAATCCCATGCTGTACTGGTGCCTGCTCAATACCGGCGTTAAGTCGCTTAACAAGGACGGCATAGAAAGTATACAGCCGGTGAAGATAGTAGCCGGAAGAAGGATAGACGGAATGGTGTCTCTGCTGAATGCATACACCTGCTACAAAAAGCATGAAGAGGAGTATTTGAGATACATCAAATGAGCATTTTATCAGATATTTTCAGTAAATTCATAAGCCGGAAGACAAATGTAAAGCTTTTTGGCATAGGTGGTTCTTCTGCTCCCTGGACGGGCGATATGTGGGAACATGACACCATGAGGGCAGTAGTAGATACTATCGCCACTCATGCCGCAAAAGGAAAATTCAAGCATGTGATACTTGGAAAAGATGGCCATGTAAGCAAGGTCATATACAACTCGAAAATCACAAAGCTGCTGAATGAACGGCCGAATGACCTTATGAGCGGGTACGACCTCAAGTACAAACTGGTGGCTCAGCTTGAAACAAAGACGCTGGCTGTGGCATGGATCCGCAGGGATGAAAAAGGAAATCCTATAGCTGTTTATCCGATAGACTACGGCACGCTTGAAGTACGAGAAGTAAAAGGTGGCGGATATGCTATTTGTTTTACGGACAAGGACGGAATTGAACACGCCCTGTATATCCAGAATTGCATAGTGCTTCGTAAGTATTTCAATAACCGGGATGTATATGGTGACGGTAACGGCCCTATCTACAAGGTGCTGGATATGTCGAAGGCCTCAGATGATAACTTTATTGATTCGCTTAAGAAAGCAAACAAGATTAGGGGCGTATTCGTCAACAAAAAGTCCATGCTGGACTCAGATGATGTAAAAAAGAGCCAGGAGGAATTTGCTAAAAGATTTGAAAATGCTAGCGAAAACGGTGGGATAGTAGGACTGGACTCTATGGAGAATTTCCAACCGCTCAATATGTCAAGTTTTTCGGCGAATGCGGCACAGATGAAGGAAATATCCAACCGTATATTCACCTACATGCGTACACCGGAAAGAATAGTCCAGTGTACATATTCGGAGCAGGAGGGCATAGCGTGGACGGAATCGAGGATAGAGCCGATATGGCAGCAGTTTGGAGAAGCTGTGACGAACGCTTTTTTCACGGAACACGAAAGGGAGTGCGGAAACCGGATCGTTATTACCGGGGGAGTGCTGACCGGAACTTCGGTACAGACCAGAGTGACTCTGATTGGAACCACAAGGGAAATCGGAATGTTCACAACGAATGAGCAGAGGGAACTTTTAGGCTATCCGCCTATAGAAGGTGGCGATACTATACAGGTTTCACTCAACTATGTGAAATCAACCAACCAGGATTATTATCAGACGAAAAAAACGAAGGAGGAAAACGATGGGAACAGTCATGGAACCGCAGAAGAGATCGGGGAGGACAACACGGTCATTTCAGGTGCAGACACGGGAATTACAGAATGACGGGCAGGAAGAACTCTGGGTGGAAGGATACGCTGTACGCTTCAATTCGCCTACAGTACTGTTCGAGATAGATGATACGGAATACCGTGAGCAGATAAGCAGCCAGGCTTTTACGGATTGTGATATGTCGGATGTGATATTTAACTACAACCACAGCGGAAAAGTGATGGCTCGAACAAGGAATCATACGCTTCAGCTCGCAGTGGAGAATGAAGGCTTGTTTATCCGGGCAAGGCTTGATGGCACAGAGGAAGGCAGAAAACTCTATGATGAGATAAAAGGAGGATATATAGACCGTATGTCCTTCCAGTTCACAATCAGGGAAGAGGAATATGACCCGAAAGAACATTTATGGACGGTGAACAGACTCAAGAGGCTTTACGATGTCTCTGCAGTCGATATTCCCGCCTATGATGATACAAGCATTGAGGCAAGAAGAACTTCCATCCTGGAGGCGGAGGCTGAGGATGAAAGAAAACGTCAGGCGGCGGCCGAACTTCTCGACACACGGAAAAGGAAACTCAGTGCACGGATAAAATTAACACAGCAAAATGAAAAGGAGAAAGAAAAATGAGACTTGAAGAAATCAGAGCAGAGAGAGCAAATCTCGCAAAGGAACTTGAAGGCGATGTAACCGCAGAGCGTCTTGCGGAGATCGAAACCCGCATAACGGAGCTCGAGGCAGAGGAAAGAGAGCTTATGGAGCGTGCTGAGAAGACTGCTGAAGTTCGCAGAAGCCTTATTGGGAAAGAGGAGAAGGCACCTGCTGATGATGTGGAGCAGAGGGCAGCAGAGGTAAAAGCTACCGGAAGAGCTGTGATGGATGCAGCAGAAGTACGTTCTACACTTATTGCTACAGATTCCCTTGCAAAACCTACTCTTACAGGAACAGAGATCAGGGATAATCTGGAAGGCATGTCTTCTCTTATCGACATGGTTCGCGTTGAGGATCTGACCGGATGCCAGGCATATGAGGAGCCTTATGTAAAGACAGAGTCGGCAGCAGGTACAAGAGCAGACGGCTCAGCCAATGCAAGTCCTAGCGATCCTGTATTCAGAGTTGCAAAGTTGAATCCGTATCTTGTAAATGTTACAAGCTATGTTTCAAAGAATATCAACAGGCTGACACCTGTACGCTACGAAGAGAAGATCAAGGCTATGGCCATCAAGGCGCTCCGCGCTAAGGTTATCGACCTTATCGTGAATGGTGTATCCGGAAGCTTTGACGGTATCAAGATCGCAACTAACACCAAGCAGGAGGCTATCTACGATACCCTTAATGTTTCCAGCGCTACGATCGGCCCTGACACACTCAAGAGCATCGTATTTGCTTATGGCGGATCGGATGAGCTGGGTGCAAATGCACGTCTTTTCCTGACAAAGGAAGACCTGGCAGCATTCGGAAAGGTTCGCGGAACAAACGAGAAGAAGGCACTCTATGAGATTACACCTGATGCTGGCAATCCCAACACCGGTATCATCAAAGAGGGAGGACTCATAGTTCCTTACTCCATCTGCTCAAAGCTCACAAGCCTTTCAACTGCTACACAGGGCGCATCAGCAATCCAGACAATGGTATATGGTGATCCTCAGAACTTCGAACTCGGTCTCTTCGGACCTTACACCATCGAAGTATCAAAGGATTACAAATTTGCCGAAGGGCTGCTCACTATCATGGGCGAGTGCATGGTCGGTGGTAACATCGTAGTACACAAGGGCTTCGTAGTAGTTACACTTGAGGCTCAGTCATAAGGCCAGTAAGGAGTAAGAAATGGCAGTAAAGGACACGGTCATAACTGCATTGAGATTATCACCGGCAGCGGCGACGGGATTAAGTGATGAGATCGATAGGAATATAAGGACAGCCCGGGCGGAGCTTAACCGCTCGGGCGTGCCCCTTGAGGTTGCGTCATCGGACCACGATCTTGTGGTAGAAGCTATTGCCACGTACTGCTGCATGAAGATGGGAGCACCGGACAGGTACGAACAGTATCGTGATGCGTGGATTTACCAGGAACAGAATTTGAGGAAGTCAACTATTGAGGTATCTACATGAACGCAATGAATGACTTGGCAACCTTGCGTACACAGACCGCAAGGACAAGGGATAAGGACGGATACTATAGCGGATCGGCCACAAGCGATCTGGACGTATACTGCAAGATTAAATCAGCCACTAGGTCAGAAGTTTATGAAGCTCTCAGGAGCGGAGTAAGCGTAAAGATCATGGCACTTGTGTATGCAGACGATTACCGTGCTGCGTGTGTTACCGTGAGTGGGAAAAAGGTTAAGCCGTCAACATTGCTGTTTGACGGAACGGAGTATTCCATAGTACGCGTATATCAGAAGGATGATGTGATCATGGAGCTTTCTCTTTCGGAGGTGGAATGATGGCTAGTCTTAAGGTCGAAATGACGGAATTTATCGACAAGTTGGCACTTACGGATTCGGATTACAGTGAAATACTGGAATCTGCCGCACCGATAGCAGAGGATGCCGTGAAGAAAGCACTCAGTCAGTCCGTAAGGTCCGGAAGTTCGGAGCTGGTGGATTCAGTCAAGCCGTACAAACCCAAAAGGGGACGCAGGAGCGGTGGATACAGTCAGCTTATCGGACCGACCGGAACGAACAAAAAGAATCCGGACGGCAGCAGAAGGAAAAATCCCGTAAGGAATGCTGAGATAGCAGCATACTTGAATTATGGCACTGCAAAAATGAGTGCAAGACCGTGGCTGGACAAAGCTGCAAACAATGCAAAAAGGGAATGTGCTGAAAAGATGCAGGAAGAATTTAACAGGAGAACCAAAGGATGAACATAAACAGCATAATGCTCGGCCTGGAAGGCGTGACGGGACTTGAAGTTGAAGAAGACAGCTATACCGGAGACAAGGACGAATATATCGTATTTGATTATGCGGATGTCCGGGGCGAACTATTCGGAGACAACGAGTCTATCATTGAAACTGCAAGCATGATTATCAATATCACGCTCATAAAGCGTAAGCCCGGAAAGAGTGAGACAAATTATCATGGAATAGCAGTGAATGTGGCGAGATATCTTGCTGAATATGATGCATCTGGTATATCTTACGGTGTTTTTTCAGAAAAACTAACAGATCAGGACGAGGTAAGGCACCTTGTCTTCGAATGTAAATTTACCAAGGAGGTAGAAGAAAATGCTTAAGGGCAAGAAGTACAAATTTGGACTCTCTAAGGTCATAATGGCCAAGAGAACATATGTCGAGGGAAGCGGTGCTACCTACAGTGATGCTTTCCAGTGCGGAGAGGCACAGACTGCAGTGGTAACACCTAACTATGCAACAGGAAGCCTTTACGGCGATGACAAAAAAGTGGTAGATGTATCCGAATTCACGGAAGCAACCATTTCGCTTGGAACGACAGTCCTCCCCTATCAGGCATCACAGATATTGTTTGGCCATAGCGTGGACCTGACTACGGGGGTGGAAGATTCATCCGCATCTGACATATCCGGGGAGGTTGGCGTAGGTTTTACATCAAAGAACCATGACGGAACCTATGATGCAGTAGTATTCTATAGGGCAAAGTTCACGGAAGGGGCTGAGAACTACCAGACAAAGGGTGATGGTATAAATTTTGTAACACCCTCCCTTGACGGAAAGATCCTTCCTCTTGAGGATGATGATCCTGACTGGAGAAAAAGGAATTTCGACTTTGCCAGCGAATCAGAGGCAGTGGATTGGATCTGCAGCATACTCGGAATAACAAACACATTCACAACCACAAAGTATGCCGTTACGCAGACACTGTCACATGCCACAAGCAGCAACAGTGCCGTAAAGGTAGCAAAGGGAACAAGCTACACCACAACGCTGACAGCAGATACAGGCTATACGCTTGCTACGCCGACCGTAACTATGGGTGGAGTTGATGTAACTTCGACCGCATGGGATAGCAGCACATCAAAGATTACTATTGCCACTGTGACCGGTGCGATAGCTATCACAGAGACAGCAACACAGGACGTATAAGACAAACTGACGGGGAGAAGGGCCTAAGGCCTTTCTCCTGCTTTGTCATATCAAGAGAGGGATTATGAATAAAAACAAAACTTTAACACTATCAGGGAAAAAATACCCATACAGATGCAGCAATTCCGTTCTTGCAGAAATTCAGGAAGAATACGGGACACTTGCAGAGTTTGAGAGAAAACTTTCTGGAAGGAAGCTTTTACTTGATAAAAATGGAGAACCAAGGACAAACGAAGATGGGCTCAAATTATACATAAAGACAGAGCCGTCGCTTAAGGCGGTGAATTTTGCACTGCCGTTGATGATAGAAGAAGGTCTGCAGTACGAGGCTGACCAAAAAAGAAAAGAAGCTCCTGAGGTGGATGCGAAAACCATTATCGGGGAGATAGATATAAATCCGTTCGAGCTGGCTGATATGCTTCTCGAAGAATTTTACGGAGCACTGGCGATAAAAAAAGAGATCCCCAGCCAGAAGAAGATAACGGAGAAGAAGACGCAGTCATAGACTGGCAGTTAGTGGAAGTAGTAGCCATGACACGGCTGGGGTATTCGCAGAGCGAAGCATGGCACATGTATCTGGGAGAGTTTAGCGACAAGTTCCGGATATACAAGGAACTGTTCAACCTTGAAAGAACAACCCTATATAGGATCGGTCCAGAGAAGCTGGATTCACTCCGGGACTTTTAAGAGTTGCACCGGTGCAACTTTTAAAGCAAAAAGCCCTTCTTTTCATCGATTTTTCATAGTTTTTGCGTAGAAAACTATACCAAAAAACTTGTAAATATGGTAATATAATATCAAGAAGGGAGGGCACACATATGTGGACAGCGATATTATCATCAAAAGGTGTTGGAATGAGCAAAAAAGAGCAAAAACTCGTTAACCTTGTTATAGGCGCAGTTAAGGTGCTTGGATTTGTTGCATTGCTGTTCATAGTTTGGGCTCTCTGGCATTTCTAAATCAATGAAAGCATAAAAGATAATAAAAGATAGTTGGAAGCATCGGGACACACCTCGATGCTTTTTTATTGCAATGCCGCAATACAGTACAAGCGGGAACTGGCAGGGTGCATTCTCAACCCGGCGCTGCTGATAAAGGATACGTAGCTGTGGGCGGAAGCTCAAGAAGATGTCCGGTTCGAACCCGGATGCGGCAAATACGTATTATAAAGATTCCAATATACAGGAGAGATTTATGGCACTCAATACAATAGGCGTAACTTTAACATTGGACGGCGAGCAGGAATACAAGCAGGCCTTGAAGGCTATCAATGCGGAACAGAAAGAACTCCGCACTGAAATGGAGCTCTCTGCAGCTAATCATAAGGAAAATGCAAACGGGCTTGAAGCTCTCCAGGAGAAGTATGACCTACTGACAAAGAGGATTGAAACTCAAAAAGATAAGGTAGAAGTATATGAGACGGCAATCGAAAAACAGAGGGAGGCACAGGAAAAAGCCGCTGAGAATGTTGAAAAATATTCTGCATCTCTTGATCTTCTCAATGGTGATATGCAAAAACTCAAGGAATCCGGAGAAGCGACCGATGAAGAACTTAAGAATCAGCAGAATGAAATAGATAAAGCCGAAGAATGTCTCAGAAAAGCGCAACTTGCCTATGCGGACTGTGGATCAAAAATAGACGATTATCAATCAAGATTAAATATCGCAAATACACAGCTGGTAAATTGGGAGGAAGAACTTCAAAATACAAACAAGTATCTTGACGAAGCAAAAACATCAACAGATGGATGCGCTATCAGTATAGATAATTTAGGTAATGAGATTAGAGAGACAGGAGAATCGTCAGAAAAGGCAGGTCATTCACTTACAGAAGGCGTTGCATCGATTCTTATTGCAGATGGAATAGAGAAACTTGCTGATATCACTGCAAAAGCTGGTAAGGAGTTTCTTGAACTTGCCACCAATGCCGCCTTTTATGCCGATGAAATAAATACTCTGTCTACGAATACAGGAATAGCTATCGATACTATTCAGGCGCTTAAATACTCCGAAGAACTGCTTGATACATCGCTGGAAACAGTTACCAGTTCCATGGCCAAGAATATTCGCTCCATGAACTCTGCTCGTGAAGGATCGGAGGCTTATGCAAACGCATATGCTAAGTTGGGAATATCGGTAACGGATGCAAATGGAGACCTAAGGGATTCGGAAGAGGTGTTCTGGGATGTTATAGATGCTCTCGGCAAGGTTGAAAATGCTACGGAGAAGGATGCGATATCAATGCAGCTCTTTGGCCGTAATGCGCAGTCACTCAATTCTCTTATAGCTGCAGGATCAAAAGGTTTTCAGGAAATGTATCAGGAAGCTTCTGATCTAGGCTATATCATGGACAAGGAGACGATAGACAGTCTTACGAGGACATCCAATGCCATAGAAAGAGTATCCAAAACGGCGGATGCATTTAAGAACAAAATCGGAGCTGATGTGGCTCCGGTAGTAGAGGAAGCAGCTAATGAACTCAGTGCCCTTATGATGGAGCACGAGGAAGAGGTTACAGAAATCATTGAAGATGTGATACCGGACCTTGTGAAAGGGATAGAGTTTGTTGCTGATAATCTCGATACTATTGTTCCGATAGTTGAAATGATAGGAACAAGTTTCGTTGCATTCAAGACGGCAACGGCCATTACTTCGGGATTAAATGCCGTACTGGCATTGATGCCGCCAGCGCTGAATGGAGCAACGGTTGCACAGGAAGAACTGAATGCAGCCCAGGCAGCAAGCCCTGTCGGAGCTATAGCGGCCGGAATGGCACTGTTAATGACAGCTATTGTGGAGATAGCAAAAGCCTCAGCAGAATACACCCCAAAGGTTATTGAACTTACCGACAAAGAAAAAGCCTTGCTGGAATCCATTGACGCCGTGCGCAATGCTACTAAGGAAAGCGCAGATGCTTTCAGTTCCAATGTAGAGTCAATATCCACTAATAGGACTCAAGCGGCAGGACTTCTGGAAAAGCTGAAAGAACTTGCTCCGGAAGCAAAAAATGATGCTTCCAAGATGCAGGAGATGCAGTCAGTGGTTGACCAGCTCAACGTCCTTATGCCGGATCTCGGACTGTCAATCAATGAAGTTACCGGAGAGCTGAACCAAAGCACTGATGCTGTAGAAAGGTATGTTGAAGCGCTTTTCAAGCAGGCGGAGGTAGAGGCTTATCAGGAACGCATCAAAGAACTGACGCAAGAACAGATAGATATCAACAATACCCTGATCGAGCAGGAAGAGGCCTACAATGAGGCTGTAAAAAAGAACGAGGATGCGTGGAATGAATACTATGCCGTAAGAGATGAATATCAAGCCGCATATGATGAGTGGTATGCCAGTGGACAAGTGTATATGTCGGAGGAACTCCAGGCGCTTGGCGAACTCATGGAGGCGAACAAGGCTTATGCTGAGCAGGTGTCTGAAGAAACTTTTGGGCAGATAAAGGGATATGAGTCTCTGCAGGAGCAAGTTAATTCGACGGGTGAGGAAATCCAGGAGTACAAGGATCTTCTCATGGATACGACTGCAGAACAGTCGGCCACAGATGCAATGGACGGTATGTCTCAGAGCGTTGTTTCGTGGCGTGGATATGCTGTAGAAGCTACCGGAGATGTAAGTACCAAACTCGAAGAACTTGAGCAGGCATATAGCGAGGCGAAAACGGCAGCAGAGGATTCATTGAGATCCCAGATGGGACTTTTTGATGAATATACGATTGAGTCACAGTCCCTGGATGATATGACAAAAGGTCTGGAATCACAGACCGATGCTATGACGCAGTACAGCGACAACCTGCAGAAAGCACTTGATCTGAATATCGATCCTCAGATTATAGCAAGTATTGAAGAAATGGGAATTTCCGGCGCTGGATATCTGCAGGCACTGGTTGATGCTGCTGAAGAAGGCGGCGCTGCTATGGATGATTTCATGGCAGCATGGGAAGCTAATCAGGAAGCACTGAACGGCCTTTCGGAAGCTATGGCCGAATTTGAAGTAGGCTATGGAGAAACGCTCGGAAGAGTAGTAGAGACCGGGGAAGAGTCAGCACAGACTATGCTGGAAGATCAGGAAGCATTTTCTGAGCAGTACGTACAGTCGTGGGACGATACTGGTGCCGCAGTTGCGCTTTCTATCGAGGAATCGCAGCCGATAGTCATCGAGAATGTCGAAACAATGGCATCAATGGCTGTTACAACACTCAATTCTGAACTTGGAATAGCAGATGGAAAGAGTTCTAAAGGCTATGATGCCGGTCAGATATTTGGCGGATCCATGGCAGATGGCATAAAGAGTAAGGAAGATGAGATTGTTGATGCCGTTGCATCGGTAGGCCGGAAAGCTTACGAAGAAGCCAAGGAATGGAGCCGTAAGGTTAATGAAGCACTTGGAGAGGATCTATGAGAACTGACAGAGACATAATAATCAGGACAGATAGAAAAATAGCCCATCTTACTGCGTTGCCTTTCACGGTGCAGAACACTTCTGGTTTTGACACCGTGGATGTTAAGCACAACACATCACAGGGGTACGGCCAGGACGGTGCAACGCTGCTTGGCAGCAGTGTCAACGTAAGGAACCTGAACATACAGGGACAGATATATGCTGAGACCACTGCAGAGATGGAGAGGTTGAGGCTTTTACTCATGGCACTGTTCAAACCGAAGACCGACATCGTGATCACCCAGGAATACGGCGGAGTAAAGAAGATGATCATTGCAAGGTCGAAGAAAACTCCGAAGATAGAGTTTTCTGCCGTGAGCATGATTCAGGAATATTCCGTTGAGCTTGTAGCCATGATGCCGTACTGGGAAGACTATGAGACAAATGTGGTAGAGATTGCGGATTGGGTAGGCGGTATGCATTTTCCTTTGCAGACTCCGACATGCTTCGGCATAAAGAGGGCATCGCTCATAGCTGTCATAACCAACGACTCCACTGACAACATAGGTATGACCATAAAATTCATGGCACATGGCATAGTGGAGAATCCTAAGCTCCTGAATGTATATACGCAGGAATTCATAAAGGTCAACTGTACCATGACCGACGGTGAAGTAATAACTATTACCACCGGAGACAGGAAGACTGTCACAAGGATGCTCGAAGGTGTATCGTCAAACTATATCGGTCACATAGACCTTGTGGGCGGCGGATACACATTCCTAACGCTGAAACCTGGAGACAACACCTTCCGGGCATCGGCAGAGGATGGTGAGAGCCTGCTTGAAACGCAGATCACCTATAAGAACAGATATGTAGGAGTCTGATATGGAAATATTCATGTTTAGCAGGAGCCTTGAGCTCATTGGAATAGTGTCGAATTTTTCGAGCCTTGAATGGTACCGGAAGCTCTCAGAGCCCGGTACCTTTTCAATATCATTCCTGGAATCGGATGCGGGAACCCTGCAGACCGGAATGATATTGTACAACACGGACGAACCGGAGCCTGGGATCATAACAAAACTCACCAGGGAGTCGAACGGAAAGGGGAGCGAACTGGTCATAGCAAAGGGCTATACGCTCAGCAGATGGCTGAACCAGCGTATAGTGGCTACGAGGGAACTGCTAAGCGGTACACCTTCGTCCATAATGCGTACACTTGTGACAAACAATGCCATATCCCCTTCCAACAATGACAGGAAGATTCCGAACCTGTACCTGGGGAATGATGACAGCGTGGTCACCGACACGATGCAGTATCAGACAGAGTACACAAACCTTGCAAAGGCGCTCACGGATATAGCAGACTCATACGAGCTGGGATATGGGCTCCGTTTCGATATGTCAGAAGGTAAGCTGTATTTTGATATATGGTCCGGAACTGACAAAACGGTAACGAGTGAAAATCCCTGCCTGTTCTCACCGGAGTTCGGCTCGGTATTCTCACAGAGGTATTACGAGGACATAAGCAAGTATGCAAGCTACATAATATGCGGCAGCGGAAATGATGATGACAGGATTATCCAAGATACTGGTGGAGGCGTGGGGCTCGACCGGTATGAGATATATGCTACTGCTTCCGGCATTTCCAAGAAGAACCAGACAGAAGCACAGATAAAGGCACAGCTTCGGAGTGCAGGAGCTGAGAAGCTTGCAAAGTACCCGAAGACGAAAGGATTCGAGTCAAAGATAAATATCGAAAATGTCACATCAGAGTTTTTCCTGGGCGATTATGTCACATGTGAGAACAAACGATGGGGAGTAAGAGAGAACATGCAGGTCAGGGCTATCAGGCGAAATGTGAGCGCCACGAGGGATGAGACCACAGTAACCTTCGGGGATCCCGTACCAACACTGACAAGCCTATTAAAAGCAAAGGAGTAGAGAAATGGCAGAGAGTACAGAAAAGTTTTTTCCGTTTGACGGCATAGACCGTGAATACAAAGCCGATGATTTTGCCAGATACTATAGGGCATTCATCACATCCGGCCTATTCATGAATGCGAGCACAAACCTTCAGGTGGTGGCCGATAGCGGCATGAGCATAAAGATAAGCGCCGGAGCAGCGATCATAGACGGATACCGCTATGACAATACCGCATACCTTGCAAAGACGATATCGGCAGCAGATGGACTTCTTTCAAGGATAGACAGGATAGTGATCAGGTGGGATAAGGAAGCACGCGAGATATACGCCGCAGTGTTACAGGGAACTCTGGCAGCAGAACCGGTAGCACCTGACATAACACGCAACAGCGACATAAAAGAATATGCCCTTGCTGATATCCTGGTTTCAGCCGGAGCATCTTCCATAACCCAGGCTGACATTACCGACAAGCGTATGGATTCGCAAGTGTGCGGAATGGCGCTGCCCTGGGCTACGCTCGACACATCCACGCTCGCAAGACAGTATGAGGCGTGGGCTGCTGAGGCTATGGCTTCAGGTGATGCCGAAGCACGGGCGCTCCTAGAAGAAATGCGGGATATTCTGGACGGATCGGCAGCAGGCCACCTGCAGAACGAGATAGATGATCACGAGGACAGGCTTTCAAGACTTGAACACATGGTGATACAGAACGAGATCGAGTGTCCTATAACGGACGATGATGGCACCATTATTACCGACGATGCCGGAAGAGCGGTATCGGCTGACTGGAAGTATCGGACTGCTTCCGTGGTACCTGCGTAAATACGCTGCTTTACGGCAGCATAAAACAAAATACCGCTGCCAGCTGGCAGCAGAAAAGGAGCAAAAATGAGTATAAGCATTGAAACAAAGAAATTTACAGAGTTTGACGCAATAAGCGTCGCTCCGGATGATGCCGTACTGCTTGTCAGGACAAATTCTGGAGTGAAAAAGATCAAAGTCGCAGATTTCAAGAGTGATTTTGCGGCTGCTTACGACATCGTGGATAGGGTTTACAAGGGAGTAGATCTCACAGTAAAGTTCGCTGACGAAATTGCAAACTATACCGATGCATGGGCATGGTTCCAGGCTCGCCTCGATGCTGACAACCTTGAGGGCATCCATGTAAAGGACTATATCCCGTTCAGTGTATCCGGAGAGAATCACAAGGCAAGAATTGCAGGTATAGATACCTTCCACAAGACAGGCTCTACTGAAGTAGGACACCATGTGGATTTTATATCAGAGGACTGCTATGGAACAACCCATAGATATAATGCAACGAATACCAACCAGGGCAATGCTACGACAGGCTCACCTTTTAAGGCTTCAGAGCTATACAGCTGGCTTAACAGCACTGTATATAATGCTCTTCCGGCGGAGCTCAAGGCCGTGATAAAAGAAAAATATTTGTATTATCCACTGAGATACACAAGTGGATCGAATCTTACAGATGATAATAGCTGGGAATTTGGCTCATTCGGAAAGCTCTGGCTGCCACTCGAAGGCGAAATCTTCGATACGCCGCAGTGGTCAACAAAGGGATATGGCAACCCTTATGCTACGCAGTATCCGATTTTTGCAAATGATGCATCTGCAAGGATAAAGGGTGCAGGCCCTGGCGGCAGCAGGGCGTCCTGGTGGACCGCTTCCGCCGCTTCCGGCTACGCCACTGCCTTCGCGAATGTGTACGCGTACGGCGCTGACGACCACGCCAACGCCAGCTACGCGTTGTCCGTGCCCATCTGCTTCCGGTTAATCAAGGCAGCTTAATGAAATAATGCGCCACCCTCCTGTGGTGGCGCTTGTAAAGATATGAGTAGTGTATATGCAAGAAACAGAAAGAAGACACCTTTCGACGCTGTAGATTTCGCCGCCGCATTGCAGGATGCAATAACAAAGCATTGCGGCGATGAAAAATATGTCCCGAAAAAGTGGAGATTGCTGATTGGGCAGGATCTGATAAGCAAAGCTGATGAACTTATGGATAATGTCATGTATGCAAATGGACTCAATACAAAAGATGAGAGACAGAAGAAGCTCCGGACGGAGTATCAACGCATGGCATTCATCAACTGCGACCAGCTGGACAGGAAACTGGCAAGGCTGATCACAGTAGTTCCATCAGCTGATGCGGGCGGGATGCGAGATATCCTGGATCTGCTGAACAGAACCCAGAATGCAATTTACCGCTGGATGCGGGGCGAAAGAGGATAGCGGCTGTAAACTGGTCTGCGGGCGAACTGGTGGACCGCTTCCGCCAATTCCGGCAACGCCACTAACTTCGCGAATGTGAACGCGAACGGCAATGACAACAACAACAACGCCAGCAACGCGTTGTCCGTGCCCATCTGATTCCTTTTATTGCGAGACCGAGTAGGAAACGAAAGCAGAGCATAGGAATGGAAGGAGACGCTATCCTTCGGCGGTAGCCGTAAACTACCACCGGGACGAGAACAGGCGGACGCTGCTTGCATGGTATAAGGGAACATGAAAGCCTTATATTTCATGCCTGTATCCTATGCGGCTATAGTAACATGTCGAGCCGTGCCGGGTGGATATTGTAATGACAAGCGAAGAAAGAAGACAAAGAAGATTTGAAAGAAGAAAGGCAAAGAGGGAGCGTAAACGCATGGAAGCTGTCGGAGAAAACGACAGCTTTTTGAATGCTATATCCCTGAATGCACTTTATAAGGCTGCTATTACCACCAGACGTGGAGTCGGATGGAAAGCATCGGTCAAGAGGTTCCATATGACGCTTATGAAACATATCTGGCGGTTGCATGAGAATCTAATGAACGGAAAGGATGTCCGGAAAGGCTTTATAGTTTTCTATGTGGTGGAGCGTGGCAAGAAACGGAAAATAATGTCAGTACATTATAGCGAAAGGGTAGTACAGAAAGCCCTGTGCCAGAGTGCACTTTATCCTATCTTCACAAGGTCGCTGATATATGACAACGGAGCAAGTCAGAGGGGAAAAGGAACAGCCTTCGCGTTAAAACGACTGACTATACATCTGCGGAGACATATACACAGACACGGAAGAAAAGGCGGGATACTGCTCATAGATTTCAAAGACTATTTCGGTAGCATAGACCATAAGGCACTCAGGGATATTTACGAGAAGATGATCCACGATGATCGCCTTCGTGAACTTATATGGATATTTGTGGAGGCATTTGGAGATAAAGGACTTGGACTCGGATCCGAGACTTCTCAGATTAATGCGATCACATTCAGAAACCGGGCAGACCACTATGCAAAGGAAGTGCTGCGGATAAAAGGATATGCCGGATATATGGATGATACATACCTTATTCATGAAGATACCGGCTATCTGATGGAATGCCTGGAGAAATTGAGAATAGTCTATGGTTCGCTTGGAATCACAGTGAACGAGAAGAAAACGAGGATATGTGATTTTAAGCATGGATTCACTTTCTTGAAAACGAGATTCTATATTACTGAGAGCGGGCATATCGTAAAGAAGCCCTGCAGAGAATCCATAGTCCGAGAACGCAGAAAGCTTAAAGGACAGGCAAAACTGATAAGCAAAGGAGAACTGACAGCAGAAGATGTCAGGGCATCCTATGCAAGCTGGAAAGGCTCAATGAAAGGAAAAGATGCATACAGGACGGTAAATCGCATGGATGCTCTTTATAACAAAATCATAATCAATGAATGGAGGGAACAGGAATATGGCTAAGAAAGCAGCAGCAACAGAAAAAAGGGACGAGCAGGTTATCCAGGGAGAGATCAATGCATACAAGATTCTTCTCAAAGATACCGACTACATAGCAATCAAACATTCAGAGGGTGAGATATCGGAAGCTGACTATGAACCGACAAAGGATCAGCGGGCAGAATGGCGTGAAAGGATCAATGAACTTGAAAAGGAGCTGGAAGGATGAATCAGGTAGCTGTGGTTGAAGGACTTAATGAAGTTATCCGGATGCAGTCTGATATTATAGACGATCTTTTCTCTCTGCTGATGCAGCATATCAGCGCAGCAGATGCAGAAAAGATAACTGCAAAAATCCGGAGTGCATCCGAAAAAGCGGAAAGGCTGGGCGTGGAAAAATGAGAGAAGGAAAAGGAATACAGGCAACGGTAGTTCTGATCTTCACGACTTTAACTGCATGGCTCGGGCATCTTGCAATCCCGATGTATGTGCTTGTGGCTTGTAATTTGGTCGATTACCTTACGGGCCTTATGGCAGCACCTCACAGAGGAGAACATCCTAATTCATACAAAGGCTTCAATGGAATCGCAAAGAAGATCTGCATGTGGATCCTGGTAGGAGTAGGAGCAATGATAGATGTGCTTATAACCTATGCAGCCGAGCAGGTCAGCCCCGGATTCATGGAGCCTTTTATTGTTGCAATAGTGGTAGCTATCTGGTTGGCTTTTAACGAGATGATATCGATACTTGAAAATATCCGCGACATAGGAGTGGTGCTTCCACCGTTTTTAGTGAAGCTTGTGAAAATGCTCAAGAAGAAGACGGAGGACGTAGTAGACAAGGAGGTGGACAATGCTGACGACAAAGATAGAGAATCCGATACCGGTGATAACTGATCCGGAAGATCTGAAGGACTGGGAAGAGTTCCCGGAAGATTTTGAAGGAGAGGAGGATGACGAAGATGATAGTGAGCAGTCTGGCAAAGGTGACAATAGTATCGCCAAATAAAAGCAAAAGGACATCAAAAATCGACACGATATCCATCCACTGCATGGCTTGCAATGGGAACATCGTAGCCATAGGTAACAGTTTCGCAAAGCCATCAAAAAAAGCGTCCAGCAATTATGGTATAGGCTCCGATGGATCAATAGCTTGCTACGTACCTGAAGAGTACCGGAGCTGGTGCACTTCCAACAGCAAGAACGATGACAGGGCTATCACGATAGAGGTAGCCAATGACGGTGGTGCTCCTGACTGGCATGTATCACCCCAGGCCGTTGAAGCACTTGTAACGCTTTTGGCGGATGTATGCCAAAGGAACGGCATAAAGGAACTGAAATGGAAGGCTGACAAGTCTCTGATCGGACAGGTAGCGGTACAGAACATGACCGTTCATAGGTGGTTCAAAAACAAAGCCTGCCCGGGCAATTATCTGTATAACCTGCATGGCAGCATAGCACAAGCAGTCAATCAAAGACTTGGAGTTGCACCGGTGCAACAGCCTCAATATCCGGCAACGATGGAAATTGCAGTTCCGACAGTGAAAAAGGGAAGTAAGGGAGCGAATGCCAAGCTTCTGCAGAAGAACCTTAACAGCTTTGGATGCGGCTTGGTAGAGGATGGCATTTTTGGGAAAGCATCAGTTGCAGCCCTGAAGGCCTGGCAGAGGGCTTATGGTTTGTCAGCAGATGGCATCTATGGTGCAAAGAGTGCAGCTAAGATGAAAGAACTTATCGGCTGAGGGGCAGAGATGACATCAGCCGATAAAGTAAAAGAGCCATCCATCCCGGGTGGCTCTTTACTTGAAAAAACCATGCAACACAAAATGCAACACGGATTTTTAGAAAAGTTGATAACCATGCGATTTGCTGCCTGTTTTGCTATCGGTTCGAATCCTGTCACCTCGATTTTTTTGTGGAATAATTGGGGAATCCCCTTAAAGTCTGACACGATCCCAAAGTATGATGTAATGTCCGCAGGCCCCTCAGGAAAATAAATTATCTTTTCTTTGTGTATAATTCCATACAAATTTGATATAATTTATACTGTATAATATACAGTAGAGCTGTTCATTACGATCCGGGGCAAATTGCTTTGGGGCAGGCTAAAGAAAAGTCACAACAAAGAGACTTTATAATGCCTGCGTACATGTAGTCTTTATTTGGAGAGATTTATGGGTTTGAATTCAGGGGGCAGGAGGAGACTGGCGCTTCTGGTTGGACAGCCGGAAGAATATTGTCAGGAAGAATTTATCAAAGGCTTTTCCAGCAGGATGCTTAAGGAAAATTTTGATATATGTGTATTTGCCATGTTTCGAAAGTTTCAGGATTCTCCCAGCCGCGAAAAAGGCGAAAGCAATATCTATTCACTTATCGATCTTGATTCTTTTGATGGAATATGCATTATGGCAGATTCGATCCAGACTCCCGGCGTAGTGGAATCTCTGACAGAGACCTTGGAAAAGGAGTATAAGGGTACCGTTCTTTTCGTTGAAAAGGAAGTGGAAGGTTTCCCTTATGTTCTTCAGGATAATTATACTCCCATTAAAAAAATGATATCCCACCTGATAGAGAAGCACGGCTATAAAGATATAGCTTACCTTACAGGCAAGTCGTGGCATGCTCATTCCAAGAAACGTCTGCAGGCTTATAGGGACTGTATGGCTGAGCATGGTCTTGAGGTTCGTGAGGACCGTGTTTTTTATGGTGATTTCTGGTACACCAGTGGTGAGAATACCGCTGAAAAGCTTATAAGGTCCGGTGACCTGCCTGAAGCTGTAGCCTGCGCAAATGACTGTATGGCGCTTGGACTTGCCAAGACATTTATAGCCCGTGGGATCAGGGTGCCGGAAGACGTAGCGGTAATGGGCTATGACTGTAACGAAGAAGGCATGCATGCGCCTATTCCCATTACCAGTGCGCCGCTTCCTTTTGAAAGTTTTGGAGAATATTCGGCAGACTCTATGCTGAATCTCATGGCAGGAAAGGAAATACAGCCTTTTGAGGCGGATGTGGAGATGTTCATCGGTAAGACCTGTGGCTGTGACGGTGACAGTATGAAGGCCGTATACGAAGTCAGGCCAGAGTGGGATACCGCCATTTCGGAGAATTCTTTTAATTCCGTATTCAGCGGCTTTAATGAAGATATGATGCTGCAGACTGCATTTCGAGGACTGCTGACCACTATTTACTCATATGTTTATCAGATAGGTAATTATGATACATTCACTGTCTGTCTGAATGAAGGCTGGATGATGCCGAGGACTACATATACTGCCAGGATACTGCGGGCTATAGACTGCAACCGTACTGATGGCAGCAAAGACAGTGTGGAACTGGATGAATTTTTTGATAAATCCGTTATGCTGCCTGCACTTCTTGAAAAGTGTGATAAGCCGCGTCTCTTCTATTTCCTTCCGTTGTTTTTTGAAGATGAGAGTCTGGGATATGCAGCTTTGGGATTCGTGGACAGGTACTGTCCTTTCTCAGCTGGAGTCAGGGTATGGCTAAGGTCTGTTATGTTCGGACTGGAGGCGTTCAGACGCTCCAGCGAGCTGGACAGCAGCAGGAAGCTTGTTGAGATGGGAACCAACTTTGATGCGCTTACCGGTCTTCCGAATTACAAGGGCATGCTTAATAATGTGGATTCACTTATGGAGAGGATACGCGAGGCGGGGGGATATGTTGATGTCATTGCATATGATATACGTGGCCTTGCGCAGTTTAATGACCTGAGGGGAAGGGATGCCGGAGACCGTGTGATCGTTGGCATATCCACAACACTTCAGTCTGTTTTTAACAGTGCTGACTGCTACAGCTGCTATACCGGCAGCGGAGAATTTGTGGTGATGTATTTCTCCTCACTTGAGAATGGCGAGGCATTCAAACGCTACTGTGAGGAATTCAAAGAGGCAATGAAGGTATTCAATGCCGATCCTGATGTAATATCTCAGACGGAGTTATACCATGGGCATGAGAGTGGCCACCCTGAAAATGCTGCGGCACTGGAACGAATAGTCAATGTGGCCATAAGCAGGAAGAACGGCTTTAAGTTCGGATCCAGATCCAAGAAAGATTATTCCATGCTTGATGAGGATGAAGTTAAGCTTGCCGGAAGGGTAATGGAAGTGCTGGATAATAATAAGTTCAATTATCATTTCCAGCCTATCATCAGCTCGGCAAATGGAGATATATATGCATATGAGGCACTTATGAGGCCGGATACGGAGCCTTATATCGCACCGCCTGTAGTGCTTAAGTATGCAGATTTCCTTGACAGGCTTTATGATGTGGAGAAGGCAACTTTCGTCAATGTCCTTAACCGCCTGGCAAAGGAACCGGTATTTATGGAAAATAACCGCAAGGTATTTATAAATTCCATTCCCGGTGAACACTTAAAGGGCGATGAACTTGAATTTGTAGAATCTTCCATAAGGAAATTTGCCGGCAATATTGTCATAGAGCTTACCGAACAGACGGAGCTTTCCGATGAGGAACTGGCAGAGGTTAAGGCTGTATATGCCAATATGGGTGCCGGAACGGCTGTAGATGATTACGGTACGGGATATTCCAATGTGGTAAATCTCTTAAGGTATATGCCTGATTATGTGAAGATAGACCGCTCTCTGATAACTGATATACAGAGTAGTCCCCAGAAGCAGCATTTCGTAAAGGATATAATCAGCTTTTCACATGACAACGGAATATTGGCACTTGCAGAAGGTGTAGAAACACATGATGAATTAAAGACTGTCATAAAGCTTGGGGCAGACCTTATTCAGGGATATTATACAGCACGCCCTTCGGCAGAGCTGCTTGCTGATACACCTGAGGATATCCGCCGTGAGATCGTTGAGCTCAAGAAAAATGCTTTGTCGTCTTCTGTGGGAGTATATATTCCGGGAAGGGACGGACGAGTGCTTCTGTCTAAGCTGGAAGAGGAAGGTACGGAAAGGATCTCCGTCAGCAGGAAGGAAATGACCTTCATAGATTTTACTGTTGCAGGTGCTCCGGGAATAAAGAGTCCTGTTACGATTGACGTGCTTAACGGATATCATGGAACCATCACTCTTGAAAACTGCGGTCTGGGCTTTTCCGAGTCAGAGTCATACGGAATATCTGTGGCAGAAGGATGTGCGGTGACACTGGTTCTTATGGGACATAACTATCTGAAAGGCGGAATATATGTGGCCAAGGGCGGTTTGCTCAATATTGAAGGTGACGGCACCATTGAAATTCAGGGCAAATATGACGACTGCTTCGGTATAGGCGCAGGAACGGACAGGGAGTGCGGTTCTATAGTGATCGATACCGCAGGTGTGATATCTATCAGATCAAAGAGCAGCGGTGGTGCAGCTATAGGCATAGGCGCAGGCCTTGGCGCTGAAAAGCTGGAGATAAAGCATGGAAAATATGAAATGCAGATCAGGGGAGAAAGCGTTGTGGCTATAGGCGCGTTGTCTTCGGATGATCAGAAGTTAAAGATATCCGAAAGCGTCATAAATTTTGAGCTTCAGGGTGAGAAACTCTGCGGTATCGGCTGCCTGTCCGGGAGGGCAGAGATGGAATTTGACCATTCGCAGATCAGCTTTTCCGTATGCGGTGACGGTGTGCTTATGGGATCTATGGATGGTTCATCCATACTATCGGAGAATGAATGCAGCATAGCCCATACTGTTGAATGCGGTGATATAGTTGTTTACGGTGTTGCAGGAAGGGAATAAAGATTTCGTTAAGGCATGGAATGCAGGGAGTATCATAAATACTTTAATTCTTTTATAAACAACGAACTGGACTATAAGGAGACCAGGGATCTTCTGTATCACGTCAGTCACTGCAAAGACTGTGATGCAGACCTTCACAATCAGTATATTATGGTGAGCGGTCTCAGGAAGATAGATCTGAAGGAGGGGGATCCCCCTATACCCGAGTATGAAGAACTTATAAAGCAGGAGACAAAGCGGTGCCGGTGGGAAGGGATCATACGGCGCGCTTTTGTTGAGCTGTCTATACTTGCGCTTATCATATCAGTTATTTTTATATTGAAAGGGATATTATGGATAAATTAGTACTTATTGATGGACACAGCATCCTTCACAGGGCTTTTTACGGTGTTCCGGATCTTACGAATTCCGAAGGTGTACATACGAATGCAATATACGGTTTTCTGAATATAATGTTCCACATACTGGATGAAGAAAAGCCGGATTTCTTTATAGTAACATTTGACGAGCATGCACCGACTTTCCGGCATGAGATGTTTGATGCTTACAAGGGAACCAGGAAACCGATGCCGGAGGAACTAAGATCCCAGGTTCCTCTTATGAAAGAGATGCTTTCCGCCATGGGGGTGCTTGTTATCTCGAAGCCGGGCCTTGAAGCTGATGACCTGATGGGGACTCTGGCTAAGGAGGGAGAGAGACTGGGGATGGAGGTTGCCGTTATATCAGGTGACAGGGATCTGCTGCAGATTGCTTCGGAACATATCATGATAAGGATCCCGAAAACAAAAAAGGGCGGTACCGAGATAGAAAATTACAGGGCTGCGGACGTTAAGGAACTGTATAAACTTACGCCGGCGCAGTTCATAGAATTAAAGGCTCTGATGGGGGATACTGCGGACAATATCCCGGGGGTTCCAAAGGTTGGTGAAAAGACTGCAACAGAGCTTATGGTTCAGTATGGTTCCATTGATGCCATATATGAGCATATAGATGAGATAAAGAAAAACTCCATACGGGAGAGCTTAAGGGAGAACAGGGAATTAGCAGATTTGAGTCTTAAGCTTGCGACTATTAAAACAGACTGTGAGCTGGATGTTCATCCGGATGACGCACCGGTTCCTGAATTTTATACAAAGGAAGCCTATGAGCTTTGCAGGAAGCTTGAGCTTAGGAGTTTCTATAAGAGATTTGATGATGCTGTCACCGGAGGCGGCTGCGAAAGCAAAAAAACTGAGATTTCAACCCTTGATGCAAACGGACTTGAAGAGCTGTTAGGAAATATCCGGACAGCAGGGGAGGAGGCAGCCGTATATTTCCGGAAATTCGATGGGGAAGGATACGCCATATCTTTTTCTTGTGGGGATGGAAAAGCTTATTGTACTGACAGTACAAAACTGCCCTTTGAAGAATTGTGCGGATTATTGCGCAAGCATTATTCTGCAGGCGCAAGTTTCATTACCCATGATATAAAAGCCCTGTACCCGGTAATATGTGACGCTGAAGCGTATAAGGGGAAAAGTGCTGAGGATATGTCAGCAGGTGCAGACGATGTGATGCTTATGGCTTATCTCCTGGATCCTACAAAGGGCAGCTATAAAATGGAAGATATGGCGGGAATCTATCTGTCTGAGGACAGAAAAGGTTTTGAGGATCTTTTCATAAAAAAAGGCGCTCTTACTGTAAGTGCTGATGACGACGGACTGAGAAACTGCATGGGACAGATCGCCTGTGATATAAGGGTGCTGTATGCCGAATTGAAAAAAAGACTTGAAGCTGCCGGAATGTTTAAGCTTTACCGTGATATGGAGATGCCTCTTTCTTTCGTGCTTTTCAGGATGGAAGAAGAGGGAATTGCTGCATCGGCGGAAGCTCTGGCCGAATACAGTGCAGAGCTTGATAAGAGTATAAAGGAACTTGAAAAAAAGATATATGAAGCTGCCGGTGAGGAATTCAATATCAATTCACCAAAACAGCTCGGAGTGATACTTTTTGAAAAAATGGGCATCCCCGGAGGAAAGAAAACAAAGACAGGGTATTCTACGGCGGCAGATGTTCTGGAAAAGCTGGCGGCAGAGCATCCTTTTGTAAATGACATACTTGAATACAGGACTTATGCAAAATTAAAGTCCACATATGCAGACGGACTGGCAGGCTATATTGCCGGAGACGGCCGGATACATACGAGCTTTAATCAGACCGTGACCGCTACAGGCAGGCTTTCATCCACGGAACCCAACCTGCAGAATATCCCCATGAGATATGAACTAGGCCGCAGGATAAGGAAGGTTTTTCTGCCGAAGGCAGGATATATTTTTGCGGATGCGGACTATTCCCAGATAGAATTGAGAATACTTGCATCCATGTCAGGTGATGCAGAGCTTATCGAGGCCTATCGTTCGGAAGAAGACATACACAGGATAACCGCATCAAAGGTTTTCCATGTGCCTTTTGAAGACGTGACGGATTTACAGAGAAGAAATGCTAAGGCTGTGAATTTTGGCATTGTCTACGGCATATCTTCTTTCGGACTGAGCCAGGACCTGTCCATCAGCAGGGATGAGGCCAAAGCATACATCGAGGAGTATTTTGCCACATATCCCGGTGTAAAGGCTTTTCTTGACAGCGCAAAGGAAAATGCAAAAAGTGACGGTTATTCGGTAACGATGTTCGGAAGGCGCAGACCTGTTCCGGAGCTAAAGTCCTCTAATTTCATGCAGAGGCAGTTCGGTGAAAGAGTGGCCATGAATGCACCCGTGCAGGGAACCGCGGCGGATATAATAAAGATTGCGATGATAAGGGTTTACAACAGGCTGGAGCGTGAAGGCTTAAAGTCCCGGCTTCTTTTGCAGATACATGACGAACTTCTGGTGGAAACCGCAGAGGAAGAAAAAGGAGCAGTGCTGAATATACTGAAAGAAGAAATGCAGGGGGCTGCGGATCTTCCGGTTAAGCTTACCGTTGATGCACATACCGGAAAGGACTGGTACGAGGCAAAATAATGCGGACCATTGGGGTAACAGGGGGCGTTGGCTCCGGAAAATCAGTTGTGCTGGATTACCTGCGCGATCGTTATGGCGCAAGGCTTATAGTGGCGGATGATGTGGCCCGTCAGCTTGAAGAACCTGGCGCAGCTTGCTATAATGAGCTTTTGGAGCTGTTGGGCAGAGAAGTGCTGGGCAGTGACGGGTATTTCGATAATAAAAAATTTGCAGCGGCTATTTTTTCCGATGAAAAGAAACTGGCTGCAGTGAATGCAATAGTTCATCCGGAAGTGAGAAAGTATATACTTTCGGAAATGGAAAAAGAAGAAAAAAGGGGCTGCAGATATTTTGTGGCAGAGGCAGCTCTTCTTATAGAGGAGCATTATGATGAGGTGCTGGATGAGCTCTGGTACATATTCGTGCCGGAGAATATCAGGAGAGAAAGGCTTAAGTCAAGCCGGGGATACAGCGACGAAAAGATAGACCGTATTTTTGAAGCGCAGCTGTCTGAACGTGAATTCAGAGAGCATTGCATATATGTGATAGATAATGGCAGCAGTCTGACAGAAACATACAGGCAGATAGACGAGCTGATGGATAAGGACTGAGGCGCAGCCGCAATATGATGAAAGATTGTGTAACAGGCAATGTATAAAGACGGAAAACAGGCGGGTGACATGGCTGGAAAAAGTGAACAGACAAAAGAAGTAGCTAAAAAAACAAGGCAGAAGAAAATTGTGAGGCAGACGGGTACTGCCAAGAATCCCGGAACGGATAAACCTGCCAGACAGGCACAAAAAAGTGCAGATGCAGACAAGCTGGTATTTGGCCTGGATATAGGTACCAGGAGCATTGTCGGTACGGTGGGATACCGTGAGGGCAATAATTTCCATGTGCTGGGACAGGAGTCGAAGGAGCATGAAACACGTGCCATGCTTGACGGTCAGATCCACGATATAGGAGCCGTCAGCAATTCTATTGTGTACGTAAAACATAAGCTTGAGGAAGAGCTGGATATAACGCTTTCGAATGTCTGTATTGCAGCAGCGGGAAGAGTGCTCAAGACGGAAGTAGTGTCCGTAAATATGGATCTTGATGAAGAAAAGACCATCAGTGCAGAAGATGTGGCCAGGCTTACAGCTATGGGTGTAGAGCAGGCCTATGAGCATTTCATTAAGGAAAACGATACGGGACTTAAGTTTTTCTGCGTAGGTTCGTCTGTCATAAGGTATTATCTGAACGGTTACCAGATAGGCAATCTTGAAAATCATAAAGCACACAGTATAGGCTGTGATATGATCGCTACCTTCCTTCCGGAGGATGTGGTGGACGGTCTTTATAAGGCTGTTGAGATGTCGGGACTCAGGGTTATCAATATGACGCTGGAGCCTATTGCGGCTATCAGCGTTGCTATCCCTGAAAATTACAGGATGCTTAATATCGGACTTGTGGATGTGGGCGCAGGCACCAGTGATATCTGCATAACCAAGGACGGATGCGTGGTTGCTTACGGTATGATACCTGTTGCCGGTGACAGGCTCACAGAGATAATAGCACAGAACTACCTTGTTGATTTCAATACGGCGGAGACCATCAAGTGCGGTATTTCCGATTCTGAAACGGTTGAATATAAGGATATTATGGGACTCCCGCAGAAAGTGAGCCGGGATGAAGTGCTTAAGCTTTTGGATCCTCAGATAGAGGAAATGGCAGATCTTGTGGCAGAGAAGTTCAAGGAACTTAACGGCGGAAAGCCGGTCAGCGCTGTCTTTGTAGTGGGCGGTGGCGGAACAGTTGAGGGTTATACGAAGAAGCTGTCGGAGCACTTGGGAATCATGGCAGAGCGTGTGGCTGTAAGGGGAGAAGAGGTAATGGGACACATCATTTATAAGGATGATGTGAAAAAGGATTCAAGGCTTGTTACGCCTGTGGGAATCTGTCTTAATTATTATGATCAGAGCAGTAATTTCATATATGTCACATTCAATGATCAGCATATCAAGCTTTATGACAGCGGAAATCTTGCTGTGGTTGATGCTGCCATGCATGCGGATTTCCCTAACGACGGGCTTTTCCCTAAACGGGGTGAAGCGGTAAATTACCGTATAAACGGAAAGCAGGCAATGAAGCGTGGGCTTCCGGGAGATCCTGCGGTCATAACCGTTAACGGAGAGGAAGCTGATATGCATACCCCCATAAGGGCTAATGATGTGATCAGGGTTAAAGAATCGACTGTAGGGGCAAAAGCCAGAGTTTCACTATCGGAGCTGCCTGAATTTAAGTCCATGATAACCGTTTATACAAACCAGAGCAAAATTCTCCTGCCTAAATTTGCAGAAGTAAACGGTGAGATAAAGACAGGCTATTATGAGATAGAAGACGGCGACGATATAGTGATGAGGAACTATTACACGCTGAAGGAAGTCCGTGAATTCATGGATGTTATACTGGATGAGTCAATGGCTGTTCTGGTTAACAATGAGCCTGCTGATGATGATACAAAGGTCTTTGAAAACTTCAACATAAAGTGGGGGATCAAGGAGCAGATACTTAAGGATTATGAGGAAATAAAGGCAAAGAATGCCGCGGCCCAGGAAGAGGCTGAGAGAAATGCTGCAAACAAGGCAGAAGCGGAAAAGTCAGAGTCTTATGAAGAGATTTCTGATGAGATAGGCACGGGTGAAACTGATGAAGAAGTAAAGGATGCAGCGGCTGATACTTTCGAAAACCTCCCTGATGACGATGGTGAGGCGGAAATAAAGAGACCTGTCAGGGAAGAACCTGAAAAAAAGGAAGAGGAAACCACGGTCATACCCCGGTCCATCATTGTCAATGTAAACGGATCTGATGTAAAGCTTGAAGGAAAAGAGTCCTACGTTTTTGTGGATGTGTTTGACCGGATAAATTTTGATCTTAAGAATGTGCAGGGAACGCGGGTAGTGACAGAACTTAACGGAAGGCCTGCCATGTATATGGAACAGCTTAATTCCGGTGACCGTCTTGTCATAAAGTGGGAGGACTAAGCCGTATTATGCGGCAGAAAGAGGAAACATGAGAATGAAGAGCATTGCCAGCGGAAGCAGCGGCAATTCGATTTATGTAGGTACGGATGATACACACATCCTGGTGGACGTGGGTATCAGCAGGAAAAAAATAGAAAACGGGTTAAGCGAGCTTGAGCTTTGCGGTGATGACTTAGATGCCATACTTATAACCCATGAACACAGCGACCATGTGTCTGGTCTGGGAGTCTTTTTAAGAAAATACTGTGTGCCTGTTTATGCTACGCAGGGAACGATAGACGCAATAAACCGAATGTCCAATCTGGGAGAATTTGACAGGAGTCTGCTCCATGTCATTGGAAATGACGAATCATTTGCCATAGATGATATAGAAGTGAGTCCCGTAAGCATTTCCCATGATGCGGCGGATCCTGTGGCTTACCACTTTGAAAGCAATGGCGTTCAGACGGCTATACTTACGGATCTTGGAACTTATGATGACAGGATCGTAAAAAGGATGCAGGGGCTTTCGGCAATATATCTGGAAGCTAACCATGATATACGTATGCTTGAGACAGGAAGATATTCTTATCCGCTTAAGCAGAGAATACTGGGAAAGCGCGGACATTTATCGAACGAATCCTCTGGAAGGCTTTTGTCGGAGCTGCTCAATAACGATATGAAGCATATTTTCTTAAGTCATTTAAGCAGGGAAAATAACCTGCCGGAACTTGCATATGAGGCGGTCCGGCTGGAGATAGAACTTGCGGATAATGAATACAGGGGTGATGACTTTCCCATAGATATTGCAAGGCGGGATATGCCGGGGATGACACTGGAACTGTGATATGGAGATGCAATCAGAGAATTAAATAAGGAGCATATAACTATGAAGAAAACAATAATAACGGTAGTTGGTAAAGATACAGTCGGAATTATCGCAAAGGTCTGCACTTATCTTGCAAATAATAAGATTAATATCCTGGATATCTCACAGACCATAGTGCAGGAGTATTTCAACATGATGATGATCGTGGACCTTCAGGCTTCGGAGAAGGCTTTTGACACAGTGTCCGATGAACTGGCGCAGATCGGCGAAGAGATAGGCGTAATAATCAAATGTCAGAGGGAAGAAATATTCGATTCAATGCACAGGATCTGATGTTAGCATGATATATCGGGGATTATAAGCGGGGTGTAAAATAAATGATAAACATATCAGAAGTAATAGAAACAAACAAGATGATCGAGAAGGAAAATCTCGACGTCAGGACAATAACTTTAGGCATCAGTCTTCTGGACTGTATTGACAGCGATACGGATGCCGTATGTGACAAGGTTTATAAAAAGATCACTTCCGTTGCAAAGGATCTGGTAAAGACCGGCAAGGAAATCGAGAAGAAATATGCCATTCCAATCGTTAATAAGCGTATTTCAGTAACACCCATAGCGCTTGTGGGCGGTGCTGCCTGCAGGGAAACAGGGGATTTTGTAAAGATCGCCCGTACTCTTGATGATGCGGCAAAAGAAGTGGGGGTTAATTTTATCGGAGGTTACAGTGCCCTGGTTTCAAAGGGGATGACTGCGGCTGATGAGCTGCTTATCCGCTCCATTCCGGAAGCTCTTGCTTCAACGGACCGGGTGTGCAGTTCTGTAAATGTGGGGTCTACAAAGACCGGCATAAACATGGATGCCGTCCGGCTAATGGGTGAAATAATAAAGCAGACCGCAGAATATACTAAAGACAATGATTCCTTAGGCTGCGCCAAGCTGGTGGTATTCTGCAATGCTCCTGACGACAATCCGTTTATGGCAGGTGCTTTCCATGGCGTGACGGAATCTGATGCAGTGATAAATGTCGGTGTCAGCGGCCCGGGTGTCGTAAAGACCGCTTTGGAGTCCGTGCGGGGTGAAAGCTTTGAAGTACTCTGCGAGACCATAAAGAAAACTGCATTTAAGATCACAAGAGTCGGTCAGCTTGTCGCAAAGGAAGCATCTGAAAAGCTGGGCGTGCCTTTCGGGATCATTGATTTAAGCCTCGCACCAACGCCTGCAATAGGCGACAGCGTGGCAGACATTCTTTGTGAGATAGGCCTGGAATATGCCGGGGCTCCCGGTACCACCGCAGCTCTTGCGCTGCTTAATGACCAGGTCAAGAAGGGCGGAATAATGGCATCTTCATATGTGGGCGGATTATCCGGCGCATTTATTCCTGTCAGTGAGGATCAGGGAATGATAAATGCAGTGGAAGCAGGGGCGCTTTCACTTGAAAAGCTTGAGGCTATGACCTGCGTATGTTCTGTGGGACTGGATATGATAGCTGTTCCCGGAGATACAAAGGCAGCCACACTGTCGGGGATCATAGCCGATGAGATGGCGATAGGCATGATCAACCAGAAGACCACTGCGGTAAGGCTGATACCTGCTGTCGGGAAGGTGCCCGGAGATAATGTTGAATTTGGAGGGCTTTTGGGACATGCGCCTGTAATGCCTGTAAACAGTTTTGGCTGCGATGATTTTATCAACAGAAGGGGCAGGATACCTGCACCGGTGCACAGCTTTAAGAACTAAAATAAAAAAGTCCGGTGATACTTCGGTTCACCGGATATTTTTTTGTTTTGTCAGACAGTTATAAGCGGCCACCTGTATTCTGAGATGGGGGTACCGCTACGCAGCGAGTTCTTAGCATATATTTCCGAAGCAAGGATGTCCTTTTTCAGTGCGTGAAGGTTGTCGGCATCGAGTATGCCGGCTGCGTCCGCAAGCTTTGAGATGAAGGGCCTGTCGCAGTTATTTTTTATTGATTTTAAAAGGTCTCCGGCATCTTTGCGGAATCCTAAAGGACGGAGATACGGACAATAGCTGTATTTTTCGATCAGTGTCGAAACCTCAGCTTTTTTTATATCAAGCAGTATATGCAGCAGGGCACGGCTTAAATGAGAGTATGTGATCTCTTTTGACTTGAGTCTGGTGATGAAACCGGGAAAACTATCATAGTCCTGCAGGCTGTTATATATCCTGTCTGACAGATTATCGTATACATCAAAGTAATCGGAGTATCCCTTTTCTTTCTGCATCATAAGCGTGTAAAAGAGACATTCGGAATAGTCTGAAGGTGACACCGGTCTGTGTATTGCAAAGTATTTTTCACACACATCAAAAGCAGACTGCGGCATATAAGCTGAAAGTGACGTATATGTATCGTATTCGTCATCTTTTCTCATTACGCTCCGCAGGTATGATGCACTGGCGCTGTCACCGAGGGGGGATGGAGCATCATGACCCGCACCGTCTCTTTTCAGTGTATAAGGAACTATTGATCCTGTTTTAAAATAGTTGAGTGCCTTAAGGTATTCTAGTCCAAGTATGTCATTGGGAAGGGGAGGGTTGGCTGTAAGTTCGGCCAGGTCAGTGGCTGAACCGGCCTGGTGCCTGAGGGTGTCCAGGTCACCGGTCTCCGAGCCGAAGAGCAGCATGTCACATGCTCCTGTATTCAGCAGAGCAGAAACTGCGCCTCTGGCAAAATACTGGGCGCTGCCTGTGGCAAACGGCACGGTAAGCTCTAACACCAGATCAGAGCCGGAATTAAGGGCAGCTTCAGTGCGGGCATATTTGTCCATTACGGCAGGTTCCCCCCGCTGTACATGGTCACCGCTCATGACCACTATGATCCGGTCGGCGCCAAGCTCTGATTTGGCATATTCCGTGAGTCTCTGATGTCCGTTGTGATAGGGATTGTATTCAGCTATTATTCCGCAGGTTTTTATGGTGTGCTCCTTCCCGGGTGATGCCGGATGTATAACGCTTTTTCCGGCAGTTTTTACTGTACCTTTTTCGTCGGGGGTATTTTACAGCAGAGGTTAATGCTGATACAATTGCTTTTTGTCACAAAACAACAAATTTTGTCGGTGTTTTTTTATGTAATTTTATTGTATAATTGGTTGTGTATGCTTAATTCGTTTAATACAGCATATGGTTGTAATACTATGCAGGAAATGTGAGGGAGTGAATGGAAAAAAAGAATATGTCAAAGAAAAAAATATGCAAACAATGGTGCAGGACTGCTTTAACAACGGTAGTGTCGGTTTCGGCACTGGTGCCGTTTTTTACAATTACATCCGAGGCTGCGGGAAGCCATGATAATGTGCTTACCGACAGGGCTTCGCATACGGACCTTAATTTTAATGACTTTGATTATTACCGGATGTCAGAGGATGATTTTTACGATATAGTTGACGGACTGGATACATTATGTCAGGATGCGGCAAATGCTGATGCTGTCATGGATATAATGAGGGCGATGGCAGACTATGCCGGAGAGCTTGACCGGAATTATACCATAGCAAACCTTTATACATCATTATATGCTGATGATGACAGCTATGATGAAGAACTTAAATTCTATGATGAGTTCTACAATAATATCAATGATCAGATAATGCTTAATTATAACATGGTGGCGAACAGTCCCTGCAGCGATGATCTGAAAGCTTTTATAGATAATGACAAGGAGTGGCAGAAAATCCTGGATTATGAGGCCATGACACAGGAGCAGAAGGATCTGAGAGCACAGGAAACCGAGTTATCCCTTAAATATGATGACCTTTGTCTCAAGGAATATACATATAATGCCAACGGTACCGATTATGATATGGACGGGCTTCAGGAAGCGTATGAAAACGGAACTGTTGATGACTGGACCTGGCTTCAGGGAATCGCAGCGATAACTGATGAACAGAACCGTGAGATGGGGGAGCTTTATCTCGAGCTTGTGGATGTGCGTACCCAGATAGCCAAGAGCTACGGTTATGAGAATTACACGGATTATGCATATGCAAGAGAGTACGAAAGAGATTATGAGTATGCGGATCTGGACGCCTACAGACAGATGGTAGCGAATGATTTTGTTCCCTTGCAGGATGAATTGTATGGCATGCTTCAGGGAACCTATAGCGACCAGTATTCATCCATGTGGGATGAACCCATGACAGAGCAGGAGTGTATGGATAATCTGTCAAGGCATCTTCCGGATATCTCTAACGATCTGATGGTTTCTTATAATTATATGGTGGATCATGATCTCATAGATATTTCTGTAAGTGAACACAAGGCCCCCGGTGGTTTTACCACGGGTATCGCCGGAGGTTACAATGCGCCTTTCCTTTATAACTGCGCTGACGGTACTTATAGCGATATGGGAACTCTTATCCATGAGTTTGGTCATTATAATGAGATGTATTACCAGAGCGAACCCACCTGGTATTTCAACAGGTGCGATATAGATACCGCAGAGATCCATTCACAGGGATTAGAGCTTCTGTTTTTGGATTATTATGATGATATCTACGGGGACTATGCGGATGTTATGAAGGTATATACGTTATTCTCACTTTCATATTCGGCGGTTGAAGGCGTGAAGGAGGATGAATTCCAGAAACGCGTTTACGAGGATCCGGACAATCTGACCGTAGAGGATCTTAACCGCATTTATTATGACTGCTGTGTCGAGTATGGGGATGAGGATTTCTATAACAGTTATTATCTCGGAACATACGGGCTGCTGAATGATAAATCCGTATATGAGTGGGTGAATATTCCCCATACATTCCAGTCTCCTGAATATTATATAAGTTATTCGGTGTCTGTAGCGGCAGTTTTCGAACTTTATGATGATATATTAAAGGATCGTGATGCAGGCATAGATACATACATGGAATTTGTGGACAGGGAATTCCGGGATGGTTTCCAGGATACCATAGAGGGCGTAGGTCTCAACAATCCCATAAAGAATCCGAGATTTGACCTCTATGCAGATGATATAAGAGAAACACTGGGATTGGAACTTAAGGGGCACAAGGACTATTCGGATACGGATGATGCGGGATCGGGATCAGGAGACAGTGACGTGATCCAGGCACCTGATGATGATTACGAAGAACCTTTGGACGATGACTTTAATTATGATATGGATGGTGATGACGATCACTCTGTTGACCTTGATCCCGATACAGTAGAAAAAAATATCGGACTGATAGTTGCGATCATATTCATACTGGCAGTGGCAGGCATAATAGTGCTTATTTTGCTTGTGATCATCATAGTACTTATAATAAGCGGAAATAAGAAAAAGAAACGTGCCGCCGCTGCAATGGCCCAGTATGAACAGGCGGGACTGAATTCCGGTTCCGGCGGATATGGCCAGCCCATGCAGGGAAATATGAACGGCGGATACGGCCAGCCAACACAGGGTAATGTGAATGGCGGATATGGTCAGCCCATGCAGGGGAATATGAACGGCGGATATGGTCAGCCCATGCAGGGGAATATGAACGGCGGATATGGTCAGCCCATGCAGGGAAATATGAACGGCGGATATGGTCAGCCCATGCAGGGGAATATGAACAGTGGATACGGCCAGCCTGTGAATCTGTCAAAGTCATCTGAAGCACCGGCATCGGTTGAAAGCGCTGTGTCAGCTACAGATACTGCTGAGGGAAAGATCCCTGCTACGGAAGCTCCTTTAGCAGAGAATCAGGCTTTGCAGACTGAAAATGTTACGGCCGGAACTCAGCCGGAACAGGGCAGTTTAGAAGGCTCTGACAAGAAAGAATAAAAAGTTGTTGACAAAGCAAAATACAAAAGCGTATAATAATGTTCGTGTGATTAAGACAGATGGGAGGTGTGAAAGATGTCAATTTGTCCCAAGAATAAATCTTCCAGAGCGAGAAGAGACAAGAGAAGAGCAGCTAATTTTAAGATGTCAGCTCCTACGCTTGTAAAGTGCAGCAAATGTGGTGCATTAATGATGCCTCATCGTGTATGCAAGGCTTGCGGAGCATACAATAAAAAAGAGATCATTGCCGTAGGTGAATAAATCTTAAGACAGGGTCTTGCTTTTAGATTGTTTAAAGAGTCATAGGATAGGTATGTCGTCTGACATACCTATTTTAGTGTTGTTAATCTGCCCTGAGTAAGGTGTCTGATAAGAAAAAAATTTTGACACTACCCTTAATTTATTATATCATTAATACTGTTGTGCGGTTTTGGTCTGATCTCCAAAATCTGCCGTACAAAAGGGTATGGGATGGAATACGAAGTATTAAAGCGATGTATAGAGAAGGTTCTGCATGTCTATAGCAAAGAAATATCCGTAAGTGCGGAATTTGCTACGGAGCTGGGAGCTGATTCCATTGACATGGCACAGATATTCAGATGTGTTGAGAAGGAACTCGGCATCAGCCTTGCGATTAAGGATCTGTCAGGTGTAGTAACGGTAGGGGATGCGCTGGAGATGATTAAGCAGGCGCGTCTTGCTTCGGAAGGAAACAGTGAAGCGTGATGGATGTCATACTGACATGCTGACACAATTGATGGAAATGACAGAATCTTAACAGTTACATCGTGATCATGGAGGGAGCAACCCCGAAACGGGGTTTTTTAAATTATAGATGAATGATATACATCAGAATGTGGACCGCCTGGAAAAAGTCATATCATATAAATATAATGACAGACAGCTTGCTGTCGAGGCGCTGACCCACAGTTCCTATGCGAACGAGAGGAAGTTAAATAAGATTGCCTGCAACGAGCGTCTTGAATATCTGGGGGACGCAGTTTTAGAGCTGGTTACCAGTGATTACATATTCAGGAATTATCCGGATATGCCTGAAGGCAAGATGTCAAGGCTGCGGGCAGATCTGGTCTGTGAAGGTTCGCTGTCGGAGAGTGCGGCAAGGATAGGCCTGGGGGAGCTGATACTTCTGGGCGTCGGTGAGGAACACTGCGGTGGAAGGAGCAAGCCATCCGTGACCTCGGATGCCTTTGAAGCGGTGATAGGATCCCTGTATCTGGACGGTGGCATGGATGCAGCAAAAAAATTTATTGATGAGTATGTTTTAGATGATGTGGAAAAGCATTCGGAAGCATCTGATCCAAAGTCTGCACTTCAGGAATTTGTACAGGCAAAGAAACTTGGAATTATATCATATAAAGTTACGGACGAGTCGGGACCTGAGCATGCCAGGGAATATACTGTGGATGTGCTCATAAATGATAAGGTCTACGGTACCGGAAAAGGAAGAAATAAAAAGACAGCAGAGAAGAATGCTGCAAAGGCGGCTGTCGGGAGATTAAGATGTATTTAAAAAGTATTGAAATCCACGGATTCAAATCTTTTGCAAATAAGATCCGTTTTGAATTCCATGAGGGGATAACAGGAATAGTGGGACCTAACGGTTCCGGTAAGTCAAATGTGGCAGACGCGGTCAGATGGGTTCTGGGAGAGCAGCGTATAAAGCAGCTCAGAGGGGCATCCATGCAGGATGTCATCTTTTCAGGTACTGAAATGCGTAAGCCCATGGGATTCGCATATGTTGCCATTACCCTGGATAATTCCGACCATTCACTGGCTGTCGATTATGAGGAAGTAACTGTTGCCAGGAAGCTTTACCGTTCCGGTGAAAGTGAGTATCTTCTTAATGGAAATACCTGCAGGCTCAAAGATATAAATGAGCTGTTTTATGATACGGGTATAGGTAAAGAGGGCTATTCTATCATAGGGCAGGGCCAGATCGACCGTATTCTTTCCGGAAAGCCTGAAGAACGCAGGGAGCTTTTTGACGAGGCGGCAGGTATCGTAAAGTATAAAAGGCGTAAAGAAACAGCTGTTAAGAAGCTTGAGAATGAGAAAAATAATCTTACCCGTGTAAATGATATCCTTTCCGAACTGGAAAGGACAGTCGGCCCTCTTGAAAAACAGGCAGAGAAGGCTAAGGATTATCTTAAGAAAAAAGAAGACCTTAAACGGCTTGATGTGAATTTTTTCCTTTTGGAAACGGAAAGAAAAAAAGGCATTCAGGAGGAAACCGAAAAGAAGCTTGAAATCGCTTCAAACGATCTGGCTGAGCAGGAAGAAAAATTTGCCGGCATCAAGGTTGAGTACGATGAGATAGCAGCTATTATAGAGTCCCTGGACAAGGAAATAGAAGAAACCAGGAATACCATATCCAACACAGGTGCTACCCGTACCAGGCTGGAAGGTGAGATACGGGTATTCGAGGAACAGATCAAGTCTGCCCAGGGCAATATAGAGCACTTTACATCAAGAATAGAGACACTCGAAAAAAGCATTGCCGAAAAGGAAGAAGAAAAGGCCGGTATTGATAAAAGCAAGTCCGGCGTGGATGAAGAGCTTCGCGGGATCCAGGAAAAGAAGGATGAAGAAAAAGCAAAGCTTGACAAGATACAGGCCGTCATTGAAGAGATCAATAACAGCATTGAAAATGACAAGACAGGCATAATAAACCTTCTGAATAAAAGGGCTGATATCCGTTCTTCAAAAGAACGTTATGATACCATGCTGGAAAATACAAAGCTGCGCAGGGCGGAGCTTAATTCCAGGTTCCTTCAGGCAAAGTCCAATGAAGAAGAACAGAAGACCATTATCGGGGAGCTTCAGCAGGAGTTTGACAGGATAAATAAGGAACTGGAAGATTTAAATTTTGATCAGAAGAAGAAGGAAGAACGTTTAAATGAGATCCATGATGAGCTGTCGGATAAAGACGGTGAGCTCAGGAAGACTCAGGTAAGCTTCCACGAGGATAAGAGTAAGCTGGATGCAATCTCCAATCTTACGGAACGTTATGAGGGGTACGGCGGCGCCGTAAAGCTCATAATGGAGAAGAAGAGCGAAGAGGCCGGCATAGTAGGCGTAGTTGCTGATATCATAAAGACGGAGAAGCAGTACGAAACGGCTATAGAAATTGCTCTGGGCGGAAATATTCAGAATGTGGTAACAGAGGATGAAGATACTGCCAAGAGGATGATAAATCATTTAAAACAGGTAAAAGGCGGGCGTGTTACATTCCTTCCGCTCACATCCCTTACAAGGCCTCAGGAATTTAAACAGCCGGATTCACTTTCGGAACCGGGGGTAATAGGACTGGCAGATTCCATAGTAACTACCAAAGACGAATACCGTAATGTTGCCAAAAGCATGCTGGGCAGGATACTTGTGGTGGATACCATGGACCATGCACTTAGGATCGCCGCAAAGTATGACTACGGTATCAGGATGGTTACCCTTGAGGGTGAGCTTTTAGTTCCCGGCGGTGCCATAAGTGGCGGACGCTTTAAGAATAATTCCAATCTCCTTGGCAGACGCCGTGAGATGGAGGAACTGGACAAGAGAGTCAAAGATGCGCTTAAAAAGATAGACGGCCTTATATCCGATATAGAAAAGACAAAGACCGAGAGAAATAAGCTCCGTCTGGAACTTGAAGAAGTTAAGTCCAGGATACAGGGACAGTATATCAAGCTTAATACTGCAAACTTAAATCTCCAGAAAGCGCAGGAAAAGATTGATGAGACTGCAAAAGGGGTAGGCGACCTTAATAATGAGCAGGCTGAGATCGAGAAGCAGGTAGTTGATATAAAGCAGAATCAGGAGGAACTTGATAAGGAGCTTAGATCATCTGCCGGTGAAGAGTCCGAAATAAATGCCCGTATGGAAAAGGCCCAGGAACAGTTAGAAGGACTGCGGGATGAGGAGCTTGAACAGTCACAGAAAGTTACCGAGCAGGAAGTGCTTCTGGAAAAGATTCTGCAGAAGCAGGAATTTGAGCAGAGCAATGTATCAAGGATTACTGCGGAACTTGAAAAACTTGTCAATGAAAAGGAAGAGGCTGCCGCAACGGTAGAAAATGCAAAGCAGACCATCGAGGACAGAAAGACCAATATCGAAAAGGTAAAAGCAACCATAGAAGCTTCTTTTACCGCTGAGAATGATTCCCATAAGCTTCTGGATGAAAAGATCGCTAAGAAGGAAGAACTCAGCGCAAAGAATAAGAATTTCTTTGACCAGCGTGAGGCTATGGGAAAGGTCATAATAGATCTTACGAACGAAAGGAACAGGTTAAGCGACCAAAAGCAGAGGATAGAAGAAGAACTGGTAGGTCTTGCAGGCTACATGTGGTCAGAGTACGAACTTACCATGAGTGATGCGGAGGAATTAAAGGATCCCGAGCTTACGGATTTACAGGAAATACGCAAGGATAAGGATGCTCTTAAGGATGCCATAAAGAAGTTAGGAGATGTAAATGTAAACGCTATAGAGGATTACAAGACCCAGATGGAGCGCTATACATTCTTAAAGACGCAGCATGATGATCTGATAAAGGCCGCAGAGGAGCTGCAGGGCATTATAACAGAGCTGGATGTTGCGATGCGCGATCAGTTCACACAGAAATTTGAAGAAATCGGAAAGGCTTTCGATAAAGTTTTCAAGGAACTTTTCGGCGGCGGTACCGGTACACTCCAGCTTGTTGAGGATGAGGATATCCTGGAGGCAGGCATAAGGATAAATGCTCAGCCGCCGGGAAAGAAACTGCAGAATATGATGCAGCTTTCCGGTGGTGAAAAGGCACTGGCAGCAATTGCACTTTTGTTTGCTATACAGAACCTTAAGCCTTCGCCTTTCTGTCTGCTTGATGAGATAGAGGCGGCTCTTGACGAGTCGAATGTAGGCAGATACGCAAGTTATCTGCATAAGCTCACAAAGCATACCCAGTTCATAGTTGTTACCCACAGAAGAGGTACAATGGAGCAGGCTGACAGGCTTTATGGTATCACCATGCAGGAAAAAGGTATTTCTACCCTTGTGTCCGTGAACCTTATAGATGACCAGTTGGATGATTAAGGAATAGTGACTGAGGAAACAGTTTATGCTGTGGTTTAAGAAGAAAGAGAAAATAAATAAAGAGGCAGAAGTCAAACCGGAGGCAGTGAGTGCGCCGGCAGATGCGGTCAGCAATGCTTCAGGCGATGGAGTTTCAGATAATAATGATGCATTTGGTAACGTTGCTTCCGATAATGCAGCCTCAGACGATGGTGCTTCAGGCAAAGCAGCTCATTTGGCTGTGGGCACGACGGAGGCATCCGTGGATTCAGCAACGGAAGGGCAGGATCATAATGAGAAGGATACGGCAGGAGCAGGGGCTGACGTTCCGGTCAAAACCGGCTTTTTTGCAAAACTCAAGCAGGGGCTCAAACGTACAAGAGATAATTTTGTCTATAATCTGGATGTAGTATTCAAGGGTGCTGAGGAAATAGATGATGCCTTCTATGATGACCTTGAAGAGATCCTTATCACCGGAGACATAGGCGTTCAGACCACAGAGGAAATCCTTGACCGCCTTAAGGAACAGGTGTCGAAAAGACATATAGTCCGGCCGGATGAGTGCAGGGAGCTGCTTGTATCTACCATAGAAGAACTGATGCATGTTAGTGAAAATGAATATATTTTCGAAAAAGAAACGTCAGTTATATTTGTGATAGGAGTAAACGGTGTCGGAAAGACCACATCAATAGGAAAGCTGGCTTCCCAGTTCAAGAATGACGGAAAAAGGGTTATAATAGCCGCGGCGGATACATTCAGGGCGGCAGCAGGAGACCAGTTAAAGGTCTGGGCCGACAGGGCCGGCTGCGAGCTTATATCAGGAAAGGAAGGCGCAGATCCTTCCAGTGTGCTTTTTGATGCGGTGGCAGCAGCAAAGGCCAGAAGAGCTGATATCCTTTTGGTGGATACTGCCGGACGTCTGAATAATAAAAAGAACCTTATGAATGAGCTCTCCAAGATGAATAAGATAATCGACAAGAATTATCCGGAAGCTCACAGGGAGAATTTTATAGTACTTGATGCTACTACGGGACAGAATGCGCTGCAGCAGGCTCTTGCTTTTAATGAGGTGTCGGATCTTACGGGGATAATCCTTACCAAGATGGACGGTACCGCAAAGGGTGGTATAGCAGTAGCTATACAGTCCAGCCTGCATGTTCCGGTAAAGTATATCGGAGTAGGTGAAAAGATTGAGGACCTGCAGAAGTTTGACGAGAAAGCTTATGTGAAAGCACTTTTTGAAAGAGAAAAGGAAGAAACGGAGAACGCCTGAAATCGGCGGAAGGAGAAAAAATGTCAGAGGAAATGCTTACACTTGAAAAATTTGAGGAAGCCTCGGAAATCGTAAAGGAGGTTACTTTAGAGACAAAGCTGATCTACAGTGAATACCTCAGCACACTGACGGGCAACAAGGTTTACCTTAAGCCTGAGAACATGCAGTTTACCGGAGCCTACAAGGTAAGAGGCGCATATTACAAATCCAGCACTCTTACGGATGAGGAAAAGGCGAAAGGCGTAATAACCGCTTCCGCCGGAAACCATGCCCAGGGTGTAGCCTATGCCGCAAAATGCAAGAATATGAAGGCTACCATTGTAATGCCTACCACTACACCTCTGATCAAAGTAAACCGTACGAAGAATTTCGGCGCAGATGTGGTGCTTTACGGCGATGTATATGATGAAGCCTGTGAAAAGGCTTACGAGCTGGCAGAAAAGGAGGGATATACATTTATCCACCCTTTTGATGACCTGACTGTTGCAACGGGCCAGGGAACGATAGCAATGGAAATAATCAAAGAACTTCCGTTGGTTGATGTGATACTGGTTCCCATCGGAGGAGGCGGGCTGGCCTGTGGCGTGTCCACACTGGCTAAGCTCCTTAAACCGAATATCAAGGTTATAGGTGTGGAGCCTGCAAATGCCGCATGCATGAAGGCTTCTTTAGCTGAGGGGCATGTGGTAACTCTGGACAGAGTTGATACTATTGCCGACGGAACTGCTGTTAAGACACCGGGCTCGAAGATTTTCCCCTACATACAGCAGAATCTTGATGACATAATCACGGTAGAGGATGAGGATCTGATCGTTTCCTTCCTGGATATGGTAGAAAATCACAAGATGGTAGTTGAGAATTCGGGACTTCTTACGGTAGCGGCTTTAAAGCAGCTTAATGTTGCCGGCAAGAAAATCGTATCTATACTTTCAGGTGGCAATATGGATGTGATAACAATGTCTTCCGTTGTACAGCAGGGACTTATATTCAGGAACAGGATATTTACAGTATCAGTATTGCTTCCCGACAAGCCGGGTGAACTCCAGAGAGTGGCAGGCGTTATTGCGGATGAAAACGGAAATGTTATCAAGCTGGAGCACAACCAGTTTGTTACTACCAACAGAAAGTCTGCTGTTGAACTGCGCATAACCATTGAGGCCTTCGGTACGGAACATAAGGCACAGATTCTTTCAATGCTTGAAAAGAACGGCTACCGTCCCAAGGTTACAAGGACGCTTATCTGATACTTGTCAATTTTACATTTATATGGCTAAAAATAAGAGCTGCTTTGTGAATATTTAGTATTTACAGCGGCTCTTTTTAGGTATATCCTACACCTGTGTTGTTTTGACCATTTGGTCAATTGTATTTATGCTGCGTAAAGCAGCGAGGAGGAAATTATGAAAAAGAAGCTTTTAGGTCTTTTGCTTGCAGTTACGACGGCTGTTTCCATGACAGCATGTACAGGCGGCGCAGATGCACCGGCTGCTGACGGCGGAAACGGAACGGGTGAAGATACAGGAGTATCTTCAGCTGCATCTGATGTCAAGATAGGTGTCATCCTTGTAGGTGATGAGAATGAAGGTTATTCATATGCTCACATTGATGGTATAAGGAAAGCTGCTGAGGCAGTGGGCATACCTGCGGAAAATATTATCTGGAAATATTCAGTGCCTGAGGATGAGAGCTGCCATGATGCTGCTATCGACCTCGTTGACCAGGGCTGCAAAGCTGTATTCTCAAACAGCTATGGACACCAGTCCTTTATGCAACAGGCAGCTTCAGAGGAGCCTGAGGTTCAGTTCGTAGCAATGACAGGTGACACAGCTGCATTAAGCGGCCTTGATAATTTCTCAAATGCATTCACAAATGTTTATGAGGCACGCTATGTTTCAGGTATCGTAGCCGGCATGAAGATAAAGGAGCTTGTTGAGGGCAATGCACTTTCTGCTGAGAATTTTGATGCAGACGGCAATGTAAAGATGGGTTATGTAGGTGCTTATCCTTACGCTGAGGTTGTTTCCGGTTATACAGCATTTTATCTTGGAGCTAAGTCAGTTTACAGTGACGTATCAATGGAAGTTATCTATACAAACTCATGGTTTGATATAGCCGCTGAGGGTGAGGCAGCAAACTCACTTATGTCTGACGGATGCGTTATAATCGGACAGCATGCCGATTCTACCGGTGCTCCTTCCACTATTCAGGCAGCACTTGATTCCGGCAAGCAGGTCTATTCCGTTGGTTACAATGTTGATATGCACAGCGTGGCACCTACTGCAGCGCTTACATCAGCAACAAACAACTGGGCTGTATATTACACAGAGGCATTCAAGGATGTAGTGGAAGGTAAGGATATACCTACCGACTGGTCACAGGGCTATAGTGAGGGTGCTGTTGCAATCACGGATCTCGGAACATCCTGTGCTGAAGGCACACAGGAAGCTGTAGATGAGGCAATCGCTTCAATAAAGGCAGGCACTCTTCATGTATTCGATACATCAACATTTACAGTAGACGGCAAGGAAGTTACATCAGCGCTTATAGATATGAACGGTGATTTCCAGAATGATGATGAGGAAGCTGTATTTGACGGTTATTTCCATGAGTCTGAGTTCAGGGCTGCACCTTCGTTCTACTTAAGAATAGATGGTATAACAGAACTTACTGCTGAATGATAGATTAAAATGCAAAGGGGCGGGAAAGATTTTCCTGCCCCTTTTTTTGCGCAATTTCAAGATATATCTTAATGACATTGCCACTAAATTATGGTAAATTATACGTGATTGTTCTTAATGGCCCGAAGTACAGGACATAACCGGATGAGCGGACAGATCTTTATCGGTTACGGTTACACGTACTGTATGTATTTGGGGCCGAATAAATATTCCGGAGGAATATATGGCGGATGCTGCGATAGAATTTAAAAATGTCACCAAGAGGTTTGGCTCCGTGGTTGCCAATGACCATGTGAGTATGACCGTAAATAAAGGTGAGATACTTTCACTCCTTGGTGAAAACGGAAGTGGAAAGACTTCGCTTATGAATATGCTTTCGGGCATCTATTTTCCTGATGAGGGTGAGATATTCATAAACGGTGAGCCTGTCACCATAAGGGACCCGAAGGATGCTTATGCGCTTAAGATAGGTATGGTGCACCAGCATTTTAAGCTGGTAGATGTTTTTACGGCCGCAGAGAACCTGATAGTGGGAATAGATCCCGGCAAAAAGCTGGACAGGAAAGAAATCGCGGGCGAGATAAAGGATATCTGTGACAAGTACGGATTTGTCATAGACCCCGGTAAAAAAGTCTATGATATGAGCGTCTCCGAAAAGCAGACACTTGAGATAGTCAAGATGCTTTACAGGGGGGCTGACATACTGATACTTGATGAGCCGACGGCGGTGCTTACTCCCCAGGAAAGCGAGCATCTTTTTTCAGTTATAAAGAACATGAAAAAAGATGGGAAGACTGTGATCATAATCACGCATAAGCTGCATGAGGTTCTTTCTGTCAGTGACCGGGTAGCCATTCTTCGTAAAGGAAAATACATAGAGACGGTATTGACCGGTGAAGCGGATGAAGAGAAGCTTACCGAGCTTATGGTGGGACGACATGTGGAGCTTAATATTGAAAGACCGGAGGTTAAGAATAAGGAACTCAGGCTGTCTGTGAAGAACTTAAACTGTGTAAACAGTGAAGACCAGCAGGTATTGTTCGATATCAATTTTGATCTGTACGGTGGTGAGATACTTGGAATAGCCGGCATTTCCGGCAATGGACAGAAAGAACTTCTGGAAGCCATTGCGGGGCTCCAGAAAACCCAGTCCGGGGCTTCCGTGGTCTATTATGATCCTGAATCGGATAAGAAGGATGATGATGGGAAGTCTGCCGGCATGGAAATGATAGGGCTTTCTCCAAGGATGATAAGGGAAAAAGGAATCCATCTTTCGTTTGTGCCGGAGGACCGGCTCGGTATGGGACTGGTGGGCTCAATGGGAATGACAGAGAATATGATGATCAGGGACTATTCCACTGCTTCAAAGTCACTTCTTTTTACGGATAAAAAGAAACCCAGGGAGCTTGCGGAAGAGATAAAGGAATCACTTGGTGTGGTAACTCCGGATATTTCAACTCCTGTAAGCCGTCTTTCCGGCGGTAATGTTCAGAAAGTTCTGGTAGGCCGGGAAATTGCAGTTGCACCGACTGTGCTTATGACAGCTTACGCAGTACGAGGCCTTGATATCAATACTTCTTATACGATCTATGATCTTTTAAATGAGCAGAAGAAAAAAGGCGTGGCTATTATTTATGTGGGTGAGGATCTGGATGTTATACTTGCCTTATGCGACCGTATCCTTGTGCTTTGTGACGGTCATGTTAACGGAATACTTAATGGTGCTGAAGCAAGAAAAGAGGAGGTTGGTCTCCTTATGACTGAGTTAAAAGAAAAACGCAGAGAGGAGATCGCAGAGTAATATGGAAGCGAATCTTAATCATGTACATGATCCCTGGGTACGAATAGCCAAAAGGGATGAACTGTCATTTTTTACCAAACTGGGTATCAGGATAGCTATCCTGGCCGTCGGTGTGATAGTATGTGCCGTGATAATATACATTATCACGGGATTAAATCCCTTTGCAGTATACCTGACGGTAGTAAAAGGTGCATTTGGAACTGTCAGGAGGGTGTGGGCCACAGTGCGAGAGATGATGATGCTTGCCTGTATCGCAATAGGACTTGCACCGGCATTCAAGATGAAATTCTGGAATATTGGCGCAGAAGGGCAGGTGCTTATCGGCGGCATAGTTTCTGCCGGCTGCATGATATATCTTCCGTTTCTGCCGGGATCGGTTCTGCTTTTATTAATGTTCGTACTCAGTGCGGCCGCCGGGGCGCTGTGGGGACTTGTTCCTGCTGTGTTCAAGGCTAAATGGAATACGAATGAAACTCTATTTACGCTCATGATGAACTATATCGCTATCCAGCTTACTGCTTTTTTTGTATCAAAGTGGGAAAATCCCAAGGGCTCAAATACTGTTGGAATAATCAATTCGAATACAAGGGCGGGGTGGTTTCCGGAGATAGCCGGCCAGCAGTTTATGCTGAATGTTATCATCGTGCTGGTACTTGCTATTCTCATGAATATTTACCTGAAGTATACCAAGCACGGATATGAGATCGCTGTTGTGGGTGAGTCCTGGAATACTGCAAGATACGCAGGGATAAATGTCGGAAAGATACTGATCAGGACTATGCTGCTTTCCGGCGCTGTATGCGGCATTGCGGGCTTCCTGGCAGTAAGCGGTGCATCACATACCATATCGACGTCCACGGCGGGCGGAAGGGGCTTTACGGCCATAATCGTGGCTTGGCTTGCGAAATTCGATTCCCTGACCATGCTGTTCATCTCGCTGATGCTGGCATTCTTTGACAGCGGTGCTAATGAGATTGCATCAAAGTGCGGACTTAATGACTATGCGTCAGATATGATAATCGGTATTATATTATTCTTCATACTGGCGGGAGATTTCTTTGTAAATTACAGGCTTGTATTCAGAAAGAAGGCATCTTCGGTAATTAAAGACGGAAATTCCGGCGTTTCCGGAAAGGAGGCGGCATGATGCAGAATTTTGTCACTTTGATAAGGGCCGCAGTGTTTTTCGGAACGGTCATAATGTTTGGCTGTGTAGGCGAGACCGTGACGGAGAAAGCAGGCAACTTAAATCTTGGCGTCCCGGGAATAATGTATCTTGGGGGCATAGCATCGCTTTCCAGTGTATTCATATATGAGGGCAGTACTGATAATCCGAACAAGGCGGTCTGCGTGATACTTGCGATGTTGTCGGCTTTTGTCGCATCTTCGCTGGGAGGACTCATATATGCTTTTTTAACGATCACACTCAGGGCTAACCAGAATGTGACGGGTCTTACCCTTACCATATTCGGTTCAGGCGTTGCAAATTTCTTTGGAGGATCCTTAAATACCCTTGCAGGCCGTTTTGAGCAGATAGCAGTGCCGGTAACATCGGCAGCTTTCAGAACAACGCTTCCTTTCAGCGGCTCGCTGGGAATAGTAGGGGAGCTTTTCTTTTCCTACGGTTTCATGGTTTATCTGGCAATCGTTATTGCGGTACTGACACACTTATTCATGAACCACACAAGGCGTGGACTGAATCTCCGGACTGTGGGCGAGAATCCCGCTGCAGCCGATGCAGCAGGTATAAATGTTAATCTTAATAAATATCTGGCAATATGCATAGGTGCAGGCATATGCGGTTTTGGCGGTGTGTATTATGTAATGGATTACATTAAGGGAACCTGGGCAAATGACGGATCAATAGAGACTCTTGGCTGGCTTGCGGTTGCGCTGGTTATATTCACCACCTGGAAGAGCAAGCATGCTATCTGGGGGGCATATCTTTTCGGTATACTTTACTGGCTCTATCTTTATATACCGGGGCTTACAAGGAGCTCCCAGGAGATATTCAAGATGCTTCCTTATGTGGTGACGGTGGTTGTGCTGATAGTTACCAGTCTGCGCAACAGCAGGGATAAGCAGCCACCTGCAGCACTGGGACTGCCGTACTTCAGGGAAGAGAGATAGAACGCTGTGGGAAGCATAAACGAACACTATTGGAGGTTGATATGAAATTACTGGAGGAGCGTATCAGAAAAGACGGTGTCGTAAAAGAAGGCAATGTCCTTAAGGTGGATTCATTCTTAAATCACCGTATGGACATAGAGCTTTTTTCCGAAATGGGAAAGGAGTTCAAGCGTATCTTTGCAGATAAGCCGATCAACAAGATCCTTACCATAGAGGCTTCGGGTATTGGTATAGCGGTTATCGCTGCCCAGTATTTTGATAATGTACCGGTGGTCTTTGCCAAGAAATCACAGTCGATCAATCTGGACGGCAGCGTTTACAGTACGAAGATACAGTCATTTACCCACGGAAGAGTATATGATGTCATAGTATCAAAAAAATATCTCTCGCCGGAGGATCATGTGCTGGTCATAGATGATTTCCTTGCAAACGGCTGTGCCATAGAGGGGCTCATAAGCATCATAAAGGAGTCCGGAGCAACCCTTGAGGGCGTGGGCATAGCTATTGAGAAAGGCTTCCAGGACGGAGGAAAGAACCTGCGTGAGTCAGGGGTAAACCTTCATTCACTGGCTATCGTTGAATCCATGGATGCAGCAACAGGAGAGATAGTATTCAGGGAGCAGTGAGTGGGGAAAGGAACTTGCTTTATTAAATGAATTTGAAGAATAAAAAGAGCTGCGGCCTTTGATGACAGGCCGCAGCTTTTTATTAGGTGTTAAATACAGTTATGATCAGCCCATAACGACTTCTACGCTGTGTGTCTTTCCATCACTGAATGCAGGGATAAGGTTGCCTTCGATGGCATTGCCGTCAACGGTAACGCTCTTAACGCCCTTGCATATATGTGAAGGATTGGAAACCTTTATCTCATAGGTAGCATTTCTGAACTGCCTTGTAGCCTTGAGACCGTCCCAGGCGGAAGGAATGGAAGGATCGATACGCAGTCCGTCGAAATCAGCCTGAATACCCAGGATGTACTGGGAGATGGCTACCATGTTCCATGCAGCAGTACCGGTGAGCCAGGAGTTCTTTCCCTGACCGAAGTTCTTGCCGGTCTGTCCGATATCGGAACCTGCATCCTTACCGCCGATCATCTGACCGTATACATAGGGCTCTGTCTTGTGGATGTCGGAGGTATCTTCAGTGAAAGCAGGAGCAATCTCTGAATAATACTTGAATGCCTGGTCGCCCTGGCCGGCATAAGCTGCAGCACAGATTATCCATGCGTTGTTATGTGTAAAGATACCTGCGTTTTCCTTATATCCGCCGGGATAGGTGGAAATCTCACCGTACTGGATATAGTACTTTGTGAATGCAGGATTATTCAGTACGAGACCGAATTTGGTATTGAGTCTCTCATCAATAGCAGCAAGAGTCTTAAGGTCTGTGCCCTGATCCTTGCCTACATCAGACATGATAGCGAAGCCCTGGGGCTCGATAAAGATCTGGCCTTCCTCACATTCCTTGGAACCCATCTTTTTGCCTTCGGCATCATATGCGCGCAGGAACCAGTCACCGTCCCATGCGGACTCCATCATGTTCTTCTTCATCTTGTCAATCTCAGCCTGAGCCTTGGCAGCTTCGTCATCCTTGCCAAGATGCTTAAGGATAGCAACATAGTTAGGACCGGTGTAGGTGAAGAGTGCTGCAACCATTACAGACTCTGCAACCTTTGAGTATCCGCCCTCAGCAGCAAACTTAGGATTTGTATATGTCTGGAAAGATTCACCCGGTGTATCTGAGTAGCAGGAAAGGTTGATGCAGTCGTTCCAGTCAGCACGCATTGCAAGGGGCAGACCGTGAGGTCCTAAGTTGTTTACAATGTGATAGAAGGATACATCAAGGTGCTTAAGCATTGTCTCAGCCTTTGACATATCATTATCATAAGGAACCATTTCATCAAGAATAGCCCAGTCGCCTGTTTCCTTGATATATGCGGAAACAGAAAGGATAAGCCACAATGGATCGTCGGAGAAATCACCGCCGATGTCTGCGTTACCCTTCTTGGTAAGGGGCTGGTACTGATGGTAGCATCCGCCATCCGGGAACTGTGTGGAAGCGATATCTATGATACGCTCCTTAGCTCTGTCGGGAATCTGGTGCACAAAACCAAGTATATCCTGGTTGGAATCACGGAATCCCATTCCGCGGCCGATACCTGACTCGAAGTAGGAAGCGGAGCGGGAGAGGTTGAAGGTAACCATGCACTGATACTGATTCCAGATGTTGACCATGCGGTTAACCTTGTCATCAGGAGTATCAACATTGAGGATGCCGAGAAGCTTATCCCAGTAAGCCTTGAGCTCAGCCATGCCGGCTGCAAATTTCTCTGGAGTATCGAACTTGGCGATCATCTCTTTAGCCTTAACCTTGTTGATGGTCTTGCCGTCTGCCTCGAACTTCTGGTCAACAGGCATCTCAACATAGCCGAGTATGAATACAAGAGTCTTGGATTCACCGGGCTTAAGTGTGATCTTCTTGAAATGAGAAGCGATAGGAGCCCAGCCATCTGCAAAGGAATCGGTAGCTTTGTCAGCCAGTACAGCTTCAGGATTGTTGAAGCCGTTGTAGAGGCCTATGAAGGAATCTCTGTCAGTATCGTAGCCATCAATGCTGTCGTTTACGGAGTAGAATGCGTAGTGGTCGCGGCGGTCTCTGTACTCTGTCTTATGATAGATAACAGAACCGTCTACTTCTACACGGCCGGTAGAGAAGTTACGCTGGAAATTGTTGGAGTCATCCTGAGCATCCCAAAGACACCACTCGGCAAAGGAGAAGAGTGAGAATGACTTTTCGGATGAGCCTTCGTTTGTGAGGACAACCTGCTGAACCTCGCCTGAGAAATCCTGGGGAACGAAGAAAGTAACCTGTGCCTTGAGGTCAGCCTTCTTACCTGTAATGATGGTATATCCCATACCGTGGCGGCACTCATACTCGTCAAGCTCCGTCTTAACGGGTGACCAGCCGGGATTCCATATTGTGCCGTTATCATTAATATAGAAATAACGGCCGCCCATATCTATGGGTACATTGTTGTAACGGTAACGCGTGATCCTGCGGAGACGGGCATCTTTATAGAAAGAATAACCTCCTGCAGTGTTTGAAATCAGTGAAAAGAACCCCTGAGTTCCCAGATAGTTGATCCACGGATATGGAGTCCTGGGGGTTGTGATGACATATTCCCTGTTGGCGTCATCAAAATGTCCGAATTTCATACCTTTCTCTCCTTTTAAATTTAGTTTTTGGGAAAGCACCCAATTAGTAAAATTATACAAAAATAAGAATACCCTTGCAAGGAAAACGAAATGAAATCACAATTATTTTTGACCGCCCCGGTCTGCAGGCCGTAATTATCAGACTGTAAAGAAAAAATACTTGACAGACAGCTTTTTTTCAGTATAATTGACACTGTTATGGAAAAAATAGTTGAGCGCGGTCTGCTTTATGATTTTTACGGACCTCTTCTGACGGAGCATCAGCAGGCCATATATGAAGCGAATGCATATGACAACCTGTCCCTTTCCGAGATAGCGGAGCAGGAGAATGTTTCGAGACAGGCAGTCCATGATATCCTTAAGCGCTGCGATAAGACTCTTATGGAGTATGAAGAAAAGCTTCAGCTCATAGCCAGGTTTAACAGAAACAGGGGGCGACTTAAGCAGCTTAAGGAAAAGCTTTCGTCTGAGGATGACAGGAAGCTTGTGGATGAGATAATAGACGAGCTGTAGAGCAGTGAAATGCAGCTTGCATGACAGACAATGATACCCGAAATAAGATATTCGGGATAATAAATTTCGAAACAATACATTTGAAATACGAAATTCGAAATGAGATATTAGAAATTCAGAAATTCAGAAATTTAGAAATAAGGATGCACTCAGGGTGAGTATATGGCATTTGAAAGCCTTAGCGAAAAATTACAGAATATATTCAAGAACCTCCGTGGCAAGGGTACGCTTACCGAAGCTGATGTAAAGGCTTCAATGAAGGAAGTGCGCATGGCACTTTTAGAAGCTGATGTCAATTTCAAGGTGGTTAAGCAGTTTGTGGCCTCCGTGGAAGAAAAGGCTGTGGGAAGTGAGGTCTTAAACGGACTCAATCCTGCCCAGATGGTTGTAAATATTGTAAATGACGAGCTGGTGGCCCTTATGGGCTCTGAGACTACGGAAATCAGTTTTCAGCCCGGCAAAGCCATTACCGTAATCATGATGAGCGGTCTTCAGGGCGCAGGTAAGACTACCACCACGGCAAAAATCGCCGGCAAGCTTAAGAACAATAAGGGCAGGAAGCCTCTGCTTGTTGCCTGTGATGTATACAGACCGGCGGCAATAGACCAGTTGAAGATAAACGGCGAGAAGATGGGAATAGAAGTCTTTTCCATGGGAACAGACCATAAGCCAGCCGATATTGCCGCGGCTGCCATAGAATATGCTTCAAAGAATGGCTTCAGTGATGTGATACTTGATACAGCAGGCCGTCTCCACATAGACGAGTCCATGATGGAAGAGCTATGTGAGATCAAAAAGCGGGTTGAAGTACATAACACGCTGCTTGTTATCGATGCCATGACCGGTCAGGATGCCGTAAATGTGGCAAAGGAATTTGATGAAAAGGTAGGTGTTACCGGTATCGTACTTACCAAGATGGATGGCGATACCAGAGGCGGTGCGGCTCTTTCCGTAAAGGCTGTTACCGGTAAGCCCATACTCTATGTCGGTATGGGAGAGAAGCTGTCAGATCTTGAACAGTTCTATCCGGACAGAATGGCAAGCCGTATTCTCGGAATGGGTGATGTGCTCACTCTTATCGAGAAAGCCAAAGAAAATATCGATATAGACGAAGAGACCGGTAAGGAAATGGCCGGACGCCTGAAGAAGGGGAAGTTTGATTTTAACGATTACCTTGAGTCCATGAAGCAGATGCGTAATATGGGCGGTATTTCTTCCATATTAAAGATGCTTCCGGGGATGTCAATATCACAGGATGAACTGGACAGTGTGGTAAATGAAAAGCAGTTAAAGCAGACTGAGGCGATAGTGCTTTCCATGACACCTGAAGAGCGGGCAAATCCCAAGCTCTTAAATCCCAGGCGCAAGAGGCGTATAGCCGCAGGTGCGGGACTGGATATAGCAGTGGTAAACCGCTTTATAAAGCAGTTTGAACAGACACAGAAGATGATGAAGCAGATGCCCGGTATGATGAAGGGCATGGGAAAAGGCGGCTTCCCCATGGGTGGCGGTTTTCCGGGGGGAGGATTTCCCGGAGGGCGCAGGAGACGCTTTTAGGTTAAGGCTGCGGGCAGGCTTTCGGTAGTATGGTTATTTAAGAATGTAACTATTTAGGACTGATAAATGAATCGTCTGAGATAGATACAAATATAAAAAACAAAAATATTTTTTCGGAGGAAAAGAAAATGGCAGTTAAGATCAGATTGACAAGAATGGGTAAGAAGAAGAACCCTCTTTACAGAATCGTGGTAGCAGATTCTCGTAACGCTCGTGATGGAAAGGTTATCGACGAGATCGGTACATATGATCCCAACACAGAGCCTTCAACATTCAAGATCGATGAGGAGAAGGCTAAGAAGTGGTTAAATAACGGCGCTCAGCCTACAGAAGTAGTAGGAAAGCTTTTTAAGGTGGCAAATATCGAAAAATAAGAGGTGCTTATGAAGGAATTGGTAGAAGTTATTGCCAAGGCTCTCGTAGAAAAGCCCGATGAAGTTGTTGTCACTGAAACGAGGGACGGGAACCATGTGACCGTGGAGCTTAAAGTGGCTCCGTCCGATATGGGGAAGGTCATAGGCAGACAGGGCCGGATCGCTAAGGCAATCCGCTCAGTCGTAAAGGCAGCCTCTACAAAGGAAGATATCTATGTGGATGTTGACATTGTAGAGTAATCGTAATTTTTCAGAGCATACAATTTTATGAAAAGTTATGAGCAAGTGCGGCTATCCGGATGAGGGATAGTGTTTCGGAAATATCATATCAGGCACCGTGTCTTTAAAGGCACGGTGTTTTTTGTACCTCTAAATGAGAATTTCAACTGATAATATTATTGTGACTTTTAACCTGTACTTCCGGCGTGCAGTTTCAGAAAAGCAGAACAGCAGCAAGCTTATGTACCTTCTGCGAGTGGAGTTTTGGCATCATGCAGGTACGATAAGGTTTGCCATATAAGCGCTGTATGATGTAAAATTACGATAGCAGAGTGTCATTTCCGGTCTTTTTACTGTGCTTTAACGCTTTAACCATGGATGGATTTATTATCCGTATTAAGTGGGAAAATAAGAACAGAAATGAAAAACATAACGAAAATGATTGGGAGAAAATATGGAATCAGAATATTTCTGCATAGGTGTTATAACGGAACCTCATGGGATAAAGGGGGAAGTAAAGGTTTATCCTACGACTGATGATCCCGATAGGATTGCGGATCTTGATGAGATAATACTGCGGGGCGGAGGGAAGGACCGACTGGTTCATCCCGTGAGCGTCAGATGGCAAAAAGACCGTCTTATCATAAAATTCAAAGAAATAAACGACAGAAATGAGACTGAAACCCTGCGTAAATACGAGCTGTATGTCACCAGGGAAAATGCGGTAGAGCTCGGCGAGAATGAATATTATGTAGCAGATCTTATAGGACTTGAGGTTTATGACGAAGAGGAAAAACATATAGGCACGCTCAGTGATGTGATACGCACCGGTGCAAATGATGTTTATCAGATAGATAAAGAGGATGGTAATGAACTGCTGCTTCCGGCAATATCCGAATGCATCATAGATGTGGATACGGAAAACGGCCGTATGACTGTTCATGTAATGGAGGGCCTTGAGTAGAGATGAAATTCACGGTACTTACCCTTTTTCCGGAGTTCATAGAGAATTCTATGCATACCAGTATCTGCAAGCGCGCCATAGAAAACGGTTATCTGGAGCTTGAGACATGCAATTTCAGGGAATATACGGAAAATAAAAACGGTCGTGTCGACGATTATCCCTACGGCGGTGGCGCAGGGATGCTCATACAGGCCCAGCCGGTTTATGATGCCTATATGGCTGTGACAGGCGGAAGGAAGGTCCGGACCATATATCTGACGCCCCAGGGGGAAGTTTTTAATCAGGCAAAGGCTCATGAGCTGGCGGAGGAAGAAGAACTGGTTTTTCTGTGCGGACATTATGAAGGCATAGATGAGCGCGTGCTGGAAGAAATCGTAACGGATAATATTTCAATCGGCGATTATGTGCTTACCGGCGGAGAGATTGCCAGCGTGGTCGTAATGGATGCCATATCAAGACTTATCCCGGGAGTGCTGGGAAACCATGATTCCGCTGATACGGAATCCTTTGAAAACGGACTGCTTGAGTATCCGCAGTATACCAGACCTGAAATCTGGCGGGATAAAAGAGTGCCGGAGGTCCTTTTATCCGGGCATCATGCAAATATTGAAAAATGGCGGCAGGAGCAGTCGCTTTTGCGGACGAAGGAACGCAGGCCGGATTTGCTGGATGGGCAATGATTATTTATGCAAGTTTTTATCAGAGTGATCGAGGAAAAGCATGAACATAGAAACAAAAGACATATGCAAAAAGTTTACCCGTATCGTGGGTGATGATAAAAAGGAAAAGAAGCATAAGGAGGAATTTTATGCCCTTGACCATGTCTCAATCCATGCTGACGCGGGTGAGATACTGGGGATTCTCGGACCAAACGGTGCGGGCAAGACCACTCTTTTACGCATACTGGGAACAGTTATGAGTCCCACTTCAGGTGAGGTTTGTCTGATGGATGGAGATAAGAGAGTAAAAGGCGGAAGGGTGGAAATGTGCAGGCATATTGGCTATCTTTCAGAAAATACCAAACTGTATCACCGCTTTTCCGTAAGAGAGATAATGCATATGACGGCTGAAATCTATGGTATGGAAAAAGCAGCGATTGATGAACGGATAAATGAGATCATCACCATGATGGGGATGGAAAGCTTTGCCGATAACCGTATCGAAGCGCTTTCTACCGGGCAGACGCAGAGGGCAAATATCGCAAGATGCCTCGTCCATTCGCCACAGATATATATTTTTGACGAACCTACCCTGGGACTTGATATCATCAGCAGCGAGACCATTATCGATTTCATGAAGAGTGAGAGGGATAAAGGACGGACGGTTCTTTATTCGACGCATTACATGGAGGAGGCGCAGTACCTCTGTGACCGCATCAATATGATAAGCGGAGGCAGGATCATTGCGGATGGTTCGCCGGCGGAACTGATGGCGCAGACCGGGACCGATAATCTGAGGGATACCTTTAAGGCATTTACTGTATAACCGGAAAAACGCCTGACATGTCAGCAGGATATGGAGTCAATGCAGACTAATGTGTTTAAAGGCTGGTTTTGATTCCGATAGATAACGCAGATACCCATATCAGATAAATTTCTGAGATATACGAGGAAAAAATGAACAGACGCATTATAGCAGCTTTATATAAAAAGGAAATCCTGGATATACTGAGGGACAAGAAGACCATTCTTATGATGATCGTAGTCCCGCTTATCCTTTATCCTCTCATATTCGTAGGAAGCCTTGCACTTATGTCTTCGGTAATGAATGCCGATAAGGCAAAGCCATATACGATTTCCTTTGGTGTGTCAGACAGTGGAGAGGAACTGGGGAAATATTTTAAAGATAATGAAAAAGAGTATGATTACAGCTTCATCATAAAAACCGGACTTACGGATGTACAGGATGAGGAAAATCTAAACAGCGGTGAGTTGGATGCCTTTGTACATGAAACTGTTTCGGAAAACAGACCTTACTATGAAATAGGCTATCGGGCTTCGGATAATGACTCCCAGACTGCGGCGGAGATGGTGCGCAGACTTCTCTCGGATTATCGTAGTGACAAGAGTATAGCTGCGGTGGAAAAAGAGGGGCTTGATCCGGATGCTGTCCTGGAACCCATTGATTTCGCTTTTAAGGACTATTCCAGCAATGAAGAAAATGTGGGCTTTATCATGGGATATATCATCCCGTTCCTTCTCATTGTCAGCATTCTGATGGGGGCGATGTATCCGGCAATAGATACGACAGCAGGAGAAAAGGAAAGAGGGACTCTTGAGACCATGCTTACCCTGCCTGTTACAGGGACGGAGCTTATCACGGCGAAATTCCTGGCAGTTTCCACCATAGCTGTGGGAGCGGCTATCCTTAATCTTCTGTCTATGTCTTTTATCACGGCCTATACCGTGAGTACCGCGGGAATGGTGGATGGAAACAGGACGGATTTCAACGTAGTCAGCTTCATTCCCACATTCCTTATAACCATGCTCTGTGTACTGGTATTTGCAATGTTCGCATCTGCAGTGTGCATGTGTGCCTGCATCATGGCCAAAAGCTTCAAGGAGGCTCAGAACCTGACAAGCCCTGTGATGATAGTATTCATGATATGCAGCATGGCAGGCATGATCCCACAGATGAAGCTGGATAAAGTGACGTCTTTAATTCCTGTTGTAAATATCTCATTGCTAATTACGGATATCTTCAGCTTTAATTTTGATTTTTCACTGATTGCTGCCGTGTTATTTTCGAATATTGCCTACAGTGCCCTTACGATCGTGATAATGACGCGGATATTTAATTCCGAGGATCTGCTATTTGCTGAGGCGGGACATTCAATAAGGATAATAGAAAAAAGAAGTGACATGAAGAAGGGACAGACACCTGGAATCGGCGACCTGGTGCTTCTCTTTTCTGTTTTACTGCTGATAGTGCTCTTTGTGAGCTCTGCTGCTGTTCTTAAACTTGGCATATGGGGGCTTGCAGTGGAGCAGTTCCTGCTGCTTGCTGCGACTGTTTTCTATGCCTGGTATATTAAGGCTGATATGAAAGAGCTGTTCCATATTAAAAAGCCGAAAGTGGTAGGTGTGCCGGGGGCAGTGATCTCATGGGTGGGAGCTCTGTTAATTGCTGTGGTTGTTTCGGATATACTGATAAAGCTGTTCCCGGGGATGAATACGGATACGGGGCTTGGCGACTTATGGGATGGCAAAGCCTTCTGGATAGTGGTAGTCAATGTTGCGGTCATGCCGGCTATCTGCGAAGAGGCTGCATTCAGGGGGTTCATGCTTGGAACTCTGGAGAAAAAAATGCGTCCTATGGCGGCTGTGATCATAACAGGTATTATTTTCGGTGCCTTTCACATGAGCATAATGCAGCTTATACTGGTAGGGGCTCTTGGAATACTGAATTCCTATGTGACACAGAAAACGGGCTGCATCTTCCTGTCGGTGATTATGCATTTCCTGAATAATTTCAGTTCAGTGGCGGTCAGCATATATCCGGAGAAAGCAAAGGGATTATTGCCGTTCCTTGTGGAGGAGAGCCTTGATATTAAAACTATGGTAGTATTAGTGATAGTGGGAAGCGTATTGCTTGCCGCAGGAATACTGCTCGTGAATAAAAGCAGCCAGAAAGCCTGAAAGCAGTTCTTCAGGCGTAACATTTCAGCATATAACCTGTAAATTTGCAGGGAGATGAAAAAGCCGGAATAGGTCGTATAAAAGGAAAATTGCCCCTTGCAATAAAGTGCAGTCTATAGTAAAATTCTTCTGTTGCGAATAAAGAGACGGTCCGCTGGTATATGTTTGCGATTAGCGAAAGCGGTATGGCAAGGCCTGTGAAAGGTATGATATCAAGAACGTCCGATTAATCACAGGAGGAAATAAAAAATGTACGAGATCATTGAAGAAATCGAAAAAGAGCAGCTTAAGGCAGAAGTGCCTTCATTTAATGTAGGTGATACCGTAAAGGTATACAACCGCATAAAGGAAGGTGAGAAGTCCCGTGTACAGGTATTCGAGGGTACTGTTATGAAGATTCAGAACTCTTCCAACCGCAGGACTTTCACTGTAAGAAAGCTTTCAAACGGCGTAGGCGTAGAGAAGACATGGCCTATCCACAGCCCTAATGTTGAGAAGGTTGAGGTTGTTCGCAGAGGTAAGGTAAGGCGTGCAAGGCTTAACTATCTCAGAGACCGTGTGGGTAAGGATGCAAAGGTAAAGGAAGTTATCCGCTAAGCACTTGTTTCGCACGCTGACGGCATTTGCGGCAAAGAATCCTAGATCCCTCTTATTGAGTAAATGTGCTCGATGAGAGGGATTTGTGCTTATTAAGGGGTTGTTGTTATAATGTTAACCACATCGGTATCAGGGAAAGGTCATGCCCAGAAAAAGTAAGGGACTGAGTTTTTATCAGAAAGAAAAAAAAATAGACAAGGATGTTGCAAAAGAAATCCTTTTATGGCTGTTTTGCGGAATGGTCATGGTTATGCTTGCTTTTGCCTTTGTATATCTTTTCGGTATAAGGACCAGCATAATAGGCAATTCAATGTCTCCGGCGCTCCTTAGCGGCCAGGAAGTAATGATCGACAGATTCACATATTATATTTCTGATCCAAAGAGAGACGATGTGATAGTTTTTCTGCCCAATGGGAACGAAAACTCACATATGTATGTGAAACGCGTGATAGGGACTCCGGGTGACACAGTTCTTATAAAAGATGGTATGATATATGTGAATGGGGAGATTTACGACAGGAACGGCCTTTTTGACAGAGTCGAGGACGGCGGCATAGCGGAGAACGGTCTCGCTCTTGGTGATAATGAGTATTTTGTCCTTGGGGACAACTTAAATGACAGTGAGGACAGTCGTTCAGGTAATGTAGGTACTGTAAAGAAGGATTATATACTCGGCAAGGTCTGGTTTGCACTTGCCGGTGACACTTCTGCAACGGCAGGATTTGTAAAGTAAAGGTAACCGGTTCTTCCGGTTAAACAAACGAGGTTGATTATGGCTATTCAGTGGTTTCCCGGACATATGACAAAAGCCGTAAGGGCTATGGAGGAAGATATAAAACTGGTGGATCTGCTGATAGAGCTGGCAGATGCGCGTATTCCCATATCTTCGAGGAATCCGGAGTTTGACAGGATTGCCGGTTCAAAGCTGCGCATGGTCATAATGAATAAGAGCGACCTGGCTGATGATCAGGCTAATAAAGCGTGGCTGTCGTATTATGAAGCAAATGGCATATCTGCGGTACTTATGGATGCCAGGAGCAGCAAGGGCACCGGAGAGCTTAAAAAAAAGATTGCTGACCTGTGTGCCGCCAAAAAAGCAAGAGACTTGAAGCGGGGGATAAAAAACAGACCTGTACGAGCTATGGTTGTAGGAATACCGAATGTGGGAAAATCCACTTTTATAAATACCTATGCGGGAAGGGCTGTTGCAAAGACCGGAAATAAGCCCGGAGTGACCAGAGGGAAGCAGTGGATAAAGCTTGCAAAAGATTTGGAGCTTCTGGATACGCCAGGCGTCCTGTGGCCTAAGTTTGATGATGAGGCCACCGGAATGCATCTTGCGATGATAGGTTCCATAAGCGATGATATACTTGATAAGCAGGAAATCGCCTGCGGTATAATAGGCTTTATGGAGGAAAGATATGCGGGCAGACTTAAGGAAAGATACGAAGAGGAATATGAAGGAAAGCCCTATGAAATGCTTGAAAGAATTGCAGTAAAAAAAGGGTGCCTGAAAAAAGGCGGAGAAGCAGACCTTGATAAATGCGCCGGTATGATAACGGATGATTTAAGGAGCATGAAGCTTGGTCGGATAACTATAGAAACACCGGAGGATATCAGACAGAAATGAGAATCAAGGATGATGATCTGGAATTGATCGATATAGACTCTGAACCTAAACGCGAGGAAGCAGAACGGCGGGCGGAAAGAAGGAGGAAGAAAAAGCAGAAGGCGATACTTAAGGAAATACTGGGTAACAGCCTTTTCCTGCTTGCGGTATTTCTTATCACGTTATGTCTTGTAAAATTCGTGGGACAGCGCACCGTGGTGGTGGGTTCCAGTATGGAAAGTACTCTTCAGGATGGTGATAACCTGATAGTGGACAAGATTTCCTACGATTTCACTGATCCCAAGCGCTTTGATATCATCGTTTTCCCCTTCAGTTATGAGAGCGGGACTTATTACATAAAGAGGATAATAGGTCTGCCGGGAGAAACCGTGCGTATTGATGAGGATGGTAACATTTTTATCAATAATGAGCTTTTGGAGGAACATTACGGCAGAGAGGTGATGACGGATCCGGGAATAGCTGAGGATGGAATAGTCTTGGGAGAGAACCAGTATTTCGTTCTTGGAGACAACAGAAACCACTCGTCCGACAGCCGTACATCTGCAGTGGGGCTGATACAGAAGGAGCGGATAATCGGAAGAGCCTGGATACGGATCTATCCTTTTAACAAGTTTGGGAACATAAATAAGTAGGTAACTGTTCTGAACAGTTAATTAAGCAGGAGATAGTCAGGAGCTATTATGGAAAAAAGCATTTCAGAGATAAAAGCTGAATTTAAGTGCCTAAGCATATTATCCCGGGAAGATAAAAAAAGCATAGAAGATTTTATTGAAAAGTATGCATCTGATGAACGCAGACAGATAAAGGAGCTTGTGGAAAAGGCAGGAAAAAAGCTTAATGCTCTTGATGCAGAGATGGAGCGCATGGAGCAGATGTTTTCCTTTGAAAGAAAGTATCCCGACTACTCGTTTATCTGCGGTATAGACGAGGTTGGAAGGGGCCCTTTTGCGGGACCGGTGGTTGCCTGCGGTGTGATCCTTCCAAAGGATTGCAGTCTTTTATATCTAAATGATTCCAAGAAATTATCCGAAAAAAAGAGAGAGGAGCTTTATCCTCTTATAATGGAGAATGCGGTTTCGGTAGGGCTGGGTATGGCTTCGAACGAACGTATAGATGAGATCAATATCCTGCAGGCTACATATGAGGCAATGCGGGAGGCTGTCTCCAGGCTTGATCCGTCACCTGACCTGCTGCTCAATGATGCAGTGACGATCCCCGGACTTGATATGAAGCAGGTTCCCATAATAAAAGGTGATGCACAGTCTGCATCGATAGCTGCGGCAAGCATAGTGGCTAAGGTGACCAGGGATCATATGATGGAAGAGTATGATTCGATCTATCCGGAATATGGATTTGCAAAGAATAAAGGATACGGTTCAGAGGAGCATAGAAAGGCTCTTAAGGAATATGGTCCCACGCCGATACACAGGAAGAGTTTTATAGGAAACTGGATATGAGTTTGATAGGTCAGATATTCGGAACAGGCGGACAGATACAGATGACTGAACAGGTCGGGAATGCCCGGCCGGCAGCGACGGGTGCCGGCAGTTCAGTGCTGTCTGATATGTCACCGGGACAGACCATATCCGGTAAAGTTACCGGAATAAACGGTAATAATGTGGAAATAGATATGGGTGGTGGCAATACCGTTTCAGCCCGTCTGGATCAGGCGATAAATCTCAAGGAAGGCCAGAATGTGACATTCGAAGTGCGGTCGGGCAGTCAGTCACAGATCGCTTTAAGTCCCTTATATACAAATGTGGCGCAGGGAATAACTGCGGAAAATGCGCTTAATGCGGCCGGTATGAGTGTCAATTCGGATACTCTTTCCATGACACTTGCCATGATGAATTCAGGTATGAGTATAGATAAGAATGCACTTGGTGATATGTACCATGCCGTGTCACAGTTCTCTGGCAGCAATATTCCGAACCTTGTGGAAATGAAAGCTCTGGAGATACCTATAAATGATGAAAATATTGCCAGCTATGAGGCTTTTAAAAACTATGAAAACCTGGTCAGCGAGGGAATCGGTGACATAGCAGGAAGTGCAATGGAGCTGTATGGCGAGCTGGCTTCAGCAAATGAGGCTGAAGGCTTTGAGTTTCTCCATGACTTGACCAATGTGATAACGGATAACGGAAGCGCGACTCAGGCTGCTTTGACTGAAACCGGTGATGCGTCATTGAATGGGACTGTCGTGAAGCCGGAAGAAAATGCCACAATAAATGGGCAGATTAATGATAGTGTTTCCGCTGAAGAACAGGGTAAGACAGCAGTTAGGGCTGACGGCGCGGAGGTGATAAAGCTTACTGACGGGCTGACGGATGGTGCGTCTGCAGTACAGAGCGGAAATTTGGCTGATGGGGCAGAATTAAAGGCTGACGTATTCCGGGAAACGGCAGATGAAATAAGCAGCTGGCTTAAATCGGGGGCTGATACAGCTGAAGAAGGTGCTGCTTTATCGGAGACTGTATCAAAGAATCCTCAGAGCGAAGTACAGAACACACAGAATGCAGATAATGCGGCAACACAGCTTAAGAATGAGCTGGTGAATCTGCTAAAGAATAATGGAGCACCGGGGCAGCTGATTGCTCATGTAGGGGAAATGCCGGCAGATGCAAACGGGATGCTTAAACTGACTGACGAATTTATAAAGGCGTACAAGGATGATCCTGCCCTTTTGGATAAGGGAATGTTAAAGGCAGATATCAAGAAACTGTTTTCATCACCGGAATTTAAGAATACCGTTGCGGAAGCCATGAAGAACAATCTTTCACTTACGCCGGAACAGGTATCAAGTAAGACTGAAGTGATGAATCTGTATAACAGACTGGATGCCCAGGTAAAGGACCTTACGGCAATGCTTAACCAGATAGCCAGACCGGAATCACAGATGATGATGGACCTGGGACAGATGAACCAGAATCTTGATTTCATGAATCAGATGAATCAGACTATGCAGTACATACAGCTGCCCCTTAAGATGGCGGGAGGCGAAGCAACCGGAGATCTGTATGTTTATTCGGATAAAAAGAGCCTTGCAAGGCAGGATGGCACGGTGAGTGCGCTTCTTCACCTTGATATGAAATATCTGGGGAAGATGGATATTTATACTGCGATCAATTCAGCAAATAGTGTGAGCACTAAATTCTATCTTGAGGATGACAGCATGATAGACTTTATAGCAGAGCATATCGATGTACTCAATGAGAGACTGGAAAAAAGAGGCTATAGCGTAAGGAGTGAACTGAAGACCAGGGAGGATCTCAAGAATACCGGCGGTGGTGAACGGCCTATGAAGGATCCGACATCTGCAAACACTATTTCACTGCAGAGCTTTGATGTGAGGGCATAAATGGCTGATAATAAGTTTCAAAATAATCAGAATAAGAGGAAAACAAAGACAGCTGTAGCACTGGAATATGATCCAAATGATATGGCACCGAAGGTCATAGCTTCAGGACAGGGAGTCATTGCTGACAAGATAATCGAGAAGGCTAAGGAGTCAAAGGTTCCGGTACATAAGGACGGAAAGCTTGCGGATACACTGTCGCGCCTGGAAATCGGCGAGATGATACCCCCGGAGCTTTATGAAGTGGTAGCAGAGATACTGGTGTTTGTTGACGCCATGGATAAAATTAAGGCAAAGATGGCGAAAGCTGGGAAATAATTATACTTTGAAGCTTTATGACCACTAAATTCGGTTACTATAAAATCCGGGAAATCATACGAAAATGGAGCATTATGGCAGGACAGAATAAAAGACAGACAGGAAGTGCATATGAGAGACTGGCGGCGGAATATCTGAAGGAAAAAGGCTGTATTATACTCAAAATGAATTACAGGAACAGGCTCGGTGAGATCGATCTGGTAGGAAAAGACGGGGGTGATCTGGTCTTTTTTGAAGTGAAGGAGAGAAAGACCGAAAGTGCCGGCTACGCTGCGGAGGCAGTGACCTTAGGCAAGCAGAAAAAGATATGCGCTGTATCGGATGTGTACCGTTTCAAGGAAAATGTAAGTCCCGACACGCAGATCAGGTATGATGTGATAGCTATAGATGGTAATAAGATTGATTGGATCAAAAATGCTTTCGAATACATAGGAAATGGGTCTTGACTATATATAAACATGTTTTGATCCGATGACAAATGGTTTGTGAAAAAATAACGACGACCTGCGGATGCTCCGTTACGGATGCAATTGCGGGCCGCCGTTTTTTATTTATCAGCATGCGGGAAACTATTCTGCCGTATATGTGCCGGATATAGTACCGTATGAGATCAGATTGTCCTCGTCTGTACCGTCAGCAGTATTAAGCATCTTGGCAATCTTTATTATATCATTTCCATTGTTGTCAAAGAAAATGACATTGTCAGGCAAAGTTAAAAGGTAAAAGGTAAATCCACTTGGTTTTGAAATGCAGTTGATTAAATTTGAGGAGTTTTAGTGGCTAAAAAAGTTTCTTTAGCTTATGCTGAGTGGTAAGGGCGGTAGCAGGGATATAGAAAACATGTTAAAATATCTTCAGGACAGCAGGAATGTGATTGTGCTTTGTGCCCTGCATTTATTAGCGTCCCGGTCACAGAGCGTTGAAGAATTTGCACAGAAAATAGACGAATAAAAGAGTTTATAAGGGGCTGTCGCAAACTTAAAGCGGCAGCCTCTTTACACAAAGATAAGACTCAAAATGCAGGTGGCTTGTACTGCATTCACGAGGAATTGAAATGAGCAGGATAGCAGTTATAGATACAGAAACCACTTGGGGCAATGTTGTAATGTCCATCGGTGTGGTGATAGCGGATAGCAGTGATTACGCCCCGCTTGATACCGGATATTTTGTATTGGATCCGGAGTATAGAGAGGGAGGCCTGTTTTCGCACGAGCTTTTTTTGATACCGGAAAAAGATACAATGGTTACATCAAGGAAAGACGCACTGGGGAAGATTGACGGATGGTTCAAGTCTGAGGGCGTAACACATATTTATGCCTATAATGCATCTTTTGATAAAAGCCATCTCAGGGAGTTTTCATCATTTGCTTGGTATGACATAATGAGGCTTGCAGCATACAAGCAGTATAATCCGTTTATTCCGGATGATGCTGCCTGCTGTAAAACTGGAAGGCTTAAAAGAGATTACGGTGTGGAGCCAATGACACGGCTTATATCAGGAAACAGGCGGTACTGTGAGATGCACAATGCACTTCAGGATGCCATAGATGAATTAGACATTATGCGGATGCTGGGCCTTCCGGTTGAGGCATATGAAATTGGGCGAATATAGTAGTACGGAGGCTTTATGAGCATATTAATAAAAGATACCACAAGGGAAGAACGTGAGCGTATAGTTGCTGAGTCCATCGGCAATGTCAATGGTTCCTGTGACGGCTGTGCAAGCGGCCTTGCGGAAATGTACCAGGACTACATAGACGGTAAGCGTGAAATAAGCGAGATAAATATGTCGTTCAGGGCTCATTACGAATCGGGGGAAGAGGCACCGGCGAGGTCTGGGTGCGGATATTTTGGTCAGTAGTAATTGTAGTCTTGCTTGTTTGGGGACATATACTAGTTCTTAATGGCAGGATACATAGTACGCCCAGTACATACACATATGTACAGATTATTATGTATTTTTACTACTTATTGTCAACTGTAAGACGAGGGCTGGGAACGGGGATAAAATCAATACATGGTATTTAAGCTTGATGAGAACCGAATAGCTTTTCCGGATCCGACACTGGCGGATGATGACGGCCTATTGGCTGTAGGCGGGGACCTGTGCATTGACCGGTTGCTGCTGGCATATTCACATGGAATATTTCCCTGGTATGGGCCTGATCAGCCAATTATGTGGTGGTGTCCGAAGAAAAGGTTCGTCATACGCCCGGAAAAAATCCATATATCCCATTCTTTGTCAAAATATATGAGAAAGCATGATGTGGAGGCTGTGATAGAGCGGGATTTTTCCGATACCATGCACAGATGCAGGGTAAAGCGCGAAAGCAATGTGGGGACCTGGATAACGGACGAGATGGAAGAGGCTTATGCTGCCCTGAACCGTGAAGGTTATGCCATGGCGGTCGAGTCAAAAGTGGACGGAGTGATAGCCGGCGGCCTGTACGGTGTAGTTATTGGAAAGAATTTCTTCGGGGAGAGCATGTATTCGGACCATGAAAACGGATCGAAATTAGCGCTTGTAATGCTTGCAGGACTTCTTAATAAGGCAGGAACTCCCATGATAGACTGCCAGTTTCATACGGATTTCCTGGAAAGTATGGGCGGTGAGTACATATCCTATGAAGAGTATATGGAAAATTTGGTTCGATAATTATATATAGGCTGAAATGCAGTTAAGTAATCATAGTGTGGTGATAGCTTTCGAATTGTGATATAATATTCCCCGTGTTGTTTTGGAGGACCTATGTCAGAAAAAAATAGAAAGAAAAAAAAATTTAATATATGGCTCCCGCTTTTTTTCGGGATGTTAGTCATATCCATAGCTTTAGGTGTGCTGCTTGCACTTTCTGTAGAAAAAAATAAGAATGACAACGCAAGATCGCTGGAAACGGAAGAAAGTATAAGGGCCGAGCTGGATGCTTTGCAAACTGAGCATGACGGACTGGTAAAGGAATATGATGATCTGGGCAGGAACTATAACGGCCTTCAGGCTGAAAAGGATAAGCAGGCCAGGGAACTTACCGAACAGCTGGAAGATATGACCAAGCGTGTGGGTGTGGCTGAAGCCAAGCTTTTGGGAGCGGTTTCTGAGGAAGAGTATGATGTTGTCATAAATACCAATGCTTTTTTTCCAAGCACTACAGGCCGGTATGATCAGTATTGTGCACCGGGGGATAATTATGATATGAGGTTTTATCGCTTTGAGTCCCTTTATTCGTCTCCTACAGATATTGTTATGGCAGGAGACAGCCTGATAGAAAGATGCGAATGGCATGAGATGTATCCCTCATTTACTGTTAAGAACAGAGGAATAGGCGGTGATGTTATCTCCGGGCTTAAAGCAAGGCTGGATCAGATAAGGAAAACCAAGCCCAGAAAACTGTTCATCCTGATAGGAACCAATAACATCATATTTGGTCAGAATGTTGACCTTATGAAGATATACTACGGTGAGCTGATGAATTCGCTGGAGGATATGTTTGATGAAGGAGAATGTGAGATCTATTTCCTTTCACTTGCACCCATGAGCCAGGAAATGAACGGGAGATTTGGTGTAACTCCCGAATACATCAACGGCGAAGTAAATGTAATGCTTGAAGAGTTGTGTGATGATTATGATTATACATATATAAATATATTCAATGCTTTGGCTGACGAAAACGGCTTTATCGAGCAGGACAATACTACAGACGGCATTCACTTTTCTGCCAAGGGTTATCTGGTGGTAAAGGGATGTATAGACCCGTATATATTAGAGGCTGACGACGAGGAAGAAGAGTCAGATTCGGAAGATGCTGATGACAGTGACGACGACGATGATGATGACGGCGACGATGATGACAGCAACGATGATGACAGCGACGATGATGACGACGATGATGGCAATGACAGTGACGAAGACGACGACAGCGACGATGAGGACAGTGAAGAGTCGGAGGAATCTGACAGCGAAGGTGAAGAGTAAGTTCTGACACAGAGGAACACAATGTAAATTAGATCAAGGAGAAAGGCTATGGGAATTTTTGAAGAGTTAAAAGAAAGAGGACTTATTGCACAGACAACGGATGAAGATGATATCCGTGAACTTGTAAACAGCGGAAATGCAACCTTTTATATAGGTTTTGATCCTACGGCAGATTCGCTGCATGTAGGTCATTTCATGGCTTTATGTCTTATGAAGAGGCTGCAGTCAGCCGGAAATAAGCCTATTGCTCTTTTAGGCGGCGGCACGGGAATGATAGGTGATCCTTCAGGAAAGACTGATATGAGAAAGATGCTCACACCTGAGATCATTGACCACAATATAGAATGCTTCAAGAAGCAGATGAGCCGTTTCATAGAATTCGGTGAAGGCAAGGCAAGAGTCGTAAATAATGCGGACTGGCTGCTTCAACTTAATTACATCGATCTATTAAGGGAAGTAGGACCTCATTTTTCTGTAAACAATATGCTCAGGGCTGAGTGCTACAAGCAGAGGATGGAAAAGGGCCTTACATTCTTTGAATTCAACTACATGATAATGCAGGCATATGATTTCTATACATTGTTCCAGAAATACGGCTGTAATATGGAGTTCGGCGGAGATGACCAGTGGTCCAATATGCTGGCAGGAACCGAGCTTATCAGAAGGAAGTTAGGCAAGGACGCTTATGCCATGACACAGGTGCTCCTGCTTAATTCCGAGGGCAAGAAGATGGGCAAGACCGAAAGGGGAGCCGTTTGGCTTGATGCTGAAAAGACATCTCCTTTTGAATTCTACCAGTACTGGAGAAATATTGCGGATGCCGATGTCCTTAAGTGCATACGTATGCTTACATTCCTTCCCATGGAGCAGATCAGGGAAATGGACTCATGGGAAGGCGCACAGTTAAACGAAGCTAAGCAGATACTTGCGTGGGAGCTTACCGCTCTTGTACACGGCAAGGAAGAAGCTGATAAGGCAAAGGAAGCCAGCCTTGCGCTCTTTACCGGATCCGGAAATTCGGAAAACATGCCTTCCACGATACTTAATGATGAGGATTTCAATGACGGAAATGTGGATATCGTGACCATTATCTGCAAGGCAGGGCTTGCAACAACAAGATCTGATGCAAGAAGAAATGTGGAGCAGGGCGGCGTAAGCGTAAATGGCGAAAAGATCACCGATCCCAAACATACATTTGCAAAAGATGATTTTGGTTCAGACTTTATCCTTAAAAAGGGAAAGAAGAATTTCATGAAATATACATTAGGTTGATATGCCAAAGAAACACATAGTCAAGGCAATTAAGCCCGGCAGCATAGCCGAGGAGCTGGAGATAGTTCCCGGTGATGAAATCGTAAGGATAGGTGACCGGGAGTTAGAGGATATCTTTGATTATGATTTCCTGTGTATGGACACATATCTGGAAGTGCTTGTCAGGAAGGAATCCGGAGAGGAATGGCTGTTAGAGATAGATAAGGACGAGGATGAGGACTTAGGCATAGTCTTTGACTCGGGGCTTATGGACGAATGCAGGTCCTGTAGAAACAGCTGTATCTTCTGCTTTATAGACCAGAATCCCAGAGGAATGCGGCCTACCATATATTTTAAGGATGATGATACGAGACTGTCATTCCTGCAGGGAAACTATGTGACTTTGACCAACTGGTCAGAAAAAGAAATCGACCGTGTCATAAGATACAGGATGGAGCCCATAAACATATCCGTGCAGACCATGAATCCGGAGCTCAGGGTAAAGATGCTTCGGAATAAGTATGCGGGTCAGGCGCTGTCATATCTTGACAGGCTCTATGAAGCAGAGATAACCATGAACGGTCAGATAGTGCTCTGTAAGGGGGTAAATGACGGCGATGAGCTCAGGTATTCCATCGAAAAGCTTATGGACTATATGCCGGTTATGCAGAGTCTTTCCGTTGTTCCGGTCGGCCTTTCTAAATATCGTGACAGGCTGTATGCATTGGAACCCTTTGAGAAGGAAGATGCCTGTGAGGTTATCGACATCATAGAGGGATACCAGAAGATTGCGTTTGAAAAGTACGGAACCCATTTTGTGCAGGCATCAGATGAGTGGTACCTGAAAGCGGAAAGGGATATTCCCGAAGAGGAGCGTTACGACGGATATCTTCAGCTTGAAAACGGCGTAGGCATGGTAAGGCTTCTTGTCAATGCCACAAGGGAGGCAATAGAGGAATATAAGGGCAGCGGAATAGTCCCCGAAAGCACAAGTCTTACGATAGCAACGGGACGGAGTGCGTATGATACACTATCTATGCTTGCTTCGGAGATAATGACAGTGTGGCCTCAGATAAAGATAAATGTAAGGGCTATAAGGAATGATTTCTTTGGTGAGCGCATCACTGTATCCGGTCTTATCACCGGACAGGATCTTGTGGCGCAGCTTAAGGAAACTAACATAGGGAAAGCGCTTCTTATAACGGGCAATATGTTAAGGCACGGGGAAGAGGTCTTCCTTGACGATATGACACTTACACAGGTCAGGGAGCAGCTGGGATGTGAGGTGATAACTGTTGGTCAGGATGACGGTGCGCTTCTGGAGGCGGTTTTGTCAGCGGCATCATGTAAGTGATGTCTCTTCGTGGAGGTAGATAATGGCTAAAAAGAATAAACCTGTAGTTGCGGTTGTTGGTCGTCCCAATGTTGGGAAGTCCACTTTTTTTAATGTAATGGCAGGCGAGAGGCTTTCCATAGTAAAGGATACACCGGGGGTAACAAGGGACAGGATATATGCGGATGTTGACTGGACCGGACATGAATTCACCCTGATCGATACAGGCGGAATAGAGCCGGATTCAAATGATATCATACTGTCACAGATGCGTGAGCAGGCGCAGATCGCCATTGATACAGCGGATGTCATAATCTTTATGACGGATGTACGCCAGGGGCTTGTGGATGCGGATTCGCAGGTTGCACTGATGCTTCGCAAATCCAAGAAACCTGTGGTACTTACGGTAAATAAAGTGGATTCTTTCCAGAAGATGCAGGCAGATGTCTATGAGTTTTATAATCTGGGATTAGGAGAACCCTATGCAATATCTTCAGCGGAGCGAATCGGCTTAGGAGATCTTCTGGATAAGGTCATATCCTATTTCCCGGAGGGGGAAGAAAATGAAGAGGAAGAGGATGACAGCATAAGAGTTGCCGTTGTAGGTAAGCCTAATGTAGGGAAAAGTTCTATAATAAACAAGCTCATCGGTGAGAATCGTGTAATAGTTTCGGATATTGCCGGGACGACCAGAGACGCGGTAGATACCCGGGTAAAACACAACGGCAAAGAGTATGTCTTTGTGGATACAGCGGGCCTCAGAAGAAAGAATAAGATCAAAGAAGATCTGGAGCATTACATGATAATAAGGACTATTGGTGCCGTAGAAAAAGCGGATGTTACGGTCCTTGTTATAGACGCTACAGAGGGTGTTACGGAACAGGATGCCAAGATAGCCGGTATTGCCCACGACAGGGGCAAGGGCATGATAATAGCGGTAAATAAATGGGATGCCGTTGAGAAAAACGACAAGACCATGAATGAATTCAAAAAGAAGATTGAAAATATACTGTCATTTATGCCGTATGCGGTTATTATATTTATATCTGCGCTTACGGGGCAGAGGCTGCCAAAGCTTTATGAAACCATTGATACCGTGGCTGAAAATAATGCCATGCGTGTACAGACCGGAGTCCTTAATGAGATAATGAGTGAGGCTGTAGTAATGCAGCAGCCGCCTACGGATAAAGGAAAGAGGCTTAAGCTTTTTTATATCACACAGGTTTCGGTGAAACCGCCTACCTTTGTGATATTCGTAAATGACAAGGAGCTTATGCACTTTTCATATACGAGGTATATTGAGAATCAGATAAGGAATGCCTTTGGCTTCCAGGGAACTCCTCTTAAATTTATAATAAGGGAGAGAAAGGAAAAAGATGCCGGGCTTTGACCGGCAGGGGTGAGCATATGAACTTTATTTTCGTGAGACTGATATGCCTGGCTGTCGGCTACATCTTCGGAATGTTCGAGACCGCATATTTTGTTGGGAAAGCTTATGGTGTGGACATAAGGCAGAAGGGATCAGGCAATACCGGAACCACCAATACACTGAGGGTACTCGGGAAAAAGGCCGGTCTGCTGGTTTTTCTCGGTGACATATTCAAGACTATTTTTGCCGTGATCATATGTTATTTTATATTCAGGGAGCAGTTTCCCGATAAAATCTATCTTATAAAGCTTTATGCCGGGTTCGGCAGTATACTGGGACACAATTTTCCTTTTTATCTCAAATTTAAAGGTGGAAAGGGCATTGCGTCAATGGCAGGGCTTATACTGTCATTTCACTGGATGTTCATTCCGGTCGCATTTGTACTGTTCTTTGCAACCTTTGCGCTCACAAATTATGTATCTTTAGGTTCACTTATAATGGCTGCCGGATTCTTTGGTCAGACAGTGATAATGGGCTGCTCAGGGCTTTTCAAGGGCTATGACGGTGTGGAGATAACAGGTGCTGTGCTGTACGAGATGTATGCACTTACTTTTATCATAATGGCAATGGGTTTTATCCGTCATACGGAGAATATTAAAAAACTTATCCGAGGTGAAGAAAGAAAGACATATCTTTTCAAAAAGAATAAGGAGGAAATAAAGTAATGGCAAAAATAGGGGTTATCGGAGCAGGAAGCTGGGGAATAGCACTTGCATGGCTGTTGATCAATAATGGGCATGAAGTACAGGTTTGGTCAGCTATCGAATCGGAAATCGACATGCTTAAAAAGGATCATGAGCATAAGGATAAGCTTCCGGGGGTAAAGCTTCAGGAATCCATGGAGTTTACTACGGACCTTGCAGATGCATGCAGAGATAAAGACCTGCTGGTTCTTGCGGTGCCTTCGATTTTCACAAGAAGCACAGCAAAAAGCATGAAGGATCTGGTTAAGGACGGTCAGATTATAACCAATGTGGCTAAAGGCGTGGAAGAGGATACATTGCTTACGCTTTCACAGATAATAGAGGAAGAAATCCCTCAGGCTGTTGTTACCGTTCTCTGCGGACCTTCCCATGCAGAAGAAGTGGCAAAGGGACTGCCCACAACTGTTGTTTCCGGTGCACACAAGAAGGCTGATGCGGAATATGTCCAGAATATCTTCAGCTCGAAAGTATTCAGGGTTTATACATCACCGGATATGCTGGGAATGGAGCTTGGTGCTGCTCTTAAGAATGTAGTGGCACTGGCTGCCGGTATGGCAGATGGCATGGGATTTGGTGACAATACAAAGGCTGCTCTCATTACAAGGGGAATCGCAGAAATCACAAGGCTCGGTACTGCCATGGGGGGGAAAGCGGAAACTTTTGCCGGCCTCACCGGTATAGGCGACCTTATCGTTACCTGCGGAAGCGTTCATTCCAGGAACAGGAAAGCCGGATACCTTATGGGACAGGGCAAGACAGCAAAGGAAGCAATGGACGAAGTAAAGATGGTTGTCGAGGGCGTATATTCAGCGAAAGCAGCCCTTTCCCTTGCTAAGAAATACAACGTGGAAATGCCTATAGTCGAGAAAGTTAATGAAATCCTTTTTGAAGATAAATTAGCCAAGGATGCGCTGGAAGAGCTTATGACCAGGGATAAGAAGTCTGAGCATTCATCAATTCCATGGGAAGAGTAAAGAAAGCAGGTACATAAATTCTTAATACATCCTTGATTCCATCAGGTTTATCTTGCCAGTGCTTAATGCACTGGCATTATTTACGAATATCACATCATCTATTTCATGCTCTTTTGCCAGAGTTACAACTCCCTGCTTGTAGTATCTGTAATCTACTACATAGACCTCATCATAGTGGTCTACAAGGAAGGGCACGAAAGCGTTTCCGAAGGATTCCTTGATAACAAGGCAGGCAGTGCCATCATTTATGTTGGGATTCTTGATGTAGGCATAGGGCTGGTCACCACCAATAAATGTGTTGAACTTGCTGTAGCGTCCCCAGCCGGAAACATCCTTTATTATGTCCCATTCCATTGTGACGCCGTTTTTCTGGGTGATATACATGGTATTAGTGGACAGAGGGACAAAAGCTTCTACAACATCAGGAGTAGCTGCAAGTGATGAGCTGCCTGTAGAAGAGTAGAAGCTTCCAAGGAAATTGTCGAACTGCACGCAGGTATAGTCTGTGATTTCATAGGGGGTGAATCCTTTTATCTTTGCATACTGCCTGTAAGCATAGTAAGCTCCTCTTGCAGTCCAGTGATGGTCTGTCCTGAAATAAATATATTCATTACGGTGTCTTGCAAGGGTATCCACGATAGGAACCGGAGTGACTTTTTCATCCATGACAGAGTAGATGTAATTAAACGCAGCTTTTTCATCGCTCATGTGAAGCTGCTCTTTAACATCCGAACCTAAATAAAAATATCCGGAGAGGGGTATTAACATTGAATATACATTGCTGACCCCGTCAAGCTCTTCCGCGTAAGCGCTGGCCATTGCAGCATACTCATTAGCACATTTCTGGGAGAAATAATATGTGGAATAAGCAGCTCCGTTGCTTATATATAAGGCACCGAACTTTTCGCCGTCGCTTCCGGCATCAGAGGCAACGGAAGGGATGGGCGCAAAATCATCGGGATCGTATTTGTTGTCGGATACTGAGGTTCCGCCTTCTTCGGAAGCATTTTCTTCAGTACCGGAGTCATCTTCCGCAGCACTTCCGCCGGCTGATGCATTGTCATCTGTGGGCGGTGTGGGGGGCAGGGGCGGATCCATGCTTTCGTCTGCAATAGTGTAATCGTCTTCTATGGAAGGGTAATCTTCCACAACGGGAATCTCATCACCGTAGGAAAGCTCACCATGGATCTCTTCGTCCTTTATGCCATAGTGATCCTTCATATCGCCATATGCCGTAAGGATTTCTTCACGGCCCGGATAGCTGTCGGCATACCAGCTCTGCAGGTTATCTAAGTATTCTCCGGAAATAAGGCTTTCATCGGAATATACAGGGAACGCCTCAAGCTCTCTTTTTTCAAGCTCGCTTACCTTTGGGCGCAGATCGGGTATAAGCCCTACTATGCTTCCTCCGGCCATAAGCAGGGCAAACAGGGCAATTATAAAAACAGACCACCTCTTTTCGGAACGTTCTGCTTTAGTGGGCTCTTTTTTTATATCTTCTGTTTGAGCATTCCTGATCTGAGTATCTTCATTTGGAATATGTGGAATATGAGTATCTGTTTTTCTGCTTTCAGTCATATCTGTTACCTGTTCTGTTAGATTTGTTTTTACTAAAAACTTCCGTTAAAACCTGAAATATATAAAAGGATTATAACTGTTGCCTATCAGGCACATAACAGACAACAGAAGACATACTACCACTGTAAGTGCGTCAAGTAAATACTTTGCCCTGAACAAAACCGGGTGACTCTCGATCGTGAGGCTGTAAAGCTTTTTATGGAGCTTATGGTATACAGGCAGACACGAAATCAAGGCAATCATTAAAAAGAACATATTGTTCTTAAGGGCGAGGAGAGCAGCTCTGTCGGCATAGTAGCCGGTTCCGCCGTCTAATGCAAACATTCTGGTCAAAGCAGCCTTAAGGGACAGGGTATCGTCAAAGTAAAATATAGTCCAGCCGATAAGCACAAGGCACATTGTAAATATGCATCGGGGGAGATAGAGCATGTAATATAAATGACGCTTCCGTGATTTTACGGGCTTTTCCGTTTCAGTCTTTTCGATATACTGCTTATTTTCAGGGGCACTGTTCTCCTGTGCCTTCTCAATGCCTGTGTATTTTGTTCCCTCTATTGACAGATCGTTCAGTTCCTTTATTATGTCGGACAGCTTGACAGTGTCCACTGACAGATCCTGGTTGTCCGGGACTATATCCAGGTTCATTATGTTGATATGATCTTCGTTGTCTGTATTATCATCATCGTTTTCTTTTTCATCAGTATCTTTCACAGTCACAGGGGCGTTTTGCTTTTCCTTAGGCTTTCTGTAGATGATGTATTTTTCTATGACAAGAAGGATAAAGTAGTAAAGCCCCCACAATATGAAATTCCAGCTTGCTCCATGCCAAAAACCGGTAAGTGCCCATACAACGAGCAGGTTGAAAATATTCCTGACAGTACTGCAGCGGTTGCCTCCAAGCGGGATATAGACATAGTCCCTGAAAAAAGTGCTTAGGGATATATGCCAGCGGCGCCAGAAATCCGTTGCGGAAACCGCAACATAGGGATAATTGAAATTTTCATCATAATGGAAACCTATCATAAGGCCCATTCCTATGGCCATATCAGAGTAGGCAGAAAAGTCCAGGTATATCTGGAGCATGAAAAAGAACATCCCGACCCATAGAGAAGGGGCGGATGTGACAGCTATCTGGTCTGCACCGGCAGGTACCAGATTATCAACTACTGATGCACATGTATTTGCAAGAAAAGCCTTTTTGGCAAGACCTGTACAGAACCTCAGAATGCCCCTGCGGCAGTCTGAAACAGAGAACTTTCTTTCATTGATCTCTTTTTCGACAGTGCTGTATCTTATTATGGGACCTGCAATACACTGATGGAACATCGCAGCATAGAGGAGGAGTCTGAAGTAGTTTCTCTGCGCAGACACTTCGCCTCTTGCTACATCCACATTGTAGCTTATGAGCTGAAATGTATAAAATGATATACCGATAGGAAGTATTATTTCCGGTATATCGAATTTAAGACCGGAGAAGGATCTGACATTCTCAAGGATGAAAACAGCATACTTGAAATAAGCGAGTGTTCCAAGCATGCTGACCACATCAAGTATCAGCATTGCAGTGGCTCCTTTTTTTTGGCCTTTCTTAAGAAAATGCTCTTCAGCAAGCGCAAACAGGTAACTTACAAGGACCATGGATACTAACAGTATCACATACTTAGGCCCTGCAAATGCATAGAACACAAGTGAAAAAATAAGCATACAGGCATTCTTGAGCCGAATGCCGGGCATCAGACAATAAACTAACAGGTTCAGTGCCAGAAATATGAAGACAAAAAATAAGTGTGAAAAAACCATTTTGTTATATCAATATATAAATTTATAAAACTATATTACGTCGCCGACAGCCTTTTACCCATAAACCATAAGTTTTGTCAACCGGTCAGGCAAAAAGTTATTATAGCAAAAAAAAGCACCTATGGAAATACAATTTTTATCTTGAAAAAAAACAGGGAAAAATTTATAATTGTAGCATATTGATATGGAGGTTGCAATGCAGAAATATAAGGTCGGTGATTTTGTTATGTGTGGAATGTCCGGGTCCTGCAAGGTGGAGGAAATCGGACCGCTTTCATTTGGGGGGCCTGATAAGATATATTATTCACTGAAGCCGGTTTATGACTCCAGGGATACTATCTATGTTTCGATTGATCGCGAAAGCGACATTGCAAGAAAGGTGATCGGCAGAAAAGAAGCTGAGGAGATGATCAAAGAGGTTGTTTCTTCAAAGCGTAAGGGGACGGTGCCGGCTAAGGAAGTCTGTGATGAGATATTAAGGTCCGCGGACAGTATCAAGATTTCCAATATGATAAGGCAGCTTCGTCATCTTCGTGCCGAAAACAGAAAGAATCATAAGAATCTCAATATTTCAGAAGAAAAGATTCTTAAATGCGCTGAACGTATCTTTTTCAGCGAGATTGCCACTGCACTTGGGATAACTATGGCTGAGGCTGTCGAACGGATCAGTGAGGAGCTGGATCCGTAACTTTAAGTATCGTGGTTACAGGAACAGAGATTTCGGTCTCTGTTCTTTTTTGTGTTATCATCGGAACGCAAAAAAATTTCCGGACCGGCTTGGCGTATAAGGAGGATTTATGACAGGACAGAGTAATATGGAAAGACAGAAGGAACTAACAGAGAGGCTCAGTGAGGCTTCCAGGACTTATTATGCTGAAGACCGTGAGATAATGAGTAATTTCGAATATGACAGGCTCTACGATGAGTTAAAAAGACTTGAGGAGGAAAGCGGTCTGGTTATGGCAGGCTCTCCCACAGAAAGCGTCGGATATGAGCCTGTGGAATACCTGCCTAAGGAAAGACATGCTTCGCCTATGCTGAGCCTGGGCAAGACCAAGAGCAGAGAAGAACTAAAGGAATGGCTGGGAGACCGGGATGGGCTGCTTTCCTGGAAGGAAGACGGCCTCACGGTTGTAGTTACATATGATGAAGGAAAGCTTGTGAAGGCTGTTACGAGGGGGAACGGTGAGGTTGGCGAAGTCATAACGCCTAATGCACGTACATTTAAAAATATCCCGCTTGTGATCCCGTATAAAGGATCACTGGTAGTAAGAGGTGAAGCGGTAATATCCTACAGCGATTTTGAAAAGATAAACAGTCAGGAAATGGCAGCTGATCAGTTGTATAAGAATCCCAGAAACCTTTGCAGTGGATCTGTAAGGGCACTTGATCCTGCGGTGGCAGCAAGGCGGAATATACAGATGATAGCTTTTGCCCTTGTAAGTGCCACGGATCACACTACATCCGGGGATGTTTCGCATGATTTTGGCAATTCGTTTGAGAAACAGTTCGTATTCCTGAAGGAGCAGGGGTTTACTGTTGTTGAATATAGAAAGGTAAATGCTGATAATATAGTCCGGGAAATAGAGTATTTTGAAAAAGCCATTAAGGACAATGATATTCCTTCAGACGGGCTGGTGCTTTCCTATGACGATCTGGCATATGCCGAGTCATTGGGAAGGACTGCGAAATTTCCCCGGGGAGCGATTGCTTTTAAATGGGCGGATGAAACGGCAGAGACGGTACTCCGGAAAGTTGAGTGGCAGACATCCAGGACCGGTATGATAAATCCTATCGCGGTATTTGACTGCGTTGATCTTGAGGGTACGGAGGTAAGGCGCGCATCACTCCATAACGTAAGTGTGATAAAAGAGTTAAAGCTGGGGATAGGGGACCGTATAACTGTTTACAAGGCGAATATGATAATACCTCAGATATCTGAAAACCTGACAAAAAGTGACAGCCTGGAAATCCCGTCTGTGTGTCCGGTATGCGGGGCGCCTTCAAAGATAGTCAGACAGGTTGACTCGGAAGTACTGACCTGTACCGGAAGCGAATGTCCTGCAAAGAAGCTCAGGTCTTTTGTGCATTTCGTGGAAAGAGATGCTATGAATATAGAAGGCCTCAGCGAAGCTACCCTGGAAAAACTTATAGGAGCAGGACTCCTGCATGAATTCAGGGATATATACAATCTAAGGGATAAGAGTGATGAGATACTGTCGCTGGAAGGCTTTAAAGAGAAATCCTGTGCAAATCTTATTGAAAGCATTGAAAAAAGCAGAAAGACGACAATGCCGAGATTAATATATGCAATGGGAATACCGGGGGTCGGTGCAGCTGTGGCCAAGCTTATATCCGGACACTTTTCCCATTCCTTAGAGGCAATGAAAAAAGCAGGACCAGAAGAACTATCGGAAATAGAAGGCGTGGGAGAGGTCCTGGCAGGGGCTTTTTGTTCATATATGCAGAATGATGATTTTGTGATACAGCTTGATGCGCTTGCGGAGGAACTCGAATTTGAATCGGCGGATAATGGAAGCAGTGATGATTCTCTTGCCGGACTGACTTTTGTAATAACGGGATCTCTTATACATTTCGGCAACCGTTCTGACTTAAAAAATCTGATAGAGGCTCACGGTGGGAAAGTGTCGGGAAGTGTCAGCAAAAAGACGGAATGCCTCATAAATAATGACGCTGCATCAACTTCGTCAAAGAACAAGACGGCTATTGCAAACGGGGTAAAGATCCTCACAGAGGACGATTTCCTTTCAAAGTATCTGCCGGACTTTACTGTGTGACATAATTTATGCGATTTGTGATATAATATCTCCTTAATCATAATAATACACCAAAAGTATGATGGTCAGAGAAAAAGCAATTAAGAAAATCTGACCGGAAAGCAGAAAGGAGGCAGAGAAATGCCTATCAGGATTCAGAGTGACCTTCCGGCCAGGGAGCAGCTTGAAAATGAAAACATATTTGTAATGGATGAGACCAGGGCTATCCATCAGGATATCCGTCCGCTTAAGGTGTGCATACTTAATCTCATGCCCCTCAAGGAGGATACGGAGCTTCAACTTTTGAGGTCGTTTTCAAATACTCCGTTGCAGATTGACCTGACCTTCCTTATGGTAAAGAGCCATATTCCGCAGAATACATCAGCAAACCATTTAAACCGGTTTTATACATCGTTTGATGAGATAAAGGGGCAGAAGTTTGACGGAATGATCATAACCGGGGCGCCGGTGGAACAGATGCCGTTTGAGGAAGTGGACTACTGGGAAGAAGTATGCCGGATAATGGACTGGACGGATACTAATGTTACCTCCACCATGTATCTGTGCTGGGGAGCACAGGCCGGTCTTTATCATTATTACGGCATTGATAAGGTGGCACTTCCGGAAAAGCTTTTCGGTATATACAGACATAAGCTTCTTCACAGACGTACTCCTCTGGTAAGGGGATTTGATGATGAGTTTTTTGCCCCGCATTCGAGGCATACCACTAACAGAACAGAGGACATAGAAAAATGCAGCGAGCTTACTGTCCTGGCGAAGTCTGAAGAGGCAGGCGTCCTTCTTGTAAAGTCAAACGATGACAAAAGAATATTTGTGATGGGACATCCGGAATATGACCGGTATACCCTGGATAAGGAATATAAGAGGGATTTAGGCAAGGGGCTGGATATACATATTCCGGTCAATTATTATCCGGATAATGACCCTGAAAAGAAACCGCTGCTTTTATGGCGTGCCCATGCAAATGCATTATACAGCAACTGGCTTAACTATTATGTATATCAGGTGACACCTTATGATCTTGATAAGTGATACGAATAAGCTCCCGGATGTCACGGATAAGAGTGCAGTCCGTTGAAAAAAACGGTGTTTTTATGGTATCATTTGTTCATGGATATTTTTCAGGCTTATGAGGTGCTTGGACTTCAGTATGGAGCTTCACCTTCTCTTGTAAAAAGTACATACCATAGGCTATGCAGGGATCTTCATCCGGATACTCCGGGGACTACGGAATCCGATCATGAGAGATATCTGCAGGTTGTCAGTGCTTATGAACTGATACTTAAGTCAGGTATGCCGGCTTCCGCTGCTGTTATCCGGGGACGCGTAATAGGCAGGCCTGTTATGAGTACTCCAAAGACAGGAGGAAGGGTTTTAGGGAAAAGTTCGGCCTCTGTTCATCCCGGAACATCTGCGAGCATTGCCGACAGAAGGAAGTTTGAAAAGCAGATGCAGCAGTCCAGGGATGAAAGACGTATCAGGGAAGCTGAAGCACTTAAAAAGAGGCAGAAAGAGCTTGCGAAGCAGCGTGAAAAGGAGAGACAGATACTGAATGAGATACGTATGATCCGGCTTGCGCATATTATACATGAGACCCTGGCTGAAGATATGAAGAAAAAAGAGGGATAGCTGTTTGGAAATGACAGGACTGAACAGCTGCAAAGAGGAAATCTGACAATGGCATTAGATTTTGATGATGATCTTTATAAGCTGACACTGGCATATTTAAAGGCTGAAAGATATAGCGGCAGCTGTGACGGCAAGAGGTTTTTTCTTGAAAAGTTCAAGGAAAATGAAGACGCGGATCCTCAGCTGAGAGTCTGCATATGGCCGGAACCCTATGGATATGACAATACTGCTGAAGAACTGAAGAGCTATACGTTTTATGAGTTTTCCCAGGCGGGTCTTGATGAGGCCTGGAATTTTGTTAAGGCAGTAGTCGGAAATCAGGGTAATTTGGTATAAAAAGCAATATGATTTAATACAGACAGGATTTAAACGGGGAGAACTATATGAAAAAGTCACTTAAAACGAAAGCACTGCTTTTGGTATCCGGGGCACTTGCGGTAATTGTAATGTGTTCCACCCTTATCAGTTATATTTTCTATACAAATGCCCTGGATGGGTATGTAAGGGAGTCTGTAAAGGAGGAATCTAAGGGACAGTTTTTTGTGATTTTTACCTGTACCATGGTCATTCTGGCAATAATACTGGTGGTGATCACGGCGATACTGCTGGAGATTTATTTCATAAAGCCCGTTACGGATATGACAAAGGCAATTTCTTCCATAACATACAGCGAGGCCGGTATGTCTGAAGGCGAAGAAGGCGAACAGGCGCTGACGCTTAAGGATCTGGATATTGAATCCGGAGATGAGATGGAGGAGCTATACCATGCGCTTCTTAAATTCAGGCTTGATACGGCTGAGTATCTTCTGAGTATACGTGAGGACAGCTGGGAAAGAGAGCATGACAGCATGACCATGCTCTCGAACAGGGTTAAGTTTGATAAGCGAAAAACGGAGGTTTATCCATATGCGGATTCTATATATATTGCATGTCTGAATGTCATAAATATGCATGTGGTCAATAGCGAGATAAGCACGGAGGCCGGTGACGGCATTATTTCAAAGGTGGCCAGGGAGCTGAGAAGGCTTTCCTCGGAAAATATTCACACATACAGGCTTGAAGAGGATCATTTTATGGTGGTGTTCTGCGGATATCTTGAAGAAGAGGCTATATCCGTGATAACCAAGTGGGTAGAGCGTGTAGGACGCCTCAATCGTAATTCTGACAACTTTGAGTGCCGGCTCAGTTGGGGTGGATGTTTTGGTGAAGGTATATTTGATGTGGATGATATATATAAGCATGCAGATACTGAGCTGTATTGCAGTACTGCTTTAGCCAAAAAGGAAATAGCCGAAAAAAAATAACATTCAGTAACATTAGGTAACATTGTTTCTTAAGGATAAGGGGATTACACTTGGTTAGGATAGACCGTCTGGATAAACTTGACCGTATCAATTATTATTCCAAGATGCACTGCCACCTGGTAAAGTGGTGGAATGTTAACATGGTCACACCGGATAGCGAAGAGGAAAACAGCGGAAATGACGGTGAAGAAGGTTACGACCCTGATGCTGAGGCTGAAAAACTTATAATGGAGGCGTTGGGGGAGGATGCCGGAAGCACGGATGTGAGTTCATCAGCAGAGTCCTCGTCTTTTGATAGTGATCCATTCGGATCACAGGACGATATACCGCCGGATGCTTTGGAAATTTACAACCGGCTGATGGCAGAGGCTGCTGCAGATGAAGCGGCAAAACAGGCAGAGATTGAGGCTGCTAAAGCTGCTGCATCAGGACAATGAATGACAAATTATTAAATAAAAAAGACCACCATTTTCCCAAACATGAGAATAGGGTGGTTTTTTTCTGTGAAATCTATACTGCCTTGTTGTTTTCCTGAGCTTTTTTCTTTGCAAGATTTTTATTTGCGGTGGAGAGCATAAGCTTTATCCTGTTAAGCTGGTTTACTTCACTGGCACCGGGATCGTAGTCAATGGCGACTATGTTCGATGCAGGATATTTTTTCCGCAGGGCCTTAATGACGCCTTTTCCGACTACATGGTTGGGAAGACAGCCGAAAGGCTGGGTGCAGACAATGTTTTCTGTTCCCGAATGTATGAGTTCCAGCATCTCACCGGTAAGGAACCAGCCTTCACCTGTCTGGTTTCCTATGGAAACAATATCTTTGGCATAATTTACAAGATCGTGAATATCAGCAGGGGGATCAAAGTGCCTGCTACGTCTGAAAAGCTTTGAAGGGTAGGAACGTACCCAGTCCATTGCTTTCATTCCAAGCTTTGCCTTGTTGGCACTCTTTCTGCTCATTCCAAGTTCGTCGGCTTTGTATATCTGGTTGTAGAAACAGTAATACATGAAATCAAGAAGATCGGGGACTACGGCCTCGGCACCTTCTTTTTCCAGCAGTTCCACAAGGTGGTTATTGGCGGAAGGTGAGAATTTTACAAGAATCTCGCCTACAACACCGACCCTGGGCTTCCGTTCTTCATATATGGGTATGTTGTCAAAATCTTCTATAATGCCTTTGCAGAGCTTTTTATATTTTCCGATTGAAAGGTGCTTTGAGGATACGAAAGCCTGGCACTCCTTGAGCCATTTCTGATGGACTGCTTCCACAGCACCGGGCTCTTTTTCGTAAGGACGCATTCTGTATATGCACTTCATGAAAATATCTCCGAATACAGCGGCGCATATTCCCCTGAGAAGGAGATTCGCGTCCAGCTTGAAACCGGGATTGGATTCAAGGCCGCTTAAGTTAAGCGAGATAACGGGGATATTCGGATATCCGGCTTTCTCAAGCGCTCTTCTTATGAAACCGACATAGTTGGTAGCCCGGCATCCACCGCCTGTCTGGGACATCATAAGTGCCAGGTGGTCAGTATCGTATTCGCCTGTTTCTATAGCTTCTATAAGCTGACCGATGGTGCAGAGAGAAGGGTAGCAGGCATCATTATTGACATATTTGAGTCCAACATCCACGGAATGTCTGTTGTCATTGTCAAGCACATGAAGATTATAGCCGCAGGCCTTGAAGGCGGGAGCAAACATGTCGAAATGCACCGGGGACATCTGAGGGCAGAGTATGGTATAGGTCTGCTTCATTTCCTCGGTGAAAAGTACACGGTTTATATTGGTAGGCCGTATAGTGCGTTTTTCGGCTTTTCTTTCCTTTACTTCAAGAGCCGCTATAAGTGAACGGACACGGATCCTTGCGGCACCCAGATTGTTTACTTCGTCAATCTTAAGGCAGGTATATATCTTGTCGGAACCGGAAAGGATATCGTTTACCTGATCTGTTGTAACGGCATCAAGACCGCAGCCGAAAGAGTTGAGCTGTATGAGGTCCAGATCATCTCTGGTACGGGCAAATGACGCTGCCCGGTAAAGCCTTGAATGGTACATCCACTGGTCTGAAACGATAAGCGGTCTGTCAGGATGTCCCAGATGGGAAACGGAATCCTCTGTAAGAACTGCTATATCATAGCTGTTTATGAGCTCCGGAATGCCATGATTGATCTCAGGGTCCACATGGTAGGGACGTCCTGCAAGTATGATACCGCGCTTGTGGTTCTGTTCCATCCATTTAAGTACTTCTTCACCCTTTTTCTGCATGTCATCATGGGCTCTTGCAAGTTCATCCCAGGCCTTTTCAACAGCTGCGCTTATTTTGCCCGGATCTATTTCTGAAAATTCTTTTGTAAGGGCATAGGTTATTGTATCAACACCTGCAAAATTCATAAACGGATGCCGGAAAATAACCTTGCCGTCTGTTATATCCTCAACATTATTTTTTATATTCTCAGGATATGAAGATACAATGGGGCAGTTGTAATGGTTATTGGCATCAGGTGTCTCGTTGCGCTCATAAAAGAGTGAAGGATAAAAAATGAAATCTGGCTTCTGCTCAATGAGCCACTGAACATGTCCGTGTGCAAGTTTTGCAGGATAACACTCTGATTCTGAGGGGATGGATTCAATGCCAAGCTCATATATCTTTCTGGTGGAAGAGGGGGAAAGCATTACCCTGAAGCCCAGCTCTTTAAAGAATGTAGCCCAGAAAGGATAGTTTTCATATATGTTAAGGACCCTCGGAATACCGACTGTGCCTCTTGGTGCCTGATCTGCAGGCAGAGGTTCATAATCAAAGAATCTTTTTAACTTGTACTCAAAGAGGTTAGGTATATTGTTGGCGTTCTTAGGCTTGCCCAGGCCTCTTTCACAACGGTTGCCGGAGATATACTTGCGGTTGCCGGAGAAATTGTTGATGGTAAGACGGCAGTTATTGGTACAGCCGCGGCACTTTGACATGGAAGTCGTAAAGGTGAAATTATCAATTTCATCAAAGGAAAGCATGGTTGTTTTATAGCCTTCCTCGTACCTCTCCCTTGACACGAGTGCGGCACCGAAAGCACCCATTATTCCTGCAATATCAGGTCTTATCGCTTTGCAGCCGGCGATATTTTCAAAACTTCTCAGTACGGCGTCATTGTAGAATGTACCGCCCTGTACTACTATGTTTTTGCCAAGGGCAGATGCATCGGAAACCTTTATTACTTTGAACAGTGCGTTCTTTATTACCGAGTAGGCAAGTCCGGCGGAAATATCTGCAACGGATGCGCCTTCTTTCTGCGCCTGCTTAACCTTTGAATTCATGAATACGGTACACCTGGTACCAAGGTCGATAGGGTGCTCGGCAAAAAGGGCAGCTTTTGCAAAATCCTGGACACTTAAGTTCAGGGATTTTGCAAAAGTCTCAAGGAATGAACCGCAGCCGGATGAACATGCTTCATTGAGCATGACGGAATCCACGTTGCCGTTTTTAATGCGTATGCATTTCATATCCTGTCCGCCGATATCAAGTATGCAGTCCACACTGGGATTAAAGAATGCTGCGGCATAGTAGTGGGCAACAGTCTCAACCTGACCATCATCCAGTAAAAATGCAGCTTTCATAAGTGCCTCGCCGTAGCCGGTGGAGCAGGCACGGACAATATGTGCATCTGCGGGCAGCTTTGATTTTAATTCGGCAAATGCCTTCAGTGCAGTCTCAAGAGGAGAACCGTTATTGTTGGAATAGAAAGCCCAGAGCAGTTCACCCTTTTCAGAGACTAAAGCCATCTTGGTGGTGGTAGAACCTGCATCTATTCCGAGGAAGCAGTTGCCGGAGTAGTTTTCTATTTCGGCTGTTTCAACTCTTGCCCTGTCATGTCTTGCGGTAAATTCGTCATATTCAGCCTGATCCTTAAAAAGGGGCTCCATTCTTTCTACTTCAAATTCCATGTGGATGCCGCTTTTCAGACGGTTTGAGATATCGGAAAGCGTGGTAGCATTTTCACATTTTGAATTAAGCGCAGAGCCTATGGCTGCAAAAAGATGTGAGTTTTCCACATCTATAGTGTGTTCCTCATCAAGCTTAAGCGTTCTTATGAAGGCTGCCTTAAGCTCTGAAAGGAAGTGGAGAGGACCTCCTAAAAAGGCAACATGTCCCCTTATGGGCTTTCCGCAGGCAAGTCCTGATATTGTCTGATTAACAACTGCCTGGAAAATGGATGCGGAAAGATCCTCTCTGGTAGCACCATCATTGATGAGGGGCTGTATGTCTGTCTTTGCGAATACACCGCACCTTGCGGCTATGGTATAGAGTGACTTGTAGTCCTTTGCATATTCGTTGAGCCCTGCGGCATCCGTCTGTATAAGGGAAGCCATCTGGTCTATGAAAGAACCTGTACCGCCGGCACATATTCCGTTCATCCTCTGCTCAACATTGCCGTTTTCGAAATATATTATCTTGGCATCTTCTCCGCCGAGCTCGATTGCCACGTCAGTTTTAGGGGCAAAAGTCTCAAGGGAAGTGCTGACCGCTATTACTTCCTGTACAAAAGGAATATTCAGATGTGTAGCAAGAGTGAGTCCGCCGGAACCGGTTATCACGGGAAAAACTGTCCTGTCACCGGTCTTTTCCATTGCTTTTTCCGTGAGGTCCTGTAGAGTCTTGCTTATGTCGGCAAAGTGCCTTTCATAATCAGAAAAAAGAATGTTATTCTCTGAATCTATCAATGCAACCTTTACGGTTGTTGATCCTATATCTATACCGAGACGCAGAGTCTCGTCAGTGGTAATGCCGGAATTATTCATTATTCCTCTTTCTGCCTTCTGCGGCATCTGTGTCTGTCATTTCTGACATTTTACTTTGTTCAGAATCCCCCCACACCACAAAAAAATCACACATCAAAATATTATAAATGTGGAGGGGGCTTATTTCAAGTATCAATCTATAGTGGTTATTTTATTGATGATTGAGGATTTTCACAAAATCTGGTATCATTAGTCACTGTATGATAAGGATGTTGTAACTGCCGCGGTGGCGCCGGCGGTGACAGCACAATAGCAGATCATGAAGGCCGGATCTTCATGAATGGAAAAAGGAGTTAAAAATGGAACCTATCGAATTCAGATATGACACACAGCTGCTTATAGACGGAGATGACCTTGATGAGGACGAGGTTAACGAGTATATAACAGAGCATTTCAAAGGCGACTGCCTTTTGGCGGTTGGAGGCGACGGTGATCCCATAAAGATCCATTTCCATACTAATGAACCGTGGCTTGTGCTTGAGTACTGTCGTAGTCTGGGAGAGATATATGATATCGTGGTAGAGGATATGGACCGCCAGGCGAGAGGACTGCATGGATGAATTTTCTGGTTAAGCTTGAAAAGAAGATCGGGAAGTATGCGATAAAGAATCTTCCCATGTATATGCTGGCTACATACGCAATTGGTTATATAGTACAGCATATCAATTCGGATGTGACATTTTTCCTGTCACTTAATCCTTATGCCATATTGCACGGGCAGGTATGGAGACTGTTTTCGTGGGTGCTTATCCCTCCTGACAGCGGAAATATTATTTTTACTGCCATAATGCTGTTCTTTTATTTTTCCATAAGCAGGACTCTGGAGCAGACATGGGGCTCATTTTATTTTAATTTTTATATTTTTATGGGGCTGATATTTACTGTGCTTGGCGCATTCTTCATGTTAGGCTACAGTGAACTGTTTCTGCCGGAGAAGATAGCATTTGTGGATGCAAATATGAGGATGGCCTATGGTGATGTACCTGCGGTCTACGGCGGCTCATGGTTTTATGCCACGTATTCAACATTGTTTTCAACCTACTATGTGAATATGTCCATATTCTTAGCATATGCGGCAACATATCCGGATATGCAGGTCCTGATCATGTTCATTATCCCTGTAAAGGTTAAGTATCTGGGCATAATATATTCGATCATCCTGGTGCTTGAAGCGTTCGGAATGGGAATCATGGGGCTGTTTGTCATAGGCGCTTCGCTTCTTAATTTTGTTGTTTTCTTTATAATGACGAGAAAGAGCCTCAGGCTCACCCCGAAGATGCGTGCAAGACAGAAGGAGTTCAGAAAGCGTACTGCAGCCGCAAGCCAGGCAAGACAGGTAGCAAAGCATAAATGTGCGATCTGCGGTCGTACCGCAGAGGAGTATCCTAACCTTGAATTCAGGTTCTGCTCAAAGTGTGAGGGGAATTATGAGTTCTGCCAGGATCATCTGTTTACACATAAACACTTTAAAAGAGGCGAGTCATAATGTTGCTTTTCTTTGCAAAAGCGGCAGGACAGGCAGAAAGATAAAAAATGACAGCAGAAGAAAAATTTATTGAAAAGATAACGGAGCTTAAAGATACAGCCATGATTCAGGGAGGAATGCTGACTCAGGATCAGATAGACGAAGCATTTCCCGATATCAGTGATGTGCAGAAAAAGGTCCTTACGGATTATTTTAAGGATAATAATATCGGTATAGGCAGTCCGCTGAAGGATGAGGAATTCCTGAGCGAAAGGGACAGCCGTACCATAAAGATGTACATGGAAGATTTGGAGGTAATCGAAGAGATTGATGAGTCCATGAAGCGTGTACTTATAATGAATGCGCTGAACGGAGATAAGTCTGCAAGGGAGAAGCTGATAAACAGCTACTTAAGGACTGTGGTGGATACCGCCAGACTGTACAGCAATCAGGGGGTGGAGACAGGAGACCTTATAGGTGAAGGCAATGTTGCACTTATTACAGCTATATCAATGCTTGAAAGTATAGAGGATCCATCCGACTGTGACGAAATGGTGATGCGTACTGTAATGAATACCATGGATGAACTGGTTAACGCGGAAAATTCAGAGTATGAGTCTGACCGTAAGGTAATGGCGATGATAATGAAAGTTTTAGGCAAGGCAAAGGAATTGTATGAGACTTTCGGTCAGAAATGCTCAGTTCAGGAACTGGCTGATGCAGGGGATTTTTCATTCAACGATATTTACAGTGCCATCAGTCTGGCACCGGACTGTAAAAAGTATATCGATGTGCCGGAAAACGGCGGTGACGAATGATGGAATTCGGAGAGAACGATTATAAATATATACTTCAGGAATTCTCAAAGACCATGATCGGGGCAAGGTATACTTACTCGGAGATCATGGCGGCGGAAAGGGCGCCTTTTAAGTTCCAGACCATTATCGACAGGCTTATACTTCCTTATGCGGATCCGGATATGATGATAGGTGATCATATACTCCATATGAGCAGGGAAGATAAGAATTATCGTATATATGAGAACCTTAAGATAAAAATAAGGTGCTGTGTTCCTGACGGGGACAGCTATAAGACAAAAGATTTCCGATTAAACGAACTTACGGAGCTGGATGAGGTATCTAAAGACAGGATCGTGGTTCAGGAAATAGCATTTTCCAATCTGGCGCTTATGGGCTTTAAATTGTAGATATTCAAGCAAAAAGTATTGTTTCAAGGAGGGTCTATGTTCAATAAAGAAAATCTAAAAGCATACAGAATAGTAGAGCATCACTATAGCGAGGATCTTAAGAGTGAGGCTTATCTTATGGAGCATATAAAGAGTGGCGCAAGAATTGCACTGCTCGATAACGATGAGGAGAATAAGGTGTTCTACATCGGTTTCAGGACTCCGCCCAAGGATTCTACCGGTGTGGCGCATATCCTGGAGCATTCGGTTCTCTGTGGCTCGGAGGCTTTTCCTGTAAAGGATCCTTTTGTGGAACTGGCTAAAGGCTCGCTTAATACTTTTCTTAATGCCATGACATACCCGGATAAGACCGTATATCCTGTCGCATCCTGCAATGATCAGGATTTTAAGAACCTTATGCATGTATATATGGATGCGGTGCTTCATCCTAATATCTATTCCGAGGAAAAGATATTCCGCCAGGAGGGATGGCATTATGAAATGGAAGATAAGGACTCTGAACTTACGTTGAACGGTGTTGTTTACAACGAAATGAAGGGAGCTTTTTCCGCACCTGATGATGTACTTTCCAGGGAGATAATGAACTCACTTTTCCCGGATACTGCATACGGCGTGGAGAGCGGCGGTGATCCTGATTTTATTCCTGACCTTACATATGAGAATTTCCTGAAGTTTCATGGTGCATATTACCATCCGGTTAATTCATATATTTATCTTTACGGTAATGCGGACTGGAATGAACGCCTCGAATGGCTGGACGGGGAATACCTTGGCAGATACGAAAGGATAGAGATTTCATCGCATCCCGGGATACAGGAAGCTTTTAAGGAACATGTACATATCGTAAAGCATTATCCGATCTCCGAAGAGGAAAAGGAAGAGAAGGCTACATATCTTTCATATAATGTTGTACTTGGGAGCAGCACGGACAGGGAACTGTATATTGCTTTCCAGCTGATAGACTATGCGCTTACAACAGAAGGATCAAGACTCAAAAAGAATCTTGTTGACGCAGGTATCGGTACCGAGATCACATCCAGTTTCGAAAACGGCATATGCCAGCCCTATTATTCAATAGTTGCGAAAAATGCAGATCCCTCCGATGAGGATAAGTTTGTAGAGATAATAGAGGCAGAATTCAAAAGGGTTGTAAGGGAAGGTTTTGATAAGAATGCCTTGCTTGCATGCCTTAACAAAAAAGAATTCAAGTACAGGGAGGCTGATTCGGCACATTATCCTAAGGGACTGCTGCTTGGACTGGCCTGTCTGGACAGCTGGCTGTACGACGACAGACTTCCGTTTATTCATGTTGAGGAGCTGGACACATTTGCGTTCCTCAGAAAAAAGATTGATACCGACTATTTTGAAAAAATCGTAGAGAAGTATCTTGTAAACAATGAACACCGCTCAGTCCTGCGCCTGGAGCCGGAGAAAGGCATGACTGCAAAGAAGGAGGCTGAGCTTGCGGAAAAGCTTGCGGCATACAGGAATACGCTTTCAGAAGCAGAAAGAGAAAAAATAGCAGCAGATACGAAGTCTCTCAAGGAATATCAGGCCACTCCTGATACCGAAGAGGCACTTAAGTGCCTGCCTGTGCTTAAGAGGAGCGATATCAGGAAAAATGTCCTTCCCCTTATAAATGAATGGACTGAGGTTGATGGGATTAAGACACTTTTCCATGAGATAGATACTAATGGCATCTTGTACTTTTCAATGTATTTTGATCTGAAGAGGATGCCTATAAGGCTTTATCCTTATCTGGGGCTGCTTACGAATGTGCTTAAGGGCGTGGATACAAACGCACATTCATACGAACAGCTGGGATATGAGATCGATAAATATACCGGAAGGCTGTTATTCCTTACTGACAGCCTGATAAAAGGAGAGGACAGCTCTGACTATGTCATGAGTGCAATGGTAGATGTCAGGTGTCTCAGGACAAATGCGCCTAAGGCTGCGGAACTTATAAAAGAAGTGCTGCTTGGATCGGTAATTGATGATCCCAAGCGTGTGAAAGAGATCATCGCTGAGGCCAGGTCATCAATGCAGGGGGCAATGAGCTACATGGGGCATGTTGTTGCATATTCCCGGATAATGGACTGTATTTCGGAAAGCGACAGACTGAACAGCATGATGAGCGGCATGGAATTTTATCGTCTTCTTGAAGACTGGGAGGAAAACTTTGACGAACGATGGGATGAGATAAAGAATAATCTCAAAGAGGTTCTTTCCATTGCTTACAGAAAGGATATGCTGACACTCGATGTGACAGGGTCGAGAGAGGAGCTTAAGGCGCTTGATGGACTGATAGCTCCGATAGCGGATGCGCTTCCTATTGGGGAGATCAGTGAGGAACGGGGTGAAATAGTTCTTAAGAGAGAAAACCTGGGGCTTAGCAATTCAGCTCAGGTGCAGTATGTATGCAAGGGCGGAAGTTTTAAGACCGCAGGGCTTCCCTATGATTCGAGATTGAGAATTCTTAGGACAATTCTTTCATATGATTATCTTTGGACGAATGTGCGTGTCAAAGGCGGTGCCTATGGCTGCATGAATTCTTTCAGGAGGACAGGTGAAAGCTATTTTGTTTCTTACAGGGATCCGAATCTTAAGGAGACTATAGAAATATTTGACAGTGTTGCTGATTTTGTGGAGAATTTTTCCGTTGATGAAGCTGAAATGACAAAATTCATCATAGGCACAATGAGCAGTCTGGATATTCCTCTTACTCCTTTTGCAAGCGCTGCCAGGTCAAGATATTCTGAACTTGCGGGGATCAGCAAAGCAAAACTGCAGAAGGAACGCGACCTGGTGCTTGAGGCAAATGCGGAGGATATAAGGCATCTGGCTGAATATGTTAAGGCAGTCATGTCCGATCCGATTATATGTGTCGTCGGAAATGAGGGCAGGATAAAAGAGGCAGAAGACTGCTTTGACAGAATAGAGGCTATGTTCCATTAAGAGAACCTGAGCGGATATTTATATATATCGTGCTCTGTAAGACCATGATTCAGGAGTATTATATGTCGGAAAATACAGAGAAAAAATCAGGCTTTGCGGTGCTGATAGGCAGGCCGAATGTAGGTAAATCCACACTGATGAACCATCTGGTCGGCCAGAAGATCGCTATCACATCCCCAAGGCCGCAGACCACCAGAAACCGTATCCAGACTGTTTATACGGATGAGCGGGGACAGGTTATCTTTGTGGATACCCCGGGACTCCATAAGGCTAAAAATAAGCTTGGCGACTATATGATGGCCGCTGCCAACCGGTCCATAAAAGAAGCCGACATAGTGCTGTGGCTCATTGAGCCGGACAAGCAGGTTAATGACCGGGATGCGGACATAGCCGGTCAGATAAAAGACCTGAAGCTTCCGGTATTCCTTGTCATAAATAAGATCGATACTGTGAAAAAGCCTGTATTACTGGAGGTCATCGAGGTATATAGAAAGCTTTTGGATTTTAATGAGATAATCCCGGTGTCGGCACTTAAGAACGAGGGCCTTGATGACCTGATGAAAAGCGTGTTTGAATATCTGCCGGAGGGCCCTTACTATTTTGATGAGGATGAGCTTACAGACCAGCCTGTGAGACAGATTGCCGCTGAGCTTATAAGGGAGAAAACGCTGAGGCTTCTGGATAAAGAAATCCCGCATGGAATTGCAGTAGTGATTGACAGTATGAAAACGCGTGAGGGCAGGAAACTCTGTGATATCGATGCTACGATAATCTGTGAGAAGAATTCCCATAAAGGCATCATAATCGGAAAAAACGGTGCCATGCTTAAAACAATAGGTTCGCAGGCAAGACCGGAGATAGAAAAGCTTCTGGAAATGAAAGTCAATCTGAAACTCTGGGTGAAAGTAAAGGAAAACTGGCGTGACAGCGACCTGTTTGTAGCAAATTTCGGCTACAACAAGAATGATTTCAAAAACGATTAGTTAGATGGCGGAACTGTTTAATGCGCCGGGGATAATCTTAAAGAGTGAACCGGTAAATGAATATGACAGACGTGTCGTGATACTTACCGGCAATACCGGCAAGATCTCGGCATTTGCCAACGGTGCACGCAGGCAGGGAAACCGCTTCCAGGCATGCACCGATCTTTTTGTATTTGCGGATTTTAAGCTCTATGCAGGAAGAAGCGCTTATACCATATCCGAGGCAAATGTTAAGAATTATTTCGGAGAATTTAGGGAAGATTTCGATGCATCGCTCTATGGTATGTATTTCCTGGAGGTTTCGGATTATATTACCCGTGAGAATAATGACGAAAAGGAAATGCTTATCCTGCTGTACCAAGCCCTTCGTGCACTTATACACCCTGCTTATGATAAAAGGCTTGTAAAATGTGTTTTTGAGATCAAAGCCATAATGCTTCAGGGAGAGTTTGATCTGCGCAGATATGAGGACAGGGACAAGACAATACGTTACACACTTAATTTTATACTGAATACGGAGTCGAAGTCCTTATTCAGTTTTACACTGAAGGAAGATGCGATTAGCGAGCTGGTACTGATAGCGAAAAACGAATGCCGTAAGGCGTGGGACGGGCACCGTTTCAAAAGTGAAGATATGCTGGAGATGCTGCTGTGATTCAATAAAATTTCTGAAAATTCCACTTGCATATTACCTGATAAAATGTTATTATGAAACTCCGTGAAATATCCTTGCTTGTCCGCAAGGACAGGCCAATAAGTCCAAAAGGAGGTAAAGACAGCATGAACAAGTACGAATTAGCCGTTGTAGTCAGCGCTAAGCTCGGAGAAGAGGAAAGGGCTGCTGTCATTGACAAGTGTAAGGAGTATGTTGTCAGATTTGGCGGCACAGTTACAGATGTCAAGACAGATGAGGCTCCCAGAAAGCTTGCTTATGAGATTCAGAAGCAGAAAGAAGCTTACTACTCATTCATCCAATTCGAGTCTGAGAACAGCGAGACACCGGTCGAGCTTGAGAACAGGATCAGACTTCGTGAAGATCTTCTCCGTTTCTTATGCGTCAGACTTGACGAAGCATAAAGAAAGGAAAATATCATTATGAACAAAGTTATTTTGATCGGAAGACTGACAAAGGATCCTAACGTTACATATTCACAGTCAAATGGTGAGTCCAGGGCTATAGCAAGATATACTCTTGCCGTAGACAGGGGATACTCAAGAAACAATGCAAACGGTGACCAGCCGACAGCGGATTTTATCAGCTGTGTGGCATTCGGCAAGACCGGAGAGTTTGTTGAAAAGTATCTTCGCAAAGGCACCAAGATTGCTGTTACGGGAAGAATCCAGACAGGAAGCTATACCAACAAGGAAGGACAGAAGGTTTATACTACTGATGTGGTAGTTGAGAACCATGAGTTTGTTGAGAGCAAGAATGCTAATGGTGGCGGCAGCTACAATGGCGGCTCTGCAGCACCTTCAGCACCGGATAATGATGAGGATTTCATGAATATTCCCGGCGGTATAGATGATCAGATACCCTTTAGCTGAGTTTTAGTTTTATCGATGTACATGAACAGGAGGCTATATCATGGCATTTAATAAAGAAGACAGAGGAACCGCACCTAAGCGTCGTCCGGGTGGTGTTCATCGTCGCAGAAAGGTTTGCGTATTCTGTGGCAAAGCAGTTAATAAGGAAGGCAAGGAGAATCCTGAGGTTGTTATCGACTACAAGGATACCAACAAGCTTCGCAAGTATGTTTCAGAGCGTGGCAAGATCCTTCCCAGACGCGTGACAGGATGTTGTGCAAAGCATCAGAGAGAGCTTACGACAGCTATCAAGAGAGCTCGTCACATAGCTCTTATGCCCTACACAACAGAGTAATTATTTTTTTAAAGGTTTTTCACGAGATTTTCGCCACACTGATCACAGTGTGGCGATTTTGTGTAGTAGGACTTTAGCGTGGGCGGGGAATCGGTCTGACAACTGCGTTACACTTGTGGTTGAGAATATCACAGAAATTTAGTAAAATAAACCTTATGGCGACAAAGGTAAAGACAAAAGGAAAACTAAAGACATATCTTCAGATGCCGCTGCTTTTGGGGATAGCACTGGCTCTCATAAATGTGGTCGTATATATGTTAAATACCGATGCTGGCATATTGCTTACGGTGTTTGTTGTCATTTATCTTGCTACGATCATTCTCATGATGATTTTTTCCGGCCCGGCACTTGAAGCTGAGCTTATAGGCTTTGCCACAGAGTATGGGCAGATACAGAAACAGCTCTTAAAAGAGCTGGAACTGCCTCATGCACTTCTGGATGAGAACGGCCGTGTGATATGGATGAACCGGGCTTTTGAAGCAATGGGCTCTCATGACAAATTTTATAAAAAGTCCATTTCCAATATTATCCCTGAGCTTACAAAGGATAAGTTTCCAACCGATGAGGGAAATGTTGAGCACGATGTCATCATAGGGGACAGGGATTTTCAGGCAAGGATGAAGCGCATCAGTCTGCAGGATATGGCATTGCTTGCAGATATGAAAGACGGAAGGGACTATGACGGTTATCTGATCGCAGTCTATCTTTTCGACAGGACAGCCCTTAAGATGGCCTTAAAGGAAATAGATGACCAGTCACTTGCCGTAGGCCTTGCGTATATCGATAACTATGAAGAGACCATAGAGAATATTCAGGACCCGGAAAAAAGGAGCATGCTGGCTGTTTATACAGATACCGCAATACAGAAAAGCTTTACGGCTCTTGACGGAATAGTCAGGAAGACGGAAAAAGACAAATATCTGGTTATCTTCAGAAAGAGTGCACTAAAGATACTTGAGAATGAGCGATTCCAGGTGCTTGAGGATGTCAAAAAGACAAGTGGAAATACTGCCAGTCCCGTAACCTTAAGTATAGGCGTGGGTGTGGACGGTCTGACATATGCGCAGAACTGTGAGTTCGCAAGAAATGCAATCGACCTTGCTTTGGGCCGCGGCGGAGACCAGGCTATAGTTAAGAACCGTAAGGGAATCAGTTATTATGGCGGTAAGAGCCAGCAGAAGGAAAGCATGACCAGGGTGAAGGCCAGGGTCAAGGCACAGGCCATGGAAGAAATAATATCCGCAAGAGACAAGGTCTTTGTTATGGGGCATCGCAATGGTGATGCGGATAGTTTTGGCTCAACAGTTGGAATAAAGTGTGCATGTGTGAATCTGAAAAAAGAGTGCCATATCGTACTTGATTCTGTTACGCCTTCTCTGCAGCCGTTAGTGGATCTGTATAAAAACGATCCGGGCTATGAGGAGGGCACCATAGTAACAGGCCAGAAGGCAATAGATATGGCGGGGGATAATGCGGTACTTGTTGTGGTGGATGTAAACAAGCCAAGCATTACCGAGTGTCCCGAACTGTTAAAGAAATGCAGTTCCATAATAGTGTTGGATCATCACAGGCAGGGAACGGAATCAATTGAGAATGCCACTTTGGCATATATTGAGCCTTACGCATCCAGTGCGTGTGAGATGGTTGCAGAGATATTGCAATATATACATGATGGTGTCAAATTCAAAGGAGTGGTTGCTGACTGCCTTTACAGTGGACTTGTGATGGATACGCAGAATTTTACTGCCAAGACCGGTGTAAGGACATTTGAGGCGGCAGCATATTTAAGGCGTGGCGGGGCTGACGTTACTTTGGTGCGAAAGCTTTTCCGTGATGATCCTGTGGATTACAGGGCAAAGGCTGAAGCAAACGGCAAGGTTGAAGTATATAAGAAGTATTATGCCATATCCACATGTCCCAGTGACGGCATAAAGAGCCCTACCGTTGTTGCGGCACAGTCAGCTAACGAACTGCTCAATATAAGCGGGATAAAGGCAAGCTTCGTTATGACTGACTATCAGGATAAGATTTATATTTCTGCGAGATCCATTGACGAGGTAAACGTCCAGCTTATAATGGAAAGGCTTGGTGGCGGAGGACATATGACCATAGCAGGTGCTCAGCTTGAAAATATGACTATGGATGATGCTGTTGCTGAAGTAAAGAAAACATTGGATATTATGATACAGGAGGGTTCAATCTGATGAAAGTAATCTTAACTGAAGATGTAAAGAGTCTTGGAAAAAAAGGCGATGTAGTTGATGTAAGCGACGGATATGCAAGGAATTTCCTTATATCCAAAAAGAAGGGTGTGGAGGCTACTGCCGCCAATCTCAATAATCTTAAATTAAAGAATGCCAATGATGAAAAAGTGGCAAAGGAAAATTTGGAGGAAGCGAAGCGTCTTGCTGATGAGATTGCGAAAAAGGAAGTATCGCTGAAGATAAAGACGGGAGAAGGCGGAAAGACTTTCGGGTCGGTTTCTTCCAAGGAAATTGCAGCGGCCGCAGCCGACCAGTGCGGACTCGAGCTTGATAAGAAGAAGATTGTTTTAAAGGATCCGATCAAGACAATAGGCGAATACAGGGTTCCTGTAAAGCTTCACCCCCAGGTTACGGCTGAACTGAAAGTTACTGTTCTTGAAGAAGGCTGAGGTGTTAGGTTTTGGCTGAATGTGAAAGAGTAAGAGTAATGCCCCGGGACGAGCGTGCGGAACGTGCGGTTCTGGGCGGTATTTATATGAATAACAAGGCTATTGTGGATGTAAAGGATCTGCTTCCAAGCGGCAACGCATTTTATAATAGCTACTATAGGACTATATATGAGGCAATGCTGGCCCTTCATGCTAAAAACATGAAGATCGATATGGTCACGCTGCAGGCTCAGCTAACAGAGATGAATGCAGCGCCCGAAATCGCAAGTGCCGAGTTCCTTATTGATGCCGTAAAAAGTGTAGATTTTATAGGAAATGTAACGGACTATGCCCGTGTTGTATATAACCAGTATTCCCTTCGGGAGCTTATCCGGGTAACTAATGAGATCAGGGATAACTGTTATGAATCGGACGATGAAGTATCGGAGATTCTTTCAATTGCAGAAAAAAAGATTGTTGATATAGTTCAGAACCAGCTTTCAGATGCATATGTTCCCATAAAGACGTATGTTTCTGAGGCGCTTAATCAGATAAATGAGGCTTCCAAGAGAGAAGGAAAGATTTCGGGACTTGCTACCGGATTTACGGATCTTGACAATATGACGTCCGGTTTTCTTCCGGGAAATCTCGTGATACTTGCAGCGAGACCTGCTATGGGTAAAACTGCTCTGGCATTAAGCATAGCTGAGAATATTTCCGTAAGGAATAAGAAACCGGTACTTGTCTTTTCTCTGGAAATGAGCGGCGCAGAGCTTGTAAAGCGTATCCTGTCAATGGAGTCGGGCGTTGATTCCAAGAAATACAAAAGCGGCGAGCTTGATGAGGGTGAAATGGAATGCCTTTTAGACAGCGCGGGAAATGTTGCTTCCTCAGGACTTATAGTCAGGGATGATGTTTTCAGGCTCGGAGAGATACGTTCTCTTTCAAGGCGATTAAAGGCTGAAAGAAATATAGAAATGATAGTAGTTGACTATCTGCAGCTTGTTAATGTGGAAAATGCCAAGAACCTGAGTCGTGAACAGCAGATATCAGAGATATCAAGGAGCCTTAAGCTTCTTGCCAAGGAACTAAAGATTCCTGTGATGGCTCTTTCACAGCTTTCCCGTGAGGTGGAAAAGAGGAGTGATAAGCGACCTGAGCTTTCGGACCTGCGTGAATCCGGTGCCATAGAGCAGGACGCTGACCTGGTAATGTTCATATACAGGGATGAGGTATACAATCCGGGCGGAGAAGACAATAAGGGTGTTGCCGAGATACTTATAAAAAAGCAGCGAAGCGGAAGTACGGGTACTGTCAAGCTGTACTGGATGGCAGAGCTTACGCAGTTCAAGAATCTTGCACATGATGTTATTTGATAGTGATTTGATATGGAAACATCGAGCTCATATATATACAAAAAGAGAAATACAAAAAGGCTTGAAGACATAGTCAGTGAGCCGACGCCTGAACAGCCTAACGAGATAAAGGGGCATATAGACTCCGTGAAGGCTTTCTGTTCTGCGGAGGGACCGGGAGTGAGATGGGTAGTCTTTCTTCGGGAGGATGACAGGAAATGGTGCAGGAAAATCCATCCTGATATCATTTATTCTGATGCGGAAAGTCAGAGGTCTGCAGAAGAGATGCTTGATATCGCGGAACGGTATCATAGCAACTGGCGAAATGGCGGAGGAATAACTGTCAGTGGCGGAGAGCCGTTATTGCAGATTGATTTTTTGCTGGAGCTTTTCCGTCAGGCTAAAGGGCGGGAGATAAATACCTGCATAGAGACTGATCTTATGGAGTTTTCCAGGGAGGAGCCTTTTTTCACAAAGTTTGCGGTATTGATGCAGCTTACGGATATGCTTCTGGTACATATGGATCAGAATAGTTTTGAGCAGAGGACATCAATGCTTAAAGCAAATGTCAGGGACTGCTTAAAGTATCTGGCTGAAAATAAGAAGAGGATCTGGCTGCGTTATTATCTGGTGCCGGGTGAGACTGACAGGGATGATGTTTTGAAAGAAACAGGGAATCTGATACATTCCCTTGATAATATCAGTAAAGTGGGGATCATACCGTGCAAAGCTGAAAATCTTCTTTACGAATCAGGGGACGTACCGGCATCGTTAAATGAAGATATAGAAAAAGCTATGGAAAATCTTATGATGTAGCTGTCGGATGATAGCTGGGTAAATAACATGTGGGAAGTTTTTTAAATAAATAATAAAGGGGGAAAATGAATGACAGGAAAACGAATAGGGATTGAAACTATTGAGAGCTTCTTTCTTGATGAGATGGGAGCTGAAAAGGTATTCAGGTACTTGGAAAGAGCAGACTTTATGCTGCTTATATATATCGAACGTCTCTGCGAGGACAGTGAGGATGGCAGGGTATATCTGAAAGATCTTGCAAAAGAAATGGATGTCACCATGTCCGTGCTTTCAAAAATGATCACATCCATGCAGGATAAGGGCTATGTTTCATGGAAGACAAGTGAGACAAAGTCAGGTACTTATGTACAGCTTACAAATCGGGCAAAAAACAAGATAAAACAGGAACGCGACTATATGCGTGAACTCTTTACAAAGATCAGGAGAGCGATACCGGCAGATGAACTGGAAACTACAATGACGACTGTCAGTAAGATTTCCGAAATAGCCCGTAAGAGCAGGGAAAAATAAAAATAAAAAAGCCCCGGGGTACTTAAGTGCCCCGGGGTTATTAATGTGCGCCTGGCGGCGCAAGTTTCCGTTTTAGTGTTCCATTCTCCACTTGATTGCTCTCTGGAGGTAATCGATATACTTGGGATCGCGGCACATATTTTTGCCGGCTACATCAGAAAGCTTCGCAACAGGTCTGCCGTTTACTTCAACTACTTTTATTACCTGATTCATATATCTTACGTTGGTATCTGCCACTATGTAGGTTCCGATGCCGAATGCTACTTTTGCACGGTCCGCAAAGGCTCGGCGGATAGAGTGGGCTTTCTCGAAATTCAGACTGTCGCTGAAAAGCAGTGTCTTTTCGTGTGCATCGATTCCGAGGGATTTATAATGTCCGAGAATCTTTTCACCCCACTCGTAAGGATCGCCGGAATCGTGACGTACGCCGTCAAAAAGCTTTGCATTTATCTTGTCGAAATCCTTGAGGAACACGTCAGTGCCTATGCAGTCAGTAAGATATGTTCCGTTTTCCGTGCCGTATTCCTGGTGCCATGCATCCATGACGAACTTGTTAGAGTAGGCGGGGTTACGCTCCGGATATCCCTGTCCAATGGTCTGGATCAGCTCGTGTGCTATCGTTCCGATAGGACGGATGTTGTACTTTTTAGCAAATTCAACATTGCTGGTTCCAACAAAATTGCTTCCCTTAAAAGAGTCTCTTGCTTCCGTGAATTTCTTAATGATGACATCGAATGTTTCTTTGCTGAATCGTCTCCTGGTTCCAAAATCAGAGAATCCGCCAATTGCCCATTCACCGGAAATGAGCTTTTCGATCTTTTCATCTGTACGTCTGTAGAGTTCAGCTTTTGCAGACTCATAAGCGTCGGGAGCAAGCTCCATTTTGAACCATGTTTCTGAAATAATGCTCATTACAGGAGTCTCACAGTAGGTGGTAAGGAACTGGGGACCGGTTATTGTCAGGTAAAGCTGATCATCATCATCAAGTCTTATATCAAACCAGTTAAGCTGGGGATGGTAAATACTTAAGAAAGAAATATAGTCGGATGACAGCCAGGGGCAGGCATTTGAAAGATATTCCAGCTCATCGGGAGTAAAGCACAATTTACAGAATGCCTGTACCTGCTCTTTGATCTCGTCAACCATTTCAGCAGTGAATCTTCGGTCAGCCGCATCCCTGTTCTTGTACTGCCATACAACATTTGCATCAGCATACTGGTGCAGCAGGCACTGTCCCATATTGAATTTATATAGGTCGTTGTCCAGAAGGCTGGTGATGATCTGTTCTTTCATGATCTATGATCTCCTTTTATGATATTTAGATAAAATGCTGGTTCTACGATATGTCTGCAACGCTGCAGGCATGTGCAGTTTATTTGCGATTAAACTGTATTATAGCATAGTCTGGGTATATCTTCCATCTATGATTCTGTATATAGTTGTGTACAGATGTGACTGCGTCAGCCTGCCTGGACAGAACAGCTTTGACTACAGGAATTACTTCCTATAATCCTCATCCAAGCATCAGTCTGCAGTATACGGCTATAGGGGATATTTCATTGACGGTGATTATATGGAGACTGTCAAAAGCCTTTGTGCTTTCGTATGAAGCACCGCCATAAACCCCTGTCAGATATACAGGAATATTTTTTTCATAGGCTTCCTTAAAAAATAATTTTGCATTTTCGGATACAGTATTGATGGTACCCGAGTGAAAGCTTTCATGGAGGATATAACGTGTACCCTGCGGTATTTCAGGATAAGTCATCTGGGGAAAAGGTCTAATATGCATTATCCGTCTGCCTGTTTCTGTAAGGGTTGTACTGCTTATCGGACGGCCTGTAAGTTTCATTATTGATGAAAAGTCTGAAACAAAGCAGTCTGTATCAAAAGCGTCGCCTGGAATGAACTCATCATTTTCAAATCTGGCACAAAATCTGTTTTTTAAGGAAAAAAGCTCGTCATTAAAAGGCTGCGCTTCCAGAAGATATAGCGGCCTGTGTATATAAACAATATTATCGTGATTCCTGTAAGGAACGAAAGTGCCGAAAAATTTACCGGCTTTTATGATCTGTACGGCGGCGTGAAGGTTGTCAAGGGCATTGGCATTAGCATCCTCCGGCGGATACGCAGAAGAGACAAAACATACAGGGATACTGTCTATCGGTGTAAGAAGGGAAATGATGTCCGCTGAGAATAAAAGTGTATCAGTCCCGTGGGCGACTATGATACCGTCATAACTGCCGGAAGACAGGGCGTCATTCACAGTATCCGATAGTTGTTTTATATATGAGCCGTTACTGTTTTCACTGAGTATGGTATAAGGCGATACTGTTTTAAAAGAAAAGTCGATTCCATACAGAGACTTATAGCTGTCTATAAGAATGTAGGGAATATCCGATTCGGTAGAAATGATACCGTTATGTGTGCGGCTTCCTATCGTTCCGCCTGTAAAAATAAAAAGTATGTTCATGCGTGTATTTTATCATAAGATGTGGAGATCAGCTATCAGCATATATTTATGGTATGAAGATATAGTGGAGACTATCGATAGTCTGGATTGACTAAAGAAATTGCATAATGATATGCTTGTCGCTGCAGTGAAGGAGCAGCAAGCGCCTGCGCAGTAAGTCAACATAATGGTTATAAAAAACTGGCTTGCTTTAAAATGCGAGACTCATGTGCAACCGGTTTAATGTTGAACGAAGGATAAGGTATTTTGCATAAAATCTATACGTTGCCTTAATATCGCTTTTGTAATTTCACTGTTTTTAGCCATCTCAAAAGCGTGCACGGTTCCTTTTGTTTCATTCAGAACTACATTGCAGCCTTCGGCCTTAAGTCTCTTGGCGTAAGCAATTCCATCATCATGAAGGGCGTCAAATTCAGCAGTTTCTATATATGCATCCGGCAGTCCTTTTAATGAAGCGGCTTCCACAGGGGAACGGTAATCATTGCTGCCATGGTATTCTTCCGGGCGGCATAGCTTATAGTATTCCCTGATGGATTCGGCATTGCATACGGGCACGTCCGTATATTTTTTCATTGATTCCGTATTAAGCCTCACATCAAGGCTGGGATAGAATAAAGCCTGTGCAAGCGGAAGACGGATATTCCTGTCCCTTGCCATCAGGCAAAGTGCGGCTGCTAGCGTTCCACCGGCACTGTCGCCGGCAATAATGATCTTCTCAGGATCGATATGAAATTTATTAGGAGTATCTAAAAGCTTTTTGTATATCTCAAAAATTTCCTCCTGCTGAACCGGGGGCACCTGATAGGGAGCCAGGTCGTACATGGGCATTACCACTCTGCAGCGGAGTTCTTTAGCGGCGAGTCTTGCAAAACGGTAATGGTAAGGCAGGGCGGGAAGCAGAAATGCACCTCCATGTATGAAATACAGGCATGGAGCTTTTTCCTCAGGCGAAAGGTCCTTTGAAGAATAGATAAGCGTCTTTATCTCTTTTTTTTGCGAATAGGCAGATTTAAGCATTACCCTTTTAACATCAAAGTGCTCCGTAGAAGTTTCGCGGTGCATCCTTCTGCGGAATATGAGCTGTATACTTTTTACCTGGGAAAGCGTCTTGGGAACGGGAATCCGTTTCAGCTTTCTGAAATCGGGATGGATGTTCCGGTTTGCTTCGGATGTATTTCTATCAGCATGCTTTTTGGGGGCTGAATTATTCATTGCATCATTCATTGCAGTCTCCATAGTTTATGCAGCCCGGCTGTCTGGTCTCAGGTGCTGCTTATTTGGGATTGTTTTTTCCCTGTAAGATAATATATACTTTTAATTGCGATTACAAGTGTTAAGGTAAACCGGTTTTACTGCTGATTATCAGGGGCAGGTAGTGTATGTTAAAAGTTAATGTTTGCTGTGGAAACCATTGTAACCGTATATGACATTTTTTTCATACGCAGGAATAACTGTACAAACAACAGATAATAAAAGGGGGAAATATGGCTGGAAAAGAGTATGCTGCGCTTAAGTATGAGGATACGAAGACCATCAGGGATATGCTTGATAAGGCATCTGCAGAATTCGCAGACCGGGCTTATCTTCGATATGAATACAATGATCTGATATATGATATCAGCTATGAGAAATTTGCAGGTTTATGCAGGATAGTCGGCTCTTATGCAAATCATATGCGCTCGGAGCTTGGAAGGTGCGTAAAGATAGCGCTCTTCGGTTCCTCAAGCCATCATTATCTGCCGGTCCTTCTTGGCGTAATGGGTTCGGGCAATGTCGTTGTGCCTCTGGACGTCCAGATGGACAGGGATCACCTTGCGGACAGTCTGATAAGGTCCGATGTGGATGTGCTTTTTTACGACTGGGAATATGAGCCTATAGTTTCGGCTGCAAAGGATATGTGTCCCGATGTGAAGGAATACTATTCGCTTCAGTCTGTAAAAGGTATAAAGAGCTTGAACGATATTCTCCGTGACAGCCGCTTTTCTGCCTCTTCCTGGGCAATGGATGGGGATGAGGATTCCGTATCCCCGGATGATCTTGCGATGATACTTTTCACTTCCGGAACCAGCGGAAAGAGCAAAGGGGTAATGCTTACCAACGGTAATCTTACGGATAACGTATTCTCGCAGGTAGTACCTGAACCCCCCGGAGAGATAGTTTACTTAAATGTTCTTCCCATACATCATGTATTTGCGATAAACTGCGATTTTCTGATCGGACTTTCTGTAGGTGCCACTGTAGCGCTTAACGGACAGCTTTCGATGCTTGCAAAGCACCTTTTGGTATTTGAACCGTCCGTCATACATATGGTTCCAATGATCGCGAAAGCACTGTACAACAAGATAGCTCTGATGGCTGAGCAGGACAGTGCGCTTACGCCCAGAGATCTGATACATATGGTATACGGAAAGAACTTGAACAGGCTTGTATGCGGCGGCGGCGGGCTTCCGGCCGACCTTGCGCTCAGGTATGTTGATGCAGGCGTTCTGATAGGTCAGGGCTATGGGATGTCTGAGTGCGCACCCTTAATATCATCTCCGGATTACAAAAGGCCGGATAAAGTAACGAGTGCCGGCAAGGTGGTAAAAAGGTGTGAAGTGCGTGTACAGAACGGAGAATTGCAGGTCAAGAGCCCTTCCGTTATGAAAGGATATTACAATGAGCCTGAGCTGACAAAGGCAGCATTTACAGAAGACGGCTGGCTTAGGACCGGTGATGCGGGATATGTGGATGAAGAGGGATTCATCTATCTGACAGGACGTATAAAGAACCTTATAGTTTTAAGTAACGGTGAAAATGTTGCGCCTGAGGAACTGGAAGGGTTGTTTGCCACTGAACCGCTCGTTCAGGAGATACTTGTATTCGGTGAAGATGATGTGCTGCAGTGCGAGATATATCCCGATTTCAGGTATGCTGAAAGCATAGGTGTGCAGGATGTTCTGGCCGAGCTTGAGAATGTTGTAAAGCGCGTAAATGAAACGCTGCCTAATTATAAGAGGATATTAAGGACCTCCATGAGAAAGGTACCTTTCCTAAAGACCAGCTCCAAGAAGATAATCCGGGGTGAGTTTGAAAAGGAAAGGGCTGCCAGAAAGAAGTCGGATATTGAGGTAAGGCTTCCCGAGAATGAAGATCAGAAGCTTATATATGATGCCTGTGCACACTGCCTGGCGCATAAGAGGTTTGGCATAGATTCAGACCTTTTCACCTGCGGACTGGATTCCTTTGCCAGCATCATGCTGCTTACCGAGCTGCAGGAAAAGTGCGGTTTTTCCATGACTCTGACGGAGCTTATGGCAAATCCTACAGTGGAAAAGCTGGCAGTGCTTAAGGCGGAAAAGGACAGTGCAGGCAGCGTGGATTATACCGTAAGAGAGGTATACCCGCTTACGAAGCTGCAGATGTATTTTGCTTATGTCATGAGGGGGAATACCACGGCAAATCTTCCTTTCTTCTTTAAGCTTGATGAAAAGATAGACATGAAGCGGATGAGGGAGGCGATATATGAGCTTTTCGATATTCATCCTGTGCTTAGGGATGTGATACAGCCCGGCGAAAACGGAATGCTTGCGAACTTCCGTGATGATTCACGTGAGATAGATATAGAATTCATGACGCTTTCGGATCCGGAATGGGAAGAAAAGAGGAGATCGCTCCTTGTTCCCTATATGTATACCAAAGGAGAAAAACTTTATCATATAGGTCTTTATGAGACTCCTTCAAGCAAATACATATTGTTTGATGTGGCCCACATAATAGGTGACGGCATGACAATGAATATACTGCTTGAGGACTTAAGCAACCTGTATCTCGGCAGGGAAGTAAAGAAGTCTGATTATACATATTACGAATACATACTTGACGAGTATGACAGGGAAGCAAAAGGGATCAGGGACAGGGATGTTGCTTTCTACCAGGATTTCCTTAAGGGCTACAGAGTTGACAGGAATGTTCTGGCAAAGAAAGACAGCTATGACCTTAATACTGCCCACAATGCGGTATTAAGCGGTAAGTTTAAGAGCCTTGACCTGAAGACGGTTCAGGGATACTGCAGCGAATACGGGGTGTCGGAAAATGCGGTTTTCCTTTCTGCTTTCAGCTATCTGGTAGGACTTTGGGGGATGGGAGACGATGTAGTTATATCCAGTATCCACAGCGGAAGGACAGACGGAAGATGGATGAGACTGGCAGGATGTCTTTTTGTCACCTATCTTTTCAGATACAGGCGGGTACCTCATGAGACTGTTAAGGATATGGTAAAACGTAATGCTGATCAGATACTGCACACCATGGAATGCCATATGGCTACGCAGCACAATGACGAGATGTTTATCCAGTATCAGGGTGATATACTTACCATTCCTCAGATCGGAGGTGAGCCTGCGCAGGCACTGCATCTGCAGCTGGATTCACTTCCTTTCCATCTGATGATACATCAGAGGAACGGCGGCTATGTATACGAGCTAAGATATTGGGAAAACCGCTATGACAGGGAGATGCTGGCTGTTTTCATGGAGGCTATGGATAATGTGATCTTCGCAATGTCGGAGGAAAGGTCTGCAAGGAGGCTTAAGTATCATTTAAGCCCGAGGTTGTATCCGAAGCATTTTACCATTACGGCAGGAAAGCTCAATGCAGCACTTGGAATGCAGTTAGTAAAGGGGCTGGATGATGATGCGGAAGTTAAACCGTATATCCTTGACGATCACGGCAAAAAGAAGCCTTATGGTGCGTGGGGCAGACTCTGCCTCCTGGATGTAAAGACTGATGACAGTCTTGAATCCATCGAGAGCCTGTACACTCCCGGGACACTTTATGATACCGGCATTGAGGCAAGGATCACACCCAAGGGTGAGGTTGAAGCAATGTATCAGTCAGGAAGGATTATTCTCCGTGAATCTCTTACCGGAAGATATTATCCTAATCTTTTCGAACTTGAAAAACTATGCAACAGTTTCCCGGGCATAAAGGAGACAAAGGCATATGTCGAGTATGGTGAAAATAATGCTTTCAATCTGGCTGTGGATGTAAAGGCTGACAAAGAGATCGATACAGAAGCTCTGCAGGGGTTTGTAGCGGAGCGGATGGGCAAGCATATGGCACCTGCCGCGGTGAAAATCATGCAGTAATTTAAAATCGGTTTAATCTGTTTTCTGCCGGTGGCGGTTCATTTGACTGCCACCGGTCTTTATTGACTGTCAGTATGATCAGTATAAACAGGAACCCGGATTGTTGTTTTTTTGAATTTTGTTTACTATAATATGATTCAGCAGTCAAAAGTGCTTTTTCACACGCAGGCTTGCCTGCGTTGGGAGAATTACTCATAATATGTTTTCAGCATATCAAGGAGGTTAATTAACAATGGGAATGACAATGACACAGAAGATCCTTGCACATGGCGCCGGATTGGAAAAGGTTGAGGCCGGACAGCTTATCATGTGCAATCTGGATCTGGTACTGGGCAATGATATCACAAGTCCTGTAGCCATACATGAGATGGATAAATTTTCTAAGCAGACGGTATTTGATAAGGACAAGATTGCGCTTGTGCCTGATCACTTTGTTCCGAATAAGGACATAAAGTCGGCAGAGCACTGCAAGTGTGTGCGTGAGTTTGCAAGAAAGAATGATATCACTAATTATTTTGAAGTCGGTGAGATGGGCATAGAGCATGCTCTGCTCCCTGAGAAAGGCCTGACTGTGCCGGGGAATGTGATAATCGGTGCAGATTCACATACCTGTACATATGGCGCAGTAGGTGCCTTCTCAACAGGTGTCGGCTCTACAGATATGGCTGCCGGAATGGCTACAGGCAAGGCGTGGTTTAAGGTTCCGTCAGCTATAAAATTTAACCTTACCGGCAAGCCTGCAAAATGGATATCCGGCAAGGATATCATACTTCATATCATCGGTATGATAGGCGTGGATGGTGCTCTTTACAAATCCATGGAATTTGTGGGAGACGGCATTCAGTATCTCTCAATGGATGACCGTTTTACCATTGCCAATATGGCAATCGAAGCCGGCGGAAAGAACGGCATATTCCCGGTTGATGATAAGACTATCGCTTATCTTGAGGAACATACCACCCGTCAGTGGAATGCATATGAAGCGGACGCTGATGCCGTGTATGATGAGGAATATACCATAGAGCTGGATAAGCTTAAGCCTACGGTTGCTTTTCCTCATCTGCCTGAGAATACCCATACCATAGATGACTGCGGTGATATAGCCATTGATCAGGTAGTCATCGGCTCATGCACAAACGGACGTATCGATGATATGCGCATAGCTGCTTCTATACTTAAGGGAAAGCATGTCGCAAAGGGGATGCGCTGCATCATCATACCTGCGACTCAGAAAATATATATGCAGGCAATGGATGAAGGACTGCTTAAGACCTTCATAGAGGCCGGTGCTGTAGTCAGCACACCTACCTGCGGTCCCTGCCTCGGTGGATACATGGGTATACTTGCAGAGGGCGAGAGATGCGTATCCACCACAAACAGAAACTTTGTCGGAAGAATGGGCCATGTAAAGAGTGAGATTTATCTGGCAAGTCCTGCTGTTGCAGCAGCATCAGCAATTGCCGGACGTATAGCTTCTCCCGAGGATATCTGAGTGGATATCAACTACGGTGTGTATAGTGAGACAGAGCTGCATAGTGCGGCAGAAAGGTGATATATGAAAGCTGAAGGAAGAGTTTTTAAATTCGGTGACAATGTTGATACTGACGTTATAATACCTGCAAGGTATCTTAATTCCTCAGATCCTGCGGAGCTGGCTCAGCACTGCATGGAAGACATAGATGCCGAGTTCGTAAAAAAAGTTAAAAAGGGTGACATCATCGTAGCTGATAAGAATTTCGGCTGCGGCTCATCCAGGGAGCATGCTCCCATAGCTATTAAGGCTGCAGGTGTGAGCTGTGTTATAGCAGATACTTTTGCAAGGATATTCTACAGGAATGCCATAAATATAGGTCTTCCTATTCTTGAGTGTCCGGCTGCAGCAGCTGCCATAAAGGACGGGGATGAGGTGGAAGTCAATTTTGACGACGGTATCATCACAGACAAGACTACGGGAGAGACTTTTAAAGGCCAGGCTTTCCCTGAGTTTATGCAGAAGATCATTAAGGCTGAAGGTCTTGTAAATTATCTTAATTCGAACGAAGGCTGATGTACGCATATTTTAAAGGAATACTGGTGCAGAAGACACCGGGACATATTGTTATAGAGACTTCGGGGATAGGATATAACATCTTTTTCCCTGAAGGTCGTATGGACTATCTGCCGCCTGTGGGGGATGAAACGGTGGTTTATACCTATACATCCCTTACCCAGGATGCATTGTCTCTTTACGGGTTTCCCACATCCGATGAGCTGGAGCTTTTTAAGCTTCTTATTACGGTAAGCGGAGTGGGACCAAAGGCCGGCATGGCGCTTCTTTCCGTGCTGAGTCCGGAACAGGTGGGGGCTGCGATCATCTCCGGAGATGCCAAGACTCTTTCAAAGGCAAAAGGTGTTTCCTCCAAAACTGCCGAAAGGCTGATCGTTGACCTTAAAAATAAAATAGATCCCGGGAAATTTATATCCGGCGGGATTACTGTACCGGATCCTGATGATGCTGCCATGGACAGCGGTGCGGCACAGGATACCTGTGATGCACTGATGGCTATAGGCTACAGCAAACGAGAAGCAATGCAGGCCGTATCAAAGGCTCTGCAGGCAGAAGGCACCGAAGCTGATTCGGATGTACTTATAAAAGCTGCACTCAAATATATGAAACAGCCGTGAACCATACCGGTTCCGGCAATATATGAATAAAATGCCCAAGAGGATGATAGAAACATCATTTACAGCAGAAGACGAAAAGATTGAAACAACTCTCAGACCTCAGTTTTTAAAGGACTACATTGGTCAGGAGAAATTAAAAAGCAATCTGTCTGTCTATATAAAGGCTGCCCTTCAGAGAGGGGAGCCTCTTGATCATGCACTTTTTTTCGGACCTCCGGGACTGGGAAAGACTACTCTTGCGGGGATCATAGCTAACGAGATGGGAGTGGGAATAAAAATAACCAGCGGTCCGGCAATAGAAAAGCCCGGGGAACTTGCTGCGATACTTAATAACCTGCAGCCGGGGGATGTGCTTTTCATCGATGAGATACACAGGCTTCCAAGGACTGTGGAGGAAGTGCTTTATCCTGCAATGGAAGACTTCCAGATAGACATCATTATCGGCAAGAACGGTGAGTCCACTAAATCCGTAAGACTTGAACTTCCGCATTTTACGCTGATAGGGGCAACTACAAGGTCGGGGCTTCTGTCTGCACCTTTACGTGACCGTTTCGGATTAAATGAGCATCTGGAATACTATTCCCATGATGAACTGAAGCAGATAATACTCAACTCAGCAAGGAAGCTTTCGGTGGAGATAACCGATGACGGTGCTATGGAAATGGCGAAGCGGTCAAGGGGAACACCGAGGCTGGCAAACCGGATGCTTAAGCGTGTGCGGGATTTTGCCCAGATCAAATTCGATGGAGTCATAACACAGGAAGCCGCCGAATATGCGCTGGAACTTATGAAGGTGGACAGAGACGGGCTGGATGAGCTGGACAGGAATTATCTGCGTATGATAATAAAGAATTTTGCCGGAGGTCCGGTTGGGATAGATACTATCGCAGCCTCTCTGGGAGAGGATTCAGGTACCATTGAGGATGTCTGCGAACCGTATCTGCTGCAAAACGGCTATATTAACCGTACGCCAAAGGGGCGGGTGGCAACAGACAAAGCTTATGACCATATAGGCTTGATTTAATCAGGCAATATGTATATAATATCTGTTGGTTTACATAATTAATCTGTAGTGCGAAGCACGAAAATGTCTGTAAAGAGATTCGGATCTGCGTACAGTAATAAAAGAGGAGATCACAATGGCAGAAAAGAAAACAATCAGAGTCCTGATCGACAATAAAGTTATGACGATGAGCAGCTGCGAGAGCGAAGAGTATATGCAGAAAGTGGCTAACTACATCAATAACAGGATTGAGGAATGTGAAAATGTCAGGGCTTTTCATGGTGCGGCTCCCGATATAAGGCACAGACTTCTTGAAATCAATATTGCGGATGACTATCTTAAGGCACAGGCACGCATAGCTGAGCTGGAGCAGGAGCTCAAGGCTAAGAACAATGACCTTGATGATATCAAGCATGACAGCATAAACAAGGCAATGATGGCTGATGACATGAAAAAGAAACTGGACCAGGTTCAGAAAGAACTTAAGGAAAGCGAAAAAAAGGTCATGGAACTTCAGCTTGAGTTAAAAGGACGCAATAATAACAGTAATAATAATGTTAATCCCATAAAGCGTTGATCATATGGAACTTCTTTCTCCGGCCGGTGATCATGAAAGTGCCATTGGCGCACTGAATGCGGGGGCTGATGCTGTTTATCTTGGAGCACAGCTTTTTTCTGCGAGGGCATCTGCCAAAAATCTGACTGTCGAGGAGCTTAAGGATGTGATATCCTATGCTCATCTTCTTGGCAGGAAAATCTATCTTACAACTAATATACTGATGTACAACAGCGAGCTTTCAGAGCTTTTTGAGATGATGGATCCGCTGTATGAAAGCGGTCTGGATGCATGTATAATCCAGGACCTTGGTGTGTTGCGTGCTTTTGGTGAGCGTTATCCCAAGCTGGGCCTTCATGCCAGCACGCAGATGGCTGTAATGACTGCGTACGGCAGCAAGTGGCTTATGGACAGAGGTGTGTCCAGGGTAGTGCCGGCCAGGGAACTGTCGCTTTCCGAGATAAAGGAAATCAAAAAGACCGGTGTAGAGGTGGAGTGCTTCATACACGGTGCCATGTGCTATGCTTATTCGGGCAAGTGTCTTATGAGTTCCATTGCAGGAGGCAGGAGCGGAAACCGGGGAAGGTGCGCAGGACCATGCAGGCAGAAGTATAGAACCGAAAACAGCGGTTATGCATATTATCTAAGCATGAAAGATATGTGCAGTGCAACATACATTGACCGGCTGATAGACGCTGGCATTGATTCATTTAAGATCGAAGGCAGATTAAAGAGCCCTGAGTATACTGCGGGCGTGACGGCGGTTTACAGAAGGCTGATCGATGGATACCGTAAAAACGGAATATTGACTATTACGGAGGATGACAGGCAGTATCTGGATGAATTATATATACGTTCGGACAGGCAGGAGGGGTATTATTTTAAGCATAACGGCAGGGAGATGGTATCCCTTAAATCCCCTGCTTATGTGAAGACACCCGACGGACTTAAGGAAAGCATCAGAAATAAATATCTTACCGGAAAATGGAAAATCCCTTTGACCGGTACTTTGAAAGTAAGGTGCGGTGAGGAACTGGAGTTAAGCCTTACTCTTTCAAAAGACGGCCTTGCAGGAATGATCAAAGAAAAAGAAAAGAATTCCGGCAGATCGGGCAGTACAATTCTGAGCGATGTAACGGATAGTGTGGTGACGGTTACTGTACGTGGCGGAACTGTACAGAAAGCAACCGGTACGCCTGTATCGGATGATATGCTTTCTGATAAGATCAGAATGACCGGTGATACGGATTTTATAATAGACAGGCTTGATATAGATAATGACGGTGACAGTTTTGTACCGGTCAGTGTGCTTAAGAAACTGAGAAGACAGGCACTGGAGGCGATGACTGCGGCGGTCATTAAAAATCAGTGCAGGAATACTGTAAGCAAATCGATGCCTGCGTGTTTCAAATCCGGAAAAGCCGGATGCAAGGCTGAATGCGGTAAAACTGAACCTGTCAGAGGATTTATTGCGGCAGTACGTACTAGAGACCAGCTTAAAGCTGTTTTAAAGAGTGATCTTCCGGCCGGCGTACTCATCAGGGATTTTGAAATGCTTTCTGATGACGCCTTTATGGATTCGTCATTGATAAAATACGCAGCAGGATCAGGCAAAAAAATATTTTTTGCGCTGCCCGAGATCATAAGGCAGAAAGATGCCGGAAAGATAAGATGCAGGACTGAGGAACTATGCAAAAAGGGGCTTTTTGACGGCGTTTACTGTGACGGTGTGGATGCTCTGGCTATAGCTTCGGAGTTTTTTGACAGATCACATATAAGAGGTGACATACATCTGTACGCTTATAATGATATTGCGGTTTCCGTGCTTGAAGAAAACTGTGCATCATATACAGCGGGGCTTGAGCTCAACTCAAAGAAGCTTGACCATATGTATGCAGCGGGAAATCCGGAACTTTTAGTGTATGGCCGTCTCCCGCTTATGTACTCGGCAAACTGTATATACAAGACTTCCGGTAAATGCAATAAAAAAGCCGGCAGCTGCATAATAAATGATGAAAAGGGACATAGTTTTCCGGTAGTGCCCATACATGTTTTCTGCTACAACATACTGTTTAACTGCGTGCCGGTTTCTCTGCATAATGCATGGGTAAAGATACGAGACGGCAGTATTGCGGATTGCTACAGGCTCGAATTTTCGACAGAAGATATTACGAAAACAGCGGATATCCTTTCTATGTTTGATGCACTGGTAAATGGAAGGAATATTGACGCTGAAAAAATTTTGGGACACGATGGTTTTACAGCAGGACATTTTTCAAGAGGGGCAGAATAACAATTGATTCTTTTTCTGATCGAAATAGGAAAATATCTTAATATCATACTGCTTGCTTTTTACACGCTCCTTTCTTTCTTTGCCATGAAAAGAAGGGATGACGATGGAAGGAACGGTCTGTTCTATCTTCTGGAAACGCATGTTTATCTTCTGTTTACCAGCGGAATGGCATGTCTTACACTATCTTATTATGACAGGGGCGACAGTGAAATGGTGTCAAAGGTCATAATGATGTGGGCTGTTGAGCTGGTGCTTATGTTTGCCTATTCCAGGGTTATGTATCACTTTTATCCGGAATTGAACAGGCTTATCCTTGTGCAGACTGTATTTATGATGTCCATAGGTTTTGTGGTTCAGTTCCGCATATCCCAGCAGAAGGCCTGGAGGCAGTTCTCAATAATCGTGGTTTCACTTGTGATATCTGTTTTCATTCCGATGATAGTCCATAGGCTGAAACTGATCAAAAAATTCTGGTATGTGACCGGAATCATAGGTGCAGGGGCGCTTATAGCTGTTTTTGCACTGGGGGCCATAACAAACGGAGCAAAGCTTTCGATAAAAATTTTCGGACTTATTTTTCAGCCGTCTGAATTTGTAAAGATCCTTTTTGCGTTCTTTATTGCAGGCATACTATATGAAATATATAACATGAAGCGCTTTATCATCGCATCGGTCTGTGCAGCCGTATTTGTAATGGTGCTGGTCATCTCCAGGGATCTGGGGATGGCACTTATCTTTTATGTGATGTTTTTCGCCATGGTCTATATGGGAACCGGAAGGTTCCGGTATGTTTTGTTGGGAACGGCAGGGGGGCTGGCGGCAGTAGTGGCGGCCTATGCCATGTTTTCACATGTCAGAGTCAGGTTCAATACATGGATCGATCCATGGACAGATATTGATTCTACGGGATATCAGCTTACGCAGTCTATCTTTGCCATAGGTACGGGGGGATGGTACGGAAGGGGCATAGGGCGCGGACTTCCCGGAACCATACCTGAGGTGGGGGAAGATTTTGTCTTTTCAGCCATAGTAGAAGAATCAGGGGCTCTTTTTGGCATGCTTCTCATACTGCTCTGTCTGAATTTCTGTTTCATTATGCTTCTGCTTGCCGGCAGGATAAAAGATAAGTATTACCGCATTGTTGTGATGGGGCTTGCTGTATGTTACGGTACACAGGTATTCCTTACAATAGGCGGAGGTCTGAGACTTATTCCGCTTACCGGGGTGACTCTGCCGCTTATAAGCAGTGGCGGAAGCTCAGCACTGGCGACTCTCTGTCTGATTTCCGTAGTCCAGGGCGTGGGGCTTATCAGGATGGATGAAATATATGGTGATGATGAGTCTGATGAGGAAGAATCAGAAGAAAATGCCGAAATCTATGATGCGGATGATTTTGACGAAGCTGATGATGCGCAGGACAGAGAAACAGCGGAAATCGAAGAATATGATGATATCTATGATCTGGATGGGGATGCTGAAGAAGTGTATGACGACTCAGATGAATATTATGATCCGGATGATTATGATGACGGTTATGAGAGTAAGGGAAGTGACGTGGGTTATGCGGATGACCTGAATGATGCGGATGATGCAGATGATTATGATATGGATGGAGAATCCGGCGAATATGATGACTGTGACGATGGATCGGAATATGATCTGGATGACTATGGGGAAGCCGGACCGGAAACTGAAGGTTTTTACGATGACTATGGGCAAGATGATTCAGATCATAATGTGGCAGAGCCTTCTTTCGAGGCGGACGGCTACGAGGATGAACCCGAGGATGACGATGTGATACAGGATCATGAGAATGAAACCGAGACAGACTCTGCCGGCTGTCCCGGGACAGAGCGTAAAGGGCAATAAGATAAATACGTACGCTGTTTTACAGCTGTTTTCGGTCGTGCGGTATTTTATGGTTTTAATGCTGAAAAAGTGGTATAATCTTAATGGGTGTGCGGATCTACGGGAATACCCGTACATGCCCGATTGTCATGTTGAGACTGAGAATTTTTTCAGGAGGAAAAAATGAAAAAAACATTTAAGAACGCAGTCAAGAAGATGGTAAAGAAGCAGACTGATGCATCCATGAAGAAAATCATCAGAATTATTGTGATCACCTGTCTGTTAAATATCGGTGTTGCTATACTTTTTAAGTCTTTGAAGGACGACTGATATCTTTTTCTTTAGTATTGCGGCAGTCGCAGCAGACCGCGGCTGTCCGGTTTTGTGTGGCTAAACGAAAAAGCGTATATCGTTTGGTCTTTATGATCTGATGGCTAAGAAAAAAAGAAACAGAAAGAAAAAAAAGAAACCGGTTAACAGGGCAGCGGGGGTGACGGCTGCCCTTTTTTCCGTTGCATATGTTCTGATGATCCTTGCTCTGGTCTGGCATGAAACCAGGGAAAGGAATGAAGTCTATTCAAATTCCTATAATCGTAAAAGAATAGAAGTAATAGAGGCTGAGATAACCCGTGGGACGATATATGCTTCAGATGGCACTGAACTTGCATATACAAAGACTGATCCCGAGGGGAAAGAAACAAGACTTTACCCTTATGATGATATGTTTGCGCATACCGTGGGATTTAGTGTGCAGGGAGGGATGGGGCTGGAAAGCCAGATGCAGGAATTCCTCATGAGTGCTGATATCAGCTTAAGTGAGAGGCTCAGCAACGATCTTAAGGAATCCAAGGATTTGGGCAACAGTGTTTATACATCGCTTGATCCTGCAGCCCAGCTTATTGCTTATAACAGCCTTGGAAATTATAAAGGTGCCGTAATAGTCACCGAAGTGAAGACCGGCAGGATATTGGCGATGGTTTCAAAACCCTGTTTTGATCCCAATACCATAGAGGCAGACTGGGAAGAAATCAGCAAGGATGAGGTTCAGAGCCCTCTTATGAACAGGGCATCCCAGGGGCTTTATCCGCCCGGCTCCACTTTCAAGATCATTTCGACACTGGAATATATCAGAGAACATCCGTCAGACTGGTCAAAGTATTATTATAACTGCAGCGGACGTATCACAAAGGGGGATACCACCATACGCTGCTTTCACGGAACGGTTCATGGTGGACTTGATCTGAAAGGATCATTTGCCAAGTCCTGCAACTCATCTTTTGCCAATATAGGGCTGGGACTTGACCGTACTAAATTTGCAGGGACTTTAGAGTCTCTTATGTTCAATCAGGTCCCGCCGGTAGACTTTGCCGCAAATCCGAGCCATATCAGCATGCGCGAGAATATGACGGAAGAGAATGTAATGCAGACTGCTATCGGACAGTCGGAGACTCTTGTGACCCCGCTCCAGATGAATATGATCACACAGGCCATTGCAAATGACGGGGTGATGATGAAGCCTTATATGGTGGATAAGGTTGTTTCTTCCGAGGGGAAGATCATTAAGAACTTTGCGCCTAAGCCTTTAGGAACAGTAATGACGCAGGAAGAAGCAGCAATCATGCGTTCGTTTATGGAAGCAGTTGTTCAGTCAGGTACCGGTACAGGACTTAAAGGACTTCCTTATACTGCTGCGGGAAAGACCGGATCGGCCGAAATTTCTGACAGCAGCGATGTTAGCCATGCGTGGTTTACGGGATATGCACCGGCAGATGATCCGGTGATAGCCATAACAGTCATAATGGAACGGGCAGGTACGGGTGGTTCTGCGGCTGTACCTGTGGCTCAGAGGATCTTTTCGGGATATTTTGGCAGACGTTTGCAAAATTAGCGTAAATATCATATAATTTAGATTGGTTTTGCGTTTTTACACATCGAAAGGGGTTGACATCATTGATAGAAGCAGTCAGCTGTGGCGGTGTGGTTATTTTTCGAGGCAAGATCCTTCTGCTATATAAGAATTTCAGGAACAGGTATGAAGGATGGGTACTGCCTAAAGGCACTGTTGAGCCGGGGGAAGAATATCCGCAGACGGCGCTCAGGGAAGTTAGTGAAGAAACCGGCGCAAAAGCCTCTATAGTCACATATCTCGGAAAGACCGGTTATACGTTTTATGTGCCGGAGGATGTGGTGAATAAAGAGGTTCACTGGTACCTGATGAAGGGGTGCAATTATTACAGCAAGCCCCAGAGAGAAGAATATTTTGTGGATTCCGGGTATTATAAGTACCACGAGGCTATCCATTTGCTTAAATTTGCAAACGAGAAGACCATACTTGAACGTGCTTACGGTACTTATCAGACTTTATACCGCGGCAGACTATGGGGAGTATGAATGATAGAATTCGAGAAGGCATTATATACAAGTCCTTATGCTGCTTCCCATAGGAAAGATATATGTGACAGGCTGAAAAGAGGAGAAATGGTTCTCGGTTATTTTGCCCTTTACATTAATCCTGAGACGGGAATGCCTGAATCCATACCTTCATATATGCTGCATGCAAAATACTATAAGCGGCAGAAGATCAGGATAATCGGACTTGCCGAGAATTATGAGTATGCGCTGCGTTATCTGGCACATGCTGCAGGCAGGCGGTACGGGAAATGATGACATTTCTTGAGATATTAAAGATAATCGGTATAGTACTGCTTGTTCTGGTGGCTCTTATAGTTGTTTTGCTGGCGGCAATTATTCTGGTGGTTTGTTTCTGGCCGTTTGGATATGAACTGATAGCTGCAAAGCACGATGCTTTCGATGCACTAGCCAGGGTGCATTGGATTTTCAGGATACTGAAGATAGATGTCTGGTACGAGGACGGACTGCAGGCTCAGGCAAAGCTGTTTGGAAAAGTGGTGTACGACCTGAATGCGGAGGATGAAGAAGAATCCGGTGAAGGCGATGCTGCGGATACTGTTTCGGATAGCAGCCGGAAAGCAGCAGTGGACGGCAGCGGTGAGACTGTTTTCAATGATGAGACAGAAAATCGCCTGCCGGCTGAATCCGAAAGTTCAAAGTCTGAACCGGAAAAAATAACAGACAGTGGAACTGATAAGGGCAAAAAAGTAAAAAAAATTAAAAAAGAAAAAAAGGGGACAGGGAAGAAAGGCTTTGGCAGGCGGCTTGATGAGTTTTTTAACAAGGCTGATGCAAAGATCGACGAGGTCCTGGATTTTCTGATAGACCTTCCGGAAAAAGCAGACGGTCTGATAGATAAAGCCGTTGACAAAGCAGATGAGATAATCGATACGGTAGATTATTATTCCAGGCTGATGTCAAGCAGCGGTACCGAATATGTGTGGGAAGTGACAAAGAAAAGAGGCGTTGCCATACTGAAACAGTTCATTCCCAAAAAGCTGGACTTAAAGCTTGATTACCGTAACGATGATCCGTGTAAAGTGGTCAAGGTATGGCAGTATTATGCAATATCGCTTCCTATAATCGATATGATACCCGGAAAAGTCGAGGTTTCATCAGAGCAGTCGGAAGAGAATGATTACGAGCTGGATACAAAGGTGTGCGGAAGGTTTTATCTTGGTCCCATATTATGGCATGCCGGAGTATGGTATATGGATAAGAAAGTCAGAGGTTTTATAAGGCGCGCAAAGCGGGAGGGAAAATAAATGGCTGAAAACAATGTTTCAAATGTAATGGATTCACTGATGAAGGATATGGATCATCTTGTTGGTTCCAAGACTGTTATCGGTGAGCCGACGGTAGTAGGTGAAACCACGTTCATTCCATTGGTGGATGTATCCTTTGGTGTGGCGGCAGGTGCTGTCAGCAGGGACAAGAAAAACGGCGGGGCCGGCGGATTGAGCGCTAAGATGACACCTTCGGCAGTCCTTGTTATACAGAACGGTCATTCAAGGCTTATCAGTGTGAAAGATTCTGATTATGTGACCAAGATAATTGATATGGTTCCTGAGGCCATTGATGCCATAAAGGCAAGAGTGGCAGTCAAGACTGATAAGGAAGAAGCGGTAAAAGCAGCATTTCCTGAAGGAACCGATCCCGTAACCAAAAATATTTGATAATAACTGAAGTACTCGGTTGTTTAATTTATTTGTGTCGTTTATGCCTGCCCGAAGCAGGCGTGAAGATTTGGTCAGGTCATAATGGCAGATTTTGATAAGGAGATAAACGATATCAGTACCGGCCGGGAGCTGGATGACATGAAGCGCAGGCTTTTCAAGGAAAAGGTCAGCCTGGCTGCGGAAAAAAATGAGCTTCAGATGCAGAAGGATGAGCTGAAAGCGCAACGCAAGGTTCTTGCGCAGGAACGCAGGCAGCTTGAGAGGGAGACCAGGCAGCTTTCCATAAAGATGAATGAGCTGAAGGAATCTGCTGAGTTCGAGCGCAGGCGTCTCAGAGAGGATGAGGATCTTCTGTCAAGGAAAAAAAGCCTTATTGAGAATGCCTACAAAAACATGGAGCAGGATAAAAAGAATATCCGGCGTGAGTATGAGCATATAGAGCGGACCAGGGAGAACCTAAGACGTGCCGAACAGATCCGTAATGAAAGAAAAGAGGTCTATGCGACAGGGCTTTTTTTCAGGGGAGTGAATAATCCCATAGCTCTTAAGAAAAGATATAAGGATCTGATGAAGATATATCATCCCGATAATATCAGCGGGGATCCCGAGATAATACTTAAGATAAAGGAAGAATATGAGGAACTCTGTCTGCAGTTCGGAATGAGCGGGAGAAGGGCATAAAAAAATCACATCTAAGCGATGTGATTTTCTTTTGCTGATTTAATATGAAATCGCTGTTTACGCTCTCTCAACAGCACCGCTCTTTAAGCAGGTAGTGCATACGTGCAGATGCTTGGGAGTCCCGTTAACGACACACTTTACATTCTTTATGTTTGCATTCCATATATGATTTGATCTTCTATGAGAATGGCTGACATTGTTGCCGAAATGCTTTCCCTTGCCGCAGATATCACATTTTGCCATGGCCTTTACACCTCCCTTTTGGATCTTGTTGGATCTTGATCTTTAAAGCCCTGTGCGGCACTTACCGCAACGAAAGTTATTTTAACAGATGCTATCATGATTTGCAAGAGTTTTTTTTGATTGCATTGACAACATAAATTAGATATAATCAGAAATAGTGTTTTTACAAGAAGGATCACGCTATTCTTTGGCAAAGACTGGCAAAGGAGGTTTTGCATGAAGAGTTCCATAGATACACATATGGGCAGCATCAGGATCAATGATGATGTGATCGCTCAGTACGCAGGTACGGTAGCAAATGAATGCTTCGGCATAGTGGGTATGGCGAGCGTCAATGTTAAAGAAGATTTAGTCCGCATTTTAAAAAAAGATAATGTTAACCGCGGTATCACGGTTAAGAACGAGGGGGGGAAGCTTGTTCTTGATTTTCATGTGATAGTTGCTTATGGAGTGAACATACCGGCTGTCACGGAAAACCTTGTGAACAACGTTCGATATAAAGTTGAGGAATATACAGGTTTGGAAGTTGTAAAAATCAATATTTATGTCGAAGGCGTTCGAGTGATCGATTAAGGAGGAGTGACTTAAAGTGGCTACTACTGTTTTAACCCCGCAGCAGATGTGCACCATGTTCTTGGCGGGTGCAAAAGAGCTTGAGGCTCACAAAGACCATATCAATGAATTAAATGTTTTTCCTGTCCCTGACGGTGATACAGGCATGAACATGACGCTGACTATAATGTCGGCAGCGAAGGAAGTATATGCATTAAAAGAACCGAATATGCAGGATTTCTGCAAGGCTGTTTCATCGGGATCCCTTCGGGGAGCCAGAGGAAATTCCGGAGTTATCCTAAGCCAGCTGTTCAGAGGATTTACCAAGGTTGCGAAAACCTATGAGGAACTTGATGCTGCTGTTATTGCGGCAGGCTGTGAAAAGGCGACGGAGACTGCATATAAAGCTGTCATGCAGCCAAAGGAAGGCACCATACTTACTGTCGCCAAGGCTGTTTCGGAAAAGGCTACAGCGTGTGTACGCAAGGGAGAGACTGATATAGAAGTGATACTCACGGAGCTTATTGCAGGCGCTAAGGTTGCGCTGGATAAGACACCGGAGCTTTTGCCTGTACTTAAGGAGGCAGGTGTGGTTGACTCCGGCGGAGCAGGTCTTGTATGCGTGCTTGAGGGAATGCTTGCGGGACTGCAGGGCAAGGGGATAGTTTTTTCCGCTGAAACCGCAGAAGAGGAAAAGAAGGCTGAAACTGAAAAACGCTCAGCTGAAAAATTTAAATACCTTTATCATACTTCCATAGCAATGCTTCTTGAGAAAGAGATGAATCACCACGAAGAAGCTGTTATAAAGAAGTACATTGATGCAGTAGGTGATACTTGTGCGTATACCATAGAAGGCCGTATAGTGAATATGTCTCTTAATACCAACGACCCAGGCATGGTGATACAGAAAGCGCTTAAGTATGGTGAACTTATAGATGTAGTGGTTGAAAACAGGAGACAAAAAAAATCTGCAAAGACAAAGGAAACTGTAAAGTCGGAGCCTAAGGAAGAAAAGGCTGCTACAGAAAAAAATGAAGAAACGGCACAGAACCGTGTGATCGATGTTTCGGCAGGAATTTCAAAAGATAACGGCTTTGTACAGATTTCCGTGGGGGACGGAATGACTGAGATCTTCAAGAGTCTCGGCGTTGATGTCATTGTCGAGGGCGGACAGACAATGAATCCCAGCACTGAGGATATCCTTAAGGCTGTGGAGATCGTAAAAGCTCCCGTTGTTTATGTTTTCCCCAATAATAAGAATGTGATAATGGCTGCTGAACAGGCTGCTAAGATCAGTAAGGAAAAGCAGGTGGTAGTGGTTCCTACAAAGACCGTTACTCAGGGAATCACGGCAATGATCTCTTATGTCGAAGGCGCTTCGGTGGAAGAGAATAAGGAAGCAATGCTTTCCGATATTCAGAATGTAAAGACTGGTGAAGTTACCTATTCCGTAAGGGATACTTCCATTGACGGAACCGAGATACACCAGGGCGATTATATGGGTATCGGAGACAAGGGTATACTCTCCGTCGGCAGGAATATTAGCGATGTCGTTATTGGAATGCTCGACAAGATGGCGACTGCAGATGCAGAGGTTGTCAGCATCTATTATGGCAAGGATGTGACAAAGGAAGATGCGGATAAGATAAAAGAGCTTGTGGAGTCCAAGTATCCGGAGGTGGATGTGGAGCTCGCATATGGAGGACAGCCGATATATTATTATATTATTTCGGCTGAATAAGCCTTATCGGCACAGAGTGGATTTTTGACCTTTATAGCCCCGCTGTAACCAGCGGGGTTTCTGTTACTGATAACAGGAAATTCGAAATGTGATTGTTTGATCAATGTATCTGATGTGGACTCCTGCGATCTGCATACGTATCAGAGAAGTTTATGTGTTTTAGAAGTGAGAATAGCTCAGATGGATTTAGGTGCACCCATAATAACAATAAAAGGAATAGGTGAAAAATCAGCAGCTGCCTTTAATAAGGCGGGGATTTTTACTGTGTCGGACTTACTTCATTATTTCCCCAGGACATATTCTATGGTTCCGGAAATCCGGCCGATATCCGCTATGACAATGGGAGGACGCGCGGTGGTAAAGGGGCGGATAATGGGGGGCTGCAGTCTCTTTTCAAGTAAGGGCAAAACAGTGCTTTCATTTGATGTGGGAGACGGTACAGGAAAACTTAAGGTATATTATTTCGGCATGCCTTATATGAAAAAAAGTTTTCCGCCGGGTAGGATGCTGCTCCTTTTGGGAAATGTTTCATTAAAGGGCGACGTGGCCGTGATGGCACAGCCCAGAGTCCTGAGTGAGGAAGAATATGAGAATACAAAAGGTACACTGATACCTGTTTATCCTGAAACTGCCGGTCTTAAAAGTTCGGCTGTTCTTAAGGCGGTAAAAGAAATCATTTGCATTTCTGATAATCTGAAGGATTATCTTCCTGATCCTGTTATTAACAAAGAGGGGCTTGTTACGCTGTCAAAAGCTTTTAGCGACATTCATTTTCCGGCCACAAAAGATGATTTGTATGAGGCAAGGAAAAGACTTGCTTTTGATGAACTTTTTTTATTTATAGCCAGGATACAGATGCTGAAAAGCAATACTGAAAAAGAAGAGAACAGCTTCAGGATAGAACAGAGGATGGCTGATGAGACTATGAACGGTTTTATCTCAAAGCTTCCGTACGAGCTTACCGGGGCACAGCTTAAGGCTGTAAATGATATAAAAAATGATATGACAGGCGATGGCGTTGCAAACCGTCTTGTACAGGGGGATGTGGGCTGCGGGAAGACTGTTGTGGCTATTGCAGCGGCTCTGATGGCCGTAAGTGCAGGATATCAGGCAGCTATAATGGCACCTACGGAAGTTTTGGCGATGCAGCATTATAATGAGATAATTGAGCTGACGGAGAAATACGGTCTGCCGTTCAGAACCGGTGTACTTACCGGTTCCGTGGGCAAAACTGATAAAAGAAGATGCAAAGAGCTTTTGGCAGACGGAAGCCTGAATCTGGTGATAGGAACACACGCCCTGCTTGAAGAAGATGTTCTTTTTAATGAACTTGCGCTTGTTGTTACTGATGAGCAGCACCGTTTTGGAGTGGCTCAGCGGAGAACCCTTTCAAAGAAAGGAGGTACACCGCATACAGTGGTAATGAGTGCAACCCCAATTCCTAGAACACTTGGACTTATACTGTATGGAGATATGGATGTTTCACTGATAGATGAGCTGCCGGCAAAGAGGCTTGACAGGAAAAATGCGGTGGTGGATACAGACTATCGTGAAACTTTCTATAAATTCCTTGTAAAGCATATACGTGAGGAAAAGGTTCAGGCATATATAATCTGTCCGATGGTGGAAGCATCCGAGTCTGAGGAATTGGGGATGACCGGTGATATAGCAAATGTGACAGATTATACAGAATATTTAAAGGATAAGCTTCCGGGAGATATACGGATAGCAATGCTTCATGGTCGTATGAAACCTGCGGAAAAAAATGAGATAATGAAAGATTTTTCCGAGCATAAAACAGATGTGCTTGTATCTACCACGGTAGTGGAGGTAGGTGTCAATGTTCCAAATGCAACCATAATGCTTGTGGAAAATGCTGAGCGCTTCGGACTGTCCCAGCTTCATCAGCTTCGGGGACGTGTGGGACGAGGCGATAAACAGGCATATTGCGTGTTCATGACAGGTACAAATGGGGAGATGTCAAAAAATACGCTGAAACGCCTTAATATCCTGAAGGAAAGCAATGACGGATTTAAGATAGCGGAGGAAGATCTGAAACAGAGAGGACCGGGGGATTTCTTCGGCTTGCGCCAGTCCGGACTTCCATATTTCAAGATTGCTGATATTTATACGGATGCTGAAATGATAGGACGGGTAAAGTCGGTGCTGCAGGATATGACAGAGGATGGGCAGGAAGGACTTAAAGCTCTTGAAACGGCTCTTCGAGAGAGCGGGAGCATAAGCTACAGCGAGTTTCACAGTATATATCTTTAGACAATATATAAATATCACTTGAAAAACACGAACAGTTGTTCTATAATTAATTTCACGGAACTGAATTTCATATGAAAATACAATATGTTGATGACGGACACAAGTTCTTTGTGATATAATGTGCCTTGTTTGTTTTGGTGAACATAAAATAATTATGTCTATCATTCGGCTTAGCAATATGCTGTGCGCTGAAAATAAGCCGGAATTATATTCAATATAGATGCCGTCAGATTCTGTGAGCGGATCTGAGTGTTTAGATCTGGAAATTTGGATCAAAAAGATTTTTTGTTTGGAGGTTATTAATGGCAGCAAATAATAATGATGCGCAGAATTATGGTGCGGAAAATATCGTAGTACTGGAGGGACTTCAGCCCGTCAGGGAGCGTCCGGGAATGTATATTGGATCAACCAGTACGAAGGGACTGAACCATCTTATATACGAGATAGTAGACAACTCCGTGGATGAACATCTGGCAGGATGCTGTGACCGGATATCGGTTACACTGGAAAAGGATGGATCGGCAACGGTAGAGGATAACGGCAGGGGTATGCCTGTGGAGATGCATGCAAAGGGCGTTTCAGCAGAACGTGTTATTTTTACTACACTTCATGCAGGCGGAAAATTCGATAATTCCGCATACAAGACCAGCGGCGGTCTTCACGGTGTTGGTTCATCCGTGGTAAATGCCCTTTCAAATCATATGAAAGTAACCATAAAGAGGAATGGCCATATATATGAGGATGAGTACGAAAAGGGTAAGCCTGTTACCAAATTGATAAATGGCCTGATTCCGGAAGTGGGCAATACCAGGCAGACCGGAACAAAGGTTAATTTCACACCGGATGATACCATTTTTGAAAAAACTGTATTTAAAGCTGAGGATGTAAAGAGCAGGCTTCATGAGACAGCGTATCTCAATCCTAAGCTTACAATTATTTTCCAGGATCTTCGTGGTGCCGAGCCTGAAAAGATAGAATACCATGAGCCGGAAGGAATAATCGGTTTTGTAAAGGCTCTTAATAAAGGACAGGAAGGCATCCATGACGTGGTTTATTACAAGGGTGAGGCTGAGGGCGTTGAGGTTGAGGTAGCCTTCCAGTATGTTAATGAATTCAGGGAAGTGGTGCTGGGCTTCTGTAATAATATCTACAACTCTGAAGGCGGCACACATATTACCGGTTTCAAGACAATGTTTACCAATATAATAAATACCTATGCAAGACAGCTGGGGACACTTAAGGATAAAGACAGTAATTTTACCGGCCCCGATGTGCGTAACGGTATGACTGCAGTCGTAAGTATTAAGCATCATGATCCAAGATTTGAGGGTCAGACCAAGACTAAGCTTGATAATCAGGATGCAGCAAAGGCAGTGAGCAAGGTTACCGGTGACGAGGCGGTGCATTATTTTGATAGAAATCTTGAAGTGCTTAAGTCCGTCATAGCCTGTGCTGAGAAGTCGGCCAAGATCAGGAAGACAGAGGAAAAGGCAAAGACAAATCTGCTTACCAAGCCCAAGTATTCGTTTGATTCAAACGGTAAGCTTGCCAACTGCGGTTCCAGAGATGCGTCAAAATGTGAAATCTTCATTGTGGAGGGTGATTCCGCCGGCGGATCTGCAAAGACTGCAAGAAACAGGGAATTCCAGGCAATATTGCCTATCAGGGGTAAGATCCTAAATGTGGAAAAGGCAAGCATAGATAAAGTTCTGGCAAATGCTGAAATCAAGACCATGATAAATGCTTTTGGATGCGGCTTTTCCGAGGGATATGGAAATGACTTTGATATTACAAAGCTTCGCTATGATAAGATCATTATCATGGCAGATGCCGACGTGGACGGTGCACATATCTGTACACTGCTGCTGACCCTTTTTTACAGGTTCATGCCGGAGCTTATATCTGAAGGTCATGTTTATATTGCCATGCCTCCTTTGTACAAGGCTATGCCTTCAAGAGGAGAGGAAGAATATCTTTATGATGATGCGGCCCTGGCAAAATACCGAAAGACACATAAAGGTAATTTTACATTGCAGCGATATAAAGGTCTTGGAGAGATGGATCCTGACCAGCTCTGGGAGACGACACTTGATCCGGAACGGCGTATGCTTAAGCGTGTCAGCATAGAGGATCCCATGATTGCATCAGATACAACAGAGCTGCTTATGGGAACGGATGTGCCTCCGAGAAAGGCTTTTATCCACGAGAATGCGAAGGATGCAATGCTGGACGTTTAAGATAAAGTACTATAGCGATATATAGCAAGTGTGAAGTTTTAGCAGGTAATATATAAAGGAATAATATAAGGGAATATCATTAATGAAAGAACAGGATCGTATACTTAAAACAGAATACAGCGAGGTCATGCAGAAGTCGTACATCGACTATGCCATGAGTGTTATCATTGCAAGAGCGCTGCCGGATGTCCGAGACGGTCTTAAGCCCGTTCAGCGCAGGACGTTATATGACATGCATGAGTTAGGTATAAGGCATAACGGCCCCTACAGGAAGAGTGCGCGTATAGTAGGTGATACCATGGGTAAATACCACCCCCATGGTGATTCTTCAATTTATGATGCGCTCGTGGTAATGAGTCAGGATTTCAAAAAAGGCCTTGCCCTGGTGGATGGTCATGGCAACTTTGGCAATATCGAGGGTGATGGTGCCGCTGCTATGAGGTATACGGAAGCCCGCCTGGCTAAGGTCGCAGAGGAAAATCTTCTTGCTGACCTGGATAAGGATGTAGTAGACTTCATACCGAATTTCGATGAAACAGAAAAAGAACCCTCAGTACTTCCGGCTAAATTCTCAAACCTTCTGGTAAATGGTTCGGAAGGTATAGCTGTCGGCATGGCTACAAATATTCCGCCCCACAACCTTGCTGAAGTGATAGAGGCGGAGAAGGCTTATATTAAGAATGAAGAGATTACAACGGAAGAATTGCTTAAGTATATAAAAGGGCCTGATTTTCCTACAGGAGGGATCATTACCAATAAGGATGAACTGGCTGAGATATACAGAACCGGTACCGGAAAAATAAAGATCCGCGGCAGGGTGGAAATAGAGAAGGCAAAAGGTGGACATACCCTTGTAGTTATCACTGAAATTCCTTATACAATGATAGGAAGTGGAATTGCTAAATTTCTGCAGGATGTAGCATCTCTTCAGGAAACAAGGAAGACCTCGGATATAGTTGATATTTCCAATCAGTCATCCAAGGAAGGCATACGCATAGTTATAGAGCTTAAGCGTGATGCTGATGTGGAGAATTTCAAGAATCTTCTCTATAAGAAGACCAGACTGGAGGATACTTTCGGTGCCAATATGCTGGCTATTGCCGACGGGCGTCCGGAGACGCTGTCATTGCGTGATGCTATCAGGTATAATGTTGAATTCCAGTATGAGGTTAACCGCAGGAAATATACAACACTCCTCAGAAAGGAAAAGGAAAAGAAAGAAATCCAGGAAGGTCTTATCAAGGCCTGCAATGTAATTGATCTAATCATAGAGATACTCAGGGGCTCACATGACAAAGCTCAGGCAAAAGCCTGTCTTGTGGAAGGCAAGACTACGGGAATCAAGTTCAAGGCAAAAGAGTCCAAGATAATGGCGGAGATGCTGCATTTTACCGAGAGACAGGCGGATGCTATACTTGAGTTAAAGCTTTACCGCCTGATCGGACTTGAGATAGATGCACTGAATAAACAGTACGAAGAGACTACTGCGAATATCTATAAGTATGAGGATCTTTTGGACAGAAAAGAGTCCATGGCCCAGGAGATGATAAAAGAACTGGATACCATAAAAAAGCAGTTTGCCAGAGACCGCAGGACAGAGATTGATAATGTTGAAGAAGCGGTAGTGGTAGAAAAACCTGTTGAAGAGATGGAAATGATGTTCTTAATGGACCGTTTCGGATACTGCAGGGTTGTGGATATTCCTACATATGAGAGAAATGCTGATGCTGCACAGGCAGAAAACAGCTATATATTGAAATGCAAGAATACCGGAAGAATATGTGCTTTCACGGATAAGGGAAATCTTCATACAGTCAAAGTGAGTGATCTTCCGTATGGAAAGTTCAGAGATAAGGGACAGCCCATAGATAACGTCAGCGGTTTCGATTCCAAGACCGAGGATATAATCTATATGGTCAGCCAGGAGAACATAGATCAGAAGTGCTTTATCTTTGTCACAAAACAGAGCATGATCAAGTATGTCTATGGTGCTGAATTCAATGTGGCCAAACGTACTGTTGCTGCTACAAAGCTTGCAGATGATGATGAAGTGGTAGGGGTATCAGAAATGTTGGATGATACATATCTGGCAATGGCTTCCCACAAGGGATACTTATTAAAGATTGACACAACACAGATTCCTGAAAAGAAGAAGACCGCAATCGGAGTACGTGGTATGAAGCTTGTGGGTGACGATTACATTGAGAAGGCATATTTTGGACACAACAGTGATGAAAAGAATATCGTTGAATTCCATGACCGTCATATAGATCTTCGTATAATAAGGGCTGCTAACAGAGATGGCAAAGGATCAAAGATAAAGTAAGCTGTATTAATACAGCAGAAAGAGGTAATGATGCGAGTTATTGCGGGAAGCGCAAGGAGCCTGTTGTTAAAGACTCCGGCGGGAATGACCACAAGGCCTACTACGGATAGAATAAAGGAAACTCTTTTCAACATACTTCAGCAGGATGTTCCGGGGGCTGTCTTTGTGGATCTGTGTGCAGGGAGCGGACAGATTGGTATTGAAGCGCTGAGCAGAGGTGCCCAAAAAGCCTATTTTATAGAAAATGATGCTGCGGCGATAAAGTGCATAGAGGAAAACTTAAAGCATACCAAGCTTATTGATTCTTCCGTTGTTCTTAAGCAGGATGCGGTTACCGCTATGAGTTATGGCATTAGGGAAAAAGCTGATGTGATATTTGCTGATCCTCCATACGGTATGGGAACGGATGCATCACTGCTTTCGGCGGCAGTTTCGTCAAAGGCTGTAACCTCTGATACTGTAATTATTATAGAAGAAGCAAAGGATCGTGATTTTTCCTTTGCAAATGAGCTGGGGTTTGATATTATCAAGGAGAAGATTTACAAAACCAATAAGCATGTATTTTTGCGGAAAAGAGTTAAAGAATAATGAAGAAGGCAATTTATCCGGGGAGTTTTGATCCCATGACCTACGGACATCTTGATGTGATCAAGAGAGCGTCAAGGATGTTTGACAAGCTTACGGTAAGTGTACTTAATAATGATACAAAATCTCCGTTGTTTTCGGTTGATGAACGTGTTAAAATACTCAAGGAAGCCACTAAAGATATCAAGAATGTGGAAATTGATTCTTTTAGTGGTCTTCTTGTTGATTATTGCAGAGAGAAGGATGTTCATATTATAATCAGGGGGCTGCGGGCGATTACTGATTTTGAATATGAGCTTCAGACTGCTCAGACTAACAGGAAGCTTTCTGATGATGAAGTTGACACGATTTTTCTGACTACCAGCCTTGAGTATTCATACCTGAGTTCTTCTTCTGTAAAGACTATCATTAGTTTCGGCGGTGATATCTCACAGTTTGTGCCCGAATTTGAAGTACCGCTTATAAATGCAAAATATACTGAAAAACGTAAATAATACGAGGGGAAGGAAAAGATAATGGCTAAACCCAAGGCACGCATAATGAAGTGCATAGATGAGCTTAATGCAATGGTGGATGAAGGAAAGAGCCCGTTGTTCCATCAGGATCAGGTAATTCTTGACAGGGATAACTTAAAAGATCTGATCGATGAATTAAGGAGGACCACGCCGGAAGAAGTATCTGCATGTATGGAAATGTATGCGAGGCGTGAGGATATAATGGCTGAGGCGCGTGATGAAGCTGATCGAATCCGGAATGAAGCCAGAGAACAGTCGGATGATATGCTGGATGCTGTGCGTGCTAAGACAAAGGAATTGCTGAGTGAAAGTGAGATAATGATGAGGGCTGAGGAAAATGCAAATCTCATCATTAACAATGCAGACAGGGAAGCTCAGAAGATAATAAAAGGTGCAAATGAAGAGGCTGATGCGATCGTAAACGACGCAGATAACTATGCGAATGCTGTTTACTCCGAGTTTGATAAGTATCTCAGATCTTCACTTAATAATCTTCAGAATATAATTGAAGACTGTGCAAATGAGACCGCAAGGAATTCCAATCATCTGTTGGAGGCGCTTAGAAAGTCACAGGATGAGATTCGTGCAAATCTTGATGCAGTCAATAATGCAGGCACAGAGAGCGGGGGCGATGAGGATCTTCCGGAAAATCAGGGAATGGGGCCTACAGCACCCATCAGCCTTGATCTCGATCCTGATTCTGAGGAATGAATATATTGATATGTTGGGCATTCGTCTGGGATTAAGTGCATGCTGATGCTTAGTGCCGGGCGGATGTTTTTTTATGCAGTGATAGTAGGATTCAAGCTGTTTTTTGCCGGTTAATCAAAAGTATTTATGCGGGTTAATTATAGTATGATCAGTAATAATAAATCAGTTAACAGCGGAATAAGGATTGCAGTGATTACCGGTGCCGGTTCAGGAATGGGCAGGTATTTTGCCTATTATGCAGGATTTTTTGCAACTGATATTGATGAGTTGTGGCTTGTCGGACGTGATAAGAGAAAGCTCTATAAAACGGCTTCAAGGGTAAGCAGAAAATGCAGGTGTATCTCTGCGGATTTAAGTGATGATGAAGAATATCGTGCGCTTATAAGTATAGTACAGGATACAGCGCCGGATATAAGGCTGCTGGTTAATAATGCCGGCATAGGCATAATGGGGGATTTTGCAAGGCTTAAGCCTGAAGAAAATGAACTGATGGCTGATATAAACTGTCGGGCTTTAACAAGGCTTACAGCGGATTGCATTCCATTTATGTCACGTGGCTCCCATATCATAAATATGGCAAGCGCTGCGGCTTTTTTGCCTCAGCCGGGATTTGCGGTTTATGCTGCTTCAAAGAGTTATGTATATTCATTGTCAAAAGCATTATCCCATGAGCTTAGGAAAAAGAAGATTTATGTGACTGCTGTATGTCCCGGATGTGTGGATACGCCATTTATAAACAAGGCAGAAAAGTATGAAAAAATGAAAGATTATAAAAAGCCGTTTATGGCGGAGGCTAAAAAGGTGGTACTGCAGGCATACCGTGATGCATACAGGGGATGGAATGTATCTGTCTACGGTGCCGGTATGAATTGTTTCAGGGTGGCGGCAAAGATACTTCCGGATGAACTGATACTTAGGATGTTTTTCTGACAAGCAGTATTTATACATGAAATTGTTGCTGTCTGAAGTTATGTGCTGACCGTGTCAGTCAGTTGTGAGGCAGGGCTTTTGATAAAGTTTTATAAATAAGAGAGAGGTTGATATTATTGGAAAATAATAGGAGCAAGAATAAATATACAAAAGGGACTAAAGGATACTGGGAGGCGGGCTGGAAAAGGAATTGCGCCGTCTGCCTGGTAATGTTCGGGATATCTTTTGGTATTCTGGGGATAGGCATATTTATTACAGGTACAAAATTTAATTATCTGACGATTGCAGCCGTTCTGGGTATGCTTCCGGCAGCACGTACACTTATATCTGCCATCATGTTTTACAAGGCCAAGGCATATACTCCGGTTGAAAAGCTTTATGATGATATAGAGAGAACCGGCTGTGATAATATCATTTATGAACTTTATATGACCGGCTACAGCAAGTCATTTGCGGTGGCGGCTCTTGTTGCTGATGAGGGCGGGATATCTGCGCTTCTGTCTGATGATAAGGCTGATGCGGAAGCTGCTGCCGAACATGTGAAAACACTTATGGAACAGAACGGATTTAAAGGAAAAAAGATAAAGTTTTATAAGACTACGGAAAATGATAAGTTTATAGCAAGATTACAGCATCTTGCACAGAATGGAAATGACAGTGATGACAGTACTGAAATTTTAGAGTTGATGACACAGATATCACTGTGAGCCTGCCTAAAATGAGATGTTGTGCGAGTATATCCTTTATGGAGAGTTGAATTATGAAAGAGATGATCATCAGAAATGATGAGGCCGGACAACGTCTGGATAAATATCTGAAAAAGCTTTTGCCTGCAGCCGGAAACGGCTTTTTGTATAAGATGCTCAGAAAAAAGAATATAGATCTGAACGGAAAGAAATCTGACGGAAGCACGATACTGTCACCGGGGGATCATGTTCGGATTTTTTTTTCTGATGATACTTATGAGAAAATGCGCGGGGGCACTGATGAGAAGTTAATGAAAGCATCTTCCGATGAGGCAAATCCTAAAGGTGGTTTTCAGCTTAATATAGTACTCGAAACGAATGATGTGCTGTTAATAAATAAGCCTGCAGGCATTTTGAGCCAGGGGTCTGAAAAGGGGCAGACATGCATAAATGACATACTGAGACAGCGCTATGGCAGAGCGGAAAGCACTTATACGCCATCTGTTTGCAACAGGCTGGACCGTAATACATCAGGGCTTCTTATGGCAGCTAAAACCTACGCCGGAAGCAGACTTATAAGCGACCTTATAAAGACTCATTCTGTCAGAAAAAAATATCTCGCTATAGTTGAGGGCAGGATGTCCGGTGAAGGCATGCTTACGGGGTATCTTATCAAGGATCATGAAAGAAATACAGTCAGTATAAAAGAAAGCGGAGAGAAAAAAGACGCAGTTTATACAGGTTATAAATTACTTGGACAAAAGGATGGTTATTCTTTAGTTGAGGTGGAGCTTATTACAGGAAAGTCACATCAGATAAGGGCTCATTTATCTTCTATCGGGTATCCATTAGCCGGTGATGTAAAGTATGGCGGTCATCCGTATAAAGGTATAAGGTATCAGCTGCTTCATTCATGGAAGCTTGTTTTGCCGGAGCATGTTCCGGATTGTGTCAATGAAAACAATATTGCCATCTATAACGAATTGATCAGAAAAAACGGTGGAAATGTAATAACATGTTCTCCGGGGGATATTTTTATGAATTATTTTGATTGAATAAATAAAATGTATCAGATATACCAGACAGAAGGAAATAATACTTTTACAAAACGGAACACCGGCATTAATGAGGGAATGTCAATAAATACCGGTGTGAAGATCAGCGCTGATAACAGGTATACCGGCATAAAGGCACAGAACAGGCTCCTTTCGGGAATCAGGTATGAAAGGAGTAAAAGTAATAATATACACAATATCATAAAAATCATAAGACCTGATATTTCGGAAATAAAAACGGATCCGGATATGAATGAAAGCTTTTGAAGCGGGTTTCCGGGAGCTAAAGCATAAGCATTTTTGTTTCCGAAAAGGGCTGATAATATCAGACATGATTCAGACACGGTCATGGATAGAAGCAGCGGGCTCATTATGGTACAGAGCCGTACTTTAAAAGCTGACAGTACCGGATTGTCTGCCATATCAAAATACTTAAGTACTCCGCAGAATCCGCAGAGCATTACCAGTACTGATAAAAGTCCTCTTAATGATGCTGCAGATGTTTTTTTATCCGGAGAATTTCCGTTATTGCTGTTATCGGTGTATGATGTCGACCTGCTTTCCGTAGTATCTGTTACGACGGAGAAGGTGCTTCCGTTGGTTGAATAATCGTCATAGAGTTCATATACAACATCTTCCGAGAAGACTTTTCCGTTTATCTCATTCCCATCGATAAGGGCGATCCTGTCACGTACTTCTGAGTATTCATATATATAGTTCCTTAATAGAAGGGGAGCGAGTTTCTTAAATATTTCCGCATATACAGTCTCGTTGACTATATAGGTCTGGGTAGAAGCCGGTGAAATATACACCTGCACTTTCCCTTTTGTATCGCCGGTGGCTAAAACTGCAAGTATATCTGCGGGGATAACGTATCCGCACTCGGCTTTTCCGCTTAATACTTCATCCATGAGTGCTGATTCGGAATCACACTCATGGAAAGAATACATGCTGTCCGTGTCAGAACCGGTGAACGGCGTATTAGAATCTTCATTATTGGCGGAAATAAAATATGCAACTGGTATCTTTTTTTCGGTTTTGTTATCAACGGAAAAACGTTCATGTATGCCGGTTATAAGCGTGATCAATGGAAGGAAAAAAAGGAGTAGTACAAATACCGGGGAGAGCAGTGTTCTTTTTACTGACATAAATAATAATCTGGAAAATTTCATTACAGTGTCCCCCTTATGTGACGGAATTTAAGTACTGTACAGCTTGCAATCAGCAGCAATACAGTCCATATGAGTATTCTGACGTCAGGCATGAGACTTATATTCAGGAATATCCCTAACAGGCTGCTCTGTAAAAATGCAGTGGGCAGTATTCTGCCAAATCCGGCAATTCCTGCAGGAAGGAAGGCCGAAGGGATTATTCCGCCGGATAACAGAAGCATGGCTGTGCCCAGTACGAATTGAAGCAGTACCGCAAGAGAAGGACTTCTTGTTATAACGTGGAGGAATAGGGAGAATGCCGATACAAATAATGACAGCATAAGAAAGTACATAAGCAGTGCCGGAACAGAGAGGCTTTCGAGAAGTATGCTGCAGGTTATGCCGCCTGCCGATGCAAGTATTACAAAGAAAATGGTTGACGCAGTAAGAAACAGTGCCGGAATATATTTTACGGTTGTTATGCCTTTGGCAAAGAGGCAGGAAATATATGACGAAGACGGATATTTTAAAAGCCCTGTCATGCAGCTTCCCCAGAACAGTGCGAAAAGTATGAAACCGGAGGACATATAGTAGAGCGCAACAGACTTAGTGCCGGATACGCAGGCATCATCCGGATCGTTGCTGACGGTAAGACCTTCATTGCTTCCGGGGATGAGCATGGTAATGTTGAAGACGTTTTCCCTGTCTGCGACATGGGCAAAGTTGATCAGGTCTATGTGGTCGTAGGCATTGGAAAGACTTTCTTCCGCATCAATTGAATAGTAAACCGCAGCGGCAGTATAGGAGGATGCCTGTGCAGAGGAAAGGAGCGTCACACCGTCATTTATCAGTTCGGAGAGGAAAAGTGCAGAGAGATTATCTGATTCAGATATTCGGATAATGGCAGGTATGTTTTCACCGTATAATATTCCTTCAACCATCCCTTCGGGGAATATCATTTCAGCTATCACATCGCCCTGCTTCAATGCCCGATCAGCTTCATCTGCTTCCATTATTTCAAACTCGAGTACCATAGAGGTTGATGACATGTTGGAAATATAGTCAATTGCCATATCCATATAACGATTGTTCATATCTCCGGGAACAACGGCCACAGATGCTTTTACGAGAGGTTCATTCCTGTAAAGTACTGCGGAAGCCGCAGCAACGCAGCTTCCTATCAGGAGTGCAAGAAAAATACCTCCGGCAAAGAGTGCAGGCAGGGTACGGACTGACTTTTTAAAATTGAATTTAAGAAAGTTAAAAAACATTTTCTATCTCTTTTCGGGAGCCATTGGATCATCGAATCCCGTTTCCCCCATATGAGTTATTACAAGTTTCATAAGCTGGTTGTTCTGCAGGTTTATGTATATTCCGGAAATCGCATCCTGTAATTCTGTCCGGCTCATGTTGTAAGGATTTTCATCAGGCAGGTCCTCGCATACCGGGGTGTCACCCGGAAGGAGCGTGACGGATGCATTTCCGTTTAAGTATAACAGCTCATCCTTTTCGGAATACAGAGTAAGTTCAAGTGTATCAGCTTCAAGAGTAAACTCTTTGTCGATGCTGTACCGGCTTTGCTTATAATTCCTGGTTGTACCGTATGCAGTCAGGCTGACTGTCATGTTTCCATCAAACAGGGAAAACCCGTTTTCAGTGTCAGATTCCGGATCAGCCAAAAGAAAATCCGGATCAGACAATGGATAATGGTCTGCCACAAAGCAGAAATCATCCGTTACATTCTGTTCTCCGCAAAAATAAATAATTATACAGCCGGATTTTATGCTTCGGAGTTTTCCTGATTTATCGATACAGACTGTGATCGTCTCACCGGATGTGAAAGTAATAGTATAGCTTTCACAGTTATATTCCCGTTTATCAGGCGTGTACAGGGGCGCGTATCCTGATGTTTTTTTTATGTCTGATTCAAGTATTTTTTTGCGCAGTTCTTTTTTTGAATATGAGTCACTGATCTTTTCCAAATACCTAAACAGGTCAGCTGAATATTTTTCGGAGCTGTCAGGAATGTCGATGCCCAGCATTTCATGGAGAACGGAGTCTTCATAGCCGTTAAAGGGATGTGCTGTATCGAATACAAGCTCTTTATCATACAGCTCAGGTGAGGATATCCCAAGCAGATCGCTTCTAAACCTTACGCATAGTGAAGGCGCAGCGTAGATGAGAAATGTGGGTGTCAGTTTCATGTCAAGGAACCGGTTTTCAGTGTCAGCCATAGCGGACAGTTTTAATCCTGCACCGGAGAAATATGAATCTTCAGGCAGCGATTCACATTTAAGTGAAGTTATCACAAATCCTGCATCTGCTGTTACAGGACCTGTCAGACAGCTGTCGGTCAGCTCTGTATCCAGGGCATCATAGAGTGCTGCAAGTACCCGAAACCGTGGAGAATTCAAAATCAGCAGAATAGCCATAGCTGCAGCAAGTATAAATATAATAACCGCAGGTATCATTATCCCGGGCTTTTTGATCATTCTTTTCATCGTATCAGTTTCAGTAACTCTTCGCCTCTAAGGGCAGGTGATATGGATGATATTATTCCGTCTTTCAATAAAAAGGCAATATCACAGATGTCGAGATCTTCTTCATCATGCGTGCTGATCAAAAGAGTGGTTCCGCTTTCACGCAGTCCCCGGAGATAGTTCCTGAGTTCTGCCTTAAAGCTAAGGTCAAGAGCGGATGCAGGTTCATCCAGAAGAAGAACCTCAGGCTCATTTATAAGTGCTGCGGCGAGACTGACACGTTTTCTCATACCACCTGACAGATCCCTTACAGGTTTATTCATAAACGAAAGAATATCAAGTGCAGAAATGGCAGGACTCTGCAGGGCTGAACTGAATCCGGTACCGGAGCCGTTATACCATAAGAGCAGGTTATCTTTTACGGACAGTTCAGGCATCAGGGGATCCTCCTGCGGAACATACGAAATGATCCGAGAACAGCTTTTTTTGTCACGGAACAGATCTGATGTTTTTTTTCCATCGCAGTATGTATAAAACGGAATGCTGCCGTCAGCAGGCGTGCCGGAATGCCGTATCCCCGAGAGTATTGAGAGAAGCGTAGATTTCCCGCTTCCGTTTGCACCAAGGAGAGCTGCCGCTTTTCCCTTAGGCAGTTCAAATGAGACGCCTTGAAGCACTCTGTGTTTTTTATATGAATAGGCTATATTGCCTGCCTGCAGCCCGGTGAAGCTTAGGTCTTTTTTTATTTCTTTTATTTCTTCTTTTATTACTTCTTTTTTTTCGGTCATAGATCCAGAATCCTTAAATATTATTACGGATAAAATTTTACCATATTTTCGTGTTATTACGGATAATTTTGAACAGGGGGGAGCAGGGAGGCTGGCAGTATGGAAAAATCGGTAAAAAAGTGGTATAATGAGTGTATTCATTATGGGGGGATAATGTTTGTTATGGGGGCAAAACAAAGTATCAGCAATAAGATCATAGCTGTATTTCTGGTCTTTACTATCTTTACTTTATCGCTTACGGGTATCCTTATATATTCCATTCAGATGGGCAGTTACAAAAGGCAGTGCGAGATCAATGTCAGGGATGTAGGCGAGTATCTTGCAGGACTTATGGTACGGGATGGTGACCGTTTTATTGAATATCAGGATTTTTATCTCAAGCATTATGATGAGTTTAATCTGCCCATAGACGAGGAGGAATATCTGTCATATCAGATCTCGGCAGAGAGGATGATCATTGACAATTATCCGGGAAAGGTTCTGGGAAGGGATATTGCATTTGAAGATGTTGAAACGGAGCTTCAGATGGAATACTACAGGTATTACCACATGTACTGGCTTTTGGCTTTTGAAGAGGCAAGGATCGCCTTTGATCTGCCATATACATATTATCTTGTGATGGATGAAGAAAATCACGAAGTGATGTACATGATAGATGGTGAACGCACCACCCCGAATGACCATCTTGCGGAGGGGGGGACGCCTGATCCGGCGATGGATGATATCATGTATCTTGGGGATACCTATTATAACGGCCCGGATGAATATGAGATAATGTGGAAAACCTGGGAAACCGGTGTTAAGCAGAACGGCTTTAAGGAATTCAATAATTCATACGGCCATACATACTGCTATTATACTCCGCTTGTGATCAATGGACAGAAGATGGGACTTATAGCTACGGAGATAGAAGTTGACAGGGTAAACAAGGAGATACTTGAAGATACTCTTAAGCAGGTTGCGATCATTGCACTCGTATATCTGGTTGCGACATTTGCAATAATAGAGATACTAAGCCGATCTGTTACAGAGAGAATCGAAAAGCTGGCCGGACATGTCAGGGAATATACAGAATCAAGGGAAGCCGGGGTCGCTGACAGTATAGATGAAAGTATTAAGGGAACTGATGAGATAGCGGATCTCTCTGCAGCTTTCAGCAATCTGATCAGGCAGGTGGAAAAACAGATAAAGAGCCTGCAGTATGCTTCACAGGAGCTGTCTGATACTAAGGCGCAGGTAAGAAAAGCCAGCGGACAGGGGTATAAAGATTTGCTTACCGGCATAAGGAACCGTAATGCCTTTGAAGATGAGATCAGGAAACTGGCGATAGACGTCCAGAATGAAAATATCGGTTTTGGCCTGGCGGCAGTAGATATGAACGGCATTAAGCAGATAAACGAGGATTATGGATATGAAAATGGGAATCATGCGATAAGGAAGCTTTGCTTTATTGTATGCCATGTATTTGAACATTCGCCCGTGTTCAAGGTGGGCGGAGACAGGTTTATGGTTGTGCTGAAAGGTGAGGACCTGAGAAACAGCCAAAAGCTTATTGAAGAGTTTAAGTCAAGGCTTAGCAGATTAAGCGAAGAAAAAGCCCTGAAATCCTGGGAAAAGGTGTCTGCGGCGATAGGTGTGGCTTATTATGATAAAGATAGGGATTTAAGTATCGAAGACCTGGCAGAGCGTGCTGTAAAAGAAATGCAGCGTGATAAGGCTGAGATGAAAGCTGAGAAACAGCTGAAATAAAAGAATACTCAAAAGGAAAGGATAGCTGATGATGCTTGATGACGTAATCAGAAAAGAACTAATATCAAAAGCTTATGAAGCGAGAACAAATTCCTATGCACCGTATTCAGACTATCAGGTGGGAGCGGCTCTTTTATGTGAGGATGGAAGTGTTTATTCCGGGTGTAATGTGGAAAATGCATCTTACGGTGCAACAAACTGTGCTGAACGGACTGCAGTCTTTAAAGCGGTCAGTGAAGGAAAAAGAAGATTTAAGGCTATAGCAATAGCCGGTGGTTCAGGAGATAATATGGGGATGGCATATCCCTGCGGTGTATGCAGGCAGGTACTCAGGGAATTTTCAGAACCGTCTGAAATGAGAATAGTTGTGGCAGGCAAGGATTTTGAATACAGGGAATTTTCATTGGAAGAGCTTCTGCCTGAAAGCTTCGGACCTGATTTTAAGGATATCTGAAATGGATAATGCAACATTAGTTTTTCTTGCCGCTTTTGCGGCTTTTGTGATCATATTTATTCTGCTCGGACTTAAGGAGCGCAGCCGTCAGGAAAAAAAGCTAAAAAAAGAAATCCACGAAAGCTATGGCAGGTTTAATACTGCCGGAATTTCCGCGGAAAGGATGCAGATCATAAAAAAATTTCATCAGACACACGCAGGCAGTTATGTGCTTGATGATATCACCTGGAACGACCTGGATATGAACAGGCTTTTTGCCAGGGCAAATGTAACATATTCCTCTGCAGGAGAAGAGGTGCTTTATCATTCGCTGAGGACGCCTATATTTGAAGAAAGTGAGTTAAAAAGGCGTGATGAGATGATAAGGTTCTTTTCGGACCATACGGCAGAACGTGAGCATCTTCAGTTCCTGGCTGCGCAAAGCGGCAAAGATAAAAAGTTTTCTTTCAGTGCAATACTGGATGATATGGATGCACAGACCGAAAATGCAGCGAAGAAGGCTAAAGGCAGCCTGCATGTGCTGGCGCCTGTAATATTTGCAGCAGGCATCATCACAATGTTCATTGATCTGCGTATCGGAATGATATTATTTCCGGCAGCGCTTATATTTAACATTGCCTGGTATTTTAAAGTAAAGCCTTCAATAATGCCGCTGCTTTCTGTGGTGCGTATCGTGATGCGTGAGCAGAAGAGTACGGGAGAGTTCATAAAGAATATAGACAGGGTATTTCCGGATGAGGGCTCAAGGAGTCTCTTTTCAGCCGAGCTCAGCTGCCTGAAAAATTCATACGGGAAAATGGGAACGTTCAGGACCTGTGTGACGCTGATAACCGCTGGGGATGTGGGAGCCGCATCTCCGTTAGGACTTATAAAAGACTATATATACATGATGCTTCATCTTGACCTGATTGTTTTTGAAAAGGCCGGAAGGGAACTCTTAAAGAACAAAGATGAGGCTGATAAGATCCATTTTACCCTTGGTTATCTGGAAATGCTGGCTGCTGCGGCTTCTTTCAGGGCTGCCTGCGGTGATATCTGCGAACCTGTCTTTTCAGGAATTGAAAGCGCAGAAAATATCTATCATCCGCTTATAAAGAATCCCGTGAAGAACAGTTATTCTCTTTCGGGAAATATGCTGCTTACAGGATCAAATGCTTCAGGCAAATCAACCTTCCTAAAGACTGTCGCAGTCAATATGGTATTATCCGAGACGCTGTGTTTTGCCTGTGCTGACAGTTTTACAACTGCGTATCACAGGATATACAGTTCAATGTCCCTGTCTGATGACCTCCTTGCAGGGGACAGTTTCTTCCTGGCCGAGATAAAGGCTCTTAAGCGGATACTGGAGGCAAAGGATTCAATAGCGGAGATCAGAGTAGCCTGTTTTATCGATGAGGTGCTCAAGGGCACCAATACGGTGGAGCGTATAGCAGCATCGGCAGAGATACTTAAATATCTTAAGGATAACGGTGTGTTTGCAATGGTGGCTACCCATGACAGGGAACTTACGGAAATTCTCAAGACTGAATATGAGAACTACCATTTCAGTGAGGATATGGATAACGGCGATGTGAACTTCAGCTATAAGCTCTGCCCGGGACCTGCGGCAACAAGGAATGCCATAAGGTTAATAGAGATAATGGGGTATCCTGCGGAGATTACCCAAAAGGCTTCGGAAAGGGCCGGAAGATTTGAAACGTCAGGAAACTGGAGCTGAGGGCATGAAAATAGCAACGAAATTCATGCTTGATGAAGCATATTAATGAGAAAGAAAAGACAGGGGGATGAAAATGCCTAAGGTAATGATATATACAGACGGTGCTGCCAGGGGGAATCCCGACGGCCCCGGCGGATACGGAGCCGTTATAAGCTTTACGGATTCAAAGGGAGAGACTCACGAGAAAGAACTATCGGCTGGGTATAAGAAGACTACCAATAACCGAATGGAGCTCATGGCTGCCATAGTGGCTTTGGAGACTCTGAATCGTCCCTGTGAAGTAGAGCTTTATTCGGATTCGAAATACCTGACAGATGCATTTAACCAGAACTGGATAGGCGGCTGGATAAAGCGGGGCTGGAAAAAGAGCAATAAGGAAGCAGTAAAGAATGTGGACCTTTGGGAACGGCTTCTTAAAGCGGCAGAGCCTCATAAGATAAAATGGAACTGGGTAAAAGGGCACGATGGTAACGTATATAATGAGCGGTGCGACAGGCTTGCAACATCAGCGGCAGATAATAATGCGGTTTTGACGGATGATTTTTGATAGTTATGTAAATCTGAATTTGATTCGGATATATTGACGCTTAAACGGTAGAATGATAAAATTTAAGCGAGTTGGGGGAGAAACAACTCATGGAAGGGATTCTTAAAAATGGATAAATTGATGTTATTTTTGTTTTCACCGGATGGTTTTCTGTCATATCTGGTAACTTATCTTGTTTATATTGCAGCTATAGTTGCAGCTTTCTTTATAGGATTTGGACTTAGGAAAGCAAAGAATAAAAGGATTGAAGGAACGCAGGGGAATGACAGTCCCGAAAATGCTTCAAAAGCCTGAAAATTACGATCTGTTAATGACATCCGTAAGGGTGTCATTTTTGTGTGATAATGCTTATTGTGTGTCTTTATAAAAGGAAAACAGGCAGATGCACACATTTAAACGATTATATAATTGTGTACAGGCAGCTGTACCGGTGAATTGATAATAAAGGGGAATCGTATGAATATAAAGATTAAATATTTTACTGATAAGATCGAAAAGCTTCGTTATATTGACGGAAAATCCGATTGGATAGACCTTCGATGTGCTGAGGAGATCAGCCTTAAGAAGGGGGAATGGAAACTTATTCCTCTTGGTGTGGCTATGCAGCTTCCGGAAGGGTATGAAGCCCACATCGTTCCCAGAAGTTCTACTTTTAAAAACTTCGGCATTATACAGACAAATCACTGCGGTGTAGTGGATTCTTCATATTGTGGCGATAATGACCAGTGGTTCATGCCGGTCCTCGCCGTAAGGGATACGGAAATCCATGTGAATGACCGGATATGCCAGTTTAGAATCATGGAAAATCAGCCGAGGATAGAGTTTGAAGAAGCAGAGCACCTTGGTGCTTCCGACCGCGGGGGTTTTGGAACGACAGGTAGAAGCTGATATGTAAGGTGAGCAGTAATTCGTTATATTTGAGCTTTATGAGCTTTATGTAATACAAATCTTGTAAATCAAACAGTAAACCATTATAATTAAGCAGAATATTGTAATTTGGGGTTATGTCGATAAATTTGTGCTTTTTCCCCAAGAAAGAGTTTATATGTCAAAAGTTTTTGGCTGGCTTGACCGTCGCAAAGATGAGTCCCTCCAGACATTTGACAACCGAATAAACCATCTTGCTGCATTTCATTCCGGCTATGCTTTCTTTATGTACGAAAATTACAGCCAGGATCTGTCCGCTTTTTCCGTATATGTTGTATGGAATGGGGAATTCAATAAGAAATTATCGCAGCGCCTGCCGGACGGAGGCTTTATGCTCCACTGTGACCGGGAGAGAGCTGTTTCATTCCTGAATAAAGGCGAAGGCCTGCCTGTATATGTTAAGCTTCAGGCTTCAAGGGGCAGGCTACGGGCTATTCTTTTTGCCGTTGAAAAAGACGGAGCCCTTTATGACATGTATTATAATGGCTGCCCGGTAAGGAAGCCTGAGAATATCTGTTTCGTTAGCCGGAAAAATGTCGTTATTGATGTTTCTGAGTATGATGAATATAATGGCAGGGGTGTAAGCTTCAGCATAAGCTATAATCCGGCCTTGTTTAAATTTGGAAAATACAGCCTGCTTGATAATTCGAACGGCAGCTATACAACAGGAAGCTATGCCGCCGGACTGTTTAATACAGGCAACTATAGTTTGAGTGCATTTCAGCAGGGAAGCTATTACTACGGCAGTTATACGGCGGGAAGCTATTCTTTCACTGCTTTCATGACCGGATCGTATATTTCAGGCTCGTACTCCTTTGGAAGTTATGCTTTTTCTCAAGGTTTTGAATGGAAAAATACATTTGGCAGTTACAGTACATATAGATGGTCGGCCGGAAGCTATTTTACAGGAAGCTTTATGGGCGGTCAGTACAGGCTGGAACAGTTTCTGCAGGGAAGTTACCGTCTGGTGGGAGGAAGCTACAATTTCTGGGGCTTTGGCAATTTCTTTGCAGGAAGTTTTAGTATCGGCAGCTATAGCTGGCTGTTTGGATCCTTTGGAATGGCTGCAGGACTGGCACTGACAGGCAGCTATGTGGGCGGAAGCTACCGTTTACAGATGTACAGACTGCTGGGCAGTTATTCAGGTGGAAGCTATAACAGCGGGATGTACAGGCTGGCTGGCAGTTATGCCGGTGGAAGTTACGGTACCGGTTACAGACTTTCCGGAAGCTTTCGGAATGGGGCTTTTACACAAGGCAGTTTTGCAGGAAGGTTTTTAGGCGGAAGTTACTGTGGAAGGGCTGTCACGCATGGCAGTGATGCGTTGGATAATGAAAATAAACAGGGCAACCGTTTCATTAATGATTCAAATCTTGCTCTTTGCAATGGCAGCCGGCCGGCAAAGAGCGGCCTGAGCTTTATACCTAAGGCTGAACTTGAACCTTCTTTCAGGCTTATAGCAGAGATGGGATACGGACTGGATCTGATATGAAGGGATTTTATTCACTGTGGACAGCACCGGGAAAGACCACCGGAGCAACTACTGTTGTGATGCAGGATTATGAACTGCTGATGCTTCTGTTGTCATTGGCATCATACCAGAAGAGCAACGGTCCTGCTAAGATGTATGCAGATGAGACGGCGCTTGAGTATCTGGAGAGCCTTTCGCTTGACAGGTGTTTTAAGAATGGGACGGAGCTGCTGACTGTTCCTGAAGGTATCGATCCGCTGATGTTTTGGGCTGCCGGAAAGCTTGAAGCGCTTAGAAGAGAGCAGATGCCCTCTGTGATGATCGATACGGATCTTATTATCTGGAAGAATCTTGATTATGCTTTCGACAGGGATACAACCGATATAGCGGTGATACATCGTGAAGATATTACGGAATCCACATATCCGGATCCGCATTTTTTCAGGATGCAGGAAGGGTATGCGTTTCCTCCAGAATGGGACTTTACAGTCAGACCGGCCAATACGGCTCTGCTTTTTATAAAGGATAATGACTTTAAGAACCGTTATGTGGAGCATTCCATGGAATTCATGCGAAAGAGCATACCTGACGGTGACAATCTCTGTCATATGGTTTTTGCGGAACAGAGGATCCTGCCGATGTGCGCTGTGGCAGAACAGATGAATATTTATTCTTTTTGTGATAATATGGATGCGCTCAGGGAACAGAAACTTTTCACTCATTTCTGGGGCCACAAGAATCTTTTGAAATTTAACTGGGGAGAGCGGCTGTCATACTGCAGACGCATGATGATACGGTTAAGAAATGAATTTCCGGAAATGTATGAAGTGGCTGTATCTATTGATGAACTGAGGGTTTATGCGTAATTGACGAGGCGTTACTGACTGAAGCCTACGGAATAGTTTAAAGTCTTGAATATCCCGGGATATGAGAGGGCTCGTTGTTCGGACTTCAAAAGAATGTATGTTGTAAGCAATAATGTAATAAGTTTGATAAAAATTCAGACAGCCGTAAAAATCGGCGGAAAGGGAAGAAATGAAGATAAGAACAAGGTTTGCACCCAGCCCGACAGGAAGGATGCATGTAGGAAACTTAAGGACTGCGCTTTACTCGTACCTTATTGCAAAGCATGAGGATGGTGATTTTATCCTTCGTATAGAAGATACGGATCAGGAACGCGAGATGGAGGGCGCTGTTGATATCATAAACAGGACTCTGGAGCAGACAGGACTTTCGCATGATGAGGGACCGGATGTGGGCGGAGATGTCGGACCTTATGTACAGAGTGAGCGTCAGGCAAAGGGGCTTTACCTTGAATATGCAAAGAAGCTTATCGATAAGGGCGAGGCATATTACTGTTTTTGTGATAAGGAAAGGCTGGCTACACTTAAGACATCCATTGGAGAGGATAACAAGGAAATAACCATTTATGACAAGCACTGCCTGGGATTGTCAAAGGAGGAAGTGGAGGCAAATCTTTCGGCAGGCAAGCCATATGTCATCAGACAGAATAACCCCAGGGAAGGACAGACCACCTTTCATGATGAAATATATGGAGATATTTCCGTAGATAATTCGGAGCTGGATGACATGATACTCATAAAGTCAGACGGTTTTCCCACATACAATTTTGCAAATGTGGTGGATGACCATTTGATGGGGATTACCCATGTGGTAAGGGGAAATGAGTATTTAAGCTCATCACCTAAGTACAACCGTCTTTATGATGCATTCGGCTGGGAAGTCCCCGTATATGTTCACTGTCCGCTTATTACGGATGAGGAGCATAAGAAGCTTTCCAAGAGAAGCGGGCATTCATCCTTTGAAGACCTTATAGAGCAGGGATTCCTTGCAGAGTGCATTGTGAATTTTGTTGCGCTGCTTGGCTGGGCACCTGAAGGTGACAGGGAGATATTCTCTCTGGAAGAACTGGTTAAGGAATTTGATTATAAAAAGATAAACAAATCTCCGTCAGTTTTTGACTATACAAAATTAAAATGGATGAACGGGGAGTATATCAAGGCGATGGATGATGCAAGGTTTAAAGAGCTTGCAGGACCGTATCTTGATAAGTATCTTAAGCCCGGACTCGACAGGGATAAGATCGGAGCAATGGTAAAAACAAGGATAGAGATATTCCCGGATATTGAGGGGCTGGTAGATTTCTTTAACGAGCTTCCCGAATATGATACGGAAATGTACTGTCACAAGAAGATGAAGACATCAAAGGAATCTTCATTGGAAGTTCTTAAGGACATACTGCCTTTACTGGAGGCGCAGGAGGATTATTCAAATGATGCCCTCTATCAGCTGATACAGAAGTATGTAGCTGATAAGGGGTATAAGAACGGTTACGTCCTCTGGCCTATCAGGACTGCTGTATCAGGAAAACAGATGACTCCGGCCGGTGCTACGGAGATTATGGAAGTGCTGGGCAAGGAAGAGTCTCTGGCACGTATCCGCAAGGGTATTGAATTATTAAGCAAGTAAATTTATATGGCCCACATCGGTAGTTATTCTGCCGGTGTGGGAATTCTTTATATTTTAGTTCTATTGATCTTTATTTAGTTATTTCGAAAGCGATAATCGCTAGTTTTCGAAGAATAAAATTTAGTGTAGTGAAAATTTAAGCATACAGTGCGGTGGTGTGTATATGTTCCGTGCCGGCCTATGCATCGTGTATGGGAATAATCTGACTATTTCATTGGGATTCCTACAAGTTTCTGGAAGCTGGAAGACAATTATTAGATACGAAATTCTATAAACATTTCGTGGTACCACAATCAATGAGCGTTCAATAGTTTGTATCAAGTAACATCAGAAATACTTTAAAAAAGTGGAGTTAAAAAAATAAAAAAATCAGAAGGAGGAAAACTATGTCAGAGCAGATGAATAATGAGCAGCGGCGGGCGGTCATGCATCTTGAAGGTCCTATGATGGTGCTGGCGGGCCCGGGCTCCGGCAAGACCTTTGTCATAACCAGGCGGATAAGAAATATGGTACAGTGCGGCATTGCACCTGAGTCAATACTCGTGATCACTTTTACAAAGGCGGCGGCTGTAGAAATGCAGGAGCGTTTTGAATCGCTAATGGACGGTAATGTGACCGGTGTGACTTTTGGGACATTTCACGGGATATACTTTAGCTTTCTTAAAAAATCCCTTGGTTACAGCGCCTCGGATATAGTCACTGAAAAGGAGAAAAAGCAGTTCATAAAAGAGGCGCTGTCGTCTTATCCGGCGGTCAATGCGGATGACTTTACCACGACGTATCTTCTTGATTCATTTTCCAAGATAAAAAATGACGGTATCACACCGGAAATGTATGAGAGTCCCTGCAGGCTGGTGGATAAGGAGGCTTTTGAAAAAATCTATTATGATTATGCCCGGATAATGCATATTGCCGGTAAGGTAGATTTTGATGACATGGTCCTTAAATGCAGGCAGCTTTTTGTGGAAAACCCGGATATACTTGAAATGTGGCGCAGACGGTTTAAGTATATCCTGATCGATGAGTTCCAGGATATAAATCCCATGCAGTATGAAGTGGTAAAGATGCTGGCAGCTCCTCTTAACAATCTTTTCATTGTAGGGGATGATGACCAGAGCATCTACGGTTTCAGGGGTTCCTGTCCACAGATAATGCTGGATTTTCCGAAAGCATTTAAAGGGGCTGAAAGCGTGCTTTTGAAATACAATTACCGCAGTACTCCGGAGGTGGTGAATACCGCATGCAGCCTGATAGGGCATAATAAAAACAGATTCAAAAAAACACTGATGGCTGCAAACAAAGGAAAGGGCGGAGTAAATGTACTGTCATTTAAGGATAAGCAAGCTGAAACAGAGGGCGTGATAAATCTTGTGAAGACCGGGCTTAAGTTTATGGCGGCTGATGACATTGCGCTGATATTCAGGACGAACAGCTCCGCCGGAGTGTATGCGAAGGCTTTGTCGGAATCAGGAATACAGTTTTACATGAAGGAGAAAATAAAGAATATTTTTGACGGGACAATGGCCAAGGACCTGATGGCAGTTCTTGCATATGCAAACGGAAAAAAGACAAGGGAAAATCTTCTTCGTTTCATGAACAAGCCTGTGCGGTATATAAGGAGATGTGATATAGGGGAAGAGTTACGGACAGACCCTTTGAGTAACATGCTGCATGATCCTGAAATAAAGTCTTACGTTAAAAAGAATGTTAAGGAACTGATTTATCATCTGGATACAATCCTTGGCATGCATCCTTTTGCCGGGATGAATTATATTCGCAAGGTTATGGGGTATGAGGCCTTTATGGTAAAGGAAAATGAAAAGAGAGGTATACCCAAAGACGAAACAATAAATGAACTTGATGAAATAACCGATTCTGCAAAGAACACTGACAATTACCTGCACTGGCTTGAATCTATTGAGGAATATGAGGAAAGCCTAAAGAATGCACAGAATGAAGAATCAAGGGATGGTGTACAGCTGATGACCATGCACGGTTCGAAAGGGCTGGAATACAGGATGGTGATAATCCCTGATCTGAATGAAGGAAATGTACCTTCAAAGAAATGTGAAAAGCCTGCAGAACTGGAGGAAGAGCGACGCGTATTCTATGTGGCAATGACCAGGGCTAAGGAAAAACTGTTTCTGTGCCATCTTGAAAAGAACCGGGAAAAACGGATCACCCCGAGCAGGTTCCTGAAAGAGATAAAATGATAGTTCTTCGATTTGACAAAACGGAAAGGAAAGGTACAATCAAAAGATACACAAATGTGAAGGAGAAAACAAAATGATCCGTTTTCTAAAAATGTTACGGAAGACTGTAGAAATGTTCCCGGACAGAGTGGCTGTAGTCGACCGTGACGGAACAAGAAGCACAACATACCGTCAGCTGTATGATCAGGCCGCAAGAGTTAATCACTGGATGAAAGCACATGATATCGGTAAAGAATCGGTGGCTGCCATATATTTTAATAAAGGGGCAGAGTACATTGCTACGCGTCTTGGTGTGATAATGGCCGGTGCAGCCTGGGTTGGCCTTGAGGATATGATGGGAAGTGCCAGGATCCAATATGTGATCCGGGACTGTGGCTGTAAGGCTGTTTTTGATATGCATTTATGGGAAGAAGCTATGCAGCTGGAACCTTCCTATGAATTTGCCGATCCTGATGATCATGACCTTGCCTTCTTCATATACACTTCCGGCAGCACCGGTGAACCAAAGGGCGCTGCAAACGAGTATGGAATCTATGATCTGATAATGGAAGGTGTTAACGGATTTGTAGGCCCCTATGCTTTTCCTGATGGAAGAGAGGGCGAACCTGTTCCGGTGCAGTTCGCCCATGTCCTTCCTGAAACTTTCGTTGGCGGTGTTTACATCACAGTCGGAATTCTTGATGCCCAGAGTACCATTCATGTGATCTCGCCGGAACTGACCAGAGATCTGAAACAGCTTATCCGGTATTTTGTTGAGCATAAGATCGATACTACCTTTATGACACCTACTTTTCTGAATCTTGCGAAGACGATACCGGAACTGTCACTAAGGGCAGCTTATACCGGTGGAGAGATCGTATCCGCAGTGTTCAGTGACCGCTTCGATATCGTCAATATATATGGAACAAGTGAGTTCGGTTATCCGGTCTGTCTTTTTACTCTTGACCGTCAGTACGACACTACACCTATCGGATATCCGGTGGGGGATACGGATTTCCGCCTGATCGATGAGAACGGCAATGAATCGGATGAGGGTGAGCTGATAGTTTACCTTCCCTGGTTCAGGGGTTATCATCATCTGCCTGAAGAAAATGAAAGAGCAAATTTTCTTCTGAACGGAAAGAAATATTTCCGGTCAAAGGATATTGCAAGGCGGGATGAAAAGGGCTGCTTTACCATTCTTGGAAGAGCAGATGACATGATAAAGATCAACGGCAACAGGGTCGATCCCTCTGAAACGGAAAAAGCAATGAAGGAAGCTTTTGGTCTTGATTTCTGTGTGGTCAGGCAGGTAAAACAGGGAGACAGGGCTTTTCTCTGCACATGGTATACAGGTGATACCGTGCCTGAACCGGAACGTGCGACAGCTGTCCTGTCGGAGCATCTGCCTTATTATATGATCCCATCGTACTATATGCATATTGATGAGATTCCCCTTAATGCCAACGGAAAGGTAGATAAGAGGGCTCTTCCTGATCCGGTAATAGACGGACATACACATCCTGTAACAGTTCCGGAGAGCAGGAACGAAAAAATCCTTAGTGAAATGTTAGAAAGGATTCTCAAGACCGGAAGAACAGTAGGTATTGATGAAGATTTCTTTGAACTTGGGGGAGACTCTATTTATGCCATGCAGATCGTTGCAGAGGATATTCTTCCGGGACTTGATATTTCCATGATCTATGAAGGAAGGACTGTAAGGAAAATCTGTGCCCTTTATGAGGAGAGGAATACGAAAGCAAATAACAGGAAATCCGATGAAAATCTGCATTTACAGGCCCCCCTCAATAAGAGCCAGGAATACCTTATCGAGTATGAGCATAAGTATCCTGATTCTACCATGCTTAATCTTCCGATAAGGTTCAGCCTGAGGGAAGATGTGGATCTTCAAAGGCTGGCTGATGTTGTAAAGGAGGTTATCCGTAAGCATCCAGCACTTCTTAGTACTATCGAACTATCCGGGGACGGTAGATATATTCAGAGGTATGTGCCGGAATTTGATCCGGATTTTCCCGTGGAGAAGGTTACTGATAAAGAACTTGAAGAAATCTGCAGCATTTTTGTAAAGCCCTTCCGTCTGGATGGTAGTCCGATGATGCGCTGCAGGATACTGGAAGGCGATACGGAAAAGGTTCTCCTTTTTGATGTATATCATGGCATCTGCGATGGATGGTCACTGAATCAGATTATTGAAGATGTTGGATGCATTCTAGCGGGACAGAGCCTGCCAAAGGACTACTGTTTTGATCTTCTGCTTGAGGAAGCTCACAGAAAAGATTCTTTACCATGGCAGAAGGATATGAAGTATTTCCAGGATCGTTATGACCGGGAGAATTATGATACGCTGCCTAAACCTGATCATGTCACTGATAACAGCGAAAGTATATATCTGACCCGGCTTTTTGATTTTAGCAGAGAAGCGGCTGAAAGGGTATGCCGTAGATTCCATTTGGGAAAAAATGGCTTATATCTTCTGGCATCAGCCATGGCAATAGCCGAATATAATGGGACAGAGGATGTACTCATTTCCTGGACATGGAACGGCCGCACGGATTTTCGTACCAGACATTCAGTCGGAGTGTTTTATAAGGATCTTCCGGCATCTTTCCATATCGAAAATGATTCGAATATCCTGAGTCTTTTGAATGATACAAGGCGACAGATTGAAGAAGGAATTGCCCATGGGCATGCTTCTTATTTCATGGAGTCTGAAAAATACAGCGACAAAGATCTTTTGTGTCTGATATTTCAGGGGGATCTTTACTGGTATGAACCTGATGCAATCGTCACAAATGTAGAAATGATGGATAGAGGCGATTTTGCAAGCAGTACTTCACTTGATGTTGAGATACTGGAGAGCGATGATGAATATGGTGTTATGTTAGAATACAACGGTGCCATGTATGAAGAGGCCGGCATGGAAAGGTTCGCCGGACTGATCTGCCAAAAATGTGCGGAGATAATATCCGTATGTGAGAAAAGGTGATACTTATGAATTTCAAAAAAACTTTCATATCATCTAAATACTATACTATGCTTACAGGCGGCACAATATCAGCTATCCTTGTGTCCGCTGTTGTTATGTCGGATACGATCATTGCGGGCCTTATAGTTGATTTCCCCTCAGCCTGATCTTTACCTGCCGGCTGTATCTTGATTCTTCCTATTATCTTCTAATAGATAAGATTCCTTTGGGGGTGATTGTCTGTGCATTCAGGGATTTAGTGAAATCACTTCAGATAAGTCACTGTAATCCGTTGAACATCTGCTCGTCGAGGTATTCGTCGAAAGCATCTGCCGCTGCGTCGTATTCCTCATCGTCATCAATGTAGTGGAGGTCGGGATTGCCCTCAGCATCCTCTGAATAGCCGTAGATCCAGACATCTTCGCTGATGGGCTTTTCATTCTCATCAACAGGCAGGATGGCTATATAGTCCTTCTTGTCACATTCAAATATAGTGATTATCTTGCAGGTGACGGTGCCATCATCAAGCTCAATATCAACGAACATATCTTCATCGTCGTTTACATTATCATTTTTAGGATTTAAATTCTGTTTTTTCATAATTTACCTTTCTGCAAAAAAACTGTGTATTATAACTCATATTTTATGACTTGCATTCTCAGGTTGCAAGGCTTGGAAACCAGAGAAAATGCTTGACGCAGGGATACTGAATGGCGGGCCAAGGATGAGTATGATATAATTTTTTTATGCAGGGATTGCTCGTGACCGAAAAAGGAGAACGTGTATGAGTAAAAAGAAAAAGATCATGATGGTGGATGATGTTTTATTAAACCATGCTACAGCGCGCGACGTGCTGGAGGATACCTATGATCTTTATGAAGCACACTCCGGAGCTGAGGCATTCGAGATGCTTAAGGACGTGGAACCGGACCTGATCCTTCTGGATGTGGTCATGCCCGGTATGAACGGCATGGAAGTGCTTGAAAAACTCAAATCCATTCCTGCGTACAAGAATATACCGGTAATATTTCTGACTGCAGATACCAGTCCGGAGGCCGAGGTTGAAGGTTTTCAGAAGGGAATAGTTGATTATATTACCAAACCCTTTGTGCCCATGGTAATGAAAAAGCGCATTGAGACCCAGATAGATCTTGCACAGTATCAGAAAGATCTGGAGGCCAGGGTTGATCAGAAGATAAAGGAAATGGAACAGATGTATGATCTGATGGCAGTTTCCTTTGCCGGGCTGGTGGAGTCCAGGGATGGTGTGACCGGAGTACATCTTAAGAACACCTCATTGTATTTCTCTGTATTCATAAGTCATCTGAAGACTCTGCCGAAGTATAAAGATTATCTTCCGCCGGCTGTGGTAAAAAAAGCCTGCAGGAGTGCACCACTCCATGATGTCGGGAAGATTGCAATCAGGGATGATGTCCTGCGTAAACCCTCGTCCCTTTCTGCGGAGGAGTTTGACAGCATGAAGCTTCATGCCGTGATAGGGGGAGGTCTGTTTGACTATCTTGAAAAAAAGATACCCGATCCCGAGTTTGCACTGATCGCCGGTCAGATTGCCAGGTCACATCATGAAAGGTGGGATGGGACAGGTTATCCTGAAGGGCTGAAAGGAGAAGAAATCCCGCTTCTTGCCCGCATCATGGCACTGGTGGATGTATATGATGCTATGACATCAAAAAGGCCTTACAAAGAACCTTTTTCCCATGAAAAAACCATGGCAATGATCGCATCAAACAGCGGGACACAGTTTGATCCGGATCTGGTAAATGAATTCCTGAATATCGGTAATGTTATTAAGGAATGTCTTTTGGCCAAGGAACAGATGGTGGAACAGAAAGAATATTTTTCCGTAAGGGATGTTATAGGATGAAAGTGTCAAATTTAATATTCTGCTTTATGACGGCTGCTGTAATGAGTTTTGTACTCGGCGGATGCGGCCTGACAAGCGGCAACGACAGTGCAGATATCGCGGTTGCAATTGATGAGGTAGAGGAGCAGTATGACATCAGCCTTAAACTTAAAAATAAGGCTTTATTCCCCGGTGGTGTCAGCTGCGATGTCACAGTAACATGTGAGGATCTGCCGGACGAAGATCTCAGGGTATTCCGCTTCGATGAATACTCAGACGCACAATGCGATTATATTTATGTTAAATACGGTGACCAGGCTTATGAAAGTATCTGTGAGGTCATTCATAGCGTATTGCCGGATGCCAAAGTGGTGGTAGAGGAATCCGGATATAATCACTTCTATGGTTCTATGTACGATAAGAATACGACGCTTGATTTCTATCTGCAGAATAATATGTTCAAGATAGATACCGTCATATATGGCGAATATACTGAAGACGAAATCCGTGCATTGTATAACGAGCTTGCAGCACTGCTTACTGATAATGGCATCGATAGTTACGGCTTTTCCATATATGTGATGGACAGCGAAGATGCGGTAAATAAAGTGAAGACATATGAGCATATGCCGGATTCACAGGCCTACAGAGGTATTACGGGTGAGCATACCAGAATATTTGCATCGAACAACCTGGACAGATTATCGGAATATGTAGCTAAGTTTGATGACCCGGACGAACTTAATATTGTGTTCAAGTGATGATTTCGGTGTTATCATAGATTAGCACATTCAGTAATGCATAAGTTTTTAATAAATAAATTATAGATCAGGAGGAAAATGAAATGCAGTTTGAAACTTTACAGAAGGACATGATCGCAGCAATGAAGGATCACAACAAGGAAAGGAAGGATGCTATTTCATCTGTGATTCAGGCAGTCAAGAAAGTGGCAATTGATGAAGGACACCGTGATGATATCTCTGAAGAATTAGTAGATCGTGTGATCCTTAAGGAACTTAAATCCGTAAAGGAGCAGATAGATTCCTGCCCTGCAGACAGGACAGAACTTAAAGCAGAGTACCAGTTCCGTTATGATGTAATAAATGAGTATGCACCTAAGCTTATGAGTGCTGAAGAGGTTGAGGAGCTGCTAAAGAGCAAATTCGCTGATGTGATGGCTACAAAGAACAAGGGCCAGATCATGAAGACAGTGATGCCTGAACTTAAGGGCAAAGCTGACGGCAAGGTTATCAATGAAGTGGTTGCTAAGCTGTGTTTATAAAGCGCAGTAGAACCAGAATCGGCTTGTCATGCATTGCTACAGGAGTGAAAAAAGAAATATGATGTGATATGTTGGATCCCCAATGGCACTCCGTTGGAAGTATACAGGGAAGAAGACACAGATAAGGAAGAAAAAAAATGGCGTAAGATAGTATATTTTTCTTCTGATGAGCATGATGGATCCTAGGTAGAGGGATGGGTCGAGGATGCGCTGGTAGAGTGATCCCATGATCCGGAATATGATAATATAAAAGCGTCTGCGTTTAGCGGACGCTTTTTCATGTGATTGCGGGAAAGCAGGGTTTATGATAAAATGTTTTAGTTAATTTGTGTAGTCGGGAGAAATGTGGAGGTATGCATGCAGCTCTGGAAACATTTTAAGACAATCACATATCACCGTTTCCTTGTCTGTATCGGATGCTTCAGGATAGGCCTGTACCGGCAGGGACTTACCCATGATCTTTCAAAGTATATGCCGGTGGAATTCATAAACGGTGCAAAGTATTATCAGGGAACGGAAAGCCCCAATAACGGAGAGCGTCGCGCTAAGGGCTATTCCGAAGCTTGGCTTCATCATAAAGGACGAAACCGCCACCATTTTGAATACTGGCTGGATTTTACGGTTGCAGGACCGGAGAAGAAAGTCACATTAAGACCCATCAGGATGCCGGACCGGTATATAGCGGAGATGTTCATAGACCGGGTGAGTGCTTCAAAGGTTTATTTAGGAGATAAATATACCGATGACAGTTCGTTGCAGTATTACAGACGCGGCGATATCAGGGAATTCCTTCATCCCTATACACAGACATTGCTGGAAGCCTGGCTTATAATGCTGGCGAAAAAGGGGGAGACGTATACTATCGCCTGGATAAGGCATTTCTTAAGGCTTCCGGAAAAAAGACGTACAGAAATAGTCCTTAAGATGGTCCACGGCGGACTCACTAAAGAGCAGCTGTTAGAACGTATTGAGTACAAATGATGCTTTAGGACATCATCCGGAACACATACTGATTATTTTATTAATAAAAAATTTGATATGATGCGTCATGAAAACGCATCGGGAGGATTAAAATGATAGGTGACAAAAAAGTATTATTCAGCGGAATGCAGGCAACAGGAAATCTTACCCTGGGCAATTACCTGGGAGCACTTAAGAACTGGGTGAAGCTTTCAGATGAGTACGAGTGCTTCTATTCTGTCGTGGACATGCATTCAATTACCGTAAGGCAGGATCCGGCAGAGCTCAGGAAACGCGCCAGAAATCTTTTCATCCTTTATGTTGCGGCAGGTCTTGATCCTGAAAAAAACTGTATCTATTACCAGTCACATGTAAGCTGCCATGCTGAGCTTGCATGGATACTTAACTGTTACACGTATATGGGCGAGTTGCAGAGGATGACTCAGTTCAAGGACAAATCTGCCAAGCATGCGGATAATATAAATGCAGGTCTTTTCACATATCCTGTGCTCATGGCTGCGGATATCCTGCTTTATCAGGCGGATGTAGTACCTGTGGGCAAGGATCAGCTCCAGCATTTGGAGCTTACCAGGGATATTGCACAGAGGTTTAATGGTGTATACGGTGATGTATTTACCGTACCTGAGCCTTATCTCGGCAAGGCAGGCGCAAAGATAATGAGCCTTCAGGATCCTTCAAAGAAGATGTCAAAGTCTGATGAAAATGAAAATGCATCTATTTATCTTATGGATGATCCCGATGCGATAATGCGTAAGTTCAAGAGGGCTGTGACGGATTCTGAGGCTGCCGTAAGATACCGTGACGAACAGCCGGGCATAAAGAATCTTATTGATATCTACTGCGCTTGCACGGGTAAGACTCCGGAAGAAACGGAGAAGGAGTTTGACGGTAAGGGCTATGGCGATTTCAAGATGGCAGTAGGAGAGAGCGCAGTGGCTGTCCTTAAGCCTTTACAGGAAAGATGCAGCGATCTTGCGAAGAATAAGGATTATATAGACAAGGCTATAAAGGAAAATGCAGAGAAGGCTGAGTACTATGCACAGAAGACACTGCGTAAGGTACAGAAGAAAGTCGGCTTCCCGGAGAGGATCCGCTGATTTTCGGATAAAGACCGGGATTTTATGAAGTTTAGATGAACGGTGGCTTAGTGAACATGCTTTCAGGTAATACAACACGGGAGGACTTGTAAATGTCAAAATATTCAATGATGGAACTCGCTGAAAACAGAAATGATATGTACAACGAGCTGGTCAAGTACTGCATGATGTCAGGTGCCATAGACCAGAGCCTTTATACTGAGTACGATGTTAAAAGAGGACTCCGTGACTCTAACGGAAAAGGCGTGCTTACAGGACTTACCGAGATTTCGGATGTAAGCGGTACCCAGGTGGTGGATGGCGTAAAAGTACCTGCAGAGGGTTCTCTTTTTTACCAGGGATACAGTGTAAATGATCTGGTAAAAGGGACGGAGGGAAAGCGCTATGGGTTTGAGGAGATAACATATCTGCTGCTTTTCGGAGATCTTCCCAATGAAAGCCAGTTCAATTCTTTCAAGGCAATCCTTGCAGACCTTCAGGAATTGTCTGCTGATTTTGTCCGGGATGTTATTCTGCATAATCCCAGCAGAAATATAATGAACTCACTTCAGAAAGCAATATTAAGCCTTTATTCCTATGATGATAATCCGGAAGATATTTCAGTTCAGAACGTTCTGAGACAGTGCCTGCAGCTTATCGGAAAGACGCCCCTTATGAGCGTTTATGCATATCACGGTTACAGGCATTTCATCCTGAACAAGAACCTTGTGATCAGGACACCGAAAAAGGAACTTTCCACTGCTGAGAATATCCTGAACATGCTCAGACCTGATGGGAAATTTACGCCCCTTGAAGCGCAGGTGCTTGATACGGCGCTGATACTCCATGCGGAGCACGGCGGCGGTAATAACTCTACATTCACGACACATGTTGTTACTTCAACGGGAACGGATACATATTCTGCCATAGCAGCAGCCATTGCATCCCTTAAAGGCCCCAGGCACGGTGGTGCCAATCTAAAGGTACAGAGGATGTTCAGCAATCTGAAAGACAATATTTCATCGCCTTCTGATGAAGACAGTATCAAAAACTATCTGTCAAAGGTTTTAGATAAGGATGCATTTGATAAAAGCGGCCTGATATACGGAATGGGGCATGCTGTATATACGCTGTCCGATCCCCGTAAGGTGCTTCTTAAGGAGGCAGCAAAGGCTCTTGCTGAAAGCAAGGACAGGATGGAAGAATTTGAACTGTTTGACAGGGTTGAAAGAATTTCCGCAGAGCTCATAACCGAAAGACGCAGGGTATTTAAGCCGGTATGCGCAAATGTGGATTTTTACAGCGGTTTCGTATATTCCATGCTCGGAATTCCGGAGGAGCTCTTTACACCTATATTCGCTATTGCGCGTATATCGGGCTGGAGCGCACACAGGCTTGAAGAACTGGTTAACAACGGTAAGATAATCCGTCCCGCATACAAGTATGTCGGAACCCACAAGGAATATCTGCCTATAGAAAACAGATACTGGTAAAAGAGGTGCTTTATGGCTGCTAAGGACAAATATGTAGCTTATGTTTCATGTTATACCCAGGGAAGTCCCGTGGGAATCAGGGTTTATGATGCGGATATAAAAAACGGTACATTGTCCGAAAAGGAAAAGATCAATATATCCAATTCGTCATATATGTGCATATCCCATAACGGAAAGTATCTTTATTCCATAACCGACTATGGTGTGGAATCCTACAGTATACTTCCTGACGGTACTCTTGAGACTGCATCCGCAGCTTCCATAAACGGAATGAGAGGCTGTTATCTTTCCACGGATTACGAGGATAAATATATTTTTGTTGCCGGCTATCATGATGGCAAGATCACAGTGCTTTCTTTAGCTGACGACGGTACGCTTGGCACGATAACCGATGAGATATACCATAAAGGAATCGGAAGTATTGTGGACAGGAATTTCAGACCGCATGTGAACTGTGTCAAGATGACCAGGGATAACAAGTATCTTCTGGCGGCTGATCTGGGCATAGACCAGACCAAAGTATATAGCTTTGACCATAAGACAGGGAAGTTAAGGCTGGTGGACATCATTCACTCTGAGCAGTATTCAGGACCCAGGCATATTAAGACATCAAAAGATGGCAGATTTATCTATATCATACATGAGGAAAAGTGCTATATAGCAGTATATGAATATACGGAAAAAAACGGTGCACCGAATTTCGAGCAGATAGAGACTGTACTTACGATAAATGACTATCATACGGGTGATTCTGCTGCAAGTGCGCTGAATCTTTCGGCAGATTATAAATACCTGGTGGCTTCGAATGTAGGGGACAACAGTGCTGCAATATTTAAGATCGACCAGAAGACCGGGAAGCTTACGAAGGTTTTGTGTCTCCCCATCAGCGGAATGTATCCCAAGGATGTGGCGATGTTTCCGGATAATAAACATCTGATATCGCTTAATCATGAGAATAATACAATGACATTTTTTGCAGTGGATCTGGAAAAAGGGACGCTGGCGATGAATGCAAAAGAGATACATATCGATCAGCCGAACTGCATAGTGTTCCATAAGCTGGGATAAATATGGTTAATACAGTGGAATACAGTCTTATATTGAATCTTTCAATAGATATGGCATGCGTACTGCTGTCAATGGTAGCACTTATGGGGGTGCTAATGTGGGTGCGTGTGCTGGGAAAAAACGGCATATACGCCGGTATCCTGTTGATACTCAATATACTCCAGATTACAGCCAATGCCCTTGGTCTTTTTTTCAAAGGGGCTACACTGGATTATGCACACACGATACTGATCTTTTCAAATTTCTTTGAATTCTTTTTCGAATATGCGTTATCCCTGTGTATGGGGTTGTATATCATCAGCTGTATGGAAGATGATGATAAGACGACCGGCTGGAAGATCACAGCATTTGTTATTTTCGGCCTTTCGGCGGTGCTTCTTATAATATCCCAGTTCAATGGGATGTATTACACCATCAGCAGTACTAATTATTATGAACGTTCCGAGGCATATTTCCTTTCTCTGATTATGGGAATACTGTCTATTCTGCTTAATCTTTTGATGACAATACGTTTCAGGGACCGGCTGGAGAAGAGCCAGCGTATGGCGATATATGCATATCTGATACTGCCCGGTATAGCCGCAGCGCTGCAGGCTTATCTTTATGGCATATTCTTTATGATGCTTTTGGATACTCTGGTGCTCAATATACTTTTTATCAATATGCTGAATATTCAGGCAAGGAAATATAAGGAGCATGAGAGGGAACTTGCCAATGCCAGGATGGATGTAATGCTTACTCAGATACAGCCGCACTTTATGTATAATGCACTGGCCGTCATAGACAGGCTTTGCGTAAAAGATCCGGAAATGGCAAGAAAGGCTTTAGCAAACTTTTCTAATTATCTGCGGTTTAATATCAATACACTGAAAAAAAGAGAGTTAATCTCCTTTGATGATGAGTTAAGGCATATAAAAGCATATCTGTCTCTGGAGGAAATGCGTTATGGTGATCTGCTTAATGTAGAATATTCTGTCAGCTGTGTTAAATTCCTGCTTCCGCCTCTTTCAGTGCAGCCTCTTGTTGAAAATTCCGTAAAGCACGGACTTAGCGACAAGGAGGGCGGAGGAACTGTGAGGATTTCCGCGGAAGAGACTGAAGAAGGTTTTCTGGTCTGTGTGGAGGATGATGGAATTGGGTTTGAACCCGGGGAGTTTAAGGGGGCCGGAACGCATATCGGTTTAAAGAACATCAGTGTAAGGCTCAGTGAAATGTGCGGAGGAAGCCTGAAAGTAGAGTCGGTACCGGGTAAAGGAACAAAATCCTATGTATATATTCCAAAGCAGGGTACACCTGAGCGTGAGTATTTATAGTTTGTTGCCTGCAGTCATACAGACATTTGAGTCAACTGGGTATAGGTTTACATAAATTTCACTTGAAAAAATATCAATACTTATAATATCATTTGTATCAAAAGAATTAAGTATTTTCAGTTTTCATGACAGATAGTGCCTTATATGCAGGCATTATCTGGCACGGAAGTACAATGATCAAATTCATTTATTATGGAAAATGATATGTGACAGGCTGGGCGATTTGCTGCGGATACGGATTTTGGGGAGGAGCTGGATATGAGGATTGTTGCGGTTGATGATGAAGAGCTGGCACTTGAAACCTTGACGGATGCCATAGCGGAAGCAGCACCTGATGCGGAACTGCATGCATTCAGGGATGGCAAATCAGCTATTGAATATGTTAAGGATAATCCCTGCGATGTGGCATTCCTTGATATCCGTTTACGCGGTATGACAGGACTGTATCTCGGAGTACAGCTTAAGAGCCTTTGTCCGTCCATAAATATCATATTTGCTACCGGCTATGATGAATATGCGCTGGATGCCATGAAGATGCATTGCAGCGGATATATATTGAAGCCTGTACAGGTGGAACATGTGAAGGAGGAGCTCGCCAATCTCCGTACTCCTCAGCCGCCTGCGAAATCAAGGATACATGCTCAGACTTTCGGAAATTTTACGCTTTTCCTTGATGGTTATCCTGTTGAGTTTGAAACAAACAGAAGTAAGGAGCTTTTGGCATATCTTGTGGACAGGCGCGGCGCCAGGGTAAAGAATGGGGAAGCAGCTGCCGTGATCTGGGAGGAAAATGACAATATCGCTTCAGTACAGACGCAGTTAAGAAAGGCAAAACAGGGACTGTTATCATCATTGAAGAAGGCAGGCTGCTCAGAAATACTGATATCCGGTCATAATGATATGGCTGTGGATACTACAAAAATGAGCTGTGATTACTGGCAGCTCCTTGAAAATGACGTGAGAGTCCTCAACAGTTTTTGCGGAGAATACATGTCTGAATACAGCTGGGCAGAGATGACGCTTGCCGGTATTGAACGTCAGATATTATATTGATCGTTTTTTAATCAAGGTATATTTTTTTCAGATGATCCATCCGTGCCCCCATATTACTGAGCAGTGCATCCAGTACGGTAATGGCGGTCATACATTCTACAACTACAACTGCCCTTGGTACTATCACGGGGTCGTGTCTGCCTTCTATTGTAAGTTCAGTATTTTCAAATGTGCCGTTTTCATTTTTGGTTACTGTTTCCTGCACTCTGTAGATCGAAGGCGTAGGCTTGAAGTACGCCATGATCTTTATCGGCGCAGAGCTTGACATTCCGCCGAGTATTCCGCCGGCATGGTTTGTTTCATAGTAAACTTTTTTATCAGGGGTACTTCTCATCCTGTCATTGTTTTTCGAACCGTTCATTTTAGAAACGGAGATGCCGTCTCCAATTTCGACAGCTTTAACAGCTCCTATGGAAAAAACAGCATGTGAAAGGGTGGCATCCAGCTTGTCAAATACAGGTTCACCGATGCCGATGGGCATTCCGCTGACTGTGCAGTATACGCTTCCTCCAACAGAATCCTTTGCCTCACGGCATCTGGTTATCAGCTCTGTGGCTGCATCGTCCAATGCTTTATCCGGCATCACACTGTGGAGTGAGTAAGCGGTTTTCAGTGATGCATTGTCTAAATTATCAAGTAATTCTGCAGGAACTGTCACATTGCCTATCGATGCAGTAACCGCATGTATTTCAATGCCGAGGGTTTTTAATGCTTTTGCAGCAATGGCACCTGCGGCCACTCGTGCGGCTGTTTCACGCCCTGAAGACCTGCCGCCGCCGCGGTGATCCCTTATACCGTACTTTTCTTCAAAACAAAGGTCTGCATGCCCCGGACGGAAGGTGGTTCTAAGATTTCCGTAGTCCTTTGAGTGCTGGGATGTATTGCGTATCATAAGCGAGATGGGACAGCCGGTAGTCACACCTTCGTAGACTCCGGAAAGGATCTCGACGGTGTCGCTTTCGCTTCTGGAAGTGGTAAGGGAAGAAGTGCCGGGCTTTCTGCGGTCAAGGTAATTCTGTATGTCTTCTGAAGTCAGGGGGAGTCCTGCGGGACATCCGTCTATCACTGCACCGAGGGCTGGTCCGTGGGACTCACCCCATGTGGTAACCCTGAAATTTTTTCCGAAAGTCGATCCGGCCATTTTTATCTCCTTCTGCCACGCTTAAGCAGCTCTAAAATAGTATTCTTTGACTTTTGCCTGACTAAACATTATCATTATGGATTGCAGACAGGTCAATTATAACATTATAGAGCCTCTGCATAACAACTTTATTTTATAAAATGAAAACTAAGCTGGCCGGGTGTTCTTAACATCGGGTAACTACGTTCGATGTCTGCATCCTAAATGGCGGAATGTCAGATAAGCAAACGGAAGCAGTAGAAAGACGGAGGAAGATTTGAAATACGAAGTGATCACAACAGAGGGGCGTGCAAAAAGGGCGGTGATGGAAACTGTCCATGGAACTATTCAGACACCGGTTTTTATGAATGTGGGAACGGTTGCTGCCATTAAGGGGGCTGTGTCAGCTGAAGATCTTGAGAATATCGGAACACAGGTGGAACTCTCAAATACTTATCATCTCCATGTTCGCCCCGGAGACGAGATCATAAAAAAGATGGGCGGGCTACATAAGTTCATGAGCTGGAACAAGCCTATTCTGACAGATTCGGGCGGTTTTCAGGTGTTTTCACTGGCCGGGCTGAGACGCATAAAGGAAGAGGGCGTGACATTCCAGTCCCACATTGACGGCAGAAAGATTTTCATGGGACCTGAGGAAAGCATGCAGATACAGTCCAATCTGGGATCTACCATAGCGATGGCTTTTGACGAGTGTCCTCCGGCACTTGCAGACAGGTCGTATGTGCAGCCGAGTGTTGACCGTACTACCAGGTGGCTGGAGAGATGCCGGAAGGAAATGGACAGGCTTAATTCCCTGGAAGATACCATTAATAAAGAACAGCTCCTTTTCGGAATAAATCAGGGGGCTATATTTCCGGATATACGTATAGAACATGCGAAGCGCATCACGGAAATGGATCTGCCGGGATATGCCGTAGGCGGACTGGCGGTTGGTGAGAGTCATGAAGAAATGTATCACATACTCGACGAAGTGGTTCCGTATCTGCCTCAGAACAAGCCGGTTTATCTTATGGGTGTCGGAACCCCTGCCAATATCCTTGAGGCAGTGGACCGCGGCGTGGATTTCTTCGACTGCGTCTATCCCACGAGAAACGGACGGCACGCTCATCTGTATACCAATAAGGGCAAGATCAATCTTATGAATGCTAAATACGAAACAGATGACCGGCCTATCGAAGAAGGATGTCAGTGTCCGGCCTGCAGGCGCTTTTCCAGGGCATATATCAGGCATCTGCTGAAGGCAAAGGAAATGCTTGGAATGAGACTCTGTGTGCTTCATAATCTGTATTTTTACAATCACCTTATGAAGGAGATAAGGGATGCGATAGAAGGCGGAGTGTTTGCAATGTATAAGAAGCATAAGCTGGAAGCTCTGGCAGGTGATAACGGAGAATGACAAAAATCGCATCAGTTATTATCGGAATATCAAAAGTGTAAAAATGATAAGCTAAGTGTGGCGGATATCGTACATTTATGATAAGATAACAAATTAGCTGCCGAAAAGTGTTTTTCGGCGAAAAGTATCAGTTCTAGGAGGAAAAATTATGGATATCAATATGTTACTTACAGAAGCGGCAGGCGGAGCTGAAGGCGGCGGAATGGGCAGCGTGGGGCTTACTTACGGTATTTCGATAGTGGCAATGCTTGCGATTTTTTACTTTTTTATGATCCGTCCCCAGAAGAAGGAACAGAAGAAGATGCAGGAGATGCTGCAGGAGATGGAAGTCGGTGATGTTGTAGTTACGACAAGCGGTTTTTACGGCGTACTTATCGATATTACTGAAGAAGATGTTATCGTTGAGTTTGGAAGCAATAAGAACTGCCGTATCCCCATGAGAAAATCTGCTATCGCTCAGGTAGAAAAAGCAGAAAAATAAAGCGAGGTTAATTTATCATGAAGCTGAATATTGTATGTATCCCCGGTGACGGTATCGGTCCCGAAATAGTTACGGAAGCAAAGAAAGTACTGAATAAAGTGGCTGAGACAGGCGGCCATGAAATGGTTTTTACCGATATTCTTATGGGTGGTGCGTCCATTGATGTGCACGGTGTGCCCCTTACTGATGAGGCAATAGAGACTGCAAAGGTTGCCGACGCAGTGCTGATGGGTTCAATAGGAGGAGATACCAATACTTCACCCTGGTATAAGCTCCCGCCGGAAAAGAGACCCGAGGCCGGACTCCTTAAGATAAGAAAAAGCCTGGGGCTTTTTGCAAACTTGCGTCCGGCAATCCTTTATCCCGAACTCAGAGGGGCGTGTCCGTTAAAGGAAGAGATATCCGTTAAGGGATTCGATATGCTTATCATGCGTGAGCTTACAGGTGGACTGTATTTCGGTGAAAGACATACAGTGGAAAAAGACGGACAGAAAGTTGCTACGGATACTCTTACATATTCGGAGGCAGAAATCCGCAGGATCGCCATAAAAGGGTTCGAGATTGCCATGAAGAGACGCAGAAAAGTAACAAGTGTCGACAAGGCAAATGTACTGGATTCATCAAGGCTCTGGAGGGCTGTGGTAAACGAAGTGGCAAAGGATTTCCCCGAGGTTACCCTTGAGCATATGCTGGTGGACAACTGCGCAATGCAGCTTGTAAAGGATCCTTCGCAGTTTGATGTTATCCTTACAGAGAATATGTTCGGTGATATTCTTTCAGATGAGGCATCAATGGTGACAGGATCTATAGGAATGCTTGCCAGTGCTTCACTGAATGATACAAAGTTCGGGCTTTATGAGCCCAGCCACGGTTCAGCACCGGACATTGCAGGCAAGGATCTGGCTAATCCAATCGCAACCATACTTTCAGCGGCAATGATGCTCAGGTACAGCTTTGATCTTGATAAAGAAGCTGATGCCATAGAGTCAGCTGTAGATAAGGTATTAAAGGATGGTTACAGAACAGGCGACATCATGTCTGAAGGCTGCAGAAAAGTAGGCTGCAGGGAAATGGGTGACCTGATCGCAGAACGTATATAAAAGAACATTCAAAGCGCCGCATGAATGCGGTAGAAGGAGGAAACAATGAACAGTGATGCAGTACTCAGAGGCTTGCAGCAGGCACCTCACAGAAGTTTGTTTAATGCACTTGGCTTTACCGAGGAAGAAAAGAAAAAGCCTTTGATCGGTATTATTTCATCGTTCAATGAGATTGTGCCCGGACATATGAATATCGATAAGATCACTGAAGCTGTAAAGCTTGGCGTTGCTGAAGCAGGAGGAATGCCTGTAGTAATGCCTGCCATTGCTGTATGTGACGGAATAGCCATGGGCCATACGGGGATGAAATATTCATTGGTAACCCGTGACCTGATCGCTGATTCAACAGAGTGTCTTGCAAGGGCTCACGGCTTTGATGCACTTGTAATGATTCCTAACTGTGACAAGAATGTTCCCGGACTTTTAATGGCTGCGGCAAGGGTTAATATTCCTACAGTATTTGTTTCAGGCGGTCCCATGCTGGCAGGCCGTGTTGACGGAAGGAAGAGATCCCTTTCCTCAATGTTTGAGGCTGTAGGCTCCGTGTCTGCCGGTACAATGACGGAAGAAAAGCTGGCTGAATACGAGGAAAAAGTCTGCCCTACATGCGGTTCCTGTTCCGGTATGTATACTGCCAACTCAATGAACTGCCTGACTGAAGCAATCGGTATGGGACTCCGCGGAAACGGAACCATTCCTGCTGTTTACTCTGCACGTATACGCCTGGCTAAGACGGCCGGATATAAAGTAATGGAGATGCTTGAGAAGAATATCCGTCCCAGGGATATAATGACTGAAGATGCATTCATGAATGCACTGACAGTAGATATGGCGCTGGGATGCTCCACAAATACAATGCTTCATCTTCCTGCTATTGCTCATGAGGCAGGCATAGAGATCAATATGGAAATTGCAAATGAGGTTTCCGACAGGACTCCTAATCTCTGCCATCTTGCACCTGCAGGTCCTACATATATGGAGGACTTAAATGAGGCCGGCGGTGTATATGCTGTTATGAATGAGCTGAATAAAAAAGGTCTCCTGAAGACAGAATGCATGACCGTTACAGGTAATACTGTCGGAGAAAATATTAAGGATGCTGTAAACAAGGATCCTGAGGTAATCAGGCCTATTGATGATCCGTTTATGCCCAACGGCGGAATTGCTGTTCTTAAGGGTAATCTGGCACCTGATACAGGTATCGTAAAGAGAAGTGCAGTTGTTCCTGAAATGATGGTTCACGAAGGTCCTGCAAGGGTATTTGACTGTGAAGAGGATGCAATTGCTGCAATCCTTGGCGGCAAGATAAAGGAAGGCGATGTTGTTGTCATCAGATATGAAGGACCTAAGGGCGGTCCCGGAATGAGGGAAATGCTCAATCCTACATCTGCAATAGCGGGAATGGGACTTGGCGCATCTGTTGCACTTATCACAGACGGAAGATTTTCCGGTGCTTCAAGGGGAGCTTCCATAGGTCATGTTTCACCTGAGGCTGCAGTGGGCGGACCCATAGCATTTGTTCATGAAGGAGATATTATCTCAATCGATATCCCGGCCAACAAGCTGGATGTTAAGATATCCGATGAAGAGATGGCTAAGAGAAAGGCAGAGTGGAAACCTGTAACAAAGGAGGTTACGGGATATCTTGCAAGATACCGTGAACTTGTTACTTCCGGAAATACCGGGGCAATACTTAAGATACCCGGGAAAGACTGAATATTTTTCACACCAGCTACGCATTTTCGAGAATTGCTAAGGCCCACTTAATCACAAGACTACGCGGTGTGGGAAGTTTAAAATACTAAATTAAAAGCTATCAGGAGGAACAGATACAGATGGCCGGCAGAGCTAAAATTGCTTCAGCAAAAAGTGATGCAGTAAAGAAAAGTACAAGGACAGGAAAGAATGCTCCCCGTGAGCTGACAGGCTCACAGATCGTTATAGAGTGTCTGAAAGAGCAGGGAGTTGATACCGTTTTCGGATATCCGGGCGGTGCAATCCTTAACATTTATGATGAGCTATACAAACATTCGTCAGAGATAAGGCATGTTCTTACAAGCCACGAGCAGGGGGCTGCCCATGCAGCGGACGGTTATGCAAGGGTTACCGGAAAAGTGGGAGTATGTCTGGCAACAAGCGGCCCCGGTGCAACTAATCTTGTTACCGGTATTGCTACCGCATATATGGACAGTGTTCCTCTTGTTGCGATAACGGCAAATGTGGTCCTTCCCTGGCTGGGAAAAGATTCCTTTCAGGAGGTAGATATTGCAGGCATAACCATGCCCATAACAAAGCATGGCTATATCGTAAAGGATGTTACGAAGCTTGCTGATACCATTCGCAGGGCTTTCCAGATCGCAAGGAGCGGAAGACCCGGTCCTGTTCTTGTGGACATCACAAAGGATGTGACTGCTGCTACATGCCTTTATACCCCGGCCAAGCCTGTTATGCCTGCTGAAAAAAAGCAGTATGACAATGAGGATATCAAAAAAGCAGTTGAGCTGCTTAAGAATTCCGAAAAGCCCCTGATCTATGTGGGTGGAGGAGCTGTCATAAGCGGCGCATCAAAGGAATTGTCTGAGTTTGCGGAAAAGCTTGATGCACCTGTGTGCGGCTCACTTATGAGTAAAGGCTCTTTTGACGAAAACAGTGACAGATATACGGGCATGATCGGTATGCATGGCTCCAAGACCACAAACAGAGCTGTATGCGAATGTGACCTGCTGATCTCACTTGGGGCGAGGTTCTCTGACCGTGTAATATCCAATCCTAAGACTTTTGCATCTCAGGCAAAGATCCTTCACATAGATATCGATGCGGCGGAGATAAATAAGAATATCCAGACCACCAGTGCTGTTGTTGGTGACTTAAAAGAGGTACTTGCTCTTATAAATAAAAAGCTTACAGCGCAAAAGCATACGGAATGGATGAAGCATATTAAGACTATGAAAAAGGAAATGCCGCTTTCATACGATAAGAGTATGCTGACCTGTCCTTATGTGATCGAAGAGCTTTACAAAGCAACTAAAGGCAATGCCATAATCTCAACGGATGTGGGACAGCATCAGATGTGGGCTGCTGAATATTATAAATTTAAGGAGCCGAGGACATTTATCACATCCGGCGGACTCGGTACTATGGGATACGGCCTCGGAGCCGCTATCGGAGCCAAGGTGGGACGTCCTGATAAGGTGGTCGTAAATATCGGCGGTGACGGGTGCTTCAGGATGAATATGAATGAGCTGGCAACCGCATCAAGGTATAATATCCCTATTATCCAGATTGTGGTAAACAACCATGTGCTGGGGATGGTTAGGCAGTGGCAGACACTCTTCTATGGTGAGCGTTACTCGCAGACAGTGCTTGATGATGCTGTGGATTTTGTTAAAGTTGCTGAAGGGCTCGGCTGTGAGGCTGTACGTATCACCAGTAAGGAAGAGGTGGGACCGGCAATTAAGCGGGCACTTAAAGCAAAGGGACCGTTTGTCATCGACTGCCAGATAGAGAAAGACGACAAGGTGTTTCCTATGGTTCCCGGTGGAAAGCCGCTTGATACTGCCTTTGATGCAGATGATCTGGCAAAAGAAAAAGGTTAAACGAAATCTTAATTGACTTAATAATATGTTTGGTAGTAAACTTTTATAGTCTTTACTGAAAAGACAGATACTCTTTAGTACGTCCGTGACTTGAATTTGTTTCGGACTGTCCTGAATAGTTATGAATAGTTATATATCATTTACCTACAAGGAGGAAAAAGAAGTGAGCAGAGTGTACAATTTCTCGGCCGGACCGGCAGTATTACCCGAGGAAGTATTAAAAGAAGCTGCAGAGGAGATGCTGGATTACCGCGGATGTGGAATGTCCGTTATGGAGATGAGCCACAGGTCAAAGGTATTCGACGAGATAATCAAGACAGCAGAGGCTGACCTTCGTTCGCTTTTAAATGTTCCCGATAATTATAAGGTGCTTTTTCTTCAGGGTGGAGCACACCTTCAGTTTGCACAGATTCCCATGAACCTTATGAAGAATAAGGTTGCCGATTATATTGTTACAGGTCAGTGGGCAAAGAAGGCTTACAATGAAGCTAAGCTTTATGGTACTGCAAACAAGATCGCATCTTCCGAGGATAAGACATTCTCATATATTCCCGACTGCTCAGATCTTCCTATATCACCTGATGCAGACTATGTATATATCTGTGAGAACAATACTATCTACGGAACAAAGTTCAAGACTCTGCCTAACACTAAGGGCAAGACTCTTGTTTCGGATGTATCTTCATGCTTCCTGTCAGAGCCTATGGATGTTACAAAGTACGGCCTTATCTATGGCGGTGTTCAGAAAAATATCGGTCCTGCAGGTGTTGTTATCGTTATCATCAGGGAAGATCTTGTTACAGATGATGTACTTCCCGGAACACCTACCATCATGAAGTATAAGACACAGGTTGATGCAGAGTCGCTCTACAACACTCCTCCCTGCTACGGAATCTATATCTGCGGCAAGGTGTTCAAGTGGATTCAGAAGATGGGCGGCCTGGATGCAATGAAGCAGATTAATGAAGAAAAGGCTGCAATACTTTATGATTACCTGGATGAGTCTGAAATGTTCAAGGGTACTGTACGCAAAGAAGACAGATCACTTATGAACGTTCCTTTCGTAACAGACAGCGAGGAGCTCAATGCCAAGTTCATCGCCGAGGCTAAGGCTGCAGGATTTGAGAACCTCAAGGGTCACAGATCTGTGGGCGGCATGAGGGCTTCCATTTACAATGCTATGCCTATTGAGGGCGTAAAGGCACTTGTGGAATTCATGAAGAAGTTTGAAACTGAGAATAAATAATTTCGAAAATTAAGAGAGGTAAGTTAAAATGGCTTATAAATACAATTGTCTCAATCCAATTGCCAATATCGGATTGGATAACTTTTCAAGCGATTATGTAAAAACTGATGATGTAAATGAGGCTGATGCCATTCTTGTAAGAAGCGCAGCAATGCATGATATGGAGCTTTCAGATAAGCTCCTTGCAGTTGCAAGAGCAGGTGCGGGTGTAAATAATATTCCCCTGGACAAGTGCGCTGAGAAGGGAATCGTGGTATTCAATACTCCCGGTGCAAATGCAAATGCTGTTAAGGAGCTGGTGCTTGCCGGAATGCTTATCGCATCCAGAGATATCGTGGGAGGTATCGAGTGGGTAAAGAGTGATGCTTCCGATGAGAACATCGCAAAGGTTGCAGAGAAGGAAAAGAAGAAATTTGCAGGTACTGAGATACTTGGCAAGAAGCTCGGTATCATCGGCCTGGGTGCTATCGGCGTAAAGGTTGCAAATGCAGCAATGAGCCTGGGTATGGATGTATATGGTTATGATCCCTATCTGTCTGTTAAGGCAGCATGGAGCCTTGAGTCAGGCGTTCATCATGTATCTGACGTAAATGATATCTACAAGCAGTGCGATTTTATCACTATCCATGTACCTCTTATGGATGCAACAAAGGGGATGATCAACAAGGATGCCATAGACCAGATGGAGGAAGGCGTTATCATTCTTAATTTTGCACGTGACCTTCTGGCTGATGAGCAGGCTGTTCTTGACGGCATTGCCTCAGGTAAGATCCGTAAGTATGTTTCCGATTTCGCTAATCCTGTAACGGCCGGCAAGGAGGGGGTTATCCTTCTTCCTCACCTTGGGGCATCTACTGCAGAAGCCGAGGATAACTGCGCTGTCATGGCTGTTGATGAGTTACAGAACTTCCTGGAGAATGGTAATATCGTTAACTCCGTGAACTATCCCAATGTAGATTCCGGCGTATGTCAGACTGCAGGCAGGATCACAATCTGCCATAAGAACCTGGCAAACATGATCACCAAGTTCACTGCTCTGTTCGGTGACCAGGGAATTAATATTTCAAACATGGTCAATAAGTCCAAAGGTGATTATGCATATACCCTTATCGATGTTGATTCACCTGCAAATGACGATATCATTGCAAAGCTGAATGCTATTGATGATGTGATCAGAGTTAGGGTGATAAAGTAAAAAGCTTTATATTAGTGACAGGAAAGCTGTGTACCGTACGACCGGTGCACAGCTTTTTTTGTTCCGTTGCGTTCTACTGCTCACATAAATGTCGTCGGATAAGGCTGCACGTGTGAGAAAATCAGGCTGATTGAAAGAACATATGGAGAAAAAAGGACTTTTAGAGTATAATTATACAGAATCTGCGGCTTGTAAGAAGGCATGCACGAAATACATAAAATATCGGAGGATATGATAATGGCAGTCATCAGACCGTTTAAGGCAGTAAGACCGGGCAAGGGTATGGAGAGCAGGATAGCTGCCCTTCCATATGACGTATACAGCAGGAAGGAAGCTAAGGTTGTAGTGGATGCAAATCCGGAATCATTCCTGGCAATCGACAGGGCAGAGACTCAGTTTGACGATAATGTGGATACCTATGCACCTGAAGTTTATGAAAAGGCATCACAGATGCTTAAGGAAAGGATTGCTGACGGACGGTTCATACAGGAAGAAAAGGCTGTATATTACATATATGAGCTTACCATGGACGGTCGTACACAGACAGGTATCGCAGCCTGCGCATCAATTGATGATTATCAGAATGCGGTAATAAAAAAGCATGAAAATACCAGGGCTGACAAGGAAGAAGACAGGATACGCCACGTGGATACCTGTTCTGCACAGACCGGTCCCATATTCCTTGCATATCGTGAGAATGCGGTTATAAATGAGGTGGTTGAGCGGACAAAGAAAAATGATGCGCTCTATGATTTTGTTTCTGATGATGGAATCAGGCATAGGGTATTTATCATAGATAATGATGCAGATATTAAGGCAATAGGTGATGCTTTTGCAGGCATTGATTCCATCTATATTGCTGATGGCCATCACAGATGCGCATCTGCAGTTAAGGTGGGGCTTAAGCGCAGAGCTGAGAATCCCGGATATACAGGAGATGAAGAATTTAATTTCTTTATGTCCGTTATCTTTCCAGATAAGGAACTGATGATAATGGATTACAACAGGGTGGTTCATGACTTAAACGGTCTGAATGCAGAACAGTTCATGGAAAAGATGTCAGGTCTCTTTGAAATCGGGGAGCCGGCTGACAGTGCATATAAGCCTGTTGCAAAAGGTAATTTCGGAATGTATCTTGCAGGCAAGTGGTATAGCCTTACCATAAAGGATGAGTACAGAAGTGACGACCCCGTAGACGGACTGGACGTTGCGATTCTTCAGAAATATGTTCTGGATGATATCCTTGGCATAAAGGATCCTAAGACTGACAATAGGATAGAGTTCGTAGGTGGAATAAGAGGACTGGACGAGCTTAAGACAAGGGCAGACGGATTTGATAACGGACTGGCATTCTCAATGTATCCCACTTCCATAGCTGAGCTTTTTGCAGTTGCCGACGCAGGCCGTCTCATGCCTCCGAAATCCACATGGTTTGAGCCGAAACTCAGGAGCGGCATATTTATACACCTGATCTGATCTTGCAAAATATATTTAATAAAGACCATTGAAAATACATGATTCGTTTATTATAAAATTGCCTTGGCTGTTCAGAATTTCCTAAGCTGTGAACAGTTACAAAAAAAGAGAAGGGGTTAGCTGATGAACAAAAAACTTTACAACATGATGGACTGGGCAAAGATCGAGGAAGTGGTGTATGGTGAGTGTGATGCGCCGGATGAATTCTTAGGATCCCATAATGCGGGCAGGCAGTCACTTATACAGTGCTTTTTTCCGGGAGCTGAAAATGTATATGTCTATGTGGATGATACAAAGGGAACCCGGGGCCGGACCGTAAAGGAAGAAGTGAAGATGGAAATGGCTGATGAGGCCGGCTTCTTTGCTGCAGTACTTTCCGGAAATGACCGCTTTGATTATAAGTATCATATTGAATATCCGATAGAAGAAAAAAATGAAGAATCCATCACGGAAGATGTTTCCGATGAAAAAAAGACCGCTTCTTTAAAAAAGAGAAAACCTAAAAAGTACCGTGTAAGGGATGTCAGGGATATTTACAATTTCCGTCAGGAGATCGCAGAAAGCGACGAGGACAGGTTTTTATCCGGTGCGGACAATAAGACCTATCTTTATATGGGAGCTCATAAAAAGAGCGTGAAGAATGTAAGAGGCTGTATGTTCAGGGTATGGGCACCTAATGCCATCAGGGTAAGTGTTGTGGGCGATTTCAATGACTGGAACGGTCTGGAAACACCGATGAACAGGCGTGAACGCAGCGGAATATTTGAGCTTTTTGTTCCGGGTATCGAAGAAGGAGATAATTACAAATTTGAAATAGTCATGCATGGCGGGGCTAAGACAATGAAGGCTGATCCCTACTGCTTTATGCAGGAGGCAAAGAGGGACGGCGCAAGCCGGGTGACCTATGAGTCTTCATATGACTGGGATGATGCCAAGTGGATGAAGGAACGCAAAAAAGCAGCATATATCCCGAAGGAACAGGGCGAAAAAGATTCGGTTAAGGCTATACCTTTAAATATCTATGAGGTGCCGCTTTCATCCTGCGGCACGGACGGGAAAAATGTAAATATTGCGGAGCTTGCCGACGGACTTGCAAAGTATGTAAAAAATATGGGCTATTCCCATGTTTCGCTTATGCCTTTTATGGAATATCCGGATGACAATACCTGCGGATACCACCCGGCGCTTTTCTTTGCGCCCACATGGCGTTACGGAAAGCCGGATGATTATAAACTGTTCGTTGACAAGATGCACAGGGCAGGCATCGGTGTCATCATGCAGTGGACTATCACGGATTTTAGCAACATAGAGTCCGGTCTTGGCGGTTATGACGGAACCAGTATCTATGAATACGGTGATTACCGCATGGGCATGGATCCCAGGACCGGTATGTTCATTTTTGATAAAAAACGTCCTGAAGTAAGGGAGTACTTACTTTCATCGCTTAGGTTCTGGGCTGAGGCTTATCATATGGATGCATTTGTATTCTCGGATGTTACAGGGATGCTGTATCTCGATTATTACAGAAATCCCGGTGAATGGACTCCGAATATGTACGGTGGTGTGGAAAATCTTGATACTATAGATTTTCTTAAAGAAGCAAACCGTATGCTCCATGATATGAATACCGGAATATTTACCATTGCGGAAGAATCCAGCGGATACAGCACTGTTACCGGCTCAGGGGAGCATTCCCTCGGTTTTGATTATAAGTCTGATCCGAATTTTACAAATGAGCTGGCTGATTACCTTTCCAAGGATCCCATAGAGAGGAAGCATTATCATCAGGAACTTACTGACAGTACTCTTTATCAATACTGTGAGAATTATATACTTCCGGTAACGCATTCCCATCTGGATTTTGGTCAGGGCGGCCTGTATTCAAGGGTGAACGGTGATGAGCTGACAAAGTGGGAGAATTTAAAGCTTCTCTTTGCATATCAGCTTTTCCATGTTGGAAAGATGTCCACATTTATGGGGCAGGAAATAGGAATACCTGATTCTTTTGAGGGAGGTAAGCGTATAGATCTTAATACCTACAGCGAGAGCCAGCAGTATTTCAAGAATTTCATCAGGGATTTAAACCGTTTCTATACAAAACATCCGTCATTGTCTTCCGACACTTCGGAAGAGGGATTCAAGTGGGTGGATGAGAATGCGGCTGAGCGCAATGTTCTTTCATTTGTAAGAAAGAATGGAAATGATGAGCTTCTTGTGCTGTTTAATTTTGCCAATGTGGATTATCCGAAGTATGAGACAGGCGTTCCCGAGGATGGAAAGTATCAGGAAATATTATGCTCTGCAGATGAAGCGTATGGCGGAAGTGAGTCAGCTAATCCCAATCTGATCCTTGCAAGGGATGAAAAATGCAACGGCTTTGATAACTCCATCTGTGTGCACTTAAAGCCACTGTCCGTATCTGTATTCGCATATCTTCCATATACGAAGGAAGAACAGAGTATTATCGAAAAGCGTAAGGCTGAAAAGATACGGATGAAGAAAGAAGAGGAGCAGAAGAAACTCATGATATCTGATGCAAAGGTAAAGATAAGGGAAGACCTGAAATCAGAGCTTGAGAAAAAGATCGCAGAAGCCGAAGCTAAGATTGCTTCCGGAAGCGAGTATAAGAGTGCAAAAAAGAAGAAGTAAGATATGTTTATTAATGATCTGATAAATTTTTTAGGAGGGTTGTTTACCGTTAGAGATATCCCGTCATCTGTGTCATCCAATGATGCTGCGGCTGTGGGACAGAGATGGTTCTTCAGGGGGCCGGTGAGTTCCGGCAGTGTTTCCTCTGATATTGCTGCCGGAGTGGATGCTGTTTCAGCAAATGCTGTTTCCGGAGATACAGCATCTGCCAATGCTGCTACCATATCGGAAGCTGCAGCGGAAAGCGTAGCTGAGATCACGGAAAATTTAAGCGCTTTCCAGCAGTTTATGCAGACACTGCCTACAAGGGCAACAGCTTTTGCCATAAAAGCGACATTTGCGCTGATCATTCTTGTGGGCGGCTGTTACCTGATCAAGATAGTAAGGCTTATCCTCAGAAAATCCCTTGAAAAAGCAAGGGTGGATCTTAGTATACGCCATTTCATCGACTCATTGGTAAAGGTCTCCCTTTTTGCGCTGCTTTTGATCTATATAGCTTCATATTTCGGCGTGGAGACCACCAGCCTGGTTGCACTGCTTGGAAGTGCCGGTGTGACCATAGCACTTGCCATACAAGGGAGCTTATCAAATATCACCGGCGGAGTGCTGATACTGCTGCTTAAGCCCTTTAAGCTCGGGGATTATATCCACGAGGATAACAAAGGCAATGAAGGCGTGGTAAAGGAGATAGGACTTTTCTATACGAAGCTTCATACTCTGGACGGAAGAACCGTAGTACTTCCTAACGGACCTTTGGCTAACACGTCACTGATAAATGTCAATATGGCACCTATGCGCCAGCTTATCCTGACTGTGGGCATATCCTATGATTCGGATATAGATAAGGCCAGGGAACTTATACTTGAGGTCTTAAACGGCAGTGACCTGATACTTAAGGATCTTCAGAAGAAAGTCTATGTGGACTCTCTTGATGAGTCTGCAGTGACACTGGGGGTCAGGGCTTTTGTAAAGAATGAGGATTATTTCGAGGCAAAATGGTACTTTACGGAAGCGATAAAGAAGAGCTTTGATAAGAACGGCATATCCATTCCGTTTAATCAGCTTGATGTGCATATCAAAGATGAGAAGGAGTGAAGTAAGCAATAAAATTTTTACTTGTAAAATAAGCCATTAATGTTTATAATTTCTAATGTTGCTGAAATAGCTCAGTCGGTAGAGCACTTCACTCGTAATGAAGGGGTCGAGGGTTCGAGTCCCTTTTTCAGCTGAATAGCCGTCTGTAACGGACGGCTTTTATTATGCAGTAAATCTGCACTGTTAAATCATTACATTTTGTCAGCATAATGTGATAAAATGATTCTTGGTACTTTATTTAACTATATATGTAGGAGGGTTGGTTTATGGCGATGAAATCATTCAAGAAGATCATTATGACAGCGGTAGCTCTGTCGCTGTCTGCATTCCTGGTAATGCCTGTGCAGGCTGCTGATAATGCTGCGGCAGACGAGCAGGTTATGGTCCGTGGCGGGGAGGATTACATAGACGGTTTTGATCCCGTGTTTTATGCTAACAAGTATCCCGATGTATATGCTGCCTTTGGAAATGATGCAGCAATGCTTTATCAGCATTATCTGCTCTGCGGAAAGGCAGAGGGCAGATGGCCTAATGCTGCAGGACCTGCAGGTACTTCTGCTGCAGCATCAACAGACTATATAGATGGTTTTGATCCTGTATTCTATGCAAACAAGTATCCGGATGTAAAAGCTGCTTTCGGAACTGATGCGGCTCTTCTTTATCAGCATTATCTGCTCTGCGGAAAGGCAGAGGGCAGATGGCCCAATGCTGCAGGACCTGCTGGTACTTCTGCAGCAGTAGTACAGCCCGCAGGATTGCTTACGACAGCAGGTACATATCTTTCCGAAGAATATGTTTATAATAAGATAATGGGAAGAAAGAATGTTCCGGGATACACTGAAGGTACATATTATACAAACGGAACAAGGTATTATAATACTGTTTCATGCGAAGGCTACGGCCCCGGTCATTTCCTCGGAATGGGTTGCTATGGATACATGATGGATATGCTTGAGTATGCAACTGATTATCAGTGCCCCATAGTGAAGGTTCCAGCATCATGGAATAATCTGCCGGTACTTCATGTAGGTGACAGCCCTCGTACAAACAATGACCAGCATACAGTGGTTATAACGGAAGTACATGCCGACGGACATACGGTAACCGTTACCGAGGCAAATTTCAACTCAAGTGTGCACTGGGGAAGAGTTATCGATCTTGCAGATCCAAGAGAAGGTCTTGTATATATCGATACCATCTGGGCAAAATAATGCTTTTGTTTTAAAATTTCTCCTGTCAGGTGATCTGACGACGTGAGGAAATAATTTAATAAAAATTAAGAATTTTAAAAATGCAACGGCCGTTCACCTTTGTGGACGGCCATATTTAAGGAGGTTTTTCTGTAATGGAGAAGTATGGCGTTAACGAACTGAGAAGAATGTATCTTGAGTTCTTTGAGAGCAAGGATCATCTTAAGATGAACAGCTTTTCCCTTGTTCCCCACAATGATAAGTCGCTTTTGCTGATAAATGCCGGAATGGCGCCGCTTAAGCCTTATTTTACGGGACTGGAGACACCTCCGAGAAAAAGAGTGACCACCTGCCAGAAATGTGTAAGAACCGGTGATATCGATAATGTAGGTAAGACCGCAAGACACCTGACATTTTTTGAAATGTTAGGAAATTTCTCTTTCGGTGATTATTTTAAGCACGAGGCAATAAAGTGGAGCTGGGAATTCCTTACCGAGACAGTTGGCATGGATCCTGACAGACTTTATCCTTCCATATATGGAGAGGATGATGAGGCATTCGAAATCTGGAATAAGGAAATCGGTATCCCGGCTGAAAAGATCACAAGATTTTACCGTGATCCCGAGACCGGTGAGTGCGATAATTTCTGGGAACATGGTGCAGGTCCCTGCGGTCCCTGTTCGGAGATATATTATGACCGCGGAATAAAATACGGCTGTGGAAAGCCGGACTGTAAGGTGGGCTGCGACTGCGACAGATTTATGGAAGTCTGGAACAATGTTTTCACCCAGTTTGACGGTGACGGTAAGGGTGGATATACGGAACTTGCCAACAAGAATATCGATACGGGAATGGGACTTGAGAGACTGGCTGTAGTTGTCCAGGATGTCGATTCCGTATTCGATATCGATACAATGAAGGCTATCCGTGACCGTATCTGCACGCTTGCAGGGGCAACATACCAGACCGATGAGGATAAGGATGTTTCCATAAGGCTTATTACTGACCATATCAGAAGCTCGACATTTATGATATCCGACGGTATCATGCCTTCAAATGAAGGAAGGGGCTATGTGCTGAGACGCATAATCAGACGTGCTGCAAGACATGGAAGAAAACTTGGAATTGACGGGCTCTTTATGGCTGAGTTAGCTAAGACTGTAATAAACGAATCAAAGGACGGTTACCCTGAGCTTGACGAAAAGAAGGATTTCATACTGAATGTTCTTACCAAAGAAGAACAGGCTTTTGATAAGACCATCGACCAGGGACTCAATATCCTTTCATCAATGGAAGAGGATATGAAGTCAAAGGGGGCAAAGACACTTTCCGGTGATGATGCATTTAAGCTCTATGATACCTATGGTTTCCCTCTTGACCTTACCATTGAGATACTTTCCGAAAAAGGATTTGATGTAGATAAGAAAGGCTTTGATAAGGCTATGCAGAATCAGAAGGATACTGCAAGGAAGGCAAGAAAAGTTACCACATATATGGGAGCAGATGCTTCCGTATTTGACGGATATACCACAGCTACTGAGTTTACAGGTTATGATACCCTTGTTCAGAAGGCTGCTATAGCTATCATGTCAAAAGATGAGGAAGGGGATGATGGCAAAACTGTTTCCGAGCTTACAGATATCCTGGCAGAGGGACAGAACGGAACCATCATTGCTGACAAGACATCGTTCTATGCTACCATGGGCGGTCAGGAATCCGATAAGGGTGTGATACGGACTGCAGACGGTGAATTCAATGTAACCGGAGTTGAGAAACTGGTAGGTAATAAGTATGCTCATCACGGTGTAGTGGTAAGCGGAATGATAAGGAAAGGCAGCGAAGCTGAGTTTTCGGTTGATAAGGATCTCAGAAGCGCAACCTGCAAAAACCACAGTGCAACCCATCTGCTTCAGAAGGCTCTCAGGGATGTGCTTGGAAGCCATGTGGAACAACAGGGGTCATATCAGGATGGAGAAAGGACAAGATTTGACTTTTCACATTTCCAGGCTATGACGGCTGAGGAATTAAAAAAGGTTGAGGATATCGTCAATGAAAAGATATCTGAGGGAATTCCTGTAGAGACTGCTGTGATGAGTGTGGAAGAAGCCAAGAAGACTGGTGCAATGGCTCTCTTTGGTGAAAAGTACGGCGAAACCGTAAGAGTGGTTTCAATGGGGGATTTCTCCAAGGAATTCTGTGGCGGTACCCATGTAAAGAACACTTCGGATATAGGACAGTTTAAGATCCTGTCCGAGAATGGTGTTGCTGCGGGCGTGCGCAGGATAGAGGCTATAACAGGTGCCAATGTGCGCAGGTACTACAGCGAGCTTGAGGAAAAGTCTAACGAAGCGGCTGCACTCTTAAAGACTACGCCGTTTGAACTTGCTGACCATATAAAGAAGCTTCAGGAAGAACTGCGCGCATTGAAGAGCGAGAATACATCTTTAAAGAGCAAGGCGGCTTCCGGACAGCTTGACGACATAATGGATAAGGTGACCGATATTAATGGTGTTAAGTTCCTTGCAGCAGAGGTTAAGGGAGCAGACATGAACAGTCTCCGCGACCTGGGTGATAAGCTTAAGGAAAAGCTGGGAACAGGCGTGATACTTCTTGCGTCAGAAACTGATGGTAAAGTAAATCTTGTTTCTATGGCAACTGATGATGCCATAGCTAAAGGCGCTCATGCCGGAAATCTTATAAAGGGTGTTGCTTCACTTGTAGGCGGCGGCGGTGGCGGAAGACCGAATATGGCCCAGGCCGGAGGAAAGAATCCTGCAGGTATTCCAGATGCGCTTAAGGAAGCTGTAAATGTTGTAACGGGACAGATCGGGTAAGTGATCTGTCCGGTGACCTGATCTGCTGTGGAATTAGCGATGGATTTATAAAAGTTCTTCTTGACTTGCATGCTGGAATAAAGGTATAATTGTCATCGTGCATGAAAGCCTTATTCAGTCGGTGCACTTAATTATGGCTGAGAGGGAGGTTGAATTAAGACAATGGCAAAAATCGAAGTTAAGCCCAATGAGGATCTTGAGAGCGCTCTTCGCCGTTTCAAGAGAAGTTGTGCTAAAGCCGGTATCCAGCAGGAAATCCGCAAGCGCGAGCATTATGAGAAGCCCAGCGTAAAGCGTAAGAAGAAATCCGAAGCTGCGAGAAAGCGTAAATATAGCTAAGCATTAATTATTTAAGACCGTTCGGGGATTCCCGGACGGTTTTTTATTGATTTTCCGGAAACTGCAATTTTCACACCGGGCAGCCTTGTCTGAAGGTGTGATAGTGAGCGGTGCGAAGGGCAAAATTTTCGATGTTATGTAATCTTTTCAAGAAACAATATCTTGTGATATAATCCTCAAGCGTGGCTAAATATTGTAAGGGGTGAGAGCACTTGAGTCTTATTTTATTTATACTTTCTGCCTGTTTTGCTTTTTTCACAGGGGTAATCATAAGTGATGTGAATGATTTCTGCGTCACAAAGTATAGAATAAAGTCAAAAAAAATAAAGAAACACGTACGGTTTGTACAGCTTACTGACCTTCATGGTAAGGAATTTGGTTCCGATAATAAACGGCTTGTGGCTGCGGTAGACAGGCTTAAGCCGGATTTCGTGATCATGAGCGGCGATATTATGTCGGGAAAGAACCTTGGACGTACTTCCGAATCCACTGTTGATACGGCAGAAAGTCTGATAAGGAAGCTTGCACTTAAGTATCCGGTTTATTTTGCACCGGGAAATCATGAACAGAGGGTGGAATGGCTTCCTGAACTTTTCTCTTTTTCTTACGGGGAGATGATGGAAAGGTTTGACAAGGCCGGTGCCACGATCCTGAACAATGCAGAGTATATCAGGATAGGAGACGGCATATGCATAAAAGGTCTGGCCCTGCATAAGGATTACTACCTGAAAAAGCGAGAAGGAAGACTGGCTTCATCTTATCTGGATTCCGCATTGGGGAGGCTAAATGAAAAATACTTTAATATCCTTATCGCCCATACACCGGAATATATTCCCGATTATGCGAAGTGGGGAGCAGACCTGACACTTTCAGGACACTATCACGGCGGGATCATGAAGATGCCGTTTATGGGCGGAGTAATATCGCCGAAGTACAGGCTTTTCCCGAAATATTCTTTCGGCATGTTTAGCGAAGGCGGTAAGAAGCAGATAGTAAGCTGCGGACTGGGAACACATACGCTGCCTGTGAGGGTATTTAATCCGGGGGAACTGGTATGCGTAGATTTGATGCCGGATAGAAAAGATTAAGGATGTCGCATATACATTTTTTTACAAGGAGTTGTCAGTATGTCATTATCAGTTAAGCTTGAAGTTTTTGAAGGGCCTCTTGACCTTCTTATGCATCTGATAGAAAAGAATAAGGTGGATATTTATGATATCCCCATTGTAGATATAACGGATCAGTATCTGGAGTATCTTCATGCCATGGAGCAGAATGATATGAATGTAATGAGTGAATTCATTGTCATGGCTGCTACACTTATAGATATAAAATGCCGTATGCTTCTGCCTAAGGAAGTAAATGAAGAAGGCGAAGAGGAAGACCCCAGGGCAGAGCTTGTGGAAAAGCTGCTTGAGTACAAAATGTACAAGTATATGGCATATGAACTTAAGGACAGGTATGTTGACGCCGGCAAGAGTGTGTTCAAGGAGCCGACGCTTCCAAAAGAAGTTGAGGAATATCGGCCGCCACTTGATTATGATGACCTGTTGCGGAATGTCAATCTCATGAAGCTTACGGAAATCTATAACGGGATACTAAAACGGGCAGAGGACAGGATAGATCCCATAAGAAGTAAATTCGGCAATATCACAAAGGATGAGGTTTCTCTGGAGGGAAAGCAGACACAGATAATAAAGTATCTGAATGAGCATGAGATATGTTCCTTCAGGGAATTGCTGGAAGGGCAGTACAGCAAGCTGGACATAATTGTAAGCTTTCTGGTCGTGCTTGAGCTTATAAAGATCGGACAGATAGTTATAAAACAGGACAATATATTTGATGATATTTTGATAGAGAGGGCTCCTGATGCCGGCGAGATAAGCCTGGAGAGCAGTTTTGCGATATTGTAAGAGAACGGAACCGGTCTGCAGGGAGAAATCATCAGGAATTGGCTGAACGGTTTCGGAACTATACCGTGGTTTTTGGGGCGCTTTCGCAAGAAATGCCTGTTGAAGTTATGAATAAAAAACTATGAAAAGGAATCTGACAGGATGGAAGAACTGAATAAAGAAAATATAAATGCAGAAAATGATTCAATACAAGAGGAGAAGCATGTGACTGATGACAGCACCGGTGCAGATGCTGAAAACGGTCAGGATGACGATGCTCAGGCTGTGACCAGACCGGCACACCCGGAAGCAGCCCTTGAAGCGATACTGTTTGCTTACGGAAATTCTGTTTCAGCAGAAAGACTCTGCGAAGTGCTGTGCCTTACGGAGGAAGAACTTGAAGAAACTGTTGTCAATCTTGAAAAGCAGTATGCTGATGAAGGACGAGGTATAAATATCGTCCGCCTTGAGGATTCATTTCAGCTGGGTACAAAGGCTGAATACTACGATCGGTTAGTCAAGCTTGCGAAGCATCCTAAGAGGTATTCTCTTACCGACTCCGTCATCGAGACTCTTTCTATCGTGGCCTATAAACAGCCTGTTACTAAATCTGAAATTGAAAAGATTCGTGGCGTAAGTGCAGATCATGCCATAAACCGTCTGGTTGAATATGAACTCATAGAGGAAGTCGGACGGCTTGAGGCTCCCGGCAAACCGTTGCTGTTCGGTACCACGGAGCAGTTCTTAAGGGCTTTTGGTGTCTCGAGTATAAGCGAACTTCCAGAGATGAGTGAGGACCTGAAAGAAACTTTCAAGGCTGAGGCAGAGAAGGAAGCTCTGGGAGGAGACAATGATGACGATGACGATACAGGAATAATCGTAGATATCTGAAAAATTGATATCTGAAAAAATACAAAATTTTCCTATTATTTGAAGGTTCTTTGTGTTATAATCGACTTTGCGTGTGAATATGTAAAAGGTCATTTATCTGACCATAACATTTTACAAAATATCTAAAGTAATCAAGTGGAGGTAAAAGGATGAGTAGTTCAACAGGCTCGGCGAGTGATCGCATTAATGCGTTGCTCGATGACAAAAGTTTCGTTGAGATCGGTGCAAAGGTGACGGCACGTGCTACCGATTTTGATCTGAAACAGAACTTTGCTCCGTCAGACGGTGTTGTTACCGGATACGGAAGCATTGAAGGAAAGCCCGTCTATGTATTCAGCCAGGATGCAGCTGTTCTCGGCGGGAGCATAGGCGAGATGCATGCCAAAAAGATCACAGGACTTTATGATCTGGCACTTAAGACCGGTACACCGGTAGTAGGTATCATTGATTCCACCGGCGTTAGACTGCAGGAGTCAACAGATGCCCTCAATGCACTTGCAGAGATTTACAGCAAGCAGGCTTATGCAAAGGGTGTTGTACTTCAGATCATGGCTGTATTCGGCAACTGCGGAGGCGGACTTGCTTTTTCTACAGCTATGAGTGATTTCACATTCATGGAAGAAAAGGAAGGCAAGCTTTTTGTAAATTCTCCTAATTCAGTTGATGGAAACTACACGGAAAAATGCGATACTTCTTCTGCTGAATTCCAGGGCAAGGAGTCAGGTAATGCTGATTTCGTCGGAAGCGCCGATGAAATCTATGCATCCATAAGAAAACTTGTTTCCATACTGCCTTCCAACAATGAGGAGCTGGCTGTTACGGATACAAATGATGATCTGAACAGAAAGACACCGGATATCACCGGTGCTATCGGAGATACTTCAATTCTTCTTTCACAGATTGCTGATGATAATGATTTTATAGAGTGCAAGGCCGGTTATGCCAAGGATATGGTTACAGGTTTCATCCTTCTTGATGGCATGACGGTAGGCTGTGTTGCTAACAGGACCGAGATTATCGGTGATGACGGAAAGGTGGCTGAAAAGTTTGATGCTGTCATTTCCGCAAACGGTGCTTCCAAGGCTGCAGATTTCGTATATTTCTGCGACAGCTTCGGAATCCCTGTTCTTACCGTTACCAATGTTAAAGGTTTCAAGGCATGCATGTGTTCCGAGAAGCGTGTGGCAAGGGCGGTGGCTGAGCTTACACATGCTTTCGCAAACTGTGATGTGGCAAGAGTAAACCTTATAACAGGCAAAGCACTGGGATCTGCTTATGCTGTAATGAATTCAAAGGGACTGGGGTGCGACCTTACATATGCATGGCCTGATGCTGAGATCGGTCCTATGGATGCAAAGCTTGCTGCTAAGCTTATGTATGACGGAAAGGATGCAGCAACTATCGATGAAAAGGCTAAGGAATATGCCGCACTTCAGAACAGCGCTGAGTCTGCTGCAAAGCGTGGTTATGTAGACAACATCATCGATCCTGCTGATACGAGAAAGCATCTTGTTTACGCATTCGAAATGTTATTTGCATAAAGCTAAGGAGAGGTTTTGATTATGAGAAAAAAATTGAGTATTCTGTTACTCACGCTGATCTGCCTCGTTGGTCTGACCGCATGCGGAAATGAAAAGGAGCCGACGCGCATACAGACACAGGAAGAGATTGCACAGATAATGTCAATCTCTGATATGGTCTATAATTATGTGATGATCGCTTCTGCACCTGAGCATGCTGAAGATCTTGCTATCTTAAGCCAGGTGACTGACGATGAAAATAATGATCAGGGTGAGGCTTTCAGAAAGAGTTTTGGTTTCTATCTGGATGCCAGGACTCTGACGAAAGCAGCGGAGTCATATAAAGATTCGGTTGCTGAGATCGGTGATCCCCAGCCTGTAACGGCTGCAGACGGCTCTCTTGAAAAGAAAATCGATGTTACTGAAGATGAGGCTATAGTTACAATACCCCTTAAGGGCTCTGTACGTAACGGAAGCATGGAGATCATCTTTGATGACAATCGCCACATTACAAGTGTTACTACCAATGTGGACCTTACTCTTGGTGAGTCAATGAAGAAAGCCGGAATCAATACTGCTATCGGTATGGGCACCGTGTTTGTAATGCTTATCGTTATTTCTTTCATAATAACGGCTATGGGCATTATTCCTAAGCTGCAGGAAATGGGCAAAAAGAAAGAGCCTTCTGCACCTGCGGTTGTTGAAAAGACGATAGAGGATATTATTACCCGCGAAGAGACTGATACAGATGATACTGAACTGGTTGCTGTCATTGCAGCGGCTATTGCGGCGTATGAGGGTGAATCTACAACAGATGGTTTTGTTGTAAGAAGCATCCGCAAGGTAAGATAATCAATTAACACAAATCATTTCAGGAGGAAATACAAATGAAAAATTATACAATAACCGTAAACGGCAGTGTATATGACGTAACAGTAGAGGAGGGTGCCGGAAGCGGTGCAGCTCCTGCAGCAGCTCCCAAGGCAGCACCTAAGGCAGCTCCCAAAGCAGCACCCAAGGCTGCAGCAGCAAGCGGCAGCGCAGGATCTGTAAAGATTGAAGCCGGTGCAGCTGGTAAGGTATTCAAGATTGAAAAGAATGTAGGCGATGCAGTAAAGAAGGGTGACGCAGTGCTTATTGTTGAAGCTATGAAGATGGAGATCCCTCAGGTTGCACCTCAGGACGGAACTGTTGCCAGCATTAACTGTGCAGTTGGTGATTCTGTTGACGCAGGCCAGGTACTTGCAACTCTCAACTAACAGTTATTGAAGCAAATTTTTAGGAGGTTAGTAAACCAATGGGTGAGATTTTAGAAAATCTGCTTAACCAGATGGCTTTCATGAATCCGGATTTTACCTATAAAAATCTGATCATGATCGGCGTGGCTCTCCTGTTCTTATTCCTGGCTATCCGTTTTGAATTTGAACCGCTGCTTTTAGTTCCGATTTCTTTCGGTATGCTGCTGGTTAATATTTATCCGGATATCATGATGAGCATAGAAGACTCTCCGAATGGTGTTGGTGGATTGCTTTATTATTTCTATATGCTTGATGAGTGGGCTATTCTTCCTTCACTCATTTTCATGGGTGTAGGCGCTATGACCGATTTTGGTCCTCTAATCGCAAATCCCAAGAGTTTCCTTTTGGGTGCTGCTGCTCAGTTCGGTATCTTTGCGGCTTATTTCGGAGCACTTTTTGCAGGCGCTATGGGATGGGCTGATTTCAATGACAAGGCAGCCGCTGCTATTTCAATCATAGGTGGTGCAGATGGTCCTACTTCAATCTTCCTTGCAGGTAAGCTGGAGCAGACCAAGTATCTTGGACCTATCGCTGTTGCGGCATATTCCTATATGTCACTGGTACCTATCATTCAGCCGCCTATCATGAAGCTCCTTACCACCAAGAAGGAAAGAGCTATCAAGATGGGACAGTTAAGACCTGTTACTAAGCTTGAAAAGATCCTTTTCCCGATAATCATTACTATCGTGGTATCAATGGTTCTTCCTACAACAGCTCCTCTTATCGGTATGCTTATGTTAGGTAACCTGTTCCGCGAGTCAGGAGTTGTAAGACAGCTGACAGAGACAGCGTCAAATGCTCTCATGTACATAGTTGTTATCATACTTGGTACATCAGTAGGTGCTACTACAAGTGCTGAGGCATTCCTTAATACAGATACACTTTTCATCGTTTTACTCGGTCTGGTGGCATTCGCATTTGGTACTGCGGCAGGTGTGCTGTTCGGAAAGATAATGTGCGTTGCTACAGGCGGAAAGGTAAATCCTCTCATAGGTTCAGCCGGAGTATCGGCAGTTCCCATGGCGGCCAGGGTGTCACAGAAGGTCGGTGCAGAGGCAGATCCTACAAACTTCCTGCTCATGCATGCTATGGGACCTAATGTAGCGGGTGTTATCGGTACTGCGGTTGCGGCCGGAACATTCATGGCTATATTCGGGGTATTCTGAATATAGCAGCCGGCGTGTGTCAGAATGTGTACATACTGCTGACAGGCATAAATGTATTACGGCGCATATCGGTTAACTGCAAAAAAGCAGTAACCGGGACGGAGTGATCGCAGTATGTGTTTACGATTGCGATACGTGACGAAACAGAATCAGACAATACACAATAGGAGGAAAATATAATGGCTGAAGAAAATATTGCAAAAAAGCCGGTAAAGATTACGGAGACTGTTCTCCGTGATGCACATCAGTCACTGATAGCTACCAGGATGCCGACAGAGATAATGCTTCCGATACTCGATAAGCTTGATAAAGTCGGATATAATTCAATAGAGTGCTGGGGCGGCGCAACATTCGATGCTTCCCTCAGATTCCTTAAGGAAGATCCCTGGGAGAGACTCAGAAAGATCCGTGATGGTCTTAAGAATACAAAGACTCAGATGCTTTTCAGAGGACAGAACATCTTAGGATATCGTCCTTATGCGGATGATGTGGTTTATGCTTTCGTTGAGAAGTCAATAGCTAACGGTATTGATGTAATACGTATATTTGACTGTCTTAATGATATCCGTAACCTTCAGGCTGCTGTTGATGCTACAAATAAGATTAAAAAGCAGGAAGGCCGCGGTGAGTCCCAGATAGCACTTTCATATACACTGGGTGATGCTTATACTCTTGAGTACTGGGCTGACATGGCTAAGAAGATAGAGGAGATGGGTGCTGACTCTATCTGTATCAAGGATATGGCAGGCCTCCTTGTTCCTTACAAGGCTGCTGAACTTGTTAAGACATTAAAGGAGAGCACAAAGCTTCCTATCCAGCTTCATACACATTACACCTCGGGTGTTGCATCAATGACATATCTTAAGGCTGTTGAGGCAGGTGTCGACGTTATCGACTGTGCTATCAGTCCTTTTGCTCTTGGTACATCTCAGCCTGCTACAGAGGTTATGGTTGAGACCTTCAAGGGAACACCTTATGATACAGGTTTTGATCAGAATCTCCTTGCTGAGATAGCTGATTACTTCAGACCTTACCGTGAGCAGTGCATTGAGAGCGGTCTTATGAGCACCAAGGTGCTCGGTGTTAACATCAAGACTCTGCTTTATCAGGTACCCGGCGGTATGCTTTCCAACATGGTAAGCCAGCTGAAAGAGCAGCATGCCGAGGACAGGTACAATGATGTACTTGAGGAAATTCCCCGTGTTCGTAAGGATTGCGGTGAGCCTCCTCTGGTTACACCTTCATCACAGATCGTTGGTACACAGGCTATATTCAATGTACTGATGGGCGAGAGATACAAGATGGCTACAGGTGAGTTCAAGGATCTTCTTCGTGGTAACTATGGTCAGACTGTTAAGCCTATGAATCAGGAGGTTATCGATAAGGTTATTCCCGGTGAGCCTCGTTCTACAGCTAGAAGTGCTGAGGCAACAGGTCATACAGAGCCTGAGCTTGAGTCTATAGAGAAAGAAATGAAACAGTATAAGCAGCAGGATGAGGATGTGCTTTCATATGCACTTTTCCCTCAGGTTGCTACAGAGTTCTTCAAGTATCGTGAGGCTCAGCAGGAGAAGGTTGATGCAAAGAAGGCTGATACAGCCAACGGAGCATATCCTGTCTGATTGATTATTGTAATCGGTTTGTGTTATCATTATTCCCGTGGGCAATCTGCCCGCGGGATTTTTTTTGTATTGTGGGATCGGTGCAGGGAAGATGTCAGCAAAGCATAACGCCGGAACATGAATGCTATATAAGCACAGAAAATCTGCTGGTGTCGCTTAAAAGCGGCAGGAAGGGGAATCATGATAGATGAAATAAATGCATTATATGACAGTATGAGCAAGGGGCATAAGAAGATTGCAGACTATGTTTTAAACCACCCGGATAAGGCTGCTTTTATGACCGCTGCAAAGCTGGGGGAGGCCTGTGGAACAAGTGAGTCCACGGTAGTACGTTTTGCAGTTATGCTGGGATATAGCGGTTATTCTGATTTTCAGAAGGAAGTGGCAAGCCATATTCAGTCCAAGCTTACAAATAAGGCACAGAATTCAACTGTTCACTATAGGAAGAACAGAAATGAGATATTAAAGGGAGTGCTGGTTTCGGATGCACAGAATATTGTTGATACGATACACCTGGTTGATTCCAGCGTGTATGACATGGCTCTTAAGCTAATAAAGGAAGCTGCTCATGTTTATGTGATCGGTATCAGGACCTGTGCACCTCTGGCTTCATATCTGGGATTTTATCTTAATATGATCCGCCCCGACGTAAAAGTGATCGACAGCATGAATATAAGCGAGATCTATGAGCAGCTTTTCTGGCTTAACCATGATGATGTCCTCATAGGTATAAGCTTTCCAAGATATTCAATGCGCACGCTAAAGGCTATGGAGTATGGAAATGAAAAAAAGGCCAGGCTCATATCGATAACAGATTCTGAGTACTCGCCTATGAATATGTATTCATCATGCAATCTCTGGGCAAAATCCGACATGATATCGATCGCGGATTCGCTTGTGGCGCCTATGAGTGTGATCAATGCGCTTATAGTGGGACTCTATATAAATGATGAGACCTTCGTTAAGAATAATCTCGAGCAGATGGAAGCTCTTTGGAACGGCCTGCAGACTTACAGGGGAGATGAGCTGGCAGACGGGATGTGAGTCGGAACTTATGTGGTAGCTATATCCACTGCAATCCTGTAACAGCCGTTACCATAGTCAAGGATATAATATTTAATAAAGCAGCCGTAGGTGTAGTATTCATATTTTTTTGGCAGCTCGTCCTTAGTGGCAATGGGAAGGTACTGTATCTGAATCCTTTCAACGGTATTCCCGTAAAGATCGGTGGATGTTTCTGATGTTACATTTTTTAACGATTCGTCAATGCCTTCTGCATAGTCTGCAGGCAGGGCATTGTACATTTCGTCAGGGCTTCCGAACATGCGGCTTTCCAGCATGTATTCTGCATCACGCAGTCCGCGTTCGCCATAGCGTTCCCATATGCCGGCTGTCTGTGGAAGCAAAGCCCTGTAACTGAAATCTTCCTGTTCAGCTGCATCCATAGGCTCATGGATGTCCCATTTCATCTGCTTGTTCAGGTGAAGAATGAAAGCACCGGTCAGTACTGCGGCTAAAAATAATACTATAGCGAAAACTATTATGATTTTTTTCATGGATATGTATTCCTCTCGTCATATACAGCAGATTTTAGGTCGTTTTGTTTCTGATTTATATGTTTATATGGATATTATAATTAATAATCACCCAGACTCACAGTATAGCACGATCAAAAATGAAAATGGAGAGACGATGCATGGTTTCGTGCAAAAATATAGATTTTTGTAAAACAATAAGGAAATGAAAGAAAAATGAAAAAGATAATAGTAATAGGAGCGGGGCCTGCCGGGATGATGGCCGCTATAGCAGCGTCCGAAAAAGGAGTCGCTGTAACACTTTTGGAGTCAAATGAGAAGGCCGGAAAGAAACTGTTTATAACAGGAAAGGGTAGATGTAATCTTACAAATGACTGCCCGACGGATGAATTTTTCTCACATGTAGTAAGCAATCCTAAATTTTTATTCAGTTCCGTGTATTCCTTTGATCATGATGAGGTTAAGAAGTTTTTTGAGGAAAATGGCTGTCAGCTAAAGACGGAAAGGGCGGAACGTGTTTTTCCCGTGTCTGATAAGTCTGCGGATGTGATCTCTGCTCTTGAAAGAAAACTAAAAAATAACGGCGTTAGATTTTTAAAAAACTGTCGTGTGGCCGGGCTTCTCAGAGAAGCCTGTGTTTTGTCAGATGATGCAGATGCGGGGGAACAGGATGCTGGTCTATACCTGGAAGAAAATGTCATACAAAACGAATTTCGTGCTGAGCAAAATACTACGAAAAAAGAAAAAAAGAAGAAACTGCAGCAAAAATACCTTGTAAAGGGTGTGCTGCTTGAAAACGGAGAAAAAATGTACGCCGATGCCGTTATTGTGGCTACGGGTGGAGTGTCATATCCCGTCACAGGTTCTGATGGTAATTTCTTCAGGATACTGACTACTTTCGGACATAGCATTAAGCCCCTGCATCCGGCGCTGGTTCCGTTGGTTATAAAAGACGAAAACTGCAGGAATATGCAAGGGCTTGCTTTAAAAAATGTAAGCATAGAGTTAAAGCTGGGAAAAAAGACTATATCAGAAGGTTTTGGAGAGCTTCTTTTTACACATTTTGGTATAAGCGGTCCTCTTATCCTGACGGCATCCTCTGAATACAGCAGGAAATACGGCGGTTTATCCAAGATGCTTGATGCAAATAATGCGATAAAAAAAGATCAGTCAAAGAAATTCGATAAATCAAATGATTTCGGTCATAACGAGAATGTGTGTGTGAACGGAGAAACGGCGGATCTGTACATAGATTTAAAGCCTGCTGTAAAGGCTGAAGAGCTTGAAAAAAGAATAATCCGAGAGTTTGAGGCAAATGGAAATAAATTATTCAAAAATTATATTGCTGCATTGGTTCCCGGAAAGATGCGGGATGTTTTTCCTGATATTGCAGGCATTGATCCGGAAAAGCCTGTTAATAAGATAACACGGGAAGAGAGACAGGCTATTGTCCGGAATCTGAAAGGGATGCATTTTGTTGTTAGTGGCACAAGGGATTTTAACGAGGCCATAATAACATCAGGTGGGGTGAATGTTAATGAGGTGGATCCACATACCATGGAATCGAAGCTGGCGAAAGGTCTTTTCTTTGCAGGAGAAATGCTGGATGTTGATGCATATACGGGAGGTTTTAATCTTCAGATTGCCTGGTCTACGGGGCACGCAGCCGGGATTGCGGCAGCGGAACCGCCGGCTGAGTTAAGCTCCGAAAATAATAATTAATCTGTCACAATTTGATTGTGGTATAATTTGAACTGATGATTGATGCAGCTCCGCACTATTTCTGGGGCTGTAAAAATTATAAAGGGGGGTGAATAGAGCATGATAAAAAGTTTAAAGGTGAAACTGACACTGATAATTGCAGCTCTTATTGTTGTACTGCTTGTTATCGAGGGCGTGGTTACTATCAAACAGGCGGAATCGCGCTACGAGGGACTGCTTAACAAAAATTATAATGTACAAACGGAATATTACGCGTCTGTTATCGACAGGTGGCTTTCTGATGCAACCAACACCGTAGCCGGTGCAGATACTGTTATCAGTGCACTAAAAGATGAGAACTCGGATGCTGTATTAAGCAGATCCCTGACAGGTACTCTTGAGGGACTGAATGCAGCCAACGAGATGTCCTATGATGTATATGTTCAGTTTGATGACGGGCTGTTCTTGAGCGGATCCGGCTGGGTGCCGGATGATGATTATGATGGCAGGACAAGGGACTGGTACAAGGATGCATTTGCGGAAGCTGGCGAATATGTTTTCAGCGATCCCTATGTGGATGCGGATTCCGGCGAGCTGGTTGTTACCATATCGAAATCTTTTGATTATGGAAAAAGAAAAGGTGTTATCGCATACGATGTGCTGATCGGAAGCCTTTTGACCGGTATAGACAGTCTTGCATCGGATGAGGATGGCGGATATATCTTTGTTGCTACAGGAGACGGCAGCATGATCTATCATCCCAATGATGATTTTGAATCAACACCGGAAAAGATAATGACTGTAAATGATCTGGGGATTGACTATGTTACTGCATCATCATCTGATGATGCTGATGCCATAGAGGATTATGATGGCGAAGATAAATATGTTACCGCAAGGAATCTGGAAAAGACCGATTGGGTGATCTATTTCGTTTCTCCTGCATCAAATTTTGACGATATAGTCAATTCGCTCAAGCGCTATATCATTATCGTTATCGTGCTTTGCCTTATCGCTGCTGTAGTAGTTGCGATCGTTGCAGGAAGTATCATAGCTGCTCCCATAACTGATGCCAGCAGGAAGATAAAAAAACTGAGTGACGGAGTTAAGAGCGGAAAGGCAGATCTGTCTGCTGATATCACTACAGGGGCAAAGGATGAGATCGGTCATCTGGTTCACGCTGTCAACGAACTTAAAAATGCAATGGCAGGTATCATAGAAGATGTTAACGGTGCTTCAGACCAGCTTGTAGAAAATGTTGAGAATCTGAAAGCAGCTGCCGGAAGGACGTCAGATAATGTAAATTCCATTTCGAATGTTATGGAAGAGATGAGTGCCACATCAAAGATCACTTCAGAATCCACAAATCAGGTAGCAAAGCAGATTGCTGACATTACTGAGCTTACCGAGCATGTAAGTCAGAATGCGGAGGAAAAGACTGCCGATATCAACGAAAGTCTTGAAAAGATAGACCGTCTGAAGGATGAGATAAAGATCAGTGACGAAAAGATGCTGGAACGTTTGAATGATGCGATTGAAAGACTTCGTGACAGGATAAAGGACACAAAGAAAGTAGAAGAGATACGCGTCATGACTCAGGGAATAGCGGAAGTGGCTACCCAGACAAATCTCCTGTCTCTTAATGCTTCGATCGAGGCTGCAAGAGCAGGCGAAGCCGGCCGGGGATTCGCAGTAGTAGCCGGTGAGATAGGTTCACTTGCGGACAATTCATCAAGCATGGCTGAAGATATCCAGAAAGTTTCAGAGGATGTGCTGGGGGTTGTAGACCAGCTGGTAAAGGCTGCAGAAGAGCTTTCTGATATCATGCTCAAGATCTCAAGCGAAAATTCAGAAGAAAAAAATTCGCTTATTGAAGATTACATAGCATCACTCAATGAGTGTTATGAGGCTATGTCATCTATCGCAAATGACAACAAAGATATCAGCAGTACCATACAGAACATAAGTGAGGCTATAAGCGATATTGACCGTGCTGTTGATGAAAACGCCCAGGGTGTTTTAAGTGTTGCGGAAGATACCGGAGTGCTTGTGAGTGCATCAGAGGATGTGCTTAGCGGAGCAGAATCAATAGACGGTATTTCTGCTGAACTGAAGGCCCATGTGTGCGGATTTACATATTGAGGAAAAACGGATGACGGATAATTATTTGTTCAAAACAGTTGCATGCCTGCTGACAGCCGTGATGATCACGGGCTGTGCTATGCCGAATGCCGGTAATGCGGATGAAGAGGTACTTACTGCAACAGAAGAAACGGAGAGTGCGGATACAAGCGATGTATCGGAAGGAAGTGAAACCGTCGAAGAATATGACCCGTCATCGGGGAATCTCACACTATCAGATCAGGGCAAAAGTCTGGCTCAGCGTATGTGTGGTAAATACAGCTATCATTATGGCTCCGGAGATATGGGAGATGATGAATTCCTGATAATGAACGTATTTACTTTCGGTGATAACTTATATGCTTTCTGCGGTTACGCAATGGCTGATGAGACCGAGCTTGAAAGCTACAGCTTCTGGGCAAGTGAGTTCATTCCTTATGATGCGTCTGAAATGGAAAGTACGGATGGAGATTCCGTCCGGGTAAAGGAACTTCGGTTTTCTGTTATGTCGCAGGCAGGAAAATACTGGGACAGAGGACAGGATGGCACCATCACGCTTACGGATGACGGGCTTGTTTTTGAAAATTTTGATAATGAAGAATTTTTATGCCCTGAAGAATACGGAGGAAGACTTTTTCTTAAAGACGAACGTGTAGAAGATGTTTTTCCGTATTTAAAAGACGATGGTGGAGCCGGTGAAACAGACCTTCAGGGAGTTTGGTGTGCATATGAAGGTGAGTATCCTGTATATCTTGAATTCAGCGGAGATAATTTCTATGTATATCAGAAATCTCCTGACAGTGAGGTGGTATATGCGGCCGGCGGATATGAAACTTCAAATGGAATCATATCTTCAACACTTGCTATGCTCGGATGCGGCAGCATGCCGTGTGATTATTCGGCGTCATATGAAGTAAGCGGCGGCGAGCTGATACTTAAGGCTGATGAATATGCTGAACCGTATGTTCTATCCGGTGAAATGAGATTTTCACGTGTTGAATCGGATGATATTCCTCTTATTACAGCAGATGAGGTCATAACCTGGAATGATCCTACGCAGACGTTCGGTGAATACGCAGAGGGCTTTTACGGCGTATGGATCGCAGCGGATAAGGATGAGGAAAAGGCTGTAGAAAAAGCAATGGCTCTTTACGATCTCGGATTCGACAGCTATGTTACATATTCTCCGGAGTGGGAAAAGCTTAACAGCAAGCCTTTTTACTGTGTGACAGCAGGAAGGTATGGAAGCGAAGCAGAGGCAGAGGCCGCATTGGAGGCAGTTAAGACTTCTTATCCGGATGCATATGTAAAATTTACAGGTGTCCGTAAGTTTATTTCCGTGGTCTATATTAATTACGGTGATACTAAGTTTGATGTTTCGAGCGACAAAGTTGTCATAAAGGATGCGCAGGTTTCGGAGACAAATGTCTGGTATCCCGGCTGCGAAGATGTGGGGGCCGGATATATAATGAACCTTGAGATTGACCGGAATACCGTATTTGATGATACCTGTGATACGGCCGTTTTTGCAAATTATGAAGCAGGCGATAAACCGATCGACTGGTTCATAAGGAATTATGATCTTTCAGTAAATGATCCGGATGCGTATATTGCGGAAGGACCGGCACTTTCAGGGGTATTTGAGGTCGGCATTAACGGTGACCATATAGATAGATTTTTTGGAAGTTACTGGTGGGATTAAGTGCAAATTGCAGCCTGTAGCTGCAGATTTTCTTTGTGAGTGCCATATATGGCGGAAAGGAGAAATATGTCGGAAAAGATTTATGCAGTAGCAATTGACGGACCTGCAGGAGCGGGAAAAAGCACTATCGCGAAGAGGCTGTCCTCAGGACTGGGAGTGATATATGTTGATACGGGTGCAATGTATCGTGCAATGGCTTTGTACATGATCAAAAAAGGAATATCTGCTGAAGATAATGAAGGTGTCGGCAAAGCATGTCAGGATGCGGATATATCCATCGATTTTGCTGACGGAGAGCAAGTGGTTCTTCTCAATGGAGAAAACGTGAACGGTCTCATCCGCACTGAGGAAGTGAGCCGTATGGCTTCCATCACCAGTAAAAATCCTGATGTAAGGACAAAGCTTGTGGAACTCCAGCGCAAGCTTGCAAAGAGCAAGAGTGTGGTAATGGATGGCCGGGATATCGGAACCGTGGTCTTACCCGATGCGAAGGTTAAAATCTATCTTACTGCTTCAAGTGCAGTAAGGGCAAAGCGGCGTTATGACGAACTGACCGCAAAGGGAGAAAAATGTGATCTGGCAGAGATAGAAGCAGATATCATAGAGCGTGATGAGCGTGACATGAACCGCGAGATAGCTCCCCTTAAGCAGGCTGATGACGCAGTGCTCGTGGATACTTCGGATATGGGAATAGATGAGGTACACCGGAGATTACTGGATATTGTGAACGAGCGGATCGTATAAATTACATTTTTTGTACTTAGTTTTCAGAGGATTGCCATATGTCAGATGTAACAGTAGCAAAAACCGCCGGATTTTGTTTCGGGGTAAAGAAAGCAGTGGATAAAGCCTTTGAAATGGCGGAGACAGGCGGAGAGATATATACCTATGGGCCGGTTATCCATAATGACGAGGTTATAGGCGCTCTTGCGGATAAGGGCGTCCGGGTGCTTGATACCGAGGAAGAGCTTAAGAATCTTAAATCCGGTACTGTGATACTGCGTTCCCATGGTGTGGGGCGCAATATTATTGAGCTGCTTGAACAAAAAGGCATTGATTATATAGATGTGACCTGTCCGTTTGTAAAAAGGATCCATGATATAGTCGATAAGGAAAGCGAAAGCAGCGAGATAGTGATCATCGGAAACCCAAAACACCCTGAGGTAGAGGGGATAGTAGGGTGGTGCCGCGGAGTTTATTCAGTGGTAATGACAGAGGAAGAAGCTGATGCTTTTATGCCTAAAACATCACTTCCTGTATGCATTGTCAGCCAGACAACATTTAATTACAAAAAGTTTGAAAAAATTGTTGAAATCTTACAAAATAAAATATACAATAGTAATGTTGTGAATACTATCTGCAATGCGACAGAAAAGCATCAGAAGGAAGCACGCAGTATTGCATCAGAGGTTGACTCGATGATCGTTATTGGCGACCTCAAGAGTTCCAACAGCAGGAGACTGTATGAGATATGCTTAGAGGAATGCAAGAAAACGTACTTCATCCGCAAGCTTGATGACCTGCTTCAGACTGATTTTGATTCTGACGGTTCGGTAGGAATTACAGCGGGGGCTTCCACCCCAAATAATATTATTGAGGAGGTTCAAAACTATGTCCGAAACGACAAAAAGCGAGTTTGAACAATTATTGGAAGATTCATTCAAAAATGTCCACACAGGTGACATTATTGAAGGAAAGGTACTCTCCGTTACACCTAACGAAATAGCTGTTAACATCGGTTATAAGTCAGACGGAATCGTTACAAAGAACGAATACAGCAATGATGCATCCATTGATCTTACCGAGGCTGTGAAGGTTGGAGACACTTTGAGTGTTAAAGTACTTAAGCTTAACGACGGAGACGGTCAGGTTGTCCTTTCACACAAGAAGGTTGCATCCGAGAAGATCAGCAAGGTTCTTGAGGATGCTTACAACAATCATACAGTTCTTAAGTCCAAAGTTACTGATGTTGTAAAGGGTGGATTGGTGACTGTTGTTGATGAGGTTTCAGTATTTATTCCTGCAAGCCTTGCATCGGATGTATTTACCAAGAATCTTAATGTATTTGCTGATCAGGAAATTGAGTTCTATATGAGTGAGTTCGTTCCTGCAAAGCACAGATATATCGGTGACTGCAAGACTCTTCTTAAAGAGCGTCATGATAAGGAAAAGGAAGAGGCTCTGCAGAGGATTCAGGAAGGTGATATCGTAGAAGGTACGGTTAAGAATGTTACAAGCTTCGGTGCTTTCGTAGATATCGGAGGAATCGATGGTCTGCTTCATATCTCGGAAATGAGCTGGGGCAGGATTGATTATCCTCAGAATGTATACAAGAAGGGCGATACCGTAAAGGTTATCGTTAAGAAGATCGAAGGCGAGAAGGTTGCTCTTTCTGCTAAGTTTGATGAGAACAATCCCTGGCTTGATGTAGCTGACAAGTTCCCTGTTGGTGCAATCGTTAAGGGCAAGGTTGCCAGAATGACTGATTTCGGTGCTTTCGTTCAGCTTTCAGAAGGCGTTGATGCACTGCTTCATGTATCACAGATCAGCCGCAAGAGAATCGAAAAGCCTGCTGATGTACTTAGTGTAGGAGATGAGATCGAGGCTAAGATCGTTGATGTAAATATTGCCGATCATAAGATTTCCCTCAGTATGAAAGAGCTTGCTCCCGAAGAAGAGGAAGAAGAGGCTGGTGCCGAGTCCGGTAATAATGGGGATGCTGAATAATCCTGTTTAATACTTACAGGACTTGCTCATTGGGTGAGTCCTGTTTTTTATTATCTTGGCAGCGCGTAAGGTGGTTTAAGCCTGCGGTGTATCAGTAATCTGACAGGAAAATTGCCGGAAAAATTTGTCTGCGAGGATCGATCATAGGAAAGGGGTTATATATTATGGCTGGAAGTAATGACAGGGATTATGAATATCTGAAAAAGCGCATAATGCAGATCACGGGTGTGGATCTGAATGCTTATAAAGAAAATCAGATGAAACGTCGTCTGGATACGCTTATAACCAAAAGAAAGTATAGCGGTTATGAGGAGTACTGTGATCATGTTAAGAATGATAAGGACGTTAGAGAAGAGTTTCTTGGCTATATGACCATAAATGTGTCCGAATTCTACAGGAATCCTGATCAGTGGGAGTTTTTGGACAAGGAAGTAATTCCGGAACTTATAAGGAAATTCGGAAAGAATCTGAAGATCTGGTCGGCTGCCTGTTCCACAGGTGATGAGCCTTACTCACTTGTTATGGCACTTTCAAAGCATATTCCGCTAAACATGATCCGTATATACGCCACAGATATCGATAATCAGATACTTGCTCAGGCAAAAAACGGTATATATGGAGAAAAATCCATAAAGGGTGTTCCAAAGGAATTTAAGGATAAGTATTTTGAAAAGGTCGGAACGTCATACAAAATAAGTGATGAGATAAAGAGCAGGGTTACATTTAAGCAGGCGAACCTGCTGGAAAAAAACTATCCCAAAGACTACCATATGATCGTATGCAGAAATGTACTGATATACTTTACAGAAGAAGCCAAAGATGATGTTTTCAGGCGTTTTAATGAGTCCCTGGTAAATGAAGGCGTACTTTTCATCGGCAGTACGGAGCAGATAATCAACTACAAGTCAATGAATTATGTACGTAAGAACTCATTCTTTTATGAGAAAAAGGTTTAAGATAATGAGTTGTATATGAAAAGTAAGGTTTAATTCTTAGATCATAAACATAAAATCAGATAATCCCATCAGTTCTGCCGGAACGATGGGATTTTTTTGTGGCTGTCATATATATACGGGGAATCTATCTCTCACCATACTCGAACATGGCAGAAAGCACATGCTCAGCATACAGGTTGAATCCGCTGCGGCTGGTCTTGAACTCGTCTGTCAGTTCAAAGAATATCTCTTTTGATTTATATTCCCTTTTATAGAAAGGAGAGAAAATAACATCCCACTGAGGAAGGAAGAGTGATTTTTTCCTGGTATAGCAGTTTGAGGCTTTTGCCTGTATTCTGTGTTCCTTGTCAACGAAGGTAGCAATGGACTTATGTATTGCAATATCTTCTGCGGGAAGGTAATAGTAATCACGGAAATTCGCATAGAAATACTTCATTTCTTCTTCATAGAGAGGAACCTTTAATACTCCATCTATACTGCTCCCGGAAAAGAAGCAGCCAAGCCCTCTGAATGAAAGCGGTTTAGGCAGAGGGGATGAAAAACGAAGCTTCATTATTATTTCCTGACAGCGTTTTTTTCTGGAATCATCATAGTAATTTGCTCTTACTCCCATTACACGAACCGGTTTAAGGAACATATCAGGATATGAGAGCATGGATAAACAGATAAGCATGCCTTTGATATCCTCGCGGTTGTGGAGAATAAGCTCTGTAAGGAGTTTCTGGTCTCCATAGCATACAAAATCATGGTATTTGCTTATTAGTTCTCCGCCGGAGTATATATCTTCACGGTCAAGACCGAGAAAAGCTTCAATAGTCTTCTGCTTTACGTCAGGAAGACCGAGTATGTCCCTATATCCGGAAATCCTTCTGTAAATATCAAGGCCACGGAATCCCTCAAGGTTAAATACAAGATCGAACTGTGCGCATTTTTTTGTCAGATAGGGGAGATCGAAACGATTTCCGTTGTAGTGTATCAGAAGCTTAAACCTGTCGGAAAATTCAGCAAATGCTTTCAGTATCTGAAGTTCTTCTTCGTATTTTTCAGCCAGCCATTGTATGTAGTGCCAGCCATTATCCTTAAAGTAGGCAGCACCGATCATGTAAAGGTTTGAGTTTTCGGGAGTCAGACCCGTGGTTTCGATATCGAGAAAAAGAATATCTTCTCTGGTTTCGTCTTCTTCCAGCAATGCTTCGATAGGGTATTGGGGTTCAATATCCGTGAAATCTCCGTTAAGTACCTTCATTTTGATCCTTTCTGCATGGAAAGCTGATTATTTTTGTATAATGTGTATTTATATTATTGCAGATTTTGCGCATAAAATCAAAAGATATTGGTACAAAATACTATAATTTGTGCTATTATCTTATCCATGAGACTAGATGATGATTTTGAAGATGATTATACGGCTGATGAGGCAGAGAGGAGAGAGCAGTCCTACAGACAGGAAGCATCTTCCCGGGCGGTAAGAAGTTCTATTGTGATAATAGGACTTTTTGTGCTTATTACTCTCGGTGTAGTGCTAATAGCAAACAAAGGAAAAAGCCCGAACCGGAGCGGTACAGCGGCAAGAACTGCACTGGAAAGCGAGGAAGCTGCCAGATCGGGACAGTCGGTTGACGAACTGATCAGTGGAAGTACACTTACGGCATCTGACCTTGATTTCTGGGACGATTATCCGGTAGATGACGGAGAAGGATCTGTTTCAGATGGTTTGGCTACCCCTACGCCGACTCCCGAGCCTGAAGATCCTGCAACTGATGGCAAACATACGCTCATAACCCATGCGGACGGTTCGGAAGAGTGGGTTGAGATAAATCCTTATCTGCAGAAAAATATATACGAGAATGCAGGTTTTGTCTATCAGAAGCCGTTTATGAAATACTATGAAAACAACAGCAGAAAGAGCTATGCCGGTGTTGATATATCAAAAGATGAAGATTATGTTGATTTTGACAGGCTCAAATCTTCCGGTGTTGATTTCGTGATGCTTAGGCTGGGACAGCGTGGATATGCTTCTGGGGAAATGTCTCTTGATGAGAATTTTCTGGATAACTATGCCAGGGCAAGGGAGGCCGGGCTGGATATCGGAGTTTATTTTGTGACTGCTGCCGTTAATACCGCTGAAGCGTATGAAGAGGCTACATTCGTGCTTAATACTATAAGTGAGAATTCCATTACATTGGAGTATCCGGTTGCACTTTCCGGTGAAAAAGCCGGCGTCGGAAAAGGCAGAATGGATGATATGGAGAAAATTCCAAGAACGAATACTGCAATAACTTTTATGAAAGCAATTGAGGAAGCAGGCTATTATCCGATACTTTACGGAACAAAAGAAACACTTATACAGAAATATTCCCTGGGTTCGATGATAGGTTATGAATTCTGGCTGTCTGAAGTGAGCGACCTGCCGACTTATCCATATACCTTCACTATGTGGGAATATGACTTAAACGGAGATGTTGGCGGAATAGCCGGAGGTGCAAGAATGATCTTGAGCTTCGAAGATTATTCCATGAGGTAGGTGCGTACTGCCTTAGATATTTTTACATCCTTATATATCAGCCAGTAGTCGCTTTCACTTATATCAGCAATATCGTTTCTGGCGTAATTTTTTTTTATGCCACGTATATTCAGGATGTCCGCGGCTTTGTTGTAGGCTATGGCGGCGGTGATATCGTCAGGGTAGTCACCGATGATGTAATTCCCTTTTATATGTATTCTTGCGCGGTAAACGTTTTTTCCCTTGTGTATTTCTTTTGTAACTCCTATAAATCGATTATTCACCTGAAGGTTTGCTGATCTGAAGTCCAGAATATCACCGTTCAGGAAAATGTAGTCCCGGCCTTCGACAGCGTAGCTTCTTATGCCGTAGCGGTTGCGTATGTTTAGCTGCAGTCCGTAATCGGCTACAAAATAGTGGCTGCCCCGTTTCATTATTTTATGGGACGAATAGTAGAAAAGCTCATCTGCATCAAATTTCAGTATTTCTGTGGGAGATATATAATAATTGAACATTTTTTTCAGGATATATATAGGATTTGAAATGTACATCCTGTTGTCCCGGAAGTTTATAATGCTTACCCATTTGTCAAATGACAGGGCGTGCTCATCGGAATAGTCTATTATATGTATGGCCGGATCATCAAGAAGTGCACAGGCTTCAAGGTAAGCCCTGTAGGCAGTTGCTTCATCCGCAAAACTGCCGAGACTAATATGCTTGCCCTTCCTGGTGATAGAAGTGCGGAAATATACTGTTCCGTCTTTTTTTGTTGTCTCATATACTCCGGGTTTACTCATGGGTTTATTATACACTATAATTCTTGAAAAAAAGATATAACCAAAGTACAATATTCCTACTTGCAGGAATATCATTATCATCTGGCATTATACAGATAATAACTAGTTAAAACTTCCCACACCGTATAGTCTTGGCGAAATGCACCACCATCAGACGGGATGCCGGGGCGGGGAAGTCAGTGGTATATAAACAAGCAGGAAGTTTAGACATTAATATATGACGGACAGGAATAACGGAAGAAAACTGAATACAGGCAGTGATACGCGTGCCGGAGTACGCAGGACAGCGAACGGAGGCGGACAGCTCGCCGGGAAAACTTCTGCGCGCAGCGCCGACAGCAGAGAGAAAGCGTCGGCAGGACAGAAGGGGTTGGATGATTATTCTCCGGAGATGCAGAAACAGATAAAGAAGGAGATGCGGCGCATTAAGCTTCGCAGAAATCTTCTTATATTTGCTTTTTCATCGGTTGCTGTGGCATGCATAGGATATTTTATATGGTATTATGCTTCTGCGGATAAGAACGGCGGTCGTATGGAACAGCTTTCAGAGCTTGTCGGCTCTGACGCAATGAGCAATGTAGAGACAGGATATGTGGCCAGGATAAGCAGCGAGGAAGATGTGGATCGTCCTGACATACTGGACCAGTACAAGACTCTGTATAATTCAAACAGGGATATAATCGGCTGGATAAGCATACCGAATACGAAAATAGATTATCCTGTAATGCAATATTCTGATAATACATATTATCTTTCCCATAATTTTGACAGGAAGGATGATAAGGCAGGATGTCTTTTCCTGGATTGCGGCTGTGATTTAATAAAGGGGAGTGATAATTATATAATATACGGGCATCATCTGACCAGCGGCAGGATGTTTTCATCGCTTTCCGATTATGAATCTAAAACTTTTTATGAAAAACATTCGACTATAAGTTTTGATACCATATTCGAAACCGGCACCTACGCGGTTATGTATGCTTTCAGGTCCCGTGTTTATGATGATATGGACGTAAATTTCAAGTATTATCAGTTTATCAATGCCGATTCCGAAGAGGAATTCAACTCCTATATGAACGAGATGAAAGAGGCAAGCTATTACGATACCGGCGTAACTGCGGTATATGGCGATCAGCTGCTTACTCTGTCCACCTGTGATTATCAGGAAGAAAACGGAAGGTTTGTAGTGGTAGCAAAGAAGATTCGCTGAGTTCTGTTTACATAATTTTTTATTTTTCTTGATGAAATCCACGTAAAACTGTATAATTCAATTAATTGTTCGGAAATCTCAGGGTTTCCGGGATTTTTGATGTGAGTGAAAAAACTTAAGCTTGCGGATAAAATAGCCGATAAATACATATAGGAGCATTAACTGTTTTGCAGGTAAGCGGAAGAAATGAGTGCATTATAAGTCATAGTGCCTTATCCGTGACTGCAATATGGAGGATGAGATATGCGTTCAGATTCTGAAAAGAACAGACAGACTACACGCAGGACAGGAAGCAGCAATACCACCGGTAAGCCAAAGGTGGTATCGGCACAGTCTGCACGGATAGAGGAAAAAAGAAGGAAAGAGGCGGAGGCGGCAAAGGCTGAAAAATCTGCAAAATCTGCAAAAAGCAGCAAAGCCACCGGCGAGAAGAAATCCTCCAGACCTGTGAGCAACGGAAAGGTCATAAGACGGACACTGGGCGGTATACTGCTTGCCAGTGCTCTTTTTGTTGCGGCTATCCCTTCAGATAAGTCCGGTGTTACACAGGCTGTTAATCCGTCACAGACGGGGTCCGGTCCTGATTATGAAGCTGATAAAAGTGCAGCCAGAAACGGCGATGTGACATCAGATGTTGATGAAAAACTTGATCCAACGAGATATTCGGACAAATTCTATTCTTACCAGATAACAAAGATCAATAATAACTGGGTGCTTATGTGGCAGTATCAGTTCTATATTGATACGATCAATGGCATGACCAATCAGGCTGTTGTCAGCGATTATAATGACACCTATGCGGTAGATGCCCTTGACCTTACGACCAACATAATAACCGGATACGATTATGTATCTGAGGCAGATTACAATTCTTTTGTTCAGACATGCAATACTACGACATTCAGGCTGGATGTTTCTCCTTACAAACCGGACAAGGCTGATCTTGTAAACCAGCTGCAGCGTTATTTTAGCGATGATTTTACAAAGTGGAAGAATGATTTTGATACGGCACTGGCAGGATGGCAGGAGACTCATCCGGATGATGATCCTACCACTGTCACCCTGGAAGAACTGAATCTTCAGGCTTTTTCCAGAAATGGTGCCAACATGTCCGATGAGACCAAGCGGATATATTATTGTGACACACATAATGGTATGGACAACAGCTCACTGAGCGGATTTACCCTGACACCGCTCACAAATTCTGCCCAGGGAAGTGCATATTATACCGGAACATATGATACCAGTTCCGGAACTGCGATCACGGGTACTATACCGAACGGTGATACGATCTACATTGTCACAAAATATGAGAGCTCGACCAACTGTGATGAAAACGGCTTTAAATATCTTGGAAACAAAATGGTTACCGCTATAGCTGAAAAGGCGTTTAAGGGTACTGAAAAAGTTGACAGGATCACCATAGGCGGTTCAGTGGCTTATATCGGCGATGAGGCTTTCCTTGATTCATTCCTTAAGGAAGTTACGCTTGAAAGTGTTACTTTCATCGGTAACAGGGTTTTCAAAGACTGTACTTATCTGAAAAAAGCAACCCTTAACAACCAGACCAAAACTATAGGAAAAGAGGCATTCAGGGGTTGCAAGGTCCTTGAAGAAATAAAGATCCCTACGGGTGTTACCAGCATTGGATTTGGTGCTTTTGCAGACTGTGAAGTACTTGCAAATGTTGACATGACGGATAATCACGGATGTACCGTAGGTGAGTATGCATTTTATAACGATTCCAAACTTAACACTGTTACATTCCCGAATGATTATGCAATATCCTTCGGAACAGCTTCTTTTGCGCTCGAGGATGGAACCGGCGGAAGTGATTCACTGGCTGAGTTTGCTTTTCCGGCAAAGCTTGGTACTTATAAAAGTGCCATAAACAATGAATCATATACCTTTACGGTTACGGATGTAGATGACGGCAATGACAAGAATGTAAGTTCAAGGCTGGGGGATTACGTTCTTTCCGGACGTCAGAATCTTAAGACTGTTACTATGTCCAAGGAACTGGGCTCAAATGATATTGAGTTTATACCTAACGGAACATTCCATGGCTCGAGCGGTCTGGAGCGTCTGTATCTTGGAGAGAAGGGCGTCCTTACAACATACAACAGCCGCGTTAAGTTTTCTCCGGGACTGTTTACCGATGTAATAAATGAAGACCTTGCCGTATATGGACCTCAGTATGTTGTAGGTTCATCCTCCCCGGCATGGCCGAGAAAGAGCACCTGGATGGCTGTTTCAAGTGTATGCGATTATGTGCCTTACATTTACTATGACGGAATTACCGAGCATTATGAGATCGGTATCCCGCCTTACCGTTACGAGCTTGAGATAGATGAGGATGCCGGGACCGCCAAAATAGTAAGCTGTGAATTTATTGACAATCCTGCCGACATAGATCCCCTTGTGGTTCCGTCGGAAATTGCCGGATACGATGTAAAAGCACTTGGAGACGGCTGCTTTAATGGTATTAAGGATCGCATTGTGCGGCTTGTGATCGAAGATGATTCCGTTACCGATATAGGTGATTCTGTATTTAATGATTGTGATAAGCTTATTGAGGCAGACCTTGGCAATGGCGTGAAAACCATTGGTAATAATGCTTTCTCAGACTGCAATAATCTGGAACGCATATTTATAAGTGAAGCTATTGAAAGCGTTGGAAGCAGTGCTTTTGAGAACGATCCCAAACTTGAGCATATATATTGGGAAAAACCGGGGGATGTTTCTGCGCTTACGTTTTTTGGTGGAAGTGCATTTAAAACGGGCAGTGATAAGCTTTATTTCCATGGGGAAATAGACAATGCGTATCTGCCGTTCTCTTATGCGATGGATTCGTCAAACGAGATCAACGATGACAGTGTAAACATATGCTATGTAATGTCTGATCCGTATAATCTTTATGTTATCCATGATAATGTAAAGAATGCAAATCTGCTGATAGATTATCCTCATTACAAGGATCTGCCGGCAGCAACCAGAACTGCTTTTGAAAACGGTTCTCCTACGACTGCCCAGATGAATGAGATCAATGCATCAAAGTATCTTGAACTTCCTGAGGCGATTGAGTCAGTGGATGTCGTTTCATGGCTTGATAATAATTCATCAAATACAACATATAACAGGAAAAACTGGATTTATGTTGATGATGCCCATGATGAATATCCTGACGGTACGGAAAAAGACAGGACCAATGTTGATAATGCAGGGAACAAACGCCGTGACGTTTATGGCAATACTGCTTATAAGAATTCATCTGCACCGGGGTGTGAAGACGGGTACTATGCAGGTCTGTTCTCCGGGTATTCAACTGAGAGTACCGAGGTCCTTCTGGAGGAGCCCGGACGCCAGTTTGATGCTGTTAAGGGTAATGACTGGATAAAGTCCATAAACATGCCGGGTGTTAAATCGATTCCGGATTATTGTTTTGATTCATGTGAGCGTCTTGAGTCTGTTATCATTTCGGCGGGATGTGATGACCTTGGCGACCACGCATTCCAGGGATGTACTGCGCTTGGCAGTCTTGGTACAAACGGAAATACGAAGTATCTCTATGATAATTATGTGATCTATGAAGATAATGGAGGCAGTCTCGAACTGAAGGAATGCCTGCCGTCAAGAGGTATTGTCAGCGGGACAGCCAAGGACAGATGGGTGAACCCCTCAAACGATCCCAATCTTGCCAGAGTTTCATCTATTGCAGATGCTGCTTTCAGGGATTGTGACGGTATTACTAAGGTAGATTTCTCTGATACAGATATATCGAAGATCCCTCAGGAATGCTTTTATAAATGTGATAACCTGACAGAAGTACTTCTTCCGGATACCTGTATGAATATACAGACAAAAGCATTTGATGAAGGGGCGAAGAATCTTGAGATGAAACTGCCCTGTGATGCAAACATATCAGAGACTGCTTTTGATAAGGATGCACAGGAAATCGTAATCCATACTTATCCTGACTGCAAGATGACACTGGCCTACGATCCTGCCGGTTATGACAATATTACTGTTGTCGGTGATCTGGATACATATTACTGGTTTACCTTCTACAATGAGGATATGACCATTTTCGAGCAGCATAAAGTAACCTCCGGTGCTGATGACAAGTACCCGAAGGATAATCCGACACCGAAGCTTGCTGCACATAGCGGGTGGGTATTCTCATCATGGTCACCCATGGAGTCTTCAAAGCTGGATAATGCTACTGAAGACCGTCAGTGGATCGCAATTTTTGAAGAAAAATCCAGTCCCCTTGAGGACAATATCAGACAGGATGCAGATGAACTCAAGAAATCATCCGAAGAGGTGGCTAAGGCATCGCCGGCAAGCGCAAACAGGGCTGAGACAGTTGATGCCGTGGAAGACCTTGTAAGCAAGTACAACAAGCTGGTCAAGGATTTCAATGACCTTGCACCTGACAGTGAGGATTACGGACCTATTGCCGCAGCAATGAAGGCTCTTGAAAATGAGATGGCAGATATTGCCAAGGACTATGGTGATATCTTCAGTGTCAATCCCGATGGAACAGTAAAGCTGGAGCCTGACGAGCTTGAAAAAGCAACAGAGGCTGCCACTGCTGATATTATCAAGGATCTGGGTGATCTGGCGGATCTGGCGGAGGCAGTTTCGGAGGCTACGAAGGCATCTGCTTATGCAACGGCTACTGCAGCCGCAAGAGAAGCGTCAAATAAAACCAATCCTCCTGCTACGACATCGCCGGCTGCTTCAGCGTCTGCATCAGCTTCAGCGTCTGCTTCGCCTTCAAACCGTGCTACAGCATCTTCAAAAGCAAGCAGCTCGAGCAATCCGGCATCTGCATCAGCTTCTTCAGGCTTTAATGTTATAGTTGAGAACGGTGCGGGAACAGGGCAGTACGGCGTCGGTAAGGTTGTCACTATAACAGCTTACGCTCCGCCTGACGGAAAAGTATTTGACAAGTGGACTACTTCAAACAGTGACATAGGGTTCTCGAATCCTACAGCAGTATCCACTACATTTATCATGCCTTCACATGATGTTAAGGTAACAGCAACTTATAAGTCCGCAGGTGCGGGAACGACTCCGGGCTCGTCATCAAATAACAATGCCACACCCGGACCGGGAAGGGATTCTTCCAGTAATAACTCTGCAAGCAAAGGTACTACAGAAGTAAGAGTTACTACAGATACTATAGACAACAATAAGAAGAACCTTGCTTCTGCAACTGTTGCCGGATCTACGGATAATTTCGTGCTGAAGATCACAGATTCTGCTGCAGCTTATGCTGAAGTAGAGCAGGCTCTCAGAAATAAGTACGGTGATGAGTTTGATTATGTGAAATTCGTGGCATTTGATATCTCACTTTATGATGAGACCGGTACCAGGAAAGTAGAGAATACTGATAATCTGGCAGTTACCATCACGCTTCCGATTCCGGATGAAATGGTAAGCTATGCGGGTAATAACAAGGTGGGTGTTGTCATAAATGGCCAGATGGAAGAAAAGACAACGCAGTTTACAACTATTGACGGTGTACCGTGTATTAAGTTTACAGCCACTCACTTCTCGCCGTATTCAGTATTTGTAAATACGGAGCATATGCAGGCGGGATCTGCGGATGACACCCCTAAGACAGGTGACGGCATAGCGCCTAAGTGGTTCTTATCTGCAGGTATGGTAAGTATGTCATGTGTACTGTTCCTTTGGAAGGACAGAAGACCTAAAAGAAAAAAGAAATAAGTTTTACATTTAGGAACAGGAGGTGGAAACTATGAAGAAAAGGATATTGGTATTAACTGCAATTCCGGCCGTAGTTCTGCTTCTTGTTCTTTTATTGGGTGGAATATACAGTGCAAAGGCATCTGACGCAGGGCTTAATATATCGAATGGTGTTCTGTCAGGATATACAGGCAGCGAAGCTGAAGTGGATATACCTGCCGGAGTGATAACAATAGGTGCCGAGGCTTTTTGTGGCAATTCCAAGCTGGAATCCGTAACGATACCTGACGGTGTGACAACAATAGGTTATGCGGCATTTAAGGACTGCAGTTCCTTAAAAAGCGTAAAGATTCCGGACAGTGTTACAACCATTGAGGATTCTGCTTTTTGGGGGTGCTCGTCACTTTCCGATGTTTCAATAGGAAAGGGGCTTTACAAGCTTGGAAGCGGTACATTCAGTGATTGTGACAGTCTGAAGCGTGTGGTATTCGATCATGGGAACATAAATTTCAGATACAGCGATTCTGCATTGTATAATCTGGATAAATCTGTCATGTACCAGTATTTTGCCGGAAGTGAAAATACTACTTTTACCATACCTGAAAGCGTTTCGGAGATAAAACGTTACAGTTTCTGGGGCTGTGATAATCTAAAGGAACTGATCGTACCGGGAATGCCGGAAATAGGTGATTATGCTATTGCATCATGTGACAGTCTGGAGAATCTTGTTTTTCAGCTTCCTACAACAAAGTTATCTATGGGGGCTGCAAAAGACTGCATGAATCTGCGACAGGTTACGCTGCCGATTTCCTTAAGCAATATCCACGAGACCGCTTTCGAAGGCTGTCCGGATACTCTTTATTTTAATTGCGATGATATGTCCTCCGCATCGGCTTATGCTGTTGAAAAAGGTTACGTTACAGGAGATTTTAATACATATGATTCATCCGGACTCGTATACATCGAAGACCCGGAAGTGGTGCTCTATGATGCTGAAAATGGCGATTCTGCTTCGCTAAATGACGCGCCTGCTTCAGAGGAGACGGCGTATGAAGAGGAATACAGCCGGTATACCTTTACAGATGACGACGTGGAAGGTGAACTGCTGGGGAGCAGTGAGATTGTTTCCGACAGAGCATATGTGATCATGTCATCTGATATGAAAGTGTCAGATGGCAGTGAGATTATCACAGAGGCTCCGCAAATAAACAGTGAAACAGGTGATTATTCACATTACCTCGATATGACTATGACGTCATACAATATTCCGGCTGACACCACTGAAATAGGTGCATTTGCTTTTGCACGGACAAGACTTACGGAGATTTCAATCCCGGATGGCGTGACCGAGATCGGAAAAGGAGCTTTTTACCATTGCGACAGCCTGGGGAGCGTTTCAGTCCCCAACAGCGTAAAAAAGGTAGGCGAAAAAGCCTTCGCATACACGCCCTGGTATCAGGCATGGGAGAACGATCCCAATGCCGGTGATTTCCTTGTGATAGGTGATGGCGTCCTTATAGGCTATAAAGGTAACGAAGATAGTCCGAAACTGCCGGATGATGTAAAAACAGTGGCAGACGGAGTGTTTGCGGCTGAATGATATACGTCTGATCAAGGCACTACAACGTTTCAATAAAAATTGGTATAATACAGCGAAATGATTATATGAAGGAGATATAAATATATGAGCAAGATAGCTATGAACACCGCTCTGGTTGAAATGGACGGCGATGAGATGACCAGGATCCTCTGGGCGATGATCAAGGATGAACTTTTGACACCTTATATCGATCTTAATACTGAGTATTATGATCTCGGGCTTAAGAAAAGAAATGAGACCGATGATAAGATAACGGTTGAAGCTGCTGAAAGGACTAAAGAACTGGGAGTTGCTGTTAAGTGTGCAACCATTACTCCAAATGCAGCCAGGGTAAAAGAATATGATCTTAAGGAGATGTGGAAGAGTCCCAACGGTACTATCAGATCCATCCTTGACGGAACAGTATTCAGAACGCCTATACTTGTAAAAGGCATAGAGCCGTGTGTCAGGAACTGGGAAAAGCCCATTACCCTTGCAAGGCACGCTTATGGTGATGTTTATAAGAATGTAGAGATAAAGGTTCCAGGCCCCGGCAGGGGATATCTTGTGTTTGAAGACGAAAACGGAAATGAGACAAGGGAACTGATCCAGGAATTTAAGGGCCCGGGCATTATGCAGGGTATGCATAATCTGGATAAGTCAATTGAAAGCTTTGCACACGCATGCTTCACATATGCTCTGGACAGCAAAAAAGATCTCTGGTTTGCTACTAAGGATACTATTTCAAAGAAATATGATCACAATTTTAAGGATATCTTTTCAGAGATATACGAAAAAGATTACAGTGACAGGTTCAAGGATGCGGACATAACCTATTTTTATACCCTTATCGATGATGCAGTTGCACGTATAATGAAATCCAAGGGTGGAATCATCTGGGCATGTAAGAATTATGACGGAGATGTAATGAGCGATATGGTAAGCTCTGCTTTCGGATCTCTTGCAATGATGACATCCGTGCTGGTTTCGCCGGCAGGAATATACGAGTATGAGGCCGCACACGGAACCGTACAGAGGCATTATTATAAGCATCTTGCAGGCGAAGAGACTTCCACTAATTCGGTGGCAACTATCTTTGCATGGACCGGCGCTCTCCGCAAGCGCGGTGAACTGGATGGCAATAAGGATCTGTGCGATTTTGCGGACCGTCTTGAAAAGGCAACGATCGGCACAATAGAAAGCGGACGTATGACGAAGGATCTGGCACTTATCACGTCATTAACGGATGTAAAGGTTTTGAACAGCGGTGATTTCATAAAAGAGATCAGGAATACTCTGGAAAATAATTAAAGAGGCAGTTTTATGTCCAGGACAGATGATGTTTTCAGGCCTGCCCTTAAAGGGAAAAAGATACCCATCATCTCACTTGATAATAAGTGGTACAAACTAATGGCAGGCATCGATCATACACCGGAGATGATCGAGAAGGAAAAAAAATTAAAAGATCTGTTAAAACAGCAGGGTAAGATCAATAACGAGCTTAAGTCTATCCGTAAGAAGAAAGCCGAACTTATGGATAAGATAGTTAATGTAATGGATGAGGATGATGCCGATACCAAGCATGCGGAGTATTCCGCCAGCATTAATGAATGCAATGCCATGATCGACAAATATCAGGATGAATTACTGGATCTTCCTGCGCAGATCAATGAGGTCAATATTGCTCTTATGCTTGATACCATGGAAGTCTGCTATGATGTTATCAAGGAAAAGACCGAAAAGGAAAAAGAGCTGGATGAGTGGATAGCCGGCATCCGTATTGAACTGAAGAAAAATGTGGTCCGCAGGCAGGAATGCAAGATAAAGATACAGCAGATGTATTCCTATATGCATGATATTTTCGGACCTGAAGTAATCGATATCTTTGACATGCAGTATAATCCCGGAGATAATCCCATTGTGCCGCCCGGAAGCGCAAAGCCAAAGAAGACGGAGTCCGGAACGGCTGAGAAGGCTCAGAACGGCAGCGTGCAGGATAGCACCGGTACTGCCGAAAACAGTAATAATAACAGCAATTCCGGTGTGTAGAACGGATACGGAAATCATATTTCATTAAACGGATCACAGATGCAGGCAGTACTGACAACAAAACAGACAAAAGCCCTTGAGGAATACCTGAAAGAGACAGCAGGTGTTCCTTCTTTACTTTTGATGGAATATGCTGCTGAGGCTGTCTGTAAAGAGGTAATGAAGCATGCGGAACGTGAAGTGCTTATTTTTGCAGGCAACGGAAATAACGGCGCTGACGGACTGGCCGTTGCAAGGATGCTTGCAAATCTGCGTATTGGCGTTACTGTTTGTGTTATAGGAAATGCAGAACATGCCAGTAGTGAATGGCTGGTTCAAAAGCATATGCTTGACTCAATATATGCACAAGAAGTTTTGTTTACGGATATTGAGAACCTTGATAAGAATAAGAATTATGATGTTATCGTGGATGCGATACTTGGAATTGGTCTTAACAGACCGGTTTCAGGTGATCATCAAGCCGCTGTACGCTGTATAAACAGTCTGAAGAAGACTGCAAACTGCAAAGTGATAGCTGTAGATATTCCTACAGGTCTGTCATCTGACACCGGAGAAGTTCTGAATGATGCGGTATTTGCAGATGAGACAGTAACTTTTTTTGCGATGAAACGAGGCATACTGCTAAATAAGGGAAGAATGCATACCGGCAGAGTGCGGCTTACAGAAAATCTTGCAGTGAATACACCTGCCATAGATATGCTTTATGCTAAAGGCGTCTTATCTGATGACTTGAAATCAGAAGAAACCCTGACTGTGCAGCTGACAGGTAAGGATATTAATAATGTACTGTACAGGAATCCTGCAGGCAGCAAATCGGATTTCGGGAAAGTATTATGTATCTGCGGGTCAAAGGGAATGCCGGGGGCGTGCATCCTGAATGCAAGAGCGTGTTTCGCTGCCGGGGCAGGCATGGTTAAAGTGCTTTCATACAGCGATAATCTGCCTATGCTAATGCATGAAATTCCCGAGGCTATGTTTGCCGCATACGACAAGATATCATACAATGAACTGGCAGAAGCAGTAAGCTGGTGCGACTGCATTGTTATGGGGTGCGGTCTTGGTAAAAATGCAGCGGTTATGGACAGTGTATTTGAAACAGCTTTGTTAAAAGAAAAGGCTATGGTCATCGATGCTGACGGGCTTAACCACATAGCCGGTAATATGAATATACTTAACGCCAGAAAGGAAAAGGGGCTGATAACTGTCATTACTCCGCACCCGGGTGAATGGTCAAGGCTTTTTGCGGATATCTCCTGCAGCGATCCGGAAAGTGTAAGCAGGATTGCGGCTGACAAGGGAGTTATTGCCACAGCCAAAAATGCGACAACAATTGTTACAGACGGCGGTAAAAGGATATATTTAAATGATACGGGAAATGACGGTATGGCAACAGCAGGATGCGGAGATGTTTTAAGCGGAATCATAGCCGCATTTATGGCAAAAGCTGTTAAATCTTCAGATAATGATTTTGATTACTATTGTCTAACCGTTGCCTCTGCGGTATGGCTTCATGGCAGAGCAGGTGATCTTGCGGCTAAGGAGAAAGGGAATGCATCGATGCTTCCGACGGACATGATAAGGTGTCTTCCGAAAGTATACAGGGAATGAGGGAGGAATATATGTTAAATACAGAACGGGTAAGTGCTATCGTAGATCTTAAGAATATAAAGGAAAATATACTGGCAGTATCGGACCGTATTCCGGCGGATACCAAGATAATGGCTGTTATTAAAGCTGACGGATACGGACATGGAGCTGTAGCTGTTGCAAGGACTCTGGCTGATGTGGATTCGCTCTGGGGCTATGCTGTCGCAACCATTGATGAGGCAATGGAAATCGTGCATATCGGCTGTGACAAGCCCATACTGATATTGGGATATGTTGCTCCGGCAATGTACGGCATGGCTGTTACAAACGGAATAAGGATCCCGTTATTTGACCTGCATTCCGCATCAAAGATCAATGCTGTTGCAAATCAGCTGGGCAGAAAGTGTAAGGTTCATATCAAGGTTGATACCGGTATGGGGCGTATAGGTATAACTCCGAATAAACGCGGACTTGAATTCGTTGAACAGGTAAGCTATATGAGTGGTATTGAGATTGAGGGTATTTTTACCCATTTTGCCAGGGCTGATGAAAAAGATAAATCAGCCGCATATGAGCAGTTAAATGCTTTTAAAGCGTTTACGGACGAGATAGAGAAAATGGGAATAAATATACCTCTCAAGCATTGTGCCAACAGTGCAGCCATAATCGATATGCCTGAACTTCATTTTGACATAGTAAGATCAGGGATCATAACTTACGGACTGTGGCCGTCTGATGAGGTAAATAAAGACAGTATCAGGATAAAGCCTGCCATGGAGATAAAAAGCTCGGTTATATTCATAAAGGATGTACCTGCCGGTACCGCAATAAGCTACGGAGGAACATATATAACCGATAAAGAGACAAGGATTGCCACTGTTTCCATCGGTTATGCCGACGGTTTTCCAAGGAGCCTTTCGAACAAGGGCGTAGTCCTCATACGGGGACAAAGATATAATGTGGTCGGACGTGTATGCATGGATCAGCTTATGGTGGATATCCGTATGAATGATGAAATATCTGTCGGGGATATAGTCACCGTGGTAGGAAAAGACGGTGATGAAGAGATTACAATGGATGAATTTGCCATGCTTTCGGACAGGATCAATTATGAGGCTGTCTGCGATATCGGTAAAAGAGTTCCCAGGGTCTACCGAAGAGGTTAATGCCGGATGAATGCATCTTTTGATCAGTTCTTTTATGAAATCAGGTTTATGGTCATCTTTTTTATTATTTCCATGATCATAAACGGATTATTTACCGCGTACCTGGCAGCTCTTTCGGCATTGTCCCAGGATGACGAGGATGCTCTTGATGAAAGGAGGGCATCCGTAAAAGATCATCCGGAAAAACTTATATGTACTGGGTTGGTGCTTCTGGTCCCGGTTGATTTTTCATTTGTATTCTGTCTTTTCAGAAGTATTGCGGCATTTCCCATAAGTCATTCCGTGGTATTTGATATACCTATACTCATAGCAATTTTTATCGTATGGGGTATAATCGGTATAATGTTTCCTTTCTACCTGGGCCGTTTCCATCACCTCAAGTTTGCAGAAAAGCTGTACTCAATATGGCATATACTGTCGGTTGTGCTGACTCCTTTTGTTTTCACGATAAACCTTTTTTCAGGACTTCTGGCGGGATTATTCGGCGTAAGGAGAAACCCTGCTGATGATAATGTTACGGAAGACGAGATACTGGCGATAGTAAATGAAGGACAGGAGAGCGGAACAATAGAAGAGAGCGAAGCGAGGATGATCAATAATATCTTCGAGCTTTCCGAAACGGAAGCATCCAGTATACAGGTGCCGAGGAATAAAATTGCAGCTTTTGAGGACACCGTGAAACTAAAGGATGCACTAAAGGATATCCTTAATTCGAGCTATTCCAGGTATCCGGTCTATCACGAGGATATTGACCATATCATCGGTATATTGCATATTAAGGATGCAGTAAGACTGCTGGAGCAGAATCCCAAGCGCAACCCTGTACTTGCTGATATTAAGGAAAGCCTTCTGGAAACATTTTTTGTGCCGGAGACAAAAAGTATAGATGATCTTTTCCGCGAGATGCAGTCGTCAAATATGCAGATGGTGATAGTGACAGATGAATACGGCCAGACTTCCGGTATTATATCCATGGAAGATATTCTGGAAGAAATAGTCGGCAGCATAAGGGATGAATATGACAGAGAGGGGGAAATGATAACCGGTGACGGTGAGGTATACGAAATAGACGGATTTACCAGGCTGGATGATCTGAATGAACGTTTTGGAATTGATTTCGGTGAGTGTGAGTTTGAAACCATAAACGGTTATCTTACCGACAGAATGGGACATATTCCGGAGGATAACGAGTATTTTGAAACCGATATAGACGGTTATCATTTTGAGGTGCTGGAAGCCTCGGATAAGATCATAAAACTGGTTGGCCTGAGTCCGTCAAAGATACAAAAAAATACCGGGGCCGGTGCTTCGGAAGAAGCTGATGAGTAAGCCTATAGTGGATTGCGGGAAAAAGCAGTTTGTGATATAATTTTTAAGTTATGTAAATTCAATTGTAGGAGGTTTTTATGTCAGGACATTCGAAATTTGCCAATATTAAGCACAAAAAGGAAAAAAATGATGCAGCAAAAGGCAAAATATTCACAATATTAGGAAGGGAGATCGCTGTTGCCGTTAAGGAAGGCGGTCCGGATATCAATAATAATTTCAAGCTTGCGACTGTGGTTCAGAAGGCAAAAGCAGCTAATATGCCTAACGAAACTATTGAAAGAGGTATAAAGAAGGCTGCAGGGGCTGGCAGCGATGTGAACTATGAGCATGTTACCTATGAGGGATACGGCCCCGGAGGAACAGCTATTATAGTAGAGGCACTTACGGACAATAAGAATCGTACTGCAGCCAATGTAAGGTCTGCATTCACAAAGGGAACCGGCAGCATTGGGACGCAGGGCTGTGTATCCTTTATGTTCGACCAGAAGGGCCAGATCATTATAGACAAAGAGGAGTGCGAGCTGGATGCGGATACGCTCATGGAAAAAGCACTGGATGCGGGAGCTGATGATTTCAGTGAAGAGGATGATTCATATGAGATACTCACATCTCCCGATGCTTTCGATGAAGTAAGGAAAGCATTTGAAGATGAAAAAATCCCCATGGCAAGTGCCGAGGTGACCATGATCCCGCAGAACTATGTGGAAGTAACGGATCCCGATGCAGTAAAGAATTTAACCAGAATACTCGATCTTCTTGATGAAGATGATGATGTTCAGAACGTTTACACAAACTGGGATGAGTAAAATCGAAAGCAGAAAAATAACAGACAATTGCCTTTCAATAGTTGTGCCCTGTTACAATGAAGAAGAGATGCTTCCGACTACAGTTGATGTTCTTACCGGGCTTATCGATGAAATGATTTCCGACGGAAGAGTCTCGGAGCGGTCATTTGTTCTTTTTGTTAATGATGGCTCTAAAGACCGAACACTTCCTATGCTTCGGGAATTCGCAAAAAATCGCAGCCATGTTTGTTTTGTTACGCTTTCAGCTAACAGAGGTCACCAGAGCGCGCTTATTGCCGGCCTTATGGAAGCAAAAAAATATGCTGATATGATGATTTCTATAGATGCAGATCTTCAGGATGATGTGAATGTTATCCCGGATATGGTGGATAAATATCTGAATGGAGCTGATATCGTATATGGAGTGCGCTCCGGAAGAAAGTCGGATTCCTTTTTCAAGCGGACTACAGCACAGATGTTTTATAAGCTTTTAGCATTAATGGGCGTAAAGACCGTTTACAACCATGCAGATTTCAGGCTTATGAGCAGACGGGCTGTGGAGGCACTTTCTGAATATCGGGAGAAGAATCTTTATATCAGGGGTATTATTCCTCAGCTTGGCTTTATAACAGACGAAGTAAGCTATGAGAGAAAGGCGCGGACTGCAGGGGAGTCAAAGTATCCTTTCCGTAAGATGCTTGCGCTTGCTTTAAACGGCATTACGTCATTTAGTACCAAGCCGTTGCAGATGATCACCAGCATAGGCATAATAGTCCTTGTTACGTGCTTTATTGCTGCGGTTTATGCTTTTGTTTCATATTTTACGAATGATGTGGAGAGAGGATGGACATCGCTGATACTTTCCATATGGTTCCTTGGCGGGGTGCAGCTTTTATCCCTTGGTGTGATCGGGGAGTATATAGGCAAAATTTATGCCGAAGTTAAGAACAGGCCGCTTTATTTTATAGAGGACAGCGATATGTCATCTGCTGATGGCACGGACAGAGACTGACCGGAGGTCTTATGCTTTTTGCAAAGAAAAAAAAACTCAGATTTGATGAAATGGAGCATATTGAAAGCCCTGATTTAAGTGAATTAGAGGCTTCGCTTGATTTCCTGAAAAAAACTCCAGAAAAAAAAGATGATGAGGACAGTAGTGCTGTTTTGCATCCGATGCCGGCAATAGAGCCTCCGAAGCTTGATCAGGAGAAAAAAACGGCAGATAAAGAAGATGACAAGAGCAGTACTTCTTCGCCTGCGAAACAGGATATTGCTTTTGATGATGCTTCTGATGATAAAGCTGATGCGGGCCGGGTATCACCGTCAACTGATATTTCTGAGGAAATAATAAAAAAGGCTGAAGCACTCAGGGAAAAACAGCTAATTAATGATTCTGTAAACAGTGAGGCAGAACTTGCGCTAAAGAAAGATGAGGCAAATATAACAAAGTCTTCTGACGAATCTGAGAATATGCCTCAAAAAGAAGTATCTGATGCCGTAAAAGCAGCTATGGCGCTGCAGGCAGAATATGAAGCTAAGAAGAGTGAGCTTCCACCTGAAGATCTTCGCAAGAGAAGCCGTTTTATGAGAGCACGTGTATATCCTGTAAATAAGACGGCAGTACCGGCTGCAGAGAAAACTGATAGTAATAAGAGCGAGGCAGACCGTGATGGAGCGGTTCAGTACAAATCTAATGAAGATAAGAATGATGCAGACTTAAATGAGGCTGATATTAAGTCAAAAGCATCAGAGATCCCTGTTGATAGTACAGAAAAAAAAGCCGGCGAAACAGAAGAGACTGTTAACGATAATGCGGAGCTGACTCCAGCTATAACTGTGGAAAATGCAGACGATGCGTCTGACAGCAAAAAGGAAGCAGTTCATGTAGAAGGCGGTGCCGATGCTGCGGACTCTTCCGTGAATAATGAGAATGATGAGAGCAAAGATGCTCCGAATATCGGGAATGATCCGGAAAGTGCGGAAGTTAACAGCCGGAAAAATGACGTTCAAAAAGCCGGTGTAAAGACTGAAGAAAAAAACAAAGATAAAGATATTCAGGCTAAAAAAAGCAGTTCCAGTACCGCTATAACAAGTAACTTAAAACTGCCGAATGACGTGATAGTTTCCAATATTGAGAGCAGTGCACGTTCAATGGGAAAATATGCCGGTGCAGCTAAAATTGCGAATCCGCTGCCTCATCCTAAGAAACATATTACGAGGAATATGGATTTTGACTATCCTGTATCTGCCGCACAGATGCATTTTGACATAGAAGATCTGAACGGCATGGATTTTTTTGATATTGACGACTGAATTTATAGTAAACGAATATGGTTTTTGCGCTTAATTCGTTTAATATATTCGATAGGTTTATAATATGGCTGCAAAGAGAAGAACTGCATCTTCTTCCTCATCAGGAAGAAAAAAAACATCAAAGAAGGGGACAACTGCCAAACGCAGTACTACAAGAAAGAGCACTGCCTCATCATCAAGAAGAAAAAAAAGCAGTGCCGGTTCCCTTAGCGGAGATGATAAATTTCTGATTTTCATGCTGGTATCGTTTTGTGCGCTGCTGGTGATTTTTTTGTGCATGATAGGAGTTATCAGCGGTGCTTTCGGTCCGGCGCTGAAAGCGTTTTTTTTAGGGCTGTTTGGGATAATGGCGTATATCCTTCCTGTTATTCTAATGGGATATATCATTTACAGGGCGCTATTCATTGAAAACAGGATTCCGTTGGTAAAAAAAATAGGCGCATCTGCATTCCTGATCTTTTTTGGAATGATCGCTTCGTTTATAAGCAAAACCCCATTTGACACAATGGCGGACATGACAAAAGGTAAGCTTAGTCTTCTGTATCAGGCTGGCAAAGGCGGTGGTGTTTTGTTTGGCATGCCGGCCTATGGCTTTTTTAAGATATTTGGCACGGTAGGTTCTGTAATTCTCCTCATACTGTTAATGATCATAAGCCTTGCATTGCTCTTAGGTCCTGATTTCTTTATATATCTGGGCTATATAAAGGATTTTCTTTTCAGCAGGGATCTCGAGCCGGAGGATGATTATTCCGAGGATGAGAGAAGTGACGCTTTGGAAAAGCGCAGAAGGCGTCTGGAGGAAATGAAGCTTCGTAATGCGGAAAAGAAGGCACTTAAGGAAGAAAAAGCCCTTGAGAGGGAAGAAGCAAGAGCCAGATGGGAAGAAAAAAGAAGGCAGAACAGGGAAGATGCGGCATCTGTTGATCCTGACGATGAGATAATTCAGGCAGAAGAAAATATCAGGGCTCAGGCTGAGGCTGCAAAACGTAAGGAAGAAGCTGACAGGCGAAGAGAAGAAGCTGAAAGACGAAGAGAAGAGGCTGAGCAGAAACGCAGGGAACAGCAGCTTAAGAAAGAACAGGCAGAGGATGCCGCTATTCTTGCCGGAAGTCTTCGCAAGAATAAAGAAAAGGATAAAAAGAAACCGGCATCGATTGTTTCACCTGGCAAACTTGATGATATTCATGAGATAACCATAATAGCTGATCCTACGGGATTTAAAACCGATTCTTCCGATCTTCTGCCTATAGGCATGAATGGCTCAGGAGAGTTAGGGGATATAACCGAGATTTCAGCTGCGGATATCCATGCTGAACCGGAGCATTTTGATATGCCGGCTGTTGAGACCGATGCAGCTTTAAATCATGAAATGCCGGATGAGAATATATCGGTGCAGGACAAAACAGAAACGGAAGCACCTCTCGTAATAAAAGTTAGCGAAGATCCTTTGCAAAGGGATAGTTCTGTTGACTCATTTTCGATATCAGAGATCATTGCCGATGAAGTTGTTAAAATCATTTCTTCAGAGGTTACGGAACCGAATAAGTCGTCCGGCAGTCTGTTAAACGATAAAAATTACGCCGGCAGTAATGCGGAATCTGCAGATAAAAATGTAATCAATACATCAGGGAATCTGTCAGAAAATACTTCGGATAAAAATATAGACACGGTCTCAGATAAAACTTCGGATAATGAAGATAATGGAGAGAGTAACGATAATGAATATAGCGAAAATAATGAAAATAATATAAATAGTGAAGATAGTGAAGATAATGAAAATAACGAAAATATTGAGAGCATAAAGAATGCAGGATCTGAAGAAGCGATTTCTAAAGATGGTCTTTCCGAAGAAAATGATGAGCTTGAAAATTCCGAAAGTGCTGAACCGGAAAAAGCCGCTGTGATTTCGCAACAGCAGGATATGAGGGCATTTCTTCCGCCTGACCTGTCCGGTATGCCTACACCTGTTACAGAAAGGACTTATCAGCAGGAGGATAAGGAAGAGGATAAAAAGGAAAATATCCCTTCCGGGACAGACAGTTCCGATATAAAAAAGGAGGAAAGCGTAAAGCCTGTCAAAAAAAAGAAGGCATATTCGCCTCCACCGGTTTCTTTATTGGAAATTAACGAAAAGAGTATGGGCGGCGATACGGATGACAGCCTGAAGGAGACAGCGGCACTTTTGCAGGAGACTCTTAAAAATTTCGGCGTCAAAGCAACAGTAGAGCATATAAGCCAGGGACCTTCGGTAACAAGATTTGAATTAAAACCTGAAGTAGGAACAAAAGTTAACAAGATACTGAATCTGACGGATGATATCAAGCTCAATCTTGCTGCTCAGGATGTGAGAATAGAGGCTCCTATTCCGGGAAAAGCTGCTGTAGGCATAGAAATTCCGAACAAGGAAAAGATACCTGTGCTTATCAGAGACCTCATAGACAGCAAAGATTACAGGAGTTCAACGGCAAATCTTACATATGCGGTAGGTAAGGATATTACCGGTAAGATAATTATCTCTGATATTGCAAAGATGCCCCACCTGCTGGTTGCAGGCTCCACCGGATCGGGTAAGTCAGTATTTATCAATACCCTTATCCTGAGCCTTTTGTACAAATCTTCACCTGAGGATGTAAAACTTATAATGATCGATCCCAAGGTAGTAGAATTGTCAGTGTATAACGGTATTCCTCATCTGCTGCTTCCTGTGGTTTCGGATCCCAGGCAGGCTAATGCGGCACTGGCATGGGCTGTTGCGGAGATGATGCGAAGATATAAGGCTTTTTCGGATTTTTCTGTCCGCGATATGAGAAGTTATAATGAAAAAGCAGAAGGAAACGGTGTCGAAAAGCTGCCGCATATTGTCATAATAGTAGATGAGCTTGCAGATCTCATGATGGTTGCACAGAAGGATGTGGAAGCATCAATATGCCGTCTGACCCAGCTTGCAAGAGCTGCCGGCATACACCTTATAATTGCAACACAGCGTCCCAGCGTAGATGTAATTACAGGCCTTATCAAGGCAAATATGCCCAGCCGTCTTGCTTTCAGGGTTTCCTCCGGTGTGGATTCCAGAACCATACTGGATACTGTGGGGGCTGAGAGACTGTTAGGAAACGGTGACATGCTTTTCCATCCTCAGAGTTTCAATAAGCCTCTCCGGGTACAGGGCGCTTATGTCTCTGATGACGAAGTAAATGCCGTGGTTGATTTCTTAAAAAAGAATGCCGGTGATGATGTATATGATAATGAAGTTGCAGAAAAGATATCCAGCATGGCAAATTCCGACAGTCCGGCATCTTCATCATCAGACGGATCATCTGCAGAGCCCGGAAAGGATTATGATGCATATTTTGCTGATGCCTGTCGTTTTGTGGTAGAAAAACAGAAAGCCTCTGCAAGCATGTTGCAAAGAGTATTCAAAGTAGGCTATAATCGTGCAGCGCGTATGGTTGATCAGATGGAGGAAGCAGGTGTTATCGGGTCTGAAGAAGGGACGAATCCTAGAAAAGTGCTTATGGATAAGAGCACTCTGGAGGAATTCCTGAGTAATATATAGTTTCCCCGGAGGCTATATTTTATTGAAATCATTATTTTAAGCCACAGGCTGTATGGTGCATTTTTAACCGGTTACGATTTTTTTAACTATAAAATGAAGGTTGTTTAAAGTAAAAAACAGGAGGTCAAAATGGGAGCACAGAAAACTGATATCGAGATTGCTAGAGAAACAAAACTTGAGCCGATCGTAAATGTTGCAAAAAAGCTTGATGTACCGGAAGATGCACTTGAGCAGTACGGCAAATATAAAGCTAAGCTTTCTGAGGAATTCCTTGAAAGTATCGAGAATAATAAGCCTGGGAAACTGATACTTGTAACAGCAATTAATCCCACTCCCGCGGGTGAAGGCAAGACCACGGTATCGATAGGGCTTGCCCAGGGGCTGTCCAGGCTGGGACAGAAGACCTGTCTTGCGCTTCGTGAGCCCTCACTTGGTCCATGCTTTGGCGTAAAGGGCGGTGCTGCCGGAGGCGGCTATTCGCAGGTGGTACCCATGGATGAGCTGAACCTCCATTTTACCGGTGATTTCCACGCTATTACAGTAGCAAACAACCTGCTTGCTGCACTTATCGATAATCATATCCAGCAGGGAAATAAGCTTCGCATAGATACCAGACAGATATTATGGAAGAGGTGCATGGATGTAAATGACAGGAGCCTTAGAAATATCGTTGTGGGTTTAGGTGCTAAAGGCGACGGTTTTGTAAGGGAAGACCACTTTGTAATAACTGTTGCATCTGAGATAATGGCTATCTTCTGCCTTGCAAGCGATATGAAGGATCTTAAGAAGAGGCTTTCGGAGATCATTGTTGCTTATAATCTGGACGGTGAACCTGTAACGGCGGGGGAGCTTAATGCCGTCGGTGCAATGGCAGCACTTTTAAAAGATGCCATTAAACCTAATATGATCCAGACGCTGGAGCATACTCCGGCTATCGTCCACGGCGGACCTTTTGCAAATATCGCACATGGATGTAATTCAATAATTGCCACAAAGACAGCCATGCGTCTTGCTGATTATACGGTTACGGAAGCAGGATTCGGTGCAGATCTTGGTGCCGAGAAGTTCCTTGATATCAAGTGCCGCAAGGCAGGGCTTAAGCCTGATGCAGTTGTCATTGTTGCTACCATTAGGGCTTTAAAGTACAATGGCGGCGTAGCCAAGGCTGATCTTACAAATGAAAATATCGAGGCACTTAAGAAAGGATCCTGTAATCTTCTTAAGCATGTTGAGAATATAAAGTCATATGGTCTTCCTGTATGTGTGACCATAAACAAATTTGTCAGTGATACTGATGCTGAAGTAGAGTGCCTTAAGGATATCTTAAGCGGTCTGGATGTTCCTTTCTCTGTATCCGAAGTATGGGCAAAGGGAGGAGAAGGTGCGCTCGACCTTGCAAAGGATGTAATGAAGCTTGCCGATTCGGAGAATAATTTCCATTATCTCTATCCTGATGATATGGGCATAAAGGAGAAGATCGAGACGCTTGCCACAAAGATCTACGGTGCAGGCAATGTGGAATTTGCACCTGCTGCCCTTAAGCAGATTGCTAAGATCGAGGAGCTGGGCTTTAGGGAGTGTCCTGTATGTATGGCAAAGACGCAGTATTCATTATCAGATGATCCTAAGACACTTGGCAGGCCGGACGGCTTTACTTTCCATATCAGGGAAGTATATGTCTCTGCAGGAGCAGGTTTTGTGGTAGCCCTTTCCGGATCCATAACTACCATGCCAGGACTGTCGGCAACGCCTGCCGCATACAGCATCGATGTGGATGATGACGGAAATATAGTGGGACTTTTCTAAATTTACTTACTAAAACTTCCCACTATTTTTTAACTAACTAAAACTTCCCACATATAG
>DGSK01000001.1:0-164198 GCA_002393955.1 Lachnospiraceae bacterium UBA4364 | reverse complement strand
CAGTTAGTGGGAAGTTTTAGTTACTTATCTTAATTTACTTATCTCGGAGGATGATATGGCAGAGCTTATTGACGGAAAAAGAATATCAAAAGAAATAAAGGATGAACTTAAGGCAGAGGCTGAAAAGTTTAAGGCAGAAGGAAGGGAAGCGACTCTTGCGGTCATTCTTGTGGGAGACGATCCGGCATCAGCCGTATATGTCAACAACAAAAAGAAGGCCTGCGAATATATCGGTATAAGGTCTCTTTCATATGAATTGCCTAAAGAAACCACAGAGGAAGAACTGCTCGCACTTATTGATAAACTCAATAACGATGACAGTGTAAACGGCATCCTTGTGCAGCTCCCGGTTCCCGATCATATCGATGAAAACAAGATCATCCGCAGTATATCGCCGTCAAAGGATGTTGATGGTTTCCATCCCCTTAATGTTGGCGCCCTGCTTATCGGTGAGAAAGGATTTGTATCATGTACTCCGGCCGGCGTTATACAGCTTTTAAAGAGGAGCAATGTTGACATCGAGGGTAAGGAATGTGTTGTTGTAGGCCGCAGCAATATCGTAGGAAAACCCATGGGGGTACTGCTGCTGCGTGAGAATGGCACAGTGACAATAGCTCATTCCAGGACAAAGGACTTAAAGACCATCTGTAAGCGGGCTGATATACTTGTAGTCGCAGTAGGTAAACCTAAAATGATAAATGCCGAATACGTAAAAGAAGGTGCAGTAGTGATCGATGTGGGCATTCACAGAATGGATAACGGAAAGCTTTGCGGTGATGTTGATTTTGATTCCGTTGAGCCGATTGTTTCCAAGATTACTCCCGTTCCGGGGGGCGTTGGCCCCATGACTATTGCAATGCTCATGGATAATTGTATTTCTTCTTTGCGGTGACCGGAGGATTATTGGAATGATATGTCCAGTCTGTGGTGCAGAAGTCGGAGAATCAAAGCTTTTATGTCCTGAATGCGGACATGAGTTTCGTTTTATTCCGGATTTTGAGCCTGAGGTTGAAAATCAGATAAATGATACCCTTTCTGAGATTTCCATTGATGATGAAGATTTAGAAGAACTCACTCCTGAAGAAATTGAGGCCGGGTATTATTATGATGAGGAGGGCAATCTGTATTATGACGGCCCTGTTTTTGATGCAGACGGATATGAAGTCCATGATGATGATCCGTACAATGGACCTCTTTTTGATGCCCTGGGGAATCCTATAGATGACAGCGGGGACGCTGACGACATGAATGTGCAGTCATCAGAGGCAGGGGGATACCCGGAGGAAGACGGGTATATGCCTGAGGATTATCCCGATGACCATTCTGATATTGCTGACCGGACGGAAGGTGATGATCTGAGGCGTCATGATGATTATTCAGATGATGCAGAGGAATATGGGGATGATGCAGATGGATATGCTGACGAGTACGGTGATGATCCTGACGGAAATATGTCGTCTGATGCAGACGATTATTATGAAGAAGGTTATGAGTATGAAGATATAGAATCCGAAGGCGGTGATACGGCAGATTTCGGGAAAAGAGATGAGCTTGCGGCAGAATATGCTGAGCCGGAGGAAGAGTATTCTGAATTTGATGAGGAATACGAAGGCGATGATTTTTATGATGATGACTCATACGATTATGATGACGATGACATTTTTCATCAGTTCTTCCTGGCTGCTGCAAAGAGCAGGTTCAAGAAGCTTTATTTCTGTTTGTTTTTGGTAGTAATGCTCCTGCTTGCAGGACTTGTTTATTTTGTATCTGTAAGGGTTTACAGGAGCAGTTCATATGAATACCAGGCAGAACTTGCTGAACAGGCGTATCTTGAAGGTGACCTTGACGGTGCCATTGATTATATGGAAAAGGCACTGACATTATCCTCCGGCGACGATGAGATGAAATTTAAGCTGGCAAGATATTACTTTGAGGATTTCGATGATGAAAAAGCACTCCTGATGCTCTGGGAGATTGCCTATGAAAAGAATGAAAATCAGGAAAGGGCATACAGAGAGATTATTTCATACTATGAGAAGCAGTCGGATTTTCCGATGATAGAGTCGATACTTGAAGCATGCGAAAATGAAAATATCGTAAACAGCTTCCGGGATTATCTGGCAAATCCACCTGAATTTTCTTATGCCTCCGGTGAATATGACGATGTGATAACACTGACTCTTTCAGCGGGGTCAAACGGAAGCATATATTATACGACTGATGGTCATGAGCCTACCACGGAGTCAACTCTGTACACTTCACCGATCCAGCTGAATCTCGGAAGCCATGAGATCAATGCCATATTTGTAAATAATTACGGGGTCGTTTCGGAAGTGGCAAATGCTACATACAGGATTTATATCAGGGTACCGGATGCTCTTGCTATTTCTGTGCCTGATGGAGAGTACACAGTTCCTATGCTCATAGAAACAGAAGTTCCGCAGTTCTGTACCGTTTATTATACGACAGACGGAACCCCGCCTACCATGGGAGAGTCAAACGAGTATTCCGAAGGTATCCCCATGCCTTTGGGGCACAGTCATTTCATCTTTGCCGCCATATCGCAGGAAGGAATATCAGGTGACGTTACGGAATGCGATTATGACCTTACCATTGATTCTGATCTTGATTTGCAGACTGTAATTGCAGCATTTAAACAATACAATCTTAATATGGGACGTACTGCGGATATTGAGGGACATCTTCCTGGGAATCTTACGAGATATTCCTATGTTATTGATTCAGCGATAAATCTCGATGATTCCGGCGAGGCTGTTTCCGGAAATATGGCGGATCCTGAAACCGGAGAATTAAAACAGCCGAAAGATCCGCATATTTATTACATAATTACGGAAACTACGGTTGATACTTCAGGGTTAACAATGAAAACCGGAAACTACTATATGGTAAGTGTAGAGGATGGATCTATTTACAAGGCTGTAAAAAACGAAGGCGAAGTGATAAAGCGGGGAGAACTGATCCCGCCGGAATCATATGCGGCACCACCTCCAATTGTTCCGGAGGAGCCTATACCGGAAACTTGATATATGTTTACAGAATTGCCAGAAGAATTCAAAAATAGAATGCGGCTGCAGCTTGGGGCGGGGTATTCGGCTTTTGCGCAGAGTTTTGAACAGCCTCCGGTCAGGGCATTTTCTCTGAATACAGCTGCCATATCTGTTGAACATTTTGAGGAATGTGCAGCGGTTCGCAGTGAGCTTAGGTATGAAAGAATTCCGGGAATGTCCCACTCATATTATTATGATCCGGAACTGCATATCGGGAGATGTTCCTGTCATCATGCAGGAATGATCTATTCCCAGGATCCAGCTGCAATGCTTGTTGTTGAAGGCTTGTCACTACCGAAAAATGCCAGGGTTCTTGACCTTTGTGCGGCACCCGGAGGCAAATCCGTACAGCTTGCGCAGAAACTTGCAGATACAGGCGGGATGCTTATTTCAAATGAGCCGGATAAATCACGTAACAGCATACTCTGCAGCAATATAGAGCGGATGGGATTTAAAAATGTGGCTGTCACGTGTATGTATCCGGATGAACTTGCAAAGATTTATCCAGCGTATTTTGATGCAATCCTTGTTGATGCCCCGTGCTCAGGTGAAGGAATGTTCAGAAAATACCCGGAGAGTGTTGAACAGTGGAGTATAGCAAATATAAATAACTGTGCCATAAGGCAAAAGGATATACTTAGCAGTGCTGTATCAATGTTAAAACCCGGTGGAAAGCTTGTTTATTCGACATGTACTTACGCACCTGAAGAAGATGAGGAAATAGCGGATCATATCTGTGATATTCTTGGACTTGAGTCTGCTGATGCCCCGGAGATCGTGACAGGATATGCGGTGGCTGTGCCATTGAATTCCGGAACTGCATACAGATTTTATCCGCATATATCAAAAGGTGAAGGTCAGTTTATGGCTTATTTTAGAAAGCCGGGCGAGCTTTCGGAAAATGTTTTTTCAGATAATTTGCGGTCGGCAGGAAATAAAAAAAAGGCCGACAGGGAATGCATCAGACTGATGGAAGAAACCTTTAACGGTCTGCCGGATATCGATACGGAGCGAATCTTTAAGTATGGTGATGTGCTTTATTTCATTGATAGAAGGATTGAAAGACTGCCTGAAAAAAATGTTACAAAGGCAGGAGTCTGTATCGGCAGTATGGAAAAAAAGAGATTCATCCCTCACCATGATTTCTTTTCTGCATTTGGCGGCAGTATAAAAAACAGGCTTGAGCTTTCTCCGGAAAGCAGCGAGCTGTCAGCATATCTCCATGGTGAGGAACTGAGACTTTCGCAGGTACAGAACGGTATATATTCCGGATACGATAAAGGTTTTGGTGCAGTTACTGTTCTGGGGGTACCTGTGGGCGGTTTTAAGCTGGCAGGCGGCCGTATAAAGAATCACTATCCCAAGGGACTCAGGAATCTTTAGGAGGATTTATTTTGACCGAAAATGCAGAGAGCAAATACAGCCTGGAACTTGATGCCGAGAGCATGAAACTGCTTTTTGGCATGTATGACAGTTCGATCACCAAGATCGAAACCGAGCTGTCTGTTGATATTACGGATCGTGACGGCAGGCTTAATATCTATGGTGCGGAAAGGGATGTAAAAAGGGCTGTCAGGCTTATAATCGACCTGATAGAGTCGTCAAAGGCTGAAAAAAAGATAGATAGACAAAAACTGGAATATGGTATCAGCCTTGCGCATGAAGACAACCAGGATATGCTTGTGGAGCTGGACAGGGATGTTATCTGCCGTACCATACAGGGCAAACCCATAAAGCCTAAAACTGCCGGTCAGAAGAACTATACGGATTCTATCCGTGACAATATGATAACTTTCGGTTACGGACCTGCGGGTACCGGTAAGACCTATCTGGCCATAGCAATGGCTGTTACAGCATTTAAGGCAGAAGAAGTAGGACGGATCATCCTTACCAGGCCTGCAATAGAAGCCGGTGAGAAATTAGGCTTTCTTCCCGGTGACCTGCAGAGCAAAGTGGATCCATATCTCAGGCCTTTATATGATGCCCTGTATCAGATAATGGGTGCAGACAGCTTTCAGAAGAATATGGAAAAGGGACTGATAGAAGTGGCTCCTCTTGCATACATGAGAGGACGCACCCTTGACAATTCATACATAATACTGGATGAAGCCCAGAATACGACACCGGGCCAGATGAAAATGTTTTTGACTCGTATCGGTTTCGGATCAAAGGCTGTGATAACAGGTGATCTCACCCAGAAGGATCTTGGCGGTAATACAATGTCAGGACTGGAAGAGGCACTGAAGGTTCTTAAAAATGTTGAGGGCATAGGATTTGCTGCCCTTGACAGCAGGGACGTGGTGCGCCATCCTCTGGTTATGAAGATAGTACAGGCCTATGAAAATTATGAAAAGCGGAGCAGGAAAGAAAAAAATGCCGGACAGTACAGAAGAAAGCATAATAATTGAATTTGAAAATGAAACGGAAAGTCATGAGGAGACGGATGCGTGTTATATACCGGACGAAAGACTGAGTGAAATTGCTTCACAGGTATGCCGAAGAGCATTGGATTTACATTCAATTAAAAGTCTTTGCAAGGTTTCACTCATGGTTGTTGACAGTGGGACCATAAGGGAATATAACAGTTCGCAGAGGGGCATAGACTCAGTTACGGATGTGCTTTCGTTTCCCAATATCCCTTTTACGACTGTCAATAAAGGAAATCCGGAGATTTTTGATGAGCTAAACAGGGCTGACTATATCGATCCGGAGGATGGAAGGATAATCCTCGGTGAGATTGTGATATGCTATGAAAGAGTAATGAGCCAGGCAGATGAATATGGTCATAGTTATGAGCGGGAATTTGCTTTCCTTACGGCTCACAGCATACTGCATCTGCTGGGGTATGACCATATTGAGGAAAATGACAGAATTGAAATGGAAGAAATGCAGCGTGAGATACTTGACCCGCTGGGCTTTAAGAGATAATGGCAGGAACAACTAAATCGAAAAAAAAGAATACGACCGGTTATCCGGCAGCTCTTGGAGTATGCCTGTTCCTGTTTATGGCCAGTTTCGCACTTAACAGCTTAGGAGCGGCATTTTTTTATGTGGCGTTTTTCCTTAACCTGCTCATGATCTTTTTATTTCCATTCTGTGTATCTGTTGAATGCAGGCGGATGATGAAGGACAGGACATCTCTTAAAAGCTATAATAAGGCCGAGTATATTTATCGTTATTCCTGGGGACTGTGTCTTACATGGGAAGCGGTGGTGGCAGCTCTGGTTTACATAATTCTTTTATGTCTACCATCAGGTTTTCTTCCGGGAACAGGAAAAGAATTACTTTATTTTTTGTTTCCGGTGGTATTCATTCTTTTTTCATTTTCCCACATTCTGGCATCAGCAGATGCGGCATATCTGAAAAAAAGCAGATTTTATTATCATTTAGGTATCCTTTTGATGCTGGCCCTGCCTATAATAATTATATTGGTGAGTATATTCCGCCGGCATGCATCAGTTACTGCAAGGCTCCTGGATAATACAGCGGCAGGGGATGCACATATTGCATTTGCCTGTACACTGAGTATGAGCATTTTTGCAATGGTTTTATGGCTTTATATGCTGTTTCTTCATTCAGGTGTAAGAAAAAAGTCCGCAAGGAGGAGAGCTGCAGATACAACAAAAATCAACGAAGCCGGAATGATACTTCTTTCCAAAGCATCATTTTCCAATCTGCTTGCTCTTTTGCCGGTGGGGATAGTTATTCTTTCTGTGTATTTCATATTTGCCGGCGGAGTGGATGGTTTTCTCGGGGATCAGCTTATACTTTACCGTTTGGGATCGGCTTTGGGTGTAACGGTACCTTTTTACAGCTATCCCGTTATATTCGGACTGCTGCTTTCAAATAAGGATTCAAGGCAGTTTTATCTGGCACACCTGCATCACGAAATCCCTGAGCTGCGCACAAGGGTAATTGATACGCTGCGTAATATACTTATACCTTCAATTTTTATAACAGCCTTTATGCTTGGCTGTGCTGAGGCCATTGCGTCGGCTATGTACGGTTCATCCGGCATGTTTTTGGCAATGGTTATAAGGATAGGCGCAGTAGGGGTTCCTTTTGCGGTACTGCTGGGGGCATTATCATGTATTTTCATGTATATAAGAAAAAACAGTTATGTTCTGATATCAGGCGGTATAGCGTTTTTTGCTGCATTATGTGTTGCATTTGCCTGCAGGGATGGTGTGGGGATAAAAGCTTATATGCCGGTAGCAGCTGTTGTACTGTTTTTTATCATATCATCGGTGCTTTCGCTGGTGTTTCTCAATAATTATCTTTCTGCAAAGATTCCGGCCTCATATGTGCTGAAAACTTTAGCTGCTGGTCTGATCCCATTACTCATTTTTGTGGGATTGGATCTGCTTTACGTTTTTACCCCGGTATCGTCGTATATAATCCTTGCGGCAGCTTTGATCATAGGCGGATTTGTTTTTTTCTATATGTCCTGCAGCATGGCGGTTCTGAATAAGCGTAATATAAAAGAAATGCCGCTTTCGGATTTTATGTCTAATCTTGCAAAGAGAATGAGGATACTGAAAAATGAAGAGTAGGACCGCAGTCATAGGCGGCGGCTACGGAGGAATGGCTGCTGCCATATTTGAAAAGAGAAAAGGAAATGATGTGACTGTTTTTGAAAGGCAGGAAAGTCTTGGTAAAAAACTGCTTCTTACAGGTAACGGCAGATGCAATATTTCCAATGAAAATATTGATGTAACAGACTATGTAACAGATGACGAAGAAAAGCTCCGCAGCATACTGGCGCGATTTGACCGGAAAACAGAGGAAGATTTTTTTTCATCCATAGGTCTGCTTACCAGAAGCGACAGGGGCTGTCTTTACCCAATGACCGGAAAGGCGAAGACTGTTGGCAATTGTCTTGTTTATGCCCTGAACGAGCTTGGAGCCGATATCAGGACAGGGTGCTATGTGTCCTCAATTAAAAAGAATGCAGATGGCTTATTTGAAATAACTGCCGGTTCGAAGGTTTACGGAGGATTTACAAAAGTGATCCTTTCAAGCGGCGGAATGGCAGGAATCTATGATGAGTCCTCAAAAAACGGAAATCCGCTGGCTGTGTCCTGTGGGCATACCCTGAAGGAAGGGCATCCGGGGTTAACAGCTGTCATATGTTCCGATGACAGAAAGAAACTAAAAAAACTGGACGGCATAAGAGTTCGTGCCGGGGCAACAGTTATAAAAAAAGAAAAAATAATAGCTTTTGAAGCGGGTGAGATACAGCATACTGTCGACGGGCTGTCGGGAATCCCTGTTTTCGGATTAAGCAGATATATTGATGATATGTCGGATACTGTGATCAGGATTGATTATCTGCCGGGGGTGTCTTTTGATGATTTTAAACTAAGGACGTTGAAATTTAATAACCGGTCCGTAGAGACTTTTTTAGAGGGAATGGTACTTTCGCCCATAGCGGAAATGGCAGCCGGAAACTGTGGCTTAAACTACCATGCACGGATTTCCGGGCTTTCTGAGAATGAGATAAAAAAAATGTATCTGGCACTGACGTCTGCTGATTTTCGTCCCATGCAGCTTAACGGGTATAAAAAAGCCCAGATAAGTACCGGCGGCGTACCGCTTTCGGAGACAGATGAGAATATGCAGTCGCTATACTGCAAAGGGCTGTATTTTGCAGGGGAAGTGCTGAATGTTGCTGGCAGATGCGGCGGTTATAATCTTCACTTTGCTGCTGCGAGCGCATATTGTGCGACATTTTAAATCTGCTAAAACTTCCCACAGTTTTATTTATTACAGTATTGGAACAGCAGGAATATGAATTATATATACAAACTCGATAACATAAAGATCAAGCCGCCTGTTAACAGGGATAAAGAAAAAGACATAGTTGCTGCGGCTGTCTCAAAGAAACTGAGGATAAATGATGAACAGCTTGGTAATCTTATTATAGTAAGAAGATCACTTGATGCAAGAAAAAAGAATGATATAGTCTGGGTATATTCAGCGGCTTTTGAAATTAAGTGTGGTAAGAATGATATAGAAAGAATCCTGCGTAAGAACAAGGATATATCTGTATATTCACCGGTTAAGTATGAGCCAGTGCCTGCAGGAGCTTTTGAACAGTTCTTGTCAGACACAGAAAAAAAGCTGGATAGTACCGCCCCACATGTCGGCAAAATAAGGCCGGTGGTGGTAGGAAGCGGACCAGCCGGGCTTTTCTGTGCATATAGTTTAAGCCTTGCCGGAATGTGTCCTGTTGTGGTAGAACGCGGCGACAGTATGGAAGAACGTATCCGCAAGGTGGATACATTTCTTGCAGGTGGTGAGCTTGATACTGATTCCAATATACAGTTCGGTGAGGGTGGTGCCGGGACTTTTTCAGACGGTAAGCTCTTTTCACATCTCCATGATAAATCGGGACGCACAGAGTATATTCTAAGAACATTTGCTGAATTCGGTGCGGATCCGGATATCCTGTATGACAGCAAGCCGCATATCGGTACTGATGTTCTTAGACAGGTAATAGTAAATATGCGGCATGCCATGGAAGAAATGGGGGCTGAGTTCCGTTTCGGAACAGCGTTTATAGAGCCGATAGAAAAAGACGGAATCCTGACCGGAGCAAGATTCAGGGACCGGAAGGGGAATGTGACCGAGCAGAGCTGCAGCATTCTTGTTTTTGCTCCCGGGCACAGCGCCAGGGATACATTTCTGAATCTCCATGCTGCAGGGATACCTATGGAAAACAAACCTTTTGCAGTAGGCTTTCGTATAATGCATTCCCAGGAAATGACAGATATTTCACAGTACGGTCAGAAAAGGGACACATTAAATCTTCCACCGGCAGACTATAAGCTGACAGGGCATACCGCATCAGGAAGAGCTGTATATTCTTTCTGCATGTGTCCGGGAGGCTATGTGGTCAATGCTTCAAGTGAAAAGGGGCATTTGGCGGTAAACGGTATGAGCAACAGGGACAGGGCATCTGTTTTTTCCAATTCTGCTATAGTGGCAGGTGTAAACAGTGTCGATTTTGGAGATGGACTTTTCGATGGCATGTACTTCCAGAAGCAGCTTGAAAGAAAGGCATATGAGCTTGCCGGCGGAAAAATACCGGTGGAGTGCTATGGTGATTACCGTGAAAAGAAACGCTCTGCATTTAATATCTCACCGCTTACAGCAGGCGCTGATATGCCGATGAAAGGAGCATTTGACTATTCTGATCTGAATACCCTGCTGCCGGAGCATCTGAATAACGATATAATCGAAGCTATGGCATATTTTGGAAGGAAGATACGTGGCTTTGATGATCCGGAAGCGTTGCTTGCCGGAGTAGAGACCAGGACTTCGTCACCGGTCCGCATTATCAGGGGGGAAGATCTGCAGGCACGACTGAAAGGATTTTATCCCTGCGGTGAAGGGGCAGGTTACGCCGGCGGGATCACATCGGCTGCTGCCGACGGACTGAAGGTAGCAGAACAGATACTACACTTGAGGATGCAGTAAACAGAATTAATAGCAGACATTCACGGATTATGCTATAATCTACGGAGATTTTATGTTTAATTTGACGTAACCGTATGAGTGATTGGGGTTATACGGTTTCAGACGAGGCTATTATGGATAAATACAGGGAACATATACACGGGAAAAAACGCATAGTTGTAAAGATCGGTTCATCATCTCTCAGGCATAAGGAAACCGGAGATTTTGATTATATCAAGATGGAGGCTCTTGTGAGGGAGCTCTGCAATCTCCGTAATATGGGGAAAGATGTGATATTAGTCAGCTCAGGTGCCATAGCTGCCGGCAGGAAGGTTATCCGCATGGACGCTGATGATAATGAGATGGCATTCAAACAGGCATGTGCAGCTGTCGGCCAGGCCAGACTAATGATGGTCTATGAAAAACTTTTTTCTGAGTATGGTCAGCTGTCAGCCCAGGTCCTTATGACCAAAAATACCATAGTCAATGATCTTAACCGCTTTAATGCCCACAATACCTTTATGGAGCTGTTAAAGATGGGCGTGATCCCTGTAGTTAATGAAAATGATACGATTTCGACATATGAGATCAAATTCGGTGATAACGATACCTTAAGTGCCATTGTCGCGGCGCTTGTTGGTGCAGATCTGCTTATACTTCTGTCGGATATAGACGGGCTTTACACCGATAATCCCCGTACAAATCCGGAAGCAAAGTTTTTACCGGTTATTCCTGCACTTACTGATGAAATAATGGCTATGGGCAAGGCGGCAACGGGCTCTGACGTGGGGACAGGCGGCATGGAGACCAAACTTTCCGCCGCCAGGATAGCAACCAGGTCAGGCGCGGATATGATAATTGCCAATGCTAAGGATGTGCATATAATCCACCGCCTGATGGAAGGTCGGGATGCGGGGACGCTGTTCCTTGCCGATAAGGACGAGAATTTCTTTATCGGTGATTATCTGACAGATGACTGATATATAAGGCGGACAAATTATGACAATGGATGAGCGCATAGCGCGAATAAATGAACTTTATCATAAATCCCAGGGTGTCGGACTTACTCCGGAAGAAAAGGAGGAGCAGCAAAGGCTCAGACGGGAGTATGTAGACAGCATAAAAAGGAATATGAAAGCCCAGCTGGACAATATTGATATTGTCGAAAAAGACGGCTCTATCACAAATCTGGGTGAAAAATACTCAAAAAAATGAGGGAAGAAAAAAGGGCTTTACGCAGAAAATTAAAAGGAATACGGGATTCCATACCTGAAAGTTTGCGTAAATCTTATTCTGAAAATATCCTATTGAACCTTGATAAGATCTCTGAATACAGGAATGCGGAACGGGTACTGCTATTTGCGGATAACGGATCGGAAGTACACACGGATGATATTTTTTTATCCTGTATAAATAGAGGAAGGTCAGTTTATTATCCGAAAGTTGCAGGAGAGAAAATGCGTTTTTTTAAAGTATCCCGTCTAAACGACCTGCACTCCGGTTACAAGGCAATAAGAGAGCCGGCAGGTACATGGGATACCGTATTTCCCGAAAAAACAGCGGATATGACTGATATAAGCGATAATACCGAAATCGAGAAGAAAGTGTTGACTGTATCAGACAAGTTGTCCGGCACAGTCATTATCTGTCCGGGGCTTGGTTTTACTAAAAGCGGTGAAAGGATTGGATACGGTGGCGGTTACTATGACAGATTTTTATCCCGGTATCCCGGAATATACCGTATAGGAATATGCTTTAGCGTTCAGCTCTGTGACAGTATTCCGACAGATGAAAAGGATCACAGGATGAATAAAGTGGTAACTGAATGCAGTATTTATTAAAAATCATAGAACAATAATAGATGATTGTACACCATGACAGGAGGCGTGACTATGGCAGAAAACATTACAAAAGAACAGGAAGAAGAACTTATCGCACTTTGTGCCGGTGCATGTGCAGCGAAATATGAATTACAGAAGCTCAGCACAGAAGAGAAGAATAAAGCATTAAACCTGATTGCCGATAAGCTTGTGGCAAATTCAAAGCTTCTTATGGAGAAGAATGCTCTTGATCTGGAATATGGTGAAAAAAAGGGTATAAGCGCAGCGCTTATGGACCGCCTTACCCTCAATGAAAAGCGTATAGAGGATATTGCGGAAGGATTAAGACAGGTTGCGGCACTTGATGATCCCATAGGTGAGGTTCTTGAAGAGTTCGATCGTCCCAATGGTCTGAAACTATGTAAAGTCAGGGTTCCCATTGGCGTTATCGGAATAATATATGAATCCAGACCTAATGTAACTGCTGATGCATTTGCCCTTACATTCAAGACCGGAAACGCGGTTGTATTAAAGGGTGGTTCAGATGCGATTAATTCCAATTCTGCAATCTGCGATATCATAAAGGCAGGTCTTAAGGAATGTGGTATAAATGAATCTGCAATAGAGCTCATAAGAGCGACTGACAGAGCAGTAACCACCAGATTTATGCAGATGAAGGACTATGTTGATGTACTTATCCCGAGAGGCTCCAAGGGACTGATAAAGAGCGTAGTGGAAAACAGTCAGATCCCGGTAATAGAAACCGGTGCCGGAAACTGCCATGTCTATATTGATAAGGCTGCTGATACGGATATGGCCGTTAAGCTTATCGTAAATGCCAAGACACAGCGTCTGGGTACCTGCAATACCGCAGAGTCCCTTGTGGTGCATAAGGATGTTCTGGACAGTGTTTATGTGGAGGCGGCAAAGGCTCTCCGTGAAAAGAAAGTAATCCTTTACGGAGACGAAAGGGCAAATAAAGCATTTGCAGATGCTGAAACTGCTTCAGATGAAGATTTTTATACTGAATATCTGGATCTTAAGATGTCCGTAAAGACTGTTGATGACATCGATGAAGCTATCGCACATATAAATAAGCATTCCACCCATCATTCCGATGCGATAATCACTTCCGATACTGAGGCTGCTGAAAAGTTCTTAAACGAGATCGATTCTGCCTGCGTATATTGGAATGCATCTACGCGTTTTACCGATGGTTTTGAATTCGGTTTTGGTGCAGAGATAGGAATAAGCACCCAGAAGCTCCACGCCAGGGGTCCTATGGGACTTAAGGAACTTACATCATACAAGTACAAGATAAAAGGCAACGGGCAGACCAGAGGGTGATGATAACAAGTGTAAGGTTTGTTGTACGGATTTATTGGAGAAAGCTTTGGAAAATAATAGTAACATAAAGCAGAATAAAGGCGATGCGGCATCGGCTTTCAGTTTCCGTGATGTGGATTATTCAAAGTATACATGCACGGAAGAACTGGCTGTGGAGGCTGAGGTTCTTTTGCAGAAACAGGAGACTGACAGGCTTCGAGAGCTTGCGCTTGATTATGGAAGGCAGACAGGACATCCCGCAACGGCCTGCGTTGTAACGTTTGGCTGTCAGATGAATGCCAGGGATTCCGAGAAAATGATCGGTGTATTGGCTGCTGCCGGTTTTGAGATCACTGATGATGAGTCTGCTGATCTGGTAGTCTACAACACCTGTACAGTCCGGGACAATGCAAATCAGCGTGTCTTTGGAAGGCTTGGGCATCTTAATGCCATGAAAAAGTCTTTTCCAATGAAAAAGATTGCATTATGCGGATGTATGATGCAGGAGCCCGAAGTCATAGATAAGATACGCAGCAGTTACTCTTTTGTGGATCTTATTTTCGGGACTCATAATCTCTATAAGTTCCCCGAACTTTTGTGCCGCATGTTTGAGTCGGATAAAATGGTTGTGGATGTATGGGCAAAAAGCGATGAAATTGTAGAGGAGCTTCCTGTTGTCAGGAAATACCCCTTTAAGTCCGGTGTAAACATTATGTTTGGCTGTGATAATTTCTGCACATACTGCATAGTTCCATATGTGAGGGGGCGTGAAAGAAGCCGGAGAAGTACTGAAATCTTAGAGGAGATCAGAAGGCTTGCCGCGGACGGAGTATCCGAGATAATGCTGCTTGGACAGAATGTTAATTCGTATGGTAACGGGATAGACGGTGAGATAAGTTTTCCTAAGCTTTTGCACGAAGCAGAAAAGATTGACGGAATAGAAAGAGTCAGATTTATGACTTCACACCCAAAGGATCTTTCGGATGAACTGATAGATGTGATGGCCACATCTGAAAAAATTGCCCGCCATCTCCATCTTCCCATACAGTCCGGATCTGATGCGGTATTAAAGGCTATGAACCGGAAATATACAGTGGCCGATTATATGGTCTTAATAGAAAAACTTCGCAGAGCAATGCCGGATCTTGCCATCACGACAGACCTGATAGTCGGTTTTCCTACGGAGACAAGGGAAGATGCGATGCAGACAGCAAAACTTGTAAAAGAAGTGGGATATGACAATGCTTTTACTTTTATTTATTCCCCGAGGACCGGCACTCCTGCTGCCAAAATGGATATGACCATGAAGCCTGAGGAGATTACAGAGTGCTTCAATGAAGTGCTTAAAAATGTGCAAGAATGTGCAAGGAACGCAACGAAAATGCTTACCGGTACGGAAGGTATTGCTCTGGTGGAAGAAATAAATGACCATGATCCAAAACTTGTAACCGGACGGCTTTCAAATAATTATCTTGTTCATTTTCCGGGAGACAGATCGATGATAGGAACCTACCGAAAAGTAAGGCTTACTGAAAATAAGGGATTTTATTTTTACGGCGAGATCATTTAGAGGATTATAATTTGAATAACTGATAAAGAAAGAGGAAAAATGCTGACATATAATGATGTAGACTATAATAGCGTCACGCCAATGATGCAGCAGTATCTTGATACAAAGAAAGGGTACATGGACTGTATCCTTTTTTACAGGCTTGGCGACTTTTATGAGATGTTTTTCGATGATGCTGTCACCGCTTCCAGCGTGCTGGATCTGACCCTTACAGGGAAAAACTGCGGTCTTGAGGAAAGGGCTCCGATGTGCGGTGTGCCTTTTCATGCCGTAGACATATATCTGGATAAGCTTATAGAAAACGGCTATAAAGTGGCCATAGGCGAACAGGTGGAGGATCCGAAGCTTGCAAAAGGTCTGGTAAAGCGTGAAGTGATCAGGGTGGTGACGCCCGGAACGAATATAAGTGAAAGAAATCTTGAAGAATCCCGGAACAATTACCTGATGTGCATTGTTGATATGCAGAATAAGATCGGTATCGCATATGCGGATGTTTCTACCGGCGATTTCTTCCTTACTGAACTGGATACATCAGTCAAATTAAAAGATGACATCGCCGGGCACGCTCCCAGCGAGATAATATGCAATGAGGCAGCGCTTATCTCGAATCCCTGGCTTGAAAGTTTAAGGGAAACATCAAAGACAGCCGTTTCAGCTATCGGTACCTGGTATTTTGATATAACAGACTGTGAAAAGATATTAAAAAAACATTTTAAAGTAACCTCGCTTGTTGCTCTCGGAATCTCGGATTTTCCGGTGGGGATCGTTGCCGCAGGTGCTCTCATGCAGTACCTGTATGAGACGCAGAAGACTGAATTATCCAATATTTCACGCATAGAGCCGTATTCCGGCGGTAAATACATGCTTCTTGATTCTGCCAGCCGCAGGAATCTGGAATTGTGTGAGACTATGCGGGAAAAGCAGAAAAGAGGGACACTTTTCTGGGTACTTGACAAAACCCGGACTGCAATGGGGGCAAGAATGCTCAGATGCGATATCGAGCAGCCCCTTACGGATGAAGAAGAGATTGTAAAGCGTCAGGATGGATGTGAGGAGCTTTTGAACAACAGCATGGACAGGGATGAGCTCAGGGAATACCTTAATGCCGTCTACGATCTTGAGAGACTTATGGCCAGGGTGTGCTATCATTCGGCCAATCCCAGGGATATGCTTGCCCTTAAGGGGTCGCTAACAGTTTTGCCTGCAATCAAGAAGCTTTTAAGCGCATCCTCTTCTGATGCACTTAAAGAACTTAACGAGGGTCTTGATGCTCTGGAGGATATAACATCTGCTATCGAGAGCTGTATCATGGAAGAACCGCCCATAACTATCCGCGAAGGCGGCATCATAAAAGACGGCTTTAATGAAGATGTGGATAAACTGCGATATATTTCTTCAAATGCAAAACAGCTTCTGGCGGGGCTTGAGGCAGAGGAAAAGGAACGCACGGGGATAAAGAACCTGCGTATTAAATATAACAAAGTGTTCGGTTACTACCTTGAGGTAACCAATTCCTATAAGGATCTGGTGCCTGAAGATTATATGCGAAAGCAGACTCTTGCCAATGCAGAGCGATTTGTCACGCCGAAATTAAAAGAGCTTGAGGACAGTATACTCAATGCCGAAGAAAAGCTTCAGGTGCTGGAATATGATATTTTCTGCGCACTCCGTGACCGGATCGAACAGAATACAGATCGTATACAGAAGACTGCAAAAGCTGTAGCAAGGCTTGATGTTTTCTGCTCACTGGCACTGGTGGCAGAGCTTAACCATTATGTGCGTCCCGCAATAAACCGCAAGGGTATCATAGACATAAAAGGCGGCAGACACCCTGTTGTGGAAAACATGATAAAGAATGAGCAGTTCATAGAAAATGACACATATCTTGATAAAAAGAAGCAGTGCATTCAGATAATAACCGGACCGAATATGGCAGGCAAATCCACTTACATGAGACAGGTAGCTCTTATTGAACTTATGTTCCAGATTGGATCGTTTGTGCCGGCATCGAGTGCAAATCTCTGCATTGTGGACAGGATTTTTACAAGGGTGGGAGCTTCCGATGACCTTTCCAGCGGACAGTCAACATTCATGATAGAAATGAACGAAGTGGCGAATATCCTTAAAAACGCTACTTCGGATTCACTGCTGATACTTGATGAGATCGGAAGAGGAACTTCGACCTTTGACGGACTTGCAATAGCCTGGGCAGTAATAGAATACATCAGTTCCAAAAAGCTGATAGGTGCAAAGACGCTTTTTGCAACACATTACCATGAGCTTACAGAGCTTGAAGGCAAAATGGATAACGTAAGTAATTACTGCATAGCGGTCAGGGAACAGGGAGATGATATTGTCTTTTTAAGGAAGATAATAAAAGGCGGTGCAGACAAGAGTTACGGTATACAGGTGGCCAAACTTGCAGGCCTCCCTGAATCGGTTATAAACCGTGCAACGGATATCGTGGCACAGCTCCTGAACAATGATATTACGGAAAGCCTGTCTGCCATAGCACCGGCAGACCTGTCAAAAAAGAATACCATGAAAGCGCTGGATGATGTGGATAAAGGTCAGCTTAGCTTTATGGATACAGTGTCTGACGAGGATGTGCTGGATGAGATAAAGGGACTTAATATTTCTGAGCTTACACCACTGGATGCATTGAATACGCTTTACAGACTTCAGGGGAAGCTTAAAAACCGGTATTAATTTGTGCTTATAGGGATATATTGATAAATGCAGATAGATCGCATAGTGACCGTTTAGGTGCAATTACGGGTGCTGCTTCGGAAGTTTTGGGACAGGATCATTCGGAGTAAAACTTTGAAAAATATCAGAAAAGTATAAGAATAATAAGGAAAAAGAAAATATGAAATACAGTAATATACATAAAGAATTGGGAATTGATGAAGAGACTTTTAATTTCGGCGAAGAAATAAGAAAAAGCCTTGAAAAAAGATTCGAAGAAATCGACGATATGGCTGAATTAAACCAGCTTAAAGTTCTGGATGCCCTGCAGAAGAACAATGTCAGCGAAGCCTGTCTTTTGGGGACTACGGGATATGGCTACAATGATATAGGCCGTGAAACCCTTGAAAAAGTCTATGCTGATATTTTTCATACTGAAGATGCTCTGGTAAGGCCCCAGATAACCTGCGGGACCCACGCACTGGCACTTGCACTTATGAGCAACCTGCGGCCGGGTGACGAACTTTTAAGCCCTGTGGGAAGACCGTATGATACACTCACATCCGTGATCGGGATAGATGAAGAAGGAGACAGCGCACACAAAAGCGGCTCCCTGCGTGAATATGGTGTGGTATACCGCCAGGTGGATCTCCTTGCAGACGGAAGCTTTGATTTTGAAGGAATCCGGAATGCTGTCAGTGAAAAGACACACATGGTGACAATACAGAGGTCGAGGGGGTATTCATCAAGACCTACATTGTCTCCGAAGAAAATAGGTGAGCTCATAGCATTTCTTCGCAGCATAAAGAATGACCTTGTAATAATGGTGGATAACTGCTACGGTGAATTTGTATGCGAAGATGAACCAACAGACTATGGTGCAGATCTGTGCGTCGGCTCGCTTATAAAGAATCCCGGCGGCGGACTGTGTCCATGCGGCGGATATCTTGTGGGAAAAAAGGAATATATTGAAAATGCTGCATACAGACTTACATCACCGGGATTAGGAAAGGAAGTGGGGGCATCCCTTACTACACTGCCTTCATTTTATCAGGGACTCTTCCTTGCACCAACGGTTACCGCATCTGCGCTTAAGACATCAGTATTTGCTGCTGCCATGTATGAAAGGCTTAAATTCAGAGGAGCTGACGGAAATGAAGAATGCTTTGTGGTAAGGCCTGACAGCAGAGAAGACCGTTTCGATATCATACAGGCAATAGAACTCAAATCCCCCGAAAAACTCTGTGCTTTCTGTGAAGGCGTGCAGGCAGCATCGCCTGTAGATTCATTCGTAAAGCCCGAGCCCTGGGATATGCCGGGATATAAGGAGCCGGTCATTATGGCAGCCGGCGCTTTTGTGTCAGGATCAAGCATAGAGCTTTCGGCAGACGGGCCTCTTCGTGAGCCGTATACCGTATATTTCCAGGGGGGACTTACTTTTCCCCATGGTGCGTTCGGAATGTTAAAGACCGTGCAGTACCTTAAGGAGCGGGGGCTGGTTTCTTTTAGCTGAGTTTCGGTAAGCAAAAGGGCTTGCATTAGCGGAAAAGATAAAACAGGAATCTATATACAATGGGAAAGATACAGGTACTTGATAACAATACCATAGATCAGATTGCCGCAGGAGAAGTGGTTGAGCGCCCTGCAAGCGTTGTAAAGGAGCTTACGGAAAATGCCATAGACGCCGGGGCGGATGCCATTACCGTTGAGATAAAAAACGGAGGGATAGAGTTTATCAGGGTTACGGATAACGGCTGCGGTATTGCGAAGGAAGACATGGAGACTGCTTTCTTAAGGCATGCCACCAGCAAAATACGCAGTATTGAAGACCTTAGAAACGTAGCATCTATGGGGTTCAGGGGGGAGGCTCTTGCCAGCATTGCTTCCGTAAGCAAGGTCACAATGATAACCAGGCAGAAAGAATCACTGATGGGATACAGGCTGGAAGTAGACGGCGGTAATGCAGGACAGGTTACCGAAGTCGGTGCTCCGGGAGGAACTACGATCATTGCTGCGCATCTTTTTTATAATATACCCGTCAGAAGAAAGTTTTTAAAGTCAGCCACCACTGAAGGAAATGTTATAACCGAGCTTATGGAGCATCTGGCGCTTTCAAGGCCTGACATCTCTTTTAAACTGGTTTCAAACGGACGGAATGTTTTTTACACTTCCGGTTCCGGCGACCTGCAGAACGTAATATACCGCATTTACGGCAGGGATATGGCTAAAGAGACAGTTGCCATAGATTATGAATGTGACGGTATCGTGATAGACGGATATCTCGGAACCCCTGCAGTCAATAGGCCCAACAGGAATTTCGAAAACTATTTTCTTAATAACCGGTATATCAAAAATGATATCGTGGCCAGAGGTCTTGAGGATGGCTATAAGGGCTATACCATGCAGCATAAGTTCCCTTTCTGCGTCCTGCACATAGGTATGCCTGCAGGTGATGTGGATGTAAATGTGCACCCGGGCAAAATGGACGTGCGCTTTAAAGACCGGGAGGGGATGTATGAGCATATAGCAAAGGCTGTGGCAGATGCGCTCCACGCCCATGAAATGATCCCTGAAGCAGAGATAGACCACGACAGAAAACTGTACACACCGGTGGTTACTGAAGCCCCGGAACCTTACGAGACAGGCAGAAGGAATGAATTTAAAGACAAGATTTTTTCCGAAACAGCCACAGATATTGGAACGAGCCAGACGGAAAGCACTTCCGAAATTACGGAATACATTGAGCAGAATGATAATGACTCTTCACCTGAGCTTACAAAGGACAACAGGGATATTTTTACTGTTGATTTTTCAGACGATGAAGATGTGGTGCTGCAGGATTTCAGCAAAGAAAGAGCTGCTGTCAAGAATGATAAAAAAACAGTGGCAGACTCAGATAATGACAACATAAACAAAACCACAGAGGATAAGAATCCGGTTTACAACAATGCTGTCCAGCTTGAGATACTGCCAAAGGAGCGGGTGATATCCGCTAATGCAAGGAAGCGTTATGAACTCATAGGTCCTGCTTTCAATACATACTGGATGTTTACCTATGACGGAAAGCTTTATTTTGCGGACCAGCATGCAGCTCATGAAAAGGTAAATTATGAACGGCTTATAAAGAAATACAAAGAGCGTGAAATATATAAACAGCAGCTAAACCCTCCTATCATTGTGAATCTTTCCGGCGAAGAAAGAGAAGTCCTTGAAAGGTTCAAAGGATATTTTGATGAGCTCGGCTTTGAAGTAAACAGTTTCGGTGGAATGGATTATTCTCTTAATACCGTACCTTTGGAACTGTACAGAAAAGATGCAAAGACTTTCTTTATGGAAATACTTAATGACCTGTGTCTGCGGGGGGTGCGCGAAACACCTGATATCATAAATAAGATCATGGCTTCAGTTGCCTGCAAATCTGCCGTAAAAGGCGGAGATATGATAAGCCGTGAAGAGATGGACAAGATACTGGACGAGCTTCTCACCCTTGAGAATCCTTACCATTGTCCACACGGGAGACCGACCATGTTTTCCTTAAGCCGAACAGAACTTGAGAAGAAATTTAAGCGTATCGTGAGCTGATACCGATCAGGGTATGCAGCCCGGTTGTTTTAGTACAGAATACAATGCCTTCCGGTATGCAGGAATATGCTTTATGAAAGAAAAATTAGTTATAATAAGCGGGCCGACGGCCGTTGGGAAATCCGACTGCGCAGTAAAGCTCGCAAAAAAAATAAATGGTGAAGTGATATCTGCCGATTCGATGCAGGTTTATAAAGGTATGGATATAGGTACTGCCAAGGTCACTGTAGAGGAGATGGACGGTGTTGCGCATCACCTGATTGACATTCTGGAACCGGAACAGGATTTCAATGTTCTTTTATTCAAGAAAATGGCTGATGAGGCCATTAAGGATATTACATCCAGAGGCGCAATACCGATAATGACCGGAGGCACAGGCTTCTACATTCAGGCTGTCCTCCATGGAACAGAGTTTGAGGAAGAAGAAACTTCAGAGCTCCGCAAAGAACTTGAGGAAATGGCAAAAACACCGGAAGGAAAGCGTACGCTTTATGAAGAGCTTATATCAGTCGATCCGGCATCTGCAGCCATAATCCATGAGAACAATATAAAGCGTGTCATAAGAGCCCTGGAATTTTACAAGCTCAATGCTTATCCTATTTCAGAGCATAACGCTAAAATGAAAGAAAAAGAAGCAGTATATGATGCTGACTGTTTTTTCCTGACTGATGAAAGGGCTCTGCTCTATGAACGTATTGATAAAAGAGTAGATATCATGATGGAAAAGGGGCTCTTAGAGGAAGTAAAGAGGCTTAAGGCGAGAAATATTCCATCAAATGCAACATCCATGCAGGGGATAGGTTACCGTGAGATCCTCGAGTATCTTGATGGAAAATGCACTCTTGATGAAGCCGTATATAATATAAAGCTTAACAGCAGACATTTTGCCAAGAGGCAAATGACCTGGTTTAGGAATAAGGATGAATTTATTAAAGTAAACCGTTCGGATTTTAAGCAGCCTTCGGAAGATATTCCGGATTTCATATACAAAAATCTCAATTTATGTTAAAATGTGTTACTTAAGAGCGTCTTATTTTTCGCTTTTTATTTTTTGCTGCAAAAATATAAGAACTATAATCGTATTTTTGATATATTAATTTCCGAAAGTCCTGCCCGGCGAAAGGCAATACCGGCAGGAAAACTGACGGTGAGAACGTATTAAGTAATCCGCTGAAAGCGGCAGAAAGGGAAATAATGGGAATCAGTGCATACGGGATCGATCTGGGATCCAGTAATATAAGGATATATAACGGAAATGATGACAAGTTCATGATGGAAAAGAATATGATAGCCATAGAGGGGCGTGATACCCTTTTGGCATACGGAGATTCTGCCTTTGATATGTATGAAAAGGCACCGGATAATATCACGGTTTCGTTCCCGGTAGTGGACGGCGTGATAGCTGATATCAGGAATATGGATACACTGGTACATTTTTTCATCAATGACCTGTGCAAAGGTTCCATAAAGCCTGCGGATTATTATATTACGGTTCCGAACAATATCACTGAAGTAGAAAGAAGAGCATTCTACGACCTGGTACTGGACAGCAATGTACGCGCTAAGAAGGTTTATATCGTTGAAAAAGCGGTTGCGGATGGTATAGGTATGGATATAGATGTAAAGACCAGTCAGGGTGTATTCATGGTCGATATAGGTTATCAGACTACGGAAATCTCGCTTTTATCCCTTGGAGGTATTGTGGCATCAAGGCTTATCAAAGTGGGTGGTCAGAAGTTTGATGAGGCCATAAAGGCTGCAGTCAGAAAAGAATACAGCCTCATGATAGGAAGCAAAACCGCAGAAAAGCTGAAGATCGCAATGCGCGACGTGCAGGCCACAGGCCAGGGTGCCATTGTATATGGACGAGACATTGTCATGGGACTCCCCGTTGAAAAACAGATCGATACAGAGCTTATATTCGAGAGCATGAGAGAAAATATCGATCAGATAATCGACAATATCAAGCAGATACTTGAACGGACTCCGCCCGAACTCGGCGCAGACATTTATCATAACGGCATATACCTTACCGGCGGCGGATCCCAGTTAGCTCATCTTCCGGATATGATAGCTGATGCGACAGGGCTTATCGTGAATGTATCGGATGAGCCGGTAGCTACCGTTGTAAGCGGGCTTAAAAAGATCATGCATGAAAAAAGGTATGCGTCTTTAGCTGTTTCCGTTGAGGAAAATAAGTAATGCCTGTAATAAAAAAGAAACCGGAACGGAAAAAGATTCCCGGAAAATATCTCCTGCTTATAGTTACGATCATCTGTCTTGGGCTTATGATCACGACTTTTTCTATGAATATTCAGGGCAACGCCCTTAACAGCGTTGCCGGATTTGTCATAGTTCCTTTTCAGAAAGGGATGACAAATTTAAGTTCAATGATAGTTAACTCCCTGGAACAGAAAAAAACAATAGAAGAGCTTCGTGCTGAAAATGCTGCACTTAAAGAGGAGATAAATACGCTGAACAGTGAGAACACGCTTCTTATGCAGGATTACTATGAACTTACATCCTTAAGGGAGCTCTTTGAACTCAATGATACATATTCCGAATATGACAAGGTCGGCGCCAAGATCATAGCTGCCGGCAGCGGCAACTGGTTTGATTCATTCATAATCGATAAAGGCAGCGCAGATGGCATAGCTGTCGATATGAATGTTATCGCAGGGTCGGGACTTGTAGGTATAGTGACAGAAGTAGGCACAAACTGGGCAAGAGTAAATACCATCATAAACAATGATGCCAATGTAAGCGCAAAGGTGCTCCATTCCCAGGATAATATGATGGTATCCGGCAGTATGGAGCTTATAGAAAGCGGAGTTATTTCCTATTCCGGTCTCCTTGATGATGACGATGATGTAAACAGCGGCGATAAAGTAGTTACTTCGAATATCAGCTCCAAGTATCTTCCCGGCATAATGATAGGCTATATAGATACCGTGGACTATGACGCTAATAATATGACAAAGTCCGGCTATATCACGCCGGTGGTGGATTTCCAGCACCTGTCGGAGGTGCTTGTCATAACCGAGCTGAAGCAGACACCGGACTAAAGCTTATGAATATAAAGAAGTGGTTGACAGGTTTCGTTTTATTATTGTTTTTCTTTTCACTGCAGACAGTTGTCTTCAGGTACGTACCTTTTGGACGCTCGCTGCCCAATCTTCTGCTTATACTTACGTGCGTATACGGACTGATGAGAGGGGAGAATGACGGCATAATAACAGGTTTTTTCTGTGGACTCCTGCTGGACATATTCTTCATGGATATTCTGGGATTCTATGCGATGCTCTATGCCTATATAGGATTTTTCAACGGGCTGGCACATAAGCTCTACAATAAGGAAGATTACAAGCTTCCTCTGCTGTCACTTATCGTATCGGATGTTATGTTCCTGATGCTGAAATATTTCTTTGCCTATGCGCTGCAGGGGGATTTTAACATCAGGTTTTATATGAAGGGGATTTTCCTGCCGGAACTGGTATTTACACTGGTGTGCGGAGTGGTGATATATCCTCTGCTTCTGCTTCTTGAGGAAAAATTCATAAATTATATTCCTGAGAAAAAAAATAAGGAAAGTGAGGAGATCATCTGATGTTTGAAGAAATCAAAGTGCGGATAGTATCATTTCTCACTTCCAGATTCCTGCTGCCGTTTATTATGCTTGGCCTGTTCATGGTTGTCCTGATATCCAAGATTTTTTCGTTGCAGATAGTAAACGGTGACTACTACCGTTCTAATTTTACCCTGAGTATTGAAAAGCAGGTGAGTCTTCCGAGTACCAGGGGAAATATCTATGACCGTAACGGTGTTCTGCTTGCATACAATGAGTTAGCTTATTCCGTGACAATAACTGATACCATAGAATCAGGTTCATCAAAAAACAGACAGCTAAATGACATAATAATCAAGGCTGTCAGGATAATAGAGAAACACAATGATTCAATAATCAGTGATTTCGGTATTTATATCGATGAAAACGATAACTACTGCTTTTCGTATACAGGTACTAAACACCAGCGTTTTCTGGCTGACATATACGGTAAATCCATGATCTCCGATCTGAGCTATGAACAGCGTACGGCTAATCCCGACGAAGTCATGAGCTATCTGTGCTCAAAATCAAAATACGGCGTGGGTACATATTCCGAAAAAAACGGATCCACATCAGGATTCATGGCTATGATGGGCTATTCCAAAAAAGAGATGCTGGATATTGTCATTATCAGATACAAGATGAGCCTGAACGCTTTCCAAAAGTATATTGCGACCACCATTGCCACTGATGTGAGCGAAGAAACTGTTGCGGAAATAATGGAAAATGAGAATCTCCTGCAGGGTGTCACTATAGCTGAGGATACCATCAGAAGATACAATCATAGCGTATATTTTTCCCAGATAATAGGATACACAGGCCGAATCTCCGAGGAGGAATATGAGGAGTATTCCGCCAGTGATCCTAATTATTCCACCAATGATTATGTCGGGAAGACCGGAATAGAATACTCAATGGAATCGGAGCTTCAGGGCCAGAAGGGAAGTGAGACTCTTTTTGTTGATAACCTGGGCAAGATCCTGGAAACCGAAAATGTGGTAAATCCTGTTGCCGGTAATGATATCTATCTTACGATAGATTCTGAGCTTCAAATGGCTGTTTACCATCTGCTGGAACAGAAGATTGCCGGAATACTGGTGAGCCGTATCGTAGAAGATAAGGATATCAGTACTACAGGCAGAAACAAGATGATATCCATTTATGATATATATTATGCACTTATATCAAATCATGTAATAGATCTGAACCATATGGATAAACCCTATGCCGCAGAAAATGAAAAAGCGGTGTATGAAAAATTTGATGCGCAGAGGGATGTGGTCATTGCCGAACTCAGAAATGAGCTGACAAAGGAAAATACTGTCTACAGCGAACTCCCGCCGGAATACCAGGAGTATGAAAGCTTTATCGTGTCCATGCTGTCTTCTGACAATTACGGGGTTATTTTATCAGACAGGGTAGACCAGACAGATGAAATGTATATCAGGTGGCATACTGCCGAAGACATCAGTCTTCACGAGTATTTAAGCTACTGCATTTCTAAGCAGTGGGTTGATCTGACCAAGCTTACGCTTGAAGACAGATATTCTGATTCGAGTGAGGTATATAATGCCCTGGTTGAGTATATTATAGAAAAACTGATGACTAACAGCGATTTTTCTGTAAGGATATACAAGTATCTTATCCGGGATGATGTGGTGACCGGCAGGGAGCTGGAGATGATACTATGGGAACAGGATGTTATACAGATCGAGGATGAGAAACTCATAGCGCTAAAAAACGGAGATACCACCGCATATGCTTTCATGGTGGGACTGGTATCGAAGCTTCGTATCACTCCGGCGCAGTTAGGGCTTGAGCCCTGTTCAGGATCCTGTGTGATAACAGATCCGAACAGCGGAGAGGTACTGGCTTTAGTCTCGTATCCGGGATATGACAATAATAAACTGGCAAATACCGCTGATTCGGCCTATTTGGCAAAGCTTACATTTGACCGTTCAAAGCCGCTGTGGAATTATGCCACGCAGCAGAAGACTGCGCCGGGTTCCACTTTCAAGATGGTCACCTCCGTAGCCGGTGTGGAGGAAGGGGTTATTGATACCGGGTCTATAATAGAATGTGAAGGCAGTTTCACAAAACTTAACGGCATAAAGCACAACTGCTGGATTTATCCCGGAAGCCACGGGGAGCTTTCTCTTTCGGGAGCTATTCAGAACTCCTGCAACTGTTATTTCTATGAAGTTGGATACAGGCTTGCCGATGATGGCACCGGTTATAATGACACATACGGTATGGAACGTATTGCAAAATATGCGGCTGAGTTCGGACTGGGCGCCCCTTCCGGTGTAGAAATTACTGAGTCCACACCGGAGATATCAGACCAGTATCCCGTTGCTTCAGCCATCGGACAGGGTACCCACAACTATACAACTGCCGGATTGGCAAGATATGTCAGTGCAGTGGCAAACAGGGGAACCGTTTATGACCTGACTCTTATCCATGAGATAAGGAATTCATCAGGTGTGACCACATATACAGCCAAGCCAAAGATCAGGAACCAGGTGATACTTTCACCGGAACTCTGGAATACCATTCATACAGGAATGAAAGGAGTGGTTTCGGATAAGGTGTATTTTAACAATATCGATATGGTATGTGCAGGCAAGACAGGTACTGCCCAGGAGTCTGCAAATAAACCGAACCATGCGCTCTTTGTAGGATTTGCACCTGCAAATGCACCAAAGATTGCACTGGCTGTACGTATAGCAAACGGTTATTCATCCGACTTTGCAGCCCAGATGGGGTGTGATGTGATAAAATATTATTTTGACTTGGAAGAACACAGCGATCTCATTACAGGTAATGCATCAGATGCGACCGCAACCTCAGCCGGAGACTGAGGCTTCGGATTTTTGATAAAAGTATTGCATTAAAACAGGAATTATAAACAGACATAAATTAAGAATATGGGACAGAAACTTCAACTGAAAAATTATAATATCTTTCTTGTTCTGCTCATTATTACGATTAATATAATCGGTATAATGGCTATAGGAAGCGCAAAGGAATCGGTTCAGTCCAGGCAGATAGTGGGGATGATACTGGGCGTTTTTGTGATGTTTTTTATTTCTTTTTTTGACTACAATCTTATTCTGAAGTTCCACTGGCTGATATACGGACTGAATATTGCTTTACTTATTCTGGTAGAAGTTTTCGGCGATTCTGCAAATAATGCACAGAGATGGCTGATGATACCTTTTATAGATATAAAATTCCAGCCGTCGGAACTTGCCAAGATTTTATTGATACTTTTTTATGCCAAGTTTATAATGGACAATAAAGAAAATCTTAATACTTTGAAAAATATACTGGTAATGCTGGCACTCCTGGCTCCCGTGCTGATTCTGGTCGTAAAGCAGCCGGATCTTTCCACCACAATACTTTTGGGAGTGGTTTTCTGTATGCTTATATATATCGGCGGACTGAGCCGAAAGATCATTATGGGAGTTCTTGCGGTCACAATACCTGCGGCTGCTGTTTTCCTGTTCCTTGTGCTTCAGCCTGACCAGCATCTGATAAAGGATTATCAGCAGCGAAGGATACTTGCATGGCTTGATCCTGAGGAATATGCTCTTACGGATGCGTGGCAGACGGAAAATTCCATTACCGCCATAGGATCCGGAAAGCTTACAGGAAAAGGACTTGATAATAACGAGGTTTCCTCCGTTATAAACGGAAATTATATATCAGAGGCACAGACTGATTTTATCTTTGCGGTTATAGGCGAGGAAATGGGTTTTATAGGCTGTGCGTCAGTGATAATTCTTCTCATGGTGATAGCCGGTGTCTGTTTCTACATGGGCATAAAAGCAGGTGACACGGCAGGAGAGCTGATATGCTTTGGAGTGGGGACCATCGTCGGTGTACAGAGTTTTTTAAACATATCCGTTACGACAGGACTGACACCGAATACCGGTGTACCGCTTCCTTTTGTCAGTTATGGACTTACCTCTCTTGTAAGTCTGTATATTGGAATGGGCTTTGTTTTAAGCGTGGGACTGCACCGTAAGGAGCCTCCGAGAAAAACGACAGAATTAGGACAGATAAGTTCAGAGATATAAATGACCTGTGATGATCAGGCAGAAAGGAAAAAGATGAAGATTGCTTTAATCGCTCATGATGCAAAGAAAAAACTCATGCAGAATTTTTGTATTGCTTACAGGGGTATACTCGGAAAACACGAAATATATGCAACCGGTACCACCGGGCGGCAGATAGAGGATGTTACAAATCTTCAGATACACAAGTTTCTTGCAGGGCATCTCGGTGGAGGACAGCAGATTGCCATGCAGATAGAACATAATCAGATAGATCTTGTTATCTTTCTGCGGGATCCGTTAAATCCCATGTCACATGAAGTGAATGCCAATAATCTCCTGCAGCTTTGTGACATGCATAATATTCCGCTGGCAACCAATCTTGCAACAGCTGAACTTCTTATAAAATCATTGGACAGGGGAGACATGGATTTCCGTGAAATGTATAAAGAATAGAAAACTTTATACTGTTTTTTCATTTCTGCCCGCTTTATTTATCCTGACATCCTGTACGGCATCGGATATAGAACTGCCATACGGAAGCATGGATAATAATCAGAGCTTTACCCTGAATCCGGTAGACGAGTATGATACGCTCCCGCTTTTTGCGGAAGATATTGCCGCTGTTTCGGATAATCTCATATCTGCATCACTTTCGGAAGAAGACAGTGTCTTTTCCGCTGCGATCTATAATGAAGATGACGCCGGTGTACTGTATTCACTGAATGCTACCGCTAAGACTTCACCCGCCTCACTCACCAAGCTTATGACGGCACTGATCATATTTGAAAAGTATGGTGACAGGCTGGATGACGTGATCACTATAGGTGAGGTTTCGATAAAGGAAGAGGGTGTACAGCGCTTCGGACTGAAGCCCGGTGACAGAATAACGATAAGACAGCTTCTGGAGATAACCCTTATTCAGTCAGGAAATGATGCAGCCTTAGCTTTGGCGCAGTATGCAGGTGACAGCACAGCCGGGAGCAGGCTGGAAGAAGACGGAGAAATTACTGGGGAAGAGCGTTTTGTACAGATGATGAATGAAAGGGCAGAGAGTTTAGGCTGTACGGGTACGCATTTTGTGAATCCTCACGGGCTGGATGCGGCGGAGCATTATTCCACTGCCTATGACCAGTACCTGATATTCCGACAGCTCCTTGTATATCCGGATTTTTTGGAGATGATCAATACGCCATCGATCCAGATAAGCTATAATGCATCTGACGGAACTGTCAAAACAAAAACGATCACCAATACCGATATGTTCGTTAATGGCGGAAAGGATGCGCCGGAAGGTATCACAGTAACAGGAGGAAAGACCGGCAGCACCTCCTCTGCAGGAAGGTGCCTCATACTGCTTGCACATAACACTTCGGGCAAGTCGTACATAGCTGTTGTCATGGGGGCAAAAGACGAGGAAACACTATATAATACCCTGTCAGAGCTATTGAAAATAGCAGACTCTTAGGGTATAATAAATCCAGTAAATTTTTACTAAAAATTCACTTTCGGAGGTACTTTGATATGGTTAAGCTTATAATCGGAAATGAGGGGACAGGCAAGACACTTAAGTTACTGGATCTTGCCAACAATGCGATCAAGGACGCAAAAGGACATCTCGTATATCTTGACAAGAGCACAAGACATATGTACGAGATCAACAACAAAGTAAGGCTTATTGATGTTTCTGAATTCAATTTTTCTTCGATAGATGAATTTTATGGTTTTGTCTGTGGGATAATCTCCCAGGATCGCGATATTGAGCAGTTATATTTTGATAGTTTCAAGAAGCTGGGCAAGTTTGAAGTATCCGAGCTTGGTGGGATTCTGGATAAATTTGATCAGCTCAGCGAGAAGACAGGCATCACTTTTAATATGGCAATGTCTGTAGATGAGGCTGACATTCCTGACAGCTATAAGGACAGTATACTTAAGTAAAATGAGACGCGGCCAAAGGTCAAAAAAAGTCAGTGCTGCAAAAAAAACGGATAGACAGGACAAAAATAAATTTTCCCAAAAGAGAGTTTCCGAAAGGGCAGCTTTAAAAAAGAGTATAAAAGTTTACGGAGGAGGATTTCTTGTTATAATCATTGCAATCTTCCTCTTTTATTTAATTGTGCTCTTTACTCAGATAGTCGAGAAGAAGAATATCACTTCGTACATGGTCAGAAACGGTTCGCTGGCCATCAATAACACATACAAAGCTCTTATCATTCGCAGTGAAAAGAACTATACCGCACCGGTTTCAGGGACTCTTATTTGCTTTGCCGGAGAAGGAGAGCATGTCGGGATAGGTTCTCCGGTATATGCTGTAGACGAACGCGGAACTCTTATGGGGGCTGCCGGTGAGCTCAGTACCGAACTTTCAAAAGAGGATCAGAGCAGGCTGAAAATGGAGATAGGAGATTTTGCAGGACAGTTTAAGCCGGAAGATTTCAGAACAAATTATGATTTCCTGCACGATATCAGCTCAAGCATTCTCTCCATATCAGCCGCAGGATTAAGGGCTCAGATAGAGTCAGGCACATCCGGGACAGCGGCTATAATGCATTCAGACCATAATGGATATGTTGCATTCTATACGGATGAGTATGACAGTGTTTCGGCAAATGATCTGACTTTTTCATTGCTGGAAGGCACGGGATACCATAAAACACAGCTGATGACCGGTGATATGGTAGACCAGGGGGATTTTGTATATAAACTTATCAACTCAGAAAACTGGAGTGTTGCTATAGCGGCCAATGATGATTACGCTTCAATGCTATTGGAACACGGCTACGTTCCGGTAAGATTCAGACGGAATAATGAAGTGCTGAACGGAAAGGTTACCGTCATAGAAATGGATGGCGGCCAGGATATAGTGACACTTGGTTTCAACAATTCAGTATTGAATTTCTGCTCGGAAAGATTCACGGATATCGAAATCGTTACTGACGGAATCACAGGACTGAAAGTACCCGTTTCTTCTGTTGCTACAAAAAGATTCTTTACAGTACCCGTGGAATTTGCTGTCAGCGAGTCCGAAGAAGAGGAAAACGGCACTAAGGACACTAAGACTTTTATGAAACAGACATATCTGGAAAGCGGTGAAGCTACAGTAACACCGCTGGAAGTAAATGTATATTCCGAAAAAGATGATCTGTATTATGTAGATAATACACAGCTTAAATACGGAGATGTACTCATCAGGGAAGATACACAGCAAAGGTTTGTTGTGCAGGATACGGATTCCCTCATGGGAGTATATAATATAAATAAAGGCTATGCACAGTTCTGCCAGATACATATACTGGATCATAATGATGAATACAACATCATAGCTCCGGATACAGTGTATGGTCTCAGGGAATACGACTATATTATATTGGATTCGGAATCTGTAGTTGATGATGAGTTCATTTACGAATAGGCAAGCGTTCCAAACGTTGTGAAAGGGGAAAAAATGATTTCGGAAAATATTAAAACAGTTAAAGAAAATATCGGTGCGGCCTGCAAAAGAAGCGGAAGGAATCCGGAGGATGTGGTTCTTATCAATGTCAGCAAGACCAAGCCTCTGGAAATGCTCAGGGAAGCTTATGCTGCCGGAAGCAGGGATTTTGGTGAAAATAAAGTACAGGAGCTGTGTGACAAGATCCCTGAAATGCCTGAGGATATAAGATGGCATATGATAGGGCATCTCCAGACGAACAAGATCAAATATATTATCGGAAGGACAGCGTTGATCCATAGCGTGGATACCCTGCATCTGGCTGAAGCAATAGAGAAAGAGGCTGCAAAAAAAGAAATCGTGGCGGATATTCTTGTGGAAGTGAATATTGCAGGTGAAGACAGCAAATTCGGTACATCTGATATCGAGGAAAACAAGGCTCTTATAAGAAGTGTTTCCGGGTTATCACATTTGCGGCTCTGCGGCTTGATGACCATAGCTCCATATACGGAAGATCCTGAGACGAACAGACCATATTTCAAAGCGCTCCGCGAACTGATCTATAATGATGATATGAGAGATTTTTTTCCGGATAGGCCGGTGCTGTCAATGGGGATGAGCGGCGACTATGAGGTTGCCGTGGAGGAAGGAGCCACCCATGTGAGAGTAGGGACAGGGATATTCGGAGAAAGAAACTATACATGATCATATGATCATTATATGATCACCCGTAATGTAACAGTCTGCATTCTTTGCGGGCTGTTTTTTTGATAAGATTTCAGGAATGTTCATAAATGCATGTCTGATCTGAGAGGAATAATCCATAGGTTTACGTAACGTAGAAGGCTGGTTTACATAAAATATAAGCTGGTTAACATAAATCAGTTAACATAACATATGAACGGGTTTACATAAATAATTTACATAAAATCTTTACATAAAAGTATTAACTTCAACCTGATTTTGACCGATAATAAAAAATAGCACGGTATATCAACATTTTTTTGATGAGAACGGAAAATTATTCCTAAAAAACATGTTGACATAAAGCGCAAAATATAGCATAATGTGAACAGTGTTTTTCGCACACAAAATCTTTTCACGGTAGAGGAGGAACAAGAACAATGGCAATATGGTCGCAGCTGGCTGAAAAGCTCAATTTTAACAATCAGGATTATGAAGATGATTACGAAGATGACTACGAGGATGATTACGAGGATGTAAAGCCTGCAAAGAAGGCAAAGACAACTGCCAAGATTTCTTCTTTTATTAGCAGAAAACCTATCGAATCCGATTATCAGGCCGGAAGCGTAGTTGTAAAGGTTAAGCCCGAATCTTTCAATGATGTCCAGAAAGTTACAGATATGCTGCGTGATGGATATACTGTTATTTTGAATACAGAAGCATGTGATGAAGAGCTTGCTCAGAGGATCATAGATTTCTGCAGCGGTTCAGTATACGCTCTTGATGCTCATTTCGAACCGATTTCAGGTTCAGCAGTTGAAGGTTCACCTTGTGGATTGTTCACCTGCACTCCGGAAGAAGTTCCTGTATTCTCAGAAGCAGATTATGCAAGTGAAGCAGAGGAAGAGGCTCCCAGGAAAAAATCACGTCGTTAAGATCATCAGATTTATAGCGTTTTTCCTTTTCCAAAATATAAAAAAGGCATCTAAACAGGTGCCTTTTTCATTGCGCAAAAAACAGTAATGTATTATAATTATTTCAAAATATTGTCTTGGGTTAATTGTCTTTTGGGGGGCTATTAAGATCATGGCTGAAAACACATTAAAGAAAATTCTGATAGTTGATGACGAAAGCATAAACCTGTCCTGTGCACGTTCTGCATTAAAGGATCAGTGTGAAGTGGCTACTGCAATCTCAGGATCGCAGGCCCTGCGTTATCTTGATTCGAATGTCCCTGATCTTATACTTTTAGATATTGATATGCCTATAATGAGCGGCATAGAAGTAATGAAAAGCATTCAGAAAAAAAAGGAACTGAAGGATATTCCGGTTATTTTTCTGTCTGCGAACGCAAATGCTGTTACTGAAAGTGAATGTCTTAATATGGGGGCTGTGGATTTTATTGCAAAGCCTTTTGTTCCCAGCGTCCTTTCAAACCGCATCAACAAAGTGCTTGAAAATGAAATAAAACAGAAGGTTCTTACAGACGAACTAAATGAGCGCATCCGGGAAATGGCTGATATCAAGGATAAATCCCAGAAAGATGTACTTACAGGGCTTTATAATAGGGAATATACCGAAAAGCTGGCCAATGAAAAACTGGCGCATACAGGCAGAGGCTCCCTGTTCATGATAGATATGGATAATTTCAAAGCCATAAACGATACTTACGGGCATATGGCGGGTGATGCGGTACTTAAAATGCTGGCGGAAACCCTTCAGAAAGAGTCCGATGAATGCGATATCGTTTGCCGGATAGGCGGCGATGAGTTCATTATGTTCTTTGAAGGAGAGACTGACAAGAATATTCTGAGCAGAAAGGCATCTGCCATAATCGCTGATATCTGTGACAAGCTTGAGCGCAATAAATATAATACAAATTCATCTGTATCTGTCGGCATAGCACAAGCTCCGGATGATGGTTCGGATTTCAGTAAGCTATATAATTCAGCAGATAAAGCGCTTTATCATGTAAAACAGAACGGCAAGAATTCTTTTCATTTTTTCTCTGATTCTGCAAAATCAGACAAAAAACGATCTGAAAATCTCGCTGATATAAACTATATCAGTGAAACTATCAAGCGGTCTGACAGCGACAGCGGCGCTTATATGATGGATTTTGACGCTTTCCCTCATGTTTTCAAGTTCATTGCAAGATATTTTAGCAGATACGGCAATAATGCAGAAGGAATACTCCTTACGCTTATGCCTGTGGAGGGCACTTCGCCTACTGAGGCAGATAATGATATTGCCATTGAAAAGCTCGAGCAGGCAATATCTGTTTCGCTTAGAAAATCCGATGTTTCGTCAAGGTATTCTACGAGACAGATTTTTCTTGTGCTCCTCAATACAAATGATGATAATGTGATAACTGTGGTTGAAAGGATTAATTCCAATTTCTTCAGTTTTTATTCCGGTGGGAAATATACTATAGCTTATGATTTTCTTCATATCACGGATGAACACTCATCGGAAGCCCAGCGAAGCGGTGGAGCAGCTGCGGCGGATAGTCATGCTCTTGATAATGAAACAGCAGGTAAAGAAAATGAAACGGATTATTCAGCAACACCATTATCATCTAATTATTCAATGAATAGTGCTGGTATCGATGATACAGCGGAAGAGAGTGATCCGATAAAAAATGAAGCAGCTCCTGCTGAACCTTTAAAAGATGTAAATACGAATAATATAGAAGATACAGTAAATTCAGATAATACAGTAAATATAGACAATACAGTAAGTACGGAAAATACAGCAACGTTAACGGATGTTGCCAAAACTGAAGAGTCTGTTGCCGCTATGTCGGAGGCTGCAGAGTTGCCCAAAGCTGATAATGAACGGAAAAAAGCTGATGAAGATTCTGCTGCTAAGGCGGCTAAGAGTTTTCTTGGTTCATATGATGATGATGAACAGGACAGAAATAGCGTTTTTACACCGGTATTCAGCAGCCGTTATGAGGGAGATACGCCACAGAGCGGATCGGATGTAGCAGAAAGAAAATACGAGCAGATGTCTTACGCCGGTCTCTATGGTGAAGCTCCGCGCACTATGCCGAATGACCCGTTTAAGTATAATAACAAGAAGCCTGCATCCAAAAAAGAAAGCATCAATGATGATTTCAAAGTCACCAGGGGCAGTTTTAAGCCTGTAGGCGAGCCAGACAGAACCAGAAAGACACTGGAAGAGACAAAAAAGAGTGAACCGGCTAAAAATAATAAGAAATAAAGGAGTTTTATAAATGTCCGACCTGATAACAGTTAACATGAACAAAAAACCGATATACGATATCTGTATCGAATCGGACTTTTCAGGACTCGCAGCAAAGATAAAGGAACTTGGATTCGAAGGAAAGAAATTCATGATGATCACCGATAATACGGTGGGTCCTTTATATGCGGATAATATAAAAGAGGAGCTGAAAGATATCTGTTCAGCTTTCTTTTTGTACTCATTTCCTGCGGGTGAAACCAGTAAGAACCTTGACACGGTTACAAAAATTTTAAAGGAAATGGTTGATAAAAAGATCAACCGCCACGACCTGGTAATTGCACTTGGGGGCGGTGTGGTTGGTGACACAGCCGGATTCTGTGCTGCCGTGTATCTGCGCGGCATAGCTGTGGTTCAGGTTCCGACTACATTGTTATCTCAGGTAGACTCTTCCGTAGGCGGAAAAACAGGCGTTGACTTTGATGGGTACAAAAATATGGTCGGGGCATTTAAAATGCCGGCATTGGTCTATATTAACACTTCTACGCTGAATTCTCTCCCTGACAGGCAGTTTTATTCCGGTATGGCAGAGGTTATGAAGTACGGGCTTATCATGGATGCGTCATTCTACGAATGGATACTGTCAAATATGTACGAAATACACGATAAAAAGCCGGATGTGCTTGCCGATATGGTAAAAACGAGCTGTATATGCAAGCAACGGATAGTGGAGCGTGATCCGTTGGAAAATGGCGATCGTGCTTTGCTGAATTTCGGACATACCATAGGACACGCCATAGAAAAGTATAAAAATTTCGAACTGATGCACGGTGAGTGTGTAGCTCTTGGCTGTGTTGCGGCTGCATATATTTCCTGGCAGAAAGGAAAACTTTCAAAAGATGAATATTATGAGATTAGAGATATGTTCGTTCCTTTCAATCTGCCTATATCCATTGATGATATTGATCCTGAGAAGGTACTTGAGCTTACTAAATCCGACAAAAAAGCTATTGATAAAGGCATAAAGTTTATCTTACTAAAGAGAGTCGGGAAAGCGTATATTGACCAGAATGTTACTGATGAAGATATGATCGGGGGAATCAGAGAAATCTATTTTTCTGAGGAGGATGCAAAGGAATGATATCCCTGACCGCAGATTCACTGATTGTTATCGGTTTTATGCTGTTTTTGGCAGTTTCAAGCATAGTTTTTATGTTTCTTTCAAGGTCCTCCATAGCAGATAAAAAGATATCAAAATACAGGAGTTCTTTATTTGTATGCGATATAGTGACTTTTCTGTCACTGCTTTATGTTGATTATTTCAGCAAAGTCAGGGTACGGGAAAGTATGGAGCTGGGTGAAGCGATAGACCTGATCCCCGGGGTGCTCCAGATCTGTTATTTCGAAAATACCGGAGCTGTATGGGGAATCCTAAAAGGAAAGAGTGTGTTTTTGCTGATGACCACAGCTATAATAATGGTTATATGCATATATGTATTTATAAAGGTTCCGGCTGACCGTAAATATGCAGCATTCCATGTCGCATTGACTATGGTTCTTGTCGGCGCTGTCGGCAATATGATCGACCGATGCATAAAACAGTCTGTAACTGATTTTATATATGTATCTCTGATCAATTTTCCGATTTTTAATGTCGCTGATATCTGTGTTGTTGTCGGTGTATTTCTTTTAATGTTTTTATTCCTGTTTGTTTACAAAGATTCCGATCTGGATTTTCTTAAGCCTAAGTTCATAAAATCTTCCAAAAACGATGAAATACCTTCAGAGAAGTGATATAAGGGGCTACATATAACTATTCGCAAAATGAAGCTTTAACGAATAGTTATACACCTAAAAAGCCTGTAAATAAGCCTTTTTCCTTGAACCGGTGCTTTGGGCCGGTTTTCTTTATTTGGTTTGCTGATATGCTTATTTTTCTGAGATATTTATAAAGATTAAATTTTTTAAGATAATTATATTCTGTTTACTTCGCGAATTATATTATGATCTTTGATGGATTATACGTTTTGATCAATCCTTATATATGTTTTTAATATGTTTTTAATCCATATAAAACCCGTGGATTTTAACTCGGGTCGCAGACAGAATTATGCTGAGAATTCAGGCTTCTAGATCCCTTAGGATTTTCGTGAAATATTCCGGCAGATCCGAATCGAACTGTATCCATTCATCATTTCCGGGATGCTTAAATCCTATGGATTTTGCATGAAGAACCTGGCCATCGGTATTTTTGTATTTATTTTCATGGATTCCATATAATTCGTCGCCAACCAGCGGATGTCCGATATGTGCCATATGAACACGGATCTGATGCGTGCGTCCGGTCTCCAGATTGCATTTTATATATGAATATCCTTTGAATTCCTTAAGAACGGTATAATGCGTAACAGCAGATTTTCCAGAACTATGGTCTACAACAGCCATCTTTTTACGGTCCGATGAAGACCTGCCAATATTGGCATCTACTGTACCAATCTCTTCGTTAAATCTTCCATGGACTATCGCATGATAAGTACGTTCTATCGAATGCTCTTTTAACTGTGCAGCGATTTTTCTATGTGAATTATCATTTTTGCATATTATAAGCAGTCCTGATGTATCTTTATCTATCCTGTGGACTATACCGGGACGCAGGATGCCGTTTATCCCGGATAGGTCTTTACAATGATAAAGAACAGCGTTTACAAGTGTTCCTGACAGATGCCCGGGTGCAGGATGCACCACTATCCCCTTTGGCTTATTTATTATGATTATGTCGCTATCCTCATACACTATGTCTATAGGAATATTTTCAGGGATTATTTCAGGCAGCACAGGTTCCGGAAGGTTAAAAATAAGCTCATCACCCGCTTCTGCTTTCAGGGATGATTTAGTGACAATGGTACCATTTTTGGTCACGGCACCGTCCTTTATGAGCTTCTGGATAAAAGATCTTGAACAGTCCGGCATAAGCCCGCTTAAGAGTTTGTCGAGCCTTTCGCCGTCGGATTCGTCTTCTGTGATAAATTTATATTGTATCATTTGCTTTAGCTTCTGTTTTATTTGTATCTGCGGAAGTATCTGATGTTTCTGTTTTTTCGTCTGCGTTATGTTTTTTTCTGTGTGCAAGGATCTCTTTGAAAGTCCTTTTAGATACGATATTCCGGACTTCATTTTCAGGAAGTCTTACAAACAGGCCGTTTTCGTCAATATAATCAACATGTACGTATTCCTTGGTGTTGTTCGGCAATTTGCGCTGCTTGATAGCAGAGGCTATCCATGCACTGAAAGCCGTATAAATTACTGCAAACAGAGGGACGCCCACCAGCATGCCTACAACGCCCCATAACCCGCCAAAGAATGTTATGGCGAATATTACCCAGAATGCAGAAAGTCCGGTGGACTGGCTGAATATCATTGGTCCAAGTATGTTTCCGTCAAACTGCTGCAGCAGTAAGATCATTATGATGAAATAAAGTCCCTGCTTCGGATCTACCATAAGGATAAGCAGTGCGCTGGGGATAGCGCCGATAAAAGGTCCAAAATAAGGTATGATGTTTGTGACGCCTACGATCACAGCGATAAGCGGTGCAAAAGGCAGTTTCATGATGCTCATAATAATATAGCAGAGAAAACCTATGATGAAGGAATCTATCAGCTTTCCCGAAAAAAATCCTAAGAATGTTTTATTTGTAAAGCGTACATTATGTATGAATGCATTAGCTGTTTCACGTCTCAGCATTGCGTATATAATCTTTTTGCCCTGCCCGATAAACAGCTCTTTACTATTTATGATATAGATGGATATCAGTACTCCAAGCATTAAGTTCATTATCCATTTTACAAGGCTGAAAACACCGTTTGAAAGACCCAGAGCAACATCTTTCCCCCTGCCGATGATATTTGTAGCAACCCATCCGTTGATTTCATCCTGGTATGTTGTAAGGAGTTCCTGAAATTTTTTCTCGAGCTGCGGGTATTTTATCAGAATCTTATTGATCCAGTTGATGAAATTCTCACTGTACTCGGGAAACTGGTTTACTATGTTTTCTATGCATTTCACTACTTCCGGTATTACGAATGAGAAAAAAAGATATATAAGCCATATGGCAAAAGTATAGACAACTATTATGGAAAATACACGAAGTCTCTTATGAATCTTTGCTTTTTTTTCCAGGCTTATTTCACCGCCGTATTCGTGGTCCTTGTATATCCATTTTTTCGTTTTTTCATTGAGAATGATCCGCTCTATAAAATCGATAAGAGGACTAAGGAGATATGCTATGACGAAACCATCAACCACAGGCATTATGATCCTGAAGAATTTACCGACTGCACCTATCACAGCAGGCATATTAAATATCGTATATCCGATAAGTATGATAATCGTAACTGAAGATATTATTGTAAGTCCCCAGTACAGATATTTTTTTTTCTCTTCGTCTAATTTCAAAATCCCGTCCTCCATGCATGAACTATATAAACAACCAAGTTAAAGTATAACACTAATTAACATAATATGATACAATAAAGTAGCAATTAAATGATTTAATTCCCCAGACGATGTCTGTTCCCAATATGGTCGTCTATAAAAAAGCAGGACTGTCTGCGGCAGAACATCATCTGTACAACAAAAATACGGGATCATATAAATATGGCAAATTATTCAGATAAAAGCTATCATGAGCAGATAAAAATAAAAAATATAGAAAAACTACGGAAACTTGAGGCGGAACTGCCACCCTACTGTCATGTTTTTTTCCGAGGAATATCCGATAATACCGGCAATCGTACCAAGGTCGCTTATGCATATGATCTTCAGATATTCTTCAAGTTTGTAAACGAGCACATAGTTGATTCGCCCTATCCTTCCATAAAGGATATTCCACTCTCTGTCATCGGGGAAATAGAAAAATTTGACATCGAATCTTATCTGGAATATCTTTCGTGGTATGAAGGACCGGACGGTACCACACATACTAATGATGAGCGTGGAAAAAGCAGGAAACTTTCTGCACTCAGGAGTTTCTATTCCTATCTCTATGAGTCAGAATTATTGAAATCAAATCCGGCTTCCATAGTTCATATGCCAAAACTTCACGAAAAGAACATTATACGCTTAGAACCTGATGAAGTAGCCAGGCTTTTGGATGTTATTGAAAACGGCTCGGAAAGTGAGAGTGGCCATCAGAAGAAATTTCACGCCCGTACCATGCAGAGAGATCTGGCACTCATTACCCTTCTCCTCGGTACCGGCATCCGAGTTTCAGAATGCGTGGGTTTAGATATTAAAGATATTGACTTTGATAACGGAGCCATAAGAATAGTCAGAAAAGGCGGAAATGAGGCTAAAGTATATTTTGGAGAAGAGGTTGAAGAAGCACTTACGAACTATCTTGATGAACGTATGGGAATCATTGCCCTGCCCGGAAATGAAAATGCCCTCTTTCTTTCCATCCAGAATAAGCGTATAACAGTCCGTGCTGTTGAGAACCTTGTAAAAAAATACGCATCACAGGTTACTACACTAAAGAAAATCACTCCACATAAACTGCGATCTACTTACGGTACGGAGTTATATAAGGAAAGCGGCGATATCTATCTGGTTGCCAGCGTGCTTGGCCACAAAGATGTCAATACCACACGGAAACATTATGCTTCAATGAATGATGAACAAAAACGTAAAGCTGCCGATATGGTGAAGCTCCGCAAAAGCTAAAGCTTTCGTCCTTTTATTTAAACTCCTTATCGTAATATGGGATTATTATCCTACTGCCTGAAATAATGCTATCTCTGTCTATATTGTTTATCGTGCATACTTCAGCAATATAATCCTCATCTGATTTGATCCCTGCTATGTTATAAGTGTCAGCATATGCACTCAATGTATCTCCGGGCTGAACCGTGATGCTGGTAAAATACTTATAATATCCGCTATATGTTCCGGCATCCTCTGATTCTGCCTTTGCCCTGTTGCCGAACAGGATAAGAAGACTGAGCAGCATAGCTGCGGCAGTAAGCAGTAATAATGAAAAATTCCTGCCCTCGCCAAATGAACGTGCCGAAACTCTTGCTCCGCTGCGGGAACGCCTTTTTTTCGTTTCTGCCATTCTTTCAGCCCTTTTGCATTTGTTTATATAATTTCTTCTGTTTGAATATCCTGTTCTTCTCATTTCATCCTCCCGTGTAACAACCACTTGTAATGATCTGACTGTCTGTTGATAATAATCAGATAATCGTCCTGCCTGGGACCGTTTACTGCTTATACTTAACACTATGACCGAACATTATTTCGCATGAACGCCTGTTCGCTATGTTTGTAGTATATCGAACAGGTGTTTTTTTGTCAAGAGAAAATCGAAATTATGTTCGGAAAATTTGTTCTGAAAATATGTTTGCCTTTTAGGCGAACATATGTTATTATTATTTTATGATTTATGGAAGAATTCCGATTTAAAATACAAGGCATAACAGGAGGATACAAAATGGCATTGGAAAAACTTACAGAGAAGCAGCAGCTGATATACGATTTTATTAAAGACTGGACCAGAAAAAAATCATATCCGCCTACTGTACGTGATATATGCGCAGGTGTAGATCTTAAATCAACCTCATCGGTACATGCACACCTTGCTACTCTTGAAAGAAAAGGATATATACACAGGGATCCTTCCAAGACCAGGGCTATTGAGATCATAGACGAATCATATCAGGTGATGCGGCAGGAGGAGCTTACCTCCGTTCCGGTAGTTGGCAGAGTTGCCGCAGGACAGCCTATACTTGCGACCGAAAATGTTGAAAGCTATTTTCCGCTTCCTATGTCAATAACACCAAATGCCGAATGCTTTGTACTTAATGTTAAAGGCGAAAGCATGATAAATGCAGGTATCTTTGACGGAGACATGGTATTTGTTGAACAGTGTAACACCGCCCGAAACGGCGAAATAGTGGTTGCTCTTATTGATGATTCAGCCACAGTAAAGACATTTTATAAGGAAAAAGGCCACATAAGACTTCAGCCTGAAAATGACACGATGGATCCGATAATTGTGGATGAATGCGTTATCCTGGGCAGGGTTTTTGCTGTGTTCAGGACTCTTTAAAACATAAATTAATAAAAAACAGTATAAAGATCAATATAAAAAATCCCGATCCACCCTTCACGTAAAGGATATGACCGGGATTTTTTGTCATGATAAGCATCCCTGTTATATATTGCCGGTGTCTGCCAATGCTTTAACGGTTCCATCATACATTTGAAGAAATTCTGCTATTTTTTTACATATCAGATCAGCATCTTTTTCCTTCCCGGCATTTTCAAGCCTTTCAGCTAATACGGCAAGTTCCATAGCACCTATTATTCTCGCCGAGCTTTTTAACGCATGTACCTTGACGGTAAAATTGTCCCAGTCAGATTCATCGTAATACTTCCTGATCTCTTTTTCCTTCTTTTCAGCAGTATTACGGAATGTAGCCAAAACAGCCAGGTATCCCTCCACAGAGCCGCAGTTCCTAAGTCCGGTGTCTGTATCAAGGACAGTCTGTGAAACAAGCCATTCAGGGAGTGCAATGCTGTCTTCAGTATCTGAAGAGTTATCACTGACTGGAGATGAAACTGATATGGAGACTTTTTCCTCGGAAGGGTTAGTCCAGAGCCTGTCATATTCTTTCCATATCCCGGATATATCAGCTTTCTCATTCATACGATATTCCTTATCCTCATCGATCATTGCAAGCATTACATCAGCGATAACAGGATCAAACCATGTGTTTTTACATCTTTCTATCTCAGCCCTTACTTCAGACTGCTTTTTAGGTACTGAATAAGTCCTGGTGCTTGTCATTGCATCGTAACAGTCGGCAACGCAGACTATACGTGCTGCTTCAGGAATATCATTTCCCTTAAGACCGTCAGGATATCCTTTTCCATCAAAATGTTCATGATGCCATCTGGCCCCCTGCCTGAGCCTTGGCATATCAGTGATCTCTTTCAGTATCTCATCACCTTTGAGCGTGTGGGCTTTAATTTCGGAAAATTCATCATCCGTAAGCCTTGTTTCTTTATGGATAATATCTTCGTGGACTCCGATTTTTCCTATATCATGCAAAAGACCGATTTCGAATATCTCTACCTGCTCGTCAGCTGATTTTCCGAGCCTTCTTGCGATTTCCGCAGACATTGCCGCCACTCGTCTGGAATGACCGTCTGTATAATGGTCTTTGGTATCAACTGTTTTAGAGAGGGCAAGCATCATCTCTCTGGAAAGACGCTTGCTGCGACCTGTCTGTTTTCTGACTTCATCTTCAATGGAACGCTGATAATGGTAGAGCTCTATGATCCTTTTGGTCCTCTGCTTCAGAATATCCGGTGCAAACGGCTTTCTGATAAAGTCTGAAGCACCGCGTCGGAAAGCATTTTCCTCTGTCTGGTTATCGTCATCTCCGGTAACAAGCAATACGGGAATGGCCGCAGTCCGGTCTTCTTTTTTCAGTCCGTCCATTATCTCGAATCCGTTCCCATCAGAAAGATGAATGTCAAGGATAACAAGGTCCGGATCATACTCGGTTATCCGCTTTACGGCATCCGTTCCTGTCAGGCTTATCTCTGTTTCATAAAGCGGTGACAGTATACTTCCTATCATGGAGCATACGGTTTCATCATCATCGATAACAAATATCCTTGATCTTTCAAGGAATCTGTTTTCTCTGACCTTACTGCTGTCCTCTGTTACTTTTTGCAGCTTATCCTTAGGAATATAAGTATAAAGCATCTGCTCAAGCAATGAACTGTCGACAGGTTTTGAAAGATAGTCGGAAAATCCAGCGTTTATATAACTGTCCCTTGCTCCTGATACTGCGTTTGCGGTGAGTGCCACAGCGGCAGTACTCTGATTTTTACCTGATTCACGGATGTGTTTTAGAGTCTCTATACCGTCCATATCCGGCATCATATGGTCAATGAAAAGCACATCATACTTATTGACTGTTGCAAGCGTTATGGCATCCTTTCCGGTAGATGCGGTATCTATACGGATCTGTGTCTGCTTAAGCAGACTCTGCATTACCGTGAGGTTCATCTCCGTATCGTCCACCACGAGTATCCTTGCATCCGGCGCATGGAAAAGTTCCCGGTAAACATGGTCTTTTTCCTTTATTTCCGAGAATCTTCTGGCATAATCGCCGATCTTGTCAGGATCGATTATTTTCTGCTCTATGGCAAATGAAAATACAGAGCCTTTTCCATATTCACTCTGTACTTCGAGTTCGGTTCCCATCAGGTCAAGCAGCTGTCTGGTAATACTCATTCCAAGGCCGGTTCCCTCAATGGCTCTGTTTCTTTCTTCTTCAATACGCTGATAGGGCTGAAAAAGCTTTTCGATATCCTCTGCCTTCATGCCGATGCCGGTATCAGAAACGGTAAACTGAAGAATGATATTCTCCCAGTCTTTTTCCTTATAGTCGATTTTCAGAGAAACAGAGCCCTTTTCGGTATATTTCACGGCGTTTGTAAGTACATTCAGGGCACACTGCCTTATGCGCATCTCATCGCCGAAAAGCAAATGCGGAATATTCTCATTTACCTCTACATTGAACTTTAGACTCTTTTTGACGGCGCGGTCACTTATCATGTTCACCAGATCATTGATAAGGGTAGCCAACTCGTACTGGACAGGGATTATCTCCATCCTGCCTTCCTCGACTTTTGAAAAATCGAGAATGTCATTGATTAGTGAAAGCAGCGTTTTTCCTGCAGACATGATATCCGATGCGTATGAACGTATGGTATCCTCCCGGCTCTCACGAAGTATCATTTCATCCATGCCAAGCACTGCATTTATGGGAGTCCTGATCTCATGGGACATATTTGCAAGAAACCTGCTCTTGGCCGCATTGGCACTGTCTGCAATATCCCTCTGTTCCTGCAGATCCGACATGTATTGTATGTGCTCAGTTTCATCCACGAGAGCATATATTGTTCCGAACACCTTTCCGTCGTGTACCAGATCATTATCTTCAGGATTGTAGATCCTGCCGTTTCGCCGGATGTTTCCGTCTTCAGAAAGTGCATTTGTGATCTCTGCCGGTACTGTCGTGGCATTATCAGAGAGTTCAGGGAAAAGTGCCAGCGCAGGTTCATTGTAATACCTGATTATTCCGTCATTATCCACAGCGATTATCCCTTCTGATATCCTGTCGACAATGAAGTCTTTTGCAATCTCTTGCGTTCCCAGCAGGTCGTACGAAAAGATTGCGATCAGCATTATTATTGTGCCAAAGAAATAGCCTAATAATGTGACATCAAAAACGTTTGTTAACGGGAGCAGACCGAAAAGCTGAATGAAGAAGAATAAGCTTTCCACAAAGATCGCCAGCATTATGATAAAATACCGTTTTCTGATAAATTTATTCTTCTCTTTATGGCGAGCCCATAAAAGCATGCCCAGTCCAAAGATTATATAGCATATCTGGAGAAGCATAAAGAAATGATGAACGGGTCCGTTTTCGTGAACGATTTTAGGAACAGGACCATCAGATGTAAAATATATGCTTGTATAATAAAGCTGGTGGTACTGCACTGTCATGACGATCATGAAAACTGTCGCATGCAGTACTATAAGAGTTCTGATTATCAGGCTTGGAATCTTTATCCTGATCAGTTCTGTCAGGAACAGGAACATGAAAAAGGCGTACCAGACCCTTCCCATATAAGAAAATTTCAATGAGGAAATGTATGCATCCAGCGATACCGACCTGAGCTCGAGAAGATATCCCAGATTATTGATCAGAGCAGCAAGGCAGCTTAAAAGCAGAAAGGAATGGATCTTGTTTTTCCATTTGCGGATGATGATCCAGCTCTCAACGAAAAGACCGAAGATACAGACATACTGTATTATAAGCAAAGTATTGTACAGATCGATATCCATTATCCCTATCCCTGCTCCCCCTTTTTTTTATTTTATCGTTTACAGTTGACGTCAAAGACTTCCGGAATCTATTTCTTTTCCATCCTTCCAGATACGTTCCAGATTATAAAACAGTCTGTTATCCTTATCGAAAACATGGATTATCACGTCGCTGTAGTCCATAAGTATCCATCCTGCGTTGCGGTAGCCTTCCACATGGGCAGCGGTTACACCCTGGCGTCCGAGCCTTTCATCTATCTCGTCTGTAATAGCCTGCACCTGGCTTATATTTGAGCCATTGCAGATTATAAAGTAGTCACCTATGGAAGATACTTCGGAAATTTCGATCACCCTTATATCTTCTGCTTTCTTATCCTCCATTGCGCTTACTGCTATCTTTGCTTTTTCCCTTGAGTCCATAATGGGTTCCTTTCATTTATATTTAGTATCTGTTTATTTAATGTTAGTCTGTCTTTCGTTTATCTTTTTTCTGTAGTATTCAGCTGCCTGCATTGAGTACTCATCTATCGCCTGCCCCTTATGCTCCAGATGTACCAGCGTCTGCTCCAGTATGAGATATAAGGCCATATCCATGTCACTGAATATTATACTCCTTATTTTAGGAAGGCAGATAAGAGGTTTTCTGTTAGGTTCGATAAAATCCGCTGAAAAGATTATCGCCTCAAGCATGCTCATATCCGGACGCCCGGTAGTATGCCACCTGATTGCTGACAGTATCTCCGGATCCTTCACCCCATATTTTTCTTTAGCCAAAACGGCCCCCAGCTTTGCATGGATCAGGAATGGGTGGTCCTTTTCAATCTGTGTAAGTTCAACCTTATATTTTTTACAGTATTCATCACGTTCCTCATCACTGAGACATTTGGCACAGTCATGGAGCACGCCTGCTGTATATGCCTTTATCATGTCCTCATCATAAGCCATGGCAAGGGCTGCCGCGGTGTAGGCTACTCCCATGGAGTGTTCGTAACGCTTCGGGTCAAGCTTCTTAGCAAGACGTTTTTTCATTTTTACAAAATCATAGGCATCATTTAAGGACGCCGCATCCTTTAGAATATCCGTACCCGGAATTGCCGCAGGATCCTTGCCGTAGCTTTCGGCTGTTGGAAAAGGAATATCTGTTTTCTTTTTTGTGTCTGCCATAGTGTTCATTACTGTAAATACATGCTATTCTCAATAATATAGCCATACGCTGACGGCATAAGCCTGTCGGAAACATCTCTGTCAGCTCTTATATCTTCCTTAATGGCTGACGAAGACATATCTTCATCAAATCGCATAATGTGTATCTCGGCAGGATAATGCTTCATAAGTCTGGTCTGAAGGTCTTCAAGACGTTCGATGTTAACGGAACTACCTGCGGCTGAAATACGATTTCCTGCCTGCTGATCTCCATCATTATGAATCTCGTGGCCGCTTTCATCAAAAATCTGTCCCCGTCTGGAGGGTCTGGCGGCAGCTATTATGATGCATCCCGCAAATACTATCTGCGGTTCACGCCAAGTCTCCATACTCCTTAATGTGTCCTCTCCTACAAGAAAATAAATGTCATAGTCCGGAAATTGGGTACGCAGTGTCTCTATAGTCTCGTATGTATATGTTTTACCTTCCCTTTTTACTTCCAAGTCGGAGACTCCCCATTCACAGGATGTGAGTCCGTCTCTGACTTCAGGAAGTTCAGAGTATTCCTGTACTGAAAGGCGGCAAATCTCGAGTCTGTCCTCTGCGCTGCTTACTCCTGTCTTAAAGTATGACTCGCCACTCGGCATAAATAGCATCCTGTCTATGGAATAAGTCCTGCAGGCCTTGAATGCCATGTTAAGATGAGCCCTGTGCATGGGATCGAAAGTTCCGCCGAATACGCATAGTTTTTTCTTTGCAGCAACAGTTTTGTTACCGTTATTATTCTTTTTCTTAAAGAAAGGTAATCCCATGTTTATCCTTTTTTTAGTGTACGGTTATGCCATTTATTTAGGCAATATTATCCGGTTTGCGTATTTTTTATCCTTTTTATCTTTGCTTTCTTTGAAAGGCTTATATAAAACAAGTTTCCGCCCTATGTTGCATACAAGGACAGCGCCCGTGCGTTCTGCGAGTATCTCACCGATATTCCTTAGCCCTTCCTCGTCCTGCTCGTCAGCGGTGCTTTTAAGGATGTTTACTTTGATAATCTCACGGTTAGCAAAGGCTTCGGCAACGGCATTTGTTATTTCAGGCGTCAGATTACTCTTGCCTATGGAAAATAACGGCTTCTCTGTGGATGCCAGTCCTCTCAGATACGCTCTCTGCTTGCTTGTAAGTGTTATTGCCATTGATCTCCTCTTTCTTATGCGGTTTTATATCCGCAGTTTAAACTGCTGTCAGGCTATTTTTATAATGTCTGATCATTTATAGTATTCAAATGAAAATCCGTAGATCCTGACGGTATCGCCGTCTTTTATGCCGAGCTTTTCCAGTTCATCCAGGATGCCGTTTTCCTTAAGGAATTTCTGGAAAAATACAAATCCTTTTTCCGACTCAAGGTTAGTATAGCCAAGCATTTTTTCAATCCTGGGCCCCTCACAGACATATTCGTCATTCCTGGCGTCATATTCTACGGTATATGGCTCGTTACCGCCGGCAAGAGCTATGTCAGGGTCATATTCCTGTTCAAAAATCTTAACCTCTGTCTCCATGTGCTGAAGGGCTTCATAAACATATGAAAGCATTTGCTTTATTCCGGCACCGGTGGCAGTGCTTATTGGGAAAACAGGCCTTTCGTCTGTTTCCAGTTCCTGCCTTATCCGTTCTATGGGGTCAGGAGCATAGACCAGCTCTCCGTCTTCGTCTACATCGACAGCTTCAGGTTCCGCAGGTATCAGATCGATCTTATTGGCTGCTATTACCTGAGGCAGCGCTGCTACCTCGGGACTGTATTTTGATAATTCAGCATTGATATTGTGGAAATCCTCGATGGGATCCCGGCCTTCCGTCCCTGCGGCATCAAGCACGTGTATAAGGAGCTTATTTCTTTCTATATGCCGTAAAAACTGATGGCCAAGTCCGGCACCGTCTGCAGCGCCGTCTATGAGTCCCGGAAGATCTGCCATTACAAAAGTACTGCCGTCTCCAAGATCTACCACACCAAGATGCGGATTGAGGGTGGTAAAATGATAATCTGCGCACTCAGGTTCGGCATTGGTGGTAGCTCTTAAAAGAGAAGATTTTCCAACGCTTGGATAACCTATAAGTCCCACATCTGCAATAAGCTTAAGCTCCAGTATGACCTCAGCTGTCTTAGCCGGTCCGCCGGGTTTTGCATATTTTGGAGCCTGCATGGTTGAGGATGCAAAATGCTGGTTGCCGGCACCGCCTCTGCCGCCGGTAAGTATTGTGTATTCTTTCGTCTGACCGGATAAGTCTACTATGACCTTTCCGGTCGCAGCGTCCCTGACAACTGTTCCTTCCGGTAAAGGCAGGATAACATCAGTGCCATCCTTGCCCCTGCAGTTTCTCTTGCCGCCTTCTTCACCGTCTGTTGCCGCGAATTTCTTTCTGTGTTTATAATTTATAAGCGTATTAAGCCCCGGATCAACACGGAGTATTACATCTCCGCCCCTGCCGCCGTCTCCACCGTCAGGGCCGCCATCCGGAACATATTTTTCCCTTCTGAAAGAGACATGTCCGTCTCCGCCTTTTCCGCTGACAAGTGTCAGCCTTGCTCTGTCCGCAAACATAAGTAACTCCTGTCTCACACGATTTCTTTCAAACTCATAAATTGAAAATAAATAAAAATTTGTGGATGATAAATCATAATATTAACGAATTGCTCCGCAATTCGAAACCACATTCGCAACCCGCTGTGTAGCATGCTTTGCATGCGTCTCGTCGCTTGCTTTGCAAGCGTCTCGCAGCTTGCTCATGCGGTTTGGGTTACAAGCAGGGAAAATCTCACTAAAGCGAGCTTTGTTCGATTTTCCCTGCTTGTAACCCTTAATATCACAAATCAAGCCGCTACGATCTGCGCATATGCACAAACCGGGCGGCTTGTTAAATAACAGTTATATTAACCGTTGTGACGTTCTTCTTCTGACAGATTTATTTCTCCTCTGCCTGGGGATAAACGCTTGCCTGCTTCTTATCACGGCCTAAGCGCTCAAAACGAAGAACACCGTCAGCTGTAGCAAATAATGTATCATCACCGCCGCGTCCAACATTGAGACCCGGATGGATCTTGGTGCCACGCTGTCTGTAGATGATATTACCGGCTTTTACGAACTGTCCGTCCGCTCTCTTTGCTCCAAGCCTCTTGGATTCGGAATCTCTGCCGTTCTTGGTGGATCCCACACCCTTCTTATGAGCAAAGAACTGAAGGTCTAATTTCATCATGGCTTTCGCCTCCTTATTCTTTCACTTCTGTCAACTTCACATATTTACTGCCGTATTGCTCTTCTATTGATCTTATGCCCAAAAGCATGGAATCTATGAGCAATGTGGCCTCTCCCGCCGTTCCCTCCGGAAAAATCACGGACACACGGCCTTTTGCTGAATCTTCTTCTGCCTCTATGACTTTACATTTTGTGAAGGTTTCTATGGAATTAACAGTATTGATCACCAGTATGGATACCGACGCACATACTATGTCTTTCCCGCCTTTAGCAAATCCTGCATGTCCGCTGCAGTCTATCCTTTTATAAGAATGCTCCCCACAGCTTGTAACACATACATCAATCATAGCGCAACCTCAGATTCAGGCTTTGATAGATTCGATCTTAACCTGCGTAAATGCCTGTCTGTGACCGTTCTTCTTGTGATAACCTGTCTTGGGCTTATACTTGTAAACAACTACCTTCTTGTCTCTTCCCTGAGAAACAACAGTAGCGCTTACCTTAGCACCTGACACATCACTGCCAACCTTTAAAGAACCATCGGATACAGCAAGTACATTATCGAAAGTAACGGTCTCGCCTGCCTCTGCTGACAGCTTCTCAACCTTTATCACATCACCTTCGGAAACTTTGTACTGCTTTCCGCCTGTTGCAATAATTGCGTACATAGGACTACCTCCTTCTTCCAATCTCGCTGACTATGGTGTCTTGCCCGAGAGCAAAAACTTCTACCTCGCCATGCGGCATACCGTAAAATATTAGCATTTAAAGGGATATATGTCAACCGGAAATTTATAAATGCTGATCTTGTTGAGGATCTTTTCAGGTTGTCATAATCCGGCTTAGCTGTTATTCAAACATCCATACCGACTGCAAACACTTTATCTTTGTGTTATATACAACGCAGGACGCACGCCGAAATATGGAGTATCGATTACACCATACGAATGTACCCAGCTCGCACCTCCATCATCGTCTACAAGACATGCCCCACGATTATCGCCTCCCGGAGAACGAAGCCACCAGCCCGCACCGGTTAAACCGATCACATCACTTTCATAGCCGCTGACGCCTCCAAACCATTCGTCGTAATCCGCCTGAGAAATAGCGCTGCAGATTACCCGTCTTGTATTTTTAGCATATGGTGTTGGCTGGATCAATAATCGTCTGTCGTATGTAGTTAAATGATCAGCAAAAGGGCTCGGCATATCCAGATCATAATAGTATTCAACCTCGTCTGTACTTAGTGCAAATATTCTGTCCGTGGTATCTTCTCCTCCCGGAGTTCCCCAAGTGGAACTATCCGGATTCGGAATAGTAACCTCATTGATATATTCCTGTTCAGCCGTAGTAAATGCACTGTTTAGAAAATCGTCATTCATCCATTGCCTCAGTGTACATTCTGCCCAAGTAATATCCACCAGCTCTTCGTTGTATGCCTTGGCATCCAATACATAACGGCTTATGAGCAGAGTTCCCTTCTCATTTACATCCAGCACTTCCCACTCCAGCGGTTCCGGGCCGTTCGTTAAATCATTATCCTGCTCGTAGGCACCAAATATGACATATTCGCCCTCCTCATGGGGCAGAATATCCTCCCGGTCCGTCCAGGCACGGCCGTCACCCCAGGTTTTTTTCTCTTCTGCATCTTGATTCCCGCCATCTTCCGGGCTGCTGTATTCAGTTTGATCATTATTTTCAGTTGTTTTTGTCAGCTCTTCAATACGCTTTATCAGACGATCGTCATTCGTACTTTCATAGCCCGTCTGCAAGATTTCCAACGCATAGGTAAAGGAGCTGTCATCTCCGGAACTTCCATCTGTTATCAACACAAACTCAGCCCACTCCAAGTAAACTTCAGCCATCTGCACAGGAATATCTTCATACTCAGTTTGTTCATAACATTCAGCCAGCACATTTACAGCCTCTTCATGATCATTCATACCCACATAGGCATCAGCTAAACCAAGATATGCATCTACATTCTTAGGGTCAATTTCGATGGCTGTACGATATGCCACGACAGCCTGTTCATAGTCAAGCTCTGACAGATACCTGTCACCGATTTCCAGCTGTTTTTGCAGCCGCTGTTTCGGGCTTAACGACTGCACGACAATTAACGCCACTACTGCCACAACAGCCAACATCACAACGAACACAGCCGCCAGTGATATGATAAGAGGCATTTTTGTTTTTTTCCGAACTATTTTTTCTTCTGCCATTTTTCTACCTGTTTTAAAAAAGCAACGTTATAACAGAATAGCATTTAATTCTGCATTTCCGTTCTGTACGGGCTCATCAGTAATTATTTCTGCCCCACAATCCGGACAGTTCTTCATTCTGTTTTCCAATTCTCTGCCGCATTTTCTGCAAAACATAATTTAGCCTCCGAGCAAATTAAAACACTGTTTTTTCAACATATCCTCTGAAATTATACAACAAGGAAACATCAGTTTAAATAATCTTTTATTTCATTATATGACATCCATTCATAGCTCGAATTTATATCAGAATATTGGTCAAAACTTTCTTCATATTCCGAATAGCTGACACTGTTTCCGTTTACATAATAACCTGAGGAATCAGCATTGCGAGACATGATAATTGTTAATTTTCCATGCTTAAGTTCGGATATAACGTCTCCAAATTCTTCTGCACTGAGGGCACCGCCGGAATGGATCAAACCGCTTTTCTTTTTGTAGTCTATATAGTTTCCTGTTGCGACAGACTCATAAAGCTGCCCGTTATAATATGTATGTACTTCCAGCCATGGCCTTGCGATGCCATCATAAATTGTCACTAATTCCGGAATATCATCATCATCGATATAAACGAGCGCAAACATGTAAGATTCGGGCTCATAGTATTTATCTATCAGGATCAGGTATGCGTTCTTCCATTCCTCTCCCGAAGTATCTTCGGTCGCACCGTCATCAGTGTCCCTGCTCGCTTCATAATCCTCCCCTTCGTATGCCTCATATACGGTCCAATAGTACGTACCGTTGAATTTTTCATATGTCATTAAAGCATACCCGTTTCTGCTAAATTCAGTTGAACCGTCGGGCCACTCTGAAATGTGCTCGTATTCAAAACGGTACTTTCCACTGTCGGGGTGTCCGGGATCAGTTCCGTTGAACATGACAGAGGTAACATTGTATTTATGGATTGCTATGTCGCCTCCTACGTTTCCCTCATATCGAACATAATTACCTCCTTCATATGCCACATAACGTTCTGATTCGATAAAATCTTCGTACTTTATCCTGCTTATCATATCATCATCAAGATGATAGAATTCTCGCAGAATCTGATCCACATAGTCCTCATCTAATGTGCTGATAGACCAATGTCCCGCATCACTTGTTTCATTTATCAATGCATCATCAAATATCTCCTGACACTTATATGTAGCATCAAGCAGGATGTTTGGTACTGTTTCTATTGATTCATGATCATATTCCAAATTAAAGTATTCTTCATAACCGCCCGGTACGTCTATAAGACCAATCTCATAATAATCTCCTTCGGGAGATTCCTCCTCAAAAGCATCGATCAGAGCAGGATCCTCTTCTCCTACATCCCATTCGCAGATATATGAACCACCACTAAAATCTCCGTCATTCCATGTGCCGTCTCCGAAGTAATACATTCCATACCGTTCATATTCATTATCGTAATTAGGCTCTCCCTCATGCCAGTTAGTATATGACAAGGGCTCACCGGTCACCCAAATCCAGTCTCCTGACTGATCAATATCTGAGCATCCGAAATAAATACTGTAATACCCCATTGACATAACATAATCGCTTATCACATTGTTTTCTGCAGCAGACATTATGGTTGCCAGATGTCCGTTCCTGTCTTCACAAAGAGTCTTTGCATCTTCCCATGAAGATGTATCATCATAAATTGCATAAAAATGTCCGTTCCATTCAAGTGCATCATCAGGAATCTGAGCCGATATGTCAGAATCTGACCCTGCACCTGTATCACCATTCTCTGCAAAGTACATTTCTTCCAGCTCGCTAAGCATTTCTTTAAGCGTGTCACTGTCGGTAGCATCTATTCCCTCAAGCAATACTTCCCTTGCTGAATCATAGTCTTCCATAGCGATATATGTATTGGCAAGACCGGCATATGCCTCCGGCTGTTTCGGGTCGATTTCTATTGCGGCACGGTATGCAGCAATAGCCTGCTCATAGTCAAGCTCATCAAGGTATTTCTGGCCTAGCGACAGTTGCTTATCATATTTTCGCTGCGGACTGCTAAGAACAAGGATTCCGGTAATGATCACTATCAGTATTAAGACCAGTACGGCAGCAGCTGCTCCAATTATGATAATCGGAATAAAACTTTTCTTTTTTCTGATAACAGTTTCTTCTTTTATATTCCGGCCTGAATCGGTGCGTTTCGATATATCTGCACTTGGAGGCTCTTTTTCTGAAGGTGCGTCATTTTCGTTTTCTTGTGAAAACACCTCGGATTTACTGTTATGCGCCTGCTCTACAGATGCACCGCATTCCGGACAAAAATTAGCACCATCTTCAATTTCTTTACCGCATTTACTGCAAAACATGATTTTCTATTCCTTTTTTAGATTTTATTATAGTTTTAATAAGTCTGCTTCAAATAACTGCTTGTGTTTTACTATTCTTCTATGTACATGGCGGGGCGTACCCCTGCGTATTCATAATAGGTCTCATAACTGAAATAGCTCCAACTCACATAGCCGGTGACACCGACGATACAACCGGGATTGCTGAGGTAGCCGGGAGAACGCAGCCACCAATAACCACAGTTTTTTCCGATCACATCCGTACTAAATCCTTCATAATCAAGTCCTCGATTTGTGTCGTCTTCGTTCTCGCTGCCATAATACATATCTTCATCAACAGTGTTTGTAAATAATCCATTATCTTTAGCGTATGCCGTACCTTCGGTCAGCAAAGACTGACAATATCCGGATTGAGTATCTTCATACCAACTGTTAAAAGAATAATAATTTCTAATCTCATCAATGCTAAGCAGAAACAGTTTATCCTGTGTATTATTCCCACCACTGATATCCCAATATGTATTATCCGGGTTTGGAAGATCGGCAGTGATTATCCGACTCTGTTCATCTGTAGAAAAAGCGGTATTATAGAAATCGTTATTTAGCCAGCTTCTTAAAGTACAGTTTTCCCAGGTCACAGCAGTCTTATCTGTATTATACGGCTGCCAGTCAAGAATATATCGGCTGATAAGCAGCATTTTTCCATTTCCTTCATCGAGCACTTCCCATTCTATAGGTTCCGGACCGTTATTTACATTTCCATCTTGCTCATAGCTGCCAAATATGACATATTCCCCGGTTCTTGTATATGAACCATCACCTGCATTAGCAGAATCATTATTCGTATCTTTTTCATCGGAATCTGATGTTCCGGCATCCGATTCATAATTATCAGAAGATCCTGTATTATTTGTTTTGACATCATCCATATCAGAGGCAAAAGACTGAACCGGCTGCGCCTCAACTTGTTCATACATCTTTTCCAATATTTCATTCTCTGTTGCGTCTATACCTTCTTGCAGTACAGCCAGCGCCTCTTCCGGTTCTTCCATTTCTACATATAACTCTGCCAATGCTTTGTATGCATCCGGATTTTTCGGATCTATCTCAATGGCGGCTCTGTATGCGGCTATTGCTTTTTCATAATCAAGCTCGTTTAAGTATTTTTTGCCTAACGACAGTTGATGTTCATATTTTTGCTGTGGATTGCTGAAAACAAGAATTCCTGTCACGACTATCGATAATACCAATACTGCTACAACTCCACCTATGACAAAAGGAACATAACTTGATTTTTTCTTAACAGCAGTCTGATCCGGTGTGGATTGGGAGACGGTTTGCGATGAACGCTCCTCTTCTTTTCCGGTTTCTTGCATTGCAGGTACATTGCCCATACTGTCATCATTTACGCCAGTGTAGGATTGATTTTCTGCTACAGAGATTCCGCACCCTGGGCAGAAACTTGCACCTTCCACTAATTCCTTACCACATTTACTGCAAAACATTATTTCTTCTCTCCTTTATCTGCACATCAAACCAGTTTGAATGAATTGATATGCCTTACATCTGATAAAGGACCGGATGCATATTTTACACACACATCCGGTCATCATTAGAATATCACATAATACACTTTCCTCAGCAACACGTGTTTCGTGCTGTCCGGAATAGTTGCAAACCTCATTCACCGTATATGTTTTTTATAACTTTCTTTTTTCTGGCGCTGAATACAACGCTGAAAACAATAAAAAGAAGCACGGATAATGTCACAAGACCGATTCCCGCATATATCATTATTTCACCCTGGTACATTCTGTCACCTCCGTTATTCGCTGATCCAGTTATTGTCCACCAGTTCCTGGTAAGCCTGTTTTAAGAGCGATATTTCAGTATCGGAACCTTCCTTTGAGTCAGAATTCTCATAAAGTTCCAGTGCTTCGCTGTAAAGTTCCTCAAAATAGGAAAAATCCCTGTCTGACTGGTCTTTCTGCCTCTGGAGTTCGAATTCCAACAGGGCGGACTTTATTTTTATCCTGTAATCAGAAGGATAGTTTTCGTCCATGCGTGCAAGCAGTGACTGCTCATCGTCATACATGCCGGTACGGTGATAGAGATTGACCAGATTGGAAAGAAGCGTGTAATCGCTCCATCCGTTGGCGTCAATTTTTTTCAGCATCTCTATCGCTGAATACGCAGAGTTCTCATCAGACAGCTTTTCATAGGAATCGATGTATTCAGATGCCAGCTGCTGCATAAGCATCATATGGTATTCTGACGGAAGGTCGTTGATGGCCTCGTTCAGCAGTGCAGCGCTCCTTTCCGAATCGTTTCTCCATGCTTCCAGGTCAGCGTCATTTGCATCCGTGACGTCAAGAAACGGTTTCTGGCCGTCTATAGCCTGGCTGCATCTTAAATAAGCGCGGAACCTTACGTAGTCGTCATCAGTTTCTGCTATGCTCTTTCGGAGCATTTCTTCTGCAGCGGAATAATCCCCGTCTGCATATGATATTTCGCCGGAAGCGAGAAAGACCATATCATCGGACACGTTCTTTTCAATAGCCTTATTTAGCGCCTTCGTAGCACTTTCCGTATCGCCGAGTCTTGCATAGGCAATTGCCTGGTCAACATAGTATTCCGGGTTATCGGAATTGTGGTATATGGCATTGCCGAAATTTTCTGTGGCTTCCTGGTAAAACTCAAGTTCGTAGTAGCAGTTTCCAAGAACAAAATAGATATCAGCGATGCCAGGCTGGGCATAAAATTCATTATTTGTAAGGATCCTGCTTTCTATGTAACGTATATCTTCTTCATATGAATGGGACTGATAAAGAAAAAGCGCACGTTCATAGTAGGCTTCTATGCGGTCAGGATAGAATTCGGAGGCCTTAGCGTAGGTTCCTTCAAACGAATCTGAATCTCCTGCTATCCGGTATTCCTGAAGGTCGATGATATAGTTGCTGTATTTTTCCTGCTTTTCCTTTTCAAGGGTATCCCTGCCGGTCACGATGAGCCCGGCACCGGCTAAAGCGGTACAGATCAGGAATACCTGTACAAGGGTCTGGATGAAAACAAGCCGTTTATAAGTGCTGTTTTTCTTATGAAGGTTAAAAAGTGTCTTTTTTAATTCGCCTGCATCCTGGAAGCGTTTGGCGGGATCAGTCTGAAGGGATTTGTTAAGTATATATACAAATCCTTCGCTGACACTTCCCTTCAGCACAGTATCCTCCTGCGGATCGTATTTTTTTCCGCAGTACATTCTGTAAAGCGTGGCTCCAAGGCTGAATATATCAGACCTCTTGTCTATGGCAATGCCTTCAGAAAGCTCAAAGGCGCTCTTGGCGGCTGTTGCAACATCCGTCTGCTGTTTTGCCATGAGGTTCTTGATCCTCTTGAATGCGGCATACTGTTCGGGGGCGCTGTATCCCGGGGTATAGCCGAAAGTATATGCCTTGCCGTCCTTGGAAACACCGGAAATATTAAAGTCGATCAGACAGATATTGTCTTCCGGTGTGACCATGATGTTGTCCGGCTTGATATCTCCGTGTATAATGGGAATCTTTTGTGAATGAAGATAATCAAGTGCTTCGGTTATCTGCCTGGCATACTTTAGGACCTGCTTTTCAGAAAATTTGACACCTTTATCCAGCTTTTGCTGAATGGATTCACCTTCAATAAAGTCCATTACGGTATATCCGGTGCCACCGGTTGTAAAATAGTCATAAACCTGAGGCAGATACTGGTGGTGAAGATTTTTCAGGATATCAGCTTCCGTACGCTGTATTTCTTCATCACCTGATCCTGCATGAAGTTTTTTTATAACTACGGTTTTTCTCAGGTTCTTATGGTACGCCTTAAATACAGTCCCGCCTCCGCCATGTCCCAGTTCTTCAAAAATCTCATAAACGTCCGGAAGCTTAGGGCTGTTGGTGATATTTTTCAGCGATGCCCCGCAGCCAGGGCAAAAAAGAGCCTTATCCTGTATTTCTTTTCCGCATTTTGGACAAAACATTGCAGACCGATCCTTTTTTATATTTTTTTGCCGCAGTTGAAGCAGAACATATCATCATCGTTAAGTTCTGTCCCGCAGTACTTGCATGTCAGTTTTTCTTTTTTCTCTTCTTTTTTTTCAGTTACTCTGTTGTCAGATAATTCCTTATTGTCGAAAAATGGCCCTGATATAGCTGACCTGTTACGAGGCAGCATGATCGTTGCGTCGATTTCCGAAAAATCAGGTGAAGATGTGTTTATATCTGATCCGCTTGTCTCTTTTTTCGCATCAGCGTTTTCAGTCTCGGCAGTGATTTCTTTTAAATCTCCCGCGGATTCTTTAGTTTCTTCTTTCATAATTTCTGTATCTGCTTCTTTGACCCGGATGTTTTCTTCGGAAGCGGCATCTTCGCTGCTGCTTTCTGTAATTTTAACTTCGTCTGTTTTTTCCGGTTCATTCACGGAGGCTGGCTCGCTTCTGACGGCCATTTCTGTCTTTGTGGTTTCATCATCATCTATCCAGGAAAGGGGCTCGTTTCCGTCATAACTCCATATGCTTTCATCAGTGAAGCATACATGGCGGATGATCATTCTTATTCTGCGGATAGTTTTATCGGGAAGTTTTATTGCCTCAGGAAGCAGCTGCTGTGTGCCCTGTTTTATGCACATGTCAAGAAAACAGATGTCCTTGATATTGCATTTTTCTTCGTTAAGGACATCGAGGCCTTTCAGTTCAAAGTAGATTGCCTCTATTTCCTTAGCAGACATATTGCTGATTTCAGCGCTGAAATCAACCTCGCCGCTTCCGTCGGGGCGGTCTACAATCATGCAGTTTTTAAAAATGACAGGACAGTCTTTTATCCCCAGCGGTTTTAAAAACTGTTTTCTTATACGGGGTTCAGCGTGAGGGGTTGTCACCCGCACCGGAGCGGAGCCTTGGACTGGCTGCACCGGTCCCACCTGGTTACCGCAGTTATAGCAGAAAGCGGCATCGTCCGTTAATTCTGTTCCACATTTATTACATTTCATTGATTTGCCTCCTTTTTTTTGAATAACTTATATTTACAGTATCTTTTTGCATTACATATACTCTGTCACATATATATCAAAAAATTCAGGCCAGGTCATTGTATTTCTTTTCAATCTGTTCTCCGGCTCTGCGGTTCAATGATTTTATAACATCACAGCTGGACCGACAAGGAAGGATTAAGAACACTTCCCATGCAATATCGTTATTGGATGCGATGTATCCCTTTAGGTTCTTTTCGACATCATTTTTCCATATAATAAACAATGCATCTGAACATATCTTCTTTTTACGGAACAGGGATGACCTGTCGCGCTTCTGTTCTTTAACAATCTTCTTACGGAGGTCATCGATTGCATAGCGGCATTTTTTCTTCTCCTCCTCCAGTATACGAGCTTTCGTATCCTGGACCGGAGCAGATTCTTCCTTTTTGACAATGGATGTTTTATATCTGGATGGCTGCCCGGGTGTCTTTGGAGGCTGTTTCTGATGCGGCTGTGCCTGCTGAGGTATGATAACCGTATCATTGCCGGAAGGCACTGCAAAACGCATTTTTGTAAATGGTGCCGGATTCAGAGCCTTCATGAATTCTATCATATTAGGATAACGGTCATTGGAATTGATCCTGAGGGCAGTAAGGAGAACTTCCTCATCACGCCTGCTTATATTTATCCCTAAGGCAGAAGGCGGGATCAGCCTGTCATCATCAATACGTTCTATTGAATCAGGCGGGCACTTTCCTGTTATCACATAATAAAAAGTTGCCCCCAGGGCATATACGTCAGTATAAGGGCCCTGCCTGCTTCGCCTTGTATACTGTTCTTTCGGTGCATATCCATGTTTAAGGACTACATCCAGGCTTCTGCTTCTGTCTCCCAGGCTGTATCTTGCCGCACCGAAATCCAGCAGTTTCACATTTCCATTATTTGAGACAAGTATGTTATCCGGCGCAACATCCCTGTGGACAACACCTTTGCTGTGAACGACAGCAAGGGCTTCCATTACAGGGAAAAGCAGCGCCTTTGCTTCGTCTACAGCAAGCCTGCCGCCATGGCTTTTCATATATGCATCAAGGCTTACGCCTTCTATATAATCCATGACATAATAGGCTGTTCCGTATTCTTCAAAGTATGTATGTACGCATACAATTCCTGTACAGCCGTTAAACTGTGCCATGGTCTCAGCTTCCTGAAGGAAGCATTCCCGGCCGTATTCGAAATTATCCCCACGTTCTCCTGTAAAAGGGCTCACGGTAGTTTTGCCCATACGTGTTGCAAGCCCCTCGGGGAAAAACTCTTTTATTGCGACCTTTCTCCGGTTCTTATGGTCCATTGCAAGATATGTTATGCCGAAACCGCCCTGACCAAGGACATTTTCAATAAGATACTGTCCGGCAAGGATGGTATTCCAGGGCAGTGCCATGGGATAATTTGCCTTTATGGGGTCCGCTGCACTATTGGCCTTTTCTGCATCAGAAATACTAGCCGGTGCACCGCACATCGGACAGTAATGTATCCAGTTTTTCAGTTCATGCCCGCATTTCCAGCAAAACATAAGCAAAATCCTTTAAATTTACTTTAAAATGCCAATTTATCTAAAATTTCATCAAATGGCGCGTCACCGTTTATACTATGCCATTCGCCTTCTTCGTCAGTAAGGTATGAAGCATATTCTTCCTCGCTGACCTCTGTTTTATCTACAAAATAATGGGGATTATCGAAATCAATTTCGTCACTGTCCGGATAGTCGTTGTTGTTGCGGTCCACGAAATGATCAACATACATCGACGGGGTGGTTTCATATACCGTGCTGCCGTCGAAGAAGAACTGGGATACGTATGTTCTTGAGCCGGCATAATCGTTATCAGAATCTGAAATATACCCGGTCCTCTCCAGATATGAGCTGCCGGCACGTCCCCCGGCACCGTATCCGAAACTGTATATCTCTTCGCACTTTCCGTTTACAAGGGAATAGACTTCACAATGGTATCCGCAGTGGTCTGTGACAAGTTCGGGGATGCTGTCATCATTCAGATAAATAAGTGCGTATAAATTATTATCATACTCAGAGTATGCCGGATTTTCAGCCTCGTATTTTTTAACGATATCAGCATAGCCGGACTTCCAGATTTCAGCCAGCCCCGGAGTCTGTTCCGCGGGATCAAAGCTGGTCCATGCCTGGTCGCTCAGGTCACTGATATAAATATCGTCAGCATATACGTCGCCTGCATATATATACATCGGATACCATAAAGGTTCAGACTTGGAGCTGTCTGCTTTCCCGTTCCATACAAGGCCGTCATGAGTAAATACATAAACAGAGACACCGTCAGCTTCCATTGATGATGATTTGCCAGAATCTGTAGCATCCCTGTCCGCAACGTAAAAACTGCGTACTCTCTCGGCGTTATAATCCCTTATGCAGATCATTTCAAAACCGTTATCTGAGCCGTTATCAGCAAACAGGAAATTTCCGTTGCTGTCCATGGGATGGGCAATATTCGTATATTCTTTTATATCAGCGTCAAATACGCAGAAATCAAGATTCTGGCTGCCGTTCCAGTCCAGGAGAACATATGCATCTTCGGTGTCTATCTCCTGCACCATGGCGATTACGCAGCTGTCTTTGCCCTGTATATCAAATGCCCTTGTGTAATATCCTTCAGCACGGCAGATGACGGTATATTGTACAGCCGGGTCAAGCTGGATTGTGAATTTACCAGAACCATCCGTTGTTCCCGTGCCGGCTTTTTCATCGCCTGAATTTATTTCGATTTCAGCATTGGCTATCGCACCGTTTCCGTTAGCGGCTGTGACCATAAATTCTATGCTTGCGGGCTGCTGGTTTTCTTCGCCGGTGCCGCTGTCGGTAGCTGCTGAAGCATCAGTTCCGGCTGTGTTCACGGTACTGGCAAGGAGTGTGTTAAGACCATCATCCCCAGTTTCATTGATACCGGTCTGTAAAACCGCAGCTGCTGATTCTGTATCATTCATAGCGATATAGAGTTCGGCGAGGGCTTTATATGCTTCGGGATTCTTTGGATCTATCTCAATGGCAGCTTCATATGATGCAATTGCTCGTTCATAATCCATTTCGTCCAGGTATTTGTTACCGAGTGAAAGCTGTCTTTCATATCTAAATTTAGGACTGCCAAAAACCAGCACACCGGTGACTATAAGTACGATAAGGGCAACAAAAAGTATTGCCGCCCCGCCAATAAGCAGCGGCAGCAGAGTGTTCTTTTTGGTCACGATACGGGCCGGAGCTGACGGACTTTTAGCAGTGTCGCGGGCTGTTTCGGAATTGTTTAAATCATCAGATGCCTGTGTATCCGTAAGATTAGCAGTAATATCATGCTTGGTGCCCTGATCAAAATTTCCGAAGATGGAAATGGTTGCACTTTCTGTTTTAGCCGGTTCTTCATTTTTATCCGGAATCATCTCCTGCTGGTCGTTGGATAAAGGTGTTCCGCATCCGGAACAGAACCTGGAACCGTCAGCTATTTCTTTTCCGCAGTTAGTACAAAACATATCCACATCCTCACATTATAAATACATTTCCAAACAGTATTATACAAACAAAAAGTGCCGTTATACAGCACTTTTTGTTTTATTTTTTGAAAATTTAACTGTACATTACCTCTCGTTTTTTTACAAAAAACCAGCAGTTATTCTTCGGGATTTTCCCTTTCGGCAATTATTTCACGCACCTTATCTGCCAGCTTGTCATATGCTTCATTCTGAAGCCCGACAGAGATGATCCTGTCGATCATGTCATGGTTGAAAATGGCGGTTTTCTCAGCACTGAGGAACCCCTGGGGATAAGGACATCCGCAGTAATCATATATGGTCTTGTCAGCAGTGTTTGCGGACATACGCTGATAACCGAGGATCATAACACGCTGCTCTGCACCTTTAAGAAATACAACTGAACCTATAGGTAATACTCTGTCATATGAAAACATTATTACTCTTCCTCCTTCTTTGTCTTTTCAAGGACTGCCTTCCTCATTTCGGCCACCTGAGCCACGAAGTGCATTTCCTGGATATCCTTGTATCCGTATGCAATGATATTAGTGATCTGAGCATGGTCGAAACTTAAAATATCATCATCTTTTGAATATCCCACCGGGAACACAAAGCCCGAATAATCCCATACCTTATCCTTGTTTTCTCTGTTTACTGAAAGGTATCCGCTGATCATCACCGGAATATCTGAGTTTTTCAGTTCCACCACTGTGCCTATCGGTAATAATTCGAAATCCATTTTTTCCTCCTTAAATATGTGTTCGTATCTATATTACTGCGCTACCATCCAAAGAAGTTGGCGACACCGTCGCCTACGCTTCCGAAGAAATTACCTACATCCTCGGCGGCATTTCCTATAAACTCCCCTGTGCCTTCCAGTACATCTCCGGCTACGCTTATTACAGAATCTGCAGCACCGGCTATTGCCTCAACTGTTCCGGAAAGATCAACTTCTACTGAAACGCCGACTCCTACACCGATGGATGCACCGATATCTGCCGTGAACTTCCAGTCCTTGAAACCGAGGTCTGCGTGCGCACCGATACCTACATTTACGCTGCCCTTGACACCGATATCGGTGCCTGCAACCTTGACGCCGCCTGTTGCCGAGGCTTCTGCGAGCAGGGCTTCTGCAGAACCGCCCACATGTGCATTTGGGCTGAATTTGCCGTTGGCATCAAACAGACCGACAGAACCGTCAGCTTTCAGCTCGCCCTTAAGTACATCCACGTCACCTTTTACATAAGCGCCAAGCATATCATTTCCGGCCTGGGCTTCACCTGCCAGGTGAAGTAGCGAAAGGCTTACTCCGGCTGTTCCGCCTAATCCTAAGATTCCTGCATACCAGCCTGCGTTTGCGTCAAAGTTACCGACCCTTACCTGTCCGGATAGATGGCTGCCCTTTTCGTCTCCCAGCAGTCCGTCGCCGCGTATCAGTGAATTCTCAGTTCCCACGCCTGATGAATAAAGCTTGACATCTACGCCTTTGAATTTACCGTTTTCATCTGTCAGTTCGTCAAACTGTTTGTTGGCAGCCTCGTCATTTGGATCTATTTTGACGCCGTTGATATACTTCCCGTTGATATTATTTCCGCGGAATGGTATATCCAGGTCTTCCTTGTGGGCATCGTTAAAATCATGGATTTTCTGGCTTAACCCGTTATTTTTGCCGTCATCGTAATAGTGGTCCTTAAAATCAAAACCGCCCTCTCCGAATTTATGCTCATCCTTGGGTTTATTGTTAAAGAAATCCCAGGTCCAGCCCTGCTGCTTTTCCTCATCTCCCCAGCTGCCACCTCCGCCGCCGCCAGATCCGCCGCCGGGAGTCGGTCCTATTATGGGGATTATGCTTGCTACGCCGCCGGGGCCGATAGTATCAAAATAATCATCTATGATATCGTGCCAGTTCCATACGTTTTTCCCTGCAGCCCTGTCATCGGTCCTTTCGTATAATCTCGCTGCAGCAGAAAGCTTTCCTCCCATGACCTCACAGCATCTGCTTTGCGCAGCAAGGTCATACTGTGCAAATGTCAGTCTTGTACGGCTGATTATCCTGTATGGTGCCAGGGTGCGTTTGACCTGCCTCAGTTCTTCATTGATGGAATCCATCTGTTTTGAAATGGCTTCCATCCGTTCGTCGGCATCCCTGAGCAATCCGGTATACACGTGAAAATCTGCCGCATTTCCGCTATTGTATCCCATATCTTTCTCCTGTTGTTCTAATGATGGATACACCATCATTTCTACTGGTTATTATACCTTATATTTCTGTATAATACCCTAACCATTTGTTCCAATCTTAATATACTACATATTCCCTCGCATATTTACATTATCCGACAGACGTGCATTTAAATGGGATGGAATGCATATGCTTGTTCATTTTAGTACACTGGATCTTCCAGCGACTCATAAACAGATAAAATGCATTTATTCAGAAAGATATTTCACCAGATCATTATAACTGTTAAAAGTCCTGGAATAGCCGGAAGTTTTACTGAAATCAAAATCCTTATTCATGGCAGCCTTGAAAGCATCAGATGAAGGATATGACATGTTCTTCCAGTAATATGCTTCATATATTTCTCCGATTTCATCATCATATGATGCCAATACCCAGTCATAATTCCCGTACGGGGCATCACTCCCTTCGTATGCAGGGATAGAACGGTATGTGGCCCCCTCAGCATTCAGTGTAAATCCACGGTCTGACAACGTGTATAACACATAATCTTCACCGCCGTAATCTCCACCCTGACAGTGATACATTATTTTGCCTGTACCGGCAATAAAATATGTACCGCCACAGCCATCGCCCTCAACCTTGTATACGTTTCCGTTTTTATATGAAAATATTTCAGTGTCCATATAGTCGTATTGCATGATCAGTTCCGGCACATTATCATTATCGATATATCCAAGTGCGATGGAGTCAATTTCATAGTTGGCCATATCCTTAATTTCGTTATAATATGCCTGCTTCCATTCTGATTCCGGAATGCCACGGTCCACAACCTGGTCTTCCTCGTTCAGGCTTGCCCACTTGTAGTCCGTCAGATCATAGATATAATCTGAAAGCTCATAGACACTGCCGGCATAAATATAGCAGGGTGACCATAACGGGGCATTTTCAGAACTGTCCGCGCTGCTTCTGTATATTTCTCCGTCAGAAGTGTAGACAAATATGCGGACTCCGTAAGCTTCCATTGCTGATGACGTGCCGTTCTGTGCTGCCATACGGTCAAGCACATATATGCTCCTTACATTTTCAGCACTGATATTGTGCATGTACAGAAGCTCATATCCTTCATCTGCGCTGTTTATGTCATACAAAAAAACATCATTCTCACTGTCTGCCACGTGAGCAGAATCAATATATTCCTGTAAATTTGCATTAAAGGCGCAGAGATCTACATCCATTGTGCCGTCCCACTCCAATAGTACGCAGGTATCATCTCCGCTCATTGCCGGAGCTAATGCTACAAGAATGTTCTCATCAGAGCCGGCATTAATCTCAATATCCCGGCTGTTATAACCGTCAGCACTTATCGTGGCTGTATATATGCCGGGACTGAGACTGTCAAACTCTGCCTCTCCGCCGTTTCCGGTCTCTTTTGTGAATGAATCTGAACCATCTTCTGAACGAAGGATTACTTCAGCACCGGGGATGCTGTCCTCGCTGCTGGCAGAAACTACCGTTATACCAAGATTATAACTGCTGTTTTCTGCCGGCATATTTTCGTCTGCTGTTCCGGTCTGGCCTGATGTGCTGATCTGGCTGATACGCTCCTGGAATTCTGCCTGCATGGCATCGGAACTGTCGCCTTCAAAGGAATCCATATATGCGATTGCCTCGTTATATATGACTTCAGCATTTTCCGGTTCTGACTCGGCCCAGGCTATATAAGCATTTTCCAGCAGCTCCAGTACTTCTTCATTTTTGGGGTCTATCTCGAGCATAGCCTTGTAAACTGCAATAGCCTTTTCGTAGTCAAGTTCATCAAGGTATTTTGCTCCCAGGGAAAGCTGCCGCTCATACTTCCTCTGGGGACTGTTATAAATGGCCACGCCAATTATAGAAAAAATAAGAATAAAGAATACTGCCACGCCTGCACCTGCGATAGCGATGATAAATATGGGCCTTATGCTTTTCTTTGTGACAGCCTGCTCTTCTTTTTTGGATGCAGGATCAGTGCTGGCATGGCTAATGGGGAGTATAATTGTTTTGTCTTCATCGAGGGATGTATTATCAGGTTCTGCAGGCACAGCTGCTCCGCACCCGGAGCAGAACTTTGCACTGTCATCTATCTCTTTGCCACATTTGGTACAGAACATTGTATTTTAGTCCCTCCCGGTAATACTCAGTATATCTTTCCGCTTCCGTCCATGCTAAACCAGCCGTAGTAGGTGGCCATTACCGTCCATTATTTTATGTCTTCCTTACTCGTACGTTATTTCCTGGTTAAGCGTTCCGTCACCGTCATAGCGGAATTCGCGTATCATATTGCCGTTTTCATCATATTCGTAAGTATCATACCAAAGAACATTTCTGTCGCCGTCAAGGCCGGAATACTTAACAAGCCTTCCTTCGGAATCATATTCCCTGGTCTGATAATCATCGTAAAGGATGCTGCCTTCATTGTCATAATATGTAATATGGACTTCTGTTTCACGGCCCTCGCTGTCGTATGTATATTCCCAAACATTACTTAGCACATAATTTTCATCATAGTAGGATTCGCGGGATGTTCTGTCAGAGTCTCCGGAATATTCAAATTCCATATAGTCATCTATTTTTCCGTCCTCATCATAACTTATTCCCTTATAATATCTTCCGTTACCATCAATAAAGAACTCTTCCTTGCCGATTATTCCGGTGTCATCCCACCAATAACTGACCACATGTTCATCAGTATATTCTTCATCGACATGTGAAATCTGGTTGCCGTTTACATCATAGCTTGTAACGCCGTTCTCCCTGCCGTCCTTATCATAGGTGTATTCATGCCAGAATTTAATATTTCCGTTCTCATCAAAGACGGTCATTTTGAGGCGGTTTCCTCTTGAATCTGATATATTACCGCTTTCGATCATATTGATCTTCTCAAGCAGTCTCTCATCACCGGTCTTGTCATAGCCCTCCTTGGCGTATTTTAGTGCCGTGTCATAATCGCCCCTACGCAGATATACTTCCACGATGCCCAGATATGCATCAGCATTCATAGGATCCTCATCCAGCATTGCAAGATACATTTCCAGTGCTGCATCATAATCCTGTTCATCCAGATGAGAATTTGCTATTGAAAGATCTGTATTTCCGGCGTCATCGACTGCTACATCACTTATGGGATTCTTTAGCTCAGACAGCATTTTCTTAAGCTCTTCATCACCGGTTGCGTCTATGCCTTCCTCCAGTACGGCAACTGCATTTTCGATATCGTTCATTTCCACATAAAAATCAGCCAGTGCTTTATACGCAGCCGCATTCTTAGGATCAATCTCTATTGCAGCACGGTATGCAGCTATGGCACGGTCATAATCAAGTTCCTCCAGGTATTTATTTCCAAGTGACAGCTGTCTGTCTGATTTTGCCTTAGGACTTCCATAGACACTTACACCGGTTACTGCAATAGCAACGATAAAAAGAAGTACCACACAGCCTATGACAATCGGCAGGGGTGAGCTTTTCTTTGTGACCCTGTCATTCTTATAGGAATCCTTTGAGGCATCAAGATTTTCATCTACAGCAGTACCGCAGAAAGGACAGGTTTTCTCGCCCTTAGGAATCTCTACTCCGCAGTTTTTGCATAATTTATTTTTTCTATTTGTTATATCCATTATTTTTCAAAAAGTTCAATTATTTCAGTGTTATTCTTTTCTACTGCAAGATCATAAGCTGTCTGTTTTGTCGGTGACAGTATTTCAGTATCCGCTCCGCGTTCTAATAAAATCCTGCAGACATCAGTACTTCCGCTGAGTACAGCGCGCATTAACGGCGTCCAGCCTTCTGCAGTCATATCAATATCAATTATTTCCTCATCGAGTATGTATTCAACAACTGCGACATTATTATATCTGGCAGCTTCTGCAAGCGGATTGTTTTCGCTCTCCTTCATTACTCTGTCAAGGTCACAGTTTTTAAGCAGATATTTCATCAGTTCCAGTTCTTCTTCCCTTGACTCATCAGAATCATTTTTTAGCACAACTGCAGCCTTGATAAGCGCGGTACGTCCGTTATCATCAACATGGTCAATGTCTGCACCTTCATCTATAAGACGTCTGGCGACCCTGAACCTTCCCTCGTAATTTGCGGAGAGAGCATAGATCAGTGGGGTTCCGGACAGATATATGTCAACAACATCTGCATCAGCCCCTGCATCAAGCAGTTTATATGCCATCTCCTCCGATGTTTTGCAGGCTGCCTCGAGAGGATATATGTTTTCGAAATCCACCATTCTCATATAGGGACTGCTGCTTCTAAGGACATTGAGGTCTCTATTCTGGGACAGTAATCTATCTACTTCAGCTTCATCCTCTGACCTGATAGCCTGATATAAATTTTCTGAATATTCTTTATCCGACATACCGCATCCTCCTAATACGATCAATATAACAATAAAAACTACAAATAGTTTAGAATTCTTCTTCATAAAATTATAACCAGTTAGTCATTTATGAGGGATATTACGAGCCTTTGCTCTGATGTTGTCGAATCATTTTCCGAATTTCCAAAAACGTACCACGGAAGCACGTCTTTAAAAAAATGCCCTACAGGATCAATTTGTGGATCGGCGTAGTTATATGTTCCGCAATCCTCGTCTGCGGTAACGATATTTCCCTTACTATCAAAAATCACTTCATAGCGCCCATCAGGTGATACATATTTAGTATTTCTGCCCCCTTCTGCTGTAAACTGGTGACAGTTTGAAGCTACACCATCATCCCATCCAAGATTCTGGGCTTCTTCCGGGGTCTGGGGAAGGCTTGAAATCGGCATGTTATTATTTCTGCTGTAATGCTCATCTTTTGAGACTGTAAGCCCCATTACTTCAGCATATGCATATAGTTTCGTGAGCACTTCAACTGATGAATCGCCCCCACCTCTGAACTGATCAATATCGATACCGAAATCTCCTAAAATATCATTTAACCAGTCGCAATTTTCTATAAAATCCGCAGCTACCGTACCTATACTTACATCCACATCGTTTCCGCATACTTTATTCTCTGCCCCCATATACAAACCATAAATATCTCCGAGTCCGTCTGACATATTCTTGACAGCCTTTTTGTTCAGCTTGATATCAGACCTTAATCTTCTGACTTTCCTTATCAGTCCCTGACCGATGGCTCCGGGAAAAATACTTAACTGAAGCAGTTCAAGTTCTATTATCATAAATTCCATCTTAACACTGTCTTCAAGCAGGGTGACTACCTGATGATTCAATGCTTCTGGCTGTACATAAAACTCTGCCATAAAAAACCTCCTTTAATGCATCTGTTACAATGATAATATAATCCATGAACAGACCATTATGTGCACTATCCGACAGAATGCTGTTTAAATAGGACGAACCGCTAAAACCGTCCGGTTCATGTCCCGGCGTGGCCGATTACCTTCTGCTCATAACGTTCGCACAGGGATGCTACTGATTTGATGGAACTCTGCATTTTGCTGCATACGGATTTCTCGTTTTCAAGCTGCTGGGATATTTTTTTTACGCGTTTCGGCCTCAGAATGATGCTTGAATGAAGCACATTATAAACATCATCGATGCTTTTTTCAGCACGGTCAATTCCTTCCGTTACCCTTCTTAACGCCTCCGAAGCATCCGTCAGGGTTCCGGTATGTACATGAAAATCAGCCGGTCTTCCTCCGGCAGCAGAACCGATTTTTCTGTCCTCTCCGGTTCCGTCTTCAATCCTTATCTCGCCCATTACATCGTCCACTCGTCCGAGTATCTGCATAATGATAATAATAAGGTCTACCGGATAAATGTTGATGCCGAGTGCCTTAAGCCCCTGCAGTATCCATTCGTAAAACCAGTTCTGTATAATATTGTCCTTGATTCCTTCTATCCATTTTGCGGTATCAATGCTTTCAAGGAAATGATATACATCCATCAGCTGATTGACTACACCAAGGCCCATCTGGTCAAATGCCTTGCGGAGCTCTGCGTCCTCATACTTAAGGGTATATGCAAGGAAATAAGTCGCAGCCTGTTTGTTTTCGGGATCGAACAGTATGTCACGGACATATTCGCCGTTGAGCTTGCCGCCAAAGCCGGCCTCTACGAGAGACCCGAGCATTGCAAGCATTGTCATCTTGTCCTCGCCGTCCATAGAACGGAGACAGCTGTTAAAAAGCCTGTCCAGATGCTGCGTTATTGGTGACTGGCCGTTAGGGTTGACTGTCATCTGCATGTTTTCATCAAACAGGGTATTTGGACAGTGGTTTTCCAGGAAATCGGTTATTTTGCCGCTGTACTGATGCCCATAATAATAGGTGGTATCTCCTACATCATTCAGCAGCATATTTACATAATCAGCATCAGCATTGTGGTTTTCGATCAAAGACTGCCTTGCGGCAATGCGGTCTGCATATTTATCAAAGAATTCATCAGAAAAACCCTGGCCGTCGAATGAAACGCAGTTATCGACAGTGTCATCCAGGATTGTAATGTATTTTGCCTTATTGCCGCCTTTCGAGTGCCCTGTAACGGTTATTTCATACTGGCCCAGGTTCTGATCTTTATATACGTCCTGATACCATGTCAGCGCATTCTCCTGCTGGGGGCTATCGGTCATGGCGCCGCCGATAAAATCATCCTTCCATTCACCGCCGGCAGTCCCGCGGAAGGAAACAACAGCTTCGTTGCTTGATTTGTCAATAAAGACCGCACTGAGTCCGCCTCCGCCGCCTTCAGCGTGATCGTCATTCACAGCTGAAATCTGTATGTTCTGAAGTCTTTCGTTATTGTTGACGACATCATATATCCTCTGCCATTCTTCCGCTGATGTCATTTTCATGTCATCGTGCTTTTCGTGCTGTGCCTGGGCATTCATTTTCTGGACCCAGTCACCTAAGCTGGGCTCAGGACAGCCTTCGCTTGGGGTGAAATTATTGAAATAATCCGTGACAGACGGCTCGTCCATATACATCAGGTTATCCAGTATCAGCAGTTCTTCAGTAGAAAGATTTCCCATATTTTAATTCTCCATATAATCATCGGTGGCTGAAAAGGTATCATTTTCCCTGCTTACTTTCACGGAATATTTTTTCTCATCCCCTGCAGTAAATATCAGCCTTGCAAAATCCACAGCTGTGTTAGACCTGCTGAAACTCTGGATGACAATATTAATATCAGGATACTTGTTCTTCAGATATTCTGTTCCGAAGCGGAGTTCTTCCAGTGCTGCGGCCTGGTGCATATAAAGCTTGCCGCTGCGTATACGTTTTTCGTCGATGAATATGCTGCATAATAACCGCTCTTCATCCTCTGACAGTTCGTATACTTTTCTGCTGCCCTGTTCTTCGTTTTTTTCGGGCCTGACATTTTCAAGGCCGTCATACGCAATCCCCATTTTAATCTCCTTCCCTAAGATTTATCAAAACAGACACCTGCATTAAGTTCAGTTGAGGTTGTCCTCAACCCATTGAAGTGCTTCATTTGCGTTGTTAAAGCTGCCTTCATTGTAATAACTTGAAGCACTTACTAAATAATCCATTATTACGCTGTCCATTTTTGTCTGATGCTTTGGATTAACATTCGCTACAGAAGTCAGCCACACTTCAACTGCATCCTGGCCCCCCAGAATGTCCAGCGTGCCGAGTCCATTATCGGAAATACGCTGCATCGCAGCTTTATTATTTACAAAATCGTGAGTATCTGCGGATATCTCATACATTATGTCCGTATCACAGCAAAGTTCATACAGCAGGAACCCGCAGAGCTCCGGATTGGGAGTATCTTTTCCGACACAGATATAGGTTCCGCCCCAGTGATAGGACGAAGGCCCCTGGCAGATATGCCAATAGCCATAGGTGTCTGTAGCATACGGCTCAAGTATCCAGTATACAGACCATGTACAGCCGAAGTAACCGAACACGTTGCTGTTATACCCCTGGCTCCACTCCTCAGACCACATAAATGCCTCGTTCGTATATCCGTTGTCATAAAGTATTTTTGCATACTCAATGTAATCCTTTGCAGAACTGTCCAGATCCACCACGTATGATCCGTCACTTCCGAAGGTTACCCAGGGGGATCTTTTCTGGTCCAGCACTGCATACTTGATTTCATCCGGTCCCGCAACCATCTTGTATCCGTACATGCTCATCAGCTCCGCAGTTTCAAAGAAAGTATCCCAGTCATTGACGTACCGCTGAACCTCAGCAGGATCCGATGTTCCCAGTACTTCCTCTGCTATATCTGTGCGATAGGTGAAGCACCCCGGTGTAGCCTGCCAGGTGAGGGCATTCAGGTCTCCGCCGTTCTTTGCGAATTCAATGGTATAGGTGTATGCTTCGGAATACATATCCGGAGTGATACCCACTTCATCCATGGAAAGGACATAATCCGATTCAATATATTCCTTGGCCTTTGAATCATCGAGGGCAAATAATGACGGATACATGTAGCTGTTCCCTTCGAGTCCGCTATTTATCGTATCCAGATAGGCATCATCAGTAAGGCCGATGCCTTCAATTTCCATTTCAACATAACTGCTGTACTGAGGGTACTTGTCCAGTACATACTGAAGCCTGCTGCTGAATTCATCATTTCCTGACAAGACATAAATCTTTTTATCATTTCCCCAGCCGGATGTATCGGGAGGGGTTGCTGCATTTAATTCACCTGATGAATATGAACCTCCGTCTGACGGCTGTCCGTCCTCGGAATCCGCTGCTAAAGAAGCCACATCCTCAACAGCATCTGCAGAATCTGTGCTGTCACCGTATGACATTATTCCGTTTTCAGCTGTTTCAGCAAGGTGTTCTGATGCATCCCTTTCTGTATTAGAAGAACCTTTGGTCCTGCTTCCGGTAATGGCAAGGGCTATCACTGCAATAAAAACCACTGCAACAAGCGCTATCACTCCAACTGCAGCAGCAATTATTCCGATGATCAGGCCGGTTTTCTTTTTGGGCTGTGCAGCCTGTGAAGGCGGTATTGCCTGCGAGGGCGGTATTGCCTGTGAAGGCGGTATTGCCTGCGAAGCCGGTATTGCCTGTGAGGGCGGTATTGCCTGCGAGGGCGGTATTGCCTGCGAGGGCGGTATCTGCTGCGGTTCGGTTACTGGCTGTGACGGAAAAACAGTATGGGGGATGACACTGTCAGGTGATTCTTCTTCCGGCTGTGTTGTCCCGATGCTGTCTGGTTCCTGGAATACCATCTGTGTCACGCCGGACGCGGGCAACGGCGCATCTGAAGGCATATTTTCAATGCCTGCAGCACCGGACATTGCATTTTTAAATTCAGTCATATTCTGGAAACGGTCTTCTGAACGAAGGCTCAAGGCTTTCAGGATCGCATCTTCGTCTTCGGCAGAAAGTCTGGCCCCTAGGGAAGAAGGTGCAATAAGGTCATCTTCCTCCATACGTTCTACAGAATCAGGGGGGCGTTTTCCCGTCAGCGCAAAATAATATGTTGCACCCATAGCATATACATCCGTAAAAGGCCCCTGCCTTCCATGTCTTGCATACTGTTCCTTAGGAGCAAAGCCATGCTTTAAGACTACGTCAAGGCTGCGGCTCTTATCTCCTAAGCTGTATCTTGCGGCACCGAAATCCAGCAGTTTTATTACGCCCTCACTTGTTATATATATATTATCGGGAGTAACGTCACGGTGCACGATTCCCCGGCTATGAACAACAGCCAGTGCATCCATTATTGGGAAAAGGATACGCTTTGCATCTTCTATGCTTATCCTGCCTCCCTTTTCTTTAATATATTCATCAAAGCTCTGGCCCTCTATATAGTCCATGACAAAATAAGCCGTCCCGTTTTCTTCGAAATAGCTGTATATCCTTACGATATTCTCATATCCTATGAACTGGGAAAGGGTCTCAGCTTCCTGTAGGAAACAGTCCTTACCGTAGCTGAAGTTGATTGCGCGGTCCCCGGAATACGGTGTAACCGTTGTCCGTTCCGTACGGGTAACCATGGAGTCCGGAAAGAACTCTTTTACTGCAACCTTATTTCCGCTTTTGTGGTCCGACGCCTGGTATGTGATACCGAAACCGCCCTGTCCCAGCACCTTTTCGATGACATACTGGCCGGCAAGTACTGAACCGATTGGTAACGCTAATGGGTATTTTTCTTCCATTTTCAGTTCTCCTTATATGATTTCTGTAGTAAACCTGAACCTGCTTAATCCCATTCCGATAATGCATCCAGAGGATATACGGACCTCTCCGGTCACCTTGTTCCCATTCAGGGATGTGCCGTTGCTTGAGTTCAGATCCTTAAGATAATAATCCTCATTTCTCTTTATGATCTCGCAATGCCTTCCCGATACAGACGGATCATTGTCAATGACAATATCGTTTGACGGAGAACGTCCTATTACGAGAGTTCCTGTTATTTCCTTACGGTATTCCTTTGAGCCTGATTCATCCCTGAGTATAATAAAGCATTTCTTTGCAGAAGAAGCATTCCATAATGGGACTTCTGCGGCTGCTGTCCTGCCTGCACTGTTAACAGGATTAGCGTCTGTTCTGCTGTTAAAGCTTCCTGAAGACGGCCTGACCGGTAAATTTGCAGTATTGCCTGACGGAGCTGTATCTTCCTTGGGCGGGAGGTACCTCCATGCATCCCTCTCTTTTTCTTTCTTTTTCTTAATAACAACTATGAGCACAATTACAACTGCGACTAAAACCAGGAATAAAACGGCAGCCACGACCAGGATGATTATCCAGACGCCTCCGGCATTTTCCTCTCCTTCATCAGCTGGTGTTTCCGTTGGTACTGGCGTCGGTGTTGCTGTAGGCGCAGCAGTAGGTTCCGGCGTGGGTTCTGGTGTCACTTCTTCAGTCGGGGCATTGGCGGGATCAGCAAAGGGCATTTCCATGGTTGTTTTCAGCACCACATCACCGCTTTCATAAGGAAGGGTAATTTTCGCCTCCTTTACGCTTCCGTCCTGAAGGCCGTATGACGGTGTAACCTTCAGGCAGAGCAAGCCCTTATCCTGAGCCAGCAGGTTCAGTGCGGCATCTGCAGTATCCTTTTTGCCTACCATCATATAATTGCCGTTAGTAAGCCTTGAATAAGAAAACAGCCTTTCCAGTGCCTCTCCGTTCTTGCCGGCGTTTATTCCTATTGTACTCAGTGACACACCGCTGCTCTTTACCATTTCATTCAGTTCTTCCTGGGTATATGTCACATAATTGTCATCTGCACCGTCAGCAATCACTATGAACCTGGTGAAGGCCGGCTCGTTGCTGTCCTTTACATTTTTTAACAGCTGGTAAAGTATGTCTGTAAGATAACTGTCCTGGTTGGCAAACTGTATGCCCTGGGCCTGGGAATAAAGTGTTTCATAATCGGATGTGTATTCAGACAGGACGGTCATTCCGTCTGCGAATGTTGCAAGGGCAATCACTTCATTTTCCCCGTGGTTTGCAATCAGGCCGGAGATGAGGTCTATGGAACCGTCTTTCCATACGGACTTTACCGATACGGAATTATCAAGAAGTATAAGTGTCTGCGCTGAATAATCGCTTATGTACTCAACGTTTTCACAAAGTTCCGTACCGATCTGTACTGTGGGCATTTCATCCAGCATACCGCAGTTACGGATATAAATGTACACCCCGTCATCTGTTGTCCGGCATCCGGCGACGGATGCATCTGCACCGGGCTGTTCATCTGTGGCATATGCCGCCTGGCCAAGTACATTAAAAAGCAGCATAAATGCAATTACCGTGAAAAATAACTTTTTAAAAGATATTTTTTTTGACTTCATTCATTTTCTCCGACTTATAATAATATTCGCTTTTAAAACTTCAAAGCGTTTCTGGAACTATTATATTTTATCATATATCCGGGACTTGATTCATAACCTCTGTCATATAAAAAGTCCCGGGGTTACCCTTATCAGCATGATAGTGACATTATCTTCACCGCCGTTTTCGATAGCCCTTCCCAGCAGCCTTCCGGCAATATCGATAAGATCATTGTCATGTCCATAAGTATCAAGCATGCTAAGGATTTCATCGTCCGACACCATATCCGTAAGACCGTCCGAACAAAGCATAAAAAGATCCCCTTCATGCAGATCAATCGCCTCTCCCACAAAGGGCTCGGCAATATATTCATTTTCAGGAATCCCCAGGTGCTTGGTAAGCCTGTGCCATGCACCGCTCTGTCTGGCTTCCTCCCTTGTAACCTTTCCAAGGTCGATCATCATCTGTCCTTCGCTGTGATCGGCTGAAAGCTGGAAAAGATTACTGCCACGATAAAGATATGCCCTGCTGTCCCCAAGGTTTGCGCATACACATTTCCGGTCATCAAAAAATAAAAGAACTGCAGTAGTTCCCATGATGCAATTGTGTTCTGCCATTGTTGCACAGATTTTTCTGTTAGCATCAGCAGACTGCCTGCGCATGGATTCCCTGACATTTCCTATATCACAGGGGCTGTAGCATTCGGATGCCATAAGCGATGCTATCTCGCCTGCAGTCTCGCCACCCATGCCATCAAATACTCCCGCAATCTTTTTTCCTGCCAGAACACTTTTGGAAAGGCTTATTCTATTTTCAAGCGGATCCTTTTTGTTCTTACCAAACAGAAGGAAATTATCCTCATTATTCCCGCGGATGCTTCCTTCATGGGATAAGACGAATCCCTCAAGCTTAACCATACACCTGAATCCTATCTGATTTCTGTCATTATACGGAACCTGCTCTTGCCGATGCCGATTATGGATCCGTTGCTTATCAGCGTATCGCCGTTAATGAATACACCGTTATACTCCGTTCCGTTGCTGGATCCAAGATCCCTTAAGATAAATCTTTTATCATTCCTTATTATCTCGCAGTGCTTTTTGGATATGGTGCCGTCAGTAACAAGCAGAATGTCCGCAGGATCCGACCTTCCTATAACGATGCTTTCATTGATTCTTGCACTGTACCTTTTTCCTGTATCAACTTCTTCCAGGACAATATAATAATTCTGTACCGGGCCCGTTGCGGCAGTATCCCAAAGAGGAACTGTATTTTTTTCTTCGGGTTCCTGTTTTCTTACCGGCTCTGTGTGGGGAACATTTTTTCCCCCGGAGCCATCTGACTCAGGCAGATACTTCCAGGCGTCCTTTTCACCTTTCTTGCCCTTGATCAGCAAGAATATGATCAAAGCAATGACAACTAAGATCAGGACAAATACAATAAAACAAACAGCAATAATAATGCCTAAAATAATTCTGGAATCCAATTATCCATCCTCCACATAAAACATCCCCACGAACCAGACGGTTCATGGGGATAATCATATTTGCTATTTTTATGATATAGCGTCTGCGGGAAGTCCCTCAACAGTACTTGCGTTCTCGCTAACAAGTGTCTTCATGATTCCGGCTACCTGTGTAAGCTCATCGATATGACCGCTGATCATGCTCTTAACCTGCTCCATATCATTGCTGAGGCCCTTTGCCTTAGTAACATATGCATCATAAGGCTCACCGTTACAAACTGATCCGAGACCGTCGATTGTGCTCATCATCTGGCTGGTAAGGCTCTGTACTGTGCTGAGGTTGCCGCTGAAATTGCCGATTGTCTTCTCTATTTCTTCTGTTGAAACTTTTAAGATTGTCTGTTCTGCCATTTTTTTATCTCCTTTTTTTGTTTATCCTAATGTTCTGTTACTTTCAGTTACTTTTCATCAATAGTTCTTGTTGCTTACAACAGCCTGGGCTTCAGCTTCACGCCTCTTTGCGTTCTCAGCCATGGCCCTCATAGCCTGTACATACTTGTTTACAAGATCTACGAATAAGTTCATCTGATCCAGATGCTTCTGTGCCTCAGTATAAAAATCTGTTGCAACATCACCTTCAAAGCTTGCCTTGAGTGAATCAGCATTCTGCTTGTATGCCTCACATTCAGCCTTTAATTTTGTGTTGAACCCCTCGAGTTCGCTTGCCTTGTTCTGCAGTTCCTGCCAGTTTACATAAAAAGTTGCCATTTTTTTTCCTCCTAAATTCTTTTGTTATTTATATCACACGGCCCTATGCCGTATAACATTCGTTTTTTAGAAATTCTTTCCGGAAATAACTGCCTGTGCTGCTTCCTGGGCTTCTTCCAGCTTTCTTACCGTTTCCCGGATATCGCCGGCCACTTTCCTTATTTCCCTTATAGTATCTTCGATTTCGGTCTCAAGCGCTGCGCCTTTTGTAAGATATGCATTTGCACTTTCGCCTGTCCAGTTAGTCCTGATCTGTTCCATTGTCTGGTTGTAATCACCATCCTTAAGCCTCTCAAGATCATCTGCCAGCTCATCAAGCTTTTGTGCCTGCTTCCTTGCTACGGCGAAATCTATGTCTATTACTCCCATGTCTTCCTATCCTTTCTTTAAATTTATGCTGTGAATTTTATGATATCGCATCTCCCGGCAGTGCTTCAGCCACACTCTTATTCTCATCCACAAGACCGCCGTATACCTGCGTAGCTACTGTTCTTAAGTTGACCGGATGCTCTGCTAAGCGGTTCAGTATTTCTTCAACATCCTCTTTCTGCGTTTCATAAAGCTTCCTGTGTGCATCTCCGCCTTCGCCTATCCAGTAATTCCTGGTTCCTTCTACCAGTTCCTCTATTTCCTGGATGTTTGCCCTCATGGTCTTGACTTTATCTTCAACTTCGTTGGCCTTTGTGATAAGTACGTCGGTATTAACTTTTACAGCATTTCCGCCGCCAAGAAAATCTCCTATTGTCATTTCGGTCCTCCTTTATATCCTTATGCTGTCTATGATGGTATTTACATCTGATTCACATTTTTCATACTCTGTCTTAGACATGCTCATTGACGCTATCATCTTTTCTATTATGTTGCACATTTCTTCCATGTCTTTCTGGTCCTTTTTGAAAGCTGCCTGGAATGCTATGTTGGCCGGACCGTCCCACATCATGTCAAGTTCGTGTGTCGCAGTGTAGGCTTCGTCTATGCTCTTGCGGACCTGGGTAAGCTTTTCATTCAGCTTGTCAATGTCGCCCTGCAGCGTATTTGTGTTGATAGCGATCTCTCTGTTCATACTCTTCTCCTTGCTTTATTTTATATGATTATGTTTTTTATTACTCCGCTTTCATATACCGGTATGGTTACCTCTCCAAGAACAGCCTGTCTGTAATTCCTTGGACAGGATTCTGCGGATTCTTCTGAAAGGTCGTCGGATTTTTCATATCTGTTCTTTATTTCTATTACCGTTTCAGCCAGCCGGCCCTGTAAGTAGATCTCATCGTCAGCCTTATTGATAACCTTCTTCAGTCTTTCTTTTTCTCCGGAGAGTTCAGTCATGTTCCGGATTTCTCTTAAACAGTCAGAAAGTTCATCCCTTATCCTTAGGTATTCTCTTTGCTGAGCTTCGAGCTGTTCTCCCGTATTCTGTAATGTCTGAGTATTAAGCTTAAACATTTTTTACTTCCTTCCCCTTAACTTAATCTCATTATAGCGCCGCTTTTCAATATGTGTATTTTTTTTGACGAATAGCACGTTTAATGCGACGAAATGCATTTTTTATACCAGTAAAAGCTTATTTCCGGTAATAATTCCGGCCTGTTCAAGAGTTTTTTCCTTGCTTAAAGCAGCTCCCGTGTCATATGAACACAGTATGAGATCCGATATGTTCCCCTTCAGGGCGGCATGTTCCTTCTGGCCGATCATTTCGCTGATCTCTTCAAGGACCATGGCCACAGGAATCTGCTCGTTTAGCTGGAAGTCATAGGTTTTATCAACACTGGGAACATAAATATCTACAAGTATCATGAATTACCTCCTGCTATTTTCAAAAGCTTTGATGTTATTTCTGCGCTGTAAAACACTGCTCCGTCTTTGCCGGCGAAACGGACGCTTCCGTCCGGCTGTTGTTCTGAAGTGTATTCGGCATAAATGCCGTCCCGTATTCCTTTGCTGACAAGTATGCTGCCCAGGCCACTGAATACACTGTCTGCATCCGAAAGCTCCACATCATTTAACCACTGCGGCAGAACATCCTTATTATGCAGGCACAGCCTTATGTATTCTCCGTGACGGCTGCCGGGAAGCGCGGAAACAAATTCTCCGGTGGTCCCCACATATATGCAGGATGAGACCTTATTTATGCCGTTGTTCCTGATGAAACGGAACGTATAGGCCGCTGACCTTATGCATACAAAAAGCTTTACGGTATCCGGCGTAAGCTCAATCCCGTCATCTGCGGACTTAAGGATCCCACGTTTAATAAGACCGTGAACGATCACCGGGTATTCCTGCCTGTCGGGAAGTGCTGGCATATCATCCTCATCCGTCTGAAAGCAGATAAGATTCCTTATTCCGCAGACATCTGCAAGAATTGCAAACTCCTTGCCGGAGAGGCATAATATTTTTTCTTCTGATAACTGCATCTTTATGGTCTCCGTTCCTTCAGTTTCTGCTTATATGTACGTGACAGCGGTATCATGAAGTCCTGCTGCAGTTCTATTGTATTTTCTGCACTTATGAGTTTCCGGATCCTGTTTACATTCACGATGAAACTCCTGTGGCATCTCGCAAACTGGTCCGGAAGCATTCCTTCCAGTTCGTCTATTGTAGAATAAAAAGGAATTTCCTCATTCAGCAGCCGGATAAACACTTTCTTTTCCCTTGCTTCAAAATAATAGATATTGTCATAGGGAATGAAAGTCCGGCCCTCCTTGGTCTTTAATACAAAAACGTCATCAGAATCCTCATCCCTGTCCATCCGTTTGAGGCCGCTGGATATAAACTCGTTCATTGTCGTCTTCAGCTCTTTTATCCGGAGCGGCCGGATCAGAAGGGCATCTGCCCGTATCCCCGGTTTCAGATATTCCATAGGAGACATATCCGAATCCGCAATAAGGAGCATTCCCATATCTTCGTAATTGCTACGGACATCGGGAAGCCCGGAAAGCATCCCGTCAAGTGCGACATCAAAGCAGCCGAAATCCATAAGCGGTTCTGATTCAAGGTACTTGTCCTTTTCCAATGTATTGGAGAAATACTTCTTTTCCCAGTGCTCATCGGTCAGGATCGCGGCGGTTTCCGAAATGACATCCTTAAGCAAAGGCATCTCTTCATTTTTTCCATCGACAGTTACAATAGAAATCATCAGTTGCTACCATCTTTCTGTTTGATTCTGTAGAACGGCGTTACTACCAGCCTTGTATCATCCCAGTCGTGGGACGAAAGCATGCCGAAACCGACAGGCAGCTTCTTTGCGGCATCTTTATAATTCACGCCGTCAAACTGCAGCAGGTTCTGCCCCTGGGAATTTCCGCCCAGATGTATGCCGTTTTTGTCCCTTGTAAAGCTCTGGAACAGGTCTGTTGAGGATACCGAAGGCATCAGGTCCTGGTTCAGTGCTGCAAACCAGAAAATATTATGGAGCATTCCGCAGGAAAGCAGGTTATTTATGGAATCTGACATCTGGCCGACTCCCTCACCCGGATTCTTAACAACTTTGATAAATTCCGGAAGGTCAGCAATTATTATTAATCTTTTAGGGAATACCTGCATTGCCTCATAACGTTCAACGTCTGTCATTCCCTTTTCAACGCATTCCTTTTTAAGCTTGTTCCTCTTGATAAAATCAGGCAGCAATGTATTTTTTAGGTAATCATACAGTCCCGCAGCATCCCGGATGTGCTTAATTCCGGATGTTTCGGCAAAGTTTGCAAATTCACCGCTGAAATCCAGCATTATGACATCAAGCCCCGACATGACTGCGGAAGCCGATATGATCTTCAGCATGTTTGACTTACCCGTCCTTGCCTTGCCCGAAACGACATATGAATATATATTCTTAAGGTCAAGGCCGTAAACTGCTGCTGTACGCTGGTCGTATCCGATGGGAAGATAATCCTTTTCTTCTGCCATCCTGATGACATCTTCAAGCTCACAGTAATCGCCCCATATAGGTTCATCAGGTATCGTAGGAACAGCTTTTGCGGTTTTGCCCTTCCATTTCTCTGCAAACAGCTTAGCCATGCCGCGGAGCTTTTCACTGCGGTCAAAGTCGTCTTCGGCACGCAGGCTCAGTGCAGTCTGGAATTCTAGTACAGCCTCGCCTATGCGGACCAGACCACGGCCCCTGACATTGGCTTCGGGCAGTACTTCAAGGTGCATCTGATGAAGTACTTCGCTGTATGCAAAACGTTCCGTAAGTTCCAGGGTAAATGCACGGCGTATCAGTTCTGCCATCTTGCCGGGGATCTCTGCAGTTGAATATCCTCCTGCAGACAGGACAAAATAAATTCCGTATCCGTTGGCTTCCTTCATGAAATTCATCATGCGGGTATCATAGATGTTCTCAGTCTTTGTCCGGAATGAAGCATAGTTATCAATGATAACAATCATTGCCGGAAGTTTATATCCGTTCGCCTGTACATACTGCCTGTAGTTTCCGCCCTGCATCAGCTTTTTGCGTTCACGCAGGCATCTGTCAAGGAAAGTGAAGAATTTCTCTATCTTTTCGCCGTCCTCTTCATACATTACGCCGCCGGTATGGGGAAGTCCCTCCAGTGCTCCCAGCATCTTGCTGCTGAAATCGAGGGCATAGAAATTAACGATATCCGGTGAATAGCACTCTGCAAGTGAATACATGAAGGAAAGCAGGAACGTGCTCTTTCCTGTCATGGGCATTCCGACCACTGCTATATTTCCGCTTTCGGCGATGTCCACAAGCACCGGGTTCTGGGCCTGGTTCTCAGGATCATCATAAAGTCCGATAAGGGTTTCAAGGGTGTACCTCTTGCCGGGCTCACGCCAGGTCTCTCCGTTAAAGGTCCTTGTCTTATAGCCCGCAAGCTCATCCAGGTAAAGGGTTTCGGGAAGAACGGGAAGCCAGAGCTGGAGGTCATGGGTATATCCGTTCTCAGCAGCCATCTTTGCAAGGTATTCCACAACTGCATCCAGCTGGGTCTTTTCAGTTGCTTCCGGAAGCTTTTTGCGCATGGTAGCCGCCATAATGTTGATACTAGCGGGCATTTCATCCCTTTCCATATCCGTTTTCATGCATGATGCATATACATCAAGAAAATCAGCCACTTTATGTGCGTTGCTTTCGTTCTCGGGATAATCAATATCAGTTTTTCCAATGACCTTAAAGAATTCTTTTATTACAGAAACCTCAAGTGTCTTATCATCAACACAGTCTGTCAGCTTGCAGTTAATATTGGCAGCAGCCTCATCTGCAATGCCCATAAGACAGCTTACCCACTCGTTCTTGACTTTTTCCTTATGGACAAGCTGTGCATGGCTGCCTACAAGGGCTGCGCGTCCGTTGTCGCCAAGCATCCTGGCGATATCTGTCTGGTATCCGCCGTCCTCATCATAAACAGCTCCGCTCCATCCGGACTGGAAGAGCTCATAGAGTTCGTCATTGCCGACCTGCATGTAGCAACGTCCGGCCTGGGTAATGTAAGCGGCATCCGGCTTATGGAGCATATCCATACTGTCCTGTCTGTCCTGCACACGGAGGCAGAGTCTGAACTTGGAGTTACTCCATATATTATCATCAACGGTTCCCGCGGGTTTCTGTGTGGCAAGGATAAGGTGGACACCTAATGAACGGCCTACCTGTGCAACAGAGATAAGCTCACGCATGAATTCCGGTTCTTCCCTTTTAAGTTCCGCAAACTCGTCTATGATAATGAACATATGGGGCACGGGAAGCGTCGCCTCGCCGTTTTTATAAAGCCTTGTATAAAGATTGATGTTATTAACACCGTGCTCGTTGAATATACGCTGCCTGCGCATATTTTCACTCTTGATGGAAACCATGGCACGGTGTACCTGGTTGCCTGACAGGTTTGAAATCTGGCCTATCATGTGCGGCAGGCCGTTGAAAAGATTGGCCATTCCGCCGCCCTTGTAGTCGATGATAAAGAATCCTATATCATCAGGGCTGTAATTGATTGCCAGTGAAAGCATGTAAGTCTGAAGGGTCTCAGACTTACCGGAACCTGTAGTACCGGCAACAAGTCCATGGGGTCCGTGGTATTTTTCGTGAACATCCAGATAGCAGTCGGCTCCGCCGGATTTCTGTCCCACAAGAGCCCTCAGGCTGTCATAGGTACGGTTCTTGCGCCAGCGGTCAAGTACCTGCAGTTCCTCAAGAGTCCTGATTCCGTACATATCAAAGAATGTAAGGGATCCGGGGATCTCGCCGCCAAGGGACTCTTCCTTTACTTTTATGGATGAAAGATTACGTGCCATTCTTTCCAGAAGACTGCCGGCAACCATGTCATAATTGACGCTGATGCGTTCATCTGCACCGTCAGTCACGTAGTATGTGCCCTGGTAACGTTCTGTATTCTCAATGATGAACTCACAGGAGTTAGGCAGTTCGTCATAGCTGTGAACCATGAGGACTGTTGTGATACCGAAATTCTCCTCCTGGCTGTATACATATTTTGCCAGCAGTTCCCCTTCAAGGAGTTCGGGATTCTCTATGAAAAGAATGAAATACGGCTTGGGTATGACATCTTTTTTCTTGAAATCCTTCTGCTCTTCCGACCTGAACCTCAGGATATTTGCAATTTCGTAGAAAACATCACCGGCTCCTGCCTTGTCATAGGCAACGTACCTGAATTTGCCGTCTTCACTCCATACATGGGGAAGCCATTTCGCAAACATCTTTTTCTCGTCATCGTCGCCGTCCGTGCCGTCAAAAACAAAGGCGAGCTTTACATCCGTGTAGCAGTCGGATGCTGCGATCTGAGCAACAAGGTCATGCATGATGCTGTAGCAGCCCGCATAGCCTTCACCGCCTATGAGTCCTATAAGCTTATTCTTATACAGGTCAACGCACACCGGCACCTGGTTCAGCATCTTGTAGCTGTCCTTGATCATGCGGGGGCGTTCATTCAGCTTGTCATAAATAAGCGTAAACCTCTCCTTGGGCACATTTATCTGTACCTGGAACGGGATCTGGCCGATTCCGACCCTGTGTATAAGGAAATCCTCGTGCTTATTGTTCCTGTTCCAGAGTTCGATATTGTTCCTGTCTATAAGGACACAGTAATCAGATGAATGGTACATCTGCAGAAGAGCAGCGGTATTTCCTTCATATTTAGCTTTAATATCATTGGCACAGCGGATAAGATAGTCGCTGTACATCTCGAAACGTTTTACTTCATCCTCACGGTTCTTCTTTTTCTGGTATCCCATATTCCTGATGGACCAGAAAGAGCCGACTACGGCAGAGCCGAATGCCGTAACGATTCCGGTAAACATCATCACATTTGCAACGCCGTTATTCCTCATTGAGGCCATAATGGACAAGCCTGTTCCCATGAGCATAGGCAGCGCCATTGTAAGTGAAGGACCGATGGCCATAAATGTCGGAAGCGCTGTATTTTCCTTGGCTGCCGGGGGTGCCTCGATCTCGACGGGTTCCCTTTCTATCTTTGGGATGTTTCTGGGAGACCTGTGGAACAGTTCCGCTTTCTTAGGAGCATCTTCTTCATTTTCGCTTTCATCCGGTGCCTGTTCATAAGGCTGCAGCTGCTGCTGGATTGCTTTTATCCGGCCTTCGGGAGCATTTACTGCGATGATATCATTCAGGAAAACGATCTTAAGGCCATAAATATTTATAAGGTCACCGAAACAGAGATCACGGGTCCCACGTACCCTCTTTTCATTCACAAAGGTTCCGTTGGTGGAATGGTCGATAAGGACAAATTTATCACCATTACGCTGGATTTCGGTATGATTGGCGGTAACAAGGCTCTTGCCGTTCATCTGGCAGTCGTACTGAATATGGTTGTTCTGGGCAGATCCTATGAAAAGGGTATTCAGTCCGTTGAGAGTAAATTTCTTATAAACAGAAAAAACGGAATCAGTTTCCCTGACAAGTATGAAAACCTGTCCGTTCTGATTCCGTAAATTCAATAAAAGACTATCTTCGTTTTTAAGAGCTATGTCTTCTTCGGCCGAGTCGTCCCCAAAATAATTAATCGAATATTCATCATCCTGAAGGATTTTCCATTTACCGTCCAGGATTTCCATTTTTAGGGATACATCCTTGGGCAGTCCAAACAGTTTTCCCTGGATTTCAAGCTGATAATCTGAATCGTCAGTTGCGGGCAGAAGTATCTCCCTGTAAGCAACAGCACTGTACAATGAAAGTACACAACTCATACGTAACCCCTTTCCATATCTGAATTATTTTAAGTCTTTTATACAACTGTGATTTTAAGCTGTATCCTTCCAAGCTCAATGATATCGCCGTTCAGCAGAACAAGTCTTTCCGGCCCGACATTGATCCATTCCTTCTTCCTGAGCAGTATCACCCTTTTCTCACCGACGTTCTGCAGATAAAGGGTCTTATTATCCCTTTCGTATAATCCGATTTCGCACTGCCTTGCATCGATCAGCGCATCCGAAAGGGAGATCTTGTTATCCTTGGCAGATCCTATGGTTATGGTCTCAAGAGGATCCAGCATATATTTCTTGTTCGAAAGGTCGCTTATTTCTTCAATCTGGAGCATAAGGAGATGCCTGTTGCCGCCCTTTGCCCCTTTTCTTTCTCCGCTGGTATAATTCACGGAATAAGGAGTTTCTCCGGCGCCTTTTATATCTTCGTTTGATGCATATGGATTAAGGATATTGGAATCGAGTATGCGCTCCCTTTCTTTATCCTGTATAAGCTGATCCATAGCTTTTTTCTTCTTTTTTTTCTTGTTTCCGGAAACAATCAGAACGATAAGCAGAATTACCAGCAGTATCGCTCCGATTATAATCAGCACACCGGCGATTCCGAGTCCAAGCAGCACTTCAAACATTGATTATTACCAGCCTTTTTATCCGTATAATTAAGCATTTCAGTAAGAATTAACCTTACTTATTTTACATCAAACAGCACCGTTTTATCAATACAAATCACTAAACGGAGTTTACTGTCAGATTTCCCTCGTAGCCTCTTTAAGCCAGGAGATGTCATCCCCTTCCATGAAAGGCATCAGTTTCTTCCTGACAGCCTTATGGTAAGCATTGAGCATTGCCTTATCCTTTGGCTCCATCTCATCCGGAAGTATACCGTCAAGGTCTATTGGCACATATGTGAGCGGCTCAAAAGCAAGGAACCTGCCGTCATCATTCTCTGCCACTTCTTTACAGAGCAGGATATTTTCTATTCTGATGCCGTGGCTCCCGGCCACATATACCCCCGGCTCGTCCGAGACAAGCATCCCCGGCTTTATAGGCTCTTCTTTCCCTTCGCCCACACGCCACCGGATGGAGTGCGGACCTTCATGGACATTAAGCATATATCCTACACCGTGCCCTGTACCGCACTTGTAATCCATGCACAGCTCCCAGACAGGCTCCCTGGCCATTATATCCAGATTCCTGCCAGTGCAGCCATCCAGGAAAACAGTATTCTGAAGGCGCAGCATACCGACAACCACTCTTGTAAACTGCCGCTTGATCTCATCAGATACCTTGCCAAGGACCAGCGTTCTGGTCACATCCGTAGTACCTCCGTCATACTGTCCGCCTGAGTCAACAAGATACAGTCCGTTTTTTTCTATTTTGGCACATTCTCCCTTTTTTGCTTCATAATGCATCATGGCGGCATTAGGTCCGAAAGCGCTTATGGTAGGAAATGAAAGATCATTGAAGCCCTCTATCTGGGAACGCATATTGTCAAGCATCATGGCAGCATCGTATTCGTTTAAATCTCCGGACCATGCGTTTTTCTTGATATAGTGCAGGAATATTGTAAGGACAGCACTGTCAAGTACATAGACATCCTTTGTGTTTGCTATCTCGCGTTCATTTTTTATGGCCTTCATCAGCAGTGTGGGATTTCTGTGGTCGATTATCTTGCCTTTTTTCCGCAGAAGCTGATACGTACGGAAATTAACCTTTTCAAAATCAACAGTGACAGGCATCGCTATGGGGCTTTTTTCAAGATCTGAATAAAAGTTTTCATAATTCCTGACATTTACATTTAAACTGCCGAAATAATCCCTGACGACAGGTGAAACAGGTTCTTTCAGATATACGCATACATTCCTTCCGTTTATTACCGTATATGCATATGCCACGGGATTACATTCAATGTCGCAACCCCTTATATTAAAGAGCCACATCTGGTCATCCAGAGATGTTATTACATGCGAGGCCGCCCCGGCTTCCCTTATTTTTGACGAAAGAACACTCAGCTTAAAGGCAGAGTTTTTCCCGGTCAGCTTATCGGGCAGTATCGTTATCTCGCCTGCATTGTCGTCCTGCCTGTCAGCCCATACCCAGTCGGCCGGATCCTCATCCGTGATGAATATCGCCCTTTTCTTTTTCAGAATATCGGCTATCTTAATACCATTCGAAGCGCTGAGAAGCCTGCCATCCGTCACGAGACGCTCTCCGGCACCGACACGGCTTTTTATGTACTCCGTAAGCTTCGGCGTATCTTCTTCTCCGATCTTCATCATTTTTATGCCGGTTCCTGCCAACTCTTTCTCCGCCTGTACGAAATACCTGCCATCAGTCCAGAGCAGCGCTTCAGACAAGCCCACCAGCAGGTCACCGTTAGATCCGGTAAATCCGGAAAAAAAACGTCGGCTTTCGTAATAGTCATTTATATATTCGGAACCATGGGGATCGGAAGTAGTGAACAGACACCAGTTAACCTGCTTTTCCTCCATTATTTTCCGCAAGGAAGCAAGCCTTTCCGTTATGACGGTATTCTCCGGTATCATAACATCCTGATCATTCTGATTTTTTTCAAAATCTATCATGCAGCCCTCCATAAATAAGATCTTTTTTCTGAAGAAGTTTTATCTCAATCTGCCAAAAAAATGGTATCAATTCCCCCTGTATATATGCGTCTGGTTCTTGCCGGTCTGCTTTATATAATACATCGCCATATCCAGCTTGCGGCTCAAAGTATCATAATCGGTTCCGTGCTGCGGTGCCAGTGCTATGGCAATCGATGCAGTAAGCCTCGTATCCGAAGATGAAGCTATATTAGCTTCCTGCATTGATACCTCTCTTATATCAGTACAGAGTCCCATCATCTCTATTTCATTTAAGTTATACGGGACGAAAATAATGAACTGATCTTTCCCCAGCCGGCCCAGTATTGAACCGTTTGGAACAATCTTTTTTAGGCTGTCACAGAATCTTATTATGACACCGTCTGCATTGCTGCTGTGTCCTGTAGCCATCGCTGCCCTGAAATCATCAAAATCCACCAGCATAAAGGTGGCGCCGTTATCTGCGATAAGTTTAAGCTGGGTATTTATCTCGTTTTCCAGGTATTCCGGTTTCCAAAGATCGGTCAGGAGATCTTTCTGGGCCGAACTTAAGATATTCTTGCGCATATCCTCCATCTGAAGGACTTTTTCTATGCGTCCCAGCATTGCTTCAGCTTCGAAAGGCTTGGTGATATAGTCAACCGCCCCCATCTTCATGCCACGGATCTCGCTCTCACGTTCTGCATCTGCCGTAAGGAAAATAATAGGGATATTGGCAGCTTTGGGATTAAGCTTTATCTGCTCCATGGTTTCATAACCATCCATGTCAGGCATCATAATATCCAAAAGGATAAGGTCCGGACGGTTCTTTTTAAGGAAATTTAAGGCCTGCTTACCGGATTTTGCCATGGAAAGATGATAAAAAGGCTGCAGAACCTCTGCAGCACTTTTCAGATTTGTGGTAACATCATCGACCATTAAGATATGTTTCATCCGTAACTCCCCTATGAATAAATATAAACCATTGCATTACTCCGGATAGATTTACACAGCCAGGAAAGATTTAACCTGTGCCGGCATATCTTCCTTATCGCAGACTATATCATGAAGTACTGCTGCGGAACGGATATCCTCGATAGCCTGAGGGATATCTGTGTTGGAAATCTCGCAAAGCTTGTCAATAAGCTTGAAATCGTCCTCGTTAGCATTTGCAGGATCTATGGCTGTCATTACAGTCTTTGCAAATTTATAGGGACTTGCTGTGGATGCGATAACAGTTACAGTATCGTCACCGCTGGCAGCCTTATATTCATCATATACCGCCCCTGCTACAGCTGTGTGGGTATCTATAACGTAGCCGGTCTCGTCATACAGTGACTTTATCTTGTCTGCTGTCTTCTTTTCATCCGCATAACCGCTTTCGAATCCCTCAAGAGCCGCTTTCATGCTTTCATCAATGGTATATGCCCCCTTTGATGAAAGGTCAGCCATAAGAGCTGCATTCTTCTTGGTATCTGCGCCTGCGATGAAATAGATAAGCCTCTCAAGGTTGCTGGATATAAGGATATCCATGGAAGGTGATCCGGTAAGCATAAACTTCCTTTCGTTCGTGAATGCTTTGCTGCTTTCTTCCATCTCGTGATTCTTATCATATGTTCCGGTGCTGAAGAAATCATAAAGCACGCGGTTTGTATTTGAAGCACAGATAAGCTTGTTTACGGGCACACCAAGATTCTTTGCATAGTATGCCGCTAAAATATTTCCGAAGTTTCCGGTAGGAACCGCGAAATTGATCTTGTCCCCCTCGGAAAGCTTACCGTTCTTAAGGAGCTGAACATATGCATAAACATAATAAACCACCTGGGGAACCAGCCGTCCTATATTTATGGAATTGGCCGATGAAAATACAAAGCCTTTTGCCTTAAGTTCCTTTGCAAGCTCCTCATCACCGAACATTTTCTTAACCCCGGTCTGGGCATCATCAAAATTGCCGGTTATGCCGATAACCCTTACATTCTGCCCTTTTTGGGTAACCATCTGCTTTTCCTGTACAGGTGAAACACCGTTCTTCGGATAAAAAACAACGATCCTTGTCCCCGGCACATCAGCAAAGCCTGCAAGGGCTGCTTTTCCTGTATCACCACTGGTAGCAGTAAGGATAACAATCTCTTCTTTGAGATCGTTTTTCTTAGCTGCCGTAGTCATAAGGTACGGAAGTATGGAAAGCGCCATATCCTTAAATGCGATAGTTGCGCCGTGGAAAAGCTCCAGATAGTAAGCGCCGCCTGCTGATACAAGGGGGGCTATCTCCTCGGTATCAAACTTGGAATCATAGGCATGCTCTATGCAGTATTTAAGCTCCTCCTCTGTGTAGTCAGTAAGGAAGAGTTTCATCACCTCATAGGCAGTCTGCTTATAGTCCATATTCTTAAGATCTTCAAAGCTTACATCAAGCTTAGGAAGTTCCTCCGGTACAAAGAGTCCGCCGTCATCTGCAAGTCCTTTAAGTACCGCCTGTGAAGCCGTAAGCATTTTTTCATTATCCCTTGTGCTGTGGTATAAAATGTTCTTCATAGTTTTTCCTCTGTCCTGTCTTATTTTGCCACTATATTCACGATCTTGTTAGGCACATAGATTTCTTTGACTATATTCTTGCCCTCAATGGCAGCAGCCACATTGGAGAGCTTTTTAGCCTCAGCTATTGCAAAGTCCTTATCGGAATCAACAGGGATTTTTATCGTACCTTTAAGCTTTCCGCAGATCTGTACGGCAATCTCTATCTCAGCATCAACACACTTTGCCTCATCATACTCCGGCCATGCAGACAGTGAAAGCAGGCCATCGCCTCCGATACTTTCCCATATTTCCTCACAGATATGAGGTGCTACGGGACACAAAAGCTTTATGAGTATCACAAGCTCATCCCTGGTAATGCTGCCCTTTGCATATATCTCATTTACAAGCTCCATGAGCGCTGCTATTGCGGTATTGAACTTCATTTCCTCAATATCATTCGATACCTTCTTAATGGTCTTGTGGAATGAAGACTCCAGCTCACTGCTCATGCCCTCTCCGCTTACCATATCCGTAAGTGCCGCGATCCTGTCTATGAAACGCTTGCATCCGCGGACTGATGAATCATTCCAGGGTGCTGCATCGCCATAGTTACCCATGAAAAGAATGTATGTCCTGAGTACATCTGCACCATACTGCTCAACTACATCCAAAGGATCTACTACATTTCCTCTGGATTTACTCATTTTCTCGCCGTCTGCGCCAAGGATCATTCCCTGTGCAGTACGTTTTGCATAAGGTTCATCAACAGGCACATAGCCGCAGTCATAAAGGAACCTGTGCCAGAATCTTGAGTAGATCATATGTCTGGTGACATGCTCCATACCTCCGTTATACCAGTCAACGGGCAGCCAGTACTTTAATTTCTCGGGATCAGCAAATGCCTTGTCATTCTTTGGATCGATATAACGCAGGAAATACCATGACGATCCTGCCCACTGGGGCATGGTATCAGTTTCCCTCTTTGCATCACCGCCGCACTTAGGGCACTTGCAGTTTACGAAGGAATCGATCTTTGCAAGGGGTGATTCACCATCTGTTCCGGGCTCGTATTTTTCGACCTTAGGCAGTCTTAACGGAAGTTCTTCATAAGGAACCTGCACGATACCGCACTTAGGACAGTGGATCAGAGGAATAGGTTCCCCCCAGTAACGCTGTCTGTTGAATGCCCAGTCTTTCATCTTGTACTGTATTCCGGCTTCACCGCAGCCCATTTCAGCAAGCTTTTCAAGCATTTTATCTATTGCTTCAGCCTTTGTAGTAATACCGTTTAAGAAGTCTGAATTGATCATCTTTCCGTCACCGGTATAGGCTTCTTTTGTAATATCTCCGCCTTCGATAACAGGAGTGATATCGATGCCGAACTTAGTTGCAAAATCCCAGTCTCTCTGGTCATGGGCAGGCACTGCCATGATGGCGCCTGTACCATAGCCCATCATTACATAGTCAGAAATATAAACAGGTATTTCTTTCTTTGTAACAGGATTAATGGCACGGAGTCCCTCTATGCATACGCCGGTCTTATCTTTTACAAGCTGTGTACGCTCGAACTCTGTCTTCTTGGCACACTCTGTCCTGTAGGCCTTTACCGCATCCATATTTGTTATCTGTGCTTCATACTTGTCGATTATGGGATGTTCAGGTGCTATAACCATAAAGCTTGCACCGAAAAGAGTATCAGGCCTGGTGGTATATACTCTTATGAAATCATCTTTTCCGGCTACTGCAAAGTTAACGAAAGCACCTTTTGACTTTCCTATCCAGTTAACCTGCTGCTGGCGGATATTGGGAAGATAGTCCACTTCATCCAGTCCCTGTAAAAGTTTCTCTGCATATTCGGTGATACGCAGATACCATACAGGCTTTGTCTTCTGCACTACATCTGAACCGCAGACATAGCACTTGCCACCCTGGGAATCTTCATTTGAAAGAACTACCTTGCATGAAGGACAATAGTTTACATTTGTAATATCACGGAAAACAAGTCCTTTCTCGTTAAGCTTAAGGAATATCCACTGTGTCCATTTGTAGTAATCTTCCTCTGTGGTATCAATGACACGGTCCCAGTCAAAGGAAAAACCGACAGACTTAAGCTGGTTGCTGAACTTCTTGATATTGTCGTCAGTTACCTTTCTGGGATGAACGCCTGTCTTTATAGCATAGTTTTCAGCAGGAAGTCCGAATGCATCGAAACCTATGGGGAAAAGTACATTGTATCCCTGCATGCGTCTTTTCCTTGAAACTATTTCAAGACCGGAATAAGCCTTGATATGTCCCACATGCATGCCTGCTCCCGAAGGATAAGGGAATTCCACAAGACCGTAGAACTTAGGCTTGTCGCTGAAATCAACAGCTTTGAAAGCTCCGGCCTCTTCCCATTTCTTCTGCCACTTTGCTTCGACTTCCTTGAAATCGTACTTCATTTTTGTTGTCCTTCTTTCTTTAGTAATATAATTTAACAAGTAATATCTTTTTACAAGTATTATAAAATACAGCAAGTATTTTTTAGTTATGATAAACCTCTTCTATAGGAACACACGTCCCCTGCATAGGTCTTTCAGGCATTTCCTGCATATTCCACACATTTATTTTCTTCCCGATCATATATTACTGTAATATCCTTCAGACCGGCACTCATTAATTTGCATTTTTTCTTCGCTTTCTCCAATCGGTTGCTAATCACGCGAAGGTTCATTCTATTGAGAGTGATAAAAGGCGACATCTCGCGCCGAACTGCCAGGAGATCATCATTTATTCTCTCAATTCCTGTCGCGGTATCATCCAACTTGGCAGCGCAGCTGCCTATCTTCTGCGGATCGACAGAGAACTGAATCGGTCCTTTTGCTGCTCCCGAAGATGTCTTAGTGCTTTCCTCATTTATTTCTGCACTTTCCCTTTTTGTATTATTTTTGTATCTTGCTCTCATGTATTCTTCTTTTACTGCATCCAAAGCCATATTAGTCAAAACGGTACCCGGAAGAATTGACGAAATACTCAGATCCGGTAAAATGGTCTTCAGGCCATCAAAAACCCTGCTTACGAAGGCGATGTCCTCTTCCTTCATATTACACCGGACATACTTTCCCTCTCTTATAGCATCATAAGCTGCATGTTTTTTAAATTGACCGCCCATATAATTTAATAAAGCATCACGGTCATCCTGAGATTCATAAGAAATGAACTTATCCACCTCGTCATTTTCTACGGTAAAATCATATCCTTCAATTCTCAGGTTTTCGTAACGTTCCCCCGGCAAAGTATTCAGGCATGCCCCCACAAAAGACCACTGGTATCTGTCAAGTTTCCCTTTCACAGCTTCTATCTCTGCGGCATGTTCTGCTATATATCTGGCCGAAAAACCTGGACCATCAAGGCTGACTGCGCTGCTCTTGGCCTGCAGCTCGGGAGGGGCAGTTATAAGAGCATGCTCAGCCAGATTTCCTCCGAGGGAATGTCCGACAAATGTAAACTCTTTAAATCTACCACCATACTTTTTGTACATCTCCTCAGTAAAAAGCCTGGCCATAATCTGCTGATCGGTCTCTCCATTATTCACAAGCCCCAGATCCGCGCCAAAAATATCCTGTATTCCATCCTCTATTTTTTCCAAAGGATCCTCATCTAGAACAGTCCCTCTAAAAACAATAGCACAGGTTCCATCGCCCTTATCGATAAGGCACCCGTACATGCCGGAACCGCCAAAATCCTCATCATCAATTGTTTCCAAAACTTTCCAGTTTCTGTCGCCCGCAAGGGAATAATTATCCCCCGCTTTCTGGTCTTGAGTTACACCCTCTGCAAGATCCATCAATTCTGCAAGCGGGCCTCTTTTTTCATCGTTATTATCAGACATATCTTTTCTCCTTACTTAAGTAACCGGATTAAGTTTCGGAATCCTCATCTCTCTTTTACAGCTTCCTGCATGCCTTCCAGAAGCTCCTCGGCTATATCATCACTGACTTTCAGTCCGTTCCATATCTCGAACGATCTTATTCCCTGAAACATCAGCATTCCCAGACCATTGGATATCTTTGCGCCATGTTCACGGGCCTTCTTTAGAAACTGGGTTTCTTCCGGGTTGAAAATTATGTCGTATGCCGCTTCAAGCTGTTCATAAAAATTTTCATCATTTATTGGCGCCATATCAACTTTGGGAAACATTCCCACACTTGTACACTGGATAGCGATCCATTTATCACCGGATATCCCTGACATAATTTCAAGGTAATCCGGCTCTTTGTTAAGTCCAGACTCTGCGGAATTAGTATTGAGATTAGTATTTAATAAAGCAGCCGTATAAATCCTGCTATCCGGATATGAATCCCTGAATCTTCCTGCCAGAGCATCCGCTTTATCTAATGACCTGTTGACTATCAGTATATTCCCGGCACCCTTTTCAAGCAGCGCGCACAAAACCGCATTGGCAGCACCGCCTGCACCTATCATGACTACATTTCTGTCTTTAACGCTAATACCTGCATAGTCCAGCGCCCTTCCGAATCCCGGCATGTCAGTGTTATAACCGTGGTATCCGTCCGGCTCAAGCTTTAAGGTATTGACTGCACCAATCTTCTCTGCAGCAGGATCAACGCCTGCAAGCAGCTTCATTACATCCTTTTTATAGGGCACAGTCACATTAAATCCTATAGCATTCATGGCAAGACCGCCTTTTACAGCGTTTTCAAGCTGACCTTCTGCAATATCAAAGCCAAGATACGCCATATTGATCCCGTATTTCTCCGCAAGTGCATTCTGCAGATACGGGGATACGGAATGCCCCACAGGATGTCCTAAAAGTCCTGCAAGCCTTGTTGCAGTATTGATACCTGTATATTTATTTTTGCTGTCTATATTCTGCATCCTAAACTATTTGTTCTACGTATTGGATAGAGCTACGGAATCAGATAAAGATTACTGTCTGTAAAACGTTCTATTTGTATATGTATACCGTTGAGCCTGACAGCACATAATCCTGTAAAAACTTTGCATCGTCAATATCAAGCCTTATGCAACCGTGAGACAGGTAGCGTCCAAGCTTACCGCTCTTTATCTTAAATGTGCCCGGGTAGTAAAGCACTGAATGGAAAAGATATTTGCCTCCGATAAAACCGCTATAGTAGTAGCAGGTATAATCCGCCGTTCCGAAAGCGTATCCCTTCCTGCCTATTGAATATGTTCCGGTAGGAGTGCATCCGCCGGCTCCTGTTGTACAGTAATTACCTCTGACATAATTGTACTGTGTTCCATCATAACTGTATATTCCGAAGATATTCTGAGACTTATCAACCAGTACTATAGTTCCGGTAGGAGAAGTAAGCGTCTGTGCGATCTGAGTCATATTGGCATTTTCCATGGTTGCGGATGCCATCCCCAGGATCTCGCTTACTCCGTTTCTTGTAGCATATGCATGATAAAGCATACCGCCTGTCATATGGGCAGTAGCATCAACTCTTGCTTCATACTGATTTTCTGCGACCTTAGTTCCTGCTACAGCAATGATATCGTCCTGCTCGTTTGCAGCTCCCCAAACATAAAATGTTACATCCGTGATTCCCTCAGGATCTGCAATAAGAACACCTACGCAGGCCGTTTCGCCTCCGCAGTCATATTCATACATTTGGTTTGGAACAACAAGTGCTTCAGCTTCATTATCAGAAGCAGTAGTCTCTCCCTCTGCATTTACCGTGGCTATGCCACTGAAATTGCCGGATGCAACAACCGTGATCACCAGCAGTGCCGCCATTAATCTTTCTGCAAACTTTTTCATTATAAGCTCCCCTTAATTAAAATGAATCTTAAAAATCCAGCATATATTATATCATTTTTTTAGTATTTGTCTATTCCATAAGGCTGTTCATTAATTCGTCATAGTTCATCCCGAGCACTTCGTTATCAGCCTTTTTATACCAGCTGGAATTATAACGTTCAGGGCTGATAATCCTGATTAGATTTTTTCCGTCAAGGCACGTCGGATCTCCGCTTTCATATTTCTTTCCCTCATCCGGACCATCCATCGGATCATTGTATATATAGTAGCTGTAGCATTCTGTCAATGCTCCGTTTTTAAGCTTTAAAACAACCTCATCCTCACCATAGAAACGCCAGCAATCAATTATTCCCTCCCCTTGGCAAAAAGCATCCGGAATATAATCCATACAATAGTATTCAGAAAAGACATCAATAACCTTACCGTTATAATATGTATATACTGCTCCGCTATATTCTGTTGAATACCATATCAGTTCAGGAATATCATCATTATCCAGATATAACAGCATCCCATAGGAATCAGCACCGTAGGAATTATCACGATTTTTTTCCACATTTTTCAGTGTATCTATATATGCGGTTTTCCATTGCAGATCTTTATCAGAGGGATCCGACAGGAGAAGGACCATCTCCTCATAACTCTTGGCGCCATCCATTACAGGTTTTGCCTTATTATCATCCCAGCCAGTGGATGCAATTGAACTGTTATACTCCTGCTCGGATACAGCCTTGTCATTAATATAATAATAATAATTTACCCAATATTCAAAGTTATTGTTTTCGTCAAAACCATAATCCGCATCTTTATAACCGGACAATAGCGTTTCAGAAGCCTCTCCGTTCCATTTGATTATATCCCAATCCCTTAAATCTTCAGGTCCTTCACCAACAAGCCAGTGAACGTTGTCCATCAATAGGCCTTCTTTCGGGATATACCATCCTCCGGGATCGTCACATTTGTGTGCTAACTCGAATATCGTCTCAACTTGTCCGTTAGCGTATGTATATACAGCCATCAATGTATCTGTATCCCCCATCCCATCATATCCCACGTTAACAGCCAATTCCGGAACCGAATCTCCATCTACATATATAAGGGATGCATCCGGATATTTTGTATAGTCTCCATCTTTATATATTGATTTTTTCAGCTTTTCCAGATATGCGGCTTTCCACTCTGAATCCGGCACTGCTGTTTCACTTTCCGCCGTATACGCATCCTTTTCGTCAAAGCTTATCCATGCATACTGCTCGTCAGTAGTATCGTAGATATAGTCCTGCTGGTCATAGACGGTTCCCGCATAGTAGTAGCAAGGGCACCATAAAGGCGCACTCTCGGCGCTGTCGGCCGTGCTTTCATATATGAGTCCGCTACTGTCATATACACGGACTGTCACACCGTCGGCTTCCATCTGTGACGACGATCCGTTTCTTGCATTAACGGCATCTGCCACGTATATGGTCTTTGCTATTTCTGCACTTGCGTTGTGGATATAGATTACTTCATAGGGCATGTCTGCACCGTGGTCAGCATAAAGGAACACATTGCCGGCGCTGTCTATCGGATGCCCGATATTTACGTATTCCTTCATTTCTGTATTAAAGGCACAGAGATCCAGGTCATGGTCACCGTTCCATGTGAGCAGGATGTATGCGTCATCGCCGGCCACATCCGGAACCAGTGCTACAACAGGAGCCACATCACTGCCGGATACATTTACCGTCATTTCCCGCTTATGGAATCCGTCAGCATCGCACTTTACGGTATATTCGCCATAATCAAGACCATCGAATATCACTTTTCCGTCGCTGTCCGATTCGCCAGTGAATTCACCGGCTTCTCCGGTAATTTTTACCTCTGCACCGCTTATTGCTCCGGTCTCATTTGCAGCTACTACCTTTATGGTAACGTTCCCGGCAGATGACTGCGGATCCTCCGTCACATCTCCGTTAGTCCCGTCTGCAGCATTCATTACTGCGGTTATCTCCGTAAGCATGGCACTAAGGACTTCGTCCCCACTGGCATCTATGCCTGCCCTCACTGTATCCAGGGCAGAATCTCTGTCGTCCATTGCAAGGTAAAGTTCAGCAAGCATTTTATAGGCTTCCGGATTATTGGGATCTATCTCGATTGCCGCCTTATATGCAGCTATCGCCTTTTCATAATCCAGCTCCCCAAGGTATCTTTCGGCAATGGACAGCTGTCGGTCATATTTTTTCTCCGGGCTGTTATAGATTGCTACAGCACTTAAAGTAAAAATAAGTACCGCCAGCACGGCAATAGCTGCGATACAACCTATCAGAAGTGGAATGAGGTTCTTCTTTTTTACCACTCCATCAGTACCTGAGCCTGTTTTACCTGTTTCCGCGAACATTTTTTCTTCGTCTGATGCCTTTCCCGTCTTGTTTACATTTAATAGGACAGTTTCCTCGTTACCGCCATTAGCAACAGCCTGCGATGCTCCGCAGTACCTGCAAAAAGCTTCGTTATCACCTATCTCTTTTCCGCAACTGATACAGTTCATTACTTATTTCTCCTCTATACTTCGATATTTGGATAAATTGTTTTGTAAATATAAATTCACGTATTTTTTTCTGTTCTTAGAGTCTTTATGTATTCACCCTTAATGATAATATATATCAAGAGCTATATGTTTTTAATAATTATTGACAGAATGCAGGTAAACCAGGATGAGTGGTAGTTTTTATTACAAGCGAATAATACTTCCTTATCTCATCCACGTTTAAACAGAACACCTTGTCATTCGTGTCATTTCCCCCTTCTGTGCCCCAAATTGCATTGTCCGGATTTGAAAGATTTGCCGTGATTATCCTGTCCTGGTCTGCGACAGAAAAAGCAGCATTATAGGCATCATTTCCCATCACTGTCTGATGTCCCGGTATTCTCATCGGTATTTCCGCTGTCATCAATGTCATTCATATTCCAAAAGACCGGATGTGCAATTTCGCACACATCCGGTCTTTGTAATATTACAAAAATACACTTCCAAGCTACCAGCAGCAGCACGCGCTTCGAGCTTTCCTAAAAAGTTGCAAATATTTACTGTTTATGTTGTGCGAGCCTTGCTTTTAGCTCTGCAATCTCACGATCCTTTTCGGCAAGCTCCTTATCTTTTGTAGCAATCTTTGCATTTGCTTCGTCACGCTCCGCTACAGCCTCGTCAAGTTTCATTTCTGCCTCGTCAAGTTTTGTTTCTGCCTCGCCAAGTTTCGTTTCTGTCTCATCGAGCTTTGTCTCTGCTTCGTCACGCTTTGCCACAGCTTCGTCACGCTTTGCCACAGCTTCCTCGTACTGCCTCTGCAGATCCTCTATCATGTACTTCGTTGTATTGTGGTCCATTATCCTTAGCGCTTCGGAAAACATGCCGATCACCTCCTCCGGTTTTCTTCTGAACTCTGCGATATCCTTGTACAGAGCAGTAAATTCAGGAAACGAATTCACAAGCGAGATTATCTCTTCCGGCTGTTCATATGTAAAAAAAGAAAGCCAGGCCTCAAGTTTGTTACTGATTTTATTGTAACCACGTTTCTTAAATGTATCAAGCGAAATATACACTACATTATCAAGGTTTGCGACATTTATTCCGCTGCTATATGTGGTGATTTTCCTGTGTATATACTCCGGTGCTGCACTGATAAATTCCTTTGTGCTTTTTTCCATGATAACAATCAGAGTAACAGGTTTAAGATCGCTGTAACTGAAATCCGGTCCCTTCTCAGCACGTACCGCACTGTACTGCCTCATTATCAGGTCTGAGGTATAGCAGCTCGACCGTTCTCCAGGGAAATAATAGCCTATGCGCTGCATTTCCACATTTACTATCGCACCGCTTTCTGTCTTGACCACAATATCCATGATAACCTGACTGCCGCTTTCGGATATCACAGTACCCTCCCTCGACAGTATCTGGACTATCTTAACCGACTCGCCAAGGACTTCGGAAATCAGTGATTCAATACGCTCCGGAAAATCATCAGGTCTGAACACCTTGCGGAAGAATTTGTCAGAAAGAATCTGAAGACCCTGTCTTCCCTCCAAGAAAAGAAGTATTTTCTCACGGTCATCTGGCCTGATTCCTTCCCAGTCATGCAATACATTACTGTGCTTAATAGTCTCTAAAATGTCCTGCCTTGACTGCGGTTCTCCAAAGAGCTCCGTAATGGATGTGATGTTAGTCTGGCTGCTGTTTTTTTCTTCATGCATGTTTACGCTCCTTCCTGTGGTATGACACGTTCAGACAACTTAAATTTACATCCTGATATGCAATACCACGCAAAAATAAAAACTATCAGGTAACTTTAAGTGAACGTGAGAAGATTATTCTCAAAGACTCCCTGCGCTCAGAACAGGCAGAGAAAGATATTCACTTGATGAAGAAAAGATAGCACGTATAACAGAGACTGTCAATATGATATTGTTGTTACTATTACCCAATAATATTTCATACTTGCGAAATATTACCCCCTTTATAATATAGCACTTACAAAACTGTCATCATACCATTGCGAGATTCCTGTTTCCTGCTGCAACTGTTCCCAATCAAAATTAGACAGATATTCCGCTCTTTCACATGATATGTTTTTTAGATTAGTTTTTATAGTCCCGTCAACAATATCGTTAAAGAATTTCTTAGCTTCAGGAGACTGTTTTATAACATCAAGCGGCTCCTTGAGTAAATCACTAACATTTTCATTTGAGAATATTTTATTCCACACCGGGATAATATTATCATTTTTCAAATAATCTCGAATATCGGTTATCAAACGATTGTTTATCACATCGCTACCGTTTTTCATTAAACCGCCTACTATATCGGCAATTTCATCCGAATGCGTAAGTCCCTTTAACAAATCTGATATCTCATCAGAATGTTTTAAAAAGTCACCTGCAGAGGGTATAAAGGCCACAAGTGTAAAGCCTAATGCAACCCATTCCTTAGTCTCCTGCCCGTCATCTATAAGATGAATGATATCCGCAACCAAATCCCTCGCATCAGCAACCGTACCAAAAAAAGGAACAAAACCTAAAAGTATGGACCCCCATGTTCCTAGCAAATTGCTGTCCTCAACAAAATCACCCCCGTATATCTGTTTTAATGCTGTCCAATAATAATCCAAAGCTTCATCTGCATGGTCAGCTATAAAGTCAAATGTCCCCCCATATATCTGTTTTAAAGCTTTTAAATAACTATCCCAAAAGATTTCTTCGACGTCATCTACATATGCTAAAACCGGTTCTACATCTTCAAGCATTTCAATTATCACATGGAGATCTGCCCCTAAACCGTAATCATTTCCCAGAACTTTATTTTCTGTTTTTATGTAAATCTCACCAATATTATTAAGAGCTATGGAAATGTTTATTATTTTTCCGCTTTCCAGCTCCAGCTGCGTGTGTATGTTTTTTAAAGAGCTTTTTGATTTATTAAAACCTATCATTCCGTCAAGCGTATTCTCGACATGTCCTAATTCTCTTTTAATAGCCTTTACATCATTTGACACCCTGCGAAGGCATTCAGCATCATCCTGTAACAGTTCGGGTTTGACAGAAAACTCAGCCATAATCAAATCTCCTTATTCAGCCTTGAACGGAATAAAAATTCCTCAACATCCTGGAATCCTATAAAATACACAAGCTGTATCTGCTCATGGTCGAATAAAATTACATGTTCACTGTCCATAGCACCCTCCGGGTATAGACAGCCAATATAATCAAATACCCTGTTTTCGCTTTTAGACCGCATTTTTCTGCCATAGACCATTACGCGTTTGGTCCCGTTTTTAAGCAGCACAACAGAACCTATAGGAAGGAGCGCTATCTTTTTGGTTTCCTCGCCCACAGATTCTTTCTGCTCCTCGTTTAACTCCAATTTTTCATTTTCCATTTTGCTTTACCCCTATCTATTGTTAGCGTTTTACGATTATTCCCCAGCCATAAGGATAATATACTTCAAAATAAAAACATATGAACATTATCTGATGGATAGCCACCCAAACAGGACGAAATGCATTGCGACCGAATTATTTTTTGTCATAATACTCAGCAAGCTTTTCAATAAAAGTTTCTCTTTCGTCATTCTCAAAGCCCCGGAATATCACTTTATCGATAGCGTCATGGTTAAAGAAAAACTGCGTACCTTCACCCATATTTCCCTCCGGATAAACCACCCCTATATAGTCGTACTCTGTACCGCTCGCCTTATCCCCCTGCTTGACGCCGTAGATCATAGCTTTCTTTGTTGCGGATTTAAGTAATACAACAGATCCGATAGGTAATAATTCTCTAACATTGTTCTCCATAACTTAAGTTCCCCTTTCGTTTATATATTAATATTAATACTATCATGATTAACTGTTCTGTCTGCAGCTTATGCAATCCCTAACCAGCCGCATACTGAATTGCCAAAATTATTAATTCCTTCGCCTATACCTTCAACTATATCCGAAGCAGTATCAACAGCCCAGTCGGTAACAGCCTGTCCGGTATCCACCACCCAGTCAACAGCTGCCTGTCCCGCATCCTTTGCCCATTCAACGGCTACTGCTCCGTTTTCCTTCACCCATTCAACAGCGGTACCAAAACCGTCACATACCGCATCTGATACAATCTCTTTCCAGTCTGCGTTAGGATCACCTGTTACCAGTCGTATGATACCGTTTACTCCGGCATCAACCGCTACGGTCCCAACAGCAGCAAGTACTCCGACTGCTACCGCAGGTGCTGAAGTGCCAAGTATCACACCAGCAGCAGCGGTCATCAATATGCCCTCGCCTACGTTTATCAAGGTTTCCGTTGCAGTTTCACCCCAAAATCTTGGATTTGAAAACCATCCGTCACCGAATTCTTTCAAGTTATCATATCCGCTGGTTACTATAGCTGCCGCCCAGTTGCATACCGATGAAAAACCATTGCGTGCATTAGAAAAATCAAAATAGTCACTGAGCGCATATTTCAAAGGTTTCTCACCTATCGGATTAAGTCCTATCCATTCAGCCCAGTCGATTTTTGTTCCTTCGATATTTTTGACAAGCCCACCTGCAAATTTAACTATATCAGCTATACTTTTACCGTATTCTCCGTCAGCAAACTGCTTCACTCCATCAATAATAGTACCAAATGGTCCTGTAGCGGCAATAATCCCTTCATAATGGCCATCATCATTAGCCTTGAAAAAATCTTGAAATAAACCGTTAATACCGTATCCGCCTCGTCCCCCTCTATCATCAGTTGTATTGATATCATTGTTAGAGAGAATCTCTGCCCATGATATCACTGTTTTGCCATTCACCGCATACTCACAAACATGCTTTTCTGAGCGTTCATATACTTGAACGATACGGTTTAGTCCTGTAGAAAGGCTGGTGCAGGACTCTGCTTCTTCAGACAATTTGTCCGAAATATCAGCCAGAGTATTCCTTGCCTTAAAACATATTCCCAGGGATTTTTTGATAATAAATTTGACGCTGTTTACTTCATTTCTATATTCTCTCAATAGATACCGACATCTTTCCAAATCAGAAACAGGTGATTTCAGATTATCCGACGAAATATAGAATTCTGCCATTTATTTTACCTCCAAATAATTAATATATTTCTGGTTTTCAGATTATCTATTCTCTTCGTCAATACTATACTTCATAAGTAAATGGTTTCAAAATAATATGACGGAATGCAGTTAAAAGCGGATGAAATGCACTCCTTTAAAAAATTAGTAATCAGAAAGGTATTCAACAAGCTCACTGTAACTTATGCTTGGTACATCATCAACGACATTACCCTGATCATTATAATCTTTTCTCCTTAATACTCCGGAAGATATTCTCTGATCAATACCCCGTCATCATCATATTCCTTTTCACCTATCCAATTACCGTTCTCATCATAGATGATTTCGCTATATGTGTGTTCCTCCCGGTCTTCATAGTAATGATACGAATCCCGTCTTACTTCTCGTCCGTTTTCATCATATGTGGATATATCTACATGTGTCAATCTATCATTCCTATTATTATCCAAGTCCAGCTCATGATGTTCTCGCCTTCCATGTTCATAAAGGTCGTAAGACCATTCAATAATATCACCACCAGCATCATAATGGATATTATCAATTCTAAATGATTCGCTTTCGTCATCGGTATAAGAATAATTATGCTCATATCTCCCACCGTCGCTAAAATATTCTATTGTAGCCTGATTTCTTCCCAAATCATCATATGTAGAGTCAGAATACCATTCCTCTATATTACCGTCAGACGAGTAATACCATGTATGCTGGGTAACTTCTCGTCCATCTTTATCATAGGAATACTCATATCTGTACTCCAAACGCCCTTCTCTATATTGAGTCATCGATAGTATATTTCCGCGAGAATCCTTGATATTTCCGCTGTTTATCATATCGATCATTTCTTTAAGACGATTGTCTCCGGTCTTTTCATAACCTTCTTCCGCATATTGTAAAGCAGTATCGAAATCTCCCTGTCGCAAATAAACCTCTATTATCCCTAAATATGCCTCTGCATTTTCAGGATCCTCTTCCAGCATGGAAAGATACATTTCCAGTGCAGAGTCATATTCTCCCTGTTCCAAAAGTTCATCAGCCGGCGACATTGCCCCTCCTGACTCCGGCGTTTTTCCGCGCAGTTCCTCCAGGCGATTTAGCAGACGCTGCAGCTGTTCATCTATGATTTCGTTATTATCTTCTGAGCGTAGTGTTTCCAGTTCACTGACAGCGTTCTCGAGCAATTTTATAGATTCATCAGGATTGCCATCAGTTGCAGTTGCGTCCGACCATGCAATGTATGTATCAACGAAATTCTCATATGCTTCCTTATTCTTCGGGTCTATCTCGATCACAGCAAGATAGGCCGCTATGGCCTGGTCATAATCCAGCTCTGACAGATATCTGTCTCCTAATGCAAGTTGATCCGCAATACGTCTTTTCTCTCCGGATGAACTGACGAAAAGAACAACGGCTATCAGTACTGCAGCGACTACGACAACAGCCACCGCTGAAATAGCTATTACCGGAACTGCGGATTTCTTCTTTACTGCTGCGTCAAGATCTGCATTTTTAACAGCAGTTTTTTCTGCTGCATCAGATTCTGTGTTTACGTTAGCCGAATTTTTGTCATTCGTTGTTTTATTTTCTTCCATAATCTAAATATCCTTTTTCTTTGTTTATTTTTAACTGAAACAAAATAACCATCCATGTAATTTATCTTTCAACGATTACTGCAGTTCTTTCTGTAGTTTATTATACATTAAATGAATCTTTATAAAATTTATTTTTGCGACAGAATGTCAGTGAAACAGGATGAACAGCACCCTTTATCGGTTGTAACATCCCTCTCACTGCGGTATCATAGCATCAGTTCCGGATAAATAGCGACTCCGTTATATCCGGATTATCAAAATACAGCGAGGTAAAATGACAATGGAAGAAACAAACAACAACGAAGCAGTTAAAGACACTGCAGAAAACAAGGATGCCGAAGAAAGCAAGGCCACCGCAGAAATCACGGAAACTGACAATAAAGTTCCCGAAGGAAATGAGGTGGCTAAGGAAACCAAAGACACTGATGTAATCAAGGACACTGAAAAAAACAGGACAGACGGAGAAAACAGCACAGCTAATGCGACACCGGAGACTTCTACTAAAGAGACAAAAATAACCAAAAAGACATCACCGCTTCCTATAATACTAGCTGCTGTGGCCGTAGTTATGGTTGCGGTCATCATCGGTTCGGTTGTTCTGGTTCAGTCATTCAGTCCTGAAAAAAAATCAGAAAGGCAGTGCACGGCGGCTGCCCTTTTCCTTGATGATCTGGATTTTGAGCAGGCGGTTGCTGCATATAAAACTGCCATAGAGATCGATCCCAATAATGAGGCTGCAGTCCAGTGGCTCTATGACGCATATATGGCATGGGCAAAAAGCCTGGAAGATGAAGGCAATGATACTGAAGCAACCAAGCGCTATGAAGACGCAATTGCCACAAATCCCGCCCTTACCGATGCCTACTATGCGCTTGCGGATTTGTATATTCGCACGAACAACACAGAAACACTGCTCAAGCTCTATGAAAAGGCATCTGCTTCTCTTGCGGGTGAAGATACCGCTGCTTTCAAGACATATCTGCTTTCAAAACTTAATGACAGAATTACAGAGCTTCTCGCAGCCGGTGATACAGATTCTGCACTGTTATTTTTGGCAGCAATCGAAAAAATAGATATTGATTCCGCTGCAGATGTGCGTGAAAACATAGTAAATGAGCTCCTAGCCTCCGGTACTGAAGAAGGTTACCGCAAAGCGCTCGATATAGATCCTGAGTCTGAATCGGCATATCTTAAGCTTATAGACTATTATCTTGAAAAAGAAGATTATGAAAAAGCGGGAAAAATAGTAAATGAAGGTGAAGATGCCGTGGATAGCGCGACAATCACTGCAAAACGTTCAGAAATCCCCTATGTCATTGCAAATAATATAAAAGTGGAAACTGCTTGGGTAAAAAGTGTGTCATTTGATGCATACCCGTTTCAAGTGATCGATTATAACGGCTACAGGCTTGATTCTCCCGAGATCAAAGTTGATAAAGGCGTCTGTACTTTTAATATAGACAGTATTACAGAAGAATCCACAGCTGATGGCATGAAAACTATAACTATAAATGCATCATCTTCCATACAGCCCAAATTCAATGTGACCTGGGACGGAAACTTTGATTGGTCCTTTAGATATACTCTTCCGGGGATTGGTTTTTATGATTATTATTCCGGTAAACTTTTTAATTCACGAAATACGGAAGGCAATGAAACATACGGTATACATACAGAATTTGAATGGAAAAACATAACCTATGACGTTTATAAGGAAACTAAAACAAATTGGACTGATTTCTGGGATGAGAGCACATATGTCGAGTCTGAAGACGGCTGGTCGGAGCTTTGGTCATCGACTTATCACCAAACATACACCATTACGGTACCTGAAGATTATGATGGTCTTATGATATACCTTGAAAGAATCCCTGATGATGGTTCTTCCATGGGAGATGATTACTATACAGAAGCCGCAGATGCCAAGCGCAGCAAAGAAGCAGAAGCCTGGCTTGCGGAAGAACACTATCTTTTGGATCCGGATGCAGAAGGTAAAGTCATTGATCCTGAAGATAAATACTTCTTCCGTATCACTGACGAAACCATAGCCGATTTTAACAAATAAACTAATTTACAAAACTATTACATTAACCTTGCTCACAAAAATAGCCACAGCATTGTGGCTATTTTTTGTGAATATCATTTCATCTTTTTTCTTTTTTGTACATACATCCACATTACCGGCATTTCCAATACCCTCTTAAGGTGTATATGGGGCGGCTCGTATTCGTGCAGCTTCCTTACCAGGACGCTGTCTAAGCCCGCACGGTTAGCCCCCCAGATATCAGTATATATCTGGTCCCCTATGCAGAGTACCTGCTTCTTCGGCATATGGAGCACTTCAAGGGCTTTGTTGTAACCGTATGCACGAGGTTTCAGGGCTTTGTATATATATTTGCAGCCGATAGCATCAGAAAAGCTTTTCACCCTGGGCTCTTCATTGTTTGAAACTATCACCGTCTCAAAGCCCATTCCATGCAGTATTTCTATCAGCCGCTTAGCGTGGTCATCCACCGGCGCATCATGCCCTACCAGGGTATTGTCTATGTCAAAAATAATGCCCCTATAGCCAGCTTCCCAGACTTTCCTGAAATTCATGCGGTATACGTTCTTTGAAAAATATGTCGGAAATAAATTGTCGGAAATATAACTCATATTAACAGCTCCCGTATAAGTTGAAATCAGTATTCAGCGTGCGGCAGTTATTCCCGCGCTTTCTAACAGCAGTTTCGTATACTCAGCCCTGGGATTTCTGTACATTTCGTCCGGCTTGCCGCTTTCAACGATCTTACCTTTCTGCAGTATCATTATCCTGTCGCAGAAATTATACATTGTCCGTAAATCATGTGAAATGAAAAGCATGGTAAATCCGTGTTTTCTATGCAGATCTTTCATAAGTTCCAGAACCTGAGCCTGAACAGTTACATCCAGTGCCGATACCGGTTCATCAGCTATCAGCAGCTCAGGATTGCGCATAAGTGCAGTTCCTATGCATACCCTCTGCCGCTGACCTCCGGACAGTTCATTTGGCTTATGGTCACCTATCTCATCACTTAAGCCTACGGAGGAAAGCATTTCGGACACTTTCTGCTTTCTTGTGTTTTTATCAAGATCCGTTCCCAGCCTTAAAGGTTCCTGCATGATCCAGGAGATTTTTTTTGCCGGATTCAGTGAACTGTAGGGATCCTGGAATATCATCTGCGGCTTATCCGCACCGACATAAAGCTCGCCGGAATCGTATTTTACCATTTCGAGTATTGTCTTTGCCAGGGTGGATTTACCGCTTCCGCTCTCACCTGCAAGCCCCAGTATCTCGCCCTTGTATATATCAAAATCAAGACCGTCAAGCACTGTGGTCCTTTTCCCTGTCCTGTCAGCAAATGAGACAGTAATATCACGTCCGGATACAAGGATATCCGGTGAATCAGGGGTATATGATGTTTTGTTCGTATTTTTATTCATCTTAATCTTTAACTATATCTTACGACTGTTTCGTATGGTGGAAATACACCTTCAAGACTAATAACGATTATAATGATCACTATCGAAATAACGACAGCCGTTAATACCTGAATAAGTTCAAATCCGGTATCAGTTCCGCGCAATTTAACAATCATCTCTTGGCCGATTACGGCGCCAATTATTCCGTTAAGTAAAAATAAAAAAGACAATACCATAAGCATAGAACCTGCTGCAAATGCTGAACCGCCGGACAGGTTTCCGTATTCCGGATCAAGCCAATATATGGCACGCACTGAGAAGTTTACGCTCCAAAACCATTTTATGACAATATACGAAAGCGGTATCGACAAGCCCCATTTTAATATACAAAACAATTTATTTTTGCTAACCATATAGAAACCATATACCATCGCAGTTACAGCAGAAAACATTATTGCCCAAACAGCTGACCTGAAAAAAATCATATCCACAAGAAAAAGAGATGATACATACAGCAAAGCCATGGAAAAAGCGATGAATATACTTATTGTAATATTTTTTATCCTGTCCATAATCTTTTATAGAATATCATTCAAACTTACTTCAGCTCCACCTTTGGTATTGCGGCTATCAGTTTCTTTGTGTAATCATTCTTTGGTGCAGCAAAGATTTCATCCGTATTCCCTTTCTCCACAATATGACCGTTCTGCATAACTATCACATTGTGGGTAATACGGCTTATGAGGCTCAGGTCATGAGAAATGAAAAGTATTGCTACACCAAGCTTTTTATTGGTTCGTTGCAGAAGATCGATTATCTGTGCCTGGACAGTCACGTCAAGAGCCGTGGTAGGCTCGTCAGCTATAAGTATCTTCGGCCTGTTTATCATAGCGGATGCTATCATTACCCTCTGTCTCTGTCCGCCGGAAAGCTCATGAGGATAAGACTCATATATCCTTTCCGCATCATCCAGCTCTACGGCCTTGAGATACTTTATCGCCCTGTTTTTACGGTCCTGAGCTGTCATATTCCGGTGTAAAAGCAGTGCCTCCTCCACTTGTCTGCCAATCCGCATAGTGGGATTCAGCGCGGTCATGGGTTCCTGGAATATTACTGCGATTTCATCTCCCTGCAGCTCTCTTAAATCATGTCTTGGCAGAGTAAGCAGGTTCTTTTCCTCAAATATGATCTCGCCGGATTTTTTCATTTTCTTTCTGGGCAGCAGGCCTGCTATAGCCATTGCCGTCATGGATTTACCAGAGCCTGACTCCCCCACAAGTCCCAGTATCTCACCTTTATCCAGGGAAAAACTGACGTTCTCAACCACTGTCTCCGGACGGTCATGGTCATGGAATTCGATTGTTAGGTCTTTAACTTCTAATAACATGTTATTTCAATACTATTCAATTTAAATCTATTTAATTTTATTTACTACTATCAACTACGTACGCTGCCATATGGTTATCAGCATCCAGTTTTCCGAATCCATGTGCTTTTCCTGCCGAATATGAATGGTGTTTTTTTCCTTTTTTCGCTTACATGCAAGAGAAATTAGTTATCACTATCTTTAATTTACTTTGCCGCCGATATGCCTTCTGCTAACATCGAAAAACCAAGCACCATAAATACTATGGCTAACCCGGGAAACAGAGCATACCACGGCGATAAAAAAAGATACGACTGAGCTTCCGAAAGCATGCGTCCAAGGGATGCTTCAGGAGGCTGTACACCTATTCCCAGATAGCTTAAGCCTGCTTCCGCAAGTACGGCATTATTAAAGCCTATCATGACTGAACTTACTAACACCGGAAGTATATTCGAAAGGATATGCACAAAGATCACCCTTATATCCTTCGCCCCCATAAGCTTTGCGCTCTGTACATAATCAAGGGACGCCTGTTTCTTATACTCCGACCGTACTATCCTTGCAAAGCTCGGTATGAAGGCTATTCCCAATGCCAGTGTTACCACCATTGTGCCGCTTCCGAAAAGTGAAATTATCACCAGTGCAAGCAGGACACTTGGAAAGGCGAACATCACGTCATTTATACGCATAAGTATCTCGTCAAGCTTTCCTCCGTAATATCCGGATATGGCGCCTATCAGTATCCCCATAAGGCTTCCTATCAGGACCGTAAAAAATGAGATAAAGAAAGTGTTTCTTATCCCCTCCATTACACGGCTGAAAATATCACGGCCGTAATTGTCGCAGCCAAAAATATGTGCCAAAGCAGGCGCAGAATTTTTCAGTGCTACATTCATTTCCGTGGTGTTATATGGCGTATAAAAACAGCCGACAACAGCCAGCACGAAAAACACAAGGGTGATGATCATACCAAAGTTAAAGAAAAAATTATTGTATTTTCTAAATGTTTTTCTTATTGAATTAAGCATTTCTTTTCTCGTTTTTTTGCAGGCTTAAAAGCTATGACGGGCACTTTATGCAAGGCACGTGTGGTGGATATCAAGATGTTCCGCTGCACTACCCCTTCTCGTTCCCCCGCACTCTGGGATCAATACGCCTGTAAAGTATGTCGGTCACCAGGTCCATAAGTACTACCACCACTGCTATCAGCAGTATGACTGCTTCCACTACCGGGTAGTCCCTGTTTGATATGGAAGTCAGCAAAACTCTTCCCAGACCGGGGATGTTGAAGACCTGTTCTATTACTATGGAGCCGGCAATTACATCAGCAACTGCCATTCCCCAGAATGTAACTAACGGTATAAGGGCGTTTTTCAGTACATGTCTGTACATGACCTGCATGGTGGAATTACCACGGCTATACGCAGTACGGACATAATCCTTATCCGCTTCCTGCAGCACTGCAGCTCTCAAAAGCTTTATGGACATTGCGCATTTGGGAATCGCTATTGCGATGGCCGGAACTATCAGAAAACCGATAAATCCTATTATGCTCTGCTTATATGATACATATCCGCCGGGCTTGAACCAGTGAAGCACCAGTCCAAATATATATGTAAAAAGTATCCCCAGGAAAAATGCCGGAACAGACATTATGGTCTGGTTGGCGATAAAACCAGCTTTATCAAAAGTACGGTGTGCGTACTTTGCAAGCATTATCCCCAAAGGTACTGAGACTATCATTGTTATGCTCATTGATAAAATTGTAAGGGTAATGGTAATTGGGAGTTTTTCGCCTATCATGCTCATCACAGGGACATTATAGCTGTATGATGTGCCGAAATTTCCCCTTATGCACTCTGTCATCCACAGAAAATATCTTACCAGGAAAGGCTTATCAAGCCCCATTTCAGCACGGAGGGCCGCTATCCTCTCAGGCGTGGCATTTGTTCCCAGTCTGGAAAGCGCAGGATCTCCGGGTATGATCTCAAAAGCTGCAAAAACAAGAAATGAAATTACAAGAAGAGTAGCTGCAAGTGATAGGATTTTTCTGAAATAATAATTGTTCAATTTCAATTTATTTAAAGCGCCGTGAACGGCGATACAGATTCTGACCAATATAATGATCGTTAATTGATCTTATAAACGTAACAGTCCTGAATAATATCTTATAAATATTCCCTGCGGCAGAAGATACCGCAGGGAAAGTTAAATTTATTTACTGTGCATCAGTAAAATACAGGCTCGCAAAATCCTGTGCATACAGCGGATAGAACTGATATCCGGCTATATTATTCCTGACAGCTACAAAACAGGGAAGATCCTGGATATATGCGCTTGCTGCAGTCTCAGAAAGCATAGCGAGACATTCCTTGAAAAGCTTTGTCTGCTCCTCATCATCGTATGTAGCAAATGCAGCATCCAGCTTTGCATCAAAATCAGGATTATTGTAGTTGATGAAATTGTTGCCGGCATCACTCCTGTATCTCTCAAGCAGTGCCCTTGCGGTAAGCGGATTAGCATCTACACCGATAACCGTTGCCTGATAATTTCTCTCGGAATATGTTCCTGAAAGCCATGTATCCCAGTCAACAAGCTCGATTGAAGCATTTACACCTACAGCTTTAAGCTGCTCAACAAGAACCTCTGCCGTAGCCACATGGGGCTGATAGTTTGAAGGAACAGTTATTGAAAACTCAAGGCTGTTCTCATAGCCGGCTTCCTTAAGCAGCTCCTTTGCCTTCTCAACATCTTTATTATAGTTATCATTAAGTGATGCATCATAGTATCTTCCAAAAGCAGGGAAAACCGCAGTTGCGATCTCAGTACCCTCGCCGCCTGATACATATGCCATTACTTCTGCAGGATCGATGGCATAGCAGATTGCCTGTCTTACCCTTTCGTCCTTAAAAGGCTCGTAATCATTATTAAGATATAAAGCCTGTACAAGGTTCATAGTACCGGTCTCGATATTGAAATCACCGGCTGAGAGCTCCTTTGCCTGTTCCTCGGTAACACGGCAGAACATATCAACAGAGCCGCCCATCATTTCCATAACGATGGAATCAGGATTCGCAATTACCTTGAGAGTCACATCCTTGATATGAGCCTTCTCGCCCCAGTATCCGTCAAAAGCCTCAAGCACAACAGACTCCTGGGGAGTATGTGATACGAATTTGTACGGTCCGGTTCCTACGACATTAGTCTCTGGATCCGTGTTCCATGCAGGAATGATAGCAGTCGTCATATATGAAAGGAAATCAGGATCCGGCTCATTAAGCTTGATCACAACCTTTCCTTCATCATTAGCCTGCAGGAAACTGATGTTGGTAAGCGCAGGCTTGAGGGCATCGCCATCACTGGTATCTGCGCATCTTGAAAGTGAATAAATAACATCATCGGGTGTTACTTCTTTTCCATCATGGAAAAGCACACCTTCACGAAGAGTGAATGTGTATGTAAGTCCGTCGGGACTTATTGCATAGTCGCTGGCAACAGCCGGTACCAGATTACCGTTCACGTCATATTTTACGAGTCCTTCGTAAACATTGAACAGTATTTCCCTTGTTCCTGCTGCGTCAACCTTGTGGGGATCTAGTCCGTCATCAAGATCCTGTGCGATTCCGATTGTGATCTGACCTGTGGCTGAATAGCCTGACTCATCTGCATTCTCTGCAGAAGATACGGGAGTCTCCGCAGTCTTGTCACCTGTGCAGCCGCCCAGTGCAACAGCCATTGTCATCAGCAATCCTGTAAGAAAGATCCTTACTTTTTTCATTGCTTTCTTCCTCCTAAAAAGATATTAAATTGTAAAATATTTGCACAAGTCAGATCCCGAAGGTATCTGCCCATGCAACAGGGGTATTGTATAATTAAGCGTGAGATATTGCAAGGAAAATTTTTTTGACAAATTTCCTCTGTCAAATTTTCATAATTTGTGTCAGAATACCGCATATGGTGGTTCTGCCATGCTGTTGATAAAAAAATTTATCAAATGATCCCTGTATATAATATATTTATCTGGCAGCCAACGGGTGGTTGCGCTCACCAACCTGAGCTTGAAAGGAAGGTGGTGCTTATGTATGTATATAACAGCTTCTGATTTGTTCCAGTTTGTTATTATGTTATGTGCAGTAATTACATTAGTGATTATTTGTAAAAAACGCAAATAAAAACGACCACCTGATCATGACGGATTAATGGTCGCTTTTATTAACCTATAATCGCCAGGTCGGAAGGGACACATCCTTCCTGTTGGCTGCTTGATTAGCATATTATAACAGAAAAGCGGAAAAAGTCAAACCCTTTGATGTCATCAGTTAAGATTCTTGTGCCGCATTTGGTACAGAACTGCGATCCTTTCTGATATTCTGCTCCGCATTTACTGCAAAATCCCATTATTGTTCCCTCCGGCAATTATTATGTTTCATGAGCAAAGGCATATTCCGCTTTACCGAACTACATTATAGGCCAAGCAGTTTTTTGGGGGCATAATTTCCGACAAAACGCTTGTTTTCCTGACGAAAGGCATTTTCACTCGTTTTTGTAGCTTATCTGGTTAAAATCCGAAAAATCCGACTAAACTATCTCACGGAATAACACGTCCATCTTCCCATCTTCATCAAGCTCCGTAATGATATATGAACGCTTGCTCCCACCCCTGGGTCTGGATATGCTGCCGGGATTTAACACACGGACTCCGCCAATCTCTTCATCCACCGGCTTATGGATATGTCCGAAAAGAGCAACATCACAGTCCTTTTCCTTCGCTGCATATACAAGCTTGTCATAGCCATAATTTACGCCATACATATGCCCGTGAGTTGCAAAGAATCTGTGTCCACAGAGGCTGAATACGGCATTGGGCTTTAGATTTCTGTCATAATAATCACAGTTGCCCCTGATATAGATAGAGGGCTTTTCTGTGCCCAGAGCCTGCTCGAGCGGAAAAGTATCATTTTCAATATCCCCGAGGTGGATAAGCATATCCGGCTTTTCTTTCACAAGAGTCTGTATTATAACGTTATTATTCACATGTGAGTCGCTGACTATCAGTATTTTCATTTCATCATAATATATATCAAATGCCAAAACTTTTTTCGTTTTGTCATTCTGCTTTCCAAAGTATGCATGAGTAAGTATCTCCGTGCAGGAGGCATGCCGCTTACAGAAGGACCATATTCCTTACATATCCAATAGATATGTAACCATCAAGCAGCGCCTTCATGTCACTGCCTTCCTCCGCTCCTTTTATAGGCTCAGTCGACATATGTATATAGTTCCTGCCATCCTCTCCGGTATATGGTGCATATCTGTCATCCCAGAATGCCTGCTGGGAAGGAAAACGGTCGTAAAGCATACCCCTGTACTGATCCGGACGACAGTTGGGAAAATTCACATTCCAGCAGCAGTTCGACATCAATTCGTTCTTGAGAAGCTCATCAATGACATCATACAAATATTTATCACAGACATCCGTGATCACACCTTCACCGCCATGCAGATTACATTCCCTGACCCCCTGTGAGAAACAGATAGCGGGCACGTTATAAAGCAGTGCTTCCATAGCTGCACCAACAGTTGCCGAATACTGTATGTCAAAGCCGCAGTTAGAGCCTTCGTTTATCCCTGAGAAAACCATATCCGGTCTTTCAGCCCTCGGTATAAACCCTAAAAAAGAAGCCCTGATACAGTCAGCCGGAGTTCCCTCAAAAGCATATGCTTTTACTCCGTCAACAGGGAAATCGTACTCCGAAAATTCTATGTCATTTCTTAACGTGATATGATGTGACATAGCGCTGCACTGTTCCTTGGGCGCAGCCACTATCACTTCTCCAAATTTCTTAGCTGTCTCTGCCAGCTTTTTAAGTCCCGGAGACTTTATACCGTCATCGTTGGTTATCATTATACGCATATTAACCCTCCACGCCGAGTGCCTCGTGCGAAGCTTTATCATTTCTGTATTATACTTATCGCTTTTTTCACCGAATCCACTGGAACAATACGGATATTCCCGAGACCTTTTATCCCTTTCAGCCTGTCAGCACCAGCCTCAGGTATCACGCAGGTACCGTATCCCATCTTTGCAGCTTCGGATACACGTTGCTCTATCTGGCTGACACTCCTGACTTCACCGGAAAGTCCGATCTCACCTACTGCTATCAGCGAATCATCCACAGGTATATTCAGGAAACTGGAAACTATGGCCATGGCAAGTGCAAGGTCAACAGCAGGCTCAACAATCTTCATGCCGCCCGCAATATTCACATATGCATCGCATTGGCCCAAATGAAGCCCCAGTCTTTTCTCCAGTACTGCCATCATTAGATTAATACGGTTTAAGTCAGCTCCGGAAGCCTGACGTCTGGGTATCCCGAACGCAGTCTGGCATACAAGCGCCTGAGCCTCCAAAAGCATAGGTCTTGTCCCTTCCACAGAACACCCTGTCACTATGCCGCTGGCACCGCTCTGCCGTCCCTGCAGGAGGTATTCGGAAGGATTCTTTACTTCCCTGAGTCCCTTTTCCCACATTTCGAATACGCCAATCTCATTAGTGGATCCGAAACGGTTCTTAACTCCCCTGAGTATGCGGTAGGCCGCGTATCTGTCTCCCTCAAAATAAAGCACAGTATCAACCATATGCTCAAGTATCCTGGGGCCTGCCACTGTGCCCTCTTTAGTTACATGTCCAACAATGAAAATAGATATCCCCAGTGTCTTAGAAAGCTGCAGGAGCACAGCCGTGGATTCACGTACCTGAGATACAGATCCCGGTGTACCTGAAACATCCTCGTTATACATGGTCTGTATGGAATCGATAATGACTATACGCGGCTTTTTGTTCCTGATGATATCGGATATTGCTGTCAGGTCCGTCTCGCAGAGCAGCAGCATATCCTTCTTAAAATCTCCCAGCCTGTCGGCACGCATCTTTATCTGTCTGGTGGATTCCTCGCCGGAAATATAAAGTACGCTCTCACCTGCAGCCGAAAGCTCCCTGCAGACCTGAAGCAGCAGAGTGGATTTCCCTATTCCGGGATCACCGCCCACCAAAACAAGGGACCCCGGAACTATTCCGCCGCCCAGCACTCTGTCGAACTCTTCTATCCCTGTCTTTATACGGTCCTCATCACCCAAAGTGATCTCAGATAACGCACAAGGGGCAGCAGGCTCGTATCCAGGCCCGCCAGCCCCTTTTTTCTTTATCACCGTGGCCGATACCTCCTGCTCGATCATGGTATTCCATGCATGGCAGGACGGACACTGACCGTTCCATTTGACAGATTCAAAGCCGCATTCCTTACAGAAAAATACTGTCTTTGTCTTTGCCTTTGGTGCCAATATTATGCTTTAACCACCTTTACTTCTGTTTCACCCATTCCTGCAAGCTCTACACTGATGGCAAGCTTTCCGCCCAGATTAGTCTTCATCATACCGATCTCTTTGCCGGCTACAAATACATTATAGGATGTATCTTCCGCAAGACCAAGTGTGATCTGTGCATCCTCCGGTCCCTCAACGGCAAAATCAACGCCGTCTTCGGTCTCCTTGAATTCATTTACGCTTGTTCCCGGAACCGACTCGTAAAGCACCAGTCCATTCTTTTCAAGCCTTGTGATATCTTTATATGTCTTGACCTTCATAAGGTCGCCCTCATACTGAAAATCTTCTTTTTTAGTCTTCTCAGCAAGTGTATAATCACCGAAACTGAGCTTTCCGTTTTCTTCGGTACGAATGAGTTCCTTTACAACTGACATAATGTCCTCCATTTCTCTGTAAAAAGAATGATTGAATGAACTGTTTCTTTGCATAAATGTACAAAAATACACATAAATGCAAAGACTGAACAAATATATTATACCATAATCAGTATATTACAGTAGTGATTATTTTTTTCTGCGTGCGGACGAAGTACCAATAACTATAGCCTTTTTCTTTTTTACCACAGGCTCTTCCCCGTGCACAAACGCAGCTTTTTCATCCTTTACGGTGACCGTTACGGTATCTCCGGACTTTATCCTCCCTGACAGGATTTCTTCTGACAGCGGGTCCTCAATTTCTGACTGGATGGCACGCTTGAGAGGCCTTGCCCCCATTTTAACATCCACATGTTTTTTGATGATCATATCCTTCATTGAGGCGGATATCTTAAGCTTAACCCCCATCTGTTTTTCGACTCTTTCACTAAGCTCTTTCGACAGAAGGTTTACTATTGCTTTTAGTTCCTTATCCCCGAGAGGATGGAATACTATCATCTCATCGATGCGGTTGATGAACTCAGGCTTAAATATCCGCTTAACCTCATCCATTACCCCCTTGCGCATCCTGTCATATTCCTGCTTTTCACTTGTATGTGCAGTAAATCCCAGGTTCTTAGGCTCAATTATATTTCTAGCCCCTGCGTTGGATGTCATTATAAGGATAGTATTCTTGAAAGAAACCTTTCGCCCCTGGGAATCCGTGATATGTCCGTCGTCGAACACCTGCAAAAGCACATTAAACACATCCGGATGGGCCTTTTCAATCTCATCAAAAAGTACTACCGAATATGGATGGCGTCTTACCTGTTCCGAAAGCTGGCCTCCGTCATCAAATCCCACATATCCCGGAGGCGACCCTATCATCTTGGAAACCGAATGCGGTTCCATATATTCGGACATATCCACCCTTATAAGAGCATCTTCAGTACCGAATACAAGCTCTGCCAGCGCCTTGGAAAGCTCTGTCTTGCCTACGCCGGTAGGACCCAAAAACAGAAATGAGCCTATGGGTCTTGCAGGATCCTGTATTCCAACCCTGCCGCGTCTAATTGCCCTGGAAACAGCATTTACAGCTTCTTCCTGTCCAATAACCCTCTTGTGAAGCTGATCTTCAAGCTTTAATAATCTTTCGCTTTCTTTTTCAGCGATTTTATTCACCGGGATCCTGGTCCATACGCTTACTGCTTCCGCAATGGTTTCTTCGTCCACAATAAGCAGCTTTTCAGTCTTTTCCTCATGACGTTTCATTGCGGCTTCATATTTTGACTTAAGCGCTATTTCTTTTCTTTTTAGTTCACCGGCAAGTTCAAAATCCTCAGCGATTATCGCATCGCAGACCTCATCCTCGATAGATTTTATTTCTTCTCCGGTCTTTATAAGGGATGCCGGCAGGTTGGAATTTTTAAGCTTCATTCCGGCGCATGCTTCATCCACAAGATCGATTGCTTTATCCGGAAGAAACCTGTCGGAAATATATCTCTCGGAAAAAGCCGCAGCAGCCTGCAGTGCCTCATCCTTTATCTCCAGTCCATGATATGCTTCGTATTTTTCCTTTAAGCCCTTGAGGATTTCAACAGTCTCTTCAACAGTCGGTTCTTCCACAACCACCGGCTGGAAACGTCTCTCAAGTGCTGCATCCTTGGAAAAATACTTCCTGTATTCGGATACGGTAGTAGCTCCTATCATGCGCAATTCGCCTCTTGAAAGAGCCGGTTTCAGTATATTCGAAGCATCGAGAGAGCCTTCAGCAGAACCTGCCCCTACTATGGTATGGATTTCGTCCATGAAAAGGATTATGTTTCCGTCTTCCTCCACCTCATTCATAAGTCGTTTAAGCCGTTCCTCAAACTCGCCTCTGTACCGGCTGCCGGCTACCATGCCGGACAAGTCAAGGGAAACAAGCTTTTTTTCCTTCAGATCCTCCGGGACGTCGCCGGCAACGATCTTCTGGGCAATCCCTTCCGCAATAGCAGTCTTGCCGACACCCGGCTCACCGATAAGGCATGGATTGTTTTTTGTGCGTCTGCTTAATATCCTTATAACCCTTGCGATTTCTTCCCTGCGTCCAACTACCGGATCCAGCCTGCCTGTTCTTGCAAGCTCCGTCATATCCCTGCCATACTGCGAAAGCATAGGGTTGGATGCCGGCTTTCTCTGCCCGGAATTTGTCCTTTTTCTGACAACGGATTTAATATAATTTGAAAAATCCATTCCCATGACTGCTGAAGAATTACGGGCTATTTCTTTCAGGAATTCCATTACATCAAGCCCACATGCAATCAAAAGACGCAGTGCTGTACAGTCCCTTATTGTAACGATTGATAAAAGTATTGCTTCGGTACCGATACTGTTAGCTCCGGTCTTTGCGGAAATACTCTCAGCCTGATCGAGCACCTCCAGTGCCTTTACCGAATAATCCAGATCCCGGCTTTTTCCGACGGCACCTACGGAAATACCTCCGTTAAAGGTTGCATCATCATCAATAATATCCATTATCCTTTTTTCAGTGATGTGCTGGGCCCTGAGCCAGGAAGCTGCCGTGCAGTCTACTTCACGCATAAGTCCTATAAGGATATGTTCCGTGCCGATATAGCCGGCCTGCATATCAGCCGCCGCTTTTGCCGCCTGCAGCAATGCAGCACTTGCCGCTTCAGTATATTGTTTCATTTTTCCTCTTTCCGCCAAAAAATTTAATTCTTTTTTTTGACTAACCTTCCGTAATCAGAATCTATCATCCGGTGTAATTCATCAACATCCATATCCATGCATTTTGCCTTTGCTGCTATGAGCTTTATATTGCGGTCAATCTCTGTCCTGCGGCTCTTCTTATTGAATGAAAGCTCTATAACCGTCCCTATCCTTGGATACATTGCCACATATCCCTCATCCCGCAGCAAAGCATATGCCTTGTTTACCGTATGAAAATTAATATCCAGGATCTCCGCCATTTCCCTTACAGACGGAAGGACATCGCCCTCGGAAAGCTTGCCTGATGCAATCATAGTAATGATCCTGTCATGAAGCTGTATGTATTTACTCTCTTCGGAATTATGATCTATTTCGAATTTCATGATACCTCCCTGATCGATATAGCATTATGCACTTAACTATATTATTTTATTAGAGAAAAATCCGGCTAAAAGTAATATTTAATAAAAAAATCTCATTCTGTTACATAATAAATATAACAGAATGAGACTCTTAAATCAATTGATTAATGTGTTCCAAAAACTAACCGGAATTACTCATCGTCCTCATCATTTCTGACTCTGGTCTTATTATACTGTGCAGATGTCCTGCGCTGTGCACCGCCCTGTACGGCCCTGCCTGCAGATGATCTTGATACAGCCTGTGAACGCCTTGCCTGGGTACGTACCTGTCCGCCTTCAGCCCTTCTCTCAGGTCTTCTTTCAACCACTTCCTTTGCAGGCATTACCTTTGTCTCTGACAGATCCTCACCATAATCATCATAATCATCATCGTCATAGTCATCATCAGGTATGTTTGAAGGCTTCTGTGCTGTTGCAAGTGATTTTCTCGAAGGATCAGCCCTTCTTACCCTTCCGTTGCCCTGAGGATAAGCTGTACCTGCTGACTGCTGTCTTGCCCCCTGACGTCCTGCAGGAACTACAGGCCTTGAGGACGTAGCACGCCTTGCTGAAGATGCGCTCCTTGATGCAGGACGTCTTGCCGGTCTTTCATCTTCCTCATCATCGTCGTCATCATCATAATCGTCATCATCATAATCGTCATCGTCGTCATCATCATCGTCATCATCAAAACTATTGTTGTTTCCACCGAACTGCTTCATACCGAGAACAACAACTACAATTATAAGTATTACACAGAGCACACCGAATACTATGGCCATTATAAGATATCCGCTGCCGGATGAAGTCTTTGCTGTAGAAGCAGCAGTAAAAAGCGAACTGTTGTATCTTATCCAGATCATATCGCTGCTGTCTGTTGCATCCAGCAGATACCATCCGGGATCACTGCCAAGTGTCTGAGCATAGATAATATAAAAATTACCGTTCTGCCAGCCGGTTACTGAACCTGCTCCGGTATTGAGGGTAACCTTTGTAAAGCCCTCAGGGATAACATCAGGATCTGCTGTAGGCTCTAATGCATTAAGTGTCGCCTGTGAAGATGCCGCAGGCGCCGGCTCTTCAGTCGCTTCCGGTTCTGTGGCTTCGCTTTCCTCCGGAGCCTCGGTTGCAGGTGTTTCCTCAGCAGTAGCTGTAACTTCAACCATATCTCCGCGGATATAGCCGGAAACAGAATCACTCTCAACCCTGTACCATACATAATCTCCGGCTTCTACAACCTCCGCTACCACAAAAGACTGTCCCTTGTCGGCCGCACCGGCCTTTTCGCTGTCCGTTGATGCGGATTTACGGACATTACAGCCGCCTTCTTTTGTTACAGTAATGGTATCACCTTCATTCGCTGCGGCAAAAACCATCATCTGCATTGCAAACATCATGACAAATGCCAGAAAAAGCGCAGGCAATATCCTGACACCGATGCTTCTCTTAACTGTTCTGCTTTCCATACTTTTCTTCCTCCGTAAAACTCAAAAAACTATGCATATCTCTCGTTATTTATATCCATATGCATAACACAAGGATTTTATCATATTATTTTCAATAATGCACTCTTTTTTTGTAAAAATAATAAAATTATGTTAACTGCATCATGCCTCATCAATTGCTTTTCCGATATCGTGACGCATGTACTTGTTATCAAAATCAATCCATTCAGTGGCCTTGTAAGCTTTAGCCCTTGCTTCCTTTAAATCTGCGCCTTTGGCTGTAACTCCTAACACCCTTCCTCCGTTTGTCACGATCTTTCCATCAGCAAACTTAGTACCGGCATGGAAGCAGAAATAATCGTCCTTATCCTTAAAATTCTCAAGACCTTTTATTTCATAGCCTTTTTCATACTTAACAGGATAACCTTCACTCGCAAGGACAACGCATACAGCCGCATTATCCTCGAATTCAAGCTCAACATCCCCCAAAGTACCGTCAACACACGCTTCCATCACATCAAGAAGATCGTTTTTCATTCTTGGTATGACCACCTGAGCCTCGGGATCTCCGAAACGTGCATTATACTCAAGCACCTTCGGTCCATCCTCAGTTATCATCAGACCGAAGAAAATGATACCCTTGAATTCACGGCCTTCCGCCCTCATGGCATCCACCGTAGGCTGATATATCTTCTCTCGGCATATTCTGTCTACTTCTTCGGTATAGAAAGGACTTGGTGAAAATGTCCCCATTCCACCGGTATTCAGCCCTGTGTCGCCATCGCCTGCCCGCTTATGGTCCTGGGCACTGGTCATGATACGGATATTCTTTCCGTCCACAAAGCTTAAAACAGAAACCTCACGTCCGGTCATGAATTCCTCAACCACCATCCGGCTGCCCGCGGTTCCGAACTTCTTATCCAGCATTATCTCCTTTACACCAGCCTTCGCGCTTTCAAGGTCATTGCAGATAAGAACACCTTTTCCCAAAGCCAGTCCGTCTGCCTTAAGTACTATAGGCATTTTTGCTGTCTCAAGATATTCCAGAGCTTTCTCGGGATCATCAAAGGTCTCGTAAGCAGCTGTGGGAATGCCATATTTCTTCATAAGATCCTTGGAAAAAGCTTTGCTGCCTTCCAGAATAGCTGCATTCTTCCGAGGACCGAAAGCTTTGATGCCGGCTTTTTCAAACTCATCCACAAGCCCTGCCGCAAGAGGATCATCCGGTGCCACTACAACAAGGTCGATGGCTTTCTCCTTTGCAAAAGCAACCTGCTTTTCAAAATCCATAACACCTATTTCAACACATTCCGCATATTCTGCAATGCCGGCATTACCGGGGGCGCAGTAAAGCTTTGTCACCCGGCTGCTTTTGTGTAATCCGTAACATATGGCATGTTCTCTTCCGCCACCGCCAACAACAAGTATCTTCATACCGTGATCATACCTCCTATTTACGTTCCATACCTATATTGATCTCACCGTTTGCTATCTCGTCTATAACTTCCGGCATAATGACCCACTCAGCCTGTTCCATAACGCGCTTCTGAAGTATCTCCGGAGTATCGCCTTCATGCACATCCACGGCTTTCTGTCTGATTATGGGGCCGGTATCAGTCCCTTCGTCGACAAAATGAACGGTAGCGCCGGTAACTTTTACACCCCTGGCAAGTGCTGCCTCGTGAACCTTGAGGCCATAAAAACCATCTCCGCAGAATGACGGGATCAGCGAAGGATGGATATTGATGATCTTTCGCTGGTATTTTCTAATCATTTCAGGCGGAAGCACAACCATAAAACCTGCAAGGACCACCAGATCGGGTATTGCACCATCCACGGCATCCATCAGGGCTTTGTAAAAGCTTTCCTTATCAGGATAATCCTTTCTGTTAACGCATACACTCTTTATTCCGTTTTCCTCAGCTCTTTTAAGTGCATAGGCATCAGGCTTATTGGAAATGACCGATACGATCTCGGCATTGGTTATCCGTCCATCCCTTATGGCATCGATTATCGCCTGAAGATTGGTGCCGCCTCCGGAAACACATACAGCGATCCTTAGCATATTACGGTCTCCTTCACATCACTGTCTGCAACTTCGCCGATTACATACGCCTTCTCGCCGGCAGCATCAAGCGCCCTTATGGCAGCATCCGCATCCGTCGGATCCAGCGCCAGGACCATGCCCACACCCATATTGTAGGTGTTATACATTACGTGGTCTTCGATTTTTCCTGTTGACTGCAGAAGCTTAAAAATAGCAGGTACTTCATAGCTTTCCTTCCGTACTTTTGCACATGTGCCATCCGGAAGCATCCTGGGAATATTCTCATAGAAACCGCCACCCGTAATGTGACTGCATCCCTTTATGACAATGCCTGCTTCCTTTACGGATTTAAGTGCCTTAACATATATCTTGGTAGGCTCAATAAGTGCCTCGCCTAACGGCTTGCCGAGTTCAGAATTATAACGTATGAGGTTATCGGCATTCATCTGGAATACTTTCCTTACCAGCGAAAAACCGTTTGAGTGCACGCCGCTTGATGCGATACCCACAAGCACATCGCCTGATTTTATACTCTCGCCGGTCACCATATCCTTTCTGTCAGCAACTCCCACAGCAAAGCCCGCAAGATCATATTCGTCTTCAGGATAGAATCCGGGCATCTCTGCAGTTTCACCGCCGATCAGTGCGCATCCGGCCTGCTTGCAGCCCTCAGCCACTCCCTTAACGATAAGGGCTATCTTTTCGGGATAGTTCTTGCCGCATGCAATGTAATCAAGGAAATACAAAGGCTCACCGCCTGCGCATGCTACGTCATTTACGCACATTGCCACACAGTCGATTCCTACTGTATCATGCTTATCCAGAAGGAACGCAAGCTTAAGCTTGGTTCCCACGCCGTCTGTACCGGACAACAGAATGGGATCTTCCATATCCTTGATGGCTTTCAGGGAAAAGGCGCCGGAGAATCCCCCTAAGCCTCCTAAAACCTCACTCCTCATGGTCTCCGCCACATATTTCTTTATAAGTTCAACCGACTTGTACCCGGCTTCAATATCCACACCGGCATTCTTATAATCCATTACATACCTCCTTATTCATCGCTGACAGTTAATATACAAAACTTCACTTCTTCTGCTCACCTGATGGTGATAAAACCTGATCTGTTAATCTAAAATAGTCAGTAATTCTCATATCCGACATCAGCAAGCTTTGCATCCTTGGCTATAACCTGATCCTTCATGTCGGTTGTAAGTTTCTTTAGTCTCTCCAGGATAGCAGGATTTGACATTGCTAACATCTTTGCAGCCAGGATTCCGGCGTTCTTTCCTCCGTTTATGGCAACGGTAGCTACCGGTATTCCGGAAGGCATCTGCACTATGGAATAAAGTGAATCCCTTCCCCCCAAAGACTCGGTATGCATGGGAATGCCGATAACCGGCATAGGGAAAATAGCCGCACACATTCCCGGAAGATGCGCTGCCATTCCGGCACCTGCGATTATTACTTTGACGCCTCTTTCCTCGGCGGTCTTTGCATATTCAAAGAATTCCTCAGGCTCACGATGGGCGGAGATTATCCTCATTTCGAATTCTATCCCCAGCTCCTTAAGTACGTCAGCTGCTTTTTTCATAACGGGCATATCGGAATCGCTGCCCATTACTATGCTCACCTGTGGCATTTTTTTCTTCCTCCTGAATTTGTTTGATTTTATAACTCAAAAGCTTTATTAAGCTCCTCTGTTCCTTTTAAGACAAACCTTCCATTTTCAATTATGACAGTCTCTCTGCCATCCTTGGCTACAGCAATCAGACTTCCCAGTTCATCATAGGGAATCGTTATATCTGTATGACAGTTAAAATACGCTTTTGATACATCTTCTTTTCTGAGAACCGAAATCTCATTGTCCCTGGCGATTATCTCCTTGCCGTCAGGATTGTATACCTTTATATCCTCACTATGTGAATAGCATGTATCCCCCAGTGCAAAATGCGGTCCTGTCTTTTCTGCAATAAGTATGGGCAGAAGAGATTCAAACCCGTATTTTTTCGATAAAACATAAGCCGTGGTATTCGTGCCTATGGCAGCCTCACCGACAGGAAGCGTCTTATGGTTAAAAAGTATATTCTCCTCTATAAAATGCCTGCCCTCATCGGGATCTTCGAAATTAGCACAGGAATAGTCAGAAACCATTCCATCTTTTAATACGATACTCAGATCCTTATATTCTATTTCATTTAAGAAAACCCTGCTTACATGCAGTGTGCCGTTAGTCCCCTTAAGTACAGGCGATGTAAACACCTCGCCCACAGGTATATTAACATCCGCAACACAGTTTTCAAATTTAGTCTGATGCCCGGGATCGGTCAGTTCCACAAGAGCTACAGTAAGTTCGGTACGGTTTCCGTTCATCCCCCTTACACATATGTGGTCTGCTGTATCCAATACATCTATTATGCTCTGCTGTATCCTAAAATATAACTCATTATCCAGAGTATTTATCTTAAGTACTGCATCAAAAATCTTTTCAAAATCCTTTCCGGCGTCATATACGGGAAGAGCCATGATGGTAAAGCTCCGTTCATCACCCGGAATATAATGATTGGTCATCGTGCCGCTTTCGGTACGGAAACGGACATTTAAGCCTCTCTGCTTCTCGCTGTATTTTATAGCATTCGAACAGCTTTCCGGAACAAATGGCTTGGTACCGAAACACTCAAGTACCACCGGACCCGCATGAACCTTTGCACTGTCCTTATGATTCTCCCATGCCGCCTTAAGACACTCCAGCTTCCTGGTCACCAGCTGACCGTCCAGTACGAGGGCCAGATCCTCCCTGTGGTCAAAATCATACTGCGGATTGGGATTAGCCCCGAAGAATCCGTTCTTCGCAACACTGTAACCGTTAAACAGACTCTGGCTGCTCCTGTATATTACAGGCTCAAGCCCTATTTTCTTAAGATTATCAATTGCTTTTGCGATTATCCGCTCAAAACCTATAGGATATCTGATACCTGCAGATTTCTTTATTGACAGATCCCGGCCGGTCAATTCAAAGCCGCGCCTGTACCCCTCCGTAAGCGTCCCTGCAATGGAATCTATTTCTTCTTCCGGAAGGGATGCTACATATTCTGCCGTTTTCAGCTCATTATCCGTAATATACTCACCATATCCGTAAAGTATATCCGTGGCAGACGTATCCGCCGAGTATTTTCTGATGAGCGATACCGCAATGCCTTTTTCAGCCTCTGTAAGCGCACATATCCTTTTTTCGCATTCGGTTTCATAATAGTCGCTTACATAAGCGTATATGTCTTCTTTTATGTTCTTAAATAACTGTTTTTCGTCTTCAAGGCCATCATCTTCCGAATAAAAATCATTCACGGAAGTATTGACCATCAGCAGAAGCTCCATCCTTATAAGAAGCCCGTCTGCATCATTCTCAAAAACCGAAGGTATCGCCGCACGCATCTCAGCCGCCAAAAGTGCCGCTGCCTGTCCCATATCCTGCCCGAAAATACTGACAGCATGTGAAGGGTTTGCATACGAGGACTGATAATTATCGGAAATCACATCTTCATACAGCTTTTTGTTTATCCCTGCGAGATATGAAATATCTTCCGGCTCACGACAGATATGATCATAAACCTCTTTCAGAAACAAAAGAAAAGACGCCTGGCATGAAAAAAAATCCAGCCACGCATTCTGCTTCTGAATTACACCATTATCAATCAAGGCTTCCGGCTTTATTTCTTCACTGTCGGTGTTCCCGGTACATAACTGTCCAAGACGCCCGCAGGCCAGTTCGAATCTTTCAGCCAAAAGTCCACTGTCCATTATAAAATCTTCACTCATCCCGCAATAATCCCTTCCGTGATCATCACCCAGATTACCACTATCATAAGTCCATTGAGAGCTATCCCCATATTAGGGAACAGATAATAGCACTCTCTTTTCCTTCTGGCAATGATCCCAAGGACCATACCCGCTACGGACATAAGGGTACCGAGAATAACTGCAAGCACATACTGCACTGCAACCTCGCCGCCTGCCCTGACACTTAAGGTAATGGCCGCAACAAACGCACCAACAGATATCACCCCCAGCAAAAAGGACATGATTCCCAAGAGCGGATGTGTTTTGTTGCTGAATTTGTACTTATCAAGAAGACTCATTACTAAAACATCAGATCTTTTTTACCACTGATAAGCTTTGCACCTGTAATGATCAGAAAAACACCGGTGGTAACTCCTACCACAATGCTGACTATCCCCAAAGCAAGGGTAAGTCCGCCGGAATTTTTCATGAGCTTATAGACCTTCTCTTCCATGCCTCATCTCCTTTTAATGGCTGCAAAAAAATGATACATTGAGGGACATCGTCCGCATATCAATACCTTTATAATTTTGCAGCACCGTACTGTGCATAGTACTCATCGATACGTTTCTTTATGTCATCATCAATGATGACACCGTTTGCCGTTTCCCTGTTGTAAAGGTATTCGGTAACATCTGCCATGGTGACGATAGCCGTAGTCTGAAGTGAATATTTCTCACCCACCTCTGCGAGTGCAGAACCATCACCCTTTCCCTTTTCCATTCTATCCAAAGAAACTACGAGCCCTTTTATATCAAGATCTGCCTGTGCACTCAATATAGGATAGGTCTCGTCTATGGATTTTCCGGAAGTGGTGACATCCTCTATCATTACCACCCTGTCTCCGTCTTTAAGTCCCGAACCGAGAAGAATTCCGGTATCTCCGTGATCCTTTATCTCCTTGCGGTTGGCACAATACCTTACTTCTTTGCCGTAGAGTTCATCTATAGCTATAGCAGTTGCTACTGCAAGCGGTATTCCCTTGTACGCAGGTCCGAAAAGCACATCGAAATCAAGTCCGAAAGCTGCATTGATCGCCTTTGCATAATACTGCCCCAGTCTTTTTAACTGTGCACCGGTAACATAAGCCCCTGCATTCATAAAAAACGGGGACTTCCTGCCGCTTTTTAATGTAAAATCACCGAACTTAAGCACTCTGCTCTCTACCATGAAATCTATGAATTCCTGCTTATATGCTTCCATCAGAAACCTCCGTTTCTATAAAACTAAAAATCTGTCATATTCCCCAAATTCCGTTCCTTCTGCCACAAGTCATAAGTCTATCACAAGAACTGTACCATGTAAAGCTATGGACATGATCACGCAAGTGCAGATGCAATATCTTCTTTCATATCTATAACTGCAGCCCTGGAAGCCTCTTCAAAATGCTCTGCACCGAATTTTGCATATTTTTCTTCCCTGTATGCAGCAATAATCCCCCTTGAGGAATTGATGATCGCGCCCAGACCGTCTTCATTGAAGAAATGAACCAGGTCAGCACCTTTTCCACCCTGTGCACCATACCCCGGTACCAGGATGAAGCTCTTCGGCATGATCTTCCGGAGCACTTTGCCCATCTCAGGGTAGGTTGCACCGACCACTGCGCCCACTTCGCTGTAATCGCCATCCATGCAGTCCTCACCCCATTTGGCTACCATTTCACCCATCCATTCGTATATAGGCCTTCCGTCTGACACACGATCCTGCAGTTCCCCGCTGGAGGGATTTGAGGTCTTTACCAGCACAAATATACCTTTGTCTTCAGCCTTGCACACATCTATAAACGGTTTTACACCGTCGCTTCCAAGATAGGGATTTACAGTAGCGAAGTCCTCCTCGAATCCCCTGTAGTCCTTTCCGCCTATGGTAACATGCCCCAGATGCCCCTGGGCATAAGCTCCTGATGTGGAACCGATGTCACCTCTTTTGATATCGCCTATAACAATAAGTCCCTTTTCCTTGCAATACTTTACAGTCTTATCAAATGCAATAAGTCCCGGAATGCCATACACCTCATACATTGCAATCTGGGGCTTTACAGCAGGAACCAGGTCGCAGACAGCATCCACGATACGCTTATTGAAATTGAAAATAGCATCACAGACACCTTCGGGATTTTCTCCGAATTCCCTGAAAGATGCCTCTAACAGAGGTTCCGGAAGAAATTTAAGCTGGGGATCAAGTCCTACTACAATAGGTGATGTTTCTTTTATCTTAGCTGCAAGTTTTGAAATCATACAGATTACTCCTTTGACTTATTATTTGCTTTATATACGCCATCATTTTATCATAAGCTGCCATTTTTCGCCATAGAAACTCCTTACCGTCTGAGGGCATCGTGCATTATCAGCAATAAGCTCAAAAAATCCACGCAGATCCGCTGCGATAAAAAGAAAACGGAGCGAATTCTATCCGCCCCATTTCCTTTTTCATTTATCCTCCCCATAGCAAGCGATATCGCTTACCGTAAAACCGTTCCGATTTGCGCTTACACGCTGGTCAGCGCACAGTTTTCAGCATATTTCTTGATATTCGAAGCATTTGCATACTTGGTCACATCATCACCGTTGATCACCACCAGCGTAGGAGCCTGACGAATCTTGTACTTCTGTGCAAGCTCGGGGTTTTCCTCAGCATCCACCAGCATATAATCCACATTTTTCAGATAATCCTTTACCAGCTTGCAGTTAGGACATGTCTTTGTAGTAAAGAGATACTTTATCTCTTCGGGCTTGCTCACAGTCACATCAGCTTCTTCGTCAAAGATATCACTCATGGTGACAACAGCTGAATGAGGTCTCTTTAATGTGGAATTTGCTATATCATAGTTTACCCTGTCTGCGTACTCCTGCAGCTTTCCGTCATTCCAGTTCTGCACAGGCCTGTAATAACCTGTTATACGTGAATAAACCTCTGTCTTCTTGCCGCAGTGGGGACACAACTCCTGTTCACCCTTAATATATCCGTGATCGGCACAGATGGAATATACAGGTGATATGGTATAGTAAGGAAGCTTGTAGTTCTGGGCAATGGTCCTTACCAGCGTAGCGGCAGCCTTCCAGTCAGGAAGCTTCTCGCCTAAGAATGCATGGAATACTGTTCCGGATGTATAAAGTGTCTGAAGCTCGTCCTGAATATCCAGTGCATCGAATATGTCCGAAGTAAAACCTACAGGCAAATGTGAGCTGTTGGTATAGTAAGGTACCTCACCATCCTTGCCTGCAGTCTTGATCGAAGGCCATTTAGCCTTGTCATGCTTGGCAAGACGATAAGAAGTACTCTCGGCCGGTGTAGCTTCAAGATTGTAAAGGTCGCCATACTGCTCCTGATAATCCGAAAGTCTTTCCCTCATGTGATTAAGGACTTCCTTAGTAAATTCCTGTGTCCTTACATCGGTCATGTCAGCACGAAGCCAGTTTGCATTAAGTCCCACTTCGTTCATGCCCACAAGACCAATCGTCGAGAAATGATTATCAAAGCTGCCAAGATATCTCTTTGTGTAAGGATAGAGCCCTTCCTGAAGCAGTCTTGTGATAACACCTCTCTTTACCTTAAGGCTTCTTGCAGCAATATCCATAAGCCTATCGAGTTTCTTGTAGAAATCGCCCTTGTTATTTGACAGATATGCGATCCTGGGCATGTTGATGGTAACTACGCCTACAGATCCGGTACTCTCTCCTGAGCCAAAGTAACCGCCGGATTTCTTTCTGAGTTCTCTTAAGTCAAGGCGCAAACGGCAGCACATTGAACGCACGTCGCTGGGCTCCATGTCAGAGTTGATGTAGTTTGAGAAATAAGGTGTGCCGTACTTTGCAGCCATTTCGAAAAGAAGGCGGTTATTCTCAGTATCAGACCAGTCAAAATCACTGGTAATGGAATATGTGGGAATAGGATACTGGAATCCGCGCCCGTTTGCATCACCTTCAATCATTACTTCAAGGAATGCACGGTTAACCATATCCATCTCAGTCTTGCAGTCCTTGTAGCAGAAATCCATCTCCTTGCCGCCTACTATTGCAGGAAGCTCTGCGAGATCGGCAGGTACAGTCCAGTCCAAAGTGATATTTGAGAAAGGAGCCTGTGTTCCCCAGCGGCTGGGAGTATTTACACCGTATATAAAAGTTTCTATACACTTCTTTGTCTCTTTATAGCTTAAGTTATCAACCTTTACAAAAGGTGCCAGATATGTATCGAAGGAAGAAAATGCCTGTGCACCTGCCCACTCATTCTGCATAATGCCAAGAAAATTAACCATCTGGTTGCAAAGCACGGAAAGATGTGCAGCCGGAGCAGACGTGATCTTTCCGGGAATACCGCCCAAACCTTCCTGAATAAGCTGCTTTAACGACCAGCCTGCACAGTAACCGGTAAGCATTGAGAGATCATGGATATGGATATCAGCATTCCTGTGAGCATTTGCTATTTCCTCATCGTAGATTTCTGAAAGCCAGTAATTTGCAGTAACGGCACCGGAATTGGAAAGGATAAGTCCGCCAACGGAATAAGTAACGGTGGAATTCTCCTTAACACGCCAGTCCTCAACCTTTACATAGCTGTTTACAACGTCCTTGTAGTCGAGTATCGTTGACTTCATCTCGCGCATCTTTTCATGCTGCTTACGATAAAGAATGAATGCCTTTGCTACAGCGGCATAGCCGGACGTCTCCAGAACATTTTCAACACTGTCCTGAATCTGTTCCACATGAATGCAGCCACCCTCAATCTTGCTCTGGAAATCAGCCGTCACTTTAAGAGAAAGCATATCGATGATATCGTTGTTATATACCATTTCGGTAGCCTCAAACGCCTTGCGTATGGCATCGCCGATTTTGGTTAACATAAAATCAGCTTTCTCTCCGTCCCTCTTGATAACTGTGAACATCCCTTTTGTTCCTTCCTTCCTGTTTTTTAATTGATTTTTGGGCTAAATTATCGTTTTTTGCGCAATTTTAACCCCTGATTCATAATTTTCACTTCATAACTGTCCTATCACTGTCTGCATCTTGTTGGATTATGAATTTTAAGATTGTTTACATAACAACCAAGAACTTGACTGTGTAAATGTATTCTATCAAAGCCAAAATTTTATGTCAATATAAAAACACAAGATATATTGCATAATTTTTGTATACAAAACTATATCTTGTGTTTAGCCTGAATTCTAAGAAAAAAACCGCAAAACCCTTATCTGGTATAAAGGAAATCGTATTCCTTGGACATAAGCCCCCCCTCATCACCGTAAGTGTCGATATATTCCGCAGCAAGAACTGCCGCCTGCTCATATTCCCTCATATACTCCAGGCAGACTATCTCATTGTGCTTAAGTATCTGCATATATGTATTCTTTTCTTTGATCTCACTGCCGTTATGGAAAGCCTCTGCCGCAGATGCATAGTCTCCTTCGGTGACGTAGCAAAGCCCCAGTTCGTTGTAAATGGTGGGATCAGGATTTTCTTCCAGATACCCCAGATAAATTGCGGTAGCATTTTCATATTTCTCCTGCAGGCAGTAACAGCGTCCCAGCAGGCCTATAAGCTCAGGTCCGGCCTGTTGTGTACTCCTGGCATATTCAAGATAATTGCAGGCCCCCTCATAATCACCGGTATAAAAGCACAGTCTCCCCTTATCAAAATCATTGAGCTTTCCGGAATCGGCATTTTTGGCAGCACTAAGATATTCTGCCCCTTCGCTTTCCATCCCACGTTTCACATAAGCGTCATAAATATCAATATAGATACCGGCATCGCTTTTTTTGACCGCAACCGCTTTGTCAAAATCAGCCTTGGCATTCTCTTTATCGCCCAGGTACAGCTCAAGCTGCCCTCTCTGCACTAAAGCCTGTCTGTCTGCCGGACGCAGGGCTATAACGGAATCAAGTCTCGAAACAGCCTCATCGTACTCTCCGAGTTTGGACAAAGACACAGCCATGTAATAATTTATATCACACTCAAGCTCGCCTGTTGATGTTCCGGCAGCTTTCAGTGCCTCTTTAAACGCTGTGACAGCCTCACTATAGCGTTCCTCTCCCATATAGGCTAACCCGAGCGCTCTCATAGTCCTTTCCCTGTCGCTTCCGGCTGTGACAGCTTCCTGCAGCTTCTCTACAGCCACATCATACTCCTGAACCGTAAGCGCATTTACTCCCTCTTTATAGGCCGCATCACCATCCCTCGCGCAGCCTGAAAAAACAAGGGTCATAACGGGTAATATGAATAATAATCCAGAATTCCGCTTTTTCAAGAAATTATCCCTTTCTTTCCCTTACAAAGAAATTTAATAAAAATATTCACACAACGTATTATAAACCTTTAATTTATAAAAAAATCGTAGAACCGGTTTTAATACCACTCTACGACTCTGAATATAAACTATAAGCTGGGCTAGCTGGATTCGAACCAGCGAATGCAGGGATCAAAACCCTGTGCCTTACCGCTTGGCGATAGCCCAAAAGGGTGGGTAGAGGGACTCGAACCCTCGGTCTCCAGAACCACAATCTGGCGCGTTAACCAACTACGCTATACCCACCATAACAAACAGGAAAGGGGGCTATCTAAGCGTGCCCAAAGGGATTCGAACCCCCGACCCACGGCTTAGAAGGCCGTTGCTCTATCCAGCTGAGCTATGGACACCCATGCATCATTTGACGCACGAATGTTATTATCACAAAAAAAGCGGGGTATGTCAACCCCGCTTTAAAAAAATTTAATTAATTCCTGATAGTGTAGCTTCCATTGCCCTTCTTTTCAAAACGCGTAAGCCACTCTTTTGCTTTTTCATTGCCATGATTCGCCGCCTTGGCAAAATGCGCATAAGCCTCATTATAATTAGGCAGTCCATTAACGGGACGTGTCTTCAGGAAACCTATTACCACTTCAGCATCTTTCTCACCATCATCAAGTGCCGCCTGCGCATATGAAGCGGCTTCCTTGTACATATCGTTTGTGGGTTTGAAACCGAACACACTATCAACATTTGCCAGGCAGTAAGCAATCCTGTACTTTGCAAAACGGTCAGTCGATGAAATCTCAAGTACTTTCTTGTACCACTCAACAGCTTTCAGCGGTTCTCTCTTCACGCCGGTACCATAGTCATATGCCAGTGCGATATTTCTTATACTGCGCTCCTGTCCAAGTTCCGCACCTTTTGAGTTCCACTCAAACGCAGCCTTGGCATCACGTTTGACACCGTCACCATACAGCAGGCACTGACCTACCATAGCGATCCCTATAGCATTTCCGTCATCAGCGCAAGCTTTGTAATACTTGAACGCCGCCTGCATATCTTTCTTCACTGTCAGTCCTTCTCTGTAAACTTTCGCAAGGAAAAGCTGAGCCCTGATGAATTCTTCTTTATTTTCTATTATCTTGGGATCTTCAAGAGCTTTAGTCAGCATGTCAACCATAAGCCCCTGTTGCTCAGGCACCTCGCTTCTGTTCCTGATCACCCAGTCAGAATAACGGATAGCAGCCAGTGACTGTCCATGAAGCGCGGCATCCTTCACCAAAGGAACACCCAGCTTATATGCTCTTTCATCATAGTAATGAACGCCCAGTACATCCTCAAGCTGAAGGAATATCTCATTATCTTCTCTATCCGATATCTTTTCGCCGGTCTTAGACTCGTACTCTTTAAAGCTGTCGAGAGCTACCTCCAGTTCATTTATCGCAGTTATCGTGCCTTTAGCACAATCTTCCAACGCCGCCTTGGCACTATCGTTGGCATTCTTAAGAAGATCATCCAGCGCTTTGCGTTCTTCTTCTAATCTCGCCTGTTTGGCAGCTTCTTCCTCAGCACGTCTGCGCTCTTCCTCAGCCTTTCTTGCCGCCTCTTCCTCGGCACGTTTCCTGGCTTCTTCTTCCCTGCGGGCAGCCTCTTCTTCTACACGTTTTCTTTCCTCTTCTGCCTTCTTGGCAGCTTCTTCTGCAAGACGCTTCGCTTCTTCAGCTTTTTTAGCAGCTTCTTCAGCCGCACGTTTTCTCTCTTCTTCTGCCTTTCTTGCCGCCTCTTCTATAGCAAGCCGTTCTTCTTCCGCCTTTCTCGCAGCCTCTTCCGCAGCTTTTCTCTCTTCTTCTGCCCTTCTTATTGCTTCTTCCTCTGCAAGGCGTTTTTCTTCAGCCGCTTTCTTAGCAGCTTCTTCAGCCGCTTTTCTTTCTTCCTCAGCTTTCTTAGCAGCTTCTTCTTCTGCGCGTCTGCGCTCTTCCTCAGCTTTTCTCGCCGCTTCAGCTTCTCTGCGTTTCCTGATTTCCTCCTGCTTACGTCTTTCCTCTTCTTCCTTGAGAGCTCTGCGTGCAGCCTCCATATCACTTATAGGCTTTTGCTGCTGAGCAGAAGGTGCAACAGGTGCAGCCTGAACAGGCGAAGGAACAGGCGCCACGGGAACAGGCGCAGGAGCGACATTACCGCCATAGCTGTTGCCGGTCGCATCATCCTGCTCTTCCGGCTGAGGCACAGGTGCTCCCACAACAGACCCGGCAGATCCGGGCTGTGGTATGCTCCATGCAGCGGCTGCGGGCTGTACATAATCATTCTTTTTCGGTTCTTTCCTGTCTCCGGCAAGATGGCTGGCCGGATTCTGGGTAACTCCGGTATTTGCACCTCCGCCAAGTGATGAAGAAAAATCTTCTGCTGATTTTAAGAAATCCAGCTCAGGAACATCCGCTTTCGGCGCTGCCTCCGCAGCCTCGGCAGCCCCCTGGACTGCATCTGCCCCCTGAACATCACCGTTCTCAAAATCAAGTCCGGTCCCTTCAGGCACAGGCGCATTTTTATTCTCATCAAGGAAAGAAAGCGAAACGCCGCCCTCCGTGGGTTTCCCGCACGCAAAACAGAACTTAGCCTTACCTTCCAGCGTAGTTCCGCAATAAATACATTTTTTCTGTTTTGGTCCGAAATCGATTATTCCGGAAAGGAAACTGGATTTGGTCTCGGTAATCTCCGATGATCCGCATTTGCCGCAAAACTTATCATGCTTGCCAAGTTTGTTTCCGCATTTTGCGCAAACCTTCATGTCACGTACCCCCGTATTTCTATGAATTCATATTGCGAAAGCGTACCATCAGACAGTACGCCCGTTAAATATTATATTATACAGAGCAAAAATAGTAAAGTAAGTTTGAACAAAATATCAACAATAAATTTCACTTTTCAAAAAAGGTATTTGCCAATATCTGCAAATACCTTTTCCCTTCCCATCACAGCCGACACAGCCGGGTCATTTAACCACTAACACGTGGAGCGTCTTTTTTCCGAACGCCACAGCCTCTTCATGTGTTTCGAAATATACATCTATATGATTTTCCTTGATCTTTCCGCCACAGTCCTCTGCAATAAAAGTACCAAGCCCTTCTATTTCCACAACAGAGCCATACGGAATAACCGAAGGATCAACCGCGATCGTCCTTCCTGCTTCAGGAACCGTTCCGGTAGCAGTATGCGGTTCACCGCCGTTTAATTCATTGCTGTATTTCTGACAGCATTTCTGGCAGGGACAGTATGCGGTAATCTCAAACAACTCTCCACCACCCGCATTAACATCTTTTGTATTATCCGTAATGGCATCAGACTTGATATATCCGCTCTTTCCCTTGTACGCAATACGGCAGTACTCACCCTCGCCGCTTCCGAACACAAGTATTACGGTGCCTTCAGGAATCGACATCATAACACCCGATTTGGCATCCGGCTTTTCATACATCTTTACGTATCTGGCCGTCTTATATACTATCTCACTTTTGTGCATCGAAGCTGACTTCTCAGTTTCCGGTTTCCCGGCTTCAGGCAAAACCTCTGCCTGATAAGCGCTCTCCAGCTCGACACTGGAACTCCCCCCTAACAACGCTGTCAAAGTACCAAGTCCTGCCCGATGCGACGGCGCAGCACTGCTTTGACTCTGTGGCTCCATAGAGACCATTGCGGTCAATCCTTTTTCTTTCGCAGAAGACCAGGCTTCCGATGAAGTCATAACCGAATTAAGCGGAGCACTCAGTTCCGTAATTCCTTTTTCTTTTGCAATGCTCCACGCTTCTGACGAAGTCATCACATTTACCTTCACGGATTTCTCATCCCCCGACATAGCCTTCATTCGGTTAGATGCATCATTTTTTTCCGAAGCTTTAATACATCCCGTAAAAATGTAACCGGTATCTCCGTCATATGAAATCATCGAGTATTCAGGATCAGCCTTTACATCAAGCATAAGCACCACCGACCCCTTTTTTGCGGTAGCTATCTGCTTTGCGCTTTTATCCGGCTTTTCCCTGATACACGCATTCGCGATCACTTCATAATATATACCGGCATCAGCTCCGGCAGCCACGGTCCGTGAAGGAAAATATACAAAACCGGCCGTAAAGAGAAGCACTGCTAAACCCAGATAGCAGGCAAGTATTTTAACTGTTACAAACTTTTTCATAAATAGAATTCCTCTCTCGCCCTCAGTTCCTGAGGGCATCACATTGAGTAATACAGTCAACGCGTAATGCTGTTATCTTCTTAACACATTCTTAACAGTTGTAACAATTATGATACTTTTTTTGTAACAATATGTCAACCTCTATATATTGTTGTGTACACTCCACTCTTCTCTACATATTATAAAAACGTTCCGCTTCACAAAATCAAAAACGACGCCATCCGGCGCCGTTCAAAAAATTACTTAATCTATATCTGCTCTATATCTATTATCGTTACACCGAAGCTGCTTCCATCTTCCAGCTTCACATTAACCTTTTCCCCGGCTTTGCGTCCCCTGAGAGCTCTGCCTAAGGGTGACTCAATACTGATACAATTATTTAAAGTATCCGTACCGACCGTGGTCACCAACGTGTATTCATCCGTTAAACCGTCAGCGTCAAACCGGATCTTAATTTTATCGCCTATACCCGCTCCGCCGCCTGAAGACGTTTCTTCAATCACCACGGAAAACTTGAGCATTCTTTCCAGAGATCTTATACGGCTCTCATTTTTGTTCTTTTCACGTTTTGCCGCATAATACTCAAAATTCTCGCTTAGATCTCCCTGTTCCCTGGCCGCCTTAACAGCCTCTATAAGCTCCGGCCTGAGTTCAAGCTTGCGGTATTCTATCTCAGCCTTTATCTTGTCGATATCCTTCTGAGTAAGCTGATGTGTCTTCAAGATTTATTCCTCGAAACAGCCCGATATCTCACTCACAGCCCGTATCTCATCAGTACCGTCAGCAGTAAGTTCGAAACTGGTGCCCTTCTTGAGATTAAGAACAGTCATCCCCATGATGCTCTTCATATTGATTTCTTTATTGCCTTCGCTGATCTTAAGGGAGCAGTCATAATGACAAGCCGACTGAACCAAATAGGGAATAATATCCATATCCATGTCTTTCTCTACAAGAATTGTTTTAGTGATCATCCCAAGTGTCCTCTCATATTATATTGTCAGTCCCGCAGATATAATCCGCAACATATGTTAGGATAACATAATTCCGATATCTTTCAAGATAAGAACTAACTAAAAAGCACAAAGAAATCAGCTTTTATATAGATAAATTGACGAAATCATACTGATCAAATATAACGATCATTTTTCAGCGATGAAAACTTTTCAGCCTCAAACTTCAGCCGTGCAGTATTCTGACCGGCAAAACAGGCTTGCCAAAAATCCCGTGCAACTCATTTACAGTCTGCTCAGCATAATCAATCTGCGGTTTCGCAGAACTGAGAATTCCTTTTGAAGGAATCAGCTTTAATGCAAACACTTCTTCTGTCAGATACCTGTCTGAAACCGCAATCACGATCGTCTGTTTTTTCGTATACTCCCACGCAGGCAGAGCATCCTCATAGCAAGCATTGTTATCATATTCATATACCCTTTCGTAACACACTCCCAAAACATCACTGTAGGAGTGAATAAGACCGCTGGGAGCCCCGTACCTATCGCTGTCATAGCCATTCTCTTTAACCGCAGCTACACGGAACAGCGCATTTGCTTCATCCAGCTCCAGGCACCCGTCACACAAAACCTTTGTCGGAGAGAAATAGGAATACTGTTCATTATTTTGTTTCAGGTACTCGAGGCGTTCATCCAAATCCTTAGATGTTAAGGATAATTTGAGTACCGCACTTTCAGGCTTCATAACCGAAGTGAATTTCTTTCCTGTCATCTCCATGGGATTTTCTGTCCGCTTGGGAAGCATGGGTATATATTTGTTTAAACACCAATGACAGATCACTCCGTCTTTAATTCTGTAGAGTTTATTCCCTTCTCTTGAGTTTTTTTGACAATAGATGCAGTAGTTCATTCTCGCGTTCCGATCAGACGCTGCCCGTTCTTTCTTGAAATCATCTCCCAGGATCTCTTCTCCGACATCTAACCCCTTTTGGAAAACATGCATTTCATAGAACGTTCCCAACACCGCAAAGATCCCGCCGCAAAGGAAATTTAAAACGAACATCATCGTATCATGTTTACTCATCTTCTCATAAAAACAATATATTTCTTTTACATCTGCTTCGCCTTTTTCGATTTTTTTCATAAAAGCCAGCAGTTTAAGCGTAAAAATAAGGTTGACCACAAACAAGATCAGCATAAGAAAACCATATAAAAAAAGACACGCAACCAAACCAAATATCAAAAGATACGCGAGAACTCCCGCCCAAATAAGCACGCAGGTCTTAAGTGCCTTTATCTGATCCTTTTTATATTCATTTATTGCCTGTTCATCCCAGATTTTTTTTGTTTCCATCACTTTTTATTTTAACCTCCGGGCTTTGTTTTATCTTAAGCCTTCAACCATCCTGACAGCGGTAATGTTCACACCGCTCACTTCAATATAGTATTTTAACATATAATATCATTATTAGAAGCACCATTATCCAAAGTATTACTATCCAAAGTATTATTATCCAAAGTATCATTATCCAAAGTACCATTATCCGAAGTATCATTATCAGAGGTATCATTATCAGAGGTATCGTTATCAGAGGTATCGTTATCAGAAGCATCGTTACAGAAAGTTTCCTTGTAGAAAGCTACATTATAGAAAGTTTCTATTAAGCTGCCTTATAGAAAGTTTTCTTATAGAAAGCTACCCTATTAAGAATTATAAGCTTTTATACAACAAAAAAGACATTGAACTAACTCAATGTCTTTTACCGAGCGATAGACGGGACTCGAACCCGCGAGCTCAACCTTGGCAAGGTCGCGTGCTACCAACTGCACCACTATCGCATCTTCGCTTTTCTTTGTCCTCTTGCGCCAACAAAGTTATAATACTACAGACCAATATATTTGTCAAATACTTTTTTTAAATTTTAATTCTTCTGTTATTTAACTCTCAGAATGCTATGTTCTTCCTACAAAGCATTTTTCTTCATAGTATATATGTGTACCAGTGCATCATTCAGTCTTTCTTCCGTTATCGCACCATCATTTATTGAGTCAAGCAGGTATTGGTAAGTAGTCTCAAAATCTGAGCTCACGTAAACCATATCTACACCGGCATTTAAAGCCCGCAGCGCTGCTTCCTGCTGGGAATATTCAGCATCCTTAGCGATTACGGCCAGGTCGTCCGTAATGATCACGCCTTCAAAACCAAGCTGACCGCGTATATCATCATTGATAAGGGCTGAGGATATATACGAAGGAACTGTATTTCCATCTGCATCAGCCACGCCAAGGTTTCCTACCATTATGACACCTGCCCCCTCATCAACTGCCGATTCAAAAGGTTTGTAATCAAAATTCCTGAGATCATCCAATGTTTTGTCTGTTTCTGTCATACCGCCGCCCGGAGCAGTACTTAGAGATCCCTGTCCCGGGAACGTATAAATGCATGAAATGATTTTCTGGTCAGAAAGTCCTGACACTGCCGATCCGGCCATTGACGCCACGATATCAGCATCCGATCCGAAAGATACTTTTGCCTCATAGGATCCTTCAGCAGCAACATCGCACAGCGGTGCTATATCCATATCAATGTTATACTCATTTAGCGCAGAGCCAATAGCCAAATATGCCTGATAAGCATTGGTATTATCCCCTGATGAGCCCAGATCCGGCGCAGAACTTATTTCATCATCCAGACTGAGGGTCTTATTAACACTGCCGTCTTCTTTAACTGCAATGATCAGGTTCCTCAGTTCGTTTTCGGCTGCATGCGCCTCCGCATATATATCTTTCGTTTTGGATATAAGAGTTTTAAACTGCTCAGCATCAACCCAATTGTCCTTATCATAGATCAAAATCCCTACAGGATATTTTTCAAGTGCAGCCTTCGTACCCTCACCCGCCTGAGTAGCGGCATTTACTCCGGTAAGAGCTTCCGGTGTGGTCATAATAAGTGCACCGGCCTTTTCCTCTGCGCTCATAGACTCTATTACCGCTAAAACATCCGGATCTATCTCATTTTCCTCAGGTATATCCTCCTGAGTTGAATCCTCTGAAACCGTCTCTATGTTGTCAGGAGTAGATATAATCGCTTCCTCTTCTGATACGGACGGAGTTGTTGCAAGATTTTCAGAAATCTTAGCTTCCGTCTCTGCTCGTTTTTCATTGAAAAAATCAGCAAGTTTTCTTACCCCATAATATCCGCCCAGGCCGACTCCGAACATTATTACGATAAGAAGCAGATATGCCAGTATCTGATTTCTCATCTGACGCCTGCGTCTTATCTTCCTGCGTGATTCTGATGTTGATTTTTTATTATCTTTCTTCATACCCTAACTCTTAATCCATCTATGATACTACGTCTGTCGCGCCGATAAATTAACCGGTCATCGCCATTGTCCGTTTTAACGCCCGGAACCTGCGATGCTTCCAAAAAAACAAGAGTTATTATATCATAGTAATATTCTGTCCGCCATACTTATATTAAAGTATACATAAAATTTTTCTGTAACCCTCGCTTTATAACCCCCTCTGCTTAACAACGATTCAATAAGTTGAATCGGCAGGTACTCATAAAACACAAAAGCAAAAAATAAGAGCCCTTACAAATCATCTGTTTACGATCTGCAAGGGCTCTTACTGTGACTCACTGTCCAATGGACCTTACCTCCTGATTGAGTTTCCTGTGTCCTTTCACCGAAGACTGCTTCGAGGACTTTACCTTATTCAATTGACCTGCTATCGAATTCGCCCTGCCTATCATCCTCCATCTTTGTTCTCTAAACTGCGATGATATGTTTTTAAACCCACCGCTTTCTCCTTTGATGAACCTTAAATAAGCTTGCTCTCTTCGACTCCTGTACCTCTCGGATATATCCCGTCATTCTATCGAGTTGTTCCTGCTTTCTCGTCACAGGGTGTTCTCTACATTTCTTCAGGGACGAACACCTGAGATACTTTACTTAATGCTTGGGCGGTCCGTACCTCCTTCTTCAAGTGATTCTCGACAACTTTGCTGATCTGATCAGTTCCATCATCAATGCAATTGTTCCGCCTTTCCTTTTATATGTTATCAACAACTCTCTGTTGTTGTTATCTATATACTACCACAATTAAATAAATTGTCAACACTTTTTTGAAAAAAATTTTGATTATTTTATCCTTTTCGTCCAAACGGTTTAAATCGTCTATTATTCTCCGACTTTTTTGATCATAATTAAAACCATTAAAACTTTACACACCGTAAAGCCTTGCCTGACACCAAAACCATTCTTTTCGACAGCCCAATGGGAAAATGTATGCTCATATATATTAAGAGCATAATACAACATAAAAACCGCAGTCCACCAGAACTGCGGTTTTACATCGTTAACAAGATCTGCCATTCACCGATCTAAATGTAACACTAACCGTATATGTTTCCGTATCAATCATGACACGGAACACCACCTATTTTAATTTACGCCTCATCCAGTCCGAAAATTTCGTGAGCAGCGTTCATAGCCTTATCCACTTCCTTTTCATCGATAAGCACAGTTACACGGATTTCTGAGGTGGAGATCATCTTGATGTTGATATTTGAGTTGTAAAGACACTCAAACATCTTTGCAGCTACACCCGGGTTGCTCATCATGCCGGCACCAACTACGGAAACCTTTGCAACACCGGTCTCAAGGCTTAACTTCTCATATCCGATACGCTTCTTGCTGTCCTCGATAACCTTCATTGCATCATCAGCATAATCACCAACAACGGTAAATGCTATATCCTGCTCACCGTCACGGCCTACTGACTGAAGTATCATATCTACATTTATGTTAGCCTGGGCAAGTGCATCAAAAAGCCTGAAAGCAGCACCCGGCTTATCGCTCAATCCTATAACGGAAATCTTTGCACAGTTCTTATCCGATGCAACACCGCTGATCAACATTCTCTCCACTTTTACTTCCTCCTTAACGACTGTTCCTTCTTCATTTGTAAGACTGGAGCGCACTACAAGCTGCACGCCGTATTTCTTTGCAAGTTCAACCGATCTGTTATGAAGCACGCCTGCCCCCAGTGTTGCCAGATCGAGCATCTCATCATAAGTGATCTCATCAAGCTTTCTTGCATTCTTGACTACTCTCGGATCGGCTGTATAAACGCCATCCACATCAGTATAGATTTCGCAGGCATCAGCTTTGAGAGCCGCTGCAAGTGCAACAGCTGTTGTATCAGAACCTCCGCGTCCTAATGTAGTATAATCGCCGTATTTATTTATTCCCTGGAAACCGGTTACTATAACAATTTTCTTCTGATCAAGCTCGTGAGTGATCCGCTCGGTATCAATCCTCTTAAGCCTTGCATTTGAATAAGTGGATGTGGTATGCATTGCTACCTGGAATGCATTAAGTGACACAGCAGGTACGCCCAGAGCATCAAAAGCCATTGCAGCCAATGCAACAGATGTCTGCTCACCTGTCGTAAGCAGCATATCCATCTCCCTTCTGGAAGGATTGGGGTTGATATCCTTAGCCTGCTCAATAAGAACATCCGTCATCTTTCCCATTGCGGAAAGAACAACCACTATACTGTTTCCCTTTTTGTAATCTTCGATACATCTGCGGCAGACATTATAAATACGCTCCTTATTTGCCACCGATGTTCCGCCGAACTTCTTTACGATCAGCATCTTTTCCTCCTATGCCGCACTTTACGGCTGTATATATTTTACTTTTAACGATTACCGTTATTAAATCCGCTTACTGCAAATTTCAGCCAATCCTGATATAACCCTTTTTATCAGCAAGCTTTTCATATGCCGTCTTAAAATTACCCTCACTTACAGGTTTGGTTATTACACCGAACTCACCTTCAACTCCGGCATTAACTTCGCTCACCTCACCAAAAGATGCAGTCAGTTCATCCCTCCTGTCGGCGAAGCTTCCGCCAAGCCTTACGAAATATGAAAATTCCACGCTGTCTATATCCACCAGGTCTTCTGTTTCTTCAGACCAGCCTGCGCTGAAATGCTCGCCCACATGCTTTGCAAGCTCTACAGCATCACCCACAACCGCCGATGCGGTGGGAAGCTTTCCCGCTCCTCTTCCATAATAAAGAGAATCATCCAGCATATCAGAACGGACAAGCACGGCATTGAATACATCCTGCGCACAGTTTATTGGATCATCCTTATCTATCATTCTGGGCGACACTATGGCATAAAATCCCTTGTCAGTCTTCTGGCACATGGCGATCAGCTTGATGGTGCGTCCAAGCTTATGTGCATACTTAAAATCTACAGGAGTAATCTTTGTTATGCCTTCTGTCCTTATCTGCTCCCAGTCAGCTCTCTTATGGGAAATAAGAGATACAAGTATAGCCATCTTTCTGCAGGCATCATGTCCCTCTACATCAGCTTCAGGATTTCTTTCCGCATAACCCTTATCCTGTGCTTCCTTAAGGACAACATCAAAATCAGCGCCCTCCCGCTCCATCTTTGTTAAGATGTAGTTAGTGGTACCGTTAAGGATACCCTTTACACACTCTATACGCTCTGCCGTAAGAGCGTCATTTATGGTTCTTAAAATGGGAATACCGCCACCTACGCTTGCTTCGAAAAGGTAATTGGCATTATTCTCCCTGGCTATACGCATAAGCTCTGCGCCCTTTGCAGCTACCAGTTCCTTATTTGAAGTGCAGACACTCTTGCCGGCTTCCAGGGCTCTCTTGGAAAATGTAAAAGCGGGCTCCACACCTCCCATTGCTTCACATACGACCTTTACTTCATCATCCTTAATAATGTCTTCAAAATCATGTGTGACAAGACTTTCATATTTGTCTCCGGGGAAATCCCTCAGATCCAGAATATATTTTACATGCATATCGACGCCATGCGCTGCGATCACATCGGAATTTTCCTCAATGACCTGCACGACACCGCTTCCTACCGTTCCGTATCCCAAAACTGCTGCTTTAACCATGGGAGTCTCTCCTTTGCTGCTTTCCAAAATATATCGCAGCAAACATCATAAAAACGCTTACCGCAACAAATACAAGCGTGATTTTATCATATAGAAAAACTGCGTGCAAGACTAAATCAAGACAGTATCGTGATTAATTGCAGGCTTATGGTGCCAGATACTTTTTCTCAAGATAATCAAGATAATCCATAGCATTCAGTTCACGACCTGTGATGTCCCTTATCCAGGCAGACGGTTCCAAACGGTTTGCCTTTGCAAATACATGTTCTGACATCCAGCTGTTTATCTTTTTAAAACCGTGTTCCGACAGCGATTCAAACGGATCAAAATCTTCCTTCATTCTGCTTAAATACATCCCGCCATAAAAATTTCCAAGGGCATAGGTCGGAAAATACCCCAGGCAGTCGGTCCAGTGGACATCCTGAAGCACTCCTGTAAGAGCATCCTCCGGTTTTATTCCCAGACAGCTTTCATACTTTTCAGCCCACTTTTCCTGCAGGCTGCCAACAGCCAGCTTTCCTGCCGCCATTTCACGCTCCAGCTCATAGCGTATCATTATATGAAGAGTATATGTAAGCTCATCTGCATCAGTACGTATAAGCGACGGACGGACAAGATTAACCGCAGCGTAAAGCTCCTCCTCACTCACATCCTGCATAACATCGTTGAAAACTTCACATACCTTCGGATATATCAGATGTATAAATGCCGCAGACCGTCCTATGATATTCTCGTAGAACCTTGAAACAGACTCATGTTGCCCCATGGTCTTAAAATCCTCTATATGATGCTCGTAATCTTCAGACGGCTGCAACTGTTCAAACAGTGCATGTCCACACTCATGTATGACTGTGTAGATATTAGAGAGGAAATTGTCCGGATCAAAATGAGTTGTGATCCTGGTATCATCCCGGCCTATCCTGTCCGTAAAAGGATGCGTGGTAAGAGACCAGGTTCCCCTTGCACGGTCAAATCCCATCAGATCCAGAATATACTCCGTGATTTCCGTCTGTTGTTCATCCGTCACTCTTCTGGTCATGAAATCAGTGCGCACCATAGCCTCACGGCCACGTATATTTTTCATTATAGCAAATATACGCTCTCTGCATTCATCAAACAGTCTGTCAAGGATTTCCGTAGACATACCTGTTTCGTATTCATCCAGCATCCTGTCATAAATGCATTTCGCTCCGGGAACGGCCTCCGTCTCCCAATGGCTTACTCTTTCTATATCGAGCCTTATCCTGTTTTCAAGAGCATCGGCAAATAAACTGAAGTCATTTTCCTTTCTCGCCTTCATCCAGGCATTCCATGCATTTTTGTTTGCGGCATCGTATTTTTCCATTTCCTCTGCCGTAATATTCTTATCCCGAAGATAATCCTTATAAAGCCGCCTTATAAGTACACCGTCGGCATCATCAAGCTGCGGATACTTAAGATACAGTTTCCCTACAGTCTGTATGAAATCATTCCGTTTCCGCACACGGTATGCGGCTCCGGCTAATGCGGTAGCCACGTCACCGGCATCCTCAATCCCTTCTTCGGGGCATATTGTCTGCCGGTCAAAACTTACTATCTTATACGCATGAAGGTATCTTTCCTCCTCGGTCAGCATTTTATCAAGCGCTGCAAGCAGATGATCAGTCTCCTTATCTTCCTGCTTAACATCCGCATAATCATTTCTGCCGTTATCCAACATATCCTGCAGCAGATAAAAAGTATTTTCATAATTTTCTCTGCGCACCTGCTCAAGTATATGTACAAGTTCAAGCCTGAGCTTTTCGTCGTTTAAACACTCGGCTATAACCGGTGAATAACGGGTCCCCGCTCCATCCTGTATCTCACGGATTATCTCTGAAGGGCGTTTTCCCACAGCATAGCTCCGCCCAACCGTGTCTGTCGCTGCATCCAGACAGTCAGCCGCAGCCACTATATCGATTATTGTTTTATAAGGTGATGATGAAGTATCGAAATCCCCCGGATATCCACGACTATTGTCGTACCATTTATGATGCCCCCTGGCAATATCGGCATAGTCCCTTGTGGATGCGTGGCTTTCCAGCAGCATCGCACCTACACCGGGATGATGTTTTAATAATTCGAATTCATGATCCAAAAGTTTCCTGCCATACACAAATATTGTATCTATCATAGGGATCTTGCCGAAATCATGGCAGATTGCAGCATTATAACAAAACTTCTGTATCTGTGCTTCCTTCCATTCCACGTCTGATACTTTTTGGGTATCGCACACGCCAATGAATGCCTCAGGCTTTAATCTGAGCATATGTTTGCACAGACATAAAGACAGCTTGCCCACAAGCATGGAATGAACATATGTAGGCGGATGGATGGCTGCCATACTGTAAAGTCCCATTTTGAGCATATCCGTTTTGCCGGGAATTTCTACAAAGTGATAAATAAGCTCTGAAAAATACTCCAACATAAGCGAATAGGCTCCGGCATTGGAAGCCTTAAATACATAAGCGATCACCCACTGATAAACTGAATCCAGGTTTTTTATATCGTTTTCGGAAAGCTTGTCCTGTCCTTCAAAGCTTATGACATATTCTGCCGGAACCTGGATATTTGGAATAACAGAATCAAAATCATAATCGAAACGACGCCATGTATAAAAAATATATAAAAGCTCCTTGCGGTATTCCGTCAGACTTACCAGACCAGCACGGTATCTGTTTCTGATCAGCAAAAGTCTGACACTGGCCTCAGGTAGAGTTTTGCTGTTTTTCTCAGGATTCTGTCCCCATATGGCACGAAGTTCCTCTAAAAGATTCACTATCTCAAGGCATTGTTCTTTTGTTATGCCTCTTGGATTTCCACACTCAGTAGCCTGACCAATATATTCAAGACTCCTGAGCTGGTGGTAATCCCAGTCGTATTCAGGTGCATGCTCCCTGTAAAAACGGTCTTTTGAAAGATAAAATGCATCCTTTAATCTGGAGATAAAAATCTCATTAGCCTCAGGCGTAAGTTCTGTCTCATACATAAAGACGGCATAACGAGAATTAATGAGCACTAATTCCCTGCTTTCCATGTCAAGCAGTACAAACTTTTCCTTATCAAGATAGCTCCATATTTCCCTGGCTGCATCCAGACCCTCTTCTCTGTATCTTTTAATAAGGGCTTCTGCGGTTTTCATCCTTTTAGCCTGATGCATCATTTCATAGCAGGAAGATATATGTATATCCAGCTGCTTTACAAGATTGTCAGTTTCCTGCTTTTCTCTGGCATCCTTAAGCAGGCGCTTTGATATGAGATAAACCAGACTCTGATCATAATCGGAAAGATCCTGACCGTTTAAAAGTTCATTGCAAAACAGCCTGAGACTTTCAGCGGTTTCCGGGTCATAGCTTCTTTCATCCTCAAGCATCGGATAAAGAGTAAGCTCTAATATCTTACGGTTTTCTCCGGCTAACATTCCTATCTCTTTGAAATGCTGACTGAGCAGTTCGCCGTAGCCGGAGGCTACTCCCACCTCATCTATCTGCGGGCTTGATAACTGTCTGATGCGCACAGTCCTTAGTACCACATCCTTTAAACGGCTGTCAAAATCCTGCATAACGCTTTCCTGCATGGTACGAAGCAGCAGATAGGCATTCCTGTAATGATCTTCCCTGCCCCTTTGCAGCAGGAAATCTACATCCTCTCTTACCTCCGCAAGCTCAAGGATTGATACCACTTCGGACATATAGTGGTTTCCGCTGCCTTTCTTAAGGTCTGCGATAAGTGCATCTGTAGTATGTGTCCTCTTATAGCTTCTGCCTATCCTGTCGGTAGATGCATCCAGACAGTCAGCTACAGTAACGATCTTTATGAGGATGTTTCCGTTGTCCTCGTCTTCAGGCAGAATGGGATAGCCCTTTTTGCCGTCATGCCATATATGATGCTTTAAGGCAATATCAGCATAATCTCTGGTTGAGCTGTACTTTGCAAGCCACATGCTTCCCATTCCGGCATGTTCCCTGAGAAGGATTTTTTCCTGTTCCACCAGGTCACGGCCATAGGTAGCTATGGTATCTAAAACACTGATCTTGCCGAAATCATGGCATATTGCAGCATGGTAAATATGTGAAAGTATTTGCTCCTCATTTATAGCCACCTCCCTCACATTACTGCAGCCGCATATACCGATAAAAAGCTCCGGAGATCGCCTTATCATGTGCTCACATATACAGCGCGACAAAACAGCCACCTGCATGCTATGTACATAGGTAGGCGGATGCAGTGCCGCTATGCACCGCAGCCCCATCTGTTCAAAATCAAATTCGCCGGGGATCTGTATGAAAGCGTTAAGGAACATGCACAGATAATCAAGCATAAATGAATAAGCTTCATCACCATTAGACTGCATAATATAATTGCATATCTGGGAATAAAACTCTCTAAGCTGTTCAAGCAGCTCTTCGTTAGTATCTTCATCCTTTACTGTTGAAAGATACTCGGTCGGCACCAGTACATTGGCCATAACGGAGTACATATCATACTTCGTATCTCCCCATTTCGTATAAATGTCCACCAGTGCCTTTCGGTAATTTTCAGCCCATAACCGCCCGCTGAAATAATAATTCCTTAACTGCAAAAGCTCCATATGGAAACGAGGGAGATGCTCTTCATTCCCCACCGGATCCTCACTCCATAAGTCCACCAGCTCATCCATGTGTCTTGCAATGCGATTACACTGTTCTTTTGTCATACACCATGCATTGCCGTTTTCCGTAAGCTGACCGATATTTTCAAGACATCTTATCTTCTGCCTGTTCCAGTTAAATCCTGGGACGGCATCCCTGTAAAAGGGATCGTCTGCCATTACAAGAAAATTTTCCATGGCGGAAAGCCGTTCTTCATTGACTTTTTCTCCCGTCATGAAAAAGCTGTCATAAAGAGCAGTATAGAAATTTGCTATGATCAGGACTTTGGAACGGCTTTCGTTTTTCTCAAGAGCAAGAAACCGGTCCTTATCCAGATATGATAACAGCCGTCTTGCTGCTCTGAGACCGTTTCTTTGATAGAATTCAATAATATTTCTATTAGTCGCTACACGGTTTGCCCGCGTCATATTGTTATAGCATGCATATATGTATACACGCCCCCATCTGATGATCAGATAATCATCCTTCTTCCGTACTGCGTCCTTATAAAGCTTTTCCGAAACAAGATACAGAAGAGAAAGGTCCAGTTCCTCCTGCGGCCAGGGCTTTAAAAGATAATCACTGAATTCCCCCAGTACTTCCTGTATATCTGTATTCAAAAGGGTCGTGCTTTCCAACAATGGATATAAAACATTTTTTAGCATCCGCTTGTTTTCATTTGCAAGAGTCCCTATTTCTTTTGACTTAAGCTTAAGGTCCCTGCTGTACCCCTCTCCGGTGCCCACTCCCGAAGGATGCGCAACCGAAAGCTGGCGTATCCGCCTGATACGCTGCAAATAAGCATCCAGTTCAGTTTTAAGCAGATCTGCTGTCATCATAGATTCTCACCGTATAGAATGCTCTGTTCCGTAAAATCCCTTATATTCTGATATGCCCTTGAATAGCTGTCACGCCGTCCCTGCTGCATGAGATACTCTATATCCTCCCTTACATCATCCCCCTCAAAAAGTTCAGCCAGGTATGGTGCGTATCTTGTACCGGCGCCGGCTTTAAGTTCCTCGCAAAACTCTTCAAACGTCTTTCCTTTGCTGTATGAACGGCCCACTCTGTCCGTCGCCGCATCCAGGCTGTCGGCACATGCCACAATGTCTATAACAGCCTTCTCAGGGAGAGATGATATATCAGCCTTAGGATAACCATTGCTCCCGTCATACCACATATGATGATACCTTGCTACATTTGCATATTTTGCGGTAGAAGCATGTTTTTCAAGCATGCTGGCTCCAAGCTCCGAATGCTCTTTTAAAAGTTCATGTTCCTCTTCAAGAAGATTTCTGCCATATACAGTTATGATATCTGCTAACATCATCTTGCCAAAGTCATGGCAGAGCCCGGCATTATAGACGAATGACAGTATTTGCTGAGGATTTTCACTGTCTCCAAAACTGTCAAAAATATTAGTGCCTTTTCTTAAAAGGTGTCCCGCGATACATCTGGCAATCTGCCCCACCATAATGCTGTGTACATATGTGGGCGTATGTACTGCTGCAAGATATCCCAGTCCCATGCTTTCAAAGCCCCTGCCGCCGGGAATCTCCAGAAATTCATACATCTGCTTTGCAAGACAGTCTAACAGGTCGCTATTTAAAATACTTCCGCTTGACTGATGTGCAAAATCCAGCGTATTAAGATAAAAGCGTTCGATATAATATTTATCCCTTTCGGAGAGTCGCTCATTTTTTAAAGAAAGAATATAATCTGTGGGAACCCAAAGAAATAAAGCCAGGTCGTCCCAGTCTTTTTCGGATCTTACATTACGCAGCTCATACAGATTCAGCAGCTCGTTCCTGTATTCCCTGCCGGTCAGTTCACCGCTTAGATACTGTGACCGCAGTACCCAAAAATGCAGCATATTTTCATCTATCTTTGTTGAAAACCACTTCCGGTCAGCATGCCACATCTCATCCAGTTCCTTCATCCACCTGCACATTATCTTGAGTTCATCCGGATCAAATCCTGCTTCATTATTATGATCAAGGATCAGTGCAAGATAATAATATATACGTTCAATATGAAGCTTCCAGTCATATCCCGGCATTTCCCTCAGGTAGTAGGGATCCTCTGCCAGCTCAAGGGACTTCTTCAGTGCATCCAACAGCCATTCCCTTTCCTCTCTGGTAAGTTTCCTGCCCTCATAAAGCACCGTCATATACCTGGAATTAACTATCACTATATGCCGGCTGTCATTATCTCTCAGTGTATCAAAATTCTCCGGGGCCAGGTATTCCAGCAGCTTTCTGCCCGCCTTTAATCCCCTCTGCCTGTAATACTCGGAAATATCCGGCCTGCTATATATTTTCTTAGTGATAAATACCAGAAAATAGCAGGCGGTAACCTCTCTGTCCAGCTGCACTACCATCTCATCAGCAGAAGCCCCCTTCTTTTCCAATTGCTCCAGTATAAGCCCCGAAAGCTTTGCATGCATGAAGGGATCAAGATGGTCTATCTTTAGTGAATCCTGCAGCGAATCTTCTAACTCTCCGAAAGATTCAATTATATCATCATCAAGTACGGTATCAGGTGAAAGATATGGATAAAAGCACTTTGAAAGTATTTCGCGGTTTTCAGCCGCAAGCCTGCCTATGAGAAGATAGTTATCCTGCAAAACCACGCCGTAATCATCTGCCGCAGCTATATCTTTAAGCTTCGCAGATGTTAGCATTCGGATCTTTTCAGTATTTTTGACATAATTTTCCAATTCTTCTCTCATATTAAATAGTTTACAAAATATCGGAAGATTTTTCAATTTTTATTGTTGAAATGTTCTAAGGCATATGCGAGTCATATTTCCTTTTTCCGCAGAATATTTGCAGAATTATCTGTTATAAATATCTTTTATCAGAAAAAACACCCTCCGCGTATCGCAGAGGGTGTTAAGAAAACTAAAAGTGATACCCCGCCGTCAGGTAAGACTGCACGGTACAGGAAGCTTCACTTACTTAATTGTTGTATACATGAAGTACTTGTATCCGAGAGGGTTCGAGAAGAATCCGTCTACCTTATCGGAGAGCAGGTACATATCAGTGTAGAAATACAGCGGGCAGATGCAGCCTGTGCTCATGATCATATCCTCTGCCTCGTGCATCATCTTGTAACGGTTATCATTATCAGTGCAGGACTTAATGGATGAAATGAGCACATCATAAGTCTCAGCCCATGTGCCGTTTTCAACCTTGGTATCAAATCCGTAAGGTGTAAGGTCGATGCTGTAAACTGCATCATCAGCATGAGCGCCGCGGCCGAACTGTACATCATTGTTACCGGAATCAGTTGTCCACATATCTAAGAAGCAGATAGGATCGTTGTAGTCAGCAAGCCATCCGTTACGTGCGATAGAATATGCACCATCCTTACGGGTATTAAGGAATGTAGCCCACTCCTGGTTCTCAAGGTTCATTGTGATTCCAATGCCTGCCATAGCATTCTGCAGATACTCTCCTATAGCCTTATGGCCTTCACTTGTGTTGTAGATATATGTAAGTACAGGGAAATCAGTAAACTTTCCAGATGCCTCATCATATGTATAATACTTCTTTAAGATTTCAACAGCTTCGTTGAAATTATCAGTATAAGCATCAGCAGATACATTGTAATATCCATCGAAATCGCTGCTTACGCCTGCATTCTTGTAGAACTGGCTGCCGTCAGCATCCGTAAGTCCCATTGATACAAAGGAGGAAGCAGGAAGCTCACCACCCTGTGCCACATCATTTACGATATAGTTTCGGTCAAAGAGAAGTCCTACTGCCCTGCGGATCTCAGCCTTTGCATTCTCATCATCAGCATAAGGGCTTCCTGCAGGAAGGATATCCTCATTTACATTCCAGCATACATAGTATGTACCAAGCTGGCCTGCAATAACAAACTGATCATTGAATTCTGACTTCACGCTGGCTATCTCATTTGTGGGGATATCATCAATAAGCTGCCAATCACCGTTTTTGAAGTTTGTCAGCATATTGTTCTGATCATCCGAAAGATAGAAATTAATGGTATTCATTGTTATCTGGTCAGCATCGACAAAGGAATCATTCTTTTCAAGAGTGATCAGACTGTTGTGCTCCCATGATGCCATCTTGTAAGGTCCGTTGCATACATATGTGGAAGGATCTGTTGCCCACGCCTCGTTGGAAACCACATCCTCACGGACAGGGAAATACGTAGGGAAAGCAAGAAGCTCATTCCAGTATGATACAGGATTATAGAGTGTAACTACGATAGTCTTGTCATCCGGTGCCTGTACATTAAGCTTGGCATCAGGATTGGCAGGTGTGCCGTCCTCATTTACATCAGCAACTTCGTTATATCCGTCAACTACCTCAAACATATATCCGTAGTCGGCAGCAAGCTCTGCGGATGCCGCACGGTTCCATGCGTATACGAAATCAGAAGCCTTAAGATCCTGTCCGTCCGACCACTTGAGGCCGTCACGAAGTGTGTATGTGTAGGTTATGGTACCGTCTGCATTCTCCACACCTTCAGGAAGCTCTACGGCTGCATCGGGAACGATCTCAAGAACACCGCTATCATTCATCTCCCACTTGGAAAGACCGGAATACAGATGTACAAGAAGTGTTGCGCCATCAACTGCAGAATTAAGTGCAGGATCGATAGTATCAGGTTCTGAGCCGATACATACGTTGATAGAGCTGCCTGCTGATGAACTGCCGCCCGGTGTTGACTCACAGGCAGTAAGGGCAGTCACAGCCATGACGCCGGTCAGAGCCATTGCCAAAAATCTTTTTTTCATAATTTTCCTCCTTCTGCCGCTTCAGGCGGCGTTAAACTGTATATTATCCGCATAATGAAACTTTCAATGCGGTAATAACCATAATATGCTATGCAGCTTATCCGATTTTACCTTCTTCAACCAGATGGCAGGCCACAAAATGTCCACCGCCCATATCCTTAAGTTCAGGCATCGATTCAGCGCACTTATCACACGCATGCGGACACCTGGTCCTGAAAGGACATCCTGAAGGCGCATTGAGAGGACTTGGGATATCACCGGAAAGCACTATCCTTTTATTCTCTCTGGCAATCTTGGGATCCGGAACCGGAACTGCTGAGATGAGTGACCTTGAATAAGGATGCAGCGGATGATCATATATTTCTTCCGCATCAGCAAGCTCCACCATCCTGCCCAGATACATAACCGCTATCCTGTCGCTTATATGACGCACCACCAGCAGGTCATGTGCTATGAAAAGATAAGTAAGCCCCAGCTTTTCCTGAAGCTCGTCAAACATATTAATGACCTGGGCCTGTATCGAAACATCCAGTGCGGAGACAGGCTCATCGCAGACTATAAATCCCGGCTTTAACGCAAGTGACCTTGCTATGCCGATACGCTGTCTCTGTCCTCCCGAAAACTCGTGGGCATATCGGGATGCATGCTCGCTGTTAAGCCCCACATACTCCATAAGTTCCAGTATGCGATCACGCCTTTCTTTACTTGAGGCATACATCTTGTGTATATCCAAAGGCTCAGCGATTATATCCGCCACTGTCATACGGGGATTCAGTGAAGAATACGGATCCTGAAAAACCATTGTTGCCTTCTTTCGGAAGTCCTCCATGCTCTTTTTATCGCCTATCCTAACACCGTCATACCATATTTCTCCATCCGTAGGCTTGTACAGGTGCAGTATGGTACGACCCACAGTAGTCTTTCCGCAGCCCGACTCTCCTACAAGTCCCAAGGTTTCACCCTTCTTTATGGTAAAAGAAACATCATCCACAGCCTTAAGAGGCCTGGACTTGAAAAAACCTTCGCTAATATCAAAATACTGCTTAAGATGCTTTACCTCAACGAGAGGCATGTCCTGTTTTTTATCTTCTGACATTATGCCTCACCGCCTTCCATATCTTTTTTAACATTCATCCAGCAAGCTGCTGCATGCATATCATTTATCTGCATGCGTTCACATTTTTCCTTAAGGCATATCCTCATGGCAGCGTCGCAGCGGGGCGCAAAGGCACATCCCTTTGGCATATTAAGAAGATCAATAGGTGTACCTGTTATGGGTTTAAGCCTTTCCTTACCGCCCTCAACCGTAGGTATGGACCTTAAGAGACCCTTGGTATATTCGTGGCATGGATTGTAAAAGATCTCATCAGCGCTTCCCTGCTCACATATGGCACCAGCATACATAACTATCACTTCATCGCACATCTGGGCCACTACACCAAGGTCATGGGTGATCATGATTATTGCCATCCCCAGTTCCTTCTGAAGCGACTTCATAAGCTCTAATATCTGCGCCTGTATGGTTACATCAAGTGCCGTAGTAGGCTCATCTGCTATCAGTATGTCAGGCTCGCAGGCAAGCGCCATCGCTATCATGACGCGCTGCCTCATACCGCCGGAAAACTCATAGGGATACTGATTCATTCTTTTCTCAGGCTCATTAACATTGACCAGGCGAAGCATCTCTATGGCTCGTTCCCTTGCCTGGTCCTTATTCCTGTCTGTATGCAGAAGGATCGCTTCCATCAGCTGATGTCCAATGGTATACGTAGGATTCAGGCTGGTCATGGGATCCTGAAAGATTATGGATATCTTATTGCCGCGGATAGTCTTCATGACCTTTTCCTCGGAATCAACCAGCTCCTGCCCCCGGAATTTAATGGAACCCGAAACGATCTTTCCGGATCCTGCCAGTATCTGCATTATGGAATAAGCAGTAACGGACTTTCCCGATCCTGACTCGCCTACGATTCCCAGCACCTTTCCTTCATCAAGGAAAAAGGATACGCCATTGACTGCCTTTACCTCGCCGGCATCCGTAAAGAAGGAGGTATGCAGATCTCTTACTTCAAGCATGCTCATCTGTTTTTACCCTCCTTAAGTATTAAGCTTAGGATCAAACGCATCGCGCAGTCCGTCACCGAAAAGATTAAGGGACAGCACGATCAGAGAGATCACGATAGCAGGTATTACCATTCTGTAGGGATATGAACTGATGCCGTTAAGCGCATCAGATGCAAGCGAACCCAGGGAAGGCATAGGTGCATTTACACCTAAGCCTATGAATGAAAGATAACTCTCCGTAAATATCGCACTGGGGATCTGCAGCGCCACAGAGATAAATATAACGCTCATACAGTTAGGAAGCAGATGACGGCTTATTATCCAGCTGCCCTTTGCTCCCGCCGCCTTTGCCGCAAGTACATATTCCTGTTCGCGCAAGGATAGCATCTGTCCTCTTATAAGTCTTGCCATTGAAACCCAGTACAGTATTCCGAATACTATAAAAAGGCTTATGATATTGGAGCCGATGGCCTCAAGTATCGTTCCTTCAATGGCAGAGCCCAGCACGAGTTTCAGCACTGATGCAAGCAGTATGACCATCAGCATATCCGGAAGCGAATATATGATATCCACCACCCGCATTATGAAAAGATCCACCTTGCCTCCGCAGTAACCGGAGACTGCACCCACCGTCAATCCTATGACAAGCACTATCAGGCTTGCAAAAAAACCTACGGCAAGAGATATCCTTGTTCCATATACTATACGGATAAAATAATCACGTCCGGCAGAGTCGGTTCCGAACACGTGCGGAAATACACTCTCCCCTGCGGCTATCATCGCCTGTTCGGAATTACTGTACTGAAAAGGTTTCAGATTGTTATACGAAGAATCCATAGGCTGTCCGGGAACATTTCCCAGCATGCTGTCGTAAGAATATGGCCAGACCATAGGCAGAAAAATTGCTGCCAGTGTAATAAGTACTATGACAATAAAGCTTACAAATGCAACTTTATTCTTAACAAGCCTTTTTACGCCATCCTTAAAGAAAGTGGTAGACGGACGCATCTGGACGATATATGCCTTCTCCTCGTCGGTTGCCGGGATCAGGTCGTCCACATTAATGTGCATGGTTAATTTTTTCCTGCTGTTTTCTTCCATTATTCTTTATCTTTACTCCAGAGTTATCCTGGGATCCACGATCTTGTACATGATATCGCTAACCAGGTTCATTATTACTATAAGTGTAGCAAGTATTATGGTCGTCCCCATTATCATGGGATAGTCACGGCCCGTGATGCTGGAAATGAATGCACGACCGATGCCGGGTACCGCGAATATCTGCTCAACAACAAGGGAACCAGTTACGATATATGCAAGCATTGGTCCGAAATATGTGATGACAGGCAGAAGAGAATTCTTAAGTGCATGTCCAAAAATGATCTTGAGATAAGGAACGCCTTTTGCCTTGGCCGTACGGATATAGTCCTGTCCAAGCACATCAAGCATTGACGATCTGGTAAGCCTCGTTATATAAGCCATGGGAGAAAGAGAAAGCGTGATTATCGGAAGGATCAGTCCGCCTGATGCGGCACCGTTTGCAGGAAACACATGAAGCTTTACCGCAAAAAGTATAAGCAATAGCGATCCCATGATAAAGCTGGGCATGGAGACAAAGGCAGTAGTAAGTACCATGACGATCCTGTCCATTATGGTATTTCTTCTAAGCGCCGCAACTGCCCCCAGAACTATTCCCGACACCAGTGCGATCACAGCCGCAATAAGCCCTATGAATGCGGATGTTTTCATTCCGTCAAATATGACATCGGTAACGGTACGTCCCCGCTGTTTCAGTGAAGGTCCGAAATCAAACCGCGTCACTATATCTTTCAGGTATGTAACATATTGGATAAAGAGAGGTTTATCCAGCCCGTATTTAGCCTCTAATGCCTTCTGTGCTGCCTCTGATATCGCTTTTTCACCTAAAAAAGGACCGCCAGGTACGGCATGCATAACAAAAAAAGTCACCGTGATAACTACCCACACGGTTATGACTGCCAGTATTATTCTTTTTACAATGTATGCTACGGTTTTACTGTTCATTATTCCGTAATCCTTTTATTTATACTTTTATTTACTAAAACTTCCCACTAACTG
>DGSK01000036.1:31520-34144 GCA_002393955.1 Lachnospiraceae bacterium UBA4364 | reverse complement strand
GAGCATGGTTATTGCCTTTTCTTTGCTTTTCCATGGTAAAAAAACAGAATTAGGGTACTTGATGAGTGAGTATAGCAGTATTAGTACTCCGGAAAGTCCCAATCTGATAGGAACAAGCCATCTGCTGTCCATCATCTGCACGTCAAAAAGATACTGCCCGACTGAGCCAGAAAGCCCCCAGCAGGCAGCACCTATAGTTGTTAATAAGATTCCTTTAATTTTATTTTTATCCATCAGATTACATATCCTTTGTTGATTTATCTTAATCTCTGCATACTATTTAAAAGCGGCAAGTCTATGTAACTTACCGCCCATAATCATCAACTTATCTTCTTTGCAACGATGAGATATCTGTGGATTGTACCTTCTACAAATCCATTCTTATCAATCTCTTAACCTCGGTACAACCTGCTGTCAGCACTAAAACTGCACCGAGTAGTTATCTCGTATTCTCATGATTACCTCCCATATGACCTCTGTTTATCCAGATTGTCACAACAATGAATATTATACTAAGCTCAAAAAAAGTGCATTACTTTTTTTCTGAAAATCTTTAGTCGTTTATGCTGGAAGTTATTTCTTTTTCGGAGTCGGTAGTTCTTCATACATAGCCTCTACCAGTTCCCTTAAGAACTCTTTATTCTCCACATCATCCACAAGGATCATTTCCTTCGCGCCATCATATGGCAATTCCAGATCTGCTTCCGGCATCATGGCTTTAGCCGTTTTCGTAGGTTTGACAAGGAAACGGTCATCATAAATGCCGCCGAAGACCTTCCCGCGATAATATAGAACATACTCTCCCATCATCGCCCGATGCGATATTTCATCCAGCTCCGAAAGTTGCTCTAATATGAAATCCAAATAATCCTTGCTCAATGCCATAGTCACATCCCCCTTGTTACATTATGCTGAAACCCTTAACCCTATTTACCTGCAGCTTCAGCTATGATCAGCTTCTTGATCTCATCAGCGATAACAGGAATATCCTTAATATGCTCTTCGTCAACACTGAAGGTCACCCAGTCGTAATCTTCATCATAAACCATCGAGAAAGGAATTCCTTTGACCTCGCATTTCCAGTGAGTGATGTAGATAATCACTTCACCGTTCGTGTTTCCAACTATAAGTCCATGCTTCTTAAATAACCATGTAAAATACTGATAGCACGACCAGTCTACATTTTTATCTTCTGCCGGCAAATACTCATCATATCTGAATTGCAAATCGAAGCAGTTCTCCAATCCCGAGTCTGACTTCATTATCTTTGTTTCAATCAAGCTATGTCATAGTTCGAAATATCTCCTTCAGCCAAAGACATCTCAACCTTAAAGATTTCATATATTTCTTCTAATTCTTCTTCAGTTACTTTTTTCTTCTCTACAAGAACATAACTAAGCTTCTGTTGCCACTTAGGTAATGTTGCCACCCATTCTAATATATCTTCAGTAATCAAGTTTACTCCTCCCAATTCACTACTTTGTTTACGCTGATATCGCGTTATCATTTATGCTTTCTATAATCTTCCGGATTCCCATCCAGACATTTAGATCTGTAAATATCTCAACTACGCTGCCCTGATCTGTGAACGGAGATTCTTGAAGCACAGACAGATCTTTCATCATGCCATTGTGAACAATATACTCGACAATCTGGTTCACAAAGTATATCTGCCTGCTATCAAGGTTGTTGCTCTCCAGATACTCTGAAAATGCCGCCTTGGCTGCATTCATATCAAGACCAACAATCTCACGAACAAGTTCGCCCAACGGCTTAGAACCGTATTCCTGCTCATATTCTTCCTTGGTACCAAGTTCTGACCAAAGAACCTTTTCCAAAGCCTCTATATCGCTATGCGAAAGCGGTATGTTGGACTTAAGCTTCTTGATTGCCTCACTATCCTGGTGTTCACGGATATAATATTCAGCCTTGGCCTTGTAATTCTTCAGGTCATCGTTTTCAAGCTCCGACTCATTCCAGGAAATATCAAGGATATCATCCTCAAAGTTTGTATCATAACGAAGCTTATTATGAGGAATATACTTCATAAGATTACGAAGTTTTTCTCTGATTTCCTCAAACTCATTAATGCCGCAGTTATCGATGTAATCCGTATGAAGTATCTTATCGATAAGTTCTGCCTGTACCTTTATTTCCGGTATGTTTGCAACGCTGGCGATACCCCTGACACGCTTAAACAAATCACTTCGAGCTTTTCCGTATTTCTTGCCCACAAGGTATGCAAGCTCTATTCCATACATAAGTGCATCGAAACGTACCGCACTTGCTTCGTCATCGTTCGGAAGAATCAGAGGCGCAAGTTCTTGACGTACTATCAAAGTATCTTCATACGTCAGAGTCTGATAATTCGCCTCATTTGAATACAAATCAACATATTTCAGGTGCTGCCTTACCGCAAAATTTTCACGCGGAAGTTCCTGCACCTTACCGGTCATCATTTCTACCAAAGCATTACGATATGCTATAAGCCTGTCTTCCTGATATTCAAGATCCTGTAGCTTATATGTAATCTCGAACTGCAAGTTAAAGATTGCTCCCTGAAGCGCTATCATATTAGCAGTAGGTTTTCCCTTGCTCATACGGAAGAACTCAAAGTTGCCGCA
>DGSK01000036.1:0-31455 GCA_002393955.1 Lachnospiraceae bacterium UBA4364 | reverse complement strand
AAATGTAAAACTTGCTCTTGTCTTCCCCGTCGATAAGTCCCGGACAAAGCCTGGTTCCACGTCCGATCATCTGCCAAAACTTAGCATAGCTCATTACCTTCTTGAAGAACACAAGGTTCAATACTTCCGGTACATCGATACCGGTATCCATCATATCAACGGATATCGCAATCTGAGGCAACTTAGAGGCTTCCGAGAACTCATCAATAAGAGTCTGGGCATAGTTGATCCTATTGTCGATTACCTGAGCAAATCCATTCAAATGCGGGTAATCCTTATTAAAGATTTCAAGAATCTTCTCCGCATGATCATGGTTCTTTGCAAAAATGATAGTCTTACCAAGCTTCTGACCATAATCTATCTTGATACCCTCTGTCATAACAGTGTACAGTACCTGACGGATGGTATCTTCATTGAATATCCATGAATTGAGCGCAGATGAACTGATAGCCTCCGGAACCTCTCCGTCCTCCATCTCAAATGTGCTCTCATAAATAGCTTTATCTTCATCGGAAAGATCTGCATAAACGATTCCCTGCTCGATGAATTTCAGCTTTGTTTCTACCGAAAGAAAATCCACAAGATATCCATCGGTTACTGCCTGTCCCAGCTCGTATCCATATGTAGGAACTCCCGGCTCAAGTTCGAATATCTCATAAGTATTTTTATCAATATCATCCTTTGGCGTAGCTGTAAGGCCTACCAGCGGAGCATCGAAGTAGGCAAAGATATCCTTGTATTTGTTGTAAATGGATCTGTGGGCCTCGTCACATATTACGAGGTCAAAATGTCCACTGGTAAACAACTTCTGGTCTTCAACCTTTACAGAATCAATACAGTTCATCATCGTCTGATAGGTTGAAAATACGCAGTGTGCGTTATAGTTGTCTTTTTCTTCGCAAAGATTTGTCACTGAAAGAGAAGCATAGTTATTCACAAATGCTCTTTTAGCCTGCGTTACAAGAGATGTTCTATCAGCTAGGAAAAGAATGTTTTTAATCCATCCTGCATCGAGAAGCACATGACACAATTCAATTACAGTTCTTGTCTTGCCGGATCCTGTTGCCATAACAAGAAGCGCTTTGCGACGATTCTTCTTATCAAAGCTGTCGCATACTGCCTTTATAGCAGCCTCCTGATAATAACGACCGGCAATCTTCTTATCTACATTTATATGATCAAGAGATGTCCGCAGCCTTCTGAGATTGAACATCTTTTCAAGATCTGCCTTGGAATATATGCAAGCGACTTTTCTCTCCGGATACTGTCCATCTATAATTCTTGTTTCAAAACCATTAGTTAGGAAAACACACGGTCTTCTCTTATACTGTTTCTCCAAAAGATCCGCATAAAGCTTTGCCTGCTGGCGTCCCTTAGATACATCAACACAGGTCCTCTTTGCTTCTATAACAGCAAGTGGCTTATGCGAACTGTCATAAAGAACATAATCCGCATAGCCGACTTCGGATTTATTTGGCATTCCAGGAAGTTCTACTTCATTGATCCAATCGGAGCCTTCTTTCCATCCGGCATCCATAAGCATGGCATCTATATAAATCTTACGAGTTTTATACTCGGAAAGATCCAGTGGCTTTGGAACGTAAGTTTCTGCCTGTTCTTCACGCCGGGATGTCAGTTCTTTCTTTAATGCTGAATTCTCAGCAATGAGTTTTTCAATATCAACGTCAGGGAAATCTTTTGTAACTTGTTCGGTTTGGCCCTTTGTAAGCAAAGACTTGTCAAAGCTGTGCTCTTCGTATTCATCGGCATAGCAGTAGCATACGAAATCAAAGAAAATCTGAAGGTTCTCTAGGCAAAGTATCGCCTGATCTTCTGTGATCTTCCTGCCGGAATGGGCAGCATTATTTCCCATCTTGCGGATAAAATCCATACGCTTCATGAGGTCATCATCGATAATATCCCTGAATTCCTCTGTGCTCATAAGACTTATCAGATTATCCTGATACGGCATGGTAAGGGATGCATCGACCGAATACATCCACTTTATGGCAAACTCCATCGCTCTACGGCAGTTGATGATGCATGAGGACGGATCTATATACAATATTTTTTCAGCCGCAATCGCCACACAGGAAAATGTATTGAATTTCGGCTCTTTTTGAAGATAATCGAAGTTGGTCATGTAACTCCCTCCAAACATGCCTCTTTATCCTTATAATCTATCCATGCTTGCTAGAGAGCATTCACGCTCATATTGCATCGCAAGGTTATCATAATTGAAGAATTTCACATATTTTACAATTCTACTGTACATGGATCGTTCCATAAGCGAATCAAATTGCCTACGTCTACTTTCGTCAGCAATAATGTAAAAGTCAGCGCGGAAATCCTGAAGTTCATAGAATTTATCCAGTGAGTTCGAGATATTTGTGGAATGCTCAACCTCATAGAATCTACAAGGCATTTTTCTCTCATTAAACCAGATGACATCGACCGTTTTTGCTCTACTTGCAATGTTTTCATAAGTAAATGGCGGAAGTTCCGTTTCCGTTGTTAACTCAGACAACCTCTTTTCCAAAAACAACCGATTCTTATCTTGATTCGGAACATAGGTCCTGAAATTATGCATATTCCCAAGCTCAACTATCATTCCCTGATAATATGAGTGCGTAAATGCTTCATCGCTGTCCTTATTGTTCTCTTGGATATCAAATTTTCGCAGCACCTCCTCCTTATAATCCGTAAGAGCCCAAAGTCCCGGTTTTATCCTAAAGAACTCCTCATTAACCTGAACAATCTGCCTTACGCTTGCCTGTGGGGTCTTAGTTTTCCATGTGCTAAAATCCATCAAGCGGTTCAACTGCTGAAATGTTGCATATCCGCCATTATTTCTCATGGTCTCGATGACCTGTTGTTTCTGAGTCATAGACATTCTCCTATCCGAAATACTCCTGCATCAGACTATCGAAAAGGGTCTGTGTTTCATCTAACGCTTTCTGCACGGCAACTTTTGATTTGTCGGTCTGAGCAACAAAAGCAACAAATGCGTCCTGCTCTGCTTTTGGTGGATATATCAAATCCATTTCCTTGTATTTCCCAACATTGAAATGCTGTTGAGCTGCACCACCGGTTCCTTCTTCAATCTGATGCTTACCATGTGGATAGTTTGTGTATGCGCATAAATAATACGGATTCACTTTCTCCATATCTGGATGAGCAATTATCACATCCACCGCATTTGATCCGTCAAATGCATCCGTGATAACACAGGCAGTTCCCGGTGCCCCCGATCTCACTATTACAAGATCATTCTTATGTAATACGGACTTAGCGTTCTTTTTTTGTCCTTCCTCAGAAAAGTAAACCCAGTCGTCATCTTTGATGTGCATCTCTCCAATATTCAAGCTTCGGAAAGCTTTTACGCCGTGTTCAGAATCGGTATAATACTGCGATGGTTTAATAACCACTCCGACCTGAACATCAGCAACATCTTTAACCTTGATTACCGGATAGCATTTCGAGTTTCTTTCATCCCCAAACATCTCGACAAATCGGGCTTTGATAAGCTCATCGAGATAATATAATTCTTTCTTTCGATTATCTATAACTTTAGTTAATTTATCCATCAAATCAGCTACATCGGATTGTTCTGATTTATCCGGAATAGGCACTTCGACCTTTCTAACCATTTCACTATTAAGGTTATTAACAACTCCGCCAACAGCCATAGATTTAAATTTTTCATATGTCGTTTTAGAGCTTAAGTAGTAATATAAAAATCTTTTATCAAAGAGTTCTTCATCATCTCTTAAAACAAGCCAACCATCATGAATACATCCATCAATTTGCAGAATATATGGTCTTCCAAAGCTCATTGAATTTGACAAAAGAAAATCACCAGGCTTAACATAACGCGATTTTTTCATGCCCTCTGGAATAATCTTCTGGGCAGTATGCGTTATATACATCGAATCTGTTGTATCACCGATTTTTATCCAATTGATGCCATTTTCATCATCAGTAATGAACTTATCAATCGGTCTAGGCGAACCGCCACGCTCTACAGTACACACATCGCCAATTTTTTTATATTCCCAAGACTTATTCATCTATCATCCCTATAAATCTTTCTTGACAATTATAACAAATCACTTTAAAATGTTGTTAAAAGAGAAGCGGTTTTCTACCGTACGGTCTTCGGACTAAAGCGGCGTACTCGCTTCTTTTTTTATGTTTATAATATCATACAAATACTGTTTACCATCTTTTATCCTTACAACCGCTGTTGCCAAATAGGTTAGCAAAGTGAAAATCTGCCAAATAAGCTATTCCCCCTATAGTTGTTTTTGTAGGTTCAAAAATTACACTAATCGGTGCCTCTCTATTGGGAAAGCATGCCTTGTAATCCAGTCTATATGCCGTGGCGTTTATGATATTTTTTCACCATCTGTATAACTACCATTTATCCCTTTCCCGTAATTAACTGTATTTTCATTTGCAATTATCCTTCTTTACAATTTCTCAGCTATTATTCCCGCCAAAATCCGCCTCTTGCAATTCTTTATTGGGGACGCTATAATTTATCTAGATAACTCGTGAAGGAACAACACTGGGCCCCAAAATGGGGTAGGTCGTAAGGCTGAGCATCCTATGTGCCTGGGGTTATCTTTTTTTCTTTAAACTTTCAACAAAAGTATCCGGATTCTTTTTTATTTCTCCAATCACAAAATCTACAAATTGCTGAGAATAAGTATATTGTTCCTGATTTCCTATTGTATGCTTATATGCATATAATTGATTATTTTTTATATCATAAAAGTCCATACGGTCAGGATTATCTTTGTAGAAAATCGATAATCCTCTATTAATCATTTCAGCCTTAAGCATTAATTCCCATGCATTTACGATAAAAAAACTAAATCCCTCAACTCGATATCTAATTGTCGGCTTATTATATATCTCCAGTCCAAGGATAAAAGCTTCCGAACTTTTGTTTATTAATCGTTGTTTTTCAGATTGCATTTCCATATTTCAATCCCCTTTTATTACTTTTTCAAGAGTTTCTCCAGCTCATCCATTTCCTGACTGATCTGCTTCTCGATTTCTCTGATATTTGCCATAATCTCCGATGTCGGCGGATACTCTACCGCAACATATTCAACTTCTTTGTACTTGTTGATAGAGAGATCATAATCATTATCAGCAATTTCCTTCTTAGAAACCATAAAAGACTTGTCCGTACGTTTTCTGTCCTTTTCAGCCTCAAGATTCTTAAAACGGCTGATAATATCAGGGATATCGTTATCCTTGATCTCAGTACGCTTATCATCAAGACTGAAGCCGTCAGCAGTCATATCATAGAACCATACATCGTCTGTTCCGCCATGTCCTGTCTTAGTAAAGATAAGTATTCCTGTAGAAACACCGGCATATGGCTTAAACACACCGGAAGGCATGGAGATAACCGCTTCCAAGCGCTGGTTCTCTACGATTTCTTTTCTGATAGCCTTGTGAGCATTGGAAGAACCAAAGAGCACTCCATCAGGAACGATACAAGCGCATCTTCCGCCAATCTTAAGCATTCTTACAAACAATGCCAGGAACAAAAGCTCTGTCTTCTTGGTCTTACACACCTTCTGAAGGTCTGTTGATACGGTATCTGCATCAAGATTACCCTTAAACGGAGGATTTGCCAAAATAAGGGAATACATATCCTTATCCGGGTTCTGATCTGATAAACTGTCTCGATACTCAATAAAGGGATTCTCAACACCGTGGGTCATCATATTCATGGCACCGATACGGAGCATTGTCCTGTCCATATCATATCCATGGAACATATCATTCATGAAGTGATTTCTGTTCTGTTTATCAAGAAGTACTTCCTTCTTGTATTTTTCTCTTAAGTAGTCCCCGCTGGTTACAAGAAATCCGGAAGTTCCGCAAGCCGGGTCGCAGATAAAGTCTGTCGGCTTCGGATCCATCATCTCTACCATCATACGGATGATGTGTCTCGGCGTTCTGAACTGGCCATTAACCCCGGACTGAGCGATCTTGGAAAGAAGGTACTCATATACATCACCACGAATGTCTGCCTGATGAAGTTCTTCCATCATGGAATATATTTCATCCATAGCGTCAACAATCTTGGAGAGCATCAAAGGAGTGTTTACCTTAAAGATTGCGTCATCCATGTATTTGCTATAGGCAGAGTTCTTGTCTCCATGAAGATTCTTTATAAAAGGGAATACCCATTCCTGGACAACTGAATACATCCTCTGCGCCGGGAAATCATGGAAAGTGGACCACTTAAGCTGATTACCATCGACCTTACGGTCACCAATCTCAACTTCTTCCGCAAATATGCTCATGTAAGGAAGTCCCAGCATAGCTGCTTCCTTTGCGCGGAGGTTATCTGTATCATCCAGATCCTTTATGAACATGAGGTATGTCATCTGCTCAATGACATCAAGAGGGTTTGTGATTCCTCCATTCCAAAATATTTCCCACAGGCTGTCTATTTTGTTCTTAAGTTCACCGGTCATTGTCGTTCTCCTTTATTCCTTGTCTCTGTTCCAAACGTATTTTGTATATCTGCCGCCACCAATCTTTATTATGTTTTCCGATGACAGAAGTTCCGAAAGCGCTCTTTCAACAGTTATACGGCTTATGTCAGGGCATTTCTCCATGATCTGAGACTTCGTGATCTCGCCGTAAGTGTTCTTGATCAGTTCAGCCACACGTTCCGGCTTTGAAAGGCCGCTTGTAACCAATGTCTCTACTCTGTCAGAGAAATCTCTATATGCGGCCACTACCACGCCGAGCATATACCGCACAAATGGAACATAATTATTTTCTTCCTCATGCCAGTTAAGAGAGCTTTCCTGCAGACACTCATAATATGATGTCTTAGTCTTTTCTATCAGATGTTCTATACTGATATACTTTCCTACAATGTATCCGGCTCTGTACAGCATAAGCAATGTAAGCAGTCTGCTCATTCTTCCGTTGCCGTCATTAAACGGATGGATGCATAAAAAATCCAGTATAAACATTGGTATCAGAAGAAGCGGATCTATTGTCCCGGTCACGAGAGCTTTGTCAAATTCATTACAAAGATTCTCGATTGCCTCGGGCGTTTCCCAAGCAGGGACCGGTCTGAATCTTACGAATTCGTTGCCCTGTTCATCCTCTTCCTCAATGATATTATCCGCTGCTTTATACTTTCCTCCGATATCATAACCTTCAAACTTATATAAATCTCTGTGAAGCTGAAGGATCATATTCGGTCTTATCGATATGTAATCATGACTCTCATGGATTGTATTAAGCACATCCCTGTAGCCGGCAATCTCACGCTCGTTTCTCGTCTTAGGCGTAGTCTTATCTTTAACAAGTGCTTTCAGTCTCGCATCGGAAGTATAGATACCTTCAATCTTGTTGGATGCTTCGGTACTCTGAATCTTCGCAATCTCAACAAGTCTCGTCAGTGTATCTGCCTTCGCTTCTATAAAAAGTGACTGCTCACCTTTATACTCATGGATCTGCGTAAGCAGTGCCACTATTTCCGGTGTCAGTAGTTTTTCCCATTTTTTACTGTAATCAAAATTTCTCATTTTAATATCCTCATTTAAACATCAATTTACTCATAAGCGGATATAATGATGCATTTAAATAATAACACTCATTATACTCATTGTCAATGTTAACTACATCAATTTCATAAAAATGATGCACTTAAGCAATTGATGATGTAATTAAATAGTTTGTCTATAAAATAGTTAGGCATCATATCTGTTCTCTTTTTGCTACTTTATTTACCACTTTATTTGCTACCTTAATTGCTACTCATCCATAGAAAAAGCACCCTGCATCTCGCAGAGTGCTCTCATCATTCATCGGGTAGCTCACCTTTAAAAGGTGTAAACGAGGTGTAAATCCCACGGTCTTTTGTAAGGCTTCGAGTCGTTTGTCATTTATTGCACAGCCCTTAATGATATAATCCTTCAAAACCTTATTGGCCCACCGTCTGAACTCAATACCTCTCTGGGTCTTGACGCCGGGTCAAGACATTTTATTACTCTTTTTTCAAAAGCTTTTTATCTTTTTTATGTTTTTTTATGGCTCTTTTTCTCCTGATACATCATCTTGTCAGCCTTATTCATGCATTCCATAAGCGCATTCCACTCAGTGACCTCGCAGATGCCAACGCTGGCACTCAGGGTATAATCCGTCTTAAGTTTTTCGTTTGCATCACTGATAGCAGTGCGAAGACTCTTTATGAACCGGCTGATACGTTCGGAATCCATATAGACCAGGACAGCCTCGAACTCATCACCGCCCATTCGTGCAGCAAACTCGTTAGCAGAGAGAGACGAAGTGATACATCGGGCAACCTCCTTGATGGCCTCATCACCTGCAGCGTGACCATACTCATCATTTATGGTCTTGAGACCATCCATGTCGATACTTGCAACAGCAATCTTATACTTGCCGAATGTACCGTTCTTAAAAAGTGCTGAAATGTTATTATCAAAACCTCTGCGGTTATATAACCCTGTCATGGCATCGCGGACGTATAATTCCATAATATCCCCAAATTCGAAGATACGTTTGTAAAGCTGCAGACGGTTGATGGTCTGTCCAAAGAGCATAAGAATAAACTCAAGCTGTTCATCGACGAACCCCTGAATCTCCGGATCGAGTTCCATGACCGTGTAGCCATAGACTTCATTTTTGTAATAAATCGGAAGGAAGATACGGATCCCCGTAACCTTAGCATCGAATTCATCCGGCAGGAGTTTACCGCTGTCATAGCCAAGTCCGGTCACAATGTTTTCATCACCTTCATTGAAGTATCCGCATACTTCACGTGTGTTCTCCGTATATTTACAGATATAACATTTTTTAAACAGCCCCAGGCTGCGTATGCAGTTAAGAACCAGTTTTATACTGTCGTTATAATTCAGCGCATCCTCGAAGTCTGAGCTCAGCAGGACAAAGTTTCTGGTCTTGTCGTAGTATTTTCTCTGGATCAGTTCAATGCGGTTGTAGGCCTCTCTAATATCGCGTTCGGAAGGTACGTCTCCTGTGCTTTCACGGGTGTAGATCCTGCCCGGAATGGCTACATTTATGTCGGTCTCTCCGCCTTCATGGATTTTTTCAAGTGTCTCGATTGCCGCGGTTGCAAGAGCAGTTGCGGAAATTTCCGATGTGGTGATCGAAGGGGAATGGCTTGTGGCAAGATCTATGTTATCAATCCCCGTAATCATGATATCCTGAGGGATCCTGTAGCCACGTGCGAGCAGCTCATCCGAAACACCCAGAGCCTCATAGTCATTGGAACATATGATTGCTTTAGGGAGAGTACCATCGTCCCTAAGAAAAAAGTCGACAATCTCAGTTCCCTGGTCAAACCAGTAATTCCCGTGAAAGATCATGTCCGGTTCAACTGTGTAACCGGCACTTCGCATCGCATTTTCAAATCCAATCTGCCGCTCAGCAGAATCCCATAGATCACTTCGGCCTGTAACAAATCCTATGTCGCCGCTTCCGCATTTTTTTATGACATACTGTGAGATCTCGTACATAATGCCACGATTGTCAGGCAGTATGTTACAGAACCCCGGTTCTTCGGAACGAATGCTCACAACAGGCGGGAGATCAGGGGTTGCGTGAAGGTTATCAAGAAGTTCCCGGTTAAGACCTGCATGGTGCAGGGTGTCGGAGCACAGGATTATACCGTCATATGTTGAAAGCGTAGGAATTGCAAGAATACTCTTTAATCCCTCGGCATGCAGAGGATTCTCACTTGGAACCGAGCAGTTGCCAAAAATATCAATCTGATGCCCTGCTTCAAGGGCCCTTTTCTGAAGCGTTTTGATGATAATCGTCGAATAATCACGATACATATCACCGATAAAAGCACAAATCCTCATCCCCATTTACCTTGCTCACCCCTTAAGTAAATAATAAACATCCTGCTATTATGATTTTTGCTGTTCATTATCAATCATCACTGTAATGGTACTTCTTAAGCCGCTGCCCGGTAACAAGACACATAATAACGCCGGCTATGCCCAGCACGAACATCATAAGCGCTGCCCCGGAACCTTTGCCGCTTCCAAACATAAATGTCAAAAAATTTAAGTAACTGTGGCTTTCCATAAACGGTTCACAGACCTCATCCACCATCAGTCCTCCCAGAAAAAGACCTATGGGAATGGTAAAAAACTGAAAAGTATTCCTGCATGCATACACTCTGCCCTGCAGTTCTACCGGAACAGAATTCCTCAGTATAACCTCAAGGTTTGTACTCATGACCGGAACAAGTATCCAGCCTATCACCTGGGCGATCACCCACAGCACCGGTTCTCTTGACAGTGCAAGAATAAAATTCTCACTTCCCAGAGAGATGAGCATTGTGATATACACCACCCTTACCCTGTCCCTGGGTTTAGGCATAAATGACACCAGTATGCTTCCGATAACCATTGCCACTCCGGCAGCTGAAGTAACAAGCCCGAATACCGCAGAGCCGCCTTTGGGATTAGGAATAACATATCCGGGAAGCGTTGCATCAAATGCAGACGCTACCAAATTGACTCCCGACATAAAAAGGATCAGTGTCATTATCATCGGGGTCTTTTTAAGGAATATCAGACCTTCCTTCGCCAGTTTAAGCGTACTCTCTTTATTCTCATTCTGTGAAGCAGGGATACGTATGAACCCTGCCAATGCCACAAAAGCCAGCACAAAACTTATCAGGTCAACAGCTATGACAACGTCCAGACCGGCAAACGCATACAACGCGGAAGCGATAAGCGGATTCAGCACCGAAATAAGGGACCTGGACAGATTCTGCAGTCCACTGATCTTCTGATAACGTTCCTTAGGAACTATCAATGTCATCGTCACTTCAGAAGCCGGCTGCTGTACAGTATTCATAAGCCCTGAAAAAATATTGACCGCATAAAGATGCCATATCGCAAGACTGCCAGTCTTGTACAGCACAAATACCGCCAGGGTACACAGAGCCGCAATGGTATCACAGACGAGCATGGTCTTTTTCTTGTCAAACCGGTCTGTCAGTGCCCCCGCAAAAATGCTCATTAACACATAGGGAGCGTACGTACATATCGTCAGTGCCGCAGTACTTAAGGCAGATCCCGTCTTTTCATACAGCCACAGTGTCAGGGCAAACGCCGTAATGCTGCTGCCCAGCTGTGATAAACTCTGCGTACTCCAAAGGATATAAAAATCCCTTAAACTATTTTCTTTTTTATTCATTTCTTTGCTCCTTTGTTTTTTAATCCAATATCAATTCAAGAAGCAAAGCTTGAGGATTTTCAGATCACTATATTCCCGGATCCTTTCCTCCATACAGTCTCCTCAAACTCTGCATGGAGCTGATGCAACGCAACGTCTCATTTTTAGCCTCTTTCCGCCGCCTGCTATGCGGCTAAAACAATTGTATATACTTTTTCAACGCAGGTCAAAGGATACTTTATTCAAATCCAGAATTTCTTATCACGCATCTTAACCGGAGAATTCTATTTGAAGGAACAGACAGCTCATCGACCCCCATTCCCATCAGCCCATCGTATTCTTCTTTAATATCTGCCCCAACAAGAGCCGGCAGTCCCATAGTTCTTGCCAGAATAGCAGTATGGGAATCAGATCCCCCTGATCTTGTAACAAAAGAAATAAGTTTGTGTTTTTCTTATTATATTTTTCTGCCTGTTACCATTGCACTCAGCCGATGAAGAACATATGCAAGATGTATGGATACCGCTGCGACGGTTAACGCATACAAAAACGGCGTATTGTACCACCATACCAATCTTTTCATTTTTGATCAAATGGAAAGAGAGATAGAAGATTCGGGTAATAGGCTCTGTCTATAGCAGACAATAATTATCATATATTAGATTCTACAGCCAGCCCCCAATATAATGCAACATATGAAAACAATTTTAATACATGGAGGAAACAACTATGAAAAAATGGGCAAAATTCTTATCATTGGCCCTGGCTGCAACAATATCCTTTACAGGATGCGGACCGGCCGGTACAACAGCAGGGGCAACAACAGCAGAAGCTTCAGATAACGGTAGTACTGAAGAATTGGTAGACTTCAATATAGGACATCTGCCGGCAACAGGTCATATTCTTTACTTCATCGCTTATGAGGAGGGCTTTTTTGCTGAGGAAGGACTGAATGTAACTCTGACTCAGTACAGCAACAATACAGAGGAGCTCGCTGCATTAGAGTCCGGAAAGCTCGATGTAGCTCCCATAAACGCTACCAATCTGATCAAGTTTATCGGCGAAGGACACGATATCACTTCTTTCGGAGGAGTAATGAGCGACGGACATGCACTTGTCATCGATCCTGATCTCGTTGAAGGGCTCAGTGAAGAAGAGTACCACAATAATCTGGAAATTCTGAAAGGCAAAACCATTGTTTTACAGGCCAACAGTACATACGATATAGAATTCCGCACTGCACTGCTGGAAGCCGGTTTTGACCTTGAAAAAGACATCACCATACTTACTGCTGACAGCGGAACTGACGCTTTCAATTCATTAAAGAACAAAGAGATCGACGGAGCAGCCGTATATGCACCTTTTCGCCAGATTGCTTTAAATGACGGATATATTCCCCTTATGTACTGCGACGAGATTGATTACTTCGATCATCCCATCTGCTGCCGCGAGGTAACCCTGACGGAGAATATAAACGCAGATCCTGACAAGTACGTTGCTTTTACCAGAGCAATGATCCGCGCTTCACAGTTCCTGCTTGAGGACAAAGATAAGTCCATCGATGATGCACTGAAATATCTGGACATCGACAGGGAGATCCTTTACGAGGATACATACAACCACTCCATCAACAATCCCGATCCCGATGAGTCCAAGACTGTAACCTTCTACAACGCAATGCTGACTCTAGGCTATATTGATAAGGAGATCAATGTAACCGAGTCTGTAAATAACGAGATTTATGAGACTGCACTTAACGACCTGATCAGCAAAGATCCCGATAATGCGTACCTGAAGGAGCTTCAGGAGTATCATGAGAATGCTCTTTATACTGCTGATTGCTGCACAAAAGATGGCACCACAGGCGAAACCGCTGACTGCTGCGGTGATGCTGAAGAAAAAGTGGCAGCCTGCTGCGATTGAAGTGTGATCGATCATGGATAAGAAAACCGGACCATTTAACCGATTTATCAATTCCACTGTCATCCTGTATATCGTCCTCTGGCTGTTACAGCCTGTCCCCAATCGGACCGAGGGCGATATCAGGGGCATAGCAACCTATACCATGATCCTGGCCACGGTGGTATTCATTATCTATTTAGCGGTAAATATAGCGGCATTTGAAAAAAACATATATGTCACTACAAAAAGTATCACCGGAACTGTCCTTGCAGTACTTGGTATATGGGTAATCCTTACAGCAAAGACCGGGATCCTTGAGGAAGCCCTTTTTCCCTCTCCAGAGATAGTATTACGCCAGATGTTCAGTGACAGCCGTCTGCCGGGAGACATATTGAGCTCTCTCATCACTTTGGGCAAAGGATATCTGAGTGCTCTGGTGCTGGGCATCTTTCTGGGATCAGTACTGGGAATGAGCAAGAAATTCGGGAACAGCATAACTTACATCACCACTTTCCTGAAACTCATACCACCCATTGTATATATCCCGTATGCAATTGCTCTGCTGCCGCGATATGAATCAGTATCAACCTTTGTCATCTTTATGTCATCCTTCTGGCCCATTTTTTCATCAACCTATGTGGGTGTAAAGGGCGTAGAAAAACAGTATCTTGACTCTGCCAAGGTACTGAATGTGGGATTCTTTTCCCGGATGATAAATGTGATACTTCCGGCCTCCCTGTCAGAGATCTTCATAGGATGCAATCAGGGTTTAGCCTATTCCTTTATCATGCTGACATCAGCAGAAATGATCGGGGGATCGGCAGGCATCGGATATTACATTAAGTACTATTCAAATTTTGGAGATTTTACAAGGATCATTGTAGGTATCCTTGTGATTGGAATAATAATAAGTATCATCACTTTTTTGATCAGTAAGCTGGAAAACCACCTGCTTCGCTGGAAACCAAAATAAACGGAGGTAGGCTCATGAATAAAATTGAAATCGATCATCTGTCACTGGATTATGCAGAAAAGAAGGGCAGCTTTACAGCTCTGCAGGATGTATCATTAACCGTAAAAGAGGGAGAATTCGTCAGCATCATCGGCTCCAGCGGATGCGGAAAAAGTACACTCCTAAGCGTCCTGGAAGGGCTTAACCACCCTTCATCAGGAACCGTAAAGATAAACGGCGAACCGGTAAAAGGATGCGGGATAGACAGAGGTGTCGTATTCCAGCAGTATTCCCTTTTTCCATGGATGACGGCAAGAAATAATGTTGCCTTCGGAATCAAACAAAGCCGCAAAGAACTGTCTCGCGCAGAGAGATTACAGATTGCAGATGAATATCTTAAAAAAGTCGGACTGGATAATTTCGGAAATAAATATCCCGGTCAGCTGTCAGGCGGAATGCAGCAAAGAGTAGCCATCGCCAGGGCACTTGCCATGGATACGGATATACTGCTGATGGATGAGCCCTTTGGTGCCATAGATCCCAAAAACCGCACTGCCTTGTGGGAACTGCTGTTAGAACTCTGGGAAAATGATTCCGAGAAGAAAAAGACCGTGCTTTTTGTAACTCATGATATCGATGAAGCAATCTTCCTGTCTGACAGGATCATCATGATGGATTCCGCTCCCGGAAGGATCTCAGCGGAGATCAAAGTACCTTTCCGCAGGCCCCGTGTCCGCACAGAACTTCTCCGCTCAAAGGAATACAATTTCTTCAAAAATAACCTCTTGAACGCCTTCTACAACGAGGAAGAAGAGGTCGAAGAAAATAATCACTATATCGAAAGCTATATCGATAAAATTGCATTATAAAACAAACAGCCCCCCGATGCATTCCTGCACCGGGGTTTTTATTTTATATCCAATTTTCCCCTCTTTTCTGTCACGGATTTTGCAATTATCTTACATTCTATTTTTATGCAGGTCAAAGATTGTTTTTACAGATTTCCCTTCTCTTAGCGAGAGTTTTTTCGAACATCTCATCGGCAATATCTGGAAATCCGTCATGTATAACACGAGTCCCCACCTCGGTGATACCTCCAGGAGTTGCTACACGGTTTACCACATCTTCGAAGCTCATCTCCTTCTGAATCATAAGCTCTCCCGTAGAGCAAAGGGTATCCAGAACCATTTTGATCACCTGCTCCTGCGGGATCGAAGTATGAGCCATAGCAGACTGACAGATCACATCAAATACGGAGGCGATGAATCCCGGCATACAGCTTACAAGTTCGGATCCCATGCCCATCTCATTTTCAGGTAATTCTATTACATTACCGATACAGGACAGCAATCCGCTTAATCCTTTCCTGTCATCACCGCTAACAAATCCGTTATATGTAACAAGTGTCTGAGATCTGTTTATCTCGGCAGTTAAACTTGGAATAACTTTTGCGTATTTCCGGTTGCTGACCCTCTCCAGAGCCTCAAATGTAATGCTTCCGTTAAGTGATACGATCAGTGTATCTTCTCTAACCACACCGGAAATCTCCCTAAGAACGGATAACAGATCTGTCGGACGAGTACATATAAAGACAATATCCGACGACTGCGCAAGATCAGTATTTGTTCTGCAAATGACATATTTATCAGGAGCTTCTGCGATTTTAGATATGGTCCTGTTTGATATGAAAAGTTCGTCATACTTTACTTTACCTGATTCGCTAAACTTCATAAGAAGCATTTTCCCCATACTGCCATATCCTATTATTCCTATCTTCATGTCCTTCCCCCTTCATCCTTGCATGGTTATAGTCATATAAATCATATTCCATCCACGCAAAAGAACTGCGGAAAAACACCGGTCAAAGAATATTTTCTACTGCCTTCCTAACCTCTTCCATATCTACAGTAGGCTCAAATCTTGCGATCACCTGCCCATCACGGCCGATAAGGAACTTGGTAAAATTCCACTTAATGTATGCCTTGTCTCCGAACTTTTTATTGTTCATATCCGCAAATTTATCAAGGGAAAAATTCTTGATTCCCTTGCCGAAGCCTTCAAACGGCTTTTCGGTTGCCAGCCATGCAAACAGCGGATCTGCATTTTCTCCGTTCACATCAATCTTTGCGAACTGGGGAAACTCTGTCCCGAACTTAAGGGTACAAAACTCATGTATCTCATCCTCTGTTCCCGGAGCCTGGCCTGCAAACTGATTGCAGGGGAAATCGAGTATCTCAAATTCCTTATCCCTGAGGTCCTTGTACATTGCCTCAAGGGGTTCATAATGGGGTGTAAAACCGCACCCTGTAGCCGTATTGACCACAAGCAGCACCTTGCCTGCATACTCGCCAAGATTAACCTCATTACCCTTTCTGTCCTTTACTGTAAAATCATATATTGCTGCCATAAAATTTTTCCTCCTTTGTTCGTTTCCCATTTTACACAATTATATTTTACGCAATCTAATTTGTCAAGGTGGATTTTCTTTTTTTTATAACTAAAACTTCCCACACCATGTAGTCTTAGGCTGTATACATCATTCTCTCAGTTTGTGAAACATTCCATGACATAATAATAAAGCCACAGCTATTTCCGAACCTCCTACGGAAAGTAGAGTGATTATTCGGAAACAAGATCAAAAACACTCATCTGCTGATACTTATCCGGAAGTTCCTGCATAAATCCGAAACATGCCTCCGGAGTTGAAAGGATTCCATTGTCCTCACAGATTCTCAGGAATATATCCTTTAATTCTTGTGCATTCGGACTTGGCAGTTCATACGCATTACCATACATTTTAATGTAGCGCTCTTTCATTCCCGGAAAATGCCTGTCTAGCGCAGCATAAAAGTATTCCCTGTCGCCTTCCCGAAGCGTCAGTCCCATTCCGAAGTCGATGATTCCTTTCACACCAACCCTGACACACTCATTCAGGATTGCTCTGATATTATCCTCTGTATCATTGATAAAAGGCAGAATCGGTGTAATCCAGACGATCGTAGGAATACCCCTTTTCTGCATTTCTTCCAGCACTTCTATACGACGTTTTGTGTTACATACATTCGGCTCTATAATCCGGCACAGGTCATCGTCATAAGTTGTTAAAGTCATCTGCACCACACATTTTGCAGAGCGGTTAATTTCTGACAGCAAATCAATATCCCGAAGAATTCGATCCGATTTTGTCTGAACTGCAACACCGAAACCATTCTCCAGGATGATCTTCAGACATTTCCTTGTAAGCTCCAATTTTTCCTCACAGTGCATATAAGGATCTGACATCGCACCTGTTCCGATCATGCACTTTTTTCTTTTCGACTTCAATGTCTTTTCCAGAAGCTCCGGTGCATTCTGTTTTACCTCAATATCTTCAAAGGGATGCGTAAACTGATAACACCGGCTCCTGCTGTCACAGTAAATGCAGCCGTGAGTGCATCCTCTGTAAATATTCATTCCATAGTATCCACCGCTTCCGGTCAGAATTCCTTTTGCATCAACAAAATGCATTTAATGCCGTTCCGCCTTTCTTCTCTTTTTTCTTTCCGGCAGTTCATCCCACATACTCTCGACCAGCTTACACAGGAACTCCCGGTCATCAATATCTTCCACCAGAATCATCTCCTTTGCTCCTTCATAAGGAAGCTCCATTGATGCATCCGGCAGCATTTTCAGCACTGCAGGAACATGCTTTACCAGAAGTCTGTCATCATAGATACCGCCGAATACTCTGCCTCGATAATAAAGGATATACTCGCCCATCATCGCTCTGCAGGTGATCTCATCAAGTCCTGACAGCTGCTCTAATACAAAATCCCGAAATTGTGGCTTCGTCATGACCGAACCTCCCTCTCACGCTATGTTTCAATTATAACAAAGAAAACACGACCGCAGTGTGTCGCGTTTATACAGACTTCCATGGTCTTACTTTTCCGATCCAGCCGTTCTCTTTCCAATACTTATAGTCGGTATATTCGGGATTCTGCTTACCAAGACTTTTCTGAAGCATCCTTACGGCATAGAATTTTGCCTTTACTATCAGACTCGTATGGCCGGGTTTATTATAATTGATGGCACGCATTTTTCCCGCAACACTTTTCAGCTTCTTTTTGAAAGACGTTTTTTTCTTTTCATCGATTTTATCCCAGTCAATTTCCGACATCAGTTTAAAACTTACAACCCTGATTGAAGAAATCCCCCACCACGAAAGACTATCCTTTATATCCTTTGCTGTGGATCCGGCGCCCGCCCCGAGACATTGCGTGATTATTACGGCACGTTTTCCGAACATCTCTTTGGCAGGACGATGCGGCATCCATCGGTATCCGAAATGATCCAGCATCGCTTTCATTGCTCCGGTAGTGTGGAAAACATAGGCAGGCGACGCAAAGACCAGCAGATCCGCTTCAAGTAAGGACTTCTCGATCTTCTGAACTTTTTGTGCATCCTTACAAAGATTCTGGTTTCCTCTGAAACATGTGGTACATCCCGTACAGAATCCCGGACCGTCCTTTGGAAGGTAGTATTCCGTGATCTCTGCACTATCCTTAAATCCCTCTAAAAATATCTCTTTCATTCTGTAGGTCACACCGTGTTTTTCGGTTCCGTTGATTACCGTTATTTTCAACTCTTTTTCCTCCCTGACTTCATTCTATTGTCCTGAATGTTTTTTCTCATTTCTAGCGTATAACCTGTTAAACTGTCGGATGTGCGCTTCCAATGTTTTAAGTGCCTCTGTCTCCCGTTCCGGCTCCCGATCACATATGGTCAGCAGCATATAAATCGGAGCATAAAAATGTAATGTCATGATCTCCACATTCTCAGTCTGCAAAACGCCTGCGGAAACCATCATTTCCAAAAGCATTCCCTGATAGGAAAGCGGATCGTCTACATACTTTTTCATATATACATCCGATAGTTTCTTATCATGAAACTGCTCTATGGTCAGCATCTTGCGAAACCTCCTTGTATACTCATCATGTAAGAAATAAAGGAATAAATTCTTTCCGAGAGTGATCAGCTGATCCTCAGATATATTTTTATAGATTTCAGCATCCACCAAAGCATCTGTTCCATTGATCTGAAGTGCACCTGCCTGTTCCAAAAATCGTCTGTTCATCTCTTCGATAATTGCATCAAAGATAGCCTGCTTATTTTTATAATGCTTATAAAGGGATGGAGCTTTAATCCCGACTCTATCTGCAATATCAGCCACAAAAACATTTGCATATCCCTTTTCGGAAAACAACGTCAATGCTTCATCCAGTATTCTGTGTTTGGTATCCATTTCACTCCCCTTTTCAGCTAATTTGAATTAGCCTTATTGTAAGCTAATTCGAATTAGCCGTCAAGTCAAAAAAAATAGCGAGCAGCCAACGCTTAAAGCGTAGCTACACGCCATAGTTTTGGTCATCCACTACTTTTTCTGACAGAAAACAACGATTTCTTCCGCTTCCGAGACTTCATCGTTCCCCCAGCCATTCATAAGCTGTCCCAGCAGGAACTCGTCCATGTCTGCCTTGATCTGTTCTACAGCTATGAGCGTCATAACCATGCCTGCTACAAAAAAGGCATATTTATGCGAATACAGCTCCCAGATTTTTTTATTTTTATATTTCTTCATTTCTTACTTCCAAATCTCCATCTTCGTAATTATCCATATTTCAGAAACCCATTGCAGATTATAATTCTTTTTTTATGTTCTGGCAAAATTGGGATAATTCTTCTTAATTCTTTTTCCCTATTTATTTACAAGAACCATCCCTTCTGTTGATTCGATAAAACCAAGTCTTTTATATAAAGGACGTCCTTCCTCTGTAGTATCAAGACTGATTTCAGTAACTCCCCGCTTCCGGGCTTCGTCTATCAGCATCGATACCATTTTCTTTGCAACACCTTGTCTCTGCCATTCTTTCATCGTATATACATTCATGAGGTGCGCTCGCTTTCCTGTGGGATGATAGAAAGTTGGCATAATGTACATGTAGCAGATTGATGCACAGCCTATAACTCTTTTTCCGTCCATAGCAAGAACAGTTGTATGATCCCCTTTTTCGAAATATTCCCTGCTGCCCTTTACTATCTCATCACTATACTCATATGTATAATTCAGGTCATTTACCACCTTAAGCATTTCAAGACGACTGCTCATCATAAGTTCCATATCATCAGGTGTGGCAATCTTATATGTAACGCTGTAGGTTAACTGATCCGGCAAATGATGAAGATACATATCTATTGCATCCGAACTTTCTTCCAAAACCTTCATAAGTCCATAATCCGGATAGGAATGATTGTCATGATAATCTATCTCGCCTTCGGTGTAGGATAGAAGATTTTTCAAATCCACGTCCTCTATATGTCTTGCTATCACGCCTGACAAAAGAGATGCGATATTTCTCCATATATCATCCGATTTGCACAATGAAACATTTCTCAGCTATGACCGGACATATAAAAATGAATGCCAACGGTGGCGTAACATCATCCACCGGGCAGAGAAATCAGAGAACACTTCTCCGGAACAACTTTCAAAAATGAAAGCCGCTTTTGAAGATTTCAAGGCTGAGGCTCTGAAAAGGAAAACTGCTGTCAAGAAAGGGCAGTCCGCCCCGAAAGAATTTGAGGACTGGATAATCATCCAATCCTCTGTTCTCTATGACATATAATTAGTCAGGCTCCGGCTTGAAATACTGTTTCGCCAGGCGTTGTGCCTGTTACTGCCTCCTGGTACCCTCCTGATCCGAAACTGTAAGACACCGTGCTACCATCATCTTCCTCTGCATCCTCCTTAAAGGGATCCTCCATCGGACTATCGGATTTCTTGGCCTTTTTTAAATCTTCTTCCGTCTCCGGTAGCTTCTGATATGCCTCGGAATCTCTGAACTGCTGACTTACATTCTGTACGGCGGCAATCATCGCATCTCTTGCAGGATCCTTGTCACTGATGGATGTCATGGCATTGCTCATAACCTGCTGTGCCTCTTCTTTTGTTCGGCAGTGCCTTAATTGCTCTTTCAAAGCCTCTCTGCGCTGCTGAACCCTGACAACCTGCTGATAAATATATGGATTGGTTCTGCGGATATAAGCCATTTCCTTCGCAGATAGCTTGGCTCCATTCTTTATCTTCTGCTGGATCTTATTCTCAAATGCCTGCCGTTCTTCCTCAGACTCGAAATCATCTCCGTTAATCCTATCCATGATTTCCTTGACAAATTCAGCTTTGATCTGTGCCGAACTCTTTTTCTCAGATGGTTTATCTTCGGGATTTCCGTTGATCTGATCTATATTATTAATCCTTTGAAGATTTAATGTCATAACTCTGCCTCCGCTGTCATTTCCTCAACTATCCTTATATCCAACAACCGCAATCAGTTCACTACCTCTCATGATGTAAACAACTTCCTTCTGTCTCTCAAATACCTTGCCGCCATGCCAACATACGAATCATACGTCGATATTCCATTGGATGCCATTTCCTCCATCCGGTTCAACGCCATGCTCTCCATAGCTTGTGCCGCCTTAGCCGTGCGTAATACCGTCTGATAATCCGTCTTAAGTTTCTTAGTCCAGTTTTTCTCATGGTCGATACCCGGATCTTCTCCCATCGTTTCTGCAGCCTCTTCTCCCTCAGAATCATCTCCAGCATCAAATCCACTGGCTGCCACCGATAAAGCGGCTTCCTGTGCAGCTGTGCTTCTCATTTCAGAATCTGCCTCCAATGCCGCCTTCCGGGCTGCTTCCATCTGTTTCCTTACTCTCTCCCGGATATCTTCTTTATATGCATCAATATAATTATCAACTCCGGATAAAAGCTTGTCCCAGTCATCATCAGACATATTGCGCCAATCATCACCTTCTTTAAGCTCTTCTGCCGTCAGTTTATTCTGCTCTTCAAACATTTTTAAGAGGTCTGCAGCGCTGAGTGTTTCTCCCGACTTCGGATTTTCCATGTATGTCTTAGATTTAGCCAATGCGCCGGTCCAGTTTCTTTTTTCATTCATGATATTCTCTAAAGAGCCAAAATTCATCCCATCACCAGGAGAGATTACTTTTTTGATAGCACTCCAACTTCCCCACGTATGACCGGATCCTTCGCCCATGGCATCCTTATACTGACAGTATGCGAACATCTCGACAGCTGTTGCGTTCCTGGGATTGAACTCAGACAGATTCACATCCACTGATTCATAGTTGCCGCCACCTGTTGCAAGCTTTACACGCACGATCACATCATCAGTTGAGCCGGTAGATACCAAAGATGCTTTCATTCCGTATCCCATATTCCCGGCAAGGGCCATTCCAAATCCGGGAAGAGGATTTTCTTCATAAGAACTGCCAGTTTTCGTTATGCTGTTTTCTGTCGGCGATTCTATGCCTACGCCGTTTGCCATAGCTGCTTTCTGGTTTGCCTCGATTTTTGCATTCCAGGCATCCCACATTTCCTGCTCCGTAAATACCTTGCCGATAAAATGAGTGTTGTTGATATATTCAGCATAAGGCTCAGTCAGAACTTCTCCCAGCTTCTTCCCCTCCTGTAAGGCCTTCTCAACATTTATCTTTCCGTTATCTGTGGAATCGTAATATGCACGGAATCCGTCAATATCAAAATCCTCCTTCATAAAATCCTTCCAAAACTTCTCCTGTGGAGCGAATGTTAGATTCTGATCCTTCGAAAAACTCTTTAAGAACTCCTGAACCTTTTCATAACTGTCCGGGGAATCATAAGATAGACTCCATAAATCCCTCTGCGATATCTTTCCACCAACATCTGATATTTCCCGACATGAAATCCCCTGGTCCGTATAGGCTGTAATGTATTTGACATTCACAGGGACAATCTCTCCGGTATCAGGATCCGTATACTGATTGTGTTTTGAAACAATTGTTTCAGATACCGGATCGGTTGTAGTACCGGAAAAAGTGTATCTGTTTCTGAGCGCACTTATCTTTTCCTGAGTCTCGACATCATCAATATCCGCAAATAAGAGTGAAAATGCCTCATCGGAAAAACCGTTCCCCCTCATTGCTCTGTCGAAAAAGGTATTTATGGTTTCAAATAATTTATTTGCGAGATCTGCAAGGGAGGGAGTCACTTCCCGGTACTCCTCTGCATAATCTTTAAGAAGAGGCACCCTATCACCTTTATCAAAAATACTGTTAAAATAGCTTGTGTCGGTAAATACCATCTTCGACATCAAGTCAGCTGTCTCGTCGGTCTGTCTGATATACATACAAAGAGCCGAAAACTCAGGGAAATCCATCATTTCAGGATCAAGATTATAAGGATCAAACTCTTCCTCTATCTCCTGTCCGTTCTCATCAATTCCTTTGATCGTATATGTCTTATCCTTCCCGTCGGAATTTATAAAAATGCTAAAAGATTTTTCCTCTTCCTGATAGGAATATACCATCTGCCCGTCACTCTCATGAGCAAGCATTTCCTTGGTCTTTATGTTCGCAGTGATGCATCTGGTATATGCCTTTGATTCACCATATGCTCCTATAGGTGACACCCCTTGAATACTTCCGAATTGCAGTTCAGAACTGATATCACTATCAACGCTTGTTCTATTCCCCTCTTCGGTCTGTGATACGCCGGAATCTTCTCTATGAAATGCCAGCATCTGATTCATAAATCTTCCGCCGTTCCCGAAATCATAGTTTCCGGATCCGTTCCTCACAGAATAATACATGCTCCTATTCTGATACGTTGCTAATCCTGCTATAGACATATGTTTCTCCTTTCTGCGGTTCGTCTGTCGGTCAGAACCGCTCCGCTCCCCTTGAAAGGACCGAGCGATTGTATTTTTCATTTCGTGTATTCACGAAATAACTTCTTTACCATCTGATATCTTGAACGGGGAATCGTGAACACTTCCCCGGTTGATATTGTCATCAAATAGTTTGATACTTCTGTTACATACCGCATATTCACCAAACAACTCCGATGACATCTTATAAATCCATACGGTAAGAGAACCCTCTCGATCTCATCAAGTCTTTGGTATATCCTGAATTGCATCTCTTCCTGTCCTTCAATAACAAAAAACACATTTCTGTGACCCTCCGTCTGCACATATATAATGCTCTCAGGATCCAAACTTCTCTCACCGCCCACAAATGGGAACGAAACCAAACACATCACCCCTTCTGTTCTTTTTTAAGCAAAAAGCATCTTCTTCAATCAATCCATTGAAAAAGATGCCATCCATAGCCGATATTATTTATGCTGATATAGATATCGGAATCAATATATGCATTTATAACCGCAATGTCACGAACAGACGGTAAATGTCTTAATAAGTCAGCATCTGCATCTCCTGCAGCCCCTCATGGTATTCTTTCCTTTCCATAAACTGCTTCTCCTGAAGCTTTTCCATGTATTCCTTATGCTCCATCCGTCTTTTATACAGAGCCTCTTCAGCCGCCTTATCATCCGCTCTTTTCTTTCTTGCCTTGGCTTCCCTGCGTCGCCTTTCTTCCTGCCTTCTGGTAGCGTCGCTCTGCCTGCTCCTATTACTGGATGTGCTTATTTCCGATGTCATATCATCTCCGCTGACTCTCAGTCCTAATCCGTTTTGTTTCAAAGACAGATCCACATGCTGTACTGTACCGGCGGCACCGGTACTCTCCCGTAAAAAAACTCCCGTGGATCTGATCACACCATCTCTATAGCCATCCGCACCACCCAGGGAAAACTCCGTCTGTTGCTCCCCAAGGAATATGGCTCCGATATCAGCCTCCTTCAGATCCATCAGTATATCTTTGCCGTTTTCGTCTTTACACCAGACCTTGAGCTTTGAAAAAACATCATCATTTTCATCTATCCATCCATTACCGTCACTATCATATTCTCGAAGATCTCCAAAGCCGTCACCACTCTTGGTACCAAATAATTCACTTCCATCATTTATCTTCCCATCACCGTTTTTATCTAACGCAAGAAATCCTGATCCTTTTCCCTGCATGGATATTTCATCCTCAGTTCCGTCAGCATCAAGATCAAACTTAAAGGTCTGATCTCTTACGTCCGCCGTATCAGATCCAATATTTACAACAAGAGGATCACACAGAGCATCCGCCATCGTCGGGATACTCACATTCATATATTCCATGTAACTTCTGCTCATCAAGATGTTTATATTAAAATCAATCGTCCGACCGTCTTCTGTACAAGCCCTGCCATTTGCATGGAAGCCAGTTTCCTCAGTTTCAGAATATGTCAGCATGTTCATAGAATAGCCGCCGATGCCTGCACCACCCATCATCCCATAAGAGGCAAATCTCTTAAACATTGCATCAAGAGTATTGTTCTGAAAAGACGAAGCACCTACGCTTGTTCCAAACAGGCTCCCGGAAGCTATTTTTCCAAGGCCTTTGAAATATCCGATATCATCCATGTTATACGTGTTCATTCCGTTATTATTCTTATCCGTTTGATAAGTATCCCTTGTCATGGATCCACTCTTCTTCATGTCAAACGAACTGATCATTCCCATAAAGCTGCTTCCATAACTGCCCCCGGTGCGCATCCCAGTCTGTGTATAATTTCTGCCTGATAACATATTCACCGTACTGTCTGCTATTCTCATATCTGTCCTCCTCACATTGTCAGCAACTCAAAAAGCGCAGCCATCAATGGTTTTTCATCCATGATAATCTGCGCCTTCCATAGCCCCATATTGATATCTGATATTGTTTTTATCGGAACTATAAGAGAATAAATGATATATATGTCACGAACAGACGGTATGTTGTCGTGGATAGTCTCATATAGAAAAAGGGGCGTGACACTATGCACAACCCTCTTCATATATCCAATGGTAGTACCTTTCAGCCAGATTGTTATTGACTTGCCTATTCAGTAATTACCTCGGTCTTTTTTGAATTATAATAATCGTCAAACAACTTATTCGCCGCATCTATCGTATCCTTGCTGATGCTCGGCAGTTCCCTTCCCCAGGTTTTCGTTGCTTGCTTATATCCCTTTTCCATAGCCGCCTGCATTTCCTTCATCTTGTCAACATCATCACCTGCAAGGGCACTGGCAAAATCAAACAATCTTTTGGATGTCTGCTTTACTCCCCAATAACCGTCTTCGGAAATGTCCTTCTGAGCCTGTGCCTTTGTAGCTGCGTCAACGGTAAACTTACCGCTTGCAAGGGTTCTCCAGATGCTATTCTCATCGGAAGCCTTTCCATAACTATCTACCTGACCTGAAAGCGTCTTCTGTACAAGATCAGTTACATCCTGAAATCTATTGAACGATACCTTATGACATTCATCATGTTCTTGAACAGGCTTTGGAATCCCAATATGTCTTGATTCAGAGCCTGTGACAAGTATCCATTCGCAGGGGAAACCCCAAGTGACATCTTAGCCGGAGTAATGTATTCCTTATACTTTTCAGAAACAGTATCAAGCGATGAACTGTCAGAATAGTCAAGTTTCGAGAACATATCCCTAATCTTACTTATAAGATCCTCATTAGTTGCAAACTGAATAGTCCCTACATCGCCGCTATTTAGTTTCGAGTTACTATTGAAACTATGTATACGATCAAGAATCTCTTTAGGGATAGGCTGTGCTTTTCCATAATATTTGGACACATCACTTCCCGATATATCAATGGTGCCTGCTCTTTCAAGCATATCCTTTGCATGTTTTATTAGTGCGTCGTTGTATTCCTTCATCGCTTTATTTACTACCGCCGCCTGTTTTTCAGTAAGATTCTCGCTGGCATACGCCCTGACACCACCTGCCGCAATCTCCATTTCTGCATAGTTTCTGTAATCTATGTTCGCATTCTTACCAATTCCGCATCCAATTCCATCTACCGCAGCCTTCATGACAGCGCGGCATTCTTCAAGTTCCTCTCTGGTAAATGTTGCTCCTCCAACTGTAAAGTTTCCGTTATCATCAGATAAAAGCGGCATATCTTTCCTAAAGAACGCATCCAGCGAATAATTACAATATGCACCTTTCCCGGCAGTAAGACCACTTACACCGGTGCCTTCAAGCGAAGCACTTTCTCTATATGTTCCGTTCTTTTTTGATTCCTCGATCAGATCTATAGCAGTCGCCTTTTTCTCTTCCCAGTTTTCCCTGATCTTATTCTGATCAGCCTTATAGGAATTGTTTAAATTGTAAACCTTCTGCGGTATGATCTCTGTGGTGTTAAGTGTAGTTAAATCAATTGCCATACATTTGCCCTCCTTTGACTTTTGTTCTGAAATCCATTTCATACACATGCATCTACAAAACTTCCAACATCAACATCTACCGCCTCCACATCGGGAATACCTGATATGTTATGTCAAAATACTATTTTAGTCCCGCAATATGCATTCTTGCCCGTTCCAGTATCTTTTCCAAAAAGTCATCCGGTATCTTCTCCGTTTGGTATGCTCTCTGTCTGATACTGCTCTTTCCGCTTCTCTCAAGAACTTTTTGCAGTTCTTCCATCTGTTTATTCACCATTTCAGCGGCTTCCTGCTGTTTCTTTCCAAACCGGGATTCGGTAAATTCCTCAAATTCCTGCTGAAGAATATCCAGTTCCTCATCCTTTGACAGCTTACGATAGCCATCTTCGGAGTCATTATCCAAAGCATACCTTATCCGTGTTCCATCTGCATAACCGGCAGCGATTTCATCTGCAATAGTCCTAAACCCGTTTAAAAGTGCATTTTCTTTATCTGCCCATGTAACCTTATGATCAGTTTCAACGGCTCTTACGCTTTCCACCCCGTTACTATACTCGCGTGACAGACGACTGTAAAAACTTTCTATTGGTATATGTTCTGACTCATATTTCCGCTGCTCGTTCATTGCGTTTACATCCATACTACCCGGAAGTTTTGTTCCATGCAAAGCCCTCAGCCCTTCAGCAGAAATGTTTACTTTGACGGCAGGCATATTTTTTCCCGCTTCCGTATCCTTAAACATGACAGGCTTATTATTCTGCGCCTTCGCCAGAGCAAATACATCTATATTAGGCGGCTGATAGGTTCCGTTAGCATTACCATAAAGATAAACCGGCATAGCCACACCTCCTTAACCCTTATAATCTACCTGTGTTCCAAGCATTTTCTCAGAATCAGTCATCACTCTTGAGGATGCACTATTATAGGTATAGGTACGAACCTTGGAAAGAAGTTCATCCATCGAATTTGCCTCAAAAGTAACATACTCCTTATCATCTACGGATTCGATTACTTCTTTATCCTTATCATCGGTATCCGCTTTTTCCGCTTTCTTTTCTCTTGCCTTCTGAATGCGCTCTTCCTGCGCTTTCTTCTCTGCCTTCTTTTTATCCTTAATCTTCCGTTCTTTCTTCTCGGCTGCTTTCTTCTCTATCCGCTTCTTCTGAAGATCCCCGGATTTCTCAACAGTTGCAAAGAAGCTCTCTTTGCCATTGGAATCCACAGACATTCCAAAGTTCTTTACGCTTGCCCCCGTACTCGCAAGGCTGTTCTTTGCAGCATCCATCTTGCTCTGAGACATAGCGATGATCCCCTCATACTTCTTGCGATAGGACTCATCCGTTGCCATCCTCTCCAGCTTTTCATCATCGATCAGCACAACCATCTTGTTGGCGTTGCCATATGCAGCCGCATTCTGCTGAACCTGCGCCTTCATATCCTTGCTGACCGTGATAAATTCCATGTTGTGGAACTTGGATTTCAGTTTATCAAGATAATCTGCAGCCTTTTCTGATAACTGCACATTACCGATCGTATTACCATATTCTGTTTTTCTGGGTACAAGGGAACTGCTTGTGTCGATTGGAGACCAGCCTTTTGTTTCTACTTTTGCGGCACTGCTCTCCTTTGTCTGATTCGCCTGATCCGTCCCGGAAGAATATGAAGCGGTGCGATTCACCCCCGTATGATTTGTTTCCCAGGATCTGTTTGTCTGCTGATATGCAGACACTCCATACATTCCTGCCATGTTTCCTACCTCCTTGTAGTTTTTGATTTGTGCTATCCTCCCTGATAAGCACAAAAAGATATAGTTAAAGTTATCTTAATCTTATTATCGTCATTAGCTTGTGATAACTTTATCCCCTTTCCGGCTTTTTGCTAATCCTTTTTATAAAAAAGCTTGAATTACTTAATGCTTACCGTTCTCGCTATTTCTTCCACCTCTTCCTGCGTAAATTCCTTTGCGGAAAGCGTGAGGAGATAATATGTGTCCTCTCCCTCCTTCACAAACCAGAAGCTCCAATAGTCACTGGTGAGTTCCTTTCCCGTAAGATCAATGCCCTCGTCTTTCATCTCTGACAACTGCGAAGCCGTATAAAGATCATGGTTCTCCTTAAGCATAACCGCAGACCATTGTGTGTTTGATCGTTCAAGCCCTATTGTTTTCAAATATTCAGCATCCGTATGATTATTGCGAGGCATACTTGAGGGATCCGGTATCCCATTGTCGAATGTTACAGTTGCCATTCCACTATCTGCCGGAAGTCTGCTGATAAGCCCGGAATACTGCCATTCCAATGGATCATATTCAGAATCCTCTGCATGATATGACCTTGGAAGAATAAGGGAGCCTCCCATATAACCTATGGTATCGTCAAAACTGCTGATACTGTATCCACTGGGAAGTGTGATATCCATCCAATCCGTAACACTTTCAGTAGATATTGTGTTGTCTCCGATATCGAATTCAGCATAGACATCATACTCGTCATAATCCCCGGGACTACGATAGTCCATTACCTTCTTGACAATACGGTAGTGACCATCTGCCAAGTATCCATATACATGCTCCCATTCAAGGGGAAGCTCCGTTATTCCATCCTTATTGATATCATATGCGATATCTTCCCAGCCTCTTTCGATATCCTTGGATGAATTATCTATCCATTCTCCGTTTGAATTTTTTACCTGGATTTCAAACCATTCTCCTGTCTCAAGCTGCCCTGTCGCGTTCCCTCCATCCTGTGTAAATACAAGCTTGCAACCGGTGGGTGTGATATCTGATGCTGTCATGTTTAGACCTATAAGATTATCTTGGCTTTCTTCTCCGTTTAGTATTCCAAATTCACTTATCAGACTCCAAAACGCTTCATTTGTACCTTCAGCAAATCTATAACATTCTTTACCTGACAGATACATGGAACAACTGTCAGTTGCGGGGAATACAGTTCCTATCGTTCCGTCACTTCTGGTAAGATAAAGTGCCGTATAAAAAGGACAACCGCTCTGTCCTGTTTCTTTTTCAGCTCCTGCCAGCATTTCCCCAATTCTTTCACAGATTTTCCGGTCATCGCAATGCAGACGGACTGTTTCTGCTAAAACTTCAAGTCCCGGTACCGGCTGATCACGAGTGATCCACATATCGACCGACACAATATCATGAATATCCTCCGGAGCAAAATCCACAGCCCCTGACAACCCCTCCGGAGAAAATAAGGGATAGTATTGAATCACCTTATCTGCACTGCTACGCCCATATTCTACATAACCAAGCTCTCCTATATAGCTCCCATGATGCAAATGTGTTTCCATCATACGTTCTTCGTTGTTCCATACATCAAATATCTCTCCCTCTTCATTGTGCTGTAAGGCATGAAGTTTCCGCCCTTCAAGATTATACTTCTCCTGAGATAATGTATCAGAGGAAATATCGTAAACATACATCTCTGCACCAGACATAGGATGAAGATAAACAATCTTCCCATCAGCACTTACATATTTTTCACAATAGTTATCTCCCTGTGTGTAATTACAGCCAATCGATTCAAGATCTATTGCGTTTGTAATCATTCTCCTTTCCTTGGAATAGACAAAAAGGCCATAATATCCACTGAAAATAATCCTGTCTTGATCCGCATAAAGGAGTTCTGTCAGATCAGCACCCTCCCTTGCAGACAGGTTCACTTCCGGACGAACAATCTCATTCCTTCCGGAATTATCTGATACATTATCCTCTGTATGTGAGAGAAGCACCTTGAGCAGATTCTCGTAATCTCCCGGTTGTATATCGTAAAATCTCTCATGTCCGCTGAAATAAACACATGCAATTGACTGATCCTTATACAATGTGATCGTATACTCATCGCTTATTATCAATTCTATTGAACCATTCAAAGATGGACGCTCCGAAACATTATCTGTTTGTTTCCAATCAGCATCTGATAAAAACCGCGCTATGTCTTCTGCATTCGCTGTTAATTCTTGAACACTCTCATTTCCACTGTATTCTTCCGAATAGTAAAGTACTTGCTTCAGGGAACCATCCATTATCAGCAGATTTATTGAATTTTTATAATTCAAAAAAGACAGATCCGGTTCATCTTTCTTCGGATTCGTCATAAAGCATACAGCTACAACGATACAGGCAATAACGGCTACAATGATCACCCA
>DGSK01000062.1:1693-129684 GCA_002393955.1 Lachnospiraceae bacterium UBA4364 | reverse complement strand
CACAACTTTAGTGCGACAGCCCCTTCTCATGGTCATCATATTGCCACTTCCACAAGTCTTAAAGTGTCCTGTTTCGTTTCAAAAATCTTGCATCGATTGGCGTAAGATTGGCGTATTTGATAGCTCCAAATCCCTTGTAAAGCCCATAAATACGGCATTTCTTATCATAAACTTTTAAGCGTCGGGAAATCTCTCCCCTTTACTTGAAAAGGTAGCCATTTTTTCAATATTTATCTTTAAATCAGCTTTTCCATATCCCCTGCCACACTACATCTTCACCACTTCCCCTGTCTCAAGGGATTCCTTAACGGCCAGTGCGATCTTTAAGCTGGCAACTCCCTCCCTTACAGGAATCGTGGTCATTTTCTTTTCATGAAGAGCATCCAGAAAAGCTTTCATCTCATCATAGAACATATTGTTCCTGTCGAAATCAAATACTTCACCACGCGTAAGCTCCCCAGCCCTGTTGTATACCGATATCCTGTTCTGAAGCAGATCAAAAAGGATCATTCCGTCAGTTCCCACGATCTTGCAGTGCCGTGTAGCCGGGCGCTGCACAAAATCTTCATGCACATGGACAGGTATCTTATATCCCTCGTGCTCCACTTTCATAAGGATATCGGCGGTATCTTCCACATCTATCTCAAAATCAGCAAGCGTCCCACCCACAGCATACACACTCTCCGGCATTCCGAAGAAGGAATACAGATAATCAAGCTCATGGATCTGAGTCATTACCACGCCTCCACCTAAGCTTTTCTTTGCGGTATATGAGGTACGATAATCCTCGTATTTGTGCATACCGGAAACATCCTCACCCAGCTCAGCAAATACGGAAGTCACTCTGCCAATGGCATGGCCTTCAAGGAGTTCTCTTGCAGCCATTACGCAGGGATGAAATCTCTGCTGGTATCCGGCAAAGTTGACCAGTCCCTTTTGTTCTATCTCGTCAAGAAGCTCATCCATTCCTTCCATTGAAGCGGAAACCGGCTTTTCACAGAAAATATTTACATTGTGGTCAGCCGCCGCCTTCATCATTTCAAAGTGGCATGCAGATGGATTGCAAATAAAAACAGCATCGATATTCTTATCCCATGCTGCATCAAGTGTGGGCACATACTCAATGCCATAGCGTTCTTCCAGATCATCGCCTATGACATTAAGCTTATTGTCCAGTACCCTGTTATTTCTGAGAACCCTGTATGCGTATATGTGATCATCAGATCCCTTCAACGCATACAGATTCCTTAAATGTCTCTGACCTATGGAACCAAGTCCCGTAAACAGATAATTCATTAGTTTCCTCTCAGTTCTCTTCTCTTTTTCAATTCCGTGTCATACAGACGCTTCTCACCGTCTCCTAGTGTCTCAAGTGCGGATGTGATACGCTTTTTAAGAAGTGCCATTGCCTGCACTTCCAAAGATGCCTTCTGGTCCGAACCCCACATATCATGTGAAAGAGTGACATGCCTCTCAATAAGACAGGCTCCAAGTACTGCCGCTATCACGGAAGGCTCAAGATTTGCCTCATGTCCACTGTAGCCCACCAGGCAATCGTATCTCTCACGCATGGTATTTATAAGTCTTAAGTTAAGCTCATTATTAGGGCTGGGGTAACTGCTGTTGGTATGGCATATTATATAGTCACCGTTTGAAAAATCCTCAAGCCAGCCGATGGTGGTGTCCATTTCATCCAGCTCCGACATACCTTCGGACAATACAACCGGCTTGCCTGATTCACAGGCCTTTTTTATCATCTCCTTATTGGTATTGAGTGCCGAAGGGATCTTTATAAAAGGCACATCATACTCAAGAAGGAATTCAAGACTCGGTATATCCCAAGGGCTTGCAGTCCAGTCAAGAGGCTTTGATCTGCAATACCCGTCTATCACATCGTATTCTTCTTTTTCGAACTCAATGTGTTTCTTGTAATCAATGTAAGCCATGGTTCCCCAGGGTGTATCCCTTGGCACCTGTTTCTGCGCCTCGGGTACTGCGATATCCGGAGTACGCTTCTGGTATTTCACGCAGTCCCATTCGCAGGCAAAAGCCGCATCCATAAGCTTTTTGGCAACCTGAATATCACCATTATGATTGATGCCAATTTCAGCTATCATATATGGAGTGCTGCTGTCGCTTACTATATGATTTCCAAGTTTTATGGTTTTGTTTGCCATACACTTCTGTCCTTCCTCAGACACCCATGCCTGAATGACAAATCTCTTTTACTGTCTGTTATAATTGATCAGACATCCATCAAGGATTATCTCTCTCTCTGTATCTGTCAATCCGCCCAGCGCAAGAGTAAACTCCTTCACTCCGTCTGAAGTAACTGCATACGCCTTTATGCTGTCTGCCTTTTTCTCGACCTCTTCCCTGATTCCGGGGAGATATACATAGTCGAGATTTTTGAAAGGAAGCTCTCCCTCTGGGATAACGAAGGGAAGCATACCCCAGTTGATAAGGTTTGAACGGTATCTCTTGGTGGCATACTCGTTTGCGATATTAGCCCAGCCACCGAGTACCTTCTGGCAGGAAGCTGCCTGCTCACGGGCGGAACCGTCACCTGGCTTAACAGCAAAGATCGTGGAGCCTACACCAAGCTTTCTTACTGTAGATGTAACCTCTCCTTCAGCCACAGCAGTTCCGATCCCTTCTGCTCCAGAAACGTTCTGTTCTATCTTTGCTATAACAGCTGCAATCTCATCATATCCGTCTGCCGCTGTCTTTCCTGACTCAATGGATTTCTGTGCCTGCTGCACTTCCTTGGCACGTCCCACATATTCAGGATCCTTCCTTGAGAGAGTAAACTCAGCAAGCCCCAGCGGATTACTTCTGTAAGAAGAAGTCTCACCCGAAGGAATCAGCTCATCCGTAGTCGTTACCGGATCGTGGATCTCGGAAACAACCTTAAGCAGGAGATTTTCAGGAAGGGGACTCATAGCCGGCCAGTCCTTGATATTGGGGCCGAACTTAACTTCAACACTTTCGTCAGCTACGCCGTGTGAATCAAACACCCTTCTGTCATATATTGTCTTATCGAAACTGTATTTATATTTACCGATCTTCTCAGGCACTTCCGTAGCAGGTGTAAGGATACCCTTGTTTGCGGCAGTAGCTGCAATTGATCTGGCATCCATAAGAGCAACAGATGCAATCTGACCGCTCTGTATCTTGGAGCCCTCTCTGTTGGGGAAGTTTCTTGTCGAGTGACGGATGGAAAGCTCTCCATTCGCAGGTGTATCGCCTGCACCGAAGCAGGGACCGCAGAATGCAGTCTTAAGGATAGCACCTGTGGAAAGTATCTTGGCTGCCGCACCATTCCTGATCAGCTCCATATATACGGGAACAGATGCAGGATATACGCTTAAGTTGAACTCGTCAGATCCTATGCTGGCTCCGTCAAGTATGTCGGCTGCCGCACAGATATTCTCGAATCCGCCACCGGCACAGCCTGCTATGATACCCTGATCTACCAAAAGCTTTCCGTTCTTTATCTTATTCCTGAGATTAAATTCAACCTTGTCACCGAAGCTTACCTTTGCCCTCTCCTCACACTCGGCAAGTATGTCATCAAGATTTGCATTAAGTTCTTCGATCGTATAAGCATTTGACGGATGGAAAGGAAGCGCTATCATGGGCTTTACTTTTGACAGATCCACTTCAACCACACCGTCATAGTAAGCAACGCCTTCAGGCTTAAGCTCCTTATAGTCCTCAGGCCTCTTATGTATATCATAGAAATCCTTTATCTCGTCATCTGTCTGCCATATTGATGAAAGGCAGGTGGTCTCTGTGGTCATTACATCCACACCGATACGGAAATCAGCACTTAATTTGGCCACTCCGGGACCTACAAATTCCATTACTTTATTCTTGACATAGCCGTTCTTGAATACAGCACCGATTATAGCAATTGCCACGTCCTGGGGACCTACGCCCTTTGCAGGCTCTCCCTTTAGATAAACGGCTACCACGCCCGGCATATCTATATCATATGTCTGAGAAAGAAGCTGTTTAACCAGCTCCGGTCCGCCTTCGCCCACAGCCATGGTACCCAGAGCACCATATCTCGTATGAGAGTCGGATCCGAGTATCATTCCGCCGCCGGTTGCAAGCATTTCCCTTGCGAACTGGTGGATGACAGCCATGTGAGGAGGAACGTATACTCCGCCATATTTCTTGGCACAGGAAAGTCCGAATACATGGTCATCCTCATTTATGGTACCACCTACTGCACAGAGTGAATTGTGGCAGTTGGTAAGCACATACGGAATCGGGAATTTGGTCAGTCCCGATGCCCTTGCAGTCTGTATTATGCCGACAAAAGTGATGTCATGGCTGGTCAGCTTATCGAATTTGATATTGAGTTTCTTATCATTTCCGGATTTATTGTGAGCCTGCAGAATAGAATAGGCTATAGTACCCTTTGCAGCTTCTTCTTTTGAAATGTCTTTTCCTGTCTTGCTCTTAAGGATTGCCTCATCGGTTACGAGCTCCTCGCCGTTAACCAGGTATGCTCCGCCTTCGTAAAGTTTGATCATCTTTTGTCTCCTCTTTCCTGTCCTTTTTTCCATATAAATCCGCCACTGTCCGGGCTTCATCACACAAATATATTGGTAACTGCTACTGTATTATACTTTAATTCTGTATATTTTTAAAGTTCACCGATGATCACCCGAACCCCAGCGCATATACTACTATCACGGCTATTCCAAGCACTATCCTGTATATTCCGAAAGGCTTGAAATCATGACGCTTTACATAGCCCATAAGGAATTTAACAGCCAGAAGGGATACGCCGAATGCCACCACAGAGCTGACTAAGACTATCGCAATCTGCATGCCGTTAAAATCCAGCCCCTTTCCAAGATATTTTACAAGCTTTAAGAGGCTGGCTCCAAACATTGTAGGTATAGCAAGGTAAAATGTATATTCTGCTGCGATAGTCCTCGACATTCCAAGCAGGAGCGCTCCGATTATGCATGCACCTGACCTGCTTGTTCCCGGAAGGATCCCGGCTATAAGCTGGCAGAGTCCTATTACAAACGCGGACATAAAGGTTATCTCGCTTATATTCCGGATCATGGGTTTTTCCCTGCCTTTTACGATTTCTACTATTATAAAGACAATACCCACAAGCACCAGCATGATACCTACGATAAGGGGCTTGAAATCCGCCGTTATGCTTTCCACCCAGTCATCTAAAAGCAGGCCGTATAACAGTCCCGGAATACATGCCACGGCTATCTTTATCCACATAAAGAAAATATCCCGCTTTATCACCAGATCCCCTGCGATAAACCAATAGTGATCCTCCAGATCGCCGACCTTAATTTTTATCTCATCTTTTTTCTGCAGACCGAAGGGCCATATCTCCTTAAAGAAAAGTATGAGTATGGCGAGTATGGCGCCCAGTTGTATCACCACATCGTAAAACTCCATAAACGCGGCCTGCTCCTCTGCCGACCCCGGCAGGTCAAAGCTCACCACCTCATTCAAAAGAATCAGATGTCCCGTGCTGGAAATGGGCAGCCACTCAGTTATGCCCTCCACTATCCCGAATAATACTGCTTTTAAAATTTCGATCAATGCTTCCATTATTTAACTTCCTTATTATTTTGCCCCATACTCGTTTTTTACAAATCTCTCCAGCGCAGGCAGTGAACGCTCGACCTTTTCAGTATCTATGCAATACGCCATCCTGAAGTACCCCGGGGCACCAAAAGTATCTCCGGGCACAAGGATCAGGTCATAGTTCTTTGCTTTTTCGCAGAATACCTTTGCATCCTCTTCCATAGCTTTGGGAAAAATATAAAATGTTCCACCGGGCTTAACTACTTCAAAGCCAAGCTCAACCAGCTTATTATATATCAGATTCATATTTTTCTCATATACAGAAAGGTCGCTGGTCATTGATACACATCTTGCCGCTGCCATCTGTATTATGGAAGAGGGACAGTTGTGACCGATTCCTCTTGATATCTGTACACACATCGACACTATCATATCAGCATCCTTTGCCGCAGGATTTACAGCCACATATCCTATTCGCTCTCCCGGGATGGAAAGGGACTTGGAGTAGCTGTAACAGGAAAGAGTATTATCGTAAAACCCGGACACGTAAGGTGCATCCACGCCGTCAAATACTATCTCCCTGTAGGGCTCATCCGAAATGATGAATATCTCATGTCCGTATGCTTTCTGCTTATCTTCCAGTATACGTGCCAGCTTCTTAAGTGTATCCGATGAGTAAACAATTCCCGAAGGATTGTTCGGAGTGTTTATGAGCACCGCCTGAACATTCCTATTCATGAGCTTTTCAAATTCATCAAAGTTTATCTGAAATGACGAAGTATCTGCAGGCACTACTTTGAGCACTGCACCTGTCTGTTCTATATAAGGTCTGTACTCAGGAAAGAAGGGGGCAAATGTGATAACTTCATCACCGGGTTCCGTCACACATCTTACAGCATGTGCTATAGCCGACGCTGCAGCAGATGTCATGAATATATGCTTCTGCTCATAGGGCAGTCCGAAACGATCCTTCAGAGAAGCCGCCACTATTGACCGCACTTCCGGATTTCCGGGGTTTGGACTATACCCGTGAAGCTGTGAAGAAGTAAGTTCCTCAGTCAGCTCACGTATGGCTTTATTGAATTCATCAGGCACCGGTACAGATGGGTTTCCCAGGCTGTAGTCAAAGACATTTTCATAGCCTATTTCTTTGCCGCGCTCGGTTGCATATACCGAAAGCTCACGTATTACTGACGGTGTGCTGCACATTTTTTTATATTTTTCCGATATCATAGTCTCTCTCCTTGTTCATTATCACATCAAACATCCAAACTCTTTTCGTTTTATCCGCTGCAGGCAGCATATTTCTTTACAAAATCCATATGCATCTTTGCAGGATGTAAAATTCACAAAAGCGGGCTGGTTATCTTAAACAGCTCCTGCAATACTTTCTGTAAGAACGGACGATGTTTCCATGTAAGATAATCTATTTCCTTACTCTTTTCAAAAGATGCCTGTATATTGTCCTTTATCTCCTCCACCACATCTGACCTTGACAGGAACACGCCATTTTCATGATGGGTATGCATGCTTCTGAAATCCATATTTATTGTCCCGCATATGGCACACTCATCATCCGCAACTATATCTTTCTCATGTATGAAGCCCGGCTGGTATTCATATATCCGCACCCCGTTCTGCAGGAGCTTTCCGTAATTAGATACAGTGACCATATACACGTACCATTTGTCATATATATGCGGTGTAATGATGCGCACGTCCACTCCGCTCTTGGCAGCATCTATGAGATAATCTGTCATCCGGCTGTCCAGCACAAGGTAAGGAGTTGTGATATACACATAATCCCTTGCTTTCGAGATCATCCTGAGGTAAGCACCTTCTACCGTATTGTAAGGTGCTTTATGCGGACCTCCCGAGAAGGGCTGCACAAAGCCTTCATCATATACTTCCCATCTGGGCTTAAAATTTTCCGGATGCAGCTCTATAGTCCGGGAACAGTCTTCCCACATCATAAGGAAAATATTTGTAAGGGACCAGACAGCCTCACCCTCCAGCCGGATCATACTGTCCTTCCACTCAGATCCGCCAAAGCGCCGGATCAGATTCACATACTCATCGGCAAGATTGCATCCACCGGTATATCCTATAGTGCCGTCCACCACCATAATCTTCTGGTGATTGCGGTAATTAAAATTAATGGAAGAAATTCGCTTATGTATAGGCTTGAAGGATTCAAACTTCACACCCTCAGCCCGGAGGTTCTTCCGCATGCCTATGGTATCCATAAAGATGCTGCCGAAATCATCAACCATTATACGAACGTCAACACCGGCACGGGCTCTTTCTATCAGTACCGCTTCGACTTCCCGCCACCATTCACCGTCATAGACGATAAAGAATTCCATAAAGATGCTGTGCTCTGCCCGCTTAAGGTCATTTATGAAATCATCCTTCAGCTTGCACGTACCGATAGGATAGTATTTCTGCTTCGTATTCTGGTATACGGGGAAACCATCGCCTGCTATATACCTTGCTATCTGTATCTTATTCGGATGCACCTGGGCCAGCTCTTCAAGCTGCCATCTGTTCTTTGGAAGTCTGGCATGCGCTTCCCTTTCACGCTCCCTGAGCCTTGAATTTACCAGAAAATCTTTTCTGGCACTCCCCCAGAAAAAATATAGTATAAACCCAAATCCCGGAAGCACCAGCAGGATAACTATCCAGAATATCCTGTTATACGCATCATGGTTTACCAGTGCGAAGGCAACTATTACCGACAGTATTTCAACAACAAAATAAATCTTGAGGGCATCTTTCCTCAGCCAGTATGTCAGCGCCGCTATAAAAAACACCTGAAGAAAAAGGACCGCCAGAACCGAAACTGAACGAACGATCCCAAGATACTTGGCGCGTCGTTTGTCAAAACGCTTACCTGTTATTTCTTTTTTTTCAGAGCTTACTATTCCGTTACTCATTACAGTACACACGTCACCTGAACCAGTCCGGCTTTCACTCCGGACCGCTTTTCATAAACAGGAGTAAATCAGTCTATACTATCCGGTTCCTGGACTCACCCTTTATGTAGCTCCGTATATTTCCGGCACATTCACTCACACATCTGTTACGGGCTTCCGTGCTCGCCCAGGCCATATGCGGAGTAATTAACAGACGGCTTGAATCCTGTATCTCCATCAAAGGATTATCTTTTGCGATAGGCTCCTGCTCTATAACATCCAGTCCTGCTGCCGCTATGGTGCCATTTTTAAGTGCCTCCGCCAGGTCAGCATTATTTACCACCTTACCCCTGGCTACATTTATAATGATGGCCGTTTTCTTCATCTTGTTCAGCGCATCGGAATTTATCAGATATTTTGTTTTATCATTTAAGGGACAATGGAGCGATATCACGTCCGAACGAGAAAGCAGCTCATCAAAGCTTACCTGTTCGTACTTATCACTCTTTGAACCTGAGGTTGAATAATGAATGACATGGGCGCCGAATGCAGAAGCCACCTCCGCTACCCGTGAGCCGATACTTCCCATACCGGCAATACCCCAGGTCTTACCGGACAGCTCCGTAAAATGCCTGTCATAATGTGTAAACATAGGCTGCGCCGCATATGCACCGCTTTTTACATATTCATCATAATATGGAAGATTCTCCGAAAGATAAAAAAACAATGCGAATGTATGCTGAACCACCGCCTCCGTCGAATATCCGCTGACATTGCAAACGGCAATGCCGCGCTTTCTGCAGTACTCGATATCTATATTGTCGTATCCTGTGGCAAATTCACAGATAAGTTTTACATTATCTGCACCGGATAGAGTAGACTCATTAAGCGGCATCTTGTTGGCTATCACTATATCCGCATCCGTAATGCGCTCTGCCACCGTTTCCGCCGTAGTATCCGTATACGCTGTTACCTCACCGAATTCGTTTATCGCATCCACCGAAACATCCGGTCCCACGCTGTTTCTTTCAAGTATCACAATCTTCACGAAACCACCTCGCACTGTCTCTTAAGCCGTTGCCGGCACAACTTATATTTTACTCTATTTTGCGTAGGGTGGTCAAATTTACAGAATACGCTGTAATTATACTGACATAGTTGTTTTCATAACTTCTTCAACTATTTTCTTCACATCATAATCAGGTGCATATTTGTCCGCTATATTACAAATCATCTGTACCCGTACTATGTCTTCTTCAACCTCATACGCAATCTGCTCCACGTCCTCACCGCGACGAAGTTTTTTGCAAATCAAATCAATTATTTTCCGCTCTGCACCGCGATTTTCAATATAATCAAGACATTTTTCCATACTATTGCTACCTCCTTCTTCATTTATACTCATGCGCTCAATATTAGTTATAAATCTGTTGTCGCCAGTCAGTGACTTCATTAATTGTAGTACTTCTCTGACATGTTCTATCCGATCTTTCGAACCTATATAATTCCCTGTTCTTCGCATCTGCACAAAGTAATCGGCCACAAATTTAAAGTCACTTTTAAAGCCTTTTACCTGCTCATCCGTAAGCCAAGCAATTTCAAACACATTTATATGGTAATCTGAAACATAGGGCTTAAGTTCCAATAACAGTTTATCACCCAATGACTCATGTAGTGTCGTGGCTTTGTCCCAATGTTTTTCATATCCAAAGTATAACACAAGTGTAACCACCGGACACTTATTAATAACTTTTTTTCTATGTCCGTTTTTATCAGTCTCATAGCGAATCTGATCCCTATAGGATACTCCGTCATAACCAATAATACGTATAGGCATGTCATCTTCCGGAATAGACTGATTTTCCAAACCAATAAGAGAAATCCTTACATCATTATCCATCCACTGCTTTGCAATATCCCGTTCCAGTTCCCTAAAACCTTTTTCACCCTGATAGTTGCTGTGTACTACAGCATTTTCCAATTGCGTCGGTTTTATCCGTTCCTCCCCGCTAAACAGCAAATTGTTCACGATATCCGAGAACACATCATTGTACGAACACAATGACTTCTCCAATATATCCTTCTCAGCCATATAAGTCTCCTTTCTTTCGGCAGAAGACTCACATAAACTTGAATCCCCTGCTACAATATAAAAAATAATGAGAATTAAAGCATATGAGATTCAGATATTTTAGAATTATTAGAAATAACTGAAAGTGAATTGCTATGCTTTCACTGAGAGTGTAACACTATTGAAGAGTTTTATCAAGAATGGATTATCCTTCTAAAATAGCCCCAAAGTAATGTATAGTTTCATATTTAGCATAATATGAATTGTTCAAACAACTAAGAAAAAACAAATTAACAATTAGAATGGATGGCATCTCCCACATGCACTATAACCCATTTCAATAACTTCTTCTATTGTTCCATGAAACTCAGCCTTATTCTTAGCCTTCATTTCACCTACAGATGAACAGGTAGGTAAATGTGCTTTCTTAGTATTTTTGTTAAGGATTAGATCAACAGTATTTTCATTACCATATACATTAGGTGCTTCCGTAACAGCATCATCAACAACACAGCTTTCACCCGTAGCATAATCAATACTTATTCCAGGCTGAACATTGTAACACCAAACGCAGAATGACAATCCATTGTCTTCTACGGATTCAGCTTCCATTAGTACACCCCTGGCAATCAGTTCTTCTCCTACAAAATATGGTGTTACTCTGTATATTACATGATTCCCGCTATTTTTCACATATCCAGCCACCAGGTTTTCATATGGAAGCATACCTATTACATTAAGATATCTGGTTCCGGTTATCAGATTGTACTCATTTGCATTTTCTCCACCAAGCTGCCATCCGATCAAATGACATCGATTATACAGATATAGTCCGTCAACTATTCCCGGATATTTTACAGTATGCCAACCGGATGGTTTGATCATTCCTATATCGCCGCGCTTTTCACCTTCAGCAGGCATTGTCTCCAAACCTATGCATGCATAAACAGTTTCACACCTGCCCAAATAATCTAATGCCGGATAGACCTCTGTTCCTGATATCCAGGTTTCTTTCTCAACATCCGAAAAATATGGAATATTGTAATTAACAGAAACAGAAGGTAATCCAGAATATTCCGGAACAACCGAATAATCAAAGACTGTATATGATACTGTAGTTGTTGCACTATCATCAGGTGCAACTATTTCTGCAATATCAGCAGTAGCATCAAAATCTGAAAATGACGAATCATTTTCTGATATTTCTACATCATGTGATTCAATCTCACAGAACTCATTTTGCCCTAAAGCAGGGAAACCGGATATAGGATTATTATATCCAGCTATTACAAAAAGGCATATTATTAGCGAAATATCACTCAATAGTAATATCCCTAGATTTTTTAGAACGGGTGACATTTTTTGCATGCATCATACCCCATAGAAATTACATCTGATGCTGTTCCTGTATAGTCCCATCTGTTTTCAGGTTTTATAGTGCTTACTGAACTACAGCTCGGTTTGTGCGCTTTCATTGTGTTTGTGTTTAATACAAAAGTAGCTGTTTCAGCAACAGGAGCACTTTCAACAGTTGGTGTAGGCGTTGCAGTTGGTACAGGTGTTGCTGTAGGTTCCGGCGTGGGTGTAGCTGTCGGTTCAGGTGTTGCTGTAGGTTCCGGTGTGGGGGTAGCTGTTGTTGTAGGTTCTGAAGTCGGAGTAGTTGTTGGCGTAGATGTTGCTGTAGGCGTAACAGTAGCCTCTTCTGTCTGTTCATCAACCTCACTGGTAACAGACTCATTTCCCACATTTAAGTCAGAGTTTCCGGATGTATTTCCGGCACATCCAATTAGCAGAAATGCAAATATCATAACTGCTGCGATTCTTTTCTCCATTTTCAACCCTCCAGATTTTTTCTTCTTACTTTTAATTTTACCACCGAAAAAGCGCTCTAGTTATACATTATGTCTTGCTTTTTGCAATGCTTACAATACGCATTTTTTGCAATATTATTACAAAGGAATCAAGGAGGAGATTATCATTGGGATTTAAGTTAAGACAGGACAAAAAGGAAACAGAAAACAAAACTATCCGATTTCCTTCACCATTGATAGAGAGAATAGAAGAGGCTATTCAGGGTAAAAATGTCTCTTTTTCCAGTTTTGTTATCCAGGCGTGCGAATATGCACTTAGGGATATGGATCATAGCAAGGAATGATATTTTTCCAGAAACTCCTGCCCCTCTTCGTAGCCGCGTTTTAGGCGGTCATTTATGATATCGTCCGACACAGCCATAATAAATCCGAGGGTTTCTTTGGGATACAAATGATACAGTCCGGCATCGCTTTCCGGGATGGTATCCCCGTCATACTCAGCCTGGCGGTGTGATGATTCTTCGACGGTATTCAGGTGCAGTACGATTACTTTATCACAGCCCCGCTCTATAAGAGGTTTATATGGTGTTTTGTCGGAGAAATCACCGTCTATGCAGATTTCACTGCCCACAAGCCTGCGGGGATAAACATAAGGAATGGCGGTAGACGCAAGGGCAACCCTTTTCATAGACTTGTATTTTCTTCTATTTAAAAGAATATACTCCGGCTTCCCGCCCAGACGCTTTATCATATCTACGTTATCCAATGTCTCACCTTTTTTGCCCAATGATGATACGCAGGCATATATGGGAATACCTTTTCTTGTATTTTCCCAGTTATATTCCAATCGGTCGATAAACGCACCATAACCTTCCTGAGAAAAGACGCCCATACCCGTCATACCGTCACGCACCCGGAAAAGATCGGCAGTTTTAAGATTTGTCCAAATATCAAGTGCCAGCTCCAGATCACCGTTAGCATACAAAAGCGCATTGAGAGTACCGACAGACGAACCGCTCACTGCCGTTACCTTTTTGTCGATACCGTATTCCCTCAAAGCTTTCCAAAACCCCAGCTGATAGACACCACAGGTTCCGCCGCCGCTGAAGACAATTCCTAATGACATTTACTTCTTCCCCCAAAGTGCATTAAGCGGATTGATAGCCGCTGCCCTTTTCTTAAGATCCGGCAGATTTTCCCTCAGATAATCCGCAAGCCGGGCTGTCTCTTCATCCGTAAAACCTTTAACCTTTGTAAATTTACAGTCAGGGATATAACCTTCAGCATAGTCCTCTCCCCGTGAAAACCTTACATGTGAAACCTTTTTACCGTCTGTTTCCACCATGCCGGTGATATCAAGCTTGATTTCATCCATAAAGAACTCCCCTGTATCAGATGTTTGACTGTCAACATAATTATATACGGCATCCCCTCATAACGGAATATTAAAAAACATACAAGTAAAACAGCCACCGGATGTAAAATCCGATGGCTGTAATCATGTCTCATGGCATTAACTTTTCAGAACACGTAAGTTCTTCCGGTTAATTATAAAATCTCATTTATATCTGTCAGATTTCAAACAGATCACTGAACTCCTTAAGAGCTCCATCTGTCTCATGAGCAAGTACTTTCTTTGCAAGCACTTTACCAAGCTGAACACCTTCCTGATCGAAGCTGTTTACATTCCAGAGGAAGCCCTGGAACATGATCTTGTTCTCAAAGTGTGAAAGCAGTGCGCCCATTGACTCCGGTGTAAGCTGCTTGCCTATAATAATGCTGGAAGGACGGTTTCCTGCAAACTTCTTGTTGTTGTTCTCATCATCCTTGCCGCATGCGAAAGCGATTATCTGAGCAACCACATTTGCGCAGAGCTTCTTCTGGCTGGTGCTGCCCTGTATATCTACATCAACCCCAAGCTGGCTGTCCTTGAAACCGATGAACTGCAGAGGGATGATATCTGTTCCCTGGTGAAGCAGCTGATAGAATGAATGCTGTCCGTTTGTCCCCGGCTCACCGAAAAGTACGGGACCTGTAGGATAATTTACAAACTCACCGAAACGGTTAACGCTCTTACCGTTGGACTCCATGTCTGCCTGCTGAAGATGAGCGGGGAAACGGCTGAGTGCCTGTGAATAAGGAAGAAGAGCTGTTGAAGGGAAACCGAGCACATTCCTCTCATATACTCCGATAAGTGCATCAAGCATTGCAGGATTTTCTCTTACATTCTTGTTGGTTGCGAGCTTGTCTTCCTCAGCAGCACCGTTTAAGAAGCTTGCAAACACCTCAGGTGTGAATGCAAGTGAAAGCACTGCACCGCCTACTGCAGAGGTAGAAGAAAATCTTCCGCCGATGAAATCATCCATGAAGAACGCCTGCAGATAATCGCTGTTTCCTGCAAGAGGTGAAGTCTCACTGGTAACTGCTACCATATGCTTGGAAGCATCAAGACCTGCCTTCTTAAGGGCATCCTTTACAAAAGACTCGTTTGTAAGTGTCTCAAGTGTGGTACCGGACTTTGATACAAGTACAAAAAGTGAATGAGCAACATCTATTCCCTGAAGAACGCCTGCAGCATCATCAGGATCGACATTGCTAATGAACTTTGCTTCCATATTGAAATTGCCGGTCTGTCTTGCCCAGTTCTCAAGTGCAATGTAGATTGCACGGGGACCAAGGTCTGAACCGCCGATACCGATCTGAACAACAGTTGTGAATTTCTCACCGGCACCGTTTACGATCTTGCCTGCATGTACATCATTAGCAAAGTCAGCTATCTTCTTCTGCTGTGCTACATAAAACTCTCTCTTGTTTACGCCGTCCTTTACCACATCATTGCCTAGCTGTGAACGGGTAAGCTGATGGAGTACAAGTCTCTTCTCACCGGTGTTGATCACTTCACCGTTGTAGAGAGCCTCGAACTTTTCTGCAAGCTGTGCTTCCTCGGCAAGCTTTGCAAGTCCATCGATTATATCGTCATTTACAGCTTTTGCAGCATAGTTATAGTTAAGACCTGCTGCCATGGGCATTGTGTATTTCTTCACACGGTCAGATCCGCTGTCACCGCTCATTACATCCTTTAAAACTACTTTTTCCTTCTTTCCTAACTCCTGAAACGATTCAAGAGTGTCAAGGTTTTTCCATTCTACCATTTTCTTATCCTCCCAAAAACTGATCCCGCAGATGCGGGCATATTTTGCCAACAAAATTATACTTTATAGGCAAAACATTCACAAGTAGCAATTGCTTACCGGATGTGTTGTAATCAGTCATTGACGACATTTAACGGCTGCAGTAATAGCATCCTGCGCAATTCATTATGAAAAAAACACCCAGTTGTGTTATATTGTGAATGGCATAAATTTGTTTTATTTATTATCTGTGAGCAGCAGTTAAATCGGCTACAGTATATATTTCAGACAGGAGACTGGCATTATGCAGTACGGCGCATTGGAAGCAGGCGGCACCAAGATGATCTGTGCCATCGGGGATGAAAACGGAAATATCCTTGAGCGGTACTCCATCCCAACACTTATGCCGGAAGAAACAATACCTTCCATAATAGAATTCTTCAGTGGAAAAGACATAGCAGCATTAGGGATTGCCAGTTTTGGACCGCTGTGTCTCGATAAATCAAAACCAAAGTACGGATATATTACTACCACCCCAAAGCCCGGCTGGATGAATTGTGACCTGGCCGGGACACTTGGCAGGGCCCTGAATGTGCCCGTAGGTTTTGATACAGATGTAAACGGTTCACTGCTGGGCGAGGTTACATATGGCAGTTCAAAAGGCCTTAGCGATGTGGTCTATATCACCATTGGCACAGGAATCGGCGGAGGCGTGCTTTCAAATGGCAAGCTTCTCCACGGAATGCTCCACCCTGAGCTGGGACATATGCTGCTTAGGACACATCCGGATGACAGCTTTGCCGGCAGATGCCCCTTTCACCACAACTGTTTTGAGGGAATGGCATCCGGTCCTGCCATTAAGGACAGATGGGGAGCCGAGGGAAAAGAACTTTCAAACCGCGAAGATGTATGGAAACTTGAAGCTTATTATATAGGACAGGCAATAGCAAACATCATTCTCACACTTTCCCCACAAAGAATAATCCTTGGCGGAGGCGTAATGCACCAGCTGCAGCTGATGGATATGATAAGGAACGAGGTAAAAATGCAGCTGTGCGGCTACCTGAAAACAGACGAGTTGGCTGACCTTTCAGCGTACATCGTTACAGCCAGCCTCAATGATGACCAGGGCATAATGGGCTGCATAAAGCTGGCACTGATGGCAGCGGAGGAGAATGATCAGATTATCGGAGTGAAAACATGTATCTAAGGAAAGCTACAATTGATGATGCCATGGATATCCATGCATGGCGGAATGATCCGCAGACCAGAGCCGCATCTTTTAATAAGGAAGAGATTGATCCCGATTCCCATATTAAATGGTTCCGGGGAAAATTGGCTGACGAAAATTGTGAACTGTTTATCCTTACTGACGGTGAAAAAAAACTGGGACACATCCGGGTAGATATAAATGATAATACCGGCACCATAAGCTACATGATAAACCCCACTCACAGGGGCAAAGGCTATGGTACTGAGATGATCAGGCTTTTAGATGCAGCCGTCGATAAACGGGTATCGGTTCTTTCTGCACTTGTTGAAAAAGATAACGCCGCATCACAGAAATGCTTCGAACGGAACGGTTACGAACGACGCGAGGAAGGGGATACGATAAGGTACAGTAAACTGAAGGCTGATTGACAAGTGCAGTCTGAATATCACAATTGATTCAGCGGATCTGACATAACGGCACTTGAATACAGCATATCAGGCTCCGCGCCGTTCCGATGATATTTCATCAAGCAGGTCATAGGAAAACTTTGCCGGTTTACCATATTCGAAGCCCTTAACCTGCATAAAGGCTTCGATGTCAAAATTTCTGCAATAGACAGGCTCCTGACCGCGCCTGAATATCCAGCTGTATCCTATGGGCATATTCAGGATATACTTGCTGGGCTTGTCCGCCCTTATGGATATGTCTTTGGTCAGTTCCGTGTCCATGCCGCCCATATACACATAACTGTTGCAGTTATCAACAATGGTTTTTGCATCTTCGCGATACCCTGCCTTAAGCTGCGATTCCGACTGCACCATGATCATGGCAGAGATTCCCCTGGACCTGATATTTGCGATCATATTCTGGAAATTGTCTATTCTCGCATTTGTCGCAAAATCATCCAGTATGAACTGCACAGGAACCGGCAGACGGCTGTTTTCGCAATAATTATCCGCATAGTCGCAAAGAGCGTTCATAAGCTGACTATAGAACAGATTCACAAGGAAATCCATGGAACGGTCGCTGTCGCAGACTTCCACGAATACAACAGTAGGTTCGTTTCCGATCTGTTCAAAATCGATATCATCACCGCAAACCATTTTTCTTGTTTCCAAGGTATCGATCATGGAAAAGTTGGAGATGGAGGTTATGTTGATCGTCTGGTGAGTCTTATCGGGCGAACAGTTGTAATCATCATACCTGGTTGCCGCCCAGCTTTCGATTCCCCTCGCCGCCATTCTTAATTTGTGCCGATACATTAATTCGTCCATTTCAGACTTAGAACGGACACTGTTACCATCTTTTCGATTCGCCTTTTTTATATATTCCTTTACTGTAATAAGATTTTTCTTATTCACAGGTATCTCATCATTTTCCATTACATATCCTAAAATCGATGTGATCAGCATCTCACTGGCTTTATCCCAGAAAGGATCATAGCTGCCACCCCTTTTCCCCTCACCGCTTCCGATATTCATTTCATAGACGATATTATGGGCCAGCTTCTGTATATCCCTCGTATTCCGTATGTGGGCAAGGGGATTATATCTGGTGGATCTTTCGGGATGGATAAAATCCATGCGGATCACCTTGTACCCCACAGACTCGAGGTACGGCCCCATACTTTTGCTGAGGCTTCCCTTTGGATCGGAAACAACATAACTGCCGTCTGCCTGAAGGAGATTGGGCATTACGATGCTTCTTGTCTTTCCGGCGCCGGAGGTTCCGACCACCAGCACATTATTGTTAAGCTGTGTCTTAATCCCGTCCTTGGAATAATACTGTCCCTTGCCAAGGATCAGGTCTCCCCTCTCAAGAGTCTTAGTTATGGTTTCTTTTGCTATAAGTTTTCCTGACATAGTTTTTCCTTTCTGCCGTTTTTATCAGCGTTGTGCGTGTTAATTATTAGAACTCCTTTATTTCGCCAACTTCCTCACGCCGGTAGCCTGCCTGGCGGTAATACCTTTTGCCAAAACTACACGGTGTGGAAGGTTTCAGCCAGTGACCAGCCTTTGTATTCAAATCATATTTCTGATTTTATCGCAGATTCCGAACTTCACTGCTTCCTCTGCGTTCATGAAATTATCAAAGGAAGTGGCTTCATCTATCTCTTCCATTGTCTTGCCGGTATGCTTTGCCAGTATGCCGTTAGTTACGGCCTTTGTCTCAAGTATGGAATCCGCAGTCTTCTTTATGGAAGTAGCAGAGCCTCCCATACCGCCTGCGATAAGCGGCTCATGTATCATTACTTTGCTGTGGGGAAGGATAAATCTGTGACCCTTCTTCCCGCCAGCGAGTATCACTGCACCCATTGATGCGGCCAAGCCTACGCAGTACAGATCGATATCGATCTTTTCAGCACAGGCCTGTATCATGTCGTATATCACCAGACCGGCATTTACCGAACCGCCCGGACTGTTGATGTAGATTTCAACAGGCTCGCCTTTTTCCACGAGGTAAAGCATCTGTGATACGAAATCATTTGCCATATCCTCCGTCACCTCACCCGTCAGGAAAAGCCTGCCGTTGGAAAAATGCCTGGTTCTGAGAGGAACCACATTGACACCGTTACAGGACTCCTCCTCCACTGCAGGGATCCACTCGTTGGTGCGAGTGATCCTGTCACTCATTACTACCTCTGTTCCATTTGCACTATAGATTAAATCTCTCATAATAACCCTCCCTTTTTTGATGTCGGCATCCCTTTTTTCAGCCTCTAATAATACATACCCGCTTTTCAGGGAAATCTTTCACTTTACAGAAATAATTTTTGCTCTAGCTTGTCAGAACATTCAAACGCCATACATTTATCCCCTGTTAACGATCTCTAAGTCACTCCCTATACAATATATATCATGGAACCAGCAGAACTTTTTCACCCAAACTTTACATTGATGATTCTCAACCCTGTCTAAATCTGCAAAAAAAAAAAGGATTTAGAAAAATCCCAACACCGTTTTTGTCTAAATCCTTAAAAATATATTGACGATATGTAATGACCTCCATTTTGTAGCAACGTGGATTTACCTGTATACTAAAGTTGCTAATAACAATGGTAACAGGGATTACCGCATACAAAAGGAGGTCACAAATGAATAATACCAAAGTTTACATAGGAACGGAGGTCCACAAAGAAAGGCAAGCTCAATCGCATCTCTGCCCTCTTCCTTAAACATCTGCATAGTTTCGGCTTCGTTGTATTCTGTCAGGCACATATTTTTCACCTCCGCACGGTTCTTTATCAGAAAACTTCTTATCTGAAATTCCTTTGGAATCTCGGCAATTGTTTTATCTACCACTTCTCCAGGCTAATATCCGGATAAAAATCTTTCACTTATGGCGAAAGATTTTTAGAAAATTTCTTTATAAGAGCATTTATTTTGCTGCCAGGATATCCGGTCTGCCTGAAGGAAGATAATCAGCGTAGATCTCCCAGAAGCCTGTTTCCTCCATCATATATGATGTTACATCATTTACATCCGCATCCGGATGGCCTATGATATAATCTTCTATCATCTTCTGTTTATATTCATTACCTGGCATCTTTATGTAAGAAATCACACCATGTTCAAACCCTTCATAATACATGTCTATTCCCTGCAAAAGCTTTCTGAATTCAGCAAAACTATCCATTTTCTAATCCTCCTGTCTTTCCTAGTCCAAACTTCTCTCATCTCCTGCAGGCCAGCAGCCATGCGGCGATATGTACTGCCTGTTGGAACTTTTCCTCAGCGATAAGAGTTTCTATTTCCTGTGCGGAAAGCTTTATCACATTCAAGAACTCCGTATCATCCAGATCCTGGCCGGAAACCTTACGGCAGTTTCTTGCCACGAATAGATGTGCATAATTATCCGCTATGGTCGCATTGGAAGGAACCTTAAGCAAGTGCCGCCATTCATCTGATTCGTAGCCGGTCTCTTCACGCAGCTCCCTTTTGGCGGCAGCCAGCGATTCCTCGGCTGAAATATCTCCCGATCCCCCATACTCTTTTCCATCCGTACGTTCTATCCCCCCGGCAGGGAACTCCGTAGTCACTTCCTCGATCCCCTGGCGGTACTGACGCACACATAGATATTTTCCTTCCGTATCCGAAGCCACTATCACCACATAATCCTTTCTGCTATAGCTGTAATACGGCTCAAATACACTTCCGTCCGGAAATCTGTATGCGGATCTGCGGAAATCTATCCACTCGTCCTGTATAATATGCTCCGTGCTTATTTCCTCCCATGCAAGGGGATCTTTATTCTTTTTATTCTCTCCCAAAACTAACCTCCGAACCGGCTGCCGCCATCTTCATTGCATTCTTACAACCTTGTATATTTTATCATATAAAATTCAAGTCAGCCGTTATCCTGCTACCGATCCAGTATCTTCCTCACCTGCTCATGATACTCATCGGCGTGCCTGCATTTCTTTATGGCGTCAAGCTGCTTTGAGTACTCAGGGTACATGCTGCCCATATGAAACCACAGTTCCTTCATCTTGAATAAAACATCGCGCTCACCTGAGAAAATTTCGCTGTACTCTCGCCAAAGTGTATCGACAAATTCACGCATTAACTCATTGTCAGGACGAGTCGGGTCCGAAATAACATCAACTTTCTCTGAATCTACGGATTCAACATCAACTGACTGTATTCTTATTTCCTTCGCCAGTGCCGGATCAGATACCAGCCCTCTTCCTATCATTATGTGATGCACATCGGGAAACATATCACATATCCTGAATGCATCTTCCGGAGTTCTAATGTCTCCGTTATAACACACCGGACACGACAGCTTACCTTTCATTATCCGGAATGCATCAAGATCAGTGACTCCGGAATAAAAATCCTGCCGCACCCTTGGATGAATGACCACCTCACAGAAAGGGTAATTCGCATAGAGTTCTCCCAGGTACTCAGCTTCATCAGGGCTGTTAAACCCTATTCTTGTTTTAACGGAAATCTTCGGAAGGTCAGTGGCGGAAAAGATCCCATCCAGAAAACACTCCAGGGCATAGGTATCCGCTAAGAGTCCGGATCCCTTTTTCTTGGTCACCACAGTTGAAGCCGGACAACCGAGATTAAGATTGACTTCCTCGTAACCGGCATCCGCTATTGTTTTTGCCGCCCATACGAAATCCTCTGCTTTTCCGGTCAGCACCTGAGGAACAAGGCACGGATCATAGGGAAGAAACTCCCTGGTCTCCCTGTGCTTGAATTTATGGTTTTTATTTGCAGCCAAGAAAGGCGTATAATACCGGTCCACACCACTGAAGAATTCACGATGAACTCTCCGGTATGTAGGACCGGTAATTCCTTCCATAGGTGCAAAGCTTATGGTTTTGATCACGCTCATTTACTTAACTTTCTTCAGCCCAAATGCGTTTTATTTTAACACTTTGTACTGCCCAAAAACACATACCAGCCGCAACGCGGCCGCGAACTTTATTTCACAGGTATTTCATGCTTTGGCAGTCTCTTGGGAAACGGACCCTCAATCGTAGACGGAATACCAACCTTCTCAAGTTCTTCCCGGAAGAGATTTACGTACTTATCTGTTTTTATAAGCTGCATGAAGCCGACATAAATCTTATCTGCCATGGCGGTGATCTCTATCGTAAAATGGCCTTCGATAACAAAAACAAAAAACTCAACATAATCCGCCAGTTCACCCCAGTCCATCAGCCCTGTGTAATTGGCAATAAAGCTTCCATGCTGTGCATCCTTTCCGGTGGCAAGGCTGTGTTTTTCCATATACTTCCTTTTGGCCTTAAGGCCGTGCTGTTTGTCGATCTCTTCATACAGTTCAAACAGTTCTTTTACCTGTGCATGGCTGACAGTCGGGTCTGTCTGAAGAATAATCTGTCCTCTGGTTCTTGTTCCCAGTTTTTCCAGATCACCTTTTAAACTTTCTCTGTCATAGTCCACATGCACATGGCTTAAAAAATCACAATGTGTATTTGGAAGCCCGACACTCTCTCTCGGATTATGCGCCGCCTCTCCCACAATAACCCTGTCTTTCTCGGGAAACACCCTGTCTAAAGTCCTTGCAAACATAATGAAGAATAAAGAAAGCACACTGGAGTCATTCATTTTCGAGACTTTCAGAAGGTCCTGCTGATTGACGGTAATGACCATATAATTCGGATCTCTCTTTATCGGAATAAATACACTCGTAAGGTAATCCATTCCAAGAACCGGAGCTTTTTTAATTTTTCTTTTATAGATTGGCTCTTCCGTTGTCAGCATATCCATTGTGGGTTCCTCAGTCTCACCCGGAAGAAAGTCACTGTCCGTTTTTCTGATTTCCGGTGCCAAGGGCTCCACATTGTATTTTTCTTTTACATACTCATATACATTTGTCATAACCCACGGCTGAAAGCCTCTTCCGCCGCACATGGCATGGCTTATGTTGAAAAAGATATCCTTTCCCGCGCAGTCCACAAAAAGCAGATGATCATTTATGCTCTTGCTTCCAATCATCGGCAGTTTTTCGACCGTAGGCATCACGACAATCTTCTTATCGTTCGGAACGAGAATATACCCTCCATCCTCATCAACAGTCACTCTGACAGCAAAGTACGGATATCGCTTGATCGATGCGTTAACCGCTTTGTCCAGTATGTTTATATCGACTTCATCCTTCATTCTGACGTGAATGCGGACAGTATGTGCAAAATATTTCTCGCTCTGGTATAGTCTGTATGTATCAATACTGTATTTCACTTTTTCCCTCCCTATTCTTCATAAATCCATTCCGAAGGTCCGGCTGCCAATGGATTATACATTGCATTCCTGTCTTCTTTATTCCTCATTTTTATTGAAACGGATCATATTGCGGTTATAACCTGTAGTAGTCTGATATGCCTTTTCTTTGTGTGATTCCATCAGACCGCTCAGGATGAAACCACTCAGGCCGTCAATCTTTAAGTCAGGATCGGTAATATCAAATACCTTTCCCGCATCGCGTTCTATCAGCAGAACAGATCCCTCATCAAAAAGCAGCGATATTTCCGCCAATACAGGGCTTTTACTGTCTTTATTCTTTTCAATAATAGTCAGACCGATCTCTTCGGTAAACAACGCTGCCCTCATAGACTGTTTTTTTGAGTATCCCCTCTCTTTCATAGTATTCTGCACCTTTTCGGAAAGCTCGGAACACATCTCAGGAGTAAAAACACCGTCAAACACAACTATATCCGCATGCTTTGGAACCAGCAGACTCGGAAAGCTCGCTTTACCATATCGCCACCTGATGTATATCGAGGTAATGATAAGGGCAAGTACAGGAGACAGCGCAAACGCTGCCCACACCCCTGTCTTTCCCAATATAAACGATCCCACAACCGGCAGCACGGAATAAAGCACTCCATCCTTAATTAATGTTACTCCTACTGCTAATCCCACCCGGTCGATCAGCATATAATATGAAGTCATCAGAGATACCATACTGCAGAAGATCAATCCGAATGATACGATCCTGACAGCCACAACAGTAGGTTCCAGAGCTGCTCCTTCCCTGATGCCAAACAAACCACAGAACTGTCTGGTAAACAGTAATATCAGCAGACCTGCTATCAAGCCTTCAGCAACCGCAGCCATCTTTGCCGCATTCATCACACGTTTTATCATGACATTATTACCCTCGCCCAGATACGTGCCAAGCAAAGGCTGAATTGCCAGACCGACTCCGTCCATAACAACGCTGAACTCCAGAAGACTGATAACAACAGCAAGAGTGATAAGTCCGATTTCGCCATAACGGGCTGATACATGCGCTATCAGGACATAATCCGCAATAGCCCAGCAGATATAAATAACCGCATCAACAGCGCTGAATCTTACTGCCTGAAGGATATCACTGATGGATAAGTGCCATGTAAACTTAAGCGTATTGCATTTGCGGAAGAAATGCACAATAACAGGTATCAGACCGAAAACATTGCCTGCTATTGTGCCCCAAATGATTCCCTGCATTCCGAAAAATCTGACAAGTACCAGTGAAAGAGCGATGTTGCCTGCTATCTGAAGAACATATGATATGTTAGTACAGGTTTCATCACCATCTGTGTAGACCATATTTCCTAAATAGGAATTCAGTATGGTGAATACAGCACAAAGCGGAGTCCACTTATAGTATTCCGAAGCGAGCTCATATATTTCGCCCGATACACCGTTTATATCAAAATACAGATCTTTCCCTAGCCAAAGTATAACAGAACTAAACAACGCTACCGCCACATTCAGGATCAGTCCCTGTCCGAACAGCTCATCAGCATGCTTCTTGTTCATTGCTCCGATGGATCTGCTGTATAGGATACCTGTACCTATCGAGGTAATATTAGCAAAGAATGTTGTTATTCCGGTAACCGGCGTTATCGCATTTATTGCAGCAACACCGTTTTCGCCGATAAACAATCCTGCGATAATGCTGTCACATAACAGCATCACATAGATTATCGCCATCGTAAAAGTACCGGACAACAACATGGATCGGAATTTAATCTCGCAGAATCCACGTTTTCTCATATATTAGTGACCTCCTTAACACAAATATCCGGACAATCCCTGTAATTTATGAGTTTCCCCGCAATAGTTCTGATCAAAGCGCCATATTGTTCAATTGTTTCCGGCTTATATAAACTGTCTGCATAGTCAAGATAAAGACCGGGTTCATCTCCTCTTGTCGTAATCTCAACATCAAGAGACGTCTGAGATGCCCTGTTTTTTATCTCAAGCTCTATCACGTCGAACTGATGCTGCCAACCCTCCGAGAGAGCCCTTACATCATCCTGAAGCATGAAACAAATACAGTCATCCTTCACCGGAGACACATAAGTTGAACTGACAAATGAGCAGGAATTGTATTTTATGGAATTATTCAACTGTTCTTTTATATCGGTCAGCATTTCTTTCATCGTAAGATCATCTGTGACTGAAAGTGCCAGCGGCAAAGTGTAGAACAACATGCCAATACTGTTCATGGAATTGAGGTCTTTTCTTCCGTTGTAGATCCAGGTGATCATGACATCGTCAGTGTTGGTTACGGCACTTAGTGCGAGAAGTCCGGCCATAAGGAACAAACCGTTCCTTCCTATCCCGGTAGCAGCTTCAAATGCCATATAATCATCATCGGTAAAATGCAGGTCAATATCTATATCACTTGCACGATTTTCGTCATAAGCAAAATCATACGGAAGATTACGGATCCATTTCGTCCCTGTATAATGTTTTTCAAAATATGACTTTGCCTCATCATATAATGAACTGTTCAGCTCTTTCTCACGCTGTGCAATAACATAATAATAGTAATCAGGCCCAGGCTCCTTACCGGACAGACACTTTTGCAGATTACTCATAAACAGCCAGTAAGACGTACCATCAAAAATCAAATGGTGAACATCAAAGAATATGTAATTCCCGGACGGAGCACTGAAAACCCTGCTCCTCCATAGCAGGCAGTCAGTGACCTCACCGAATGGCTGCACCAGATTCCTGCGAATGTTCTCAAGTTCTTCGTCTGAAACCTTCTCCACGATGATTTCCCGGAACAACTCGGGAGCATACCTTTGCTTATACTCTCCGTTCTCATAATAGAATATGGTCATGAGAGCAGAGTGATTTAGTATGGTTTTATTAATTGCTGCTGCAAGGTCTTTGGCATCAACATCATTAAATCTGCACAGGCCCGGATTGTTATACATAACAGTACCGGGCGTATACAGCTCATAGTTCAATATATACTGCTGCTCCACAGTCAATTGATGAGGCCTTGACATAGATTCTGAATTGACCTGTGCAGGAGACTCATGTGTCCGGCAGGTTTTGTTCAAATAATGTCTGACAATGCCCGAAACAGTACATCCAAAATAGATGTCTTCAAAGGTAAGCCCACTTAATCCGGTCTCAACGATCAACTTCATTGAAGATAATGAATCTCCTCCAAGAAGGAAGAAATCATCATTTATCCCAACTTTCTTTATCCCCAGCACTTTCTGCATTGCATCGCATATTATCTTCTCTGTCTCATTGGTTGGCGGAGCATACTCTTTCATGCAGTCAGTAACAGAAGGTTTGGGAAGTGCTTTTCTGTTCATCTTACCGTTATGCAGACGCGGGATCGAATCAACCTTTATAAAATATGAAGGCAGCATGTAATAGGGAAGAATCCTGCCAAGTTTCTCACGCAGCTCAGCTATTCCGATTTCAACATCCCCCAGATGATATGCGCAAAGATGCATTCCATTTTTGTCATTGAAACTTCTGACCGCTGCCCATTCGAGATCCGTAACACGCTTAATAGCCTCTTCGACTTCCGTCGGTTCAACTCTTTTACCATTGATCTTTATTGTATCGCTGATCCTTCCAATTATCTGATACTGCCCATCACTCATTTGTCTGGCAAGATCTCCACTGTGGAAAACACCGTTTATAAAATTCTCTTCAGTCTGATTGATATACCCCCTCGTAAACGGAGCATCAAAACAAAGCTCACCTGCCTCGCCTTTTTCAACCGGGTTGCCATCTTCATCCAAAAGATATACACCGACATCATACTGAGGCAAACCGACAGGTGCTGTGTCATTAGGCTTATCCAGCACAGATACCAATAACCCGCAGGCCGTCTCGCTGCTGCAATATCCATTAAACACCGTCATTTCGGAAGGATCCTTCCAGATACCATGTGCCGGTTCAGAAGAAAGAATGACCTTTTTAAGGTAAGGTCCAAAGTCTTTTTGTATCCTGAACAGCGATGGTGGGAAAAATGCCAGAGTTACTTTGTTCTCCACTAAAAACCTCATTATTTTCAGTGGATCTTTTGACACAGAATAAGGAGCAATCAAAAGCTTCGTCCCTATCATGAGGCTAATGATCATAAACATGATCGAAGCTACAAAGTTCATCGGGAAGTACAATAAAATAATGTCGCTCCTCTTACTTATGGAAACGCCATTCCAACGGTATGATGCAAATGTGATCGGTATCCTGCCGTATTCATGCAAAACGCCTTTCGGATTTCCGCTGGTCCCTGATGTATATACCGCAAATGCCGCTGCATGAGGATCCAAAGGTTCATGTCCTTCAAGCGGTTCACAGCACCGTATCTCCTTCCATGCCTTTTCATCAAGGACAAAAGCACAGTTGCAGTCTTTTTCAATATATTCGATCCTTTCAACAGGATCATGATCCTCGATGATCACCGCCGCAGCACCTGTTTTCCAAATACCCCAAAGAGCTACAGCAATAGCAACTCCTCTGGGAAGGAGTATGCATATCATATCCTCTTTGCCGAATCCCTTGTTCTTAAGATACCTGTAAACCTTTGCGGAACTGCGGTCCAATTCCTGTACTGTCATATCGGTTTCTGCCGGACCTTCACTAAGGATCACATGATCCGGACACTCTCTTAACAGCGCATCATATCTTTCAAATATGTTAGTCTCCTCAGCTTTCATAAGCAGTAAATCCTCTATCATCCGTACCTTATTAAGATACCACATTCTTAAGATAAATTCTCCAAACAGCTTTAGCGAATAGCGCAATTTATATGATTCGCTCAACTGAACGATGCACCCAAACCGGCGCATCGTATTTGTCTTCGTGTGTATATGAAATACTGTTTCAGAGGATTCAATCAAAAAGAATGGCACTCCCTTTCAAGCAAACCTGAGGGATGCCCTTCTTTTTGATTAGTCACTTCGTGACCGAAGTATATTTGCCTGTTATCACTCGTATTCCACCGTAGCAGGGGGCTTGGGTGTGTAATCGAAAAGCACTCTGTTTATGCCTGGTACCTCAGATATGATGCGGTTAACAAGGTGATCGATCAGCTCATTCGAAAGATGCTCAACCGTTACCTCCATTACATCAGTGGTATTGATGGCGCGGATGATGCAGGGCCAGTCGAATGTTCTCTTTCCGTTCTTTACGCCAGTGGACTTGAAATCAGGTACCACGGTAAAGTACTGCCATACCTTGCCCTCCAGGCCGTTCTTTGCAAATTCCTCACGGAGTATGGCGTCTGATTCCCTGACAGCCTCCAGACGGTCGCGGGTAATTGCACCAGGACATCTTACTCCCAGTCCGGGACCGGGGAAGGGCTGACGGTATACCATATTTGCAGGCAGTCCCAGACGCTCGCCGACTACACGAACCTCATCCTTGAATAGGATCTTTACCGGCTCAACCAGTTCGAACTTCATGTCCTCAGGAAGACCACCGGCATTGTGATGAGCCTTTATTCCCGCTTCACTTTCAAGTATATCCGGCCAGATAGTACCCTGGGCTAAGAACTCTATTCCGTCAAGCTTCCTTGCTTCCTCTGCGAATACCTCTATGAACTCACCGCCGATTATCTTACGCTTAGTCTCCGGATCACTGACTCCCGCAAGCTTATCCAGAAATCTGTCTGTAGCATCCACATAAATGAGATTTGCTTTCATTTCATCACGGAATACTTTGATCACCTGCTCGGGCTCACCCTTGCGGAGCAGTCCATGATTTACATGAACACATACAAGCTGATCCCCGACAGCCTTGATAAGCATTGCTGCCACTACGGAAGAATCAACACCTCCCGATAATGCAAGGAGCACCTTCTTGTCTCCTATCTGCTTACGAAGTTCAGCGATCTGCTCCTCGATAAAAGCGTCCGCAAGTTCGTTAGTGGTGATACGCGCCATATCATCCGGTCTTCTGTCTGCCATTTTCTTTCTCCTCTCTTAATTTGCTATTTATGTTTGTTATTTTATACTTGTTATGTATATCTGTTTTTATATTTGCTTTTTTTACTTATCACTCTTTACAGGCACAGCTTTATAAAAGCTATACTAGTTACAATTCTACCATTTTTTCATGAATACACTAACCCTGTTTTCAACATCCTGCCACATATGGCAATAAATAGACAACTGATTTAGTATCTAAAACTTCGCACTTGTTATATAGCACTAACTTTTCTAAATCGGCAGCTCGCCTGACGGTGGTACCGTTTACACTACTACTTAAAACCATAAGACAAGCCTTCATGATGTGTAAAGTTTTATGTAATACATTATAATAAATGTAATAACAGATATCAAAAATATTCTCCACGGTTTTAAATAGCAGAAGACAATACAGACCGTATGGTAGTTGATGATATTCAAACAGCTATGCTTGCTACATTGGAGAGAATCGGAAAATCTCTTTTGATGACAACGAAATAAAAGAACTATCTAATGATTCCATCACAAACGGCATAGCCCTTGTTGTAGAATACAACAGTTTAGAAGATTTGCTACCAATTGCAGTCTTCTATTATAACTCCTAGTGCCCTTTCGACATCAATCAGGTAGTCGAGACATCCTTTTGCCTCAGCTATAGACATTTTGCTCTTGTGTGCTGCAGGATTACGGTATTTTTCCCTTACATTATCAATCATAACAATATGTTTTTTTATTATACCCTTACATTTACCTCTACTACTTTCATGTAACAAACGTTTATCAGCATAGTCAAGAAAGACTTCGCTATCCGAGACATATTTCGGTAATAAAACCGCAGATCCTTCTCTTACTGCATATCCGGTAATATCTGTCACCCGACCAAGCATGAATTCTTTCTCATCTATAGGTCTTGACCATTTATTAAGAACGCCTGATGGAAGTGGTTCAATGCCTTCCTCTCTTAGATACTCCATATATCCTGAAAAATATCTTTTTGATATCTCAACCTCCAAAGCCTTTGATGCCGTCATACATATTACTGAATAATCAAAATCCGAATAATACTTCAACTGTTCATATAGTACTTCAGCATTAATTAGAAATGTTTGAGAAGTGCCTTTCATTCGTTCCCATGATTCCGGCCCGATGTTTTTTATTACCTTACTTCTGCAATTATCATAGTCAGCCCCTGTTTTTATATTATCAAGTATCCACGCAGCACATTCATCCTGTACATTTTTTGCCAGTTCTTCATCATCTATAATATCTGAGTATTTATTCTTTATATCTGCCACTGCACGTACAGTATCCGTCAAAGCATCCTTTATCTCTTTTTCAGAAATATTACACTTTTCCAACATTGCTACTGTTGTATGCAACATAATCATAAGCTGTTCATTTATCTCTTTATCTGATGCACCTTGTGGCAATATCGACTCAAGCATCTTGTAGAAACCGGATGATGATGATAAACCACCTTCAGTTATCCCATGACCTCCCAGTTTTATCAGGCCACATCCAATAGCTTCGAGTTTTGCATCAGTTGATGCAGCGCCAGATAAAACTGATATTTCCTTACCCGTACTGCTTTTTCCTTCTATAACATTACGCCAACATTTTTCCTTAACACGATTCATCAGTTCCGAATAATCGTGCATCTTTTTTTCTGTTTTTTTCGCCTCACTTTTAGTTTGCTGTTTTCGAGCATGATTGTTAATTGAATCGTAAAAATAATCGTGATATTTTTTGAGGCTATTAATAAGTTTTCTGCGTTCCTCAGTAGAAAGACTTGACAGATCAATATGACTAAAATAATCAGACAAATTCATTATTAACTCTTTTCCTATATCAATTTCGAAACTCTCTTCTTTAATAAGGACCATACGGCAATCTACAACACTTTTCAATGTATGCAGAGTTCTTTTACAATCAGCACCTTTTCTGACAATGCTTTTATATTATACTATTAAACACATATGCATTAAAGACAGTAAAGAATTAGAGCATTATAGATAGTTTCCGCATAGAGTATTATATGAGCATGTTTAGTTAGTATTCTCTGAAAGACTCCACTGTACAAGAGGTAATGTCTTCGGAAATTATCCCAACAATAATCGCCAATGGCTTAAAATTTTGGTATCATAACAGTATTAATTCTAACAAACCTTATATTTGTGAAAGGGAGAACTGATAATATGAATTATTACCTTGTTGATTTTGAGAATGTAAAAATAGACGGCTTAAAAGATATGAAAGGTATCGGTAAAGGTGACTCAATGATTATCTTTTATTCCGAGAACTGCAAAAGCATCACACTGGATGTTATAGACAGCATTATGGCATTAAAGCTCGACTATAGCAGTTTCAAAGTTAAAGTTGGATCCAAGAATGCGCTCGACTTCCAGCTTACTTCCTATCTCGGATATTTGATTGGAAAATACGGCTCCGGTGCTGTATATCATATCGTGTCCGAAGATAAAGGATTTGCATATGTGGCTGATTTCTGGAAAGAACAGAATATAAATGTGGACTGTATTTCTTTAAGGAATCCTGCTCCTGCTAAAAAGAAGGAACCTGTAAAGACAGAATCAAAGAAAGCCGAAACAAAGAATACTGCACCTGAAAAGAAAATAAACAAGATTCCTAATGAAAATCTTGCAACATTGGATGAAATAACAGCTTTGATCGAAAAGAAAAATCAACCAGAAGCAGTCCTCAAGATAATCAATCAGTATAAGTCAAAAACAGCAATCAACAACGCACTGGTTAAACTATTTAAGGATACAAAGAAAGCCGGAGAGATATATAAAATGCTTAAACCCTTGTTACAGTCCAAAAACAAGTCATAATTCATTCGGATTCTGAGTGCATAAAACTTATATATACTAATGTTAAGTGGGACTACTTACTATAGACATAAGAGGAAAATGAAAGGTTATTATGAGATAACAGAAAAAGAGCACCCATTACAGGCACCCTTTTCCCAGTCAACTAAGCCCAAAAGAAAGGAGCATTATGAATAACACAATTATTTAACAGCAAACTCGCCAAATACTTCTTTAAGTTTATTAAAATACTCAACCTGTTCAAATTGTATCTTGTGGATCAGCTCATGCATAGTTTCCTCATTCTCTTCTCCAATTATAAAGGCGCAATTTGCATCCATAAGGAATGACGACGCTTCGGTCATACATATCGTAAGTATCTTATCTTTTAAGTCTTCCGGAATATCAAGATCGTACTTAAGTAGTAGGAATTTAACTTTATTGACCGCCATCTCCGCCTCTTCATACTCCGTATTATATAGTTTCACAAGATCGCTTTTTTTGTAATCATAGTATTCCCTATAAAAGTACTCTTGGACCTTATCCACAGCCTCAACAAGAGCTTCATATATATCACGAACACGATCTCTGGTTGCTATTCTCTGTCTTTCAGTTGCTATTTCCATAAAACTCATCTCTTTTGTCATTTCTTTATCCTCCATTTTCTCTGACAATAATTCATGATAATCACAGCTAAAATAATCTGCTATCTGCTTTACAAGTTCTAAATCTACCGGCCCACTTACACCAGCCACCCATTTCTTTACAGCATCCTCAGATACATGTAATTTTTTACTTAACTCAATTTTCACCTGTCTCATACTCTTTTTTTCAGTTTCATTGATTAGCCTATGTTTATCATTCAATTTACGTTCGAATTTCCATTTGTCAAAATGATACCTTTTGCCATCCTCATCTGTGTATGTTTTAATTTCTTTACATTTATCTTTTTCCATTTATCTTCTCCTTTTGAATTATTCTTTATCAATCGGCGGATCCGTTCCTTTGATGATTTCATCATAGCATCATTTTTTATACAAAAATAGGGAAACCAAAAGTTTCCCTACTTTCCCTATTCTAAAAAATAAATGCGTGATGGATTTATGTAATATCAGATATCAAAAATATTCTTATGCTATAATAACATAATAAATATACATACCTTTTATATACTTGGGAGGAACGTTATGGGAAACATCATTACAAAAGAAAAAGCCATAGACATTATGAGCAGGATAGACCACACCCAGCTTAAAGCAGTTGCCGCATGGGAAAATATAAAGTCACTCTGCGATGAAGCAGTTTTGTACAAGACTGCCTCCGTCTGCATCCCCCCCAGTTATGTAAAAAAAGTAAAAGATACTTACGCTGATTCGCTTAAAATCTGCACGGTCATCGGCTTCCCTTTGGGATATTCCACCGGAGCAGTCAAGCTGTTCGAAACAGAAAATGCCCTAATGCAGGGGGCAGATGAAATCGACATGGTGATCAATGTCGCTGATGTAAAAAACGGTGACTTCAATGCAGTCAGCAACGAGATCAATGCCATGAGGAAAATAACTGCAAATAAAATACTCAAGGTCATCGTGGAAACTTGCTACCTGAATGAAAAGGAAAAGATAGAGCTGTGCCACATAGTGACGGACACGGGTGCAGACTATATCAAAACTTCCACCGGATTTGGTACTGCCGGGGCAGTCATTGATGATATAAAACTTTTTAAGGAAAACATCGGTCCTGATGTGAAGATAAAAGCAGCCGGCGGGATCCGTACCATTGAAGATGCTATGGCAATGGTCGGCTCCGGTGCAGACAGGATCGGATCCTCAGCCGTAGCTCCACTTCTGTGGGAGATATTGAAATAACTCGGATAACCCCCGGAATTTACTCTTGCAAGAGTTATCCGAAACAGGCGTTTACTTTTGCAAACTCAAACCTCAGATTCCAATTCAGCCAATTCAGCCCAATAATTCAGCGCTCAATTCGCCATCCGGGCGCCAGGTGACAAAATGTAATATATACTTGACAATTTGTCGCAAGTGTTTTATTATCATTTCTGGGAGATGAGACCACCGGATCAACCGTGTTTAGTTTTCCAATTGGCCATCATCCCAGAGGCGGTTAACCATCACAAATGCAACTGAAGTATTGAACAAAATATTATCAAAACAGAATATGAGGGAGGAAATTTAGTTATGGATTTAAAAAATGCGGGACTGGCAGTCGGATTAATTGTAGGAATCATTATTTCAATAGTTATTATCCGCATGATCAATAAGGATGGCAAATTTAAAACAAAGTATGATGAGATGCAGGAAATTGCCCGCGGCAAAGCCTACAAGTACGCCTTTTGGACTCTGGTTTGCTTTGAAGTACTTTGTATCATAATTGACGCATTGGGAATACAGCTTTCTCTCAAAGGATATACACTTCAGTTCATCGGAGTAATAATCGCTGTCATGGTTCAGGTCAGCTACAGTATCTGGAATAATGCATACATCGGACTTAATACAAATCCCTTACGATTTGCGATCTTCAGTGTTATCATCGGAATTTTTAACCTGTTGATAGGTATCGGCAGCATTATCAGAGTCGGCTTTATTGTAAATGGAACGGTCACAGAGACATTCGTTAACCTGATAGTGGCAGTCTGCTTTATGATAATTGGTGCAGAACTGTATATCAAATCGAACAGGGATAGGGCCGAACTCGAAGCCGGGGAGGAATAAGCTTATGAAGAATCTGCGTCTTAAAGCAGCGCGAGCCGGAAAAGATCTTTCACAGGAGGCGCTTGCAAAAGCTGTGGGAGTATCCCGTCAGACGATCAATGCCATTGAAAAAGGAGACTACAATCCGACCATCAATTTGTGTATAGCAATATGCAAAGTACTGGATAAAACCCTGGATGAATTGTTCTGGGAGTAAAGAAAAAAGGCTTCACACTGTCAGTCGCGTGTGAAGTCTTTTTTAATGCTTTGTAAAACCTGACTACTGCTTATCGTAATATGCTTTTCCGCGGTCCGGCAGGAAGTATGTCCGGATGTATCCGTCTGTGGAAAGTACCACGAATTCATTGGTAGCTTCAACGTAATAAACGAAATCTCCGTCTTCCTGCTCCTGCTTATGAAGAGCGGCAGGATTTGTGATAACGGCTGATGCGGCCGCTTCATAGGCCGCTGCTGACGGAAAGCCCATCTCGATACCATGCTTTTCATAATGCTGGTCAAGTAATTTCTGATTGCGGAAAGTGTATACGGCAGCTACAGGGACCTGAGCAGGAGCTTCAGTAGGAGCCTCGGTAGGGGCTTCGGTAGCTACTTCCGTAGGTATATCGGCAGGAACTTCTGTTGGAACTTCTGTCGGAGACTCTGTCGCTGCCTCCGTCGGCGCTTCGGTGGCAACAGCTGCAGGTTCTTCGATGGCTTTTTCTGCAGTATCTACACTTTCAGTTGCTTCAGGACTTGATTCTTCTGTAGCAGATTCTGTGGACGCTGTCTCATCTTCATCCGTTTGTGATTCCGTAGGAGTTACGGTCTCCTCTGCAGGTACCTCCGTCGGCTGATCCGTCGGCATATCCGTTACAGCTTCCGCAGAGGCTACGCTGTTATCAGCAGGTTTTGGACTCTCCTCCGGCAGATTTTTTACTACTATCAGCACACCAAACAGCAGTACCACTGCAGCGGTTATTATGATCGTCAATATTTTATTATCACGCATTGTCTTCTTCTCCCTTGTTAATTAAGAATATTCACAGATCCATATATCCTGCGTAATCATCAGCCGTCCTTGTCCGTCTCCGGCACTTCTTCCGGCAGCGGTTTTCGCACATGCAAAACTAGACGCTCTTCGCAGGCGCCGTACTTTTTATAATTCTCCCGACATTCATTCAGGCTGAACTTATTTGCTCCACCCTCCAGATCCGGTTTATCCCGCTGCAAAGGGTCATCTTCCCAGAAACAGACAGGACAGATCTCATAATCCCCGACACTTTCAAGCGTATAGTAACCGCAACACGGGCAGCAGAAACGGATGGGTTCTGTTGTATTAAAATCATTGTTTTCTATCATTTTATCAATAACAGGATAATAACATTGACTATATAACTTTGCTTCTTTTTTTCCAAGATATAAGAGAAAAAGACAGTCTCTATCGCCTTATATGTTACTATTACCCTTTTCCATTTCCTGCAAAAGCTGTCTCTGCAATTCTTTATCAGTAAATGATCTTATCATCTCATCATTGCGTCCTTGCTCAACAAGCCAACTATTAAGACAATTTATTTGATCGCGTCCCTCGTCCTTGAAACGCTGCATAGTCTCTGCTTCATTGTATTCTGTCAAACACATATTTTTAACCTCCGTCCGGTTATTCATAATAAACCGTTTGATCTGGAAACCGTCAGGCATCTCATCTATCGCCTTGTCAATAGCATCCTCCAGGGTAAGATTTTCACCCTTCTTCTTTTCCCTAACCGCTTCAACAAACCACGAATACTCCATAAGCGGCTTGCAGGACTCCAGCAGTTCCCGGTTCTTGCTCCGGTTGATATTGATCAGCCTGACATTTACCTGCACATCGGACTGCCCGGCGTTTGAGCTGAAAGAATCACTTAGCCTGAGCACCTTATCATCTATATCCTTTTCACCATTATATAAAGTGACCAGCTTCGGCACCGGAAGATGCATCTGCTTGCTGCCGTATATGTTCTGCTTTGTATCCTCTATGTACCTGTCATACTGACGGCCAAGATACATAAGCTGTCTTACCGGCATATTGGGGTTGTACGTACTCTGCTGCTCATATAGACTAAGCATGTCTGATACTATAAATGAAACATCATTCTTCATGCCCATGTACACGGTATCTGACATGGTCGTAATCTCTATGGCATCCACATCCTCATAAGCAGTTCCGTTCATCGCATTATATAGCGACAGCGTCCATAACTTGTTCTCTTCCCTCCCGAAAATAAATGAAAAAAGTCTGTCCTTATACTCCCTGTTGATTTTTTCGCCCATACACTTTTCCTCCTAATTATAAATGAGCATACTCCTATACTTCAACTATGATTTCTTGGAAAATGTGGCGAACGCCAAGATATCCTCCAGAAATGTGATTAGATATTATCACCATTTATAGGTCATGTAAAGGGGGAAGTTTCCGCTGGCTGCGTTCGACGTAAGCCGAAGAATTTCCTTACGCAGCCCATGCGATATAATAAAGGCTAGCGCACCATAAGTGGATAGCCTTTAGATAAGACGGAAGAACCGTCCATGTGTCTTGTTTTTTCATTCCCTGTGCACAATAATTGCCACTTTAACATAACCGGTACCATTTGCAGTCGCAATCTTTGCATCATTATATACACATGTGTCTCCCTTGGGGAAAGTCTCTAAGTCATCAAGCACCTTGACTTTATACTTGATTCGTATATAATCACCCGGCCTATAATCACCAAGATTTATCCCCTTTCCAATAATCCTGTCCGATACGCAATTGGATACTCCGTTCAGTTCGAGAATGCTTGAGCCTTCAATGTACTCTATTCCTTTCGGAAAACTATCATATGCTATAATGCTAAGCTGGTTGATCGTGCCGGTATTCCTATAGTCCAAGAACAGTTCCAATGTATCGCCCGGTCTTGCAATTATTTTCTTAACATATTCACCGGTCTCTGCAAAAGCAACACCGGATGATATACGAAAGCCTGCCTGATCTACAACAAATCGATATGTAACATATCCACTATACTCACTTCCTGCCGGAAGAGTTCCCCATAGGTCATCCCAATACGCTAAAAAGGCACCTTTTTCACCAAATAAAGCTTCCGAAACGAGTATTTTCCCATTTGCGCTTCCCTGACTATGAATCACAGCTGAATTGACAACATACCGCATAAGTACCGTTGACGGAGAGTGCGCATAGGCAATATCCCATACTTCCTCCGGCTCGGCAGTGGTTGACGATACTATTCCTTTTATTGCAGCACATTTTCCACCTCTTAAAACATTCGGTTGTTCTATGCGTAATCTTACATTTTCCGCAACAGCCGCTCCCCCTTTGTCTTTACTGTTATATATAGGATCTGAATTATTATCAAACCATATACCTACCTCATACTCTTTACCGACCTCGAGATCAACGCTGTCGGAAAATTTTTCCCCTTGAGCATACTTTCTTATTCTTACAAAATTTCTTTCATCCCCGATTTTGGGGTTATTTCTCATTGAGTTGAATGTCACATGATCAGCAGGCTTATTCCTTTCATAAATGGCTCTTGGAGGTCCCCATGTGCTTTTTTCCTTCTCATTCTCAGTATCCGGGTTACGAGATTCATCAATAGCAGCCATTACGGGGTCACCCGCATCGAACAGTGGATACCAGTCTCCCACAGATATTTGTCTCTTAACATTCTTATTGCCTGTTACCGCAATTACATTTTCAGAATATTCCGGATGCTCTGAAAGAAACGCATCAACAAAACCATATTTTCCCCACAAATGCATAGGTGACCATGACTTAATTTCAGCCAGCTCCATATACCGCCTAACCGTTTCGTATCCCACACCGCTCACTCTTGGATCCAATGGAATCATGCCGTAATCAATGGTCATCCCCTTAAGCGGCTCAGTAAATTCGTTAAATTCCTTCACACTCAGATTCAGGTATTCATCATAAGAATCCAGGTATGTTCCAAAAATCTGCTTTATATGTTCCCTTGGCATTATTGAAAATAGATTTCTGTCAAATGTCTGCATCAGATACAGATCCCCAGCATGGAAAAACTTTCTCCTGCCAATCTCAACTAAAAGTGCGACACCTAAATCTGTGGAACGGTATGTACTTATGATCATACCCTGTTTACAGATATTGGATATTATTTTCTGTTCTCCGTCCAAAAAAGATATCTTATGCTTTTCAAGCATCTCGTCAATCTCAGGAATGCTGTGATCATATCCAAGATAAATCTCTGCCTTTGGGTGCGCAGCGACAACATTCAGTATCTCCGGATTAAAATGATCGCTATGTACATGACTGATAAAAACACAAAGCGGCTTGTCAGTCCTTATCTCAGGCAACCTTCCCTGCGACCAATCAAAAATCATGGTTACATCAGGATGATCTATCAGAAAGCCACTGTGACCTAAATACATTGCATTAATCATTGATTCGCTCATTTTTTACTTCCTTCTATTGCCGCCTCATTAATCTTTAAAATAATTCTCTATAAGAAACTCATATGCAGATTTGACTTCTAAGTATGTAGCCTTATCAGGTTTCTCGCCATATTGAGGATGATAAAGTTTTGTCTGCTCTATGTACCTATCATTTAACGCCTTCTTATTTCCGGGCAGGGAAGAAAAACCCAATGCAGAATATGCTTTTTTTGTTGCTGTATAGTTTTTTGATGTCTCTTGCATTTCCGCTACAGTACTTGCAGAAATCAGCTTGTCCAACCTATCTATAATTCCGTCACCATTGTCCTTATACTCCGGAAGTCGACCGGCTCTCTTTTGTCCAATCTCACCATAATATCTGTTAAACACGCGTATTTCATCCCCAACAATCCTCGGCTCCCTCTGATATGGTATCTGACAGTCCAGTGCCAAGGCACTGCAGCTTTCGATTGCATTTGATACCGAACTTGCTGAAGTATAAGAAAGATCATGCTTTTTTATATAAAATCCGGACACATTGCCATAAGGTTCATTATCAAGATTATCTATATTGATATAAATATTATATACTTTCAATTCGCCATTCTTTTCGAGCACATAATAATAATCATTGCAATAGATCTCCATGAGACTTTCCATTGCATTATTTTTATACGTTTTTTCCCTACAAAGATATTTTTCAAGTATCCAACCGTTAAAACGAAATTCAGCAGTCGCAGCTCTTCCTGCCTTAAGTATATCCAGTGTCTCACTGTCGACAGGTTTTTTCATATTTTGTGCCGCAAGCCTTGCCTTATTTTTTATTCTCTCTACTTTGTACTTAGCAAAAATACTTCCGTCTATCCTTTCATCATGCACATCTTCAACCATTATAAATACATTATACTTAGGTGATGTCTGCAGTTCCTTTTCCTGCTCAGCTTTTTCTTCAGCCTGTCTTTTGAATTCAGATATGATTTGTCTGCGGTCTTTTGTATAACAATAATAACAGTAGAGACTGCATGCCAACAAAGTGATAAGCGCAATAATAAATGGTACTTTAAGCCGACCGGAAAACGGGGTTCTAATTGCAATTGCAGTTACCCACCCACATATCATCCCCAAAATAATAAACGCATCTATAATGTACCTTCTCGCTCCATTTTTAAGAACGGAAGAAAGCTTTACATCCGGATCTGAAAAAACCGCCTGCTTAAATGTAAAAAATGAAAGCCAGAAAGTCACAGCAAACGGAATCCAAAACCAAAACTTAAGCCCTCGCATCATGTACCTGTCATAACCATCCGTCAACATTATCACTTCACATGATACTGTGGCAACAACCTGGTTTACCCAATTTCCCACATAAATACTATGAAAAATATTACCTCTCCCGACAAAATAAGCAAGTATATATATTATAAGCGGAATCCAGGGAATTATCTTCTCCACACTTGCTAAAGCCGGAACAAACCTGTCATAACAGCGAATTGATAATATTGCAAGAACAAAACAGAAAACAAAAGATAACCAGTAATATACGTGTCCAACGGTCAGTTTTTTTGCAGCATCACGCTTTAATTTATCTTCGCGCGCATAAGCATCCGCATATATTTTGTGGATCTGTTCCTTTGACAGACCGGCAAAAGGATCTGCGTTCGGAAAAATATTAACCGAGTTATTGTACTCAGCAGAGATGTTATATGAAGAACCCTTCTTCTCTTCTCTTGGAGCATGGGTCTGTATAGTCTCCGTTACTCCAAAAATATTTTCATTAGTAACATAGCTTGAACCATCGTTTCCGTATGTTTCCAGTTGCCCAAAAAAATTTTCCTGTGTATTATATTCTACACCATTAGAATCTGTAGTTACCTGGTTTCCGAAAACATCCGTATGGGTTCTGTATTCTTTTCCATCAGAACCAACACCTATATCTTCTCCTGTCCATAGACTCTTATAATGAGTTATTCTTTCTCCATTGGGTCCTATAGTATATTCATTTCCAAAAATATCTGTATTCCGTTTTTCAGACATTGTCTGCTCCACGTATGTATGCTGTTTATGCCGGTTCGGAAATAAACTCTTAACAGTAACAAGCGGTTAGGTTGTTAATATGGTTTGATATCAAAACTTGTAAACCTAGGCTCTATGAGCCAGTTACCGTTAGCATCGATGATTCCATAATGTCCATCATACTTAACTATTGAATAGCTCATATCACTTGGAAAGCCTCTTACCTCTTCATAGATAAACGGAATCACCTCTTCATAATTCCAGTTAGCATATCCACATTTAAAATCCATGGGATCTTCGCCTGTTTTCTTTGCAGCAGGAACAGGAATCTCCCGCTTGTCTGGATATATTGAATAAATCTGACCAGACAAAAAATGAATACCGTTATGATCCTCAAAATCACATGCAACATTTCCATCAAGATCCAATATATACCACTTGTAATTACCAATACTTTCTTCCTCAACCACCCAGACATAATCCGGTCCTCTGAAACCCGCTTCCCAATATTTCGGTTCGATTATCCATTCATAATCTGTCTTGTCAACAAAACCATATTTCTTACCACCATACTCGTCCTCTGTCGCTGCCTCAGCATAATCCTTGCTATATGAATACAAATAGTCGAAATACGGACTGATAGGATTTCCTTCGCCATCTATCATCACATAATCACCGTATAATGATTTAATTGCATAATCTGTGGAAAAATCTATATAACCGGCATGAGACGCCTCATAGTCTCCATAGGCTACACATGAACCGAAAGCGTCATCACCGGTGACCACATTTATACGGGTAAAGTTTCCGTCTTCATCAAGAAAATACCAATCCCCATCTGCCGTCATCCGCTGAACAACTGCTTTTCCGTCATGAAAAAGATACGCATTATGTAATTCTTCAAATACTTCATTTCCGTTTTCATCTACAAAACGGTATGAAGACTCGTATTCCTTTTGAACAAGCGCATAGCCATCCTTGTAATTCGTAACATAGCGGTTAACGGGATCAATAATAAAATTACCGTCCTTATTGATCAGTCCGTATGAATTATAATCAACAGTAGCAACAACTGCCGTTCCTTCCAAGAAACTGCAAGCATTATAATACTGGGGATCAATAATCCATTCCCCTTCCTTATTTATGTATCCCCATTTTCCGCTTGCAGCATCACATACAGCAGCAAGATCCTCCGAGAACTTCCTTGCATCCGAGAAAATCGGTTCAATTACCCAGTCACCGTTTATATCTATGTAGCCGGCCATTTTATTGTCATCCCATGCAAGTTTTGGACCATCCTTAAACATACTTTCAAATGAAGTAAGCTGCACATCCTGTTCATTGTCGATACTATCAGAAACGGCACTATCCGAAAGACCACTTTCTTTAGCACCTTCGTCTTTATCGTCCAAATTTAAATCATTTGATGCACCACAGGCCGAAAAGGATATTATTAATAATGGTAGTAGAAAAGTATGTATGAGTTTTTTCATTATCAAACCTCCTCTAATTTATTTGTATGACATCCCTTTCATGTATTTCATCTGTCTTCATATCTAAAATGCACCCAACCGCAATTATATTATATACCATGATTCTCATGTCTATGATGACTAAATACGATACAGACTAAATACAGTTACTAACAAGTATAGACTACTTTTAGTTAGTATGTCAATAGAGTCGAAACTACAGAAAATGCTGATATTCCTGCTAACGCAAAAGATATAAAACGATGATCGTATACGACAGACTATGGCAAACAATGAAAAAGAAAGGTATAACCAAGTACTACCTTACTGCCAAATGCGGATTTAGTCCGTCTATGATAACACGGCTAAAACGCAATCAGTCTGTACGAATGGATACGATAAACAATCTCTGTAAAATATTGGATTGTAAAATAGAAGACATCGCCGAATACATAGAAGATGATGAACAGATGTAAATATGTCATAAAAAAGGCTATCCGGCAGGTGGATAGCCTTTATATTAGTCATATGCTATAAGACAGAAGAACCGTCCCTGGGTCTTACCCTGTGTCTCACTTCTTTACCTTTACCTTATCAAGGTGCCAGATGTCATCAACATATTCCTTGATGGTTCTGTCGGAAGAGAACTTGCCGGCACATGCCACATTGAGGATCGCGGAACGGGCCCAGCCTGCCTCATCCTGATATGCCTCGACAACCTTGTTCCTTGCCTCAGTATAGGAATCGAAATCCTTAAGGATGAAGTATGTATCAGCCTTGGAAGTACACTGTGTGTTAAGCAGTGAGTTGTAAAGCGGCTTGAAAAGCTCTGTATCGCTTGAGTATGTTCCGTTGATGAGCTGCATCAGTACGCGGCGTACATTCTGGTTGTTGTTGAAGATGTCCATAGGATTGTATCCGCCGTGCTGCTCGAAGTTGATAACCTCGTCTGATGACAGACCGAAGATGAATGCATTCTCTGCCCCCACTTCTTCAACGATCTCAACATTTGCACCGTCCATGGTTCCAAGTGTAAGTGCACCGTTTAACATGAACTTCATGTTACCTGTTCCGGATGCCTCCTTGGAAGCTGTGGAAATCTGCTCGGATACATCGGAAGCAGCAAATATGATCTCGGCATTGGATACACGGTAATCTTCGATGAATACCACCTTGATCTTGCCGCCAATGGAAGGATCGTTATTTACCACATCACCAACAGCGTTAATAAGCTTGATGGTAAGTTTTGCATTGTGATAACCTGCAGCAGCCTTTGCACCGAAGATGAATGTCCTGGGATAGAATTCCATATCAGGATGATCCTTAAGCTCGTTGTAAAGATGCATTACATTCAGTATGTTGAGAAGCTGTCTCTTATACTCGTGGAGACGCTTTACCTGTACATCAAAAATGGATCTGGGATCAACATCAATGCCGTTGTGCTCCTTGATATACTTAGCCAGGCGCACCTTGTTCTGATACTTGATATTCATGAACTCGTGCTGTGACTTCTCATCATCCGCATAAACCTTCAGCTTCTTGATCTTGGACAGGTCAGTGATCCAGTCGTCACCAATGTGCTCTGTTACCCAGTCTGCAAGAAGAGGGTTAGCGTGAAGCAGGAAACGTCTCTGTGTGATACCGTTGGTCTTGTTATTGAACTTCTCAGGGAACATCTCATAAAAATCACGAAGCTCCTGCTTCTTGAGTATCTCTGTATGAAGTCTTGCCACACCGTTTACGGAGTAGCCGGCACAGATTGCCAGATGAGCCATCTTAACCTGTCCGTCATAAATGATAGCCATCTTGCGGATCTTCTCCTGGTCACCGGGATACTTATGCTCGATATCAAGCACGAAGCGGCGGTTGATCTCCTCAACGATCTGATAGATTCTGGGAAGAAGTCTGGAGAACAGCTCGATAGGCCATTTCTCAAGAGCCTCTGCCATGATAGTGTGGTTGGTGTAAGCACAGGTCTTGGTAGTAACCTCCCATGCCTCGTCCCATGTAAGATAATACTCATCCATAAGTATCCTCATAAGCTCAGGGATAGCTACTGTAGGATGGGTATCATTAAGCTGGAAGGTAACCTTCTCATGGAACTTCCTGATATCCTTGTGTGTACGCATGTACTTAGCAACTGCTTCCTGAACGGATGCGGAAATGAAGAAGTACTGCTGCTTAAGTCTGAGTTCCTTACCTGCATAGTGGTTATCATTGGGATAAAGGACCTCAACGATATTCCTTGCAAGATTCTCCTGCTCTACGGCCTTCTGATAATCACCCTTGTCGAAAGAATCAAGCCTAAAAACGTTGATAGGCTCTGCATCCCAGATACGGAGTGTATTTACCACGCTGTTGCCATAGCCCACGATAGGCATATCATAAGGAATAGCCTTAACGGACTGGTAGCCTTCCTGGAAGTAATTGTTTCTGCCGTTCTCGTCTACTCTTACATTTACATATCCGCCGAATTTAATCTCCTTAGCATACTCGGGACGGCGAAGCTCGAAAGGATTACCGTTCTCAAGCCAGTTATCGGGAACCTCTACCTGATAACCATCCCTGATCTGCTGCTTGAACATACCATATCTGTAACGGATACCGCAGCCATATGCGGGATAGCCAAGTGTTGCAAGTGAATCAAGGAAGCAGGCAGCCAGTCTTCCCAGACCACCGTTACCGAGAGCTGCATCCGGCTCCTGATCTTCGATGACATCTATATCAAGTCCAAGCTCCTCAAGTGCTTCCTTAACATCCTTGTAAGCCTTCATATTTATCATGATGTTACCCAAGGCACGTCCCATAAGGAACTCCATGGACAGATAGTAAACGGTCTTGGGATCCTTTTTCTCATACTGCTTCTGAGTCTCAAGCCACATATCAATAACCTGATCCTTAATGGCATATGAAACTGCCTGGAAGATCTGCTGCATTGTAGCCTCTTCAAGGGTCTTGCGGTAAAGGGTCTTTATATTGTAAAGCACACTCCTTTTAAACAACTCCTTATCAAAGGAATCCCTTATAGTTGCCCCTGATGAGGATGTTACTGCGGTAGTTTTTTTAGCTGCCATAATTACCTCCCTATAGACCTGATGGTCCTTTTTTTATAATACAATTATAAAACAACGCACTCATTATATCAGAATGCGTTGTTTATATCAAATCCGGTATTTGATCAGTATGAAAATGAATATGCCACTGCTCCGAAAGGCGGAAGCGTAAAGGTTATGGAGTAAGGATGCTTATCACATTCGCCTTCATGTGCCTTGATCTCTGCAGGCAGCTCATGACCGTTGCCGCCAAAGCGCTCCTCATCGGAATTGAGTACCAGCTTGTACTTGCCTTTCTTGGGAACACCTACGCTGTAGCCCTGAAGCTCCATGGGTGTCATGTTAAATACAAATATCAGGTTGTTCTTACCGTCCTTTGACTTACGGATAAAGCTGTAAGTACTGCGGTAATTGTCATTTGCATTTACCCACTCAAAGCCTTCCCAGCTGTCATCCAGCTCATAGAGGCATCTGTTTTCCTTATAAAGCTTAAGCAGCTCTTCGGTAAAATTAAGCATGCCGCGGTTCAGCTTATTCTCAAGCAGGAACCAGTCCAGCTCCCTCTTTTCACTCCACTCTCTCTCCTGGGCGAAATCCTGTCCCATAAAGAGAAGCTTCTTGCCGGCATGGCCGAACATGTAAGCATAGCCCACGCGGAGATTTGCATACTTATCCACCTGATATCCGGGCATCTTATTTACCATGGAGCACTTAAGATGTACTACTTCATCATGAGAAAGGGGAAGAATGTACTTCTCAGCACAGTTATAGCTCATGGCGAAGGTCATCTTGTTGTGGTTGTCCTTACGGAAATAAGGATCCAGCTTCATGTACTCGCAGAAATCATGCATCCAGCCCATGTTCCACTTGAAAGTAAAGCCCAGACCGTCGTCCTCAGGGCTTGCGGTAACCTTGGGCCATGCGGTAGACTCTTCGGCAATTGTGATCGCACCTATATTAAGACCGCGGATCACGCTGTTCATATGCTTAAAGAACTCTATGGCATCCAGGTTCTCATTTCCGCCATATTTATTAGCTACCCACTGACCATCGCGTTTGCCATAGTCGAGATAAAGCATGGAAGCAACGGCATCCACACGGAGACCGTCGATGTGGAACTCACGCAGCCAGTACAATGCACTTGCTATAAGGAAATTCCTGACTTCCGTCTTGGAATAATTGAATATCTTGGTGCCCCAGTCGGGATGCTCGCCAAGCCTGGTATCAGGATGCTCAAAAAGCGGCTCACCATCAAAATTAGCCAATCCGAAAGCATCTCTGGGGAAGTGGGCAGGTACCCAGTCAAGGATAACACCGATCCCCATATTGTGAAGCTTATTGATAAGATAAGCAAAATCCTCAGGATTGCCATACCTGGAGGTGGGAGCAAAATAGCCGGTCACCTGATATCCCCAGGAACCGTCAAAAGGATGCTCCATTATTCCCATCAGCTCTATATGAGTGTACTGTGCATGCTCAAAATAATCGCATATCCTGTCAGCAAACTCCCTGTATGTATAGAAACCGTCTTCTGTACCATCCGGATGTTTCATCCAGGATCCGATATGACACTCATATATGGACATAGGTGATTCAAAAGGATTTCTGTCTTTACGCTCAGTCATCCACTTCTCATCCGACCAGCGGATCTTCTTTATATCATATGTTACCGATGTGGTACCGGGACGAAGCTCTGCGAGATTTGCAAAAGGGTCGGCCTTGTAGATGCCTTCACCGTTTGCCGCAGTGATGAAATATTTGTACATCTCACCCTCACCAAGTCCGGGGATAAAGCAGGCATATATACCGCCGTCACCCAGCTTTGTCATGGGATGAGCAGAAGTGTCCCAGTTGTTGAAATTACCTACGACATGAACCTCTCTGGCATGGGGTGCCCAAACGCCAAAGAAAACACCTTTCTGTCCGTTCTGGGTGCATGGATGCGAACCCAGCTTTTTATATATATCATAGTGAGAACCCTGTCCGAAAACATACTGATCCGCTTCCGATATGAAAACGGGCTCTTCCTGAAGCAAAGGTGCCTTGCCCTTATCTGCCTTCTTTTTTGCTGCTGCCATAAGAAACTCCTCCTAAAATAATGTAATCCCCTAATAAAATGCCCTTTCCATCTGTCGCAGGCTTATGCGGCGCCGCCTCTCCTGCCCTGGAAATCTCTTTCCCGGAGAATGATCATCGCATCTTCTTTATCATAACGCTTTCCGCTTAAAATCTCAAGGAAAGTTGATACCAGGTGGTGGGAAGATCTGTATATCGCTTCATCCACGATCTCTTCGATTTCCGCAAGAGACACAATATGCTCGCCTATCTGCAGCTCGTCTATACGCTGATGAAGCGCAAGCACTGCCCTTTCCTCATCTATCTTGTACTCCTTGCGGTACGCATAGTTCTTTGCATATTCGACAAGGGCCGCATCGGTAAGGGGTGCCATATCTATACGGGCATTGAAATACCCGCCGATCATAGGATACTCACGGATCACGGCATCCATAGCCTTCTTTTCATCTATCAGCATGATGACGATTCCTGTATCCGTCTTTTCCAGAACATTCGCTATCTTTTCAAGAGTCTCACGCTTAAGGTCCGAAGCTCCCTCTATGAGCAGAGCACCGTTATCAAGCTGAGCCAGTACGCCTGCCACATCCTTTTTATTCATCTTGGCACCGCTGACTCTTGCCACCCTATCCTCGCGGAAATTGCCCTCAATAAGCTGCAGCTCCCTGAGCAGGGCCTTAGCCAGGCCGCGAAGCTCTTCCTTTTCACCGCCGGTGATTATCACATTGCCCACATAAGGAGCCAGTGAAAGATTATCGATAGACACAAGTATCTGGTCGCGCATCTTCTTTGAATAGAAGAAATGCTCAAATATCTCTATTTCTTCCTCGGAGAAATCCGGATCACCGTCTTCAGGATCATAGACATCATTGATCTCCTCAACAGTTTCCACGCCTATCCTGTCAGCATCATTCTCAAGGGCATCACCTATCTGATCGATCTGGCCGGTGCTTAAGGATGCGTCTGCATTATCATCCTCCTCAGGATCGTAGCCGTTATCATCTGATCCGGAAGCATCGCTGTCTTCATCTTCAAATTCAGCCTCTTCAGTATCCTCAGCCCCAGAAGCATCTTCTCCGGAGAATTCTTCCTCCGAATATTCTTCAGAATCTTCATCTCCGGCAGCCTGTTCATCATCATCTGACTCATCTGTTTCCGGAACATCCGATTCTTCTTCGGAAATATCATATTCCCCGGCTTCGGCCGGATCTTCAGCCGACGTCTCATCATCATTTTCATCTGCCAAAGCTGCCGCAACCGCCCTTGCGCCGGGGGACAGTTCATCTTCATCGTCTGTTTCTTCCACAGCCTCTTCTATAACATCTGCTGCGGAATCTGCAATATCCGTAACAGCTTCAGCCGCTGCCACACCCATTTCTGCAGCTGCTGTGCCTATCGCTGCTGCTTCTCCTATCTCAGCTGCCTCAGTCACTGCGCCTGCAGTTCCCGCTGCCAGCACTCCGGCTGCGGCGTTTTCCGCTACTGCCTCTCCGGCATCAAGTGCGGTTTCCACCACCGCCTCACCGGCATCTGCCGCCGTCTCAGCCATTTCTGCCGCTGCCTTTTCAGCCTGAAGCGCAGCATCTACTTCTTTCCATATGGTAGTGCCGTGGGTATCCTGGGACACACCTTCGGGTTCTTCTTCCTCCAAAGGTTCTGGCTCTGCGTTCTTTGCAGCTTCCCTGTCAGCCTGAAGCGCAGCATCTACTTCCTTCCATATAGTGGTGCCGTGGGTATCCTGAGATACGCCTTCATAGTCACTTTCTTCAGGATCTGCCGGATACTCCTCCTCATATGCGGCCCCGGAATCCGTATCTTCCACTTCATCTCCGGTCTCAGCATCACTGTTTTCACCATCCGCTTCAGCTTCGCTGTTTTCATCAGCGTACCCAGCCTCAGCTTCGTCAGATTCATTTATTACATCATCCTCAACTGACTCCGTCTCGTTTAATTCAGCCTCAGCTTCCTCGTGTTCTTCCATATACTTATCCAGCGGAACCAGATCAATCCCTGCGGTAGAATATTTATCTTCAAAAATCCTGTCCGCAACTCCCAAAGGAGGCTCCGGCTCTGTATGACGGGCTATGCTCTCCTTTACCTGCTTTTCAAATTCAGCAAAAATAGGGCCCGTGCTGTCAAGGATACGCTTTTCAGTATCCAGACGGATAAGCTCATCTGCACTGTCCTTCCTTACATCCCAGTTCTCAAGCGCCTCCTCTATGGTAAGCTGACCTGTGATCTGCTTCTCCGTAAGCGCCCTGTCCATATCAAAATTCATCTGGCCATCTTCACCCTGGGTAAAGATGGAAGAGTCTCCGTATCTTCCTGACGTGCGGAGCACACGGACTGCCGAGCTGCGTCTTGCAGGCTTTTCGATTACTTCAGGCTCTTCATCATAAGCACCATCGTAAGCATCATCCTGAACTTCCTCAGCCGGCACTTCGTTATCGGCATACTCTCCGGTATACTCTCCTGAAGCTTCCTCTTCCGCATCTGCTGCCACCGCTTTTTCGCCCATTGCAGCCCCCGCCACAGCTGCGCCTGCGGCCACACCTACCGGCACTGCCACATATCCGGGATTAAGCCCGGCAGGCGGAACATCTATAACTAACTCATTTGTCCTGTCTTCAAAGAAAGTAGGACCTTCAGCTTCTTCATATCTGCCGCCACCGTAACTGTCTTCAGCATAGCCAGCATTCTTATTTCCGCTATTGTCATAACCCTCTTCTTCATAGCGGTCATCCTGATAGCCACCGGTTCCATGCCATTCTTCGTCACTGCTGCAGGCATCGTCATGACCGGCCCCGGAATAATCCGCCTCTGAACCGGCATCGTTACCGTAGGATGCTTCGGCGTAGCGTTCATCTGCATACTGATCCCCGGCATAACCTTCTTCAGCATACTGTCCGTCTGCATACTGATCATCAGCATAGCCTTCTTCAGCATACTGTCCGTCCGCATACTGATCATCGGCATAACCTTCCTCGGCATACTGTCCGTCTGCATACTGATCATCGGCATAACCTTCTTCGGCATACTGATCATCCTGATATGCCTCCCGATGGTAACGGCCTTTCCGCTGTCCGCCGCCATCTTCTTCACCATAATAACGCTCATCGGCATGCCTGTCCTCACGGTATTCATCCCCGGAATAGCCATAACCGGTTTCATCATCATAGGGATATTCATCCTGCTCATCCATGAGCGGCTGAACGATCTTTCTGGTTGTTGAACGCCTCTTTCTGTCACGGACTGCAGCCTTACCCTCTTCCTCTCCCGCAAGGAGCTCAGCCATGGATGCGGCCAGCTCTCTTGAAAGATTTACGGTATTGAATTTATCCTGATCTATCAGCTTGACCTGGATTTCTTCGGTCTCATCACCACTTCCGTCGTCATAGTACTCCGTGGAATAATCGTCAGTCTCATACTTGCGAAGTTCTGCCTCGTTGCGGGCATCATATATACGCTGCTGCTCGGGAGTCAGACGTTCATGAAGCATCTTAAGCTCAAGAGCCTTTATAACAACCGGTCCCTTGAAAAACCATCTTACTATGTCATCACAGGTCTCCACACACTCCCTTGTCGCGCCGGCTCTGTGGTAGAGATATGCCAGCTGGTAACGCCACTCGGGATGTGAAGGTGCAAAATTATGCATCTGCTTGAGAATGTCTATCTGGGACTTAAGTGATCCCCCGCACAGCTCCACAAGCCGGTACTGGAGTATCAGCTTCTCTATGCTGTCCGGATCCAGATTCTTATACAGACGATAGGTCTTTTCCGCATTATCGGTATCGCCCCTCTCAAGATAGAGATCACAGAGCGCATAAACGATCTTTTTATTAGGGCGTTTCTTTGCCTTCTTATTATTTTTATACGCAAGGCGAAGCATCTCCACCGCTTCGTCCGACCTTCCGGCCAAACGGTATAGCTGGCTGATCTGCATGAGAGTGGACATATCTGCAGGAACACGCCTCCAGTCGATGCGGTCCGCTATTCTTACAGCTTTTTTGAAATCATTTTCCGCTGCCAATGATGATATCTGTTCCAGACGGATCTTGTATTCTCTGTTATCCAACTTACAATTACCTCACTTCTCACAGCAAGCAGTATGTTAATACCCTGCCCACTGATACGCTGCCGGTCAAATACCAGACCAGACAGTCAAAATTTATGTAACGCAACGGTAACCCACTCATTACACTAAATCTACCCCTCAAAAGGGCATAGAAACCCAATATCTTGAAAAATTTTACCATAGACATTAACATAAGTCAAAAAAAATTGCCCCGGAGCAGCATCCGCCCCGGGGCAACGTGTTTCAATCAATAATCCGTTCCTACAAAATCCTCATCTATACTGCATTCCTTTATCTTTCCGCCGGATATGTCATAACCGATGACTGCGGAATTGTAGCTGTCACCACGCTGGTCATATATGGTAGCCATGCCGAGATAGTAGCCCGAGGGCATTCCTTCCATTTTAATATTCATGGTAACACGGTATTTGATGCTGTCTCCTTCCGTATCAAAGGTCTGTCCGTAAGCATCGGTGGAATAGTACAAAGGCACGATCTCGTCTCCTGGCTGAAGCTCTATGTTGCTCTTGGTATTTACCATGAAGTTGATGCCATCGTCTGAATCTACCGGAATCAGCCTTATACCCTTTATGCTGAAATCCTCCGTATCCCTGTTGTAAGCAAATACCAGATAAGCTTCCTGTCCTTCATACAGCACCCTGGAACGGTACTCCACAACCGAGTATGTTGCAGAGGTGATCTCTATACAAAGAGGCTGTCCGTCCATGAAAACCCATTCACCGTCAAACTCGCTGCAGATACTGCCTTCACCGTCAAGATACATGTACTCATCCTCACCGTAATATACGATGTTATCGGAATCCTCATCATAAGATGCAAGCATAAAGGAATAGCCCTGTATCATTTTCTGCAGTTCCTCACTGACAGGTACGGAGAATGTGTTGTCTGCGATAACCGGCTCATTCTTTTCAAAATCATAAAAATCGGAAACATCCAGTATAAGAGGGGTTTCATCCGTAAGCTCAGATAGCTGCTCCTGCATCTCATCATTCAGGCAGCCGGACATTTTATAATAGTAAAGAGCACGGATATTGTCATCCTCGCAGATATTGTACTCATAATCCAGGAAATACCAAAGACCTGCAAAAGAATCTATGCTTCCGGGAATATAAACACTAAGACCTTCCGAATCGCAGAGACTTCCGTTCTCACGATGGTACAGTATGGTCTCATCCATCAGCCTGTCTATCTCTGCACACTCTTCCGGATATGTGTCACCCATATACTCTATGTAATTTCCCAGATCCACAAGGTTAAAAACATTGTAGCTGTCACCAACAACATGGGTTGATTTATTGCAGCAGCGTCCTATCTCCGCAAGAACACTTATATCCCCCGCCGAGTCTGTGAGCTGCCTTTCGGCAAGAGCACAATAGGCTTCATACAGTTCCTCCGCTTTTGCCGCATCGATAACCGCAAATGTCACGTCACTTGAAAAAAGTTCCTCGCCTATATTAACATTCTGGGTCATGTAATGATCCATATAACTGTCTGCTACAGCCCGGGCCACTGCAGCCGGGCTCATGGAAGGATCATCCTTCATGGCTTCCAGCCATCCGTCATAATCCCAGCCTTCACCGGGTTCAGTCTCTTCGCTCAGTGCATAATAGGAAGCAAATCCGTTCAGTGCATGAGTAACCTCCAGATTGGACATAAGGCAGGCGTCAAAGCCGATGATATCAAAAGCGGGATCCTCCATATCCGGCTCATAGACCGTACTCAGAGCTTCCCTGATTTCCTTTAAGCTCATACACTTTCCGCCATATATCGAGTCCGAACCGTAACCGAAAGGTCCTGAACCATGATCCCAAAGAACCAGCATCATATGATCTGACTTATAATTATCATCACAGTATTGTATAAAATCAGCCAGAGTCTGAGGATCAGTGCTTCTCTGAAGTGGGAGATTCTCGATTTCCTCAAATCTGCCTCCCTTTACCAGAAATCTCTGTGTCTTATTGGGATTTATAAAAGTATTGCTCCATCTGGTTGCACCGCCTGTCTGGACCACAATGGAGATATTGTCCGGAGTATCTGCATCCACCATCTCATAGATATCCGTAGACGCACATCCATCCCCTTCCGCAACTATCACATCATCTGTAAGATACACGCTGTAGGCTTCTGACGGCGGATCAGGATAATAGAGGAATTCCGGCAGTTCCAGGCCTTTTGATTCGAGCTCTGTCGAATACTGGTTCAGAAGCCCGAATATCTCATCTGTCTCCTCGGCTTTTCTTACGCTTCTTTCCTCTGCAGTCTCTAAAATAGTGGTTAAGGACAGATCGTTTTCATCCCAGTCCTCTAAATCCGCACCTACCATATAAACACAGATCGTCCATGTATCATCAGGATCGACTCCCGGAATTGCATCTATCTTTTCTGCCCCTTCCTCATCTATGGGTGACAGGGCCAGTATCTCTTCCCTGTCCACCGGTTCATTCCTGTTGTCAAACAGATCGGAATAGTAAAGCATAAGGCCCATATATCCGCATCCACCGATTATTGCCAGTACGATGGCCACTGCCGTCAGGATGATGGAAACCTGTAGAAGAGGAAAGGCAAGAAGTCTGGGAATCCGGATGAACCATGGGGCATCCTTGTAATGCTCCTTGAGTTTTCTGCGGTCTTCCTTCCTTGTTTTCTTCCAGCGTTTCTTGCGCTCCTTCTTAGCGGCCTTCTTTTCTGCCCGGGTAAGCTTAGTTTTTTTCTTCTCCGGAGCAGGCGTTCCCTGCTCTTCCCGGTAATCTTTTTCTTCTGTTTCGCTTGTCATATCAATCCCCCTCAGTATCTGATCATTTATAGAAAAAACATCTACCAAATTTTTATTTTACCATAGAGTACAAACTCATCACATGCACAAATTTTCAGATGTGAGCAGAATATCCCTGCGGTATAAAAAAACCTGCCCGGTAAATTTACCGGACAGGTCAGATTCCGTATCGGACTTACGATTTCCCACGACAGCAAGCCCCGTTAACTGGTGGTACACAATAGAGATCATAATTGATGACAAGACCTACAATGTAAAGCTTCCTGAGGACGCTGTAGAACATGACAATCCGTAAGGATTCTAAAGTGAATATAAATCGAGTAGGGGTGATGAAATCACCCCTACTCGCTCCGCCGTGCTGCGTTCGGCGCAAGCCTAAAATTTCCTTACGCAGCACGTGCGATAAATAAAAGACCTTCCACTAAATGATCAATGTAGGGTCTTTTTGATATTAAATGCCGGACGCATATCTTCAATCTGTCCGCGGGAAATACCATATTTCTTCGCTAACATTTCCCAGTTAGCATTCACAATATCAAGTATTTCTTTTGCCATCTTTTCGGCATTTATATCTGTGATACCAAATCTTGAAGCAGTATTTAGTGCCAGCTCAATTGATATGGCATTATCTGTTTCATCCACTAAAAGCGAAAGTTCGTCACCATAAGGAACCGGATTAACATCATATAAAGGAGACAGAACCCATCCATCTTTTTCCAAAATAAATGCATGGTTTCTTAAATGGTCATCGGTATTTGTTACCGCCATATTGAATACGATCCTTTTCCATAGTTCTATTAAATCCGATTTAGGTCTTGCTCCATTTGATTTTATGAATCCCGCAATATCAAGATAGCCAATTCCATCCTTTGAAGAGACCCCGTCAGTCTTTCCAAGCAGCGTCATTGCTGACGCAAAATGAATCCTTTTCTTCCCATCCCTGTCAAAACGCTTCACCAGGAAAGTACTTCCCTGTTTTGAAAATTTTTCCAGCTTGGACTCAGGAACATTTAATCCGCACATATTAGCAAGGTCATGGACCACTTTTTCCCAGGCCCCGGTATCATTTTCATCGTTTTTAGCTGGGAATTTTGCAATCCAGAGTTTACCGTAGGTATCAGCAACCGTAGCCTTTGGTCTGGCTCCTCCCAAGGAAGAGCCGGGTCTGATCAGCTGGTTAAGCCATCTGTCTGTAACCCCATGCTCATCTTTTTCAAAATTCCTAGAAGCTTCCTCTAAAGTTCTAAGCTGCGTCCATGGTGGAACAGAAGTTTCCTTATCATCCGAAAGAAACTCTCCTGCCAAATCAGTTTTTAAACGGATTCCACCCATTCTGGTCTCATCATAAACACCCAGCAGGTAATCGATGTCATATAGTTTTCTCGGCTTACGGTCTTCTTTTCCAGCCAGGATGCGTTCCCGCTTATTCATAAGAATGCGTCCCCATCTATCCGGTGACGCGTCTGCAAACAGACCAAAAATATTATTTCCAACAGGGAATTGCCGTCCTGCGTATGGCTGCAATTCAGGATCCAATAAAATCGACAACCTGCTCTTTTTCAGCCAATCCCTCTCAAATTCAAATGAGTATGTTTCGCCGCCTTTAATGACACCCACATAAAGCTTTCCAAGCAGGACCGGGCTGCTGAAAGAAAAATCATCATACACATAGATAGTTTTTTCTTCTACTGCCACTATTCTTTCCTCCTTGACGCTCGTTTTCTCGTAATCAGATTAAGATCCTGCATCTGTCTGCCCATCTTATCATCCCGTGCCACCAGTTCAAGATCCGAGTCCATCTCCCCCAATGCGTGAAGTACTGCGGCATATATTCCAATCGCAACTGCCGGATTGCCGGACTCAACTTTCCACAAAGAAGCCCTGCTAATACCTGCCCTCTCTGCCACTAATGCCGCAGAAAGATTTCTTCTGAGTCTCGCCAGCTTAATCTGCTCGCCCATGTTCTTTAATATTTCTTCAGTTGCCGGAACTATATTATATGAAGCTTTTTTCATTTCCTGCTCTCCTCTGTAACGATTACTATTATAAACATATAGACGTATTTAGTCAATAATAGTAAACGTTATCTATTATAATAAAAACGAGTAAAAACTATGTCAGGCTAAAAAAAGAGCTGCGTCAGATGGACACAGCTCTCTGATACATATCGGAATACTGTAATTTATATCAGGACTGCGGAACTTCCGCTGTCTTCTTCTCCAGACCAAATCCGTTTCCGAGATATATGAAACCGTAGAAAAGGTCGCCTGATGCAGTAAATCCTGCAAGATTAGGATCGCTGCCCTTGATTGTCAGCACATAATCCTCGTTCTCATAGACAAAGCTTACGGAAAGCGTGACATCCGGGCGGGCCGCAAGAGCTTCCAGCACTCCGCGTCTTACACTTATCCATCTCTTCGTGCTTATGCTAACGGTACCGTTTTCAGGTGCTGCTGCGATATTCTTTTCCAGTGTGTCATTGAACACCGGGAAAGCGGAAAGCACGATATAACCTGTAGGCCCTACATAGTCAGCATGGTCGGGATCCTGTATTCCGCAGCGGTCGCATACCCAGCCTGCATAACCATCAGTTTCCGTTGTAGGCTCCTGGAATACATGATAGTTAAAAATGTGTCCACGCTCGCATATGTGGTGATGATGCTCATACGAACTGCCTGTAGATTTTTCAACATCCTCGTACAGGATCGCATATGTAGAGAACTTATCGCTTTCCACAGGAATAGGTGTATTTGTTGACTCTGCAATTATCTCTGCCACACCGTTGTGGATGCGGACCACATAGAATATCCTGGTCTTGCCGCTTTCGGCATTTTGCAGTTCTTTCGGAACATCGATCAGAACATTTACTTTCTTTCCATTAAGGTCAGTTATCTTTTCCGGATTTGAATTATTCCCGACCTGTTTGTAAAAGGACATGTCGAAAAACATTCCGACCTGTGCATCGGAGGATATTTCTTTAAGTTTGCTTTCTATGAGACTCTTGTCTGTCTCCGACGGGTCAGTATTGCTTACATCCAGATAGAAAAGAACTGCTTCGCCATGATTCAACCTTTCCTTTTCTTCTTCCGTAAGCAGACTGTTCAATGTGTCATCGGGAACTTCCAGGCCGCAGTCCGGTGCCCCCTCCTCTTTGCGAGTTTTTACATTGATGTTGCCTTCATCGTTGTCCGGTTGCCCGTCCTCCCGTATGGTCACCTCAACACATCCGGGTTCGGATTCCTCATAATCAGAGTTACCTGATGCCTTGTACCAGACATAGTAGGTTCCAGCGTTGGTTTTTGCGGGGATGTCTGTGGTATAAGGTGGTGTGGCCGCGTCCTTCGTTCCAAGGGCGTATTGCATCGTGCCGCCTGTGGCGGTGCCTGCTGTTACAAGCTCCTGTGCAGAGCCGGTATAGGTCAGCGTTTTCGCTTCCGGTGCTTTGGTTACAACGGATGCTTCTTTTGCTACGTAAGTATACGTGTAGGTGGTTGCCTCCGTAATCGCTGTGTCAGTGTTCGGCATCACATCCCAGCTTCCTGCCTTATAGGTGTCGTTCGGCTTGGTGCCGACCGCCGGAATCTGATTCGCCGCCAGTTTGAGGGTGTCGCCCTCGTAGCCGCTAAGCTTCACGGTCTTGTCCGCTGTGCTGTCATCGTCCCACTTGCCGTTGGCTACCTTGAAGGTCACGGTCTGGCTGACGCTGTCCTTTGCCGCGTAGGTATATGTGTAGGTGGTCGCCGCCGTGATCGCTGTGTCCGCGCTCGGCGTCGTATCCCAGCTTCCGGCCTTGTAGGTGTCGTTCGGCTTGTTGCCGACTGACGGAATCTGGTTTGCCGCCAGCTTCAGGGTATCGCCATCATGTCCGGTAAGGGTCACAGTCTTGTCGGCTGTGGTGCCATCGTCCCATTTGCCGTTAGCAACCTTGAAAGTTACTGTCTGGCTGATGCTTTCTTTCTGCGCATATGTATATGTGTAGGTTGTTGCTCCTGTAATCGCAATTTCCGCGCTCGGCGTCGTATCCCAGCTTCCGGCCTTGTAGGTGTCGTTCGGCTTGGTGCCGACTGCCGGAATCTGGTCTGCGGTCAGTTTCAAGGTATCGCCATCATGTCCGGTAAGGGTCACGGTCTTATCTGCTGTCGCAGCATCGCCTTCGCCCTCATTCCATTTTCCGTTCACTACCTTAAAGGTCACCGTGTACGAAATAAATTCTTTAATTGTCAGTTCCTGATTTGCGGATGCATTTGTCGTATCGGTCGCCTTTACGCGGACATAGTATGTTCCGGGGACAAGGCCCGTGATGTCGCTGCCTGTTCCAGCAGTCCAACTCTCGGCATCCGACTTCTTATACTCCATAGCGGTCGTAACGCCGGTGAGCTTTCCATCGTTGTTGTCTGCGGTGGTGCAGTCCGTCGCGGCTGCTGTTGTAGGCGCGTCCGGCGTTGTCTTTGCCGTCGGAGCTGTCAGTGTAATAGAAGCATTTGTCGTCGGTGTTCCTGAAACAGTGATCTGTGTATAGCTGTTACGCGTCACGGAAATCCCATTGACTGAAGTAACGCTATATTCTGTCGGGAAATAATACCCGTCATTTGCAGTATAAACCACATCTGTTATCGCATCGGTCACGCCAGTCTGTGATTCCGTACCTGAAGTTGTGGTCCATGTCATATTGCTGCCTTTAGTTATGGTAACGTCATATCCCGCCGGCTTCAGCGAAAATTCTTTTGATTCAGAGTCGAAGATGACAGATGACAGATTCAGCTTTAAAGCGGGGCGAACGCCAAACTCTTCGTCGACATCGTTACCAACGCTGCTCACGTCGCCGTTGCCGTACACGCACGCCGCTTGATCATAACCGTCGCCGGGCGAGCGCAGCCACCATTCATTATGACTGCCAACACCAGAGAAATCTAGTTTTTGAACATCATTTGAGAGTTTATCAGCTTCAGCTGTACTCAAAAGATACAGCTTAGCATTCTCTGTCGTTTCAGCTACATCTGTCGTTGGACTGTATGCATAGGTTTTCAAGGTAACCGGTTCTATAGCACTTGCCACATTCTTGAAATTTGGCTTCCCTTCTGCGGCGTTACCATTGACTATATCATCCAAGTATGCTTTCACATCCGAATTATTATAGCTGTTGCTTTGGAAATCAGAATCAAATGTCATTATGCCAAAACCAGTGCCTGCTGCTAGCAACGTAACTGTCCCTGATGTTTCGCTTTCAGAATTGTCTTCAATAATGTACCAATTATAACCATTGAAAGTAACCTGTAATGCCGTAAGGGCATCACCACTCTTGGTCTTGTTCGTATCTGTGGTTACATCATAGTCGGTGTATGCCTTCTCTACCGCCGCATACGCCGTCAAGCTCATACCCGGCATCAGCCCGACGACCATCGCCAGCGTGAGCAAAAAGCTCAGCAGCTTCCTTCCTGTTTTCTGTTTCATGTAAAATTCCTCCTTGTGATTATTCTATATCGCGGCATGTTTTATGTAGTTGCACACCGGAGCGCTCATACCGGCGCAAAGCGCAGGTCTGCCAATGCCTTTGCCAGCCGCTGCTTCTCGTAAGGTCGCAGGAGAAACGCGCCGGCTCCGATCTGCCATGCGTCGTATGCCGCGGATGTGTCCGCTCGGTCGGCAATGAAGATGATGTTGACGCGGGGATTCACACGCTGAATCCGCTCCGCCAGCATAACTCCGTCCCAATTGCTCCCGTCGAAGACCGTGTTGGTCAGCAGCACGTCGCAGCCTTTTGCCTTTGCCACAGTCTCCGCTTTACACGGATCGCGGTAGACGGTGATGCGCGCGCCGGGAACGATCTCCTTTGCGTCCCGTTTCATTTGCCTGAGTTTGGTTCTATCCTGATCTACACAGAGTACATTCATTCAATGGATGCCCTTCCTTGCCGTTCCATGTGATTATGCCTGCACGACAAAAACCGCCGAACCTGACAGGGTATACTTACCCCGTCAGAATCTGACGGTTATCCATCACGAATGTAATATGCAGTTTCAAGCGCCCCGCAGGACGCAAAAAGGGCGCAGTTAGCCTTTGCTGTGCTGTGCTCTGCTCTGCTCTGCTCTGCTCTGCTCTGCTCTAAGGAGCGTAGTTCTATGACCCATGGCTGTCAAGCCCCTTTCTTCGAAATTCTTTGATGATTTTTTTCTGTGACTCAGCAGTCACAGCGCCGCTCTATAATAGCCTCAAAAGCTGAATACCGTATTGCTGAACGGTTCTCCGCTCACAGTGATTGGCTTGATGGTCAGTCAGAACCCTGGCACTGACCTTGTGGATAGGAGTCTTGTCATTGGCTGCAGCCTCAATCGCGTCAGCAAACGCTTCCGCTCGCTCCTTACCGGATATTACAATTAAGTATAGCAAAAATGCAGTCCAAAACCAACGAAATTCTCATGAATTTTAGCCCGCAAAAAAGTACAAAAACTTTTTAAAAAAGCCCTTGCATTCCTGAAAACAATGTACTATAATCTTCATTGTGCCTTTGATGAGGACGTGCGGTACGCACCGCTAGCTCAGTTGGTAGAGCACCTGACTCTTAATCAGGGTGTCCAGGGTTCGAGCCCCTGGCGGTGCATGAAAGCATCATTTTTGACGACTAGGATCGTTGGGGATGGTGTTTTTTTTGAATATTAAAATATTATGGTTGATTCCCATGTACATCTGCAAGAATTTATAAAACCCGAAGACCTGGCTGTCTATCTGAAGGAAATAGGCCGTCAGGACGTGACCGGACTGCTCTGTGTTTCCTATGATATAGAAAGTTCCCGGAAAGCTGTGGAGCTTTTAAAGGCATATGAGAAAATAAGTGAAACCGCATCCCTGCATATCGCAGCAGGCATCCATCCACAGTACATAGGCGACAATCCTGACAGACAGATTGCTGCGCTTAGCGAAATCTTAAATGACAACAAAAACATCTCAGCCATTGGCGAGATCGGACTTGACTACCGCAAGGACATGCCGGACAGGGAACTGCAGAAAGAAGTTTTCAGAAAACAGCTGGAAATGAGCCTGGATTACAGCCTGCCGGTATCCATACATTCCGTATCCGCCTGTGAGGACACGCTGAAGATACTGCATGCTTATCCGGATGCGAAAGGCATAATGCATGGTTATGCTTACAGTGCTGAGGCAGCGAAGGAATTTATAAAGCAGGGCTTCAGGCTGGGTGTAGGTACCACACTTCTGAAACCCGGTGCAAAGAAGCTGCCGGAAACAGTAAAGGCCGTTCCGCAGGAATACCTTGTGACAGAAACCGACCTGCCATTCTCATATAAACCCACATCCATCGTTCAGGCACAGAGCGTGAAGCCTGACTCATTGCCACAAAAAAAAGACACCCTTGTCCCAGAAGACAGGAATGCCTTTGAATGTGAATATTTTACGCCGGATACATTAACGGAAACAGCTGAGTTGCATGCTAAGTTTCTCAGTAAGCTGGTAAATACAATACAGCTTATCAATCCCCACTAATCCTCAACAGAAACAAAAGACAGTTCACCCTCCCGTCCCTGTTCCAAAATTTCCAGCAAACGATAAGCCGGACCGGTTGGATGTGTCCTTCCATTTTCCCACGCTTCTACTGTCTTTTTTGACACTCCAAGGTATTTGGCCAGCGTTGTCTGTGTCATTCCGGCATTGTTCCTTATTGTCCTGATTTCATCATTAGTATATTTCTTTAGCGGCATTATAATCAGCGTTCTTACCTTTGCTTTGCCAATACCTTTTTCAAAAGCAATTGCCTGATTCAGACCCTCTTGCAAATCCTCAAATAAAGATGTCATGCGCTGCCCCCTTTCCTATTTCTGCCTGCCTCTTCCTTCAAAGCCTTCACAAGCTTCTTCAATGTTTTCTTCTCATCGTCAGTCAGATTATCCTGCTCATTTTTTGTAAATGCAGTAATCAGATAAATCACTTCATATTCTTCCTATAAAATCCACCTGATGCCATGTCTCCTTTCATTATATGCCCTACATTGTAGGGCGTCAATTTGTCTGATGTGTTTGAGATCGTTTAAGCTTTATATTTTCAGTCCGCTATAGCTCCGTTCCAGAACTCTTCATCCACCAGATCACCGGTCACGGCATCAAACTTCACATGGCTGAATTCGTTTACCGTGAAATCGTATACAAGGCGATCCCCTGCCGACTCATAGGATAACAGATAAAATCCGTAGACACCTTTATTATTGTAGTCATTCAGCTTATCCGAGTTCTTCTCCGCCTCCTCCTTAACTATGGGAAACAGTACCTCAGGGGAAATAACATTGGAAGTATCAAGATCTGCTACAGGCTGAGCATCAGATGCAAGTACTATATTAGGACTCGTTTTATCCCAGTCCGTTGCATAGTACACATCAGAAACCACAGCCCCATTTATATACTGTCTCGCATAAAACCTCTGATCCCTAGTACTCCCTCCGTCGGAATAGCCGGTTACATACAGATCTTCCGAAAGAGTTGCATCTACGGTCTCCAGGTATTCCAGCATAGCCTTTTTTTCATCGGCTGAATATCCTCTTCCTTCAAAAAGATTGCCTGAATAGTAGATATGATCCCCGACAGTCCCGACGATATCCTCATGAAAATCCGCACTTTGCGCCAGCGCTGTCCGGCCTATTCCCTTAAGCACCTCATCTACAATGCTTTCAGAATCATTCCCCGAATTGCTGCTGTTTACAGCACTGCCCGTGGAAGAACTGCCGCTGCCCTTACCACATGCGCATAAAAGTCCTGCTGCCACCACCATCGTTCCGAATATAACTGCCGCTCTTTTTTTCATAATTCTCCCTTCTGAAATTAAACGCTCAGACCCTATCTGTTCTTCCGGTTACGGCACCCCGCAACGGAAAACCTGCTTCAAAATGCTTTGATATATATGATACGAAGGAGAAGCTTAAATTTATGGTGGATTTAAGAGCGTTTGACTCTACATAATCTGTTCTTACCTCTGCGTCGGTTACAATAATACTGCCGGTGGTAAAATGTTTTGAATTAAGGATATTCAATTTTTTGAAGTTAAACATTTTTCAATTATATAATTTTGAAAATCTGTATATTTCTTTTATCGAATTCGCGTTAAAGTATATTTTTTCTCGCATTAATTATTCTTTCGCAAATATTGTTTGCATTATTAAATCCCATTTCTTTAAGTTCTCTTGCTGATTCACGAATAGATGATTCAAATTTATTTAGTATGTTTTCATATTCTTTTACCGCTATTTTTTCTCCAAGATTAATTTGAGAAGCCATCATTCTAAAGTTATCTTTATTTATCCTGTTTATGTCTCGCGTTCCACCTATCCCAAAAGACATTTCTCTTGTGGCATTTTCATATATTACCGTACTAACTATGTCATATGCCGGAGCCAGGCTTATCTCATTCAGATTCTGATTATATAATAAAGAATAATTTTTTATATGAGCATCTGTGTTTCCTATTACAAAATTAAATACAATCCTTCTATATAATTTAAGTTGTTCTGACAACGGGTTACTTATATTATCCCTTATTAAACGAAACATCTTGCTTGCATATTCTTCGTCGCCTTTCTCATACTTATCAAACGATGATATACCCAAAGCTTGTGCAAAATCTTCCTGATGTAATCTGAAAGGCCTTTTTAAGTTATTAATAATTTCTGATGTTTCATTTATAATTCTGTCATATCTTTTTGTTGCAAATAATACTTCCGAATCAGTACCTTTACCTACATTGATAATAAAACTATCCGGAATCTCTATTCCACACTTACCGGCAGTCATCATTGACAATTGCTCATTTGCAACTATACCATCCAGTCTGACATGACTCTGCTTAACAATGTGTGTACTTGGTGCCAACCCATATGGTAAATACCATTTTCCTTTTTTTTCATCATAATATAATCCAACCTTTCCGGACGCTCCTGTAAGTGAAATATGAGATTTTATTATCATTTCTGATGATTTTTTTGTTCCTTCTGAAGCAAGCTCTTCAACCTGTTTTTCTGAAATTTCATTATATCCGGAATCTAAAACATCTTCTTCTTCACATATTCTAATTGCACCCAAACATTCTCTACCCAAAAAACTTAATATCGACAAATAATCATCTTCCGAAAAATGCATGTCGGTAGCTATTGTTTTTCGCATAAACCCTTCCGGTAACAGACCATCAAAAAAACGTCTTGTTCTTTCTGCAGAAAAATATTCATCATGTAGGGGAAGCGATATTGAGATTGCTTTAGCAGAATCTTTGGATAAATATTCTTGAGAATATGAAAAACAAGAATCCCCCGAGGATTCTCCCTTAATATCTCCTACATTAATAGATTTTCCGGCGATTTCCATGAACACATTATATTTTTTCATTTGTCACCTCTTGACGTTGCGTTAATATCAAGTCCTAACAGATTTGCCAAAAAAATAGCTTTTCCAAGTTCTGCCGTACTCTTTCCATTTTCAAGATCTGAAATAAAACTTATACTGAAACCTGTATATTCGGATATATATCGTTGTGTGTATCCCATTTCTTTTCTTCTATTCTTAATTGCTTCACCAAATGATTGAGAATCTGTAATTTTCATATGATGTCCTCTTCGCCGTTCGGCTAAATTTCTAACTCTTGCAAACAAAATACGCCGTTCGGCTTATTTTGTATAAGATGATTATATAATTAGCCGTTCGGCGTAGTCAAGTTAAAAATCTGCTAAAGCAGGCATATGCTTGTACTTATTAACTATCAAAAAGATTATATTTTCGCTGTAAATAGCACTCCAAAAATTTTGATTGTTTCCCTATTTCCAAAGCTATACTGCTTGCAACCGCTAAAGGGTTACTGCAGATAGATTTATATACAGCTATTTCTGTCTTGGTCATCACAGGCAAAATGTCATATACGCAGGAACACATATCACATTATCCTTAATGATAAGATTCCTTGGGTGAATAATATAGCTTTCTATTTTCTCTATTCTTTGATTATACGCACATTATAATACACTCTTTGATTATACGCATGATTATATGATTGCAAAATTTTGATTATACGCAGTTTTGCGGATTATGTTCTGTACAATAAAGATATATATACAGTCATTTCCCAATATGATAAAATCACTTTTGTTGAATAAACATCCCACACAGCTTAGAAAAATACGCTGATGAACCGGAAATATTTGAAGGATATCCGCTTAACATAAGGAGACTGCCATGGCGTATCTTGCCACACCATACAAAACAGCAGAGATAGTAAAAAAATACAATTTCGCTTTCAGAAAGAAATTCGGACAGAATTTTCTGATAAATGCTCAGGTTCTGGAAGATATCCTGGATTCAGCAGGCGTATCTGAAGAAGATACCGTGCTTGAGATAGGTCCCGGCATAGGCACTATGACACAGTACCTTGCGGAAAGAGCCGGCAAAGTAATTGCCGTGGAAATAGACCGCTCGCTCCTTCCGATACTGGCAGACACCCTGTCCGACTATGACAATGTAAAAGTCATAAACGAAGATATCCTGAAGCTGGATATTGAAAAGCTGGTAAATGAGGAAAATGGCGGAAAACCCATAAAGGTGGTAGCAAATCTTCCTTATTACATAACTACTTCCATAATAATGGCACTGCTGGAAAAGCCGGTGCCCTTAAAAAGCATAACCATTATGGTTCAAAAAGAAGTAGCCGAGCGTATGCAGACCGGTCCCGGCTCCAAAGACTACGGGGCACTTTCCCTGGCAGTCCAGTACTATGCCGATCCCGTGATTGTCCGGGAAGTAAGCCCCGACTGCTTTATGCCATCCCCTGCCGTTACCAGCACGGTCATCAGGCTCGACAGGTATACCGAGCCTCCTGTTAAGCCGGAAAATCCCGCCTATATGTTCAGACTGATACGGGCATCTTTTAATCACAGAAGAAAAACCCTGGTAAACGGACTTTCTTCCGAACCGTCACTGGGACTTTCAAAAGAGCGTGTATATGAAGCTTTGGAAAAAATGGAACTGAGGACCGACATAAGAGGTGAGAAGCTCACGCTTGAAGAATATGCGAAACTGTCAGACCTGCTGAGATGATTTGGCTAATGCTCCATACGCTTGCCGTTTAAACTATATATAGTTTCAATATTTTCCTGTAATTACAGCAAACTACTACTCCCAGAACAGCCAAGAGTGAGATTATCACTCCGGGCACTAGGGCAGGCACATGGTATCTGAATTCTATTTTGTGCTCACCTTCCGGGACACTGAATGCCATAAGGCAACCAAGCGCTTTACTGTCCTCCACTCGTTTGCCATCCACATAAACTTTCCAGCCGCCGTCCTGTGGAATAGTCGCCAGCACGAGTCCCGGCTCCTTCATGTCGATAGTTCCCGCTATACGGATATTTTTAAATGAACTAACTTTCAGACCGTGAGGACACAGAGTCTCATAAATCTCCCTCCATTTTTCCATATCGAAGCTGTAGAGCTCCAGACCGAAGCACCCGATATCTATATCAGTTGCTTCATACTCTATCGTGATAACAGTTCCCGCAGGATAAGTACCAAGACACTTAAATCTTTCACGTCCCACATCAATATTTTCACTGCCGTTTACCACAAGATTTCCTGCCCTGAAATTATGCTCTATATAAACCGGATCTTCATCCGGGACAGTGTAGGTCCATTTTATTTTCACCGGCCCGCTTTCATCTGTCCTGTCAAAGTAATTACTGTCCCAGTTTTCTCCGGAGATAAATTCGCAGTTCGTACTCTCAAAGCTATCCTGTGAAATCTTTTCATAAACAGAACTGTCAGCGCCTGTAATCCCGTTGATGATCTCATTCTGAAATGACACAGGCCGTATATCTTTCACATTGATCTCTGTCTTTAATATATCATCAGATACTGCAAAAGCTATAGGAAGCGCGGTTTTATTTTCCCACACATACATTTCTTCCCCTGCCTCGATCTGTTCATAACCGGTACTGTTCTTTACGCCGTAGTTCCTGTCGCGGTCAAAAATGTATCTTACCCCGAAGAAACTGTTCTGGAATATGGAGTCGTTATTGTAAAGCGTGCTCACATTATTTGCATATATTCCATTTCCCATTGCCCGGAGCAGATTATATACATTGTGGTCCAAAGTCGAACCATAATACCCTATACCATTGAAATCACCGATCATAGCTGTATTAAATGTCCACCTGCCATTTGCCTCCGCACGGTAAAATTCATCCTTCCCGCAACTATACTTTTTTCCCGTCTCACCAAGCAAAGTGCTGACTTTAACATATGGATCCATTTCGGATTTTGGCATTCCTCCATCCTCTACCGTGGTAACAGCTATGACATTTCCACACAACTGGAATGTTATGAGCACTGCTATAATGCCACTGCTTGCAATATTCAGCATGCGCTTCTTTTTTCCATCCTTAGTCAGAATGCCAAGCTCCCTGCTTATCACAAGTATTACTGCGTAGATAAGCAGCAACATGCTCCAGTTGGCGAGACCCGCCAGCTTTTCCGCATCTTCTGTACCGTATCCGGCATAGAATATAAAAAACACACCCACGATGGTCGCGGACACTATACTCCTAAACCGTATGCCCTTATACTTTGCTGCTCCTTCCGCACACACTGTGACCAACATTAGTGAAAAAAGAAAACTCCAGCGTCCGGGCAGTTGATTAGCAAAATGAAAGCCGTTGAAAAACCAGTCTAAAGGATTGTAGTTTAAGCCCGCATACAAAACAGCCAGTATTCCGCCCATGCACAGTTTATCCCTGAAACCAATCATTGCATTAAAGAAAAATAATGGTAGCAACAAGAAAACAAACAGTCCTACAGCTATATTGGCCACCCCGAACTCCATTGATGCCGCAGTCCCCGGCAGCATGGCAGCCACATTTTCAGCCAGTGAGTGATACCACTCTGTAAAGTCCGGTGTTTTTTCAATTGCGGATTCCGTTCCCAACAGTCCTTTAATTACCGGCAAAAGCACAAATGCCGGAAGCAGTCCTGCCAGAAGCGAGGATATTGAAAATTTTCCCAGCATTTTCAACGCTTCGTTTTTTAGGCGCGCCGTCCGCAGTGTATCCCCAGGCGCAGTTTTTACCGGAAATCTTCTTATCCACTCCGCAATAAAATATAATGCCGTGAACACACATATGCCAAAACCGGTATAAAAATTTGTGTATATGGAAAGCGCCAGCATGATAATATACATTAACGGTGATTTTCCCCGCATCATTCTCTCCAGTCCTAAAAGAATAAGCGGTGCAAGGAAAAGACCGTCAGTCCACATGAACTGCATTATGAAGGCAGTGGCATACGCACAGAGACCGTAGCCTATAGCCAATGCCATGATAATGATATTTTTGCTGCGCAATTTATACTGCAGAAAAATATAGCAGGCAAGGGCTCCCAGGCCAAACCTCAGGAGACACACTATATCTACGTATACGATGGAACTTTTCAGCGAAAGAAAATTAAGGGGGATCAGAAAAATACTCTTAATATAGAAAGCACTCTGTACCCATTTGTTAAAGCCAAGCGCCCCGCTCCAGTCATAAAGCGACTCAGACAGCCCGTGATCAAGAGCTATCTTCCGGTACATGGGGAAATACTGGATCCACAGATCAAAGGACAGCAGATCATTTTTACCAAAGGGGGCTATTTCCTTATTAACAAAAATAATGATGCCTGTGATCACAGGCACCAGAAAAACTATCAGACATCTAAGAATATAATATATGCTTTCTTTCTTTTTTTCATTACAGTTCATTTATAAAAAACATTTATATAAATACATTTTCCGGGATTTATGCAGGGAAATCTTATTCTCTGTTCATAACCTGCTCATACAGGTCGTTTCCCTCGCTGTCGATGACTACGATCACCGGAAAATCCTTTATCTCCATCTTTCTTATTGCCTCAGTGCCAAGATCGTCATAAGCTATGACCTCGGACGCAGTGATCGCTTTGGATAGAAGCGCACCGGCGCCACCTACTGCTGCAAAATACACGCACCCGTTCCTTATAATGGCCTCGTGCACAGCCTGAGAGCGCTTGCCCTTGCCAATCATACCTTTCAGGCCAAGATCCAGAAGTTCCGGAGTATACTTATCCATACGGCTGGCAGTGGTAGGGCCTGCAGACCCAATGACCATTCCCTCCCTTGCCGGAGACGGACCAAGATAATATATGACATTCCCTCTTATGTCGAAAGGAAGTTCCTTCCCCGCATCAAGGGCTTCCTGCATCCTCTTGTGAGCAGCATCGCGGGCACTGTAAACAGTACCGTTTAAATATACATAGTCACCGGCCTTAAGCGATCTTGCATCTTCATCAGTCAAGGGAACAGTTACTCTTTTTTTATTGTCTTCCATATCTTTCTACTCCATACTTTGGTCCGTATCTTAACAAGCAGACCACTTTCTTATAATAAGCCTCCGGCAAACATACACATATACCGCCCAAAGCCTTCATTGTACTAAACCTGTTTGGTGCCTGACGGTACGGTTATTCCGGTTCAACGAGTCCTGCTATAACAGTGTTTACAATACTCTCACCGCATGGCGGTTTACGTGACAGCAGATGTTCACGCCTACCGGAAGCCCCGCTATATGCGTTGCGTACGTTTCTATATTTACCGCAAAGGCCGTGGTGCTGCCTCCCAGTCCTGCGGGACCTATTCCGCTTTCGTTTATCATTTCCAGGATCTCAGCCTCAAGAGCAGTGATACGCTCATCTGCTGCCGGCTCCTCTAGCGATCTGGTTAATGCTTTCTTGGCAAGAAGGGCACATTTTTCAAATGTTCCGCCTATGCCCACACCCACAACCATGGGAGGACAGGCATTAGGGCCTGCATCCTTTACAGCCGTTACAACTGCATTCTTTATTCCCTCCACACCATCAGCGGGTTTCAGCATAAATACGCGACTCATATTTTCGCTGCCGAATCCCTTCGGTGCCAAAGTCAGCTTTATCTTATCTCCGGGCACCATGAAATAATGGATAACCGCCGGAGTATTGTCACCGGTATTAACCCTGTCGATAGGATCACGGACTACGGACTTCCTGAGATACCCTTCAGTGTAGCCCTGACGGACCCCCTCATTTATGGCGTCCTCTATCCAACCTTCGGTAACATGCACTTCCTGACCAACCTCTGCAAAGATCACGGCCATGCCCGTATCCTGACAGATGGGGATATCGTCGGAAGCTGCTATGGAAAGATTCTCCTTAAGCTGTCCCAGTATCTGTCTGCCTAATGGGGACTCCTCCTTATCTGCTGCATTATAAAGCGCACGCTTCATATCCGGGGAAAGATTACGGTTAGCCTCCGTGCACATTTCCTTTATTGTGGATGTAATCTCCGATGCTTTGATCTCTCTCATTTCATGATTCCTTACTGCCATAATTAAGCGTTGATTCAGCTTTTATCCTTAATTTTCAATCATTTTTTACAAGAGGTCTTTTTGCTATGCCTCTTTGCAGACTGTCCTTCCGGTCCTCGGAGCACTTCAGGCCGTGACAGCAGGCTGTCCTGATATTCACTGTATAAGATTTAATCACGCCCCCTGTCCGCTCCGGGGTATCGCACAAAAATAGCCACACTCACTTGAGCATGGCTATTATCATTAAACTATTTTTATGCCTGAACCTGTCTCTCAAAGATAACAACAGTCTGCTTCTGGGTGGAACTGAAACCTGTCATCATAAGCTTTCCATGGTTTCCTATAGTCCTGTTGGTGAAACCGAGCACCTTCCAGCCTGCTGCCGCATATCTGTTAAGCAGCGTCTGGAATGATATGAACTCTATGAGTGATCCGGCAGGCTTTTCGCTGTCAAGCTGAATCTCATCCACAACCTCTACCGCATACTCATATCTCTTACCTGATACATCCTGAAGCTTATCATTAACTTTGATAAGGTTATCTAAAAGGCAGACATTAAGGAGCTTTTCCATATCCTCAGGAGCAACATCCTGAAGCAGATCCTCAACCATGCGACGCTTTACACGCACACGCACTGTATCCGAGCCGTTGGAACTCTGAAGAATATGCTGCTTAGCCTGCTCCATATTCTGAGGAGTCTTGGCATATCCCTTGTCATCCAGATAGTCCATAGCCATCTTCTGGATGTTTTCATCAGTTTTATCCAGACCGGTATCTACGATCTCCTCGATATCATTGACATTGCTAGTAGCTATCGAGTTACTCTTTTTGATCATGTCATACATGACCTGATTTACTTCTACCATTTCAACAACCCCATCTCTTTTGCAATATTTTAGTCCCCCGCGCTTTTCACGCTACGATATCAATGATACCATAGCCATAGGGTATTTTCAAGATAAAATACATCAGCCGAAGCAGTTTACTTTTTGTCAGGAGCAGCTGCGACAAGCATCCGGAATTCCCTGCTGTTCATAAAATTTGCCAGTCCGTAGAGCTTATCAAAGGAATCTCTTGCATCCAGCAGGTCTCTATGCAGCAGATCGATCACCTCGGAGTCCTTGTGCTTCACCTTTTCAAACTCAGCCAGACATATATAATAGTAGAAATTCAGTATACGCCTGTTGTTCCTCACCCAATGGAATACCGGACACATATTGATAAATATCATTATCAATAAGCGCATTCTGAATAATTTCGAGGAAACGTATCTTTTGGACATAGCTTTCTCCTTTCCACATTTTACCATAACTTGAGGCTCTGTTGGATTTTTTCCAAAACAATCTATCATAAGTGGATCTTGAAGATATCCGAACATATTTTTTCCAGTGGCTTCTTGTATATGATATAGCTGTTGATCACAGGGGTGTTGAAATTAACAAGGGGAACCTGCCTCAGCTGTTTGCCTTTAATGTACGGTTCTGCCATATCCTTCGGAAGAAAGGTATAATTGTCCTGATGCAGCAGGTAAGGGACTATCTTTATGCAGTCATCAATCTCCAGCTCGAACTGGTGATACTTGGGGAAAAGCTTTCGGATATACTGTCCCACATCCTGCAGTGCGAAATTACACATAAGGTATTTTTCCTCCAGCAGTTTTTCTACCGTGATCCCTTTCCGGTATTTTGTATTTTCGATGTCAGTTACCAGTACCAGGGTATCCTGCTTGTACAGTTTACACTGCACTGAATTCTTATTAAGCGGAAGATATGTAAATACCACATCCAGCATATCATCCTGTATCTGTTCCAGAAGATGCTCCGTCAGACCGATAGATATTTTCAGGTAATCCTTCGGGTGTTTTTTTCTGTGTTTTAGGATCAGCTCAGCCAGATGACCTTCGTATATGGAATCAGCGCATCCTATCCTCAGATAGTGATCATATTTCTGAGCAGATGAAATCTCTGCAAGTGAGTTTTCCGTCAGTTCGATCACTTTTTCTGCATACCTGCGGAACTGCTCCCCCTCAGGCGTAAGTTCCACCATACGGTTTGTCCTGTGAAACAGCCGGAATCCAAGCTCTCTTTCCAGCTCGTTGATCCTGTTTGTAATGGTGGACTGTGCCACAAAAAGCTGGTTTGCGGCCCGGGTATAATTCTTTGTATCAGCAAGCACCATAAATGTTTTCAGTGATTCAATTTCCATGATTGCAAGGCCTTTCTTCTATTTATTGTCAGGAACTGTTCAAAAATAAATTTACAGAATTGCCGCGGTGTTTTTTGTTACTATTCGATATTCGAATAAATACTATTTGATATATTCATTTTACAAATAATAACACATATGTTACAACTTGTATAGCAAATAACAACAGCTGCCATGAAGGCTTACAGCACAGGATTTTTGGAGGTAATACAATGCGCGATATCAGATTAAGCGGCAAAACATTCAAACTGGAACAGGATCCATATGTCTATCAGCTGCAGGATATTGCCAATCCGGAACTCTTTCGCGAGATGTTCCCCTATACAGAAACTCCTAAGATCGCATTCAACTACAGACGGGTTCCGGAAAATATGCCGGAGGATATTTTCATCACAGACACCACCTTCCGTGATGGTCAGCAGTCCAGGACTCCCTATACTACAGAGCAGATGGTACACATATACAAGCTGCTGAATAAACTCGGCGGTCCCAATGGCATGATACGCCAGACAGAGTTCTTCGTATATTCGGAAAAAGACCGGAAAGCTCTGGAGAAATGTTTGGAGCTCGGTTACAAATTTCCCGAGATCACTACCTGGATCCGCGCCAACAGGCAGGATTTCGAACTGGTAAGATCGATCGGGATCAAAGAGACCGGTATCCTGGTAAGCTGTTCCGATTACCACATCTTCCATAAAATGGGGCTTACAAGAAAACAGGCACTGGATAAATATCTCGGTATCGTAAAGGAATGCATAAGTTCCGGACTCCGTCCGAGATGTCATTTCGAAGACATCACCAGGGCAGACTTCTACGGATTCGTGGTTCCTTTCGCCTGCAGCCTGATGGAGCTCTCTAAAGAAAGCGGCGTTCCTATCAAGATACGTGCCTGCGATACCATGGGCTACGGCGTACCTTATCCCGGCGCCGCACTCCCCAGAAGTGTATCAGGCATAATCTACGGCCTGCAGCACCATGCTGATGTGCCGTCCGAAATGATCGAATGGCATGGGCACAATGATTTTTATAAAGGTGTTGTAAATGCCACCACTGCCTGGATGTATGGTGCAAGCGCAGTAAACTGCTCGCTCTTAGGCATAGGAGAGCGTACGGGCAATGTTCCTCTGGAAGCGATGGTATTTGAATACGCCTCACTAAGAGGACACTTAAATGGTATGAACACTCAGGTGATAACCGAGATCGCAAATTATATTCAGAATGAAACCGGCTATGATATCCCGCCTATGACTCCTTTTGTCGGTGAGAATTTTAATCTGACGAGAGCCGGTATTCATGCAGACGGTATAATGAAAGATCCGGAAATCTACAATATCTTCGATACCGAAACGATACTTGCGCGCCCGCCCAAGGTGTCGATCAATAATGCTTCCGGTCTGGCTGGCGTGGCTTACTGGGTAAATGAGTACAGGGCAAAACGTGGAGAATCTGAGCTTTCCAAGAAGGATGCGCTTATTCAAAAGATGTACGACTGGGTAACTTCAGAATATGATGCCGGAAGAGTAACAGTCATCAGCGACCGTGAGCTGAAGGACAGGTATGAGGAGTATGCAGAAATCTCCGCGGGCTGATCAAAGTCTCCGGATATTTTTACAGACAGAAAAAACAAATTATATTTTCTTAATTGTATCAATAAGTTCCAAATCGGCAGGAAGCCATCTGACTTCATCGAATTCTTCCGGTGAAAACCACCTGGCTTCCATAGCTTCCTTTAATACTAACTGTCCTGATCTTATCTCTGCATAAAAGCAGTCCATTGACAGATGGAAGTCCGGATAATCATATTCTACAGTTCGGATCAATTCACCGACATCGATTTCCGCTGTCAGTTCTTCTCTGATCTCTCTTACAAGTGCCTGCTCCGATGTTTCACCGGATTCGATCTTTCCGCCGGGAAACTCCCACCAGCCTTTATATTCTCCGTAGCCTCTTGCTGTAGCAAAATATTTTTTCTTTCCATTTACAGTATCACTGATCACTGCTGCTACTACACGGACATACTTAAGGACATCACCGGACTCATTGATACAGACTTTGTCGCCCTCGGAAATCTTATGGGATGCAAGATATGCTTCGGAGATTTCAAGATGTTTTACTCCGTTATCTGAATTATCTGAATTATCCACAGAACATTTTTCCAGACGCATCAGCGCCAGGGGTGTTTCTCTCCCTGTTTCCTCACATCCGTAGTCAGCCTCAAAAATATTCTTTACAATATATATTTCCATAGCAACCTCATACTTACTTCAGAACGCTCTTAATCCGGACATTTGTTCATAACCGTCACAGAGTTTCACGTGCTCTGCTCTTAGCGCCGCTTCTGGTCATAAAGCTGCGCATCAGCTTCCTCTATCACATCCTTGAGCACTGACTGTTCTGTCACTTTGGCCATGCCTATACATACAGTCAGATCATACGGGCTGTTTGCATCACTGTTAAGCCTTTTTAAATGTCCATGTATGCTCTCCATCAGATGCCTGATCTCCTGCTCTCCTTTTTTCCGGTCTGCCCAGGCTAAAACCACGAATTCATCTCCGCCATATCTCGATATGCTGCTCTTGCCGGCATAATCACGGCATCCAAGCCTGAGCGCATCGGCAATCCTTATAAGCGCCGTATCCCCTTCCAGATGACCGTAGGTGTCATTAATATGCTTAAATCTGTTGGCATCTACCAGCATAAGATAAAGATCCTGGGTATCATGAGTGTGCATCCAGCTCTCGAATCTGTAGGCAAGCTGTTTCCTGTTGTTCAGCATAGTAAGGGGATCCACTGATATCATCTGTTCTATCCACTCCAGGTAAAGTAGAAGCGTGGACAGGGAGAGCGCGGCACAGGCAAGCGGCAGCTGCGGATAGATAAACTGCAGTATACCTGCTCCTGCCGGAGCGAGCGGGAAAAGCGACAGAATGATCAGCTGTCTGCGCATGGCAAATTTTTTCTTATTGAAGATTCCAAGAAAGGCACGGAAACAAGTGATGAAAACATATGTATAAGAAAGCAGGTACTGTACGACAAAGAATGTTCCGCGACGGTATATTCCCTCATCATCAACATAGAATAGAATACCGGTAAATACATTGATCAAGAGAAGTACGGCCATGACAAATACAGGTATCAGTGCCAGTCGCACCCTTCTGCGATCCTCTACAAAGCTCGAGCCCTGAATATACTCAAAATATATAAACCAGAAGTAGCACATCAATGCTGTCGAGAAGAAATAGACCGTTTTGGTAAGCATGATCATTACAGTTCCGCATGGAAAGAGGTCATGCACTCCCATTACATACAGGGTGTCAGACAGGAAAAAAAAGACCTCCGCCCCGATGGACATAGCAAAATTCCGCTGTGCCACCATCTTTGAAAGTCCATTTGTCTTAAAGCCAATGATCCCAACGAGAATAATGGCCGCCAGATTGATTTCCGTATATAACAATGTATAAAGCATTTCAGAATTCATACACCCTTGTACTCCACACAAAGCATGGTCAGGTCATCAAACTGCACCGCTTCACCCACAAAAGCATTCACTGCCTCGTGTACCGTTTCCAGGATAACCTCCGGAGTTTCATTCTTTGCACTATTTACAGACTCAATTGTTCGCTTCATTCCAAAGAGCTCTTCCCCGGCATTTGTAGCTTCAGGAACACCATCGGTATATACAAACAGTTTTGAACCGGGTTCCATTTGAAGTTCATATTCATTATACTTCATCCTTGCCATACCACCCAATACAAATCCATGCTTGTCCTTAAACTCCTCAAAATCACCTCCCGGATGCATGATGACCGGATTTTCATGACCGGCATTTGCAGCCACAAGCCTTCCGGTAGATATATCCAATATTCCGATCCATACTGTTACAAACATCTTCTTCGTATTATTCTCGCACAGCTTCAAATTCACAGCCTTTAGTACCTCCTTGGGAGAATTTCCGCTTAAGGTATATGTCTGTATCAGACTCTTAGAAAGCATCATGAATAATGCAGCCGGAATGCCCTTATCTGAAACATCTGCTATGACTATAGCCAGGTGATCCTCATCTACAAAGAAAAAATCATAGAAATCTCCTCCAACCTCCCTGGCCGGAGTCATGGATGCAAATATATCAAACTCAGTTCTATCCGGAAATGCAGGAAATGTCTGTGGCAGCATATCGGCCTGAATCTGTCTGGCAACGGAAAGTTCAGCACCGATTCTTTCTTTCTCTGATGTCACTTTCACCAAATCCGAAACATACTCTGCAAGAGCGCCCTCCATCGATGAAAGGCTTTCATACAGAATTCCTATCTCGTCTTTGTTTTTAACATTTACTTTTTCAAAAAGGTGCCTGCCGAAACGCTCTTCCGGAGGCATTTCAAGGGACTCTGCAGAGTTAAGGCATTCTGCCGCCGCTGCCATATCACGAACAGGTTTGACAAGCAAGTGAAGTGATACAAAACCAACTATTGTAAGTGAAATCAGCAGGATTATGGCAGACTCAGCCATTATCCACAGCATCAGCTTGACTATCTCTTCTGCAATGTTAAAAGCCGCATAAAAGACAAAGAGATGATATGTCTTTTCCTCTATCTGAAACGAAAGCAGCCTATGTTCTCCCCCAATACGCCTCTTATCCAACTGAATATCACTTTCGTCATAGGGAAAGACTGCCGATTTTATTTGATCTGTATCCTCCCTCTCCAGATAATATGAATTAAAGAGCTCAGTCTTTGTAAAAATATTTCCTTCAAAATCATCTGGACTCATTCTTTCTGTCACAGCAAATTCACAGCGGTACTCTTCCCCCTGATTCTGCATAACAAGAACATCCGTAACTATGGTATTGTCAATCACATCCTGTAGTTCATCACGGAGAACCGCTTCTTCCTCCGACAAATTATCAGATGTAAAAACTTCCTTATGCTTTTCTACGATTCTTTCACTCAGATTAATCAGCGACAATATACTCTCATCTGCATTATTTGAAGCAAAACCAAGAAATAATATGCCGCTTATCAGCGTAATCGGAACAATCATTAAAAGAGCTATAGCAACAAACCCAAGAACGACTTCTACTCTAAGTGATCTGTTTTTTTTCTTTTTCTCTTTAGTTCCACTCATAAGTCTCACTCGATACTTACTACTTCATCAAAACCGGTCAGTTCAAGAATTTCCTTTATAGCCTCATTAGCATTTATGACTTTGATCTGTTCGCAATCATTATCCTCAAGGTACTGTTCTGCCTCCAGGATAGTCCTTAGTCCGGCTGATGATATGTACTCAAGCTTCTCCATATCGATTGTTATAGCTGTTGTATTTTCAAGAGCCGCACCAATCTTTTCCTCAAACTTAGGAGAAGAGAGTGCGTCAAGACGCCCTTCAAGAGTTACCACAAGTTTCCCGTTTTCTGCTGACATATTAATTTTTAGCATGTTTACCCCCTCACGAATCCGGATGTTTCTTTGTCAGATCAAAGCTGACAATTACGTTATTGTTTTCCAATGAATGAACATATCTGATGCTCTCAGAAATACTTCCAATAACTTTAAGTCCCATACTCTTTACCTTGCCATATTTCTTTTGGTCACTAAGTGCACGCGCAATATTTTTTTCTACATCAAACATCGGACAATTATCTTTCAGCCTGAGTACAAGTTCATCCTTTGTATATACAACCCTGAGATCTATTCCCGGATTATTCTTGCACATCGGAAATCCAAAGTTAATTATGTTTTCAGCCAGTTCCTCAAAGCATACTGACGCTTTCACCGCAATACTTTCATCCAGGCCATGGCCCCGGCAGAATAACTGTATCTGCCTTGTCACAAGAGAAATATCTTTCTTATTTCTCACGTCAATGGATATGATATCCCCAGGTTTAGCGTGAAAATCCGCAGGAAGATTCAAATAGTCGGACACATGCGGAATTATTCTCTTCGACTTAACAAAATAATATACCCATACACTTAAGGCCGATAGCGCCATACATAGAAGATTTGTTCCGAGAACACCATAAGCCCCAAATAATTTTCCAAGAATAAAAGCCCCTAAAACCAGAAAGATCAGTGAATTAAGCACCAAAAGAATCTGCATGTTCCTGGTCTTATGTATCGCCTGAAGATAGGTTATCCTGGACTTGACTATCGCATATAGAGGTGCATACGGAGCTATAAGACATACTCCAAAAACCGCCATACTGTATGCTTCGTCAGTTTTTTGCAGATAAAGAGATGCTAACGGCCTTGCAAGTACAAGAAAGAGAACCGTAATGACTCCCACAAATATTGCAGTATAGCGATGAACAAGATTACCTACTTCCCTGATAGATTCATCGTCCTTCTCTCCGTAAAAAACTCCGATCTGGAGAGATGTTGAATCTGCAAGTCCAACCCCCATAAACTCTGCAAAATCCATAAGCTGCTTTTCAACAGCCATGGCCGTCATTGCTGTTGAACCTCCGTAATGAATTATGATCTTGTTAATAAAGATTGGTGCTATTACATTACTCAGTCTTCTCAAAGCCTTTTCAGTTCCAAAGGAAAGAACTTTCAGCATTTCCTTAAAGCTAGTATCAAGCTTTGTAAAATGCAGCATTCTGTCCTTGTTTCTGAAATGCAGCAAAAGATATAACAAGGCTACAAGATTGCTCAGCGATGTAGCAAGTCCGATTCCCAGAACACCGGCTTTTATCAACACAGCTACAAGATCCAGTAATATATTGGAACCCGCCAGGACAAATGACGCTCTCATCACTCTCTTCCGTCCGCTGTCAAGCTGGCAGCCTGCGGAAACAATATTGGAAATTACAATTATGGGAAAGCCGATAGCAAGTCCCCTTATATAAAGTACCGCCTGAGCACTCAGCTCAGCACCATTGCCGGAAGCTCCAAAAAGAGCAGCAAGCTGTTCAGCAAATATAAACTCGATTCCCATAAAGACAATCGAAAGAACGCCGGCTATATAGAATACCGCTGAAAAAATCCTGTTAAAGTCTTTCAGATTTCCCCGGCCCAGCTCCTGTGCACATGTAATCTGCATTCCCTTTGCAAATAATCCGCTTACTATCCCAAAGATACTGAACATGGGTCCACATATAGCAACCGATGCAAGCGATTTTGCATCATAAAAATTACTGACTATCAGACCGTCTATGAGGTTCGAGCAGATGTTTGCCATTTCTATGAGAGAAAAAGAAACAAATAAATTAAAGAAACTCTGTCTAGTTACCAGCCATCTTGAATTATTTTTTTTATTTCCTATCTTTATACCCAATTTACTATACGTTTATTCAATTCTTTCCATATATGATTAACTCGTCCATTGTATCATTTCTGATTCACACGGATTGTTCCGCGCCCACACATCTTTCATGATTGGCCTTTAACGTATCTCGCATGTCTGCAAATATTGCTATATCCGCTTCAGTTGCTTCCTCAGATTTCTGTCCGAGAAAAAATGTATCCCGCACTATTTCTCTATTCATTCTTCTTTACAGCTCCATGTTGTGGATTATCATAACTATTCAAAATCCGCTGCATCTTTAGATTACAGTTGTCCGCAATTGAAGATTTGCTTTGCAAATAGCAGACTGTCGTCATCAAATTTACTCTTCAGTACGTCCGTGACAACAAGTACTTAGAACTATCCTGAATAGTTACGACTTAGCTTCCTTATAATAGAAAATTATAGCATCTGCATTCTTTATGCTCAACAATAATGCATCTCTTACGCCCCTACCCGTCCCGTCTTGCTGAGTTCGGCATAAACTGAAAAGTTTCTTATGCAGCCAGTACGATAATAAAAAAATCCCCAACCATTTCAGGTCAGGGACTTTTATCTGTCCGGATTTAAAAAAACAAATACCATGAAGTTTATATCTCTCCGGCAGCACTAAGCCAGTCAAGGACGGTTTCTACATCAATATCCAAAATTTTAGCAATATATTCTGTATCACATCCTGTCTGATACATCTTTATTGCTATCGTTTTTGCTTTTGATGTTTCTCCCTCAGCATATCCCCTCTTTTCAATCGCATCCAAAACATCACACATACAATGAATCTCTCCTTTCTCTCCTTCTTCTGCCTCAGACTCTGTTACCCTGGCAAACCTGTCGTCCCCGGTCAATACTGTCATTAACTGCAGCACCTCGCGGACATGCTTCATCTCATCATGCGAGCGCTTATTATACGATTACATTTATTCTTACTTTTCTACATCCTCTGCGTGATAGCGTCCTATCAAGCGCATTGCCTGATCCTCTCCGAAGTTGTACTCACGGATAAATTTTATTGTACTCTTTTCTGTGTATTTCTCATAATCGGAATCCATTATCAGGCAGTACTGAGACCAGTACCTTCCGTCCGCTTTCAGTACCGGTGCCGCATCCGGATATACTTCAAAGGCCAGATCCTTTGGCGGATTCCTAAGGCTTAAATCGTAGGCCGCAATCCATCTGTCCGGAAGCGAAAATACAAAGGCCAGGTACCATACGGTGACAAAGACCGTGATCAGCCGGAAGAAAGGAATCTTTTTATATATGCCCACTATAAGCAGCGTGGTCCATACGGCCAATACTGCCAATAGCCAGAAGACATATACTCTCAGATGACTTAAGCCGTATACGCTGACATACAGATACATCCTGAGTGCCGAAGATGCGATCATCACATAAGTACACAGGCTGATCAGCACCAGTACAACTTTCAGAACCGCATTGTCCTTGAAAAACTTCTTGCAAAATGACACCAGTATCAGGTTCAGTATAGTGACTGCAAGGAGCTGATAGAAGCCTTCGTGTGCATACTCTGCATATGTATAGCCACCGGGCAATTCCATTTTTCCCACCAGATAAATAAACTGTATACCGCTGAAGAAAATGTACACCAGTGCGATCAGACTGTTGAAAGTGATTGCCACCACTGCGTCAAACTTTCTGCCTTCCTTGGACTCATAGAATTTCTCATCCGGCAGGCTGCCGATCCAGCCGTAGAATGCAAGGAAGCCGATGAAAATCTTAAATGGTACACCAATATAATCAACGCTGAACTTCGGCAGCCTAATGCTATTAAATATGTCTGAAACAATATCACCGAATATCAGGTCAGCAGAGCTTAAAAGTGCCAGTATCACAGCAAGCAGAGGAACAGCTATCACCAAGCCTATCACAACACTCCTCACTGTCTTCTTGCCATTGGTCTCCTGCCCGGCGTGTGCCTTCCTGTAGGCATATCTTTCGGTAAAAGGTCTGGCGATATTCATCAGAGGTGTAAAAAGCATTATGAGCATCTTGAGCATCTGGCCCGTGATCTCTGTAGCCTCCTGATCACAGTACTGCTTTAGCAGCAGACAGATAAATATAAGAAATATCCCCACTCCGTCTGCCCACTGTATATCAGGCGACGAAGTAATACACTTTGATACGGAAAGCAGTACCAGTGAAATACAGTAAAAAAGCTTGATACCGATCCGGCCGTTTGATTCCTTTATCAGGCTTTTACCCATACTCTTTGCATCCCAGGCAAGAATCCCCAGCATCACCATAGTAAAAACAGGAAAGGTTACAGCCGCGCGGTTTCTGTACAGAAGCACTACTGCTGCCACAGCAAGGATAAGGGACTTTACGAAAACCCTCTCATATACGGAGGGACGCACCTGCTTAACAGGCGCTGCGTAGTTGTAGTTAGTCGGACGGTCCGCCATACCGGATGCCGGTATTGCAGAATTGACAACGGACTGCTGTTTAGCAGGATCCGTATCGAAAGCATTATTTATACTATCGGATGTGACTGTTAACGAATCTGTTGTTTCTGCACTGTCTCCCCCGACCGTTGAATCAATACATGTTGCAGTCCGACATGCCGGATCAGCACTGTCTGCAATGCTATTCATTTCAATTGAACTATTGTTATTAATATTGTTATCATTATTATTATCATTATTATTATCATTATTATTATCATTATTATTATCATTAATATTAATATCAACATTACTATTATTATCAAATTCCATCTTCCTCTTCCTCCTTCCTGTACTCAAGAATATCTCCGGGCTGGCAGTCAAGGGCTTTGCAGATTGCCTCAAGCGTGGAAAACCTTACTGCCTTAGCCTTGTTGTTTTTCAGGATTGAAAGGTTTGCAAGGGTGATGTCTACCTCTTCGGCCAGCTCCTTCAGTCCTTTTTTTCTTTTTGCCATCATTACATCAAGATTTATTATTATTGCCATGGTGTGCCTTTGTCCCCTTATCCGTTGTTTTTCCTGTGTTATTGTGATTTCGTGGCAGCTCAGATCGTCAGATCATTTTCCTGCTTGTAGCGCACCGCTTCCTCGAATACCAGTGCGAGCACTTTACTGAAAAGTCCGGCAATGGTAAAGACCAGGATCACCACCAGGATTGCCGTAGTGGGATAGACTATGCAGCGCACTACTGACATCATCACGATAAAGAAACTCCAGTTGCCCATCTTCTGCAGGCTCACCACATTCGCATCCACAAAGCAGTCCTCTGCAAGAACAGTCCGGAAGATACGTCGCAGCTCCCTTATCAGGATCACGGCTGCCACCCCCAGCACGAAGTAGATGATCACTGCCGCCTCGTAGTGCTCCTCCCATGGCTTATAGAATTTTCCGCCGAATCGGATCGAGAAAGGAAGGCTAAGCGTTACCACGATCCCCGTATAAAACATAAAATCCAGAAGATACTTTACCCACTTTGTCAGTAACAGTTTCTTTTTTCTTGTGTCCATTGATGATCTGTCTCCTTATATTATTTGACGATTTTTCTTATCTGATATCTTATCTTTTCAAACTTTATCATGCCTTCCGGTTTCGGCATTTATCCAAAACTTCCCGGTATCCCGGCAGGTACTGTACTGCGATAACATTTTCCGGATGTGCCAGCGTCGTATACAGTACGATAACAAAAAACCATTCCAGCGGCTTCATTATGAAATAAACGATATCGCATGCAGTCCTGGTACGGATACATCTTGCAATGGGGAATCCGTACTTATCGTAAAAACTGCGGACTACATGGTGCAGACGCGGTGTCTTCCACTCAAGCACCAGCTCAAACGCATTGGCAACCTCCAGCTGACGGTTGACCACCACCCTGTGCCCGTGTCGCTCCCCCATACGGAGCGGCTTCACAAACTTCTTATGTCCTCCTGCTGCCACGGTACACAGATAATGCTCATCTTCATATACATTTGGCGGCGGAATCATCTGTGACAGATTCCAGTCAGCCGTCTCCGTCCAAGTTGCTATCAGTGCATCCGGTCTCTGTCCCAGAAGGATCGAGATTCCAAGTACCAATCCCAGCAGCGGGACTGCCGCAATCAATGCGATCAGTGGCCAGTTCTGTGCCTTTCCGAGTATGCCTTCGTGCCAGGCAAGTTTCTTTTCATCCTTATCCCCATTAGCAAGCATACTGTCTCTGGCTTCGTTCCATTCTTTGATCTTCTCCCGTATCAATGAACACATCATAACGATCAAATTAATTGGAAGAACCATTAACGGAAATGCTAAATCTGCCCCTATCCTGCCAGGCATTATCTGAATACACCAGATTACACAGGTGACTGCTGCCGGATACATGGACGCGATCGACAGCACAGAGACCAGTGGCGGTGTACTATCCATTTTCCTCTTAGCCAGAACCAAGAATCCCACAAAACCTGCCAGCATGATCACGACATATATCCCCCGGGTCTCTGAATTCAGTATCTGATGCACTTCCGTATTTACCAGCTGCTCGTTCCAGGGTGTATCCGTCACATCCAGCAAAGCTTCATACATGATGCTCAATGGCACTCCGAGAATGACCGTCAGCACCCAGGCGGCTCTTTTTAGTTTCATTTTCGGAAAAAACAGACCGATGACATTCGCGATGCTTAGCACAACCGGAGATGCCAGCAATACAACGACAAATATAATTGTCAGACCTTCAGTTCCCCAACTAATCAGTTCTGCTATAACAATTCCACCGTATTCCGACAGTATATTACTCATAATATTCCTTGCCACCCTCCTTTTTATCGCTAAGCCTCCCTTTTCAACGGTAAGTATATATAGCTACGTTTTGTTTGTCAATAAAAAGTTATCGTTTATCGATAATTATTTATCAATTAACATGTCACCCCCCGGCATACTTTTGCTGGATTGAAATCCGAGATGCAAGTTTGTAAGCCAAACTGTAACTTTGTAAATTGAAAACGCTGAATTGGAATCCGAGGTTCCAGTTTGCAAAAATAAATGCCTGTTTTGGATAACTCTTGCAAGAGTAAATTCCTGATATCGGAGAAAAGAGGAAAAAAACAGAACTTACGATTCCAAAGAGGAACTTAAAAAAACCAAATAGATTGAAACACCAGCAGAAAGCGGGTACAATTGCGGTAAATCAACCTTTACCGATGTAAAAGAGCGCAATCTAACCGGAGGTCGAATTTAGCGTGGGGTAATGAAAGCCACCTGACATTTTTGGTACGAAATCATTAAAAGCTGCGGATATTCCGCAGCTTTTAAATCTTTATTATTTACTAAAGTTTCAGTTATTTACTATCTCCGTTACCTGTTCCGGACGATTCCTTTTTTACATATTTTATCCTGTCATTCTCCTTCTTAGGCATGGGAGCGCCCTTTATCTCGCTGCCCTCAGGAGTATCGGCAGTAACACCGAAACGCTTGAATACCTTCCGCGCTGTGAATGATGTACCATAAGCAATTACGGCAAAAAGTACAAAGAGCCACAGATACCATGTATACAGGAATACATAAGGGAAGTAAATGGTCACGCCAAGGGGTACAGTCCATGCAAGAATGATCTTTATGCAGCCACCAAGATTGCTGATGGAAAGAAGAAAGGCGTTCTTTATGGTGCCGAAGACCGTATTTTCAAATCTGGCCAAAAGCGGGAAGAGATATGGCAGCGTCACAGCCAGCGCTACTATCCCTATTCCCATAAATATCGTATAAAATGTCGCCAGCGGCCCCTCGTAAGTATTGGTGTAAAGGAGCATGCCAAACAGCGACACAAGCGCTAGCAGTATCAGCATCCATATAATAGTCGCCTTCTTGAAATTCTTTTTGAATGCGCCCCAGAATCCGGCAAATACTTTTCCCTCACGCTTGTCGATCATCCGCAGCGTCACAGTATACATTGCCGTCACGGATGCACCGATGGTGACAACGGGAAGTGAAAACAGCAGGAATAAAAGGTTAAGCGTAAAAAGGCTTCCTAATGTATCCAGCACCGATATGAGCGGTGACGGTTTATCATGTGGGTTTGACGCCATATTTATCCTCCTTGCCGAGCACTTTGTGCGAGGCACGCGCGGCGAATATCAGATTCGCCGCTGCGATCGGGCGATTTGGGCTCAGCACAAATCGCTGGTGAAAAATCGACTCTTTCAGAGCGATTTTTCACACTATCTTCTTTCTGCCGCGTTAGCGGCGCCGCGAACTGCTACACTTAACGGCATCGCAAAGAGAGTTTGCGTATGCAAATCCTCTGATGGGATATAGAACACTGGAGCCGTTCTTATGCAGCTTGATAAAATAGAATCTGTAGGTACAGCAATTTTTACTGCGCCTGACTCTTGTTATTTTCTTCTACTTTGCTTGCGACCGCATCGCACATGTCAGCAATGTTTATCTTGTCCAGGGTGTCCATATTGATATCAAGCTGGGCCACTCCTGACTGATTTACCCAGTTCTCCTGAAGCTTCGGTATCATATCCTCCGCATTCTTGCTGGCAATGTATTCGATAAGAAAGGACTTATACTCATCATCAACTTTTTTGTCCATCCTGACTACCATGAAACCGGCATCCGTCTCCACTACATCAGAAATATCTCCGTCTTCAAGACCTGCGATAAGCTCGTTTAATTCAGGTGTATACATTCCGTCAAAGTTATGCTCTAAACCGGAATAGTTCACTACCTCGTACTCTACGACCAGGTCCTCCATACTCTCGCCGTTCTGGGCACGTGATGCAAGCTCTTCGGCATCAGCCTTATTGGCTGCAATCTCCTCATCGGAAAGCATGATGGGAGCACCGTTTTCATCAGTCTTCACGGCATTGTTCTCATACTGTACGGAAGGGAAAAGCGCATAGTAGACCGTGTGGCAGTTCATATCCTTATACTGTTCTTCGAACATGGCAACATTGTCACTTACAAGATCCTCGGTTGATTTATTGATCAGTGCCTGGATATAAACCTGCCTGTCGAACATTTCAGATACGCATTCCCTGTCTATGCCGTAGCTTTCAAGGAATTCCTGACCAAAAAAATTATAGAAATTTTCCTCACCGGAATCTGCATTTGCTCTTTCCTCATCGGAAAGTTCCAGATCAAGCGTCTTTGCCAGCTCATACTCCACATACTCGAGCTTCATCTGTGCAATGACCGAGCTTTTTATGGAAGTCTCCATCTGTGAATCCACCTGATCCTTTGTAGTACCGGTATTGTAAATGTACTGGAGCAGGTACAGATTATAGTCGTCCATATTTACCTTGCTGTCGGCTATGGTCATCACCTCCGCAGCCTGGGCATCAGCAACAGACATTACTTCCTTATGTTGGGTGCAGGCGGTCAATGCCAGCACAGCTGCGCATGCCATCGCCGCTATAATATTCTTCTTTTTCATAATTTCCTCCTTTTTGCCGTTTATACGGCTCCGCACAAAGAAGCTGTGTATACAGATTCTATACGCGAAAATTAACACCCGGCTGCCATACGGCATCTGTGTTCATTTGAAAATATATATCCTCCCATTGCAGGTAAAACCTACAACGCTGATATTACCCCAAAACAGCGTAAAACTCAACGGTTTTCACAGAATTGTCACATTAATTTTTTTCAGAAAGCAGCTATTTCTGCCCTAAATAGATTGAACAATTCAGGCTCATAATATACATAACAAACGGCCATCCTGTACAGATGACCGCTTGCTCATTCTTTCTGATTTTTCAACTTAAGAAGCACGACTGCGTCATAACCACAGGTGCCTCTTTCCGACTGTTAGTTTACAGCATTCATTACATCCTTAACCAGGTTGTAACAGTCTTCGCAGATCGTCATGTCCTCACCGGTAGCAGAACTCTGGAAAGTATAGGACTTTCCGGTCTTCTCCTCACCACACATTTCACAGGTAAATGTGGATCCGCATGCTGTCAGTGACGCTGTCAGCATAACAGCCGCAATTGCAGTTAAAATTATCTTTTTCATAGTTTCCTCCCCGTGCGGGCAAATACACAATGCTCCGCTTTTTTTAATACCGTACCATAATAGCACCACTCTCTGTTAATGTAAATGTCCCGTATACAGTCTCACTCCACAGTCACATCCGGAAAATTACTTTCTATTATTACCTTAATAGACTCAGGTCTTTTCTCAAAGAAGCCACGCATATATTCGCCTCTCTGCCAGACTACTTCTTCTTCCCCGAAATTATAACGCTCTGTTTCCAGCTCGATCGGATAGAACATGAGATTCACATATTTATCAAGTACAGGCTGTACGGTCTCCGGTGCATATACTGTCTTGGAGAAAAGTATCAGCCTCTCGGAAAATACCTGTCTGAATTCCGCATTATCACAAAGGCTGTTAAATATTACATCCCTCTCCTTTGCATGCTCTATGGAATCGTAATCTGCATACCATTGGTCCATGCAGTCCTCATCTGTATCAAAAAGTGTCCACCGCCATTTGGTATCTGCATATTCACCATCCCCCGCCACGCGGCTTCGCCACAGACCAAAATTGGTGCTGGGCCAGTCATGGTTTGCCAGATAAACTTCCGTAGCATAGTAGTCCAGGAAGCTCTCCATATCCACCATGGACTTGAATGCTTCATAATTCGCAGGATCCGACATATCATTCGACTCGCAGAAATCCACAAAATCTTCGTAGATCTGAAAATCTCCCTCTTCTCCTATCTCCAGCTCACCGCCTTTAATGTAAACGAGATTGTCCTTGTCCATACCGTAGTGGTTCTTAAAATACAGATTGTCGAATTTATCAGTGATCCAGTACACACCCCAGTATTCGCCATCCAGGAATACCACACATGGCTCATAGGAAAGATTGGCTACATTCAGATCTGCAGTCAGCTCAGCCGCAAGCACGTTCTTGATCTTGGCTCTGTCATTTCCGGCACCGTACAGTGCCAGCTTTTTGGACTCATAGCCCACCTGCGGAAGATCAGCTTCAAAATGGTTATTTCCGTACTCCTTTCTTGCATAGAGATTAAAACTCTTTGGCAGACATACACGGGTACCGTGTCCCTTGATCCTCACTCCGATCTTCTGATCGCAGAGGAGTTCCTTTTCCGGACTGAATACCGTCATATAGGCCTCGCGCTCCCACTCCCTGCCCTTTTCTCGGTAATTAGCGGGCCAGTATCTCTCATTCTCGCCCATATCTACACCGGCTTCCACAGCATCATCGTAGGTCTTACCCAGTACATATATTCCGGTTTCATTGTCAAACATATTATCGGGATCGGTGATAAGGCTGACAAAACTCATATTCTGGTAGCCTTCCTTATCCTGAAAACCCACAAAATAGCTGGCGTATTTTTCCTGCAGAAGATTGCCCGCTTCGTCAAAAACTGCCGCACGGATAACATTGCACTTATCAATTGTCACATCCGGCAAGTGATACGTTCCAAGCATAAAATATACCGAGGTGTCATCCCTCATACAGTAGACATTCTCATTTTTGCTGGCATCGTCTATGGTTATAGGTCCGCTGTAAACCGCCGACTCTGTGGTAGGCATGCTTCCGTCCAGGGTATAATAAATAGTATCACCCTGCTCTGCCGTAATGGTCAGCTCAAATGCCTCATCATAAAATCCGCTGGGCTCAGAAAAGGTAATGCGGTTTACACTGACAGTCTCAGCGCCATCCGTATTCTCGGTGCTTTCTGTGCCTCCTTCTTCGGTCCCACCTGTTACATCACCCACGTTTGTACATGCTGCTGCTGAAAAAACAAGCATCAGTATCATCACCCATGCTATGATGGAACGGAGTTTTAATGGCATAGCGTTTTTGTTAAGCACGGCTTTTCCTTTCTATTTTCAAAAGCCCCACCAAAATGGTGGGGCTTCTAAAGCGTATATTTACAATCGTACCAAAAGCATTATTCCTTTACACCACCGAGTGCAACACCGGCTACGATGTACTTGGAAAGCAGGAAGTATGCTACCATAATAGGCAGGATGGAGATGAACAGACCGGTATAGATCTGACCGAAATCCCTCTGCTTATCGTTGGACTGCAATGCCTGCACGTACATAGGCATTGTTGCCTTGTCACGCTCTGTTGCGAGTATAAGTGAAGGTGTGTACAAGTTGTTCCAGGATGCAACGAATGCGAAGATCGCCTGTGTAGCTATAGCCGGCATGATCAGCGGAACTGCAATCCTGTTGAATGTATAGAACTCGCTTGCACCATCGATTCGGGCAGCTTCAACGATTTCTACGGAGAAGCTCGCTTCCATGTACTGCTTCATGAAATAAACAGTAGTAGGAGCTGCCATTGCAGGAATGATAAGCGCCAGTCTGGAACCATACAGATGTGTAAGATTGCAGACCTTGATGAAACCGACGATGGAAACCTGTGTAGGGATCATCATGATAGCGTAGATGAATGCCCATACAAAATTTCTGCCCTTAAAGTGGTATACCGTAACTGCATATGCAGTAAGTGATGCAAAGTATACCTGAAGAACTACTGTAGGAACTGTGATGAGCAGCGAGTTCAGCATGGACTTCCAAAGTGAAACGCCTACCGCCTCTGTCTTTGCTACCAGACCGTTATAGTTCTTTATGAAATTTGCGCCGGGTATGAAGTGGATACCCTGCTTGATCAAATCTGATGTCAGCGTGGAGTTAACGATCAGAATATAGAACGGGAAAAGTGCAAGTACAACCAAGATTATGCAAACTGCATATCTGAATGGTTTACGCAGGGAAAATTTTCCCTTTTCCTGCGTTGTATTTACCTGAATACTACTAGCCATTAATCTTATCCTCCTCTCTTACTCAGCCTACGCCTGATGACTTTGATTTCTTCTCAGATGTTGCAAGGAAGAAGATCATACTGATAGCAAGTGTGATGATGAACAGGATAACGGAATATGCCGCAGCACGGCCGTAGTCCTGCTTAGGACCTGCATCAATATAACTCTTAACCAGCATGATGATCGTCTGAGTAGAGTTAACGGAGTTAGCACCCCACTTTACAACCGGGCCTCCCTTGTTGAAAAGCTGGGGAATATCGTACATCTGCAGACCACCGATAGCGGAGGTTACAAGTGTGAACTGAAGGATGGGCTTGAGCAGCGGCATTGTGATAAGCCAGAACTGCTGTGTAGGTGTAGCACCGTCGACCATGGCAGCCTCATAAAGTGAAGGGCTGATACCCATGATGCCGGCAATAAGAACGATCATCGTATTACCATACCACATCCAGAACTGTATGAATGCGATAATGAATAGCGATGCGTAACCCGATTTCAATATATCGGAATTATCATTAAGTATGCCTACGCTCTTAAGAAGTCCGGTTATGGAACCGTTAACATCGAAGAAGCTGTAGAACAGAACGGCGATTGTAGCTGCCGTAATGATGTTGGGCATATACATGATGACTTTATATGCACCCTCTCCCCTAAGCTTGTTGAATGCATCTGTAAACCATCCTGCAAGCAGAAGAGAAAGAAGAATCTGCGGAACAAAGTTCAGTAACCACATAACAATAGTTACGATGATAGCATTGAATACCTCACCGCCACCCAGTGAACCGAACACATAATCAGTATAGTTACCAAGGCCGGGTACCATCTCGGTTACGGCTTTTCTACCATGTCCTAACTGAACCTGCTTAAAGAAGGAAATGTAGAAGGTATAAAGCAAAGGATATAACTGAAAAATAAGAAATACTAAAAAGAAAGGAACGAGGAAAATATATCCATATTTTCCGTATTCTACTGTTTTACGTTTTTTTTGCACTTTTGTCACTCCCCAATCCGGATAAGTTAGTATACGCTTCTTTTTTTAATGGATAAACTGTGCACCGGTATGTTCATACCGATGCACAGCCTTCTTACCATTTAAGTTTTACTACAGTCTCTGCAGATTATTCTACAGTGATGTTGGTGTAACCGGAAGCAACTTCGTCCTTGATGAACTGGATTGCATCATCAGCTGTAGCATAGGTACCTGAGTTGTAACCCTCAGAAGCCTTGTCGATGATAGCCTTGATAGCAGAATCCATGTAAGTAGCGTTGCTAAGGTCGATTCCAGGTGCAGACTGAAGCCAGATTTCAACAGGGTTCTGTCCGCCAAGAACAGCAGCAGGATCAGCGATAACGCCGTCAGCAGCGATCTGCTCCATAGCAGCCTTGTTGTTTACGAAATCAGCGGTCTCAGCAGAGATCTTGTACATCATATCCTTATCGCAGCAAAGCTCGTAAAGAAGGAATCCGCAAAGCTCAGGGTTAGGAGTATCCTTACCTACGCATACATAAGTACCGCCCCAGTGATAGGAAACAGGACCCTGACAGATGTGGAACTTACCATAGGTGCTTGTTGCGCTGTCAGGAGATGTGCTGATGCACCAGTAAACTGACCATGTGCATCCGAAGTAGCAGAATACCTTACCTTCGTAGTTAGCATTCCAGCCATCTGACCACATAGAAGACTTATCTGTGTAATCTCCGTCATAGAGCTTCTTAGCTGTCTCAAGATAATCTGTTACAGCGCTGTCAAGTGTAAGACTCTCAGAACCATCAGCATTCTCAGTTACCCAAGGCTGTGTCTGCTGATCCCACATAGCATACTTAACTTCATCAGGACCGGATACCATCTTGTAACCAGCTTCCTTCATCTTGTCAGCTGTTGCGAAGAATGCATCCCAATCCTTAACGGCCTCCTGAACCTCAGCAGGATCAGATGTGCCAAGAACTTCCTCAGCGATATCTGTTCTGTAGATGAGACATCCGGGTGTTGCCTGCCATGTAACAGCCATAAGCTCGCCATCAACAGTAGCGTAATCAACAGTGTACTGATATGCATTTGCATACATCTCAGGTGTGATACCAACTTCAGATACAGGCATGAAATCAACGCCTTCTGTGAAGTTCTTAGCCACGTCGTTATCAGCAGGAACAAGTGAAGGATACTTGTCGCCGGAAGTCATAGCTGTCTCGATAGCTGTCTGATATGTTCCGTCTGTTCCGGATACACCAAGGTTGATGAACTCAACATAATCAGCGTACTCAGGATACTCATCAAGTACCATCTGAAGTCTGCTGCCGAACTCATCATTCCATGAGTAAGCATAGATCTTCTTGCTCTCATCCCAGCCTTCTGTGCTAGGAGCTTCCATAGTAGCTGCATCCTGAACAGCAGGAGCCTCTGTAGCTGCCTCGCCACCATCAGCAGGAGCCTCAGTAGCTGTCTCGCCACCCTCAGCAGGAGCCTCAGTAGCCTCTTCGCCGCCCTCAGCAGGAGCCTGCTCAGGTGTACAAGCTGTCAGAGTGCCTGCAACCATGATCATTGCCATAGAAAGTGCCAATAATCTCTTTTTCATTGTTACAATTACCTCCCATAAATATTAGTTTACCCAAACGGCCCTATGCCGTCTGCAATTTGAATATTAGCATAGGCAAAAAAAATGTGCAAGACAAAAATGAAAAAATTGTGAATAATTGTGAATGTTTAACAAAACTAATTATGAACTTTTATTCACAATTCGTTCATAAACTGTTCATAATTGTATTTGTTCTAAATTTATCTACTATATATTGTAGAGAGATTTTCGCCCCTTACATCACCTGCCAGGGAGATATTTCCGAAATTATTCGAACACTTCACTTTCAGATGTATACAAAATCACCATTCCGGCGGTCATGGTTACCGATTTATTCATTTGCCAGCTTCAGGCCTCCGTCGCCTCCGTGTCTTAAGATAGTTCCGGAAAAAGGCGGCAGAGTAAGTATTATACGCCCATTTTCAAGCCAGTACTCACGATGCGCATCGTCAAAGCCATCCTCCCAGGTCAGCATTACCTGTTTAAGAGTGGCATTCTTACGGATACCCAGCTCCCAGAGGGAGATTTCCTCCACAATAGTATCCGCAGTATTATTCACGATCACCGCTGACTGGCCTTTTTTGCTGAAACGCCCAAATGCCAGCAGGCCGTGTTTTATCTTCAGCACCTTTATTGAACCATATTTAAATTCATGGTATTTCTTTCTGATAGAGATCATCTTTTTATGAAACTCTATCATCTCCCTGTCTTCATGCCCCCAGGGATAGGTACGGCGGTTATCCGGATCCGTAAATCCGCACACTCCGGCCTCGTCTCCATAATATATGGTAGGAGCTCCCACCCAGGTAAACTGCACCAGGACAGCTTCCCGCATTACCGCTTTGTTCACATCCCTGTCGGCAGCATCCGGACCGAGAGTCCCGGTCCTGCCAACTATATGATTTGTACGGGTAAGGAATCTGGAATGATCATGGTTGGACAGCTCGTTCATCGCCGTGAACATTGAAGGTGCCGTCATCTCTGCATTATGGTATACCATGGCGTTCCAGAAATTCTCGGCATTGTTAAGCTGGTCTTCCCTGTACTCATCGCTATGCTTCTGCATTCCGGTGAGGAACCAGGTCAAAGGTTCCATAAACGCGTCGTAATTCATGACCGTATCCCACTCTTTGCCCTTGAGCCATGCATTAGGCGAGCCGTAATGCTCCGCAAGTATGACAGCGTTGGGATTGGCTTCCTTTACCGCCTTCCTGAAATCCTGCCAGAATTTGTGGTTGTATTCCGTGGACTGGCCAAGGTCTGCCGCCACGTCAAGACGCCACCCGTCAGCATTGTACGGGGCAGACACCCACTTTTTCGCAATACGCATTATATAGTCATGCAGATTCTCCGATGCTTCATAGTGAAGCTTAGGCAAAGTATCATTTCCCCACCATCCGTCGTAGGTATAGTTATTCGGCCACCTGTCCTCATAAAATTTGAAATAATCATGGTAAGGGCTGTCCTTATCCACAAAGGCTCCCTTTTCATATCCGGATGCATTTTCGTATATGCGCTCACGGTCCAGCCATTTATTGAAGGAACCGCAGTGATTGAAAACACCATCCATTATGACCTTTATACCGCGGCTGTGTGCTTCGGCCACCAGCTCCGCAAAAAGTTCGTTGCTGGCTTCGAGGTTTTCCTTATTGGTCACACGGTCAATATAGCGGGTGGCATGGGTATTATCCCTGTCTCCCTCTTGCAGAAGTTCGCCCTCATCGTGGACTATCCTTCCGAAATGAGGATCTATGTAATCATAATCCTGAATATCGTATTTATGATTGGAGGGTGAGACAAAAAGCGGATTGAAATAAATGACCTCAATCCCCAGGTCTGCCAGGTAGTCAAGCTTACTCATGACCCCTTTAAGATCACCACCATAAAAATTCCGCACATCCATGCTGTCCGGCTTACGGTCCCAGTCATCTATTTTCCTGACAGGCTCTCCGATATATGAATATTCATTTGTAAGTACATCATTGGATTCATCACCGTTGCAGAAACGCTCAGTGAAAATCTGATACATCACGGCGCCCTTTACCCAGTCAGGAGTCTTAAAGCCCGGATATATCCTGAAGCTGTAATGTTCATCAGGAACCCTGCCGACACCCCTGGTATCAAACACCACCGTAATATGTCCTACCGAAACCTCAAAATAATATATGAGGGGATCCTCTTCCAGCTGTATCTCTGTCTTATAATAGTCAAAAAGCTCATCGTGGTCATACAGCTCCATAGGAATCTTTTCCTTGTCCGTAATAAGGATCACACTGTCAAGATTGTTGTGAGCCGCACGAAAACGAACCGTTACCACATCATAGGGCATCGGTTCCGCAGGTGATATGAAATTCGGTGTGGAATCTGAATAGAAAGAAGCCTTGCTTATAATGGGACGCATCCCTGCAATGTAATATTCATTCAGCTTCAACAAACTTTTCTCGATCATAATTCCCTTTTCCGCTGCATCTTACACAGCTTCCCTACAGCCGGCTGCAAAGAGCTGAAATGCAGTCATCGCCCGGCGTGTGGAAATTTTATCACAAATTCACATCTTTTTTTAGATGTTTTGTATTAATTTCACCAGATACCGTCAAAGAGGGTTCTGGCTTCAGCGCGGTCTCTATGTGTCAGCACATTCGCTACCAGAACTTTATTGGGTATCCTGCTCACAGGCATTACAGCTTCCACCATAGCATCTATCTCATCAAGCCGCATCATGAGATGCATCTCGTTTCCAAGGAGCCCCATCCTCCTGGCGGAATCTATCAGGGCATTGAGCATGGAACGAAGATCATCCTCACAGGATGCAAATACGCATGTAGGATACAGCACGTCATCAACAACCATAACCATGAGAGCACCTGTTACCTCCTGCTTCTCCATCACGATAAAGCTGAGTTTGGGATCATAAGATCCCGGCAATCCCTTCTTGCTGAAAAAGGTCTGGCCCGTTCTGGCAGTACTGATTTCTTTAAGTATCTCCCTGGTCTTGTAAGAAACCGGACGTCTCAATGGGACCACAGCCACAGGATCTTCCCTGTTTTCCTTCATCTTCTCGTCCCTCATGAGCATTCTCAGGTCCGTATACCATTCGCCCCCCAGTTCTACTTCATTGTCAAAGGAATTAGCCCGGAAAAAATCCTCTGCATCGGAAAATACATTATACCTTTCGTAGTCAGCAGTAAAATAGGCACAGACATTTTCCATCTCGCCTTCATCTGCCATTTCAAAAATATGTTCCAGGATTTTTTTGCCGATTCCCTTTCCCCGCATTTCTTTGACAACAAAAAGCCACTCTATGATTAAATCCGTACCTGATGCCGTACATATAGCAAGTCCTACGGGGATATCCTCATCGTCATCATCCGTATCTACCACGCCGATAGCATACACTCCCGGAAATTTAGTTCTTTCCAGCAGGAGAAAAGGATCCATCCCTTCAAAATATGTCATTTGATCTTTTGTCAATGAAATCAGATTGATCATTTTGTCTTTTTGACTCCATCCTTTGTAACCATCACAGTCTTTGCGCCGGGGAAAAGCTTCTCAACAAGCCTGCTCATGGCGCTGTTATAACGCCTGATTATGATACGGGTATCCTGCGTATAGAAACTTTCAACCGCCATTGCCGTATAGCATAACATATACACTATATAAGCCGGGTCCTCGGAAAAGCCGGCCAGAAGGCAAATCTCAAGATTGCCCTCAACATTCTTATGCAGGAAAAAAGCCCCCAGCACTTCACCCTGTGTATAAAGACAGCAGGATACGTTCCGCTCAAAGTAACTCACATTTATAGTCTCCAGGTCATAAACTACACCCAGCGTTCCGCAGTACAGACATTTTCTGATCACTCTGCCAAGCTCCCCGGGGTTCAGCTCTCCCAGGCTTTTAGTGTAGTCCGGAATATCCCTGCGAAACTTTGAAGTCACATTCACCAGATCGCCTACGCTTATCGACACTTCCCTGCCTTCACCCCTCACAATAGTAAATCCCTTTTCCTTAAGGTAATCCTTTGTATCCTTTGAAACTCCCTTCATAAGTTCAAAGGATATAGTCAGGGAATGACTGTCGGCGTAATCAAGAAAATACTCAAAGATCTCGCGGAAAGCTTCCATATCCTTATTGACTATATAACGGACATCCGCCCTTTTCACGCCGGTCTTCGGCTCGTTGACCATCTCCCATACTATTATGGATATACCATCACGGCCTTCGGATTCCACGCCTATGTAACAGGCCCGCACAACATTCTCGCAGACCAGCTTAGGGAGGATTTTTTTATATTCATCAATATTTCCTTCACTTATCTTACTTACAGACATAGAGTCCTCCCGGCGTATATGTCGCAGATCATTAATTTATACTTAAATCATTCTACCACAATTACAGTAAAAAAAACCACCCTGTCCTTAGGCAGGGTGGCATTAGTATAACTTTTTATCCGCTAAGCAGGTATCAGAACCAAGGCTTCTTGTTCAGAACATAAGTATTGTAGAAGTCTTCATCGGACTTAGTCAGGTATAAGATTCCCTCTATGAGACATATGATCCAGATAGCACTGTTCACAAACCATGACAGACCAAACGTAAGCCAGGGCAAAACGAAAGCACATACAAGATTTGCCCCCAGCAATATACCGCCTTCTGCCGCATAACCGAGGTAAAACTTATGAACGCCAAAACCTCCAAGAAAGATTGCGAAAAGTCCGGCCGCAACTTTACTCTTTGAGCTTTGAACAGGAGCACCATAATTGTTCTGTCCCATGTTCGGATCATAGCCCTGATTCATATTCTGACCATAACCCTGATTGTTGTATCCCTGATTCATCTTCTGATCATTAAAGTTATTATTCTGATCCATTATTCCACCCGCTTTATCATACTGTGCGAAATCCCCGATCTCTTATTATCGGACGGAATCTCAACCCTAATTTACGTTTACGATTATATCTGTCAATATAACCAATGTCAAGCTGTATGAAAAAGTCACAACAGCAGCTGCTATGATGTGAATTCAAAACATAACATATTTTGTCTTATATAACCCAGGGAAGCCAGGCAACAATAATACCAACGCCACCCGTGATCAATGTTACAAACGTGCCGGCAAAAGTATCAAGGAAAATCTGCACCGGTATTGCTACTAAACCACATATCAATCCGGCTATAGCCAAACCCTTCCTGGATCCGCCATTCACAATCCCGACAATTCCCAGAACTATGGCAGCTATCGGCATTAAGTATAGCGGATTACAAAAAAAAGCTGTAATTCCCAAAATCAATGACCATGTACAAATCCCGGTATAGTCCTTCTTTTCCATGTAAAAATTCTCCTTCATTATATTGTGCGCCCGATTCCCGGGCGGGCCTATGATAACACGTGTATAGTCTAAGGTATTATGCCACCAAAGTCAAGCTATCCTCCGGATCTGCAAACCATAACATGCCCATGACAGCATGTCGGTAAAGGTACTTTGGGGAAGCTGATCAAAGTATAATTTCCTTGATATAAAATCAGCAACCCTCAGGAAAATATACAAAAGGCCCGGCGATTTCTCGCCTGGCCTTCATTAAATGCTAAATATTTCTTTCAGATTACTTTGAGTACAGACCATCGATGAAAACAACTTCTTCATCGTTCTTGTATGCATCACCATAAATCTTTGTAAGGCAAATGATCCAATCGATAAGTGACCAAACGCCCCAACCACCTAATGTGATAAGCTTGAGTACTCCATAAAGAACCTGTCCTCTCATGAAACGGTCAACGCCGAACCCTCCAAGAAGAAAACAGAAAACCCAGCAATAAAGATTTTTGTTAAATCTCTTCTCCATAAAACATCCTCCTCACATAAACCTTAAAACTTTTGTTATTTATTTAGAGTAAGCACCATCGATGAAAACTACTTCCTCATCATCTTTGTATGCGCTACCATAAACCTTGATAAGTGCAATGACAAAGTCAACTGCGCACCAGATTCCACATCCACCAATCGTGAGAAGCTTAAGCACGCCAAAGAGAATCTGGCCTCTTAAAAAACGGTCTACACCGAAAACACCCAGAAACCATACGAAAAGCCAAGCCCACATATGCTTGTTATATCTTTTTTCCATAATCCTACTGCCTCCTGATATATTATAAGATAACTTCCGTTCAGGGCGCTTTAAGCCCTACAGACGGTAATTATATTGGATTTTGTAAACTATGTCAAGTGCTTTCCCCAAGCATCAGCCGTGAAAGAATATAATTTATATTCTTCACTATCAGAACCAACCCTTTTTGTTAACTATGTACGTTTGGTAAAACTCTTCATCGGACTTGGTCATATACATGATACCCTCTATCAAACCAATGATCTGAACAGCAAAACATCCAAGAGAGGTTAATCCAAATGTAAGGAAACACAGGACAAAACATGCAAGCCATACTCCAAGCATTATACCGCCTTCAGCCGCATATCCCAGATAAAACTTGTGAACTCCAAAAGCCCCCCACATGATGCCAAAGATTCCCGCAGCAATCTTGCTCTTGGTGCTCTGGACAGGTGTACTGTTATAATTCTGTCCCATGTTGGGATTGTATCCCTGATCCGGTTTGTTCTGATCAAAGTTCTGACTAAAGTTCTGATTAAAGTTTTGATTGAAGTTCTGATCCTGACCATTCGCAGAACCACTCTGAAAATTATTCTTTTCATTCATATTAAACCCTCCCCTAAAAATAAATATACGAGACCCTTTTTTTCTCAAGAATCTCACTCACCACAACGATCAAATTGTATTAGTTAACATGCCTCTTGTCAATAAAACATTCCTTATGTCCTGTATTTTCCGTTTCTACCAGTATCCTGCCAGATCTCCCAGATAGTCTGTGTGAAAGAAAACAAGCAGAAAATCCCTTATAACACCATAGCCTATATATGCCGCAAAAGTGCACCATATCTCGGGAACAGAAAAAACCGATACCAGCTTCTTCCTGTATCCGTATATACAGTTATAAAGCAATGCCCCCCACACTCTTAAAATCAAAGGAATGGAGCACACGGGTGCCGGGTTTGCAAGCAGTGACTCCACCACTTTACCCTGAAGCAGATAATTTACCGCTCTGGTCCCACCGCACCCCGGACAGTAAAGGTGTAAATACTTCGGAAAAAAACAGGGACGCAGACTGAATTCCAGATCACCGAAAACAGACCGTAGCCATAAAAGAAGCGGTATTGCACATATTCCGATAACAGTCAGAACAACAAGCCCTATTCTCTGCCACTTTATGTCACGCATACCCCATCTCTCATTTTAAACAAAATAACTGAGGAAACCGGTAAACGGTGCCAAAAGGGTGTCAATTATCGGCCATATAACAATTCCCAGTGCACCGCATATCACGCCGGCTATCGCCAGCCCCTTCTTAGATCCATTGTTCACGATACCTATGATTCCGAGAACTATTGCGGCAATAGGGAATATATAGCAGCAATTGCAGCCGCATAATGATAATATTCCGAAAATCAGCGAGAGGATACATACAGTAGTATTATCCTCCTTCACCGGCGGCACACTGCCATATACGTTCTGGGAATTGTCGCTGTACTGATACCCGCCGGACTGGTACGAGTATCCACCGGATACAGTATCCGCATTGTTCGTTACATTAGGTACGGGACCACCGTTCGCAATACCCATATCAGAACCGCAACTCTCACAAAACTTGTTAATATCCGGATTTTCCCTTCCGCAATTTGGACAATTCTTCATCTTTTCCTCCTCAGTATTCTTAGCTCAAAATCTGGCTTTAATGCTTAAACCATACTGCTCTCACATCCTGACTAAACGCGTGCAGAACAGCTTTATTTAACCACATCTTCATTTCTCCGTCAACCAGCATGCAATGTACCGAAATTTTTTGAAGTGTTTTTGATGAACAGCTGCATTTGGTGTTATAATAACAACGTTGTGACCTTGTGTTGTCATGGTTTCAAATGGCTTTTGTCGGGGCAGCTGCGGGTTACAATAATAATATGAGGATAATAATATAAGGATAATCATATTAAGCACATGGAAAAGAAAAAAACATCAAAAGGGTGTCTGATAGCATCGGTCATATCGCTTGTAGTGACGGGACTTGAGCTTCTGTCGGGTTTTTTTATCATTTTATGCGTATTATACTCATGTTCAGGAACCAGCGCATCGGCAATAACAAATGAGTTTGCGTACGGTTTTGTCGGGGTGCTGTTCTTTATTGCTGTGACTATGATCATCAGTGCCATTGGCGGGCTGACAGGTCTGATCGTTGCTATAGTCGACCTGGTAAAAAAACAGTATAAGCTGATATGGATGCCGATAATAAGCGTGTTATTGGGTATAGGTCCATGACTGTTACTGCCGCTGATCCTTGTAGTAATAGAAGTATTAGGGCAATAGATTCTTACTGTATAAAGTTTTTGGTACCGGCTGAAAGGAGTACTGATAATGTTTTGTGGAAATTGCGGAAGAGAGATTTCAGATGGTGCAAAGTTTTGTGACAATTGTGGGGCTGCATTAAAAGTGGCGGACGCCAATAACGGAGGAACGAATAACGGGGGAATGAATTCCGGCGATCCAGGAAATATAAACGCTGATCCCAATAACAATACCGGGCAGAATAACGGTACCCAATCCCCGGGATTAAGTTTTAAAGAATTCGTAATGCTTCCACAGAATATAAAGCAGTTAAATTCGATAAAGACCGACTACCTGGTCACAGTTTTGGTTTACATGGTTCTGGAGATAGTTTTTTCACTTACCGGTGTGGGATTGGTATTATGGATATCCGTCCTAGCTGCCTGGCTATGCTTTCTGATTGGAAAGAATAAGCTGAGTATAGGCTGGCTTATCGCATCAGTGGTATTATCTATATTTACAGGCAATATCGCAGCAATAATACTTACAGCTTTCGCAGCAAGACGTCTGGCGCTGCTTCGTGACCGCTACAAGGGGTATTGTGATGCTACGATGACGACACCTGTTTACTAAGTAAAGTATTTAATGGCGATTGATTTATGGGAATTGAAGTGAAAAGAATAACTTGCAGTGGGTGCGGAGCACCATTGGAGATGCCACAGAGTGGAGCAATAAGAAAAATAAAATGTCCATACTGTGATACGGAAACTATCATAAGCAATGCGGAGCATAATCTCGAGATACTGAATAAAAGAAATATTTTGGGTGGTCTTAAATTTGATATGCTTGATGCAGGCATACACCACATGATCATAGAAATGCTTTCGATGGCATCATCTGCTCCTTTGGATGTGTATGAGAATTGTGTGGTAAAGAGCGTGAACAAGATAATCATTCCGGCATACTGGTTTGACAACTGTACCGGAATGGGAACTGCACAGTTCGAAAAGGGCATGGAAAAGGAATATAACGAGATAGTTGGCCAGGGTGAATATATGCACAGTGAGAAAAGATATCGAACCGAGTGGTTCCCTATGAGTTCTGCTGTCAGCGCCACCAGTGATTTTGTAGTCAGTGGAAATAAAGAGTACAGCTCTTTATTTGAAACATTGTATTCCAATATACATTCACCGAATATAATAGACGTGGAACAGCTGGATTATTCTGCAGACTGTATTACACCGGATTATGACATCCCGGATGCTGTTGTATTCAATACCTCGGTGAAAGCACTTATGGAAAATACAGTACGGGAACAGGCTAACAGAACTGTGGGTGGAAATAAAATAAGAAATCTTCAGATAACAGGTATAAGTATTCAGAAGGGGGATGTCAGAAGGATTTCGGTCGGCATATATGAGATAGTGGTAGAATACGGCGGGACCGATTACAAGCTGTATCTTTCAAATAATGGAAGCACTTATGCATATACTTCATTGCCGAGCGATCAGAATAGACAGCTCCATATCGATCAGATAAATCAGGCGATCAAAGATGCAGATACTTCACGCAGAAAGATATTGCTGGGAACAACCATTACCCTTGCTGTGCTTGGTCTCATTCTCCTCATCTTTATAGTAGGTGTGGTATTCCTTATTGCTGCACTGGTTGTAGGTCTTGTATTCTACATGCCGGTGGAAAAAGAATACCGGGCGAAGAAAAAAGAGCTGGAGGCCGAAATGAACAGTCTGATGGGAGAATTTTCCACAGTTAAGCAGAATTTCAAAGACAGAAAAGTCGCATTGGCCGGAGTTCTGAATCACGTAAGCGGTGATCCGGAAGCATTTTAATAAGAATCCGCTTTCCTTCCGCATTCCATACAAATTGGACTGCCGGGAGGAATGATGGCTCCGCATACACACTCTCTTCCCTGAGGTTCGATCCGGGAAGGAGCTTTGGGAAACATCTGATTGTTAGCCGGTAAAACGGCTGCGCCGCACTGGGGGCAGAATTTTGAATCCGGATTTAAATCTGCCCTGCAATACAGACAGACGTGTTTGTTTTTATTTTTCCGACGTTCTATTTCTTTCTCGAGATTCGCGATCTCTGTGTCAACGGATTTCAGTTTTTCAAAATGAATATCCAGTTCACTTGATGGCAGTTTCCCATCTTTGTAGAGGCTGAAAGCTTCCATTCCGATATATTTATATATTTTGTCCCGTTCATTTCTTTTTTCATCCAAAGCTTTTTTATTCTCGAAGCCCGTGGAAATATTATTGAAATTCTCGGAGATATTTTTTCCTACTTTATTTATGATATTATTTTCTTCCATGACCGTTTCCTTTTCTCCTGATAAATGTTAGATCAAAAAGTTGTCCAGCTGTTTTCTGTATTTCCTTGTCGGACTTTCTGACAGGTTATTCGAATCTTCCAAAATATCAGAAAAAACTTCGTTTTGTATAGCCTCAAGTTCATTTCTTATGATAACGTTGGCATTTGCTATACATTGCCTGTCTAAATTTTCAATGCGTCTTTCACCCAGAACAACCGAGAGATTTCTTTTAGCATTTTTTTGTACTTTTTTGTATATCTTTCTCTTGAGAGTAAAGTTCTGATAAATGAAAAATGCCAGATAAAGCCCTACTATCAAGGAAAAAAAGAGCAGAATGACTATTGCCATCTGTTTTAGAAAAAGCTGAACGGAACTGCTCATTACAAATTTTCCGGCTTTGTCCAGGGTTTTCACTGTATGATCCAGATTATCGATATGATCCATAAATGTCGGTGAGGTCTGTTCTACCGTCTGTTCCACAGGGAGATCTGATCTGTTTTTATTCATTCTGCCTGCTATTATGAGAGTGACGGTAACGACCAGGATAAAAAATAATATAATAACAAAAAACGGAATAAGCAGTTTTAAATTCTTTTTTATTTTTTCTTTTCTTGTGATAGTGGCTGTATCTTTCTGGACGGAGTTTTTGTAATACGTCAATACTTCTGCACCGGTAGCTAATGGTGCCACCCGCTCTTCGATTCCGGTTTTGATACTGTCACGCTGTGAATCCCATTTGCTGTAAGCGGTTTTTTCGGAAATGAGATTATTGTTTATTGCTCTTTTTATTGCGTGGTCATACTGGGAAAGATTGTCCTCCACAATGCTTTTTTTATACTTTGTCAGATCTGTTTTATGATTTTCGATCAGTCTGTCCATATTTGCGATTATGATATTACTCTTAATAAAATCTTCGCCATCGAACCGATTTGTGATCATATTGTCAAAATCTCTTGCAGTATGTGAAGAAATTTCGGCTACTCCGTTTTCGGTTTTAAGCTGTAGATTACTGAGGTTTCTCTGACATTCGGAAATGATATCCTGAAGCCTTTGCTTTTCATTTAAAGAGGCAGTTACATTTTCATGTGATAATTCGGGATGCAATGCTTCAATGTGATCTAAAACTTCATAAAGAGTACCTGTCACAGCTCTGATATTGTAATTGCCCCGGCTTATGTTATTTTTTGTATCGTTGAGGGTATCTATCACACGTGACCGGCAGCCATACTCACATGCCAGTTCTTTTATATTTTCAGTCAATTCAAGGAGTTCATTATCTCTGTTATTCATAATTTGTCATTCCTTTTTCAATTTTCAATGGTGCTTCTGTCTTCCAGACGGAGCTGTCCCAGGAGCTGATCCACTTCACCGATGTGATCTTCAAGAAGAGGGATACGTCTGCCCTCCAGGCCTACATTGATACGATAATCCACGAAGACCCTGTCGGTTCCGTTTATCTCCGAACGGAACATCTCGTCGATCCTTTGTGTAAGATCGGCTTTCATCTGCTCTTTGATACGCATTACATCCTGTTCAAACTCATTAAGAGCATCTTGGAACTTCAAGTCCATCTGCGGATCTGTACAGGCTGAAGCAATCTTTTTAGCGAGAACTGCAATGGCAAAAGCCCCCACTGCACCTGCAATTATGGGAAGGATCAAACCTCCAATAGCGACTCCTGCTCCGGCGGCAGCTACACCACCGGCAGCTACTGCTGCCATACCTTCTGTACCGACAGCCAGGGCTCCTGCACCAAGAAATCCCCCTACGCCGCCGGCTACTGCTCCAAGACCTGTAGATGTTCCCACCACAAGATCTGCTTCCTTTCGCGCCTTCATTCCCTTATCATAGAGTGCCTTTGTGGCATCATCGATCGATGGATACACTTTTTTGGCACCGTCTATTGTATTCTTTACATTTGCTACGATATGATTTTTTGATTCTGCAAGAGTTCCATAGAATTTATCTTCGATACCGATACAGTTTTCCCTTTCTGACAATATGGCGGAGGCTTTGTAAAGAACGCTCTCCATATCCGTCATAAGGGTCTGTACCGAAGCGTTGACGGTATCGTTAACCTTTCCACTCATTTTCTCTTTGTATATGCTGTTGACATAATTAAGATAATCCATCAGATCGGAATATCCCTTGGGAAATTGTTCTTTGATACGCTTGGGATCCATTCGCTTGATGATCTCGTTTTTGTATTCTTCTATTTCCCTGTCAACAACATTCTCGATCTCTTTTTTCAGGTTGACTATCCGTTCGGATTCATCTGCTCTGAAATCATCTATCATTGAATCAATATCCGCAACGATCTTCTTGTCACGTTCATACTGGGAAAGCCTGCGGTCAAAAGACTGTTTTATTTCAGCGAACATCTCTCTGATGTAGAAAGAGTTAGTATCCTGTTTGGACAGTCCTTCATTATTTACAATGATCTCGTCGTCAATATAATTTCTTAGCTGCTCTGTTTCCGAACAATCGGGTTTAACGACAGATGTACAAAATACAGGCGCTACTATACCGGCTTCACCCATATACCTGCCGATACGTTCAAGAACCTCTGCTTTGAGATCATCCGTCACTTCATCGATTTTGGAAACAATAAAAACTATTTTTTTTGGGTCAGTTGCTTCGATGGTATTCCATACTGACATACTTCCCGGATTTTGTGCGGACAGCATGACCAGAAGCACATCACTTCTGCTGACATTATCACGTATAAAAGTCTCTGTCTCCGGATTATTTATCTTATCAATACCAAATGTGTCGATTATGGATATACCTTTCAGTATATCTATACGGTTAAATATCCTCCGGCAAAACCCGGTGATCTGAAACTCTGCATATTCGTCACCGTATCTGTAATCAATGATCTCGTCTCTTTGGGTATGTGATAAAAATACAGCTTCACCGAACAATGTTTTAAGAAGAGATGTTTTCCCGACACCGGATTCTCCGATTATCATGAACTGGAAGTTGGCCGAAATCTCTTTCAGATATTTTTTTATGATCTCCTTTTCCTCGCCGGCATCCGAATCCTGCAGGATACTGTTCATTTTTTCGGTTATATCGATCTCAATCTGCTTGTTTCCGTAATTAAAGGGAAGATTAGTGATTTCCATAATAAGATACCTCGTTACAAGGAGACAGCTTTCCACATGTAGTCTATATTCTGCCATAAAAAAAGTCAAGATATTCGAGTGAGTTGTAAACATTTCTCCGATCATTGACATTAAAATGAGAAAACCATACAATGAACAGGTAGCTTTTGTTTCATATATATTTAAGGAGATAAGTACATGGATTATAATACAGTGAATAATACAGCGAAAGACCCCGGAAATGTTATGGCGATCGTCTCGCTTATTTTGGGGATTTTAGGCCTTCTGACCGGCTGGTTATTGGGTCTGGGATGTATTTTAGGTATTGTTGCAATTATTCTTGCCATAATATCAGGAAATAAAAGCCAGGCTGCAGGGTTTTCCCAATCCGGGCTGGCTATAATAGGACTTGTTTGCGGAATCATTGCCATTGTCGCAGGAGCAGGCTGCCTGGCTTGTACAGTATGCTATGCTTGTACCGAAGGAGCTTCCCTCGGAATTATGGGATGCGCGGGACTCATGAACGGAATAGCATCAGATACAGCATCGTCATTGTCCACTTATTATTGATGCGATCAAATAAAAACCGCAATACCCAAATTCTTGACACTAAAATGAAAAAACCATACAATAAACAAGTAGGTTTTGTTCCATTTATATATTTAAGGAGGCGTGTATGGATAATAATTCAATGAATAATACAGTGAATGATCCCGGAAAGGTTATGGCGATAATCTCGCTTGTTGTGGGTATCTTAGGTATTCTGACCGGTTGGGCTTGGGGACTGGGATGTATTTTAGGTGTTGTCGCAGTTATTCTTGCTATAGTATCCGGAAATAAGAGCCAGGCTGCAGGTTTTTCCAAATCCGGACTGGCTATAGCAGGCTTGATATGCGGTATTGTTGCTATTCTCGGAGGAGCAGGATGTCTGGCTTGTACAATATGTTCTGTCTGTGCTGAGGGAGCTTCTTTGGGAGTGTCCGGGTGTGCATCTTTAGCAGAAACAGCAGCATTATCTTCATATAATTGATGCAGTAACTTATATACTTTTATTACATATAGTCGAGAGCAGCCCTAACGGCTGCTCTCATTATTTAAGGATTCAGAGTCCTAAGAGGGTGTTTACGTGCTTCCAGCAATAACTATATTCGGACATGACATAGGGAGTTATTCAATCTGCGCCGCTATCGGCATCTTTATGGCAGCATTGTATGAGTATTTTTCGCTGCGCGGAAGAAAAGATCTTGACGATGTACAGTTAATAAATACGGCAGCTGTTGCCGGAATGGGCGCATTCATCGGTGCTCATTTACTGTTTGCTGTCACAAAACTGCAGACTCTTTTTTCGGCAATCGTTAACTACCGACAGACCTTCAGCAGTTTAATCTCATTTCTTCAAACATTTATTGATATCTTTGGGGGAATGGTTTTTTACGGAGGACTTATCGGCGGCTTTATCACGGGAATATATTATCTCACCCATCTGAAACACATTCATCCCGATCCCATATTATATGCAGATGCCTATGCGCCGGCCATTCCGCTGTTTCATGTATTCGGGCGGATAGGCTGTTTCCTTAGCGGCTGCTGTTACGGAATGGAATGTAAGTGGGGCTTTATGTATCATAACGCTCCCTCACCGGAAGCAAATGACGTTACGCGTTTGCCGATCCAGCTTATAGAGGCTACAGGAAATCTGATAATTTTTTTCATACTTCACAGACTAAGTAAAAAGCCCCTGAAAAAGGGCATTTTATTTGCATCATATATTCTTATGTACTCTGTAATGCGTTTTACTCTGGAATTTTTCCGGGGCGACACTGTCCGCGGATTCTTAATCGGGCTTTCAACATCCCAGTGGATAAGTATTATATTGTTTACGATCGCAGCCGTCTCATTCATCCGGATAAACCGCAACATTAAAGAATCCGCTGAGTAAATGTACGATGGTATGAATTATTCCCGCTGTTTCTTCCGGGAAATCACTCTTACCCTACCGTCTCCAGAATAACCATAAGCAGCGGCACGATCAGCCAGGGACCCACGCCCAGAAGCAGACTTATTATAGGCATCCATATCAGCTTGTACTGCTTTTTCACCAGGTCGATTATGCCAACTATCAGCCCCGTCACTGCTCCAACAGCACTGAGAATCATAACCGCTGCGATAAAGAACATCATCCCCACTATACCGGCAACCGCTTCATTTGTTATTGCCGTTGAACCGGGACCGGTTCCCGCATATATAAGGCTGGCAATGATCAGCGATCCCGACAGGATTTCAAGCCCTGTCACAACAAGCGATGCAATTGAGGCTATAAGACAGCCTTTTGATGTTTTTTTCTCTTCCATAACAATTACTATTCTCCCTATGCGCTTACTCGACCGGATCTCTCACTTTCATATTATCCCAGTTCGTATTTTTTATGCCTTTTAGAATGCTTCCGGATTACCGGACACACTACTCAACACGCCTTTAAGTGCTACCCTGTTATTTATGAAATTCTGCTTGATCACAGGGAATTCTCCGCTGATAGCCCTTATTTCTTCCTCAAGCCGCTTTTTTGTCTCCCGGTATTCCTTTTCCACAGGATAGTAGAAAATACCTACGGGTATGGCAGCAATCAGGAACACTATACCCACTAAGAATATCAATGTCGCTATGCCCAGTATCACAAGCACTATCAGGGATATCATAAGCACCATTCTCTTGGTAGTATTTGCGGCCTTGATAGCCTGCCGCCTTTCTTCAATGGCCGCCTGACGGTCATTATCATTGGGCAGATTTCCGTATGCATAGCTGCCGCCGTTATTCGACAGATACAGGTAATAATCCGTTCCTTTATAGCCTACCACTATCTCATATATGCCAACGGATACCCTTCTGACATCACCCCTCTGAACGCTGATTCCATCAACCCTCAGATTTCTCACGTTACTATTGCCCACGGAAGTTCTGGCCTTTTCATTTATTTCATTTTCCATCATTCCTTTTACAGTCTGATTAAAAGCAACCGCATCCGGCAGGTCATAGTCCAACGCAGCACAGTCAGCAGGATAATCAAGCTGCTCGATATCTATCATTTCCGGCGAATGAACATTGGCATACAAAACCCTGAAAATATCGTTATACTGTTTATTGCCGGAAACCACAAAATCATTGCCGGCACTGACAGCCGCACTCATGGGATACCACTCTGTACGGTATCTGGTCTCACTATGCATATTTTCGCCGGAACCAACCACCTCATTGTACTGCCGCTCGACTCCCTTCTCATACTGCGCAGTACCCATAGCCGTGCAATTATCAAACCAGTACGCCGGAACTATTATCCTGTTTACACTTTTTATCTCACAAGCCTCGTATACATCAGCCGGCGGGCACGTTGCCATTGAGAGCATTTCCACGACCATCTTATGTATCCTCGGATCGTTCATCTCAAACTGCAGTCCGCCCATGATATTTTCCTTGTTGAGGATTTCCCTGTTGGTTTCTGCTCCCTTTATGATATTTTCCACACCGCAGTATGGACACTTTATGCGTCTCATCGCTCCCTTTGGGGGATCAAGCGGCGCACCGCAGCCATTGCAGTTCAGGCTATTTACTTCTATTCCCATTTTCCCTCCTCGAAGAAAATCGCCCCGTTTACCCGCGATAACACACATCACGGCCTGTAATAAACAGTTGCGAAATTCAAGCAAAAAAAGTATTGTTTCTCACCATACAACCAAAAAGTATAACATATACATCCGTTCAAAAATAGTTATATCTGCACAGCTCGCAGCTAATCCAATATTCTACACCGGCGGCAGCGTATGACTGATCCATCTCCATATATAGCATACAAGCAAGGCTATGATGGCAATCCCCAGCAGTGTATTCCCCAGCCACTTCGGAAGCTTCAGTACACCATTCTCATACAGCACTATCCCCGCTGTGGTCAGAATAGTCATTGGCCAGAGCGGATGATAATGAAAAGCCATCTCTATATCCCCCCTAAGCACCGCCTTGATCGCTCTGGTGGTTCCGCACAGCGGACAGGGAATTCCGGCGACCGCAACCAGCGGGCATTTGTACAGCCTGAGAGCCATAAGGACTGCAAGTACCGCTATAAAGACTATGGGTATCCAGACCTCAGGTTTTTTCAGCGTCTCTATGATTTTTGTCAGTAACTGTTTCAAGATATTAACTGCTTTCCATTAATCATTATAATATTTAAATCTGTTAGTAAAACGCATATCGACTTAGGTATTATACACTATATAACAAAATAAACATAAAAAACACTTATGGCTTCCACGATCCGTACGAATCAAAAAAAGTTAATTTTGGCTAGTTGAGCATAATATGCTATAATTACCAAACGAGGGGCTTTACAGTACGGGAACTGCATCAGTTTGCCGTTCCTCAAGGAAAAGGGGGGATTTGTATGGCAGAAAAACTTAAGCTGGAAATGGACGAATCCACACCGCTGCGCGATGTGGTATATAGTACTCTGCGGCATGCGATACTTGCAAACCAGCTTCCGCCGGGAACCAGGCTTTATGAGGTACACCTGGCAGACGAGCTTGGTGTCAGCCGCACCCCTGTCAGGGAGGCCATTCAGAAGCTGGAGCGAGACGGGCTGGTAGTCATGAGGGCAAAACGCGGTGTAGAGGTTGCACCCATAACCCTTACGCAGATGCGCGATGTGCTTGAGCTCAGGATGATACTGGATGCCCTGGCTGCCGAGCTTGCCTGTGAAAGAGCAACCGATGAAGACATATCCATAGTGGAAGATGCCGGAGTACAGTTCAGAAGAGCACTTAAAGAGGGAAACCTGCACACAATAATAGAAAAAGACACACTTTACCACGGCTCCATCTCAGCCGCATCCCACAACAAGAGGCTGCAGGAGATAAACCGCGAAATGGAGGACCAGGTAAATCGTTACAGGTACGAGACCATTAAACATTTTTCTGACCATAGCCGTCTTGTAACAGAGCATAGCGATATTCTTGAAGCCATAAAGGCACATGACAAGGAAAAGGCTGCGGCAACCGCACGCTCGCACATATCCTGGCAGATGGACTCCTTCCTTGAAAATCTTTCCGACTGATAAGAAGTCAGGAGCCTGACAGCACTTCAAGTTAATCCACTATGCCGGGCACAAATCTCCGGTAAATAATTGACTCTTTTGGAGCGATTTTTAGGGGACTGCCTTTTTGAGAGCGTATGTCGCATCCGTATAAACGGTACTGACTCTAAGCTAAAATACTACAATATGAACGACATGAATGACCTGTCTTAAGATCAGGCCTGAAAGGAAATAATGACCAGAGATGTTTTGATATCACTGAAAGGACTGCAGTACCAGGGTCCCGACAACGAACAGGGCAATGCGGAACTGATAGTACCAGGAAAATACTATATAAAAAAAGGCGTCAGATATCTGATATACGATGAGCCTGATGATTCAGGAGAAAAAAACTGCCATACCATCATGAAGATTTTTGATGACAGGATCGAGATCACCCGCAAGGGCTCTCTTTCCGTCAGCATGAATTTCCTGAAGGGCTGCAAGAACCAGTGCAGTTACAAAACCCTCATGGGCACACTTATGGTGGGCATAGATACTACCGACATCGTCATCACCCAGCCGGATGATGACACGATGAAGATAGATATTTTCTACAACCTTGACCTTAACTACGCATTCTATGCGGAATGCCACATGGAAATGGACATCAGATCCAAGGATACGGCAGGCGCATTCTTTGCATAAACCAATTGATTTAAATCACTTCGAGGGCTTTGCCCCTGCTTTTTCCTGAGCCATTTCAACCGCACGCTTGAAGATGTTCTTTTTCTTTTTTGTCTTTTCCGCAAGCTGCGTACCATGAACGCCTTTAACCGCCGTGATATAGGCTCCGCTGACGGTAGCCTTCACTTCCTTCTTTACAGGAATGATATCAAATATCTCCTCGTCACAGAACATCGTCATGATCTGAGGCCCGACTTTCACCTTTACAACAGGCACCTTTACACCCCTTGATATCCAGGGCACCTGCTTAAGCACAGACTCAGGCAGCTTCGCATCCTTGAGCTTCATCTTTTTCTTGTCTATTATAAGCATGGATACAGTCTGCTTGTTTGCTTCCATCAGGGCCTGCTGCTCGTCCTGTTTGGTCTTCATTTTCTTTCCGGCAAAATAAAGTGCCACCATCGCACCGATGGTAACTACCACTATGACTATCGTAACTATAATCTGGGGACTCATCAAAAACCTCCTGTAATAACGGCATCAGCAATACACTTAATGCCGGATCTTCATCCTGTCTAAAATATTAATCACTGCATTTGCTGCCCTTTAAGTACTACCTGTCCATGCAGCGCGTTGCCGGTCACATCCGACGCCTAGAGTATTCTATCATTTTATGCATATATAAATCAATTACCAAAACTTTAGACCGGGCAAAGACTAATAAGTCTTGACCCTATTACTGATGAACCCAGCCACTCAACTTGTAACCTATCAATCCCAATATCGCATTCTTATTTATCCCGGCAAGTGGGTACTCTGACAACATCCAAAGATATCCCTCATTATATATCTTCCCATTTGCAACATTGTAAAGTCTCTTATTGGAACGGCCGAAATCAGTCACCAAGTCTGATGGGACTTCCACTCCAATTTCATCATCATCACCTTCCCATGAATAAACCCTTGTAATCGGCTCATCAATAAAAGGAACTAACGAGTACACCAACCCCTCACTTATATCATCACCAACTTTATAATATATCATCCCGGTATTAAGATTTATACAATAGGTAGACTCCACATCAGACATCTTTGTCGATATACCTGTCAGTTCATTATGCAAATATATACGTCCTCCATCATTATTATCAGAATAGTATATGCAGCCGTTTGAAATATCAAATGACCAAGTGTTTATACCAAGACTCTGCTTATTTTCGCCATTAAGATCGGTCTTGTACATATCACCGTTACTGTCTGTATAGTATATATAATCATCCGTGTAAGCCACGCATTCTCCCACATCATTGATAAGTTCAATTTTGTCACCAACCTCACTCGGTGGCAATAATTCAAATGCATATAGTGTTCCATTTTCCTTTGCAAACATGAAGCCATATGCCACCATTAATGCACTGTAGCTGCCTTCTTCAATTATTGTATTAGTTCCGCTGGAAACATCATATATATTAATACTTCCACTATTATCAATATAGTATAGATAATCATTTCCCTCGATTTCTATAGCATTAAGCCACATACCGGGACAATCTGTCACCTGTATCTTATCTCCACTATCTTTGGAAGTCATATAAACATGATAATAATCCTTTGCATTCACTTCAAACAGGTTACTTTCTGTCTCTGTCACAAAACCGTATGCGTTTATATTGGCATTGGTATTACCTGTAGAAAAAACATTGTAGTTTACATAATCAAGCAAGACACCATCATCATATATTGCATTGTATTCCTCATTTTCTTCAGGCGCTATTCCATAGCGTATACCGGCTCTTATCTCTGCCATGTGATATATATCTTCTTTGATCACTTCTTCAAATCTGCTTTTTATTTGTGAATACTCATTATAATTTTCCCACACTTCCGATTCGCTGCCACCTAAAGAATTCAAATAGTAAAAGTTTGATATATAATCTGTCTTGTAATAGCAGTATGCCCAATCTAACACCTCCGGATCATCCTTATGTAACGCAATGTAATCCTGTATTTCAGCAGCAAATTGTTTTGAATACCGGTATGCACCGGTGTCCTTTTTTAATTTTGTTTCTGCGATCTCATTCATTTTCTGTACATATTCCGTATAGTCAATCCCTATATTAATAAGTCTGAATAACGGAACAGCACCTTCTATCTCCTTGAGTCCTTCCTCAAAACTATTCTTTATTTCGCCGGATATAGGATCCATTACTCCAGATGTCTTGTATTTTTCTATAAGTTCTATTTGATAAGCGTCATAATCATCAGCACGTTCATTAATGTGTTGCACCAGATTACTGTTTCTCAGATACCTGACCCATTCATCCCGGTAATCACTTCTCCTGTCTACATAAGACTCGAAACATGAGCTACTATAATCATCTTCCGCCAACATATTTTTGCTGCATTGAATTTCAACAAGTATCGGTGTAAGAAAATCCGACGTACCACCTATGCTCTCTAAAGCATGTACTTCAAAAAGCGATCCCAGATTCCCCAACAGTGATACCGCATATGATAATGTTGTAAAAGCAGCATCATCCGGATCTCCCGAATAGACGATAAGCGAAGCGCATAGTTCATCATATATCATTTCGTCTACCCACTCCATATCTATCGGATCCAGACCTGCCAATCCTCTATATGCTCTCCTATATGCATCATTATATGCAAGATTAGGTGTATTACCGTTGTTTATACTCATGGCAGAGGCTTCAACAATCTGCTTTCCCGATTTTATTTCCTCTTCAGACCATTCCCCTGTAGAGCTTAGCAGAGAGCCTGCAACATCTCCGCCGGCCAGAATCAATTCAGGTGACATATACATCTGCATCAGCTCATAGTATACTGCAAACATTGCCTCATTCTCAGGACTTACGTTTGACACCAGATATGTTGCCAGCTCATCAAGCCCATCATCTGTTGCTTCACCCAATTCAGGTGCGTTTTCTACATATTTATATAGCCACCCATATTTTTCTCCTTCGTCATAAAACGCTTCGTAAACACAGGGATCAGCCTTTACTTCATAGCCAAGTGCACACATAAGCTTGCTTATCTGTACACAATTATAAATATCTGTTCCCCGCTTTCTGTCTGTATTATTGATTATCACAAACTGTGGTTCGTGAGGTCTTGACACAATTATCACGCCCTGATTGACACACAATTCCCGCCCCATCAGCTTAAGCGCAAACTGTAATGGAATCCACACCTCATCCTTATCCTCTATACACTTATAGGGTGATTCATAATAATAAGTGTCTGTTCCATCAAATAGTTTCACTTCATTACTGTCTGTACTGAAAACACTTACAAGTGTCCAGAGGTATTCTTCCCCCTCACTGTTCGCACACTGCAAAAATTGTACACTATCTTCAGTTTGTGCCATAAGATATCCGAATTTACTTGCAAAAGATTTACTGTTTACATACAACATATCTTCATGGACACGAACCTGCAGCCATTTCTGGTTACCATTATCCATGCAGTATACAGGAAGCCTGCCTATTTTATCTTCTTCATCAAAAACCCTGCTTTTTACATCCTCCTCTGCGTAAGAAAAAAACCGACAGTTAAATACAATCAGCACTGTCATTATCACAGAAAGAATACGAAACGCCCTACGGTTCATCACTGCCCTCCATATCTTCCAACGGCTCCAACCCTCCCATAAATGCTGTCATATCCTTTTCAAGATCCTGATAATACTCTCTATAAACTGTAATCATACCGCAAGACATGCAATCAAGAAATTCCGGTGTATCATACTTACAATGCCACTTTCCATTTTCTTTTTCATACTGCAAAGATATTTCATTATGATATGTAGGTTCATGTTTTTCCTTATACTCTGAAAATTCTTCTCTCATGGCAATATTAGTTGAAATCCCCTGTGCAGAGCAGTATGAGATATAATCCTCAAAAGAATAACCTTCACACGTAAAAACAACATCGTAAGTATCCTTATCTACCTTATTCAATGTATATCCAACTTCCGTTGCTGATATTATCCGCTCAGGAAGTCCTTTATTTTCGCTGGCAGTCCGGCTACTGTCCATTGCCATCACAATCTCCGGTGCAAGTTCCGGTAATTCCTCATTCTCTTCTACCCAGGACAGGTCGCCTTCGTTAATATGAGCAAGATTCTTCTCTATATCACCTCTTATCTTCTTTTCATCTATATACGATGTAATCTTGCCATAAGCGATTATTCCTCCAATAATAATTGCAATTAGCAATATTACGAGAATGATTATCTTAACTATACTATATTTCTTAGCTTTCATTTTTACTCCAAAGGATTTTCTAGTTACGCCAATCTTTTCTGATCATAGTATCCCAATTGTTGCTATAACAGTTTCAGCCAAAGTTAACTCTTGTAAAATTCCTTCCTGTTTGCCTACTTATCATTGTTTGAAATCATAAGCAGGATCTCCAGAATAATCAGACCGGGCAAAGACTCTTTCTCTTTATCTTTTAATCAGTGACCTTATTATTTTATCAGAAAACAGCATTCTATTCATTATTTTAAAACCTATAAATAGCAAAGTCCCCCAACATATCTATATGAAAATAAAGCAGGAGTACATTTCTGACAACAAAAAGGAACCTTTATTCCAGGCCTTTCTTATACCCTTTGCAACGCATAGCCCCATAAATATATATTCCGGAACTGACTGGCTTTCCGTAAACCATCCCCATCCGGACAGCCTCCATGCTGCAACGCCTGCCGCCGCAAAGCACATAGCAAGTACCGCCGAAGTCGTTACGAACATGATAGCACTCTCGAATGTATTCTTTCCGCAAAGAGGCTCCATATGGGCAAGAGCAAGCATCTTATCAGTCTGCTCATGATCCATACTCAGATGAAGGGCTAATGATATTATCTTATTTCTTGTGGGGTACCACTTGCTCTGGTTTATCGCCGAAACGCACTGCTTAAGGGAAGATGACCACCCCTGTATCTCAGAAATCTCATGTACGCTGCCTGCATAATCCAGATCCAGATAATTTGCATAGATATTTGCTTTTATATAAGCATATAATTTATGAAATGCGCCTGTAAATATCGCAATGTTTTCATTAATGAACTTCTGAAGTTCATCGTCATCCTTAACCTCAGAAAGCTTCTCATCAAATCTTACAGTGCTGACTTCCTCTGCATTCCGGACCGCATCACTCATAAGAACGCCACTCTTGATCTTATCCAGAATGGCATTATATTCACTGACCGGGTCTTCACCCCCCTTGCTGATGACATATATGCAGATACAGTCCTCAAGGCTCTTCGAATACAGACCGGGATATCTTCCATATCTGTGAAGCAGGCGGTTCACATCCGGAACATCATACCCTGCAGCCATGCCTATCCTTAAAAAAGTTTCCCGGTTCTTCGGAACAGCACCTTTGCACCATTTATTTACGGATACCCGGCTCACACCGCAGAGTTCGCTGAACCTCTGCTGGGTATACCCTGTACTATCCAGTATTTCAGATATTTTAGATTTCCACTCCTCATGCTGTGCTTTGATTATTGGAAGAATGCTGTCCCTGAGTTCTTCAAAGCTGTCGCATCTTGATATCTCATCCTTTATGTACGCTGTCTCTGTCCATTCTATATCTCTTTCATCGATCATCCTATGCCCCTCCTGATACGGCTATTTACATTTTATCAGAAAAATTGGGGAGGATTTCAGGTGAAGTTTACTTTATTGGTACTGTACAGTTCTATCTGCGCAGCTTCCCCCTGTATATGAATATATCCGGAAAGCGTTTCCTTAATGAAGCTTCACTCTCTGCTGCCATAGCTTCATCTTTATACAGTGCAAAGACCGAAGGGCCGCTTCCGCTCATAAGCGCTCCTGCCGCTCCGGAATCAATCATTGCCTGCCTTATATCAGCTATCACCGGATGACTTTCTTCAGTCATAGGGGCAAAGACATTCACCAGGAAAGGGAGCAGACTATCGACAGCTCCCGCTAAATCATTCTGTTCTATTCTATCTGTAACAGCATTTTCTATAACAGCGGCCAGACCGTCCGTATCGGGATGATCAAGGGTGCCCACCTCCAGCTCCCTGTCCAGACTTGCATAGCCTTCTGCCGTGGATACAGCCTCGTCAGGCTTGGCTATTATGACAGGAATAGCCGGCAGTCCGGAAAGCTCGGTCATCTTTTCGCCTATGCCTTCGCACAGGACAGTTCCGCCTTTTATACAGAAAGGCACATCTGCACCGATGGTCTTGCCGACAGCACACAGTTCTTCTTCCGTAAAGGCAAAACCGCAGGCTTCATTTATCCCCACAAGGGCCGCAGCTGCATCCGTGCTGCCTCCGGCAAGTCCTGCTGCCGCAGGGATCCTTTTCTTTAGATGGATGCGGACACCGGGTGTTCTTAGTCCCTTATTCCCGGCTTCGTTAAAAATCGCTTTTGCCGCCCTGTATGCTATATTCTTTTCATCACAGGGTACCAGATCATGACCGGCTGCGGACAGTCCCCCGCATTCACTTTCAACCGTAAGGATTATCCCCGGATCTTCAATGCGTTCAACCGTCACCTCATCGCAAAGATCCACCTGCTGCATGACAGACTTTATTGTGTGATAGCCATTGGGAAGCCTCCCGGTGACATCAAGGGTAATGTTTATTTTGGCATACGCGTTTATCTTTTCCATAATTTAGTATTAACCCTTTTTCTTCCTGCTCTTTTTCTTTAGCCTCAATACCACAAACACTATAAGCACGATAGCAGCCAGGCCGGAACCGCCAGCGATTGCAATAAACTTATAATCATACTCATGAACTATGCAGTACATCGGATATTCAGATGGTATCTCCAGCTCCAGGTACGATCCCATTGCCACATATCCACACGGTTCCCAGCCGGATCCGTTATATTTATATACACTTACATTCTTCCCATAGGGATTCAGTATCCTTAAAACAGCATCTACCTGCGTACCGTCCTCGTTCATGCCGCTATTGCCGGTCAATTCTATGGCGTATACCATCTGTTCGATATAGGGGAGCTTGCGGTATTCATCCAGATCAGCTACAGCATTATTGAACGCATGAAGCTCCGCATCCTCGTCAAACTGTCCGCTTACCAGCGCCAGCGCCCGGTTCGAAGATGCACTCTCACGTTCTTTGCTTTCAACAGTGGTCACATTTTTTTTGTACTCCGCTATTATTACCAGGTTACCGTCTATGGTATCCGTATCAAGCTCGGACCAGGATCCGTAATATCCGTCTTTTTCGGGTATTTCAGGATAAACTATCAGGTCGACACTGTCATCAAACTTAAGTGCCTGGGTTCCTATTTCCCTGAGGTCCTCATCTTCATCTTCATCCACATTTTCATCAACAAAGAAACGCACTTTCAGGTTCCTGAAATCCGAAGGGCAGTTGCCCATCTTGAGCAGTTCATCATAGCTTATCCTTTCGGCAGCTCCCACATAGTTGATGTTATCGATACCGAAAAGATCCTCGCTTACATAATAGTTAAGCGTAACATTCTCAAGCATAAGCTCTTCCGTATCATCGCTTATCTCGATCTGGCCTGCTATGGCTCCGCACTTTCCGCTCTTTACAGGTATATGGGGCATTGCGAAGCAGGATGAAATGGTAGTGCCATATCCCGTTATGCCGCCTATATAATCCTCACCCTCAAGAGTACAAAGTGAATAGCAGCCTTTTATCACGGAAAGGGACTGTCCGGCCACTCCGCCCACATAGCTTCCGCCGGAACTCTTTACGGGACCATAGGATGAGCATGCGTTTATGATCCCCTGCTTCATAAAGCCCGCGATACCACCTGCACCGTCATTCTTTGCAGTCACATATCCATGATTGATGCAGTTGTGAAGGATATTCTGGGTGGTATATCTTCCCCCCAGCTCGGTCTCAACCGTACCTGCTGCATTCTCCTCAGGATCGTTTTCATCAATGGCCATGGATCCCGTTATACCGCCTACATTTATATCTCCGTTTATGCTGCCATAGTTAACATTTGAAGACACCTTGCCGTTGACAGCCTTCAGAAGCGTCTCCTCCGAAATATCGCTGTAGTATTCCTCTAATCCGCCTTCCATACGGGTAAGGTCATCATTTATTATGTTGTAGATTTTATCCAGCTGGTCATTTATATCCCTCAGATCATCATTTACATCAGCAGGATAATCATCAGCATGCTCTGAAAGCTGGCTCAGAATATCGCTCATCTGGTGCATCTGAGCATTGAGCGCATCCGCATCGTCCTCCACGCTCCTGCTGATACCTACCAGCTCAAGCTCCTTTTCGGCATTCAGGTAGGTTACGATATCATCCACGCCTTCCTGTGCAACATCCGCACTCTTCTTTGCCTTTTCTGCAGCATCAGAAGCATCATCTATGGCATCGGAAGCATCCTCCACTCCGTCAGAAGCATACTCCGCGTATATCCTTGAGAGAATAAGTGAAGATGCAGCTATGCTGGATATCGCATCTGTTTCTTTTGTATAAGCGCCCATAAGAGTGGTAAGGGCATTTACCAGTCTGCTCCTGTCTTCCGCAGAAGCCGGATCAGTCCACAGTCTCGACGGGTTGCTTTTGTACTTTGCAGTGATCTCCGAGATCTCATTAGACTTTTCCTCCGTCAGAGCCGCCTGTTCATTCATGATCTTACGCTGCGCCTCTATATTGTCCCGCTCTCTGTCCACTGTCTTTTTATCTTCACCCTTGTAATCCGTGATACCGTCTATCGCATCACTCAGATCATCAAGGGCCTCATTCAGGTCATCCACATCCTTACTTGCGGCATTCACGTTGTCCACAACCTTCGGAGCCATATCTATTACCTGGTCAGCCCTGTCACCCAGATCATTTATGGTGTCGGTATTCGTATTGACATAATCCTCTACTCCGGTACTGAGGGAATCCATGGTATCCACTGAAGCATCCGCTGTATCCCTGAGAAGATCAAAGTCCGCACTGAGTGTCGCATTTCCTTTATCCATATCATCATAAAGCTTATCGATCATATCATGAAGCTCAGTTACGGAATTGGAAAGCGACTCGGCAGAATCCAGCTCCAGGAAGGGTTCCATCTGCCCCACTATTCCGCCTATATCCTTGCGTCCGTTTACCTCGCCTTTATTGGTGCAGCTGATGATAGTACCGGACTGTCTGCCCGCTATACCGCCCACATTATAGCCGGCGTGAGGGTATCCGACGGTTTCCTGATTCTCACATCTTATTATCAGGCCTTTTGAAAAACCGGCTATTCCTCCGGTATCCAGGCCGCTCTGCATCTTTATCTCCTTAAGCGACTGAAGCTTTAAGATTTCCAGTACGTCACTGTTCATTTCATCCTCGCCGTTTATCCATTCGGCAGACTCGTTCAGTGAACCGTTATTGATGCACGAAGAAATCATTCCGTAATTTTTTCCGCATATACCGCCGGTAAAATAATATCCGTTTACCGCAGCGTTATTATTGCAGTCGATCAGATCGCCGTTTGCCTCATTTATCCCGGCTATTCCACCGGTTACGGACTTGCCTTCCACACGGCCCATAAATTCACAGTTTATCACGCGGCCCCTGTTTATTCCGACTATTCCTCCGGTAACCTGCTCATCACCGGTAGCCTGTATGGTTCCGGCTATATTTATATTGCTGACTACGGCATCATCTCCCAGATAGCGGAAAAATCCCGTTACATAGCCGTCTCCTCCATATACATAACCGTTTATCTTATAACCGTTTCCGTCAAAAATACCATTGAAATACGGTATGCAGGTAAAATCCGATCCTGTCAGGGATATATCAGCAGTCAGAACCACTTCCTTATCGTCGGACCAGGTATTATCATGGCAGTTTTCAGAAAGCTCACGAAGCCCAGACAGGGAGCTGATCTCTATGCGCTCTTTTTTCTTTGCTTCGTTATCGGAAAGTGTATTTTCGGATGCGGTGTTTTCATCTTCCCTGCCTTCCTTATCTTCAGCTTCTTCTTTCTCTTTATCCGGATCATACCCTGTATATCCCTCCGGTATCCGGTATGACGCAGATACTGTCAGTGCATCAAAGGTAATGTCTGCACACAGAACAATTACCAGAAGAACTGTAACCATGCGTGAAAGCGATATTTTATTTTCTGATCTTAAATTAAATTTTCTCATGACTTTGCATCTCCTTTACTGTCAGATGCATCTGCCTGAGCAGTGCTCTCAGACACTCCGTCATCATTTACCGTTTCTTCTCCGGGCGATGGCTCTCCGTCATCCGGAACCTCTGTACCTTCCGAAGGTCCTGCCTCATCCGGCAGTATCACATCCCCCGGCAGGAGATTTACTTCATCGGGATTTACTGCAGACATGCCGCCCATGGATACGATGGCATTTACTTCGCCTCTTACCATGCCGTGCATCTCACCCACAACAAAGCCATTTACCTGTCCTCTCACCAGACCATCGACCCTCACATATCCGCGTACCCGGTCGAGCCTTATGGGAACCGACACTTTGAAACTGGTCTTTTCTATTATCCTCTCACCTATGAGCAGGATCTGAGGCAGAACGAACATAACAAGTATGATGGAGATAATAGTTCCCTGTGCCAGGTACTTTCCTATGCCGCAGATGGAACCGTTGGATGAAAGCCTTCCGATGATCATACCGGCAAGCACCATCATGGAGCCGCTGGTTATGATGGTCGGGAAAGCAAAATTTAATGTCTCTATGACAGCTTCTTTCCTGTCCATTACTTTTCTGAGTTCCATAAAACGTCCTGCTATTACGATAGCGTAGTCAATATTTGCGCCCATCTGTATGGAACTTACTATCAGCTCGCACATGAAGAACACGTTATTCTGCTGCAATGTCGGCGTTGCAAAATTTATCCAGATGGCACCCTCTATGACAGCGATCAGAAGCAGCGGCATACCGGCTGACATAAATGTAAAGAGCAGCACCGCCAGGACTATGAGTATGGAGCCCACTGTTACGATGATATTATCTCTTGCGAATGTGTTCTTCAGGTCACGCTGGCTGGTGGAGTCACCCGTCAGTATTATCTGGTCTTCAGGATAATAAACCTCACCGATCTCATGCATGCGGTCAAGGAAAGCAAAAGTCTCTTTACCCTCCTGGGGAAGATCTATATACACCAGTATTCTGCTATACTCCTCGCCCTCAAGCATATTCCGGAGTACCAGCATAGTGTCATGGGCTTTTTTCAGCCTGTCATAAACATCGTCATCAAGTGTGACATACCCTTCCTGCACTTCGTCGTACAGGAACATGATCACATCTATCAGAGGGATTGAATATGTGCTGATGCCGTTTACCAGCTTGGCATAGTTTTCATCATTTACCGCATAAGCAGTGTAAAGGAGCTGTGCCACTTCATAATCCACGTCCATGAGTTCCGAGAATTCCCTGGCGGTCAGCTTGTCCGTCAGGTTATGCCCCAGCAGCTTGGTATTGCTGAGACCCATGCAGTGATCTACCTGCGGCTCACGCTCCAGATCTGCTATCATCTTCTTTTCCGATTCATAGTTTCCGGTCGGGAAACACATAACGACGAAGTTGTTGCGTCCGAAGCTGTCCTCTATAAGCCCGTCCGCTATCTGTACATCATTCTTTATAGGTGTCTTCAGCAGGGAATATCCGAATACGTACGGACATTTATTCTGCAGGAAGAAAGCTACTACCATGACAACAAGAAAGATGACCGGCACAAACTTTCTCGTAGCAAATGCAAATTTACCGGCAAAATCTATTTTCGGTATGAAACTCTTATGCTTGGTCTTGTCCATTAAAGGACCAAAGAGCATCAGCAGGCCCGGCATGAGCAGGAAAACCGACATCAGTGAAAAGAAGATACTCTTTATCAGACAGATAGCAAGGTCGGAACCTATACCATACTGCATCATCATCATGGCTAACAATCCGCCGACAGTAGTCAGACAGCTGGACGATATCTCGGGTATTGCCTTACTTAAAGACACAATGCAAGCCTCGCGTATCCCCAGAGTCTGGTGTTCCTCCTTATACCGGTTACAGAAAATAACCGCATAGTCAACAGACAACGCCAGCTGCAGTACTATGGTAACGGAATTGGACACGAAGGAGATGGTTCCGAACTGAAAATTGGTACCTGCGGAAAGCAGTGCGGCCGCACCGAAAGTAATGAGCAGCACCGGCACTTCAGCATATGTCTGAGAGGTAAGAAAAAGTATGGTAATTACTACGAGAACTGCAATGATACGTATAGGCTTCATTTCCTCCGCAAGCAGCGCCGCCTGTGGATCACCCATGGATGTGGAAACATAAACATCATAATCCGACAGGCTCTGCTCTACTTTACCCAATGCTTCCAGCGCCTTGTCATCATCAGATTTATAATTAAATGTAATACTGTATAACGCAGAGAAATTATTATAGTGGTCAGTTGTTTCATTATAGGAAAGCATTGCAATATCGCTGTTCTTCTTAAGCTCATCAGCGATATCATTTGCCTCATCAAGGTCAATATTCATGACCATCACACGGGCGGTTCCATAGGTCACGAACTGCTCGTCCATAAGATCCAGACCCACGCGGGTTTCCATTGTATCGGGAAGGTACGCCGCAAGTGAGTTCTCCACCTTTGTCCATCCTGCTGATATAGCACAGAATATCATGCTCAATGCAAAAAGCAGGAAAAATAGATTTCTCCTGTCCACAATGAAGGTGGCCACCTTCAGCATAGGACTCTGTTTAGCGGCCTGTTCGGTTTCTTCGGGTTCCATTAATGCATCAATCCTCTTTTCTATGAATAAAATTATTTTTTGATGTACAGTTTTTCCTGTAAGTACTGCTTATTGGCATCGAAGTCTATTTTCAGGACCATCATGCCGCTGTCAGTGGTATAGTCGCTCCAGGTGCCTTCCAGTGGAATGCTTCCGGAATCTCTTCCGTAAAGCTTGAACTTCCAGGCCTGAAGGACCAGGAAATAGCACTCATTCTGAGTCATGTTGGTAGTAAGCTCGCTGCACACATTTTCTATGACCTGCGGGCCATTGGTCATCATAGCATTCGGCAGCTTGTCTATCACGTCATTTATGACCTTGCGCTGTCTGTTGGTCCTTTCAAAATCCGTTCCGATATAACGGATCCTCGAGTATGCCAGTGCCTGAGCACCGTTTAAGTGCAGCCATCCGCTGGCAGATGTATCCATATAGTCGGTCGTCATATCTACGCCGCGAAGCATATTATATTCATTCAGGTAGGCGTTTACCCACTGGACCTCCTCATTGGTAAGATTCAGGTCCACACCGCCCACTGCATCCACCAGCGTGGCAAAAGCCTCAAAATTTACGCTGACATAGCGGTTTACTTTTATTCCAAAGTTCTGCTCTATGGTCTCCATTAAGAGCTCCGGACCGCCGTACGAATATGCGGCATTCAGACGGTTCTTTCCATGCCCCGGGATATCCACATATACATCACGCAGAACGGAGGTAAAAAGAATCTCATGTGTTACGGAGCTCATTGATACCAGTATCATGGCATCTGACCTGCCGTCATCATCACCGGTGCGGGAGTCGTTTCCTATCATAAGAACATTTATGACACCACCCTCATAGGGACTCTCGCTTTTAACTGAGGCGATCTCATTGTAATGCATCTTGCTGTAAACATAGCCTACGCCGGCATAAAGCCCTCCCAAAAGAATAGCGATAAGCAGCAATATGAGTACAATGAAATTCCTGAACAGATGGCTTTTTTTCTTCGGAGCTTCCACATATACGTACTCGGTTTCACGCTTGCCGCGTTTGCGCCCCGGAGATTCCTCGTAAGACTCACCGCTGCGACGCTGCCTTTTGGCCGCAGCTGCCTGTGCCTTTTCCTGACGTCTTCGATCCTTTTCCGCAGCCGCAGCAGATGCGGCCCTGGCTTTTTCTTCCGCCTTAGCTGCACGCTTAGCCTCGGCTTTTTTCTTTGACTCTGCTGCTGCCCGTCTGCGTTCCTCTCTTTCTTCGCGCTTTTCGGCAGCTGCCTGTTTTTTCCTTATCTGCTCATTTTTAGCAGCTTCTCGCTTCTTTTTTTCTGAGTCCCGCACTTCTTTCCTGGCGGCTTCGCGCTGTTTCTTTTCACCAACCCTGGCCTCCCGCCTTGCGGCATCCTGTGCCCTGCGCTCTTTAGCCTCAGCCTTACGTTCCTCAGCCTGCTGCTTCCTGGCAGCTTTTGCCATTTCCCTGCGCCTGCGCTCCTCTTCTTTAAGAGCTACACGCCTGGCCTCTTCCCCATCGTCATCATCATCTTCGTCGTCATACTCATCGTCATCATCATACTCGTCGTCATCTTCGTACTCATCGTCGTCTTCGTACTCGTCGTCATCGTCGTACT